>NZ_CP101137.1:4800000-6000000 GCF_028473745.1 Streptomyces sp. M92
GGCGCGGGCACGGGTGACGGCCAGCTTGACCCAGTCGCGGATCGGGTCGTCCTTGGTCTGGCAGGCGCGGAAGATGTCACCGGCCGAGACCGTCTGCTCCAGCACCGCGTTGCCGGCCGCGTCGACCAGGCGGACCGTGCCCGTGACGGGGATCTCGAAGGTCTTGTCGTGGCTGCCGTACTCCTCCGCCTTCTGCGCCATGAGGCCGACGTTCGGGACCGAGCCCATCGTGGACGGGTCGTAGGCGCCGTTGGCGCGGCAGTCGTCGATGACGGCCTGGTACACACCGGCGTAGGAGGAGTCCGGGATGACCGCGAGGGCGTCGTGCTCCTGACCGTCCGGGCCCCACATGTGGCCGGAGGTGCGGATCATGGCCGGCATGGAGGCGTCGATGATGATGTCCGAGGGCACGTGCAGGTTGCTGATGCCCTTGTCGGAGTCGACCATCGCCAGCTCCGGGCCCTCGGCGAGCTCGGCGTCGAAGGAGGCCTTGATCTCGGCGCCCTCGGGCAGGGACTCCAGGCCCTTGTAGATGCCGCCCAGACCGTCGTTCGGGGTCAGGCCCGCCGAGGCGAGCGCCTCGCCGTACTTCGCGAAGGTCTTCGGGAAGAAGGCGCGCACCACGTGGCCGAAGATGATCGGGTCGGAGACCTTCATCATCGTGGCCTTCAGGTGCACCGAGTACAGGATGCCCTCGGACTTGGCACGGGCGACCTGCGCGGTCAGGAACTCGCGCAGCGCGGCGACGCGCAGCACGGAGGCGTCGACGACCTCGTCCTTCTTCACGGGGACGGACTCGCGCAGCACCGTGGTGGTGCCGTCGTCGCCGACCAGCTCGATCCGCAGCGCGCCGTCCTCGGCGATCACCACGGACTTCTCGGTGGAGCGGAAGTCGTTCTCACCCATGGTGGCGACGTTGGTCTTGGACTCGGCGGTCCAGGCGCCCATGCGGTGCGGGTGGGACTTGGCGTAGTTCTTCACCGAGGCCGGGGCACGGCGGTCGGAGTTGCCCTCGCGCAGGACCGGGTTGACGGCGGAGCCCTTGACCTTGTCGTAGCGGGCGCGGATGTCGCGCTCCTCGTCGGTCTTCGGGTCGTCCGGGTAGTCCGGCAGGGCGTAGCCCTGGGCCTGCAGCTCGGCGACGGCGGCCTTGAGCTGCGGGATGGAGGCCGAGATGTTCGGCAGCTTGATGATGTTGGCGGCCGGGGTCTTGGCCAGCTCGCCGAGCTCCGCGAGGGCGTCCGGGATGCGCTGGTCCTCGGTCAGGTACTCCGGGAACACGGCGATGATCCGGCCGGCCAGCGAGATGTCGCGGGTCTCGACGGCGACACCCGCCGGCGAGGCGTACGCCCGGATCACCGGCAGGAACGAATACGTCGCCAGGGCCGGGGCCTCGTCAGTGTGTGTATAGATGATGGTCGAGTCAGTCACCGGGTGCTCCGCTCCACGTCTGCAACATTGCTCGACATCAAGATATCTCCTGATCGACCCGGGCTCGACAGGGGCCGCACGGAGATTCCGGACAACCGGCCGGGCGACCCCGTCGCATACGTGGACGATTACGCTGTGCGATCAAAGGTGTGCGTTCGCACGCGTGCGATCACAGGTGCGCGGGAGCGTCCGCACCCGTGCGCTGCTGCGGGAACGCGGCGCCGCCCTGCTGGAGCGCAACCGTACGGGTGGGCGCCGGGATGCGGATGCCCTCCGCGCGGTACCGCTTGTGCAGGCGCTTGATGAACTCGTGCTTGATCCGGTACTGGTCGCTGAACTCGCCGACGCCCAGGATGACCGTGAAGCCGATCCGGGAGTCGCCGAAGGTGTGGAAGCGGACGGCGGGCTCGTGGTCCGGGACGGCCCCGGCGATCTCCGTCATCACCTCCGCGACCACCTCCGTCGTGACCCGCTCCACATGGTCGAGGTCGCTGTCGTAGGCGACGCCGGCCTGCACCAGGATGGTGAGCTTCTGCTCGGGCCGCATGAAGTTGGTCATGTTCGACTTCGCGAGCTGGCTGTTCGGGATCACGACCAGGTTGTTGGACAGCTCACGGACGGTGGTCTGCCGCCAGTTGATGTCCTCGACGTAGCCGTCCTCGCCGCTGTCGAGCTGGATGTAGTCGCCCGGCTGCACGGTCTTCGAGGCCAGGATGTGGATGCCCGCGAAGAGGTTGGCCAGCGTGTCCTGGAGGGCCAGCGCGACCGCCAGACCACCCACGCCGAGTGCGGTGAGCAGCGGGGCTATGGAGACGCCCAGCGTCTGGAGCATCACCAGGAAGCCGATGGCCAGCACCAGGATGCGGGTGATGTTGACGAAGATCGTGGCCGACCCGGCGACCCCGGAGCGGGACGTGGTCAGCGTCCGCACCAGACCGGCGATCACCCGGGCCGCCGAGACGGTGGTCACGAAGATCAGCAGGACCGTCAGCACCTGGTTGACGTTGTGCTGCACGGTCCGCGTCAGCGGCAGCGCCGCCGCCGCCCCCGCCACGCCGCCCGCGACCGCGGCCCAGGGCGCCACCGTGCGCAGCGCGGCCACGATCACGTCGTCGCCGCTCCAGCGGGTGCGCCCGGCGTGCCCCGCCAGCCAGCGCAGCAGCAAGCGCAGCAGGAACGCCGCCACCAGGCCGGCCGCCAGCCAGATGCCGGCGGGCACCAGGTGGTCCATGGTCAGGTCTTCGGTCACCGGTCACCTCGGGAAGTCGGTCTGCATGACTGCCCCGGTCCGCAAGGCAGTTCGACCGGGGCGAGCGTTCATCCTGCCGCATTCCGGGCGGTGCTCCGTACCGCGCCGAGGGGTCAGGCCGCCCGGCGCTCGATGGCGAGCGCCAGTCGCGGCAGCACCCGGCCGGCGATGGAACCCGAGGGGACCTGCCCCACGCGCACCGCGCCCATCGCACGGTAGAAGGGCTCGGCGTTCGGGTCCGCGTCGATGGTGAGCCGGGCGAAGCCCAGGTCCCGTCCGGCGGCGACGGTGTGCGCGAACAGTCGGCGGCCGACTCCCCGGCCAATCACCCGCGGCTCGACGAACATCATGCCGAGCACCCCCACGGGCGGCTCTCCCTCGAGCGTCGTGAAACCCAGGACCCGGCCGCCCGCGTCGGCCACCAGGGCCCGTCGGCGTGCGACCTCGTCCGCACGCACGGTCAGCTCCTGGCGGCACGCTTCCAGGAACCCGGCGTCGTAACCCCAGTGCGCCTTGGACCGCAGTGCCAGCTCGCTGAGCGGCTCCGCCTCCGAGGCCCTCGCGGGCCTGAACAGCACGTCCATCTGCCCCTCCCCAGTCAGGTCCGGTTCCCGCGATCCTCGCACCCGCCTCAGATCACCCGCATCCGAACCAGCGCCGCCAGCGTCAGGGCCCCCGGCAGCAACGGCAGCCAGACGGTCAGCAGCCGGAAGGCCAGCACCACCGCCGTGGCCACGGCCGCCGGGCCGCCCGCCGCCACCAGCGCCACGACCAGCGCTGCCTCGACCGAACCGATGCCGCCCGGCGTCGGCACCAGCGCGACCGCGACCGTCGCCGCCAGGTACGCCACCGCCATGTGCCCGACCGGCACGTCGAGCGCCAGCGACTTGCCCACCATGACCAGCGCCGCCGTCTGGAGCGCCGGGAAGGCGAGCGCCCCGCCCCACAGCGCCAGCGCCCGCGCCGGGCGGGCGTGCACCGAGCGGGCCTCGCCGAGCGCCGTACGCAGGAAGGACTCCACCGCGCCGCGCAGCCGCGGCACCAGCGCCAGTACACCCGCCGCGACGACCGGCACCACCCCCGCCGCGACCAGCAGCGGCCCCACGGCGCCGTCGGGCAGCAGGGTGCCGGGCCGCAGCGCGCCGGGGAACGCGAGCAGCAGGGCGCCCAGCAGCGCGACGCGGCCGACGCTCTCCGCCAGCAGGTAAAGCGCGAGGGCGGCCGAGGAACGGGCGAGCGGCAGCCCGCACACCGCCATGAACCGCAGGTTGACCGCGCTCGCCCCCAGCCCCGTCGGCAGCAGGTGGTTGGCCGCGCCCGCCGCGAACTGCGTGGCCAGCAGCCGCCGCCGGGGCAGCCGCCGGACCACGGCGCCCTGCCGGGTGCAGGCCGCCGCGACCCAGGTCAGACAGGTGGCGCAGGCCGCCGCCAGCAGCCAGGGCCAGCGGGCCGTCGCCAGATGACCGAAACCCTCGGCCAGCACCGACCGGTGCCGCACCGCGACCACGCCGACCAGCAGCAGCGGGAGCACGCAGCACACCCGCCGGACCAGCCGGGCACGGCCCTGGGGCCGGACGGGGGCGGGCACGGGCACGGACTCCTGGGGAATCTCCACCGCTGTCACACCACCACAGACTCCCCGAGCCGCGCCAACTACGGATGACCGACGCGCGGACGACGGTTTACGGACCGCGGGCGGCCGGTCCGCTCCTCGACGCTTGACCTCAAGGAAACTCGAGGTTCTACCGTCACTCGCATGAGCATGGAGACCACAGCCTGGACCCAGCTGCACAGCGTCATGAACGCCGAGCAGGACCGCCGCCCCCTCGCCCGCGCGACGCTGCGCCGCATCGGCGCCTTCGCCCGTCCCCACCGCCGGCGCATCGCCCGGTTCGTCCTGCTCGGGGTGGCGACCGCGCTCCTCGCCGTCGCCACCCCCGTACTCGCCGGACGCGTCGTGGACACGATCGTGTCGGACGGCGACGAGGGCACGGTCGTCCGCCTCGCCCTGCTGATCGCGCTGATCGCGGTCGCCGAGGCGGGCCTCGGCATCCTCTCCCGGAGGCTGTCGGCGATGCTCGGGGAGGGCCTGATCCTCGATCTGCGCACGGCTGTGTTCGATCATGTGCAGCGCATGCCGGTCGCGTTCTTCACACGCACTCGTACGGGCGCCCTGGTCTCCCGTCTCAACAACGACGTCATCGGCGCCCAGCGCGCCTTCAGCAACACCCTCTCCGGCGTGGTGACCAACCTGGTCACACTGCTCCTCACCCTCGCCGTGATGCTCACCCTGTCCTGGCAGATCACCCTGCTCGCCCTGGTCCTGCTCCCCGTCTTCGTGCTCCCGGCCCGCCGCATGGGCCGCCGCATGGCCCGCATGCAGCGCGAGGCCGCCACCCTGAACGCCGCCATGGGCACCCGCATGACCGAGCGCTTCTCCGCACCCGGCGCCACGCTGATCAAGCTGTTCGGCCGCCCCGAGGAGGAGTCGGCCGAGTTCGCCGACCGCGCCCGCCGCGTCGCCGACATCGGCGTGCGCACCGCCACCGCCCAGGCGGCCTTCATTACCGCCCTCACCCTGGTCTCCGCCCTCGCCCTGGCCCTCGTCTACGGCCTCGGCGGCTTCTTCGCCCTGCGCGGCACCCTGGACGCGGGCGCCGTCGTCGCGCTGGCGCTGCTGCTGACCCGCCTGTACGCGCCGCTCACCGCCCTCGCCGGGGCCCGCGTCGAGGTCATGAGCGCCCTCGTCAGCTTCGAGCGGGTCTTCGAGGTGCTCGACCTGACGCCGCTCATCGACGAGAAGCCCGATGCCGGGCCGGTCCCCGACGGCCCCGTCGCCGTCGAGTTCGACGACGTCCGCTTCGGCTACCCGTCCGCCGACAAGGTCTCCCTGGCCTCCCTCGAAGAGGTCGCCGCACTGGACACCCGGGGCGGCGAGGAGGTCCTGCACGGACTCTCCTTCCGCGCCGAACCCGGCCAGACCATCGCCCTCGTCGGCTCCTCCGGCGCCGGCAAGTCCACCATCGCCCAGCTCCTGCCGCGCCTGTACGACACCGACGGCGGCACCGTGCGCATCGGCGGCGTCGACGTCCGCGACCTCAGCGCCCGCGCCCTGCGCGACACCGTCGGCATGGTCACCCAGGACGGCCACCTCTTCCACGACACCGTCCGCGCCAACCTGCTCCTGGCCCGGCCGGAGGCCTCGGAGACCGAACTGTGGGAAGCGCTGCGCCGCGCCCGCCTGACCGACCTCGTACGGTCCCTGCCCGACGGCCTCGACACCGTGGTCGGCGAGCGCGGCTACCGGCTCTCCGGCGGGGAGCGCCAGCGCATGACCATCGCCCGGCTGCTGCTCGCCCGCCAGCGCGTCGTCATCCTCGACGAGGCCACCGCCCACCTCGACAACACCTCCGAGGCCGCCGTCCAGGAGGCCCTGACCGAGGCCCTGGAAGGCAGGACCGCCGTGGTCATCGCCCACCGGCTGTCCACCGTCCGGGCGGCCGACCAGATCCTGGTGGTCGAGGCCGGCCGCATCGTGGAGCGCGGCACGCACGACGAACTCCTCACGGCCGGCGGCCGCTACGCCCAGCTCCACCGCACCCAGTTCGGGCGGCGGACGATGGAGAAGGCGGCGTAGCGGACGGAGCGGGGTCCAGGGCGCTACCGCCCGTGCGGCCGGGGAGCACCCGGCCGCACGGGCAGGTCCTGCTCGGCCCAGACCACCTTCCCCGACGGCGTACGGCACGAACCCCAGCGCCGGCACAGCATGTTGATCAGCTGGAGCCCGCGCCCGCTCTCGTCGCTCACGTCCGCGTGCTGGATCTGCGGCAGGTCGGGCCCGGAGTCGGAGACCTCCACCGACAGCCGCTCGTCCCGCAGCAGCCGCAGCTCGCCCGGGGCGTTCCCGTACCGCAGGGCGTTGCCCACCAGCTCGCTGACGACCAGCTCGGTGGTGTCGACCAGCTCCTCCAGTCCCCACTTCACCAACTGCTCGCGCACCGTCGTCCGCGCCTGCCCGGCGGCCTTGCCGTCCGGCGGCAGCGTCCGGACGAACACGTCACCGTCCGGACCCAGCGGACGGGCCCCCGCGACCAGGACGATCGCGTCGTCGGACCGGTCGCTCCCCACCCGCTCGGTGACCGCCCGGCACACCGCGCCGTCCTCGGGCACGGTGCCGGCGGCCGCCTCGCGCAGCCGCTCCATCCGGTCGGCGAGCCCGGCGGTGCGCGACCTGATCAGGCCGTCCGTGTACAGCGTCAGGCGGCTTCCCCCGGGCGCGGGAACGTCCACCGGGTCGTACGGGATCACCCCGGCGCCCAGCGGCGCCCCGGCGGGCACGTCCAAATACGCGGCGGTTCCGTCGGCGCCGGTGAGCAGCGGCGGCGGATGACCGGCGCTGGCGATGCGGAAGGCGGAGCCGTACGGGTCGTAGACCGCGCACAGGCAGGTGGCGTACTGGTCCTCCTCCAGGTCACGGGCGGCCAGGTCCAGCCGGGCCAGCAGCCGCTCGGGCGCGATGTCCAGCGCCATCAGCGTGCGGGCCACCGTGCGCAGCCGTCCCATGGTCGCGGCGGCGGCCAGCCCGCGTCCCATCACGTCGCCCACCATCAGCGCGGTGCGCCCGCTGGGCAGCGCCACGACGTCGAACCAGTCGCCGCCCACGGCGGCCGGGTCGGCGGCCGGGTCGTAGCACGAGGAGACCGCGAGCCCCGGAGTGCTGGGGCTGGACCGGGGGAGCAGCGCGCGCTGCAGCGTGACCACGTGCTCGCGCTCCCTCCCGTAGAGCCGGGCGTTGTCGATGGACACGGCCGCCTTGGACGCCAGCTCCATGGCCAGCGCCACGTCGCCCTCGGTGAACGGTGCCCGGCTGCCGGCCCGGACGAAGTCCGCCAGCCCCAGCAGCACACCGCGGGCGACCAGCGGGACCACCAGGTAGGAGTGGACCCCCGCCCGCCGCATGACGTCGGCGGACTCGGCGGTCGGGGCGACGACGCCGTAGTCCGCCCGCGTCATCCGGGCGATCAGCACCGGTTCGCGCGTGGTCAGGCACCTGAGACCCAGCCGGTCGGCGCTGTGCACGGACAGCTCGCCGACCGGGTCCGGTGCGAGGTCCAAGCCGTCGATCTCCGCCACCGCCATGGCCCTCAGCCGCGGGGGTTCGCTGCCCCGGACGCGGTCCCCCTCCTGGAACCGCAGCACGGTGTCCAGCAGGTCCACCGCGGAGCCGTCGGCCAGCTCCGGGACGGTGAACGCGGCCAGCTCCTCGGCCGTGCGCCGCAGGTCCAGCGTGGTGCCGATCCACGTACCGGCCTCGTTCAGCCAGGCCAGCCGGCGTCGCGCGCCCAGTGCCTCCGTCATCGGCCGCAGCGCTCCCCGCAGCGCCCGGCGCCCGCCGACGAGCGCTTTCGCAGGACGGTGCACCTCACGCCGCCACGGTCGCTCCCGCACGCGTCGCCTCCTCCCACGCCTCCTGCCCCGATTCTGCCTCGCCTCGGGACGGGCGGCGACGGCGGCGCCGTGACGGATGGGCCGGGAGCCCACGGCGCCGCCGGGGTCCTGCCTCAGTCGCGCAGCCACACCGCCGTGTCCCGCGGCAGCCGGCCGTCCCCGTCCAGGGGCCCGCTGCCCAGCAGGAGCGTGCCGTGCTCCGGCAGGGCGACCGGCCCCGGGGACAGGTTGACGACGCACGTCAGACCGCCGGGGCGGCGGAAGGAGAGGACGCCGTCCGGCGCGGGCAGCCAGTCGAACGGACCGTCGCCGAAGCCGCCGGTGGTGCGCCGCAGGCGCAGCGCCTCGCGGTAGAGGGCGAGCATCGACGCCGGGTCGGTGCTCTGGCGGTCCGCGGCGTACGACGGCCAGCCCGCCGGCTGCGGCAGCCAGGGCTCCGTCTCCGAGCCGAAACCGCAGTACGGCGCGTCGGCCGACCACGGCAGCGGCACCCGGCAGCCGTCCCGGCCCGGATCGACGCCCCCGGAGCGGTGGTGCATCGGGTCCTGGATGCGGTCGAGCGGGACGTCGGCCTCGGGCAGACCGAGCTCCTCCCCCTGGTACAGGTAGACGGACCCGGGCAGGGCCAGCGTCAGCAGCGCGGCGGCCCGGGCGCGCCGCGTCCCGAGCGTCAGGTCGGTGGGCGTGCCGAAGGCCTTCTCGGCGAAGTCGAAGCCGGTGTCCTCGCGGCCGTACCGGGTGACGGTGCGGGTCACGTCGTGGTTGCACAGCACCCAGGTGGCGGGGGCGCCGACGGGGGCGTGCTCGGCGAGCGTGTCGTCGATGGTGCGGCGCAGCCGGTCCGCGTCCCAGGGGCAGGACAGGAAGTTGAAGTTGAACGCGGTGTGCAGCTCGTCGGGGCGCAGGTAGCGGGCGAAACGTTCGGCGTCGGGCAGCCACACCTCGCCGACGAAGACACCACCGTACTCGTCGGCCACGGCCCGCCAGGAGCGGTAGATGTCGTGCAGTTCGTCCTGGTCGATGTAGGGGTGCGGGTCGACGCCCTCCTCGAAGTCCGCCAGCGCGGGGTCCTTGGCGAGCAGGGCGGCGGAGTCGATGCGTACGCCCGCCACCCCGCGCTCGAACCAGAAGCGCAGCACGTCCTCGTGCTCCTGGCGCACCTCGGGGTGGGCCCAGTTCAGGTCGGGCTGCTCCGGGGTGAACAGGTGGAGGTACCACTCGCCGTCCGGGACCCGGGTCCAGGTGCTGCCGGAGAACTGGGAGGGCCAGTTGTTGGGCGGCAGCTCGCCGTTCTCGCCGCGTCCGGGACGGAAGTGGAAGCGCTTGCGCTCCGCGCTGCCGGGGCCGGCGGCCAGCGCCGCCCGGAACCAGGCGTGCTGGTCGGAGACGTGGTTGGGGACGATGTCGACGATGGTGCGGATGCCCAGCTCCCGCGCCTCGGCGATCAGCTTCTCGGCCTCGCCGAGGGTGCCGAAGGCCGGGTCGATGGTGCGGTAGTCGGCGACGTCGTAGCCGCCGTCGACGAGCGGCGAGACGTACCAGGGGGTGAACCACACGGCGTCCACGCCGAGTTCGGCGAGGTAGGGCAGTCTCGCCCTCACGCCCGCGAGGTCACCGGTGCCGTCGCCGTCGCCGTCGGCGAAACTGCGGGGGTACACCTGGTAGATGACGGCGTCGCGCCACCAGTCGGCGGTGCGGTGCGAGTTGGGGGCTGCCACGTGGCGGTCCTTTCGGGCAGGTCGGATCTTCGCCGCCGGCCCGGACAGGGCGGGGCGTCGGACGGGCCGGCGGCGAAGGCTGACGGGGACGGAGCCGGGGAAGGGGCGGCGCGGGGCGCCTCAGCCCTTGAGCCCGCCGGCGGTGAGTCCGCTCATGATGTTGCGCTGGAAGATCAGGAAGATGATCAGGGTCGGCAGCGAGGCCATGGTGAGCGCGGCGATCAGCACGTTGACGGGCACACCGTTGGACAGCGAGTAGATGCCGACGTTCAGGGTCTGCTTGGCCGGGTCCGGCAGCGTCAGCATGGGCCAGAGGAAGTCCTTCCAGACGCCCACGATCGCGAAGATGGACACCACGCCGAGGATCGGCCGGGAGATGGGCAGGACGATCGACCACAGGGTGCGCATCGGCGAGGCGCCGTCCATGGACGCGGCGTCCAGCAGCTCCCTCGGGATCGAGTCGAAGAACCGCTTCAGCAGGAAGATGTTGAAGGCGTTGGTCACCGAGGGCAGCCAGATCGCCCACGGGGTGTTCAGCAGGTTGCGCTCGAAGACCGGCACGTCCAGCACCGTCAGGTACTGCGGCACGACCAGCACGGTCGCCGGGATCATCAGCGTCGCCAGCATCATGCCGAGGATGGCCTTGCCGAAGACCGGGCGGAGCTTGGACAGCGAGTACGCCGCCGCCACGTCCAGCACCAGCTGGAAGGCGAGCGCGCCGAACGCGTAGTAGAGCGTGTTGCCCAGCAGCCCGGCCAGGTCCATGACGGTCCAGGCCTGGGAGTAGTTGTCGGGCTGGAAGGACTCGGGGACCAGCGTCGGCGGGGTCGCGACCGCTTCCTGGGTGTCCTTGAAACCGCTGGAGACCATCCAGTACATCGGGCCGAGGAAGACCACGGTGAACACCGTGACGACCAGGGCGAACGTCAGCCAGTACAGGCGTTTGCCGCGCGGCCGGGCGAGCTGGGCCGGCGAGATGAGCGTGCGTGTGGACATCGTCGGATTCCCCCGGCCTACTCGTTCTCGGCGCGGTTGAGCTTCACGTACGCCGCCGAGAAACCGGCGAGCAGCACGAGGAGCAGCAGACCGAGGGCCGCCGCGGCGCCGTAGTCGTTGAAGTTGAAGGCGTACTGGTAGATCAGGTAGACGACCGTCGTGGTCGAGCCCTCGGGGCCGGCACCGCCGGTGAGCAGGAAGGGCTCCACGAAGACCTGCATGGTGGCGATGATCTGCATCAGCAGCAGCAGCGACAGGATCAGCCGCGTCTGCGGGATCGTCACGTGCCAGATCTTGCGGAGGAGGCCGGCCCCGTCCAGTTCCGCCGCCTCGTACAGCTCCCCGGGGATGCCCTGGAGCGCGGCGAGGTAGATGAGGGCCGCGCCGCCCATGTTCATCCAGGTCGACGCGATCACCACGGAGAGCATGGAGAGGTCGGGGTCCTGCAGCCACTGCTGCTCGGGCAGACCCACGGTGCCGAACAACTCGTTGAGCAGGCCGTAGCCGGGGTCGTACAGGTACTTGAAGAGCAGGACGGCGGCGACCGGCGGCAGCATCACCGGCAGGTACACCAGCAGCCGCAGGTACCCCTTGCCGTGCCTCAGTTCGTTGATGACGAGCGCGACGACGAACGGCACCGCGAAGCCGAAGACCAGGGCCAGCACGGTGAACAGCAGGGTGTTGCGCCAGGCCTGCCAGAAGGCCGGGTCGTTGAGGACCGTGCGCAGGTTGTCCAGGCCGACCCAGGAGACCTCGCCCTGCTCCGTCTTCTGGAAGGCGAGGAAGAACTCCCGGACCATCGGGTACCAGGAGAAGAACGCGAAGCAGAGGACCGCGCCGATCAGGAAGCCGTGCGCGGTGAGGTTGCGCTTCAGGCTCCGGGCGAAGGACCCGCCGGGCGGGGGCGGGCCGTCCGGCGGCGGCTGGGCGTGGCGGGCTCTCGCCGCCTTGCTCGGGGTGAGGCTGGGGGCGGACATCGTCGCTCCTCGGTACTGATCTCATGGGCCCCGGGGGGCGGTGCGGCCCGCCCCCCGAGGGAGCCGGTCACTGCGTGGCCAGAACCTGGTTGACCTGCTGCTCGGCCGTGTCGAGCAACTTGTCGATGTCGGCGTCCTCGTTGGTCAGGATGCCGGACATCACGTTGTCCAGGACCTTGTAGACCTCCTGCGCCTTCGGCGGCTCGGCCTTGCCCGGGACCGGGGAGTCCATGAACGGCTTGAAGTTCTCGACCGGCATGGTGGCGTGCTCGATGCGGGCCGCGTCGTCCTTCTTCTTCGACTCGTTCAGCCAGAAGTTGGGCTGCGGGAGGCCGACCGGCAGGTCGTCCTTCTTCTTGCGCTCCCAGTTGAACTGTCCCTCGCCGACGGTGAGGTTCTGGAAGTCGAGCCAGGCGACGGCGGCCTTGATCTTGTCGGAGGAGATACCCTTCTTGATCATGTAGCTGTTGCCGCCGGCGAGGGTGTTCTTTCCGCCGGGGATCGGCGCCATCCCGAAGTTCTCGTAGTCGGCGCCGAGCTGCTGCACCATGTACGTGATGTCGTCGGGCGCGGCGAGGAACATGCCGAGCTTGTCAGTGGCGATCTGCTTCTGCAGGTCGCCCCACTTGAGCAGCTGGGTCTTGCCCATGCTGTCGTCCTCCCAGCGCATCGCGTGGAGGTTCTCGGCGACCTGCTTGCCCAGCTCGTCGTTGAACGCCGCCTTCCTGCCGCTCGCGTCGACGACGTCGCCGCCGAGGCTGTACATCTGGGCGGTGAAGTGCCAGCCGCCGGTGTTGCCCGCGCTGTACTCGCCGAAGCCGGCGATGCCGTCGCCGAGGTCGGAGATCTTCTTGGCGGCGGCGCGGACCTCGTCCCAGGTGCGCGGCGGGTTGTCCGGGTCGAGTCCGGCCTGCTCGAAGAGGCTGCGGTTGATCAGCAGGCCCATCGTGTAGTTGCTGGTCGGCAGGCCGTACAGCTTGTCCTCGTGCTTGAGCTGGCCGAGGACGTCCGGGTCGATGTCCTCGAGGGCGGGGACCGTCTTGTCGTTGACGTACGCGGTGATGTCCTCGGCGCCGTCGTGGTCCAGTACCTGGGGCAGGTCGGTGAAGTACGTGAAGAAGACGTCGGGCTGCGACTTGGCCTTCAGCATCGCGGTGAATCGCGGGGGTTCCAGGCACTGACCGGGGGTGGAGCGGCCGTCGATGGTCACGTTGGGGTACTTCTCGTTGAATTCGGCGACGTCCTCCTTCCACTCCTTCAGCTCGGCCGCCTTCGCCGCCGGGGGCATGCAGTCGATGGTGATGGTCACCTTGGTCTTCGGGTCCAGCGGAGCGGCCGGGTCGGAGGACCCGCTCCCGCCTTCGGAACCGCCGCCGTCGTCGCTGCTGCTCGTGCCGCAGGCGGCCAGGGCGGTCAGCGTGAGGGCGGAGACGAGCGTGATGGCGCCGGCACGACGGGTACGGCGGAACCGAGCACTTCTCATGGGTGGTCCCCTTCGGGCATGAACGTGGAAGGCGCCCCACCGCCGATGCGTTGTGGGGCGCCGCTCACTCAACCACCGTGAACAAGTGAACGCAATATCTCACGCTGATTTCGTAATTGCTCGACAGTTCGCCGTAGATGTTGAGAACCGATTGAGCGCCGGTTACTTGACGGCCGCTTGTGCGGTGGAGCCGCGGACGACGAGTTCCGGTTCGAAGAGCAGCTCCCGGTGCGGGACTTCGGTGCCCTGGATCTGGGCGCAGAGGAGGTCGACGGCGGCGCGTCCCATGGCCTCGATGGGCTGGCGGACGGTGGTGAGGGGTGGTTCGGTGCAGGTCATGAAGGCGGAGTCGTCGTAGCCGACGACGGAGATGTCGTGGGGTACGGCCAGTGAGCGCCGACGAGCGGCGCGTACGGCGCCGAGGGCGAGGGGGTCGCTGGCGCAGATGATGCCGGTGACGCCGCGGTCGATGAGGCGGGAGGCGGCTGCCTGGCCGCCCTCCAGGGAGAACATCGAGCGCTCCACGAACTCCTCGGCCATCGAGCCGCCCGCGGCCTGTACGGCGGCCCGGAGCCTGCGCAGGGAGGGGATGTGGTCGCCCGGGCCCAGCACCAGGCCGATGCGTTGGTGCCCGAGGGAGACCAGGTGTCGCCAGGACTGCTCGACGGCGACGGCGTCGTCGCAGGCGATGCACGGGAAGTCGAGGTCCGGGATGGAGGCGTTGATCAGGACGACCGGGATGTTGCGCTCGGCGAGCAGCCGGTAGTGGTCGTGCGGGGCGTCGGCCTGGGCGAACAGCCCGCCGGCGAAGACGACCCCGGAGACCTGCTGCTGGAGCAGCAACTCGACGTAGTCGGCCTCGGAGACGCCGCCCTTGGTCTGCGTGCACAGCACCGGCGTCAGCCCCTGCTGGGCCAGCGCACCGCCGATGACCTCGGCGAACGCCGGGAAGATCGGGTTCTGGAGCTCGGGCAGGACCAGCCCCACCAGACGCGCCCGCTCGCCCCGCAGCTGGGTCGGCCGCTCGTAGCCCAGCACGTCCAGCGCGCTCAGCACGGACTGCCGGGTCGCCTCCGAAACCCCCGGTTTGTCGTTGAGGACCCGGCTGACCGTGGCCTCGCTGACCCCAACCTTCTTCGCTACTTGAGCAAGTCGTCGCGTCACATGTGCAAGACTAGCGCAAGTCTCGCAAGAGACTTGCGCCAGTCGTCAACCTGTCCGACAAGGTCAGAGCAGGTCTAGGGATTGCGAACGATCTTGAACGTGGACGTCGTGTTCCTGATGTCCACGGCGTTGTCCTCGAGCGTCAGGTTGTTGAAGACGACCTCGCCGACCGCCGGACCCTCCCCGGCCTCCGGCATCTCGTTGGCCCACAGCCCGAAGCCGGACTTGGCGTCGAACGCGTCACCGCTCTTGCGCGCGCCGGAGACCGTGACGTCGGTGAAGACCGTGTCCTTGATCGGGTACTGGGGCTGACCTCCCACGTAGTCCGTCTGGAACATGATGCCGCTGTAGGTCGGGTCGACGATGTCCACGTCGTTGACCCGGATGCCCTGGAACACCTCGGACGCCGAGAACACCCAGATGCCCGGGAAGGTCTGATTGCCCCAGAAGTGCCCGCCGGCCCGGACGATCGAGATGTTCTCGAAGGTCGTCGGATCGGTGCCGAAGCCGTTCATCGGGTAGCCGAAGTCCAGCGAGCTGATGGTGATGCCGGAGTAGACCAGGGTGTCGGCGATGTGGATGTTGCGAAAGGTGTTGTTGTAGCCGCCGTACACGGCCAGCCCCGCCGCGCGCCAGGTCAGTGTCGACGTCAGGTTCTCGTAGAGGTTGTTCTTCATGTCCGCGCCGCCCGCGTCGATCGCCGAGAAGAGCGCGAAGCTGTCGTCACCGGTGGCCCGGGCGTCGTTGTTGGAGACGAGGTTGTCGGTCGAGCCGTTGGTCATGTTGACGGCGTCGGCGAACGTGTTGCGGATCCGGGAGTTCTTGATCGTGACCCGGTCCGTGTTGGCGCCCCAGTACAGGCACACCATGTGCTCGTTCCAGATGTTGTCGATCACGATGTCCGACACGTTGGAGAAGTCGAACACCTTGCCCGGCCCGTCGATGCGGGTGGTGTAGTTGCCGAAGTAGGCGAAGTTCGCGAACGACGAACCCTTCGCGCTCGCGTCGGCCCGGAAGCCGACGTCGGTGTTGTCCTGCGTCGTGGGCGCGTGGAACTGCGTGAACCACGGTCCCGCGCCGACCACCTCGACCGCCTTGCCGTACACCTGGAACTTGCTCGACGTCTGGTAGTCGCCGGGCGGCAGGTACACGCCGACGAGCTTGCCCGTGGAGTCCATCCGGACCCGGTCGAGCGCGTTCTGCACGTCCTGGTGGGTGAATCCGGCGGGCACCGCGTACGCCGCCGGGTCCGGGTTGGCCACCGGCGCGACCTGCTCCAGGTTGACGAAGTCGATCGCGTAGTCGGTGGTGTTCGCGGCGTCCTTCTGCAACCGGATCCTGCTCCCCGCCGGGACGGTCTCGCCCAGCATGATGTGCGCCTCGTCGTAGATGTGCCGCGGCGCGCCCGCGCTCGGCGAGTTGCCGGGGGAGGCCTCGGCGCCGTAGAGCCAGGCGTACTTCGAGGTGAGCGGCAGCGCCTTCTTCATGACGCCGTCGACGTACACGTTGATCGTGGAGTCGATGCCGCCGCCGCCCGGGGCGTCCGGGATCGAGAAGCGGGTCACCAGGGTGTTGGTCTCGGCCCGGGTGGTGAACTCGACGTACTCACCGGTCTCGTCGAGGTGCACGGCCTTGCGCCCGGACGCCTCTCCCGCGATGTCGCCGATGGTCCGGTTGGGACCGACCACCTGCGCGCCGCCGCCGGCGGTCCCGTCCTCCGCCTCGTACATGTCGTACGGCATGCCGGCGCCGCGCCCGACGAACAGCGGCTGCGTGGAGGTGTTGTTCTCCCGCTTGACCGGCAGCTCGTTCGCGTCGCCGGCGACCTCGGCCTTCAGGGTGTACGAGCCGTTGGCGGCCTTCCAGGTGCCGAGGCTCACCGCGGGGCTGGTCGAACCGGCGGCGATGACGCCGTCGTGCGCGCCGGTCAGCGTCTTGACGGTGGCGCCCTCGGAGTCGAGGAGGCTCAGCCTCACCTCGTGGCCGCCGCCCGCCGAGTCCTGGGTGCCCTGGTTCCTCAGCGCGACCTTGAAGGTCACGTCGTCACCGGCGGCCGGGCTGCTGGGTGACGTGGTGACCGTGGCGGCCACCAGGTCGGAGCTCCGGACCGGCTTGACCACCAGCGGCTCGGGCCGGGTGTGGGTGTTGTTGGACTCGTTCTGCTCGGTGATCGCCTCCGCCGCGTCGGCGACCGCGCTCAGCTCGTACGACCCGGCGTCCCGGGCCCCGACGGAGGCACTGACCGTCTCCTCGGCACCGGCCTTGAGCGCGCCCACCGCCGCGGTGGCGACCTCCGTGTCGCCCAGGCGCACGACGACCTCGCCCGCCGGGGCGTCGGCCGCACCGCTGTTGCGGACGGTGGCGGACACGGTGATCTCGTCCGACTCCACCGGCGAGGCGGGCGAGGTGGTCAGCTTCGTCACCTCCAGGTCGGGGTTGGGCGCGGGCGTGCCGATCACCTGGAACTCGGCGATCTGCCCGGCCGTCGCCCCGCTGTTGGCGGTGAACCTGAGCCGCACGTCGGCGACCCGCTCACCGACCGGTACGGACACGCTGTTGCCGCCGCTCGCCGGGTCGAAGACGTAGTCCTTCGCGGCGACGAGGCCGGCGAAGCCGGACGCGTCCTGCTCGCGGCCGAGCACCTCGATCCGCTGGGTGCGCTTCGACCAGCTGGTGTCGGGGTTGAGCTTGAGGACGACGCGGTCGACGTCCGCGTTGGCGCCCAGCTTCAGGGTGAGCGTGTTGGGATAGCTGTTCGCGGCGCCCTCCCAGTAGGTGGACGTGTTGTTGTCGTTGGCGTTCTCGGCGGCGTAGGTGTGGATGACGGAGGAGGCGCTGATCGGTTTACCGACGGCCATGTTGGAGCCGTCCCCGGTGCCGGTGCGGGTCACGGAGTTGCTGTCGGCCGACTGGTTGCCGGCCGCGTCCTTGGCCCGCACGAAGTAGGTCACGTTCGCGGACGCGGGCTGGGTGTCGGTGTAGGTGGTCACGTCACCGGCGACGCTCTTGCGCAGCCGGTTGTCGGCGTAGACGTCGTAGGCGGTGACGCCCTTGTTGTCGGTGGAGGCGCCCCAGGTCAGCTTGATCTGCCCGGTGGACGGTTCGGTGAGGGCGAGGTTCGCGGGCGCGGTGGGCGCCTGGGTGTCGCCGGTGTCCGCGCGGCGGGTCACGGAGTTGCTGTTGCCCGACTGGTTGCCGGCCGCGTCCTTGGCCCGCACGAAGTAGGTGACGGTCGTGTCGGACGGCCGGGTGTCGGTGTAGGTGGTGACGTCGCCGGCGACCGAGGTCAGCAGGTCGCCGTCGGCGTAGACGTCGTAGCCGGTGACGGCCGTGTCGTCGCTGGCCGCGTCCCACGTCAGCCTGATCTGGCCGGTGGCGGGCTCGGTGAGGGCGAGGTTCGCCGGTGCGCTCGGGGCCCGGGTGTCACCGGTCGCCGGGCCGTAGACCTCCAGCTCGGAGACCTGGGCGGCCGGATGGCCGGTGTTGGCCGTCACCAGGACGCGCACGTAGCGCGTGGTGGCGGCGTCGAAGGCGATGGTGGCCGACTGACCGCCCGCCGCGTCGAAGGCGTAGGCCTTGGCGGCGGTCAGGTCGGTGAAGTCATCGCCGTTGTCGCTCGCCTGGATCTTCAGGGTCTGGCTGCGGTCCGGCCAGCCGTCCGGCAGCCGCAGCACTACGCGGTCGACGCGGCGGGAGGAGCCGAGGTCGGCCTGGAGCCACTGCGGCAGGGCGTTGTTGGCACTCTCCCAGTAGGTGGCCTTGTTGCCGTCGTTGCCGTTGCCGGGGGCGTACTGCCCGGTGGAGCTGCTCGCCGTCAGCGTGCGACCGGCGGCGAGGTTCGCGGACGACTCCCCGGCCGCGTGCACCTCCAGCTCGGAGAGCTGGGCCGCCGGCCACCCGGTGTTCGCGGTGACGTCGATCCGTACGTAGCGCGTCCGGGTGGCGGGGAAGCTCACGGCGACCGTGTTGCCCGACGCCGGGCTGAAGGTGTACTTCGCCGAGCTCTTCAGCGTGCTGAAGCCGGTGCCGTCCGCGCTGCCCTGCACGGAGAGCGTCTGGTCGCGGCTCTCCCAGCCGGCGGGCAGCCGCAGGACGACCTCGTCGATCCGCTCGGTGGCACCGAGGTCGGTCTGCACCCACTGGGGGAGGCTGCCGCCGCCGCTCTGCCAGTACGAACCCTGGTTCCCGTCGGTGATGTTGGCGGCGCCGTACTCGCCGTGCGAGCTGCTCGCCGCCGTGGGGTCTCCCACGGCGATGTTGGGGCCACCGGCTGCCGTGGCCGACAGCAGCGGACCTCCCAACGCCAGGAGACTGGTCGCGACCACCGTGCACAGGGCACGTGATCTCCAGTTCCGGATTCTCATCTGTCCCCGATCTCCGCCTCGGTTCTCTGTCATTTACGTTGAGCGCTCAGAGAGTTGCAGAGAATTGTTGGGTCGTCCACGGCTAGAGCAGCGGAAATTGACATGCCTGTAACCCTGATGAGTCCCGTGGGACAGTGGAGGGAGCCGGAGCGAGCCTTGGAGCAGGGGCTTTCGCGAGCTACGTCAGACCGTCGCAAGCCAATGTCAGTTACCGCAAGAAGTTGCGGAGAAAATTGTGCCGCTACTCGGCGGAGGCCTGTGCGGTGGAGCCGCGGACGACGAGTTCCGGTTCGAAGAGCAGCTCACCGTGCGGGACTTCGGTGCCCTGGATCTGGGCGCAGAGGAGGTCGACGGCGGCGCGTCCCATGGCCTCGATGGGCTGGCGGACGGTGGTGAGGGGTGGTTCGGTGCAGGTCATGAAGGCGGAGTCGTCGTAGCCGACGACGGAGATGTCGTGGGGTACGGCCAGTGAGCGGCGGCGGGTGGCGCGTACGGCGCCGAGGGCGAGGGGGTCGCTGGCGCAGATGATGCCGGTGACGCCGCGGTCGATGAGGCGGGAGGCGGCTGCCTGGCCGCCCTCCAGGGAGAACATCGAGCGCTCCACGAACTCCTCGGGCAGCTCGGCGTTCATGGCGCCGGCCGCCTCCCGGGCGGCGGCCAGCTTCCGGCGCGAGGGGATGTGGTCCGAGGGGCCGAGGACCAGGCCGATGCGTTGGTGCCCGAGGGAGACCAGGTGTCGCCAGGACTGCTCGACGGCGACGGCGTCGTCGCAGGCGATGCACGGGAAGTCGAGGTTCTCGATCGACGCGTTGATCAGCACCACCGGGATGTTGCGCTCGGCGAGCAGCCGGTAGTGGTCGTGCGGGGCGTCGGCCTGGGCGAACAGCCCGCCGGCGAAGACGACCCCGGAGACCTGCTGCTGGAGCAGCAACTCGACGTAGTCGGCCTCGGAGACGCCGCCCTTGGTCTGCGTGCACAGCACCGGCGTCAGCCCCTGCTGGGCCAGCGCACCGCCGATGACCTCGGCGAACGCCGGGAAGATCGGGTTCTGGAGCTCGGGCAGGACCAGCCCCACCAGACGCGCCCGCTCGCCCCGCAGCTGGGTCGGCCGCTCGTAGCCCAGCACGTCCAGCGCGCTCAGCACGGACTGCCGGGTCGCCTCCGAAACCCCGGGCTTGCCGTTGAGGACCCGGCTGACCGTGGCCTCGCTGACCCCAACCTTCTTCGCCACCTGAGCAAGTCGTCGCGTCACAACGAAAGGCTAACGCAAGCCCCGCAAGCGGCTTGCTCTCGTACCGGATCGCGGCAGTTCCGTCCGGCAGGTGAATCGTGCGGGCGTACGGGCCTTCGGTCCGGCGTGATGCGCCTCAGCCCAGCGTGATCCGAGCGGCGACCGGGAGGTGGTCGCTGCCGGTGGCGGGCAGGGTGCGGATGTGACCGACGGTCGCGGAGCGGGCCATGACCTGGTCGATCCGGACCACCGGGAAAGCGGCGGGGAAGCTGAACGCGACGCCCCGCTCGGCGACGTCCAGCCGCGTGGCCAGCGGGTCGAGGGCGCGGTCGTCGACCGTGCCGTTGAGGTCGCCCAGCAGCACCACCCGGCGCAGCTCCTCGGCCGCGACGGCATCGCCCAGCAGCCCGGCGCTCTCGTCCCGCCAGGCCGACGCCAGGCCGCCCGCGCCGACCCGGACGGAGGGCAGGTGGGCGACGTACACCGCGATCTCGCCGTGCGGTGTGCGGGCCACCGTCCGCAGGCCCCGGCTCCACTCCTCCGTGATGCCGGGCGGTTTGATGTCGAGCGGCCGGGCGTCGGCGAGCGGATGCTTCGACCAGAGTCCGACCGTGCCCTGGACCGCCCGGTACGGATAGTCGGCGGCGAGGGTCCGCGCGTACACGTCGAGCGCCGGGGGCACCAGCTCCTGGAGGGCGATGAGGTCGGGTTCCGCGCCGGCCAGGGCGCGGGCGGTGCCCGCGGGATCGTCGTTCTCGTCGCTGACGTTGTGCTGGACCACGAGCAGGTCGTCGGCGCCGGGCTCGGGCGCGGGCAGCAGCAGCGGACCGAAAAGGTACGTCCAGGCCGTGGCCGGCAGCAGGAGGGCCGCCAGCGCGAGCGGCGACCGGCGTACCAGCGCCAGGACGAGCAGCACCACGACCACCGCACCGAGCCACGGAAGGAACGTCTCCAGCAGACTGCCCAGCCCGAGCGCCGCGTTGGGGACCGCGTCGTGGAACACGAGCAGGGCGGCCGTCAGCACGGCGGCCGCCGCGACCACGCGGCCCCGCGACCGGGCCGGTCGGCCCCCCGCCCGGGAGGCCCGACTCCGCACCCGTGCCGCCAGGTCCCGTGCCCGCGCCATCGGCCCCGGTCGCGGCCGTGTCTCCGCCTGCTCCACCATGCCTCTTCCGTCCACTCGTCCTCCCCCGTCAGGACGAGCCGCCCAGTGGATCAGTTCCCGTCAGGTGTCGTTCCGCGGGCCGCGCGTGAGGTGGTCGTGGTCCGCCGCGGCCTTGGCGAGCAGGGCCGGCATCGCGGTCTCGGCCCGCGCCGGGTCCCGGTCCCGGACGGCGTCCAGGACCGCGCGGTGGCTCGGGACCGGGTCGTCGGCGTCTCGTGGGCGTGGACCAGCCGGTCGCGTTCCCTGAGCCCCGGCTCCAGGAGCATGTCCATCCTGCGCGGCAGCTCGTTGCCGGTGGCGGCCAGCAGGGCCAGGTGGAACGCGGCGTCCGCCTCGGCGGCAGCGGCGGGGCCCAGGCCGGTCCGGCCCATGGCGCCCAGGGCGCTCTCCAGGGCCGCCAGGTCGGCGTCCGTACGGTGCGGGGCGGCCCGGCGCGCGGCGGCGGGCTCGACGATGGACCGTACGTCGGCGAGGCCGCGCAGCGGCGGACCGGCGTCTCCGGTCTCCGTCCGGCGGCGGATCACGTCGGCGTCCAGGAGGTCCCAGTGTGCGCGCTCCCGGACGAAGGTGCCGCGCTTGTGCCGGGCGTCGGTCAGCCCCTAGCCCGCGAGCACCTTCAGCGCCTCCCGCGTCACCGCCAGGCTCACGTCCAGCTCCGCCCCGAGCGCGCCGATGTCGAGGATCTCGCCCTGGCGATCTCGCCGCCCACGATGCGTGCGCCCAGCCGGTGCACGACCTGTCCGTGCACGTCGCGGCCGGAGTAGGACGCCATGCGGCGCTCCCGGGAGTGACTCGTGGGTGAAGCGGTTCGCGGGATCGCTCGCCGGGACTCGGTGGACTCGGGCATACGGCGCCGCCCGGCGGGGCGTTGAGCACGGCCGGTCCGGCGCGGTGCGGCAGGCACTCCCAGGCACCCCGGGTGGCGACCGCGAAGGCGCCGGCGGTGACCGCACGGCCAGACGGTCGGCCGGGGCCAGTCCGTGGCTCCGGCCGCTCACGGACGCTGACGAGCCGTTGTGTTCCAGCAGGCCGGATGGATAGCCTGATCGATGGCATGTGACATTTTACCGAGGAGGGGTCGATGGCCCTGAAGGTCGTCGTCGTGGGCGGGGGAGTGGTCGGTGCCGCCTGCGCCTTCCACGCCGCTTCGGCGGGCCTGGACGTCACGGTCGTCGACCGCGGGCCCGTCGGTGCCGGGACCACGAGCCGCGGTGAGGGAAACGTCCTGCTCTCCGACAAGGAACCGGGACCCGAACTCGACCTGGCCCGCCTGAGCCGCACGCTGTGGGACGAGGCCGGGGACGAACTCGGCGCCGACTCCCTCGAACTGGAGCCCAAGGGAGGCCTGGTCGTCGCGCGTACGACCGAAGGGCTCGCGGCGCTCGGCGGGTTCGCCGCACGGCAGTCGGCGGCAGGCGTGCGCGTCGAGCCGGTCGACCGCGTCCGCGAACTCGAACCCCACCTCGCCCCGGGCATCCCCGGCGGCGTCCACTACCCGCAGGACGCCCAGGTGCAGCCCGTGCTGGCGGCGGCGGCCCTGCTGCGCGGGGCCGTGGAGCGCGGAGCCCGCACGCGGACGGCCGAGGTCACCGCCGCGGTGACCGGCCGCGACGGCGAGGTCACCGGCGTCCGGACGGCCGCCGGTGACCTGCTGCCCGCCGACGCCGTCGTCAACGCCGCCGGCACCTGGGGCGGCGAGGTCGGCCGCCGGCTCGGCGCGTCCGTGGAGGTACTGCCGCGCCGCGGCTTCGTCCTCGTGACCGAACCCATGCCGCCGATGGTCCGGCACAAGGTCTACTCCGCCGACTACGTCGCGAACGTCGCCTCCTCCGACGCCGGCCTGGAGACCTCGTGCGTCGTCGAGGGAACCCGCGGCGGCACGATCCTCATCGGCGCCAGCCGCGAACGCGTCGGCTTCGACACGACGCTGAACCCCGCCGTGGTCACCCGCCTCGCCGCACAGGCGTGCGCGCTCTTCCCCTTCCTGCGGAACACCCACCTGATCCGGACCTACCGCGGATTCAGGCCGTACTGCCCGGACCACCTGCCGGTCGTCGGCCCGGACCCGCGCGCCCCGGGCGTCGTCCACGCCTGCGGCCACGAGGGCGCCGGCATCGGGCTGGCCCCCGCGACCGGTGCCCTGGTGACGGCCCAGCTGCTCGGCCGTCCCTGGCGGGGAGCCGACCCGGCGGCGCACACCGCACTGCTGCCCGACCGCTTCCTCACCCCGAAAGGTGCTGCCCAGTGAGCCGGTTCAGCGTCGACGGCGAACCGCTGGGGTTCGTCGAGGGACAGACCGTCGCCGCGGCCCTCGTGGCCGCGGGCCGGGTCGCCTGGCGCACCACCCGCGTCGGGCGCCGTCCGCGCGGCGTCTTCTGCGGGATCGGCGTCTGCTTCGACTGCCTGGTGACCGTCGACGGAGTGGGCGGGCAGCGGGCCTGCCTGATACCGGCCCGCGCGGGCCTGACCGTCACGACACGGACCCAGGAGGACGGCGATGAGTGAGACGGCGGACCTCGTCGTCGTGGGAGCGGGGCCGGCCGGCCTGGCCGCGGCGGCCACCGC
Organism: Streptomyces sp. M92; assembly: GCF_028473745.1. Classification (NCBI taxonomy): domain Bacteria; kingdom Bacillati; phylum Actinomycetota; class Actinomycetes; order Kitasatosporales; family Streptomycetaceae; genus Streptomyces; species Streptomyces sp. M92. The sequence goes on from NZ_CP101137.1 coordinate 4,823,792, forward strand.
CCTGACCGGGGGCCTGCGCGTCACCCTCGTCGACTCGGGCGCAGCCGTGGGCGGCCAGTACTGGCGGCACCCGCCGGACCACGCACGACGGACGATCCCCACCGCCGGCCTCCACCACGGGCTGCGCGAGTACCGCGCCCTGCGCCGGGCGCTGTCGGCGGCCGGCGCGCGGGGCCGGCTCGACCTGCGCCTGGCCCACCACGTCTGGTGCGTGACCCGCGACGGCGACGGCGAAGACGGCGGGGCCGGGGCCGGCTTCACGGTGCACGCCGTCGACCGGCGCCGGGCGCCGCAGGAGACCGCCGTAGTGGTGCGCGCGCCCCGCCTGCTGGTGGCGACCGGAGCCTACGACCGGCAGCTGCCCTTCCCCGGCTGGGACCTGCCCGGTGTGCTCACCGTCGGCGGCCTGCAAGCGCTGCTCAAGGGCGGCGCGGTGGTGGCGGGCAGCCGCGTCGCCCTGGGCGGCACCGGGCCGTTCCTGCTGCCGGTGGCCGCCGCACTCGCGGCCCGCGGCGCCGAAGTGGCCGCCGTGTGCGAGGCCGCCGACCCGCGGGCCTGGCTGCGCTCGCCCGGTCCGCTGCTGCGCAACCCCGCCAAGTGGGCCGAAGGGGCACGGTACGGCGCCACGCTCGCCCGCCACCGCGTCCGGATCCGCCCGCGCACGGCGATCGTCGCCGCCGAGGGCACCGACCGCGTCTCCCGCGTCCGGATCGCCTCCCTGGCACCCGACGGCAGCCCCCGCCCGGGCACCGAACGCCGAGTCGAGGTCGACACCGTGGGCGTCGGATGGGGCTTCGCACCCCAGCTCGACCTGCTTCTCCCGCTCGGCTGCGACCTCACCGACTCCGACGACGGCAACGCGGTCGTCGCCGTCGACGCCGGACAGCGCACCACCGTGCCCGGGCTCTACGCGGCGGGGGAGGTGTGCGGGGTGGGCGGAGCGCGCCTGTCGCTCGCCGAGGGCCGGCTCGCCGCCGAGTCGGTCCTCGCCGACGGGGGAGCCGCGCCCGCCCTCGGCAGGAGGCGCCTGGCCGCGGTGCGCGCCACGGTGAACGGGCAGCGAGCCTTCGCCCGGGCCATGGGCCGTGCCCACCCGGTCCCGCAGGCCTGGTCGCGGTGGCTGACCGACGACACCGTCGTGTGCCGGTGCGAGGAGGTGACCGCGGGCGCCGTCCGCGCCGCCCGCGCCGACGGCGGGGCCCACGACCACCGCCAGGTCAAACAACTCACCCGGGTCGGCATGGGGTGGTGCCAGGGCCGGATCTGCGGTCCCGCGGTGCACTGCCTCGTGGCACCGCACCAGGCCTACACACCCACCGAACGGCTCATCGCGACCCCCGTCACCCTCGGCGCCCTCGCCGACCTGGACCAGGCCGGCCGGACCCCGGAAGGAACAGAAGGAGCAGCACATGAGTGAGCAGCACCGCAAGCCCTGGCACGGCGTCGTCGTCGCCACGAGCCTGCCCTTCAACGCCGATCTCACGGTCGACTACGGCGCCTACGCGCGGAGCGTCGCCCGGCTCGCCGAGGAGGGACTGCACGGAGTCGCGCCGAACGGCTCGCTCGGCGAGTACCAGACACTGACGTACGAGGAGCGCGACCGCGTCGTCGAGACGGCCCTCGCCGCCGCCCCCGAAGGGTTCACCGTCATGCCCGGGGTCGGGGCCTACGGCGGCGCGGAGGCCAGGCGGCACGCCGAGTTCGCCAGGGACGCCGGCTGCCAGGCGGTCATGTGCCTGCCACCCAACTCCTACCGCGCCGACGACCGCGCGGTCCTCGAACACTTCGAACTGGTCGCCTCGGCCGGTCTCCCCGTCACCGCGTACAACAACCCCATCGACACCAAGGTCGACCTGCGCCCCGAGCTGCTCGCCAAACTGCACGCCGAGGGGTTCATCGTCGGCGTCAAGGAGTTCTCCGGCGACGTCCGGCGCTGCTACGAGATCTCCGAACTGGCCCCCGGCCTCGACCTCATGATCGGCACCGACGACACGGTCCTGGAGGTCGCCATCGCCGGCGCCAAGGGCTGGGTCGCCGGATACCCGCAGGTCTTCCCCCGTGCCTGCCTCGCGCTGTACGAGGCCTCGCTCGCCGGCGACCTCGACACCGCCCTGCCGCTCTACCGCCGACTGCACCCGGTGCTGCGCTGGGACAGCAGGACGGAGTTCGTCCAGGCCATCAAGCTCGGCCAGGACATGACCGGCCGGCGCGGCGGTGCGTGCCGGCCGCCCAGGCAGCCGCTCACCCCGCAGACGGAGGCCGCCGTGCGCGCCACCACCCAGGCCCTCATCGACGCCGGGACCGACTGACGATGCGCTCGAAGGTCTGCTACCACGCCGTCGACTCCCACACCGAGGGCATGCCGACCCGCGTGATCACGGGCGGTGTCGGTGTCCTCCCCGGGGCGACGATGTTCGAGCGGCGGCAGCGTTTCGTCGCGGAACGCGACCATCTGCGCACCCTGCTCATGTGCGAACCGCGCGGGCACGCCTCGATGTCCGGCGCCATCCTCCAGCCCCCGACCCGCCCGGACGCCGACTTCGGCGTCCTCTACATCGAGGTCTCCGGCTGCCTGCCGATGTGCGGGCACGGCACGATCGGCGTCGCCACCGTCCTCGTCGAGACGGGGATGGTCGAGGCCGCCGAACCGGAGACGGCCGTACGGCTCGACACACCCGCCGGACTGGTCACCGCCCGGGTCCGGGTGCGCGACGGCCGCGCCGAATCGGTGACCCTGGAGAACGTCGCCTCGTACTGCCACGCCCTCGACCAGGTCGTCGACGTCGACGGGTACGGGCCGGTGCGCTACGACATCGCCTACGGCGGCAACTTCTACGCCTTCGTCCGGCTGGAGGACCTGAGGATCCCGTTCGACCGGTCCCACAAGCAGCGCATGCTCGACGCCGGGCTGGCCATCATGGACGCGATCAACACGCGGAACCCGGTGGCCCACCCGGAGAACCCCGGGATCGACACGTGCCACCACGTCTACCTGGAAGCGCCCGGATCGACCGCGGAGCACTCCCGGCACGCCATGGCGATCCATCCCGGGTGGTTCGACCGTTCGCCCTGCGGTACGGGCACCAGCGCACGCATGGCGCAACTGCACGCCCGCGGTCTCCTGCCGGCCGGCCGGGACTTCGTCAACGAGTCGTTCATCGGCTCCCGCTTCGTCGGCCGCATCATCGGCGAGACGACGGTCGGGGACCGCCCGGCCGTCCTCCCGTCGGTCACCGGACGCGCCTGGATCACCGGAACCGCCCAGTACCTGCTCGACCCGTCGGACCCCTACCCGGCGGGCTTCACCCTCTGAGCGGCCTCGCCCCCGTCTCGTACCGGGTGGCCACGGTGACGCCGGAGAAGCTCTCCGCCCCGTGCAGGGTGACGTAGTGGTAGCCGGCCGGGGGATCGGTGACGGTCAGGGTGTGGCTGTTGCCCGCACCGGTCGAGCCGCTGGTGTGGCTGGTGCGGGTGGCCCAGCCGCTGTCGCTGTAGTACAGGTCGGCGTCACCCGTGCCGCCGGAGACGGTGATCTCCAGCCGGTTCACGCCGGACGGGAGGTGCAGGTACAGATAGTCGTCGGCCCCCGCGGCGCCGGACCGGTCGCCGCGCCGGCAGTCGCGGTCCAGCACCCGGGTGTCCGGGGCGGCGCACTCGGGCACCGAGCCGCAGCCGCCCGCGGCGCAGCCGGCGAGCCAGGTGTACCAGTCGGCGTCGTACCGCGTGCCGATGGTGCGGGTGAGGTGGTCGCGCGCCGCGTTCCAGTCGCCGGAGCGGTAGTGGCCGAGCACCGTCGCCATGTCGGCGGGGTGCCGCTCCAGCATGTACCGGACGGCGAGGTAGCCCCAGCGGTAGACGCGCGTCGTGTCGTGGCTGTAATTGGTGTCGAACAGGGTGCTCAGGGCGTAGGTGCCTTTGCCGGCCTCCGCCACCGCCTCTTCGTAGACGATGCCGCGGTAGGAGTAGGAGAGGTACTCCGCGAAGCCCTCGATCCACCAGACGGTCGGGGTGGCGACGTTGGCGGCGAAGTCGCCGTACATGTCGAACCGGCCGTCGAGGTAGTGGGTGTACTCGTGGTTGAGGTTCCAGATCCGGAAGTCCGGGCGCAGCCACTCGGCCTCGTAGGCGATGAAGCGGGCCTGGTTGCCGGCGGCCGCCGGATCGCCCTCCAGGTACATGCCGCCGTTGTTGGTGTCGATGCCGTACATGGCACCGGCGTAGGTCTGGTAGTCGGTGCTGGAGTCGAAGACCACGACCTCGATGGTGTCGTTGCGGTCGCCGGCGACGGGACCGTCGTCCTTGACGGCCTCGTGGAAGTGGGCGTCCTGTGCGCGCAGGCCGGCGCAGCTCGCGGACAGCTCGCCCGGGGTCATCTGCTGCGCCCTGATGGTGATGGCCGGGCCGCATGCGTGGGTCACCGGCAGTACGGCCCGCGCCAGTTGCGCCTGGAGGTCGCACGTGCCGTAGTACGAGCAGTTGGACCTGTCGTAGTAGTCCGTCATCTCGGCGACGCCGACCCACAGCGGCGCAGTGGCACCGGTGATCGAGCTCGCGTCGAGCAGGCCGGACGCCAGCGGGCGGACCTCGGCGCGCAGCGCGGAGTGCTGCAGGAACCTGCCGAGTTCACGTCCGGCGTTCGACGTGAGGTAGGACTGGCCGGTCCCCAGGAGCGCGTGGTGGTCGCAGGCGAAGCGGTACAGCGAGTCGAGCAGGCCGGGGTCCGTCCGCACGGCCATCACGAACTCGGGCACCTGGTGGCCGCGGAACGTCACGGTGTACACGTTGTTGACCGCGTTGAGCATCGACCACGACGCGTTCCACGACGCGTCGTAGTCCGCCAGCAGCCGCCGCAGCACGTGGATGTAGCGGGCATTCTCCTCGGCGCTGTCGATGAGGGTGACGGCCTCGGCGAGAGTCTCGCCGTTGGCGTCGGTGACGTCCCGGGAGCGGGGACTGGCGAAGAAGGCGTCCAGGCCCGAGCGGATCGCGGTCCGCAGCGCGTCGCCGTACGCGCCCACGGCGTCCGGGTAGTAGTACTGGACGTAGTAGCCGGCCCGCAGGTAGAGCACGAGCTGCGGCATGCCGGTACTGGGATCGCCGGGATAGGACGCCGAACTGTCGCGGACCGCGTACGCGACGGAGGTCATCTGGGCTTCCCGGAAGGCGCCGTGGGCGTCGCTGCCGGTCAGCTCGAACAGGGTGTTGACGCAGTCGGTCGTGGACGCCTTGATCTGCCGGACCAGCGCGTTGCCGGTGCGGCCGGTGAAGTCGGAGGCGTCGCAGGCGGCGACGTCCGCCGGCTTCTTCGCGCTGTGCTTCCCGCCGTCCTGCCGGAGCGCGTCCTTGCTCGCCGCCAACGGCGGTATGCGGGACGGCTTCTGCCGCCCCTTGCCGACGTGTGCGCTGTCGGCGGTGGCGGTCTGTGCCGTGGGTGCCGGGCCGCTGTCCGTCCCTCCGGGCGCCACGGTGCGCGCGGCCGGTGCGGAGGCACCGGGCAGGGCGGCGGCCGGTTGAGCGAGCAGGCCGGCGCCCATGGCGCACGTCAGGGCCAGGGGCAGCACCGCGCCCAGACTTCGGCGTACGAACGTGGTTCTCACTGAGCCTCCCATGAGGGGATGGGCCACGCGACGGGCGTGGCCGATGGGATGGAACAGGTCGGGGAGTCAGGCAACGGGTCATGCGCCTCGGCTGAGAGAAGAGCCGGCTGGGACTGTTTGGCATGGTCATGACTGAACCTGTGACATGTACCATTGCACAGGTGACATGACTTGGGGAAGGCGCCGGAGGGAACTCAGTACTTCCCTGGTGGGCCGGGAGAGTGCCCCGTGGGCAGGGCTACCGGTCGCCGGTCCGAAGCGCCTGCTCGCCGTCCTCCGCACCGTCCGCGCCGTCGGCCCACAGGGTGCGGATGTGCGAGAGGTGGCGGCGCATGCAGTCCTCCGCCTCCTGCGCGCGGCCTGCCACGATCAGGTCGAGGAGCTCGATGTGTTCCCGCGCCGAAGCCACCAGGCGCCCCGACTCGTTGAGGTCGCCCAGCCCGTACAGGCGCGAGCGCTTGCGCAGGTCGGCCACCACCTCGACCAGGTGCTGGTTCCCGGCGAGCGACAGCAGTTCGAGGTGGAAGCGGTGGTCGGCTTCCAGGTACTTGAGGACGTCGTGCTCCTGAGCCGACGTCACGATCTGCCGCGCCAGCGGGCGCAGTTCCTCCAGCCGCTCGGCCGGCACCGTCCGGGCGACCCGGCCCACGGTGGGAACCTCGATGAGGGTGCGGATGTCCGTGAACTCGTCGAGGTCCCGGTCGGTCATCTCGGTGATGCGGAACCCCTTGTTGCGGACCGCTTCCACCAGGCCCTCCCGGGCCAGGTCGAGCATCGCCTCGCGGACCGGGGTGGCCGAGACGCCCAGTTCCGCGGCGAGCGTCGGCGCGGAGTAGACGACGCCGGGGCGCAGTTCACCGGCGATGAGCGCGGCCCGGACGGCGTCGGCCACCTGGTCCCGCAGATGTGTCTGGACCGAGATCACCTGCGACGTGAGATGAGGCATGTGTGCTCCTCCGAGCCCTCGGTCCGATCACCTCCCACTATACAATGTCACGTTGTTCTGAAACGGGGACGAACAGGACCCGCTCAGCTGGACGGGGACGCCACCCACTCCTCCACCTCGTCCGCGCCGCGCGGCAGCCCGGACGACAGACACTGCGCCCCGTCGGCCGTGATGACGAAGTCGTCCTCGATCCGTACGCCGATGCCGCGCAGCTCCTCGGGGACCGTCAGGTCGTCGGGCTGGAAGTACAGGCCGGGCTCGACGGTGAGGACATGGCCGGGCTCGAGCGTCCCGCCCAGGTAGGTCTCGTCGCGGGCCTTCGCGCAGTCGTGGCAGTCCAGCCCGAGCATGTGGCCCGAACCGCACACCGTGTACCGGCGGTACAGGCCGGACACCGGGGTCGACGCCGTCGCGCCGGGCGGCCGCAGACCCCAGCCGTCGAGCCCTTCGGCGATGACGCGCATCGCGGCCTCGTGGAAGTCGCCGTACCGCGCGCCGGGCCGCAGCGCGGCGATGCCGGCCGACTGGGCGGCGAACACGAGGTCGTAGACCCGCCGTTGGACGTCGGTGAAGCGTCCGCCGACCGGCAGGGTCCGGGTGACGTCCCCGGTGTAGAAGGTGTCGGCCTCGACGCCGGCGTCGAGCAGCAGCAGGTCGCCGTCGCGCACCGGACCGTCATTGCTCATCCAGTGCAGGACGCAGGCGTGCGCCCCGGCCGCCGCGATCGTCTCGAATCCCAGGCCGTAACCGTCCAGCCGGGCCCGCCGGTTGAAGGTGCCCTCGATCCAGCGCTCACCCCGCGCCAGGCGGGTGGCCCGGTCCAGCTCGCCCACGACGTCGTGGAATCCGGCGACCGTGCTGCCCACGGCCGCACGGAGCTGGTCCACCTCCCACTCGTCCTTGACCAGCCGCGACTCGGCCAGGAAGCCCTCCAGCTCCGCCTCGGCCCGGCGAGCGGGCGCCACCAGCGAGTCGACGAGCGCGTCGACGCCGCGTACCACCCGGGTCGGTACCTCGCGTGCGAGGGCAGGCCGCAGTCCGTCACGGGCGGCGGCCTCGATGCCGAGGGCGTCCGCCGTCTCGGCCAGGGTCCGGCGCCGCCCGACCCAGAACTCCCCGTACCGCCGGTCACTGTGGAACTCCGCGCCGTCCGGCCCGCCGTCACGCGGCGACCGCGGCCGGGTGAAGAGCGTCACCGAGTGCCCGCTCCCCGTGGGTTCGAGGACCAGGACGCTGTCCGGGACCGCGTGTGTTCCCTGCTCACCGGTGAGGTGGACGAACGCGGAGTGCGGACGGAAGGTGTGGTCGAAGTCGTTGCTCCTGACCTTCAGCCCGCCCGACGGGACGACGATCCGCTCACCGGGGAACCGCTCGGACAGCGCCGAGCGCCGCTTGGCCGCCCACGCCGCCCCGGTCAGCGCCGGCAGTCTCCGCTCCGTTTCCGCCCAACCTCCCCGGAACGGATCGGGGTGCGGGGCCGTACCCCCGCCGTCGTGCTGTTCCATCAGCGGTGGACCTCCATGCGTTCGGTTCACGTCGTCAGCAACCTGCTCAGCAGTTCCGCGCCCCCGCCGGTGAGCGACCAGACCCCGTCGTACGCCGGACCGGCGCCGCCCTCGACGCCCGCGTGGTCCGCTCCGGGAGCCGACCCGGCCACCGCCGCCACCGGAACGACCGCCCAGCAGCGTTTGCCGTGCGCGGTGCGCTCCACGCCGTGCAGGAGGCAGAGGCCGTCGATCAGGACGAGGCCGCGCCCTCCTTCCTGGTCCGGGTCCGCCGCGCGGGCCCGCGGCACCTCCGTGCTGCCGTCGAGGACGGTGATGACCACCAGCCCCTGGTCGAGCGACACCTCGACGATCATGGCACCGCCGCCCGCGTGCACCAGCGCGTTGGTGAGGAGTTCCGACGCCAGCACTTCCACGGGAAGGAGCGACTCGTCGGCCATGGACACGCCCCACGAACGCACGGTCGCCGAGACCCGGCGGCGGGCGCCGCGTACCGCGGCCGCGGTCGCCTCGACGGTGAAGCGGACCCTGGTGGCGGACATGCTGTGTCTCCTCACAAGGCGGTGGGAGCGCGCGGTCACTCCCGCCGGACGGGGCGCGCAGGTGGAGGCTTCCACGACCGTGACGACGGCGACAACCGACCCGGCCATAGGAGAACCGGCGCACGAGGCATAACGTCTGAGCCCCGACCGGACCCGCACGCGCCGGGCTGTCGCACAATGGTCCGGCTTCCCGAGCGGCGAGGTGTGTGCTGTGGAACTCGAGCTGCGTCATCTGCGGGTGCTGTGCGCGATAGCGGACTCCGGCAGCGTGGGGCGGGCCGCCGCCGCGCTCGGCTTCACGCAGCCCGCCCTCAGCACTCAGCTGCGCCGCATCGAGCGGCTGCTCGGCGAGGGGCTGTTCGTGCGTCGCAGCACCGGCGTGGAGCTGACCGCGTACGGTGTGGAGGTCGTGAGCCAGGCCCGGGACATCCTGGCCCGCGCCGACGCCCTCGGCCGACGCCACGGCAACGGCACGCCCGCGGCGGCGACCCGCACCCTCCGGCTCGGAGTCACCAACACCCCCGTGCTGCCGGAGCTGCTGGGCAACCTGCGTGAAGGCTGCCCCCACCTCGCGGTCTCCGTCAGCAGCGTCTACGCCACCGGTGAGCTGATCAGGCTCCTGGAGGCCGGTGAGCTCGACGCGGCACTCGGCATGGACTACCCCGGCCTGCCCCTGCGCCACTCCGCCGACCTGGCGCACCGCGCCATCAACACCGTCCCCGTCTTCGTCGCCATGCACTCCGGACATCCGCTCGCACACCGCGTCGAGGTGCCGTTGCAGGAGCTGTCCGAGGACACCTGGTTCGTCTCCTCCGACGACGGGGTGGGCTGGCCCGGCGCCTTCTACGACGCGTGCCAGGCCGCGGGCTTCACCCCCGCGAGTACGCACGAGCTCCACATCCTCGAACAGCTGCAGGCGATGATCGCCATGGGTCTGGGAGTGGCGGTCGTGCAGCCCACCATCCGCCCCGTCGACGGCGTACTGGTCAAGCCACTGGTCGGCGACCCGCTCTGGCAGCGCCACCTCCTCGTCTGGCGCCGGGACACCGTCGAACCGGCGGTGGCCGAGGCACTGCACCACCACGCCGTCCGCGTCTACCGGAACCTGCTGGCCCGCGCCCCGCACCTGCAGAGCTGGGTGGCCCGCGCCTACACGGCCGCACGCCTGCCGGACAAGCGGCGGTGAGACGAGCCGGGTACGGCGGGACGGGACGGCCGCGACGGAAGGCGTGGCACAGGCGCTAAGCTGCAAGCGCCCCGCGGGGGAAGTCCGGTCGAAGTCCGGCGCTGACCCGCAACGGTAGACGGAGTGCTGCTCCGTGAGCCCGATCACCCGCGGTGGTGACGCTCCTGTCAATCGCCGTGGACTGCGAGAGGGTGCTGCCCACGGCGCCCCGCGCCCGGAGCCGCTCCTTCGCCGACGTAGGTGCACGGCCCGAGGCGAAGGTGATCCGCCGGTGGCCAAGCTCCGTGACCCCGAACCCGCCCCACCACGAACGCGACCGCGGCGCGGTACGCGCACCGGACCCCCACCGGCCCACCGGGTGTCCCTGCCCCTGCTCGTGACCGGCCTGTGCGTGGCGCTGCCCGTCTCCCTGGCCTGCGGGGCGGGCTTCGGGGCCTCGGGACTCTCGTGGAGCGAGACGCTGCACTTTCTCTGGGCGGGCATGACCGGCGCCTCCATAGCCCCGGACGAGGTTCCCTCGTACGTCATCGTGTGGGAACTGCGCTTCCCGCGTGCCGTGCTCGCCGCGGTCGTCGGCGCGGGCCTGGCCGCCGTCGGCGTCGCCGTCCAGGCCATGGTCCGCAACGCGCTCGCGGACCCGTTCGTCCTCGGCATCTCCTCCGGTGCGGCCGTCGGGGCCAACGCCGTGCTCATCTTCGGCGCCTTCGGCGCGCTCGGTGTCTGGGCGCTGTCCACGGCGGCGTTCGTCTCCGCGCTCGCGGCCATGACGCTGGTGTACGCGGTCGCCCGGACCTCACGCGGGCTGACCCCGCTCCGGCTCGTGCTGACCGGCACCGCGATGAACTACGGCTTCTCGGCCGTGACCACGTTCATGGTGTTCGCCGCCGAACACGGCGAGGCGGCCCGGTCCGCGATGATGTGGCTGCTCGGCAGTCTGGGCGGTGCGAGCTGGTCCTCCGTACCGATCGCCGCGGGCGCGGTGCTCGCCGGCCTCGTCCACCTCGGCTGGTCGGCCCGGCGCCTGAACGCCCTGGCCATGGGCGACGAGACCGCCGCCGCGCTGGGCGTGGACGCCGGGCGGCTGCGCAAGGAGCTCTTCGTCACCGCCGCCGCCGTCACCGGGACGGTCGTCGCGGTCAGCGGGGCGATCGGCTTCGTGGGCCTGATGGTTCCGCACGCCGCCCGGATGCTGGTCGGAGCCGGCCACCGCCGGCTGCTGGCCGTCGCGCCCCTGGCCGGTGCCGTGCTGCTGATCTGGGTCGACATCCTGTCCCGGGTGCTGCTCGCCCCCGCCGAACTGCCGCTCGGTGTACTGACGGCGGCGATCGGCGTGCCGTGCTTCGTCCTGCTCATGCGCCGCCGCACCTACACCTTCGGAGGCGCGTGATGCGGATCGACATCGACGCGGTCACCGTGGAGATCGGCGGCGCGAAGCTGGTCGAGGACGTCTCGCTGCGGGCGGGCGACGGCCAGTTCGTGGGGCTCGTCGGACCCAACGGCAGCGGCAAGTCCACCCTGTTGCGATGCGTCTACCGGGCCCTGCGCCCCACGGCCGGTGCGGTACGCCTCGGCGGCGACGACCTGCTGACCATGAACACGCGCGAAAGCGCCCGCCGGATCGCCGCCCTCCCGCAGGAGTCGGCCGCGGAGTTCGACTTCACCGTGGCCGAGGTCGTGGCCATGGGCAGACTCCCGCACCAGGGCGCGGTGGCCCGGGAGACCGACGAGGACCGGCACGCCTGTGCCGCCGCACTGGCCGGGGTGGACGCCGGACACCTGGCCGGCCGCGGCTTCCTCACCCTCTCCGGCGGCGAGAAGCAACGGGTCCTGATCGCCCGCGCACTCGCCCAGCAACCGCGGGTCCTGGTGCTCGACGAACCCACCAACCACCTCGACATCGCCCAGCAGTTGGAGGTCCTGTCCCTGGTGCGGGCCGCCGGACCGACCGTGCTCACCGCACTGCACGACCTCAACCTCGCCGCGCTCCACTGCGACCTGATCCACGTCGTCGACGAGGGGCGGATCGTCGCTTCCGGCGCTCCCCACGACGTCCTCACGCCCGCCCTGCTGGCCGACGTCTTCGGGGTCCGGGCGCACCGCGTCCCCCACCCGGAAACCGGCGCGGTCCAACTCCTCTTCGACCGCCTCCCCACCCCGTAGTCCGCCTCGCCCCCAACCTGTCCTCCTCCAAGGAGTCACCCCCCATGCCGAACCTCGTACGCCCCGCCGCCCTCGCCGTCGTCCTGGTCCTCGCCGCCACCGGCTGCGGCGCGGACATCTCGTCACCGGAGGGGAAGACGGACGACGCCGGGCGGTCCGGCGGCCACTACCCGGTCACGGTCGAGAACTGCGGCGAGAAGCGCACCTTCGACCGGGCCCCGCAGCGCGTGGTCACCAACGACGTGGGCATCACCGAGATCATGTTCGCCCTCGGCCTGGCGGACCACATGGCCGGATACGTCATGCCCGACGACAAGGGCGACCTCACGGCCGTGCCGTGGAAGGACGGGTACCGGAAGACCAAGTGGCTGTCGAAGGAACGGATCAACAAGGAACTGGTCCTCGACGCCCGCGCCGACCTGGTCTTCGCCGGCTGGAACTACGGTTTCAGCGAGGGCGAGGGATTCACGCCCGACGCACTGCGCAAGGTGGGCATCGACTCCTACCTGCTCAGCGAGTCGTGCCGCAACGGACAGGGCAAGGCGCGCGGCGTGATGGCGCCGCTCGACGCGCTCTACACGGACCTGCGGAACCTGGGGAAGGTGTTCGACGTCGAGGACCGGGCCGAAAAGCTCATCACCTCCTTCCGCGAGCAGGTGGCCGAAGCACAGGCGAAGGCCCCCAAGGGCGCCGACCGGCCGCGGGTGTTCCTCTACGACAGCGGCGAGGACAAGCCGTTCACATCGGGTGCCTTCGCCGGGCCCCACGACATCATCACCAAGGCCGGCGGCGACCACGTCATGAAGGACCTGAAGGACAGCTGGACCGCCGTGGGCTGGGAGACCGTCGTCGCCCGCGACCCCGAGGTCATCGTGATCAACGACTACGGGGACACCACCGCCGAACAGAAGCGGAGGTTCCTCAAGTCCTACCCGCCCCTCGCGAACGTCTCCGCCGTCAAGAACGACCGGATCGTCGTCCTCGACTACGTCGACCTCGTCGAGAGCCCGCGCAACCCCGCGGCCATCGCCACACTCGCGGCGGCCTTGAGGAGCCTCGCCCCCTGAACCGCAAAGCCCCCTGCTAAGGTGCGCCGATGTCAACGATCAGGCAGATCCAGGTCACCTTCGACTGCGCGGAACCCGTACGACTCGCCGGTTTCTGGTGCGAGGTGCTGGGCTACGTCGTGCCGCCGCCCCCGGAGGGGTTCGCCACCTGGGAGGGCTACCACGACTCGCTGCCGCCCGAGGACCAGGACCCCTACTTCGCGTGCAGTGACCCCTCCGGGGCGGGCCCGCGCCTGCTCTTCCAGCGTGTCCCCGAAGGCAAGGTCGTCAAGAACCGGGTGCATCTCGACGTGCGGGCCGGCATCGGACTCGTCGGGGAGGAGCGCCTCGCCACCCTGGAGGCCGAATGCGCACGACTGGTCGCGCTCGGCGCGGTGCACGTGCGAACGATGGTCGCCGATGAGGAAAACGAGTCGTGCGTCGTGATGCAGGACATCGAGGGCAACGAGTTCTGTCTCGACTGAGACCGCCGGGGCTTCGGCACGCAGGACGACGTCACGCCGGGAGGCCGGGCACCGGAAGGTGCGCCGTTCCCGTCGAGTGACTCAGGCGAAGCCCCTGATCGCGAACATCCTCGGCGGAAAGGGCCGGACCCTGGACGGAGGCCAGAACAACGTCGTGCCCTGCTGGCAGGTGGGCATGAAGACCGGCACGCCGAGCATGAGGAGCTTCGAGTCCGAGGCGCAGGACCTGACCAAGGATGACACTTTGCTGTTCAACCTCGGTAACTGATCGACTGATCCCCCCATTGCGCCATCGGGAGCCGACATGAGTTTCACCACCCCACCGCGGCCACTCGACGTGACCGCGCTCTTCCCTCAAGTCGCCCCGCTGGCGCGCACGGCGACCCGGCTGCACCCGCGGCCGGGGTCGCCTACCGTGCACGACAGCTCCGTCGGCGGGCCGCTGCTGTGGCCCGCCGACGAGCCTTGGCCGTACTGCGGAGGACCGCACGAGAGGGGTGCGACGCGCAGGGCTCTGTCCCCCGACGACATCCGGCTCCTCCGTCACAACCAAGCGGCGGTGGCAAGCCGGTGGCACCTCGGTCCCCCGGCCTCCCGGCCCACGCCCGAGGAACTGGCCACCGAGAAGCGGATCCTCCAGGGCCGCCCCTGGCCCGAGGGCCCGGTCCCCCTGCTCCCCGTCGCCCAGCTGTACGCCCGCGACGTCCCCCTTCCCTTCAGCCCGCCCGGGGCCGACCTCCTCCAGATCCTGTGGTGCCCCTTCGACCACCCGGCCCACCCCCGTACCGCGGTCTTCTGGCGCTCCGCGGGCACCGTCCCCGACATCCTCGGCGCCCCGCCCGAACCGCCCGCGATCAAGTCTCAGGGTTACCTCCCGGAGCCGTCCGTGCTGGCACCGGAGCGGGTCACGGAGTACCCCGCCTTCAGGGAGCTGGACCAGAAGCTGCGGCAGGAGCTGGGCGACCCGATCCGTTGGGGCCGTTCCTGCCCCGTGGCCCCGCAGGAGTTCTACGACAACGACCTGTCCACTTCGCCCGGCTGGAAGACCGGTGGCTGGTCGCGCTGGGGAATGGCCGACCCCGCGCCCCGCTGCTGCCCGGAATGCGGCACCGAGGCGCTCCCGCTCCTCACCATCGCCACCCTCGAATGGGACGCCGGCAGCGACAGCTGGGCGCCCGAGGAGGAGAGGACGCTCCCGACCCCGCTCCTCCCCGGCACCCCGCCGGCGAACTTCACCCTGATCGGGATCGCCCGCGGTTCCACCCTCCAGCTCCACGCCTGCCCGGCCGACCCGTCCCACCCCCACATCGAGCTGGTCCAGTGACCGGCACGCCCGGGGACGACAGGAGTCTCACCACTCCACCGCGGCCGGTCGATGCGACCGCGCTCTTCCCCCAACTGGCCCCGCTGGCGCGCACGGCGACCCGGCTGCACCCGCGGCCGGGGTCGGCGACCGTGCACGACAGCTTCGCCGGCGGGCCGTTGCTTCTCCGCCGCAACCAAGCGCCGGTGGCAAGCCGGTGGCACCTCGGCCCCCCCCGGCCTCCCGGCCCACGCCCGAGGAACTGGCCACCGAGAAGCGGATCCTCCAGGGCCGCCCCCCGGCCCGGCTGCCCCGCTACCACCCCAACCTCTGCCCGAGTTGGCGGCACGCGCCACTCACACACGGCGCCTATGCCGTGATTCAGAGAACACGCCCAAGACTGAAGACCGGTTCCCAACTCGACGGCGGAACGGCCGGACAGCTGAACATGTCGGCGAAGGCGCCCGGACCGAGTAGGGCGGCCAGGTCGGCCCAGTCCTCGGCGTCCGGGTCGGCGGACACGGAGGAGAAGGTCGCCACTTCGGTTTGACAGGTGGCGGCCCGGCCGAGCCTTCGGGCGAGATGCGCGTGCCGACCGCCGAGCGACTGACCTACCGGGTCGTCGAGAACCGAGTCGTCGTCATCGCGTCGTGGCGACTTCCAGTCCGAATCCGATCAGTACGGCCCCAGTGGCACGCTCCATGCCCCGGCGTACGGTCGGCTTCTCGAAGAAGGAGCGAGCTTCGGAGAGCAGCAGGACGTATGTGCCGAGCCAGACCGCGGTGAGCACCGCGTGTACGACGACCAGCAGGGCCATGCCGCTGTGCAGAGACAGCCCGGCCGGGGCCGGCGTGGGCAGTAGACCCGTGTAGAACACCGCGATCTTGGGATTGAAGACGTTGCCCACCAGACCGGTCCGTCAGGGGTTGCCGCGAGGCAGGGCGAGGGCCGTTGCCGGCACCTGCGACCGGTCGCGACGGCTCTGGCGCAGCGCCTGGACACCGAGGAAGACGAGGTAGGCGGCGCCGACCAGTTTGACCACCGTGTACGCGGTGGTGGACGCGGCCAGGACAGCGGCGAGGCCGGCCACCGCGAGCACGCCCCAGACCAGCAGACCCGCGGCGATCCCGCCCACTGCCCATAGCCCGTCCTGCCAGCCGGAACCGACGGCCCGCTTGGTCACGACGGCCATGTCCGCTGAGGCCCGGTCGACAGCTCTCTCTGAACTGGCCTTTCTCGTGGCAGGCAGGCCCACAGACCGCCAGAGTGACCGTGGTCACGGACACTCTTCGGAGGCTGCTGCGTAGGCTTGTGCAGTCGTCGCGGTGAGGGCCAGGAGGGCCGGCGAAGCCGGCTGGCCGGACATGCGACTCGTTGTATGGTAGGGAAACCGCCCTTGACCTGCAAAAACGCAGGCAGGGAGCCTAGGTCCAGGAGTACCTCGATGATGCGTACAATGTTCAAGTCCAAGATCCACCGCGCCACCGTCACCCAGGCCGACCTGCACTACGTCGGCTCGGTGACCATCGACGCCGACCTGCTGGACGCCGCCGACCTGCTGCCCGGCGAGCTCGTGCACATCGTGGACATCACCAACGGGGCCCGGCTGGAGACCTACGTCATCGAGGGCGAGCGGGGGTCCGGGGTGATCGGGATCAACGGGGCCGCGGCTCACCTCGTGCACCCCGGCGACCTGGTGATCCTCATCAGCTACGCCCAGGTCACCGACGCCGAGGCGCGGTCCCTGCGGCCGCGGGTGGTGCACGTGGACGCGGACAACCGTATCGTCGCCCTGGGCACCGACGCGTCCGAGCCGGTGCCGGGGTCGGACCAGGAGCGCAGCCCCCAGGCCGTGTCGGCCTGACGTAGCCCATCCGCACGGACGAGGAGCGTGGCCGTGAGCGAGATCGAGATCCGTGACGACCGGGCGGCCGGCCGCCTGGAGGCGATCGGTGGCGGCGAGGTCGTCGGCCGCGTCGAGTATTTCCTCCTGGAAGCCCCCGAGCGCGCCCTCGTCCCCGTGCACACCGTCGTCGAGCCGGCCCACGAGGGGCGGGGCATCGCGGGTTCGCTGGCGCGCGAGCTGTACGCCGTCGCCCGGCGCGAGGGCGTCGTGGTGGCCCCGCTGTGCCCCTACGTCGTGAAGTGGGCCGAGCGGCACCCGGACCAGGCTCCCGCCGCCGGCCCCGAACTGCTGCGCGCGGCGAAGGAGTGGCTCGCGGCGCATCCGGAGCGGTTCTGACGCGGACAGAGGGTATGGAGAAGGGGAGTACGCGTGCTGGCGCTGCTGCACACCTCGCCCGTGCACGTCCCCGTCTTCGACTCCCTGCGGGACGAGGCGCACCCGGGTCTGGAGCTGCGGCATCACGTCGATGTCGGTTTGCTTGACCGGGCGCGCCGGGAGGGGCCGGAGGCGGTGGCCGGCGCCGTCCGGGCCGTGCTGCGGCGGGCCGTCGCGGAGGGGGCACGGGCCGTCGTGTGCACCTGCTCGACCATCGGCGGCGTCGCCGAGGCGGCCGCGGCCGAGGTCGGGGTGCGGGTGCTGCGGGTCGACCGGCCGATGGCCGCCGCCGCGGTGGCCGCCGGTCCGAGTGTCGTCGTTCTCGCCGCCCTGGAGAGCACGTTCGCGCCGACGGCCGCGTTGATCGAGGAGGAGGCCCGGTGCGCCGGACGCTCCGTCGAGGTGCGCGTACGCCTCGTCGATGGTGCGTGGCCGCGGTTCGAGGCCGGGGACACCGTGGGCTACCTGCGGCTCGTGGCCGAGGCGGCCGATGCCGTCACCGGCGCAGACGTGATCGTCCTGGCCCAGGCCTCCATGGCACCTGCGAGGGCGGCGACGCGGACCACGGTTCCGGTGCTGGCCAGTCCCGCGCCGGGACTGGCGGCCGGGGTGGCGGCAGCGGGCACCGGGTGATCCCGGCCGGGCCACCTGGGCCCGTCCCGTCACGCGGGGGAGTGACTGGGGAGGCGGCCCCCGGGTAGGCGGGGGACAAGTCCAGAGCCGACGTCGACCGACTGGCCGGAGGACAGTGCCATGACGAACCCGTATCCGGATCCCGTCCCGCCCGGACCCACCCCGGGCCCCGGCCCGGAGCCCCCGCAGCCGCCCCCGGACCCGGCCCGGCCTCCGGCCCCCGGTCCGGAACCGGCCCCGCCTCCGCCGCCGGGCCCCGGCCCGGAACCCACGCCCCAGCCCCCGGGCCCCGGTCCGCAGCCGACCCCGCCGCCCCCGCACCCGGGCCCGCCCGAACCCTCCCCGTCACCGGTCCCGCCGGGGCCGGAGCCGGTGCCCAACCCGGAACCGGGACCACCGCTGACCTGAACCGCGAGCGACGGCCACCGGCGAATACCGGTGGCCGTCGTACGGGAGAGCCGCGCGGAGACCGGGGGGAGGAGGAGACTAGTGGCCGTTCCCGTCGGCCTCGGTCTCGGACCGGTCGCGGGACCACAGCGTGTGGAAGACGCCGTTTCTGTCGGTGCGCCGGTAGGTGTGCGCGCCGAAGAAGTCCCGCTGCCCCTGGACGAGCGCGGCGGGCAGGCGTTCGGCGGCGAGCGAGTCGTAGTAGCTGAGCGCGGAACTGAAGCCCGGTACGGGTACGCCGGACAGGGCGGCGGTGGAGACCACCCGCCGCCAGGCGGCCTCGCCGTCGGCGACGGCCCGCGCGAAGTACGGGGCTTCGAGCAGCGTGGTGATGTCCGGGTGCTCGGTGTACGCCTGGGCGATGCGGTCGAGGAACCGCGCCCGGATGATGCACCCGCCGCGCCAGATCTTGGCGATCCGGTCCTTGTGGATGTCCCAGCCGTACTTGTCCGCGCCCGCGGTGATGGCGTCGAAGCCCTGCGCGTACGCGACGATCTTCGAGGCGTAGAGAGCCGCGGCCACGTCCTCGGCGAACGAGGGCGAGGCCTGCTGGACCCGCGGCCGGGAGCCGGCGGTCAGCCGGCGCACCGCGGCACGCTGCTCGGCCTTCCCGGATACCGCCCGCGCGAAGACGGCCTCCGCGATCCCGCCCACCGGCACACCCAGGTCGAGGGCGTTCTGCACGGTCCACACGCCGGTGCCCTTGGAGCCGGCCTGGTCCAGCACGACGTCCACGAACGGCTGACCCGTGGCCCCGTCGACATGGCGCAGGATCTCGGCGGTGATCTCGACGAGGTACGACTCGAGCGGGCCCCGGTTCCACTCGGCGAAGACGTCGGCGATGGCGTCCGGCCGCAGCCCGCCCACCGTGCGCAGCAGATCGTAGGCCTCGCCGATCAGCTGCATGTCGGCGTACTCGATGCCGTTGTGGATCATCTTGACGAAGTGACCGGCGCCGTCGGCGCCCACGTGCGTGACGCAGGGCTCGCCCGAGACGACCGCGGCGATCGAGGCGAGGACGGGCCCGAGGGTCCGGTAGGCCTCCTCGGAGCCGCCCGGCATGATCGACGGGCCCTTGAGCGCGCCCTCCTCGCCGCCGGAGATCCCGACACCGACGAAGTGGATGCCGGTGGGGGCGATCCGCTTCTCCCGGGCGATGGTGTCCTGGAAGTTGGCGTTGCCGCCGTCGACGATGATGTCGCCCGGCTCGAACCGCTCGGCGAGCTGGTCGATGACGGCGTCCGTGCCCGCGCCCGCCTGCACCATGATGACGGCGGTGCGGGGCTTGGCCAGCGAGGCGACGAAGTCGTCGATCGACTTGCCGGCGATGAAGCCCGCCTCCGGGTGCTCGGCGAGGAGGCTCTCGGTGCGGGCGTAGGTGCGGTTGTGGACGGCGACCACGTTGCCCTCGCGGGAGGCGAGGTTGCGAGCCAGGTTCGAGCCCATCACCGCCAGCCCCACGACACCGATGTTGGCGGCTTGGCTGGTCTTCATCCGGACCTCTTTCGATCGGTTGTCGGGCACCGTGGCTTTTGAGACTAGTCGGCGGACGGGGGACAGGACGGGGAATGGCGGGGTGTCGTGATTCGTCCCCCGCCCAGTTCCCGTCCCCCGCCCAGTCCCCGTCCAGTCCCCGTCCCCCGCCCAGTCCGCGCCCCCCCGTCTCCGTCCCCGGAAAGGCGACGGGGGCGCCACCTCCGTGGGTGGCGCCCCCGTCGCAGTGCGTGCCGCGCCGGTCGGCGGGCTGTGTGTCCAGCCGGGTCAGCCGGCCGGGACCAGTGCGACCTCGTCGCTGCCCGAGAGGGCCGGCAGGCCGTCCGGGGGCGTGTCCTGGTAGCTGGCGTTGAAGACCGCCCGCAGGTTGTCCGCACCGGCGTGACCGCCGTCCACGAACGTCTCGAACGACCCGGAGCAGCCGGTGCTCGTGGACAGCGGGTGTCCGTGCGTGTCGTGGCCGAGGATGAACGAGACACTGACCTTCGAGCAGTCCACCGGCTGGTCGTCGGTGACGGTGACCTCCCACGTCACCGTGTCACCCCAGTGGAACTCCGTGCCGCCGTGCGGGGACGGGTCGGTCGTCAGCGAGACGACCGGCGCCTTGTTGCCGACGACGACCGGAACCGAGGCGGAGGCCGAGCGGCCGGTGCTGTCGGTGACCTTCAGCGTGGCGTCGAAGACGGCGTCGTCGGTGAACGTGTGCTCCGGATTCGCCTCCCGGGAGTCCACCTTGCCGTCGGCGTCGAAGTCCCAGGCGTAGCTGAGGGCGTCACCGTCGGCGTCCTTGGTTCCGGCGCTGGAGAACCGGACCGTCAGCGGGCTGGTGCCGTTGACGACGTCCGCGGCGACCTTGGGCTCCGGGGTGCGGTTGCCGCGCGTGTAGTCGATGCGGGACAGCTGGGCCTCGGGCAGCTCCGCGAAGTACCCGGTGCCGTACTCCAGGACGTACAGCGCGCCGTCCGGGCCGAACTCGGCGTCGATCGGGCCGTCCGTCTTGATCGAGGGGATCGCGTCCTCGATCTTCTCGACCTTGTTCCGCTTGCCGAGGGTGATGGCCTTCATCTGGTCGCGGGTCCACTCGTAGAAGAGCGGCTTGCCGTCGAAGTACTCGGGCCAGCGGTTCTGGGCCTTGTTGCGCTTCTCGTAGTCGTACACGGGGCCGCCCATGGGGCCGATACCGCCCGTGCCGAGCTCCGGGAACTCCTCGGACGCGCCGTAGCCGTAGACGATCTCCGCGTCGGTGACCGGTGGCAGCTCGCTCAGACCGGTGTTGTGGCGCGAGTCGTTGACCGGCTCGGTGCAGTCGAAGGCGCCGTTCGACTTCCCGGTGGCGAAGTCGTAGTCCTGGTACGGCATGTCCCGGGTCACGCAGAACGGCCAGCCGTAGTTGGCGGGCCGGTCGATGACCATCCAGCGGCCGTGGCCGGCCGGGCCGCGGTCGGGGTTCGCCTCGTTGGCGTCGGGCGAGTAGTCGCCGACGTAGACGTCGCCGGTCTTGTCGTCCACCCCGAAGCGGAAGGGGTTGCGCAGCCCCATGGCGTAGATCTCGGGGCGGGTCTTCGGGGTGCCCGGCTTGAAGAGGTTGCCGCGGGGCACCACATAGCCGCCGTCCGGCTTGACCTTGATGCGCAGGACCTTGCCGCGCAGGTCGTTGGTGTTGCCCGAGGTGCGCCGCGAGTCGAAGGCCGGGTTGCGGTCGGCGCGGTCGTCGAGCGGGGCGTAGCCGTCCGAGGCGAACGGGTTGGAGTCGTCACCGGTCGAAAGGAACAGGTTGCCCTTGCGGTCGAAGTCGATCTTGCCGCCGACGTGGCAGCAGATGCCGCGGTCGGCCGGCACGTCGAGGATCTTCTGCTCGGTGTCGAAGGCGAGCCTGTTGCCCTCGAGCTTGAACCGCGACAGCCGGGTGACGCCCTTGTACTCGGCGAAGTCCGCGGCCGTGCCGTACTCCGGCGCGTCGCCCTCGTTGACGCCGGGGGTGTCCGGGTCGTCCATGGGGGTGTCGAGGCGGGGCGAATAGTAGAGGTAGACCCAGTGGTTCTTGCGGAAGCCGGGGTCGACGGCGATCCCCTGGACGCCCTCCTCGTCATGCTGGTAGAGACCCGCGGGGCTCTTCTTCATGTCGGCGGCGAGGAAGTTCACACCGCTCTTCGGATCGTGGATCCGGACCTCTCCCGTGCGTGCGGTGTGCAGCACCCGCGAGTCGGGCAGGACGGCGAGGGCCATGGGCTCGCCCGGACGGTCGTTGAGGGTGACCTTCTGGAAGGCCGCCGGGTCCGGCGGCGTGGGGTCTGATTTCGCGGCTTGGGCCGGGGACAGTGGAAGGAGCCCGACGGCCCCTGCCAGCGTTGCCGCCCCCACGAAGGTGGCGAACCGTCTGATACGCACCGAGAACTCCTTCGGTCTGGGATGAAACCAGGTGAAAGCCCGTGCGGAACAAGTCGGTTGGACGCTAAGGCGTGCACTTTCGACCCGTCAAGGACAAAGTTTCAACTTCCTTGGGGAAAGTTTCTCGTGTAAGTACGACGCCTCTGAGGCCTCGGAAGCCGCGACGACCGTGCGATCCGCGCCACTTGACATGGCCAACCGGCCGATTGCCGTCTTGTCATGGCCTGTTACCGGCGCTTATTTTTGCCCCTCCTGACGCAATGTCGAGGGGGACCTCCATGGCCGTACGCGGCCGGCACCGCCGGTATCAGCCGAACAGGATCAACCGCGCCTCCCTGACCGTCACCGCGGGCGGCGCGGGCCTCGCGCTCCCGCTCGTCGGCACCGGCACGGCACACGCGGCCGACGTGGAGACCTGGGACAAGGTCGCCGCCTGCGAGTCCACCAACGACTGGGACATCAACACCGGCAACGGCTACTACGGCGGGTTGCAGTTCACCCAGTCCACCTGGGAGGAGTTCGGCGGCACCGAGTACGCCCCGCGCGCCGACCTGGCCACCAAGGACCAGCAGATCGCGGTCGCGGAGAAGGTGCTGGAGGGGCAGGGCCCGGGCGCCTGGCCGGTGTGCTCCCAGAGGGCGGGGCTGACCCGGGACGGTGCCGTGCCCGACATCCGTCCGTCCTCCGCCCCGTCCACCGGGAAGTCAGGGGTCGCGAAATCCGGGACCGCGAAGTCCGACTCGGTGAAGGACGTCAAGCCCCAGACCACGCCACAGTCCCGGGCGGGCAAGGGCCGGATGTACACGGTGGTCACCGGCGACACCCTGTCCGGCATCGCCGACGCCCAGCGGGTGCGCGGTGGGTGGCACGGCCTGTACGAGGCCAACCGCGCCGAGATCGGAGCGGACCCCGACCTGATCATGCCCGGCCAGCGCCTCGCGCTGCGCGGCGAACGGACCACAGCGCCCCGCGCCGAACCCGAGCAGGAGCAACAGCAGAAGCAGGAGCAGAAGCAGAAGCAGAAACAACAGCCGAAGCAGGAGCAGAAACAGAAGAAACAGCCAAAGCGGCAACCCGAGAAGTCGTCCCCCGGCAGCGGCACCGAGAAGCCGGCCAAGGCCGCCAAGACCACCACCCGCCAAGCCGTCGTCGCCCCCGTCGACGCCTCCACCGGCACGCCCTACCGGCAGGCGGGATCATCCTGGTCGAAGGGCTACCACACCGGCGTCGACTTCCCCGTGCCCACCGGGACCTCGGTCAAGTCGGTCGCGGCGGGCCGGGTGGTCAGCGCGGGGTGGGGCGGTTCCTACGGCTACCAGGTGGTCGTCCGGCACGACGACGGCCGCTTCTCGCAGTACGCCCACCTCTCGGCGATCTCCGTGAAGGACGGCCAGTCCGTGGGCGCCGGCCAGCGGATCGGCCGCTCGGGCTCCACCGGCAACAGCACGGGCCCGCATCTGCACTTCGAGGTGCGGACGGGGCCCGGCTTCGGCTCGGACGTCGACCCGGTGGCGTACCTGCGGGCCGGCGGGGTCAGGATCTGATCCGCACCCGGTGCCGGTCGAGCACGGGCGGCGGGACGAACGCGCCACCGTGGACGGGGCCGTACGAGAGTTGCGGGACGAGTCCGGGCAGGACGCTCCGGGCCGGTCCCGGTACGTCGTACGGCTCCTCGGCGGGAACCGTCTCCGGGCCCTGCGCCGCCCCCGGGGCGGGCAGGAACACCTTCTCGGGCAGCGGAGCGGGCGGCGCCGCCTCCGTCCCGAGCGGCGCGGTCCCCGCCTCCGCGGCCCCTGCCTCCGCGGCCTCCCGCGCGATCCGCTCCGTCGTCAGCAGGATCAGCCCGCCCGCGGCCACCACGCCGCAGCTCAGGGCGAGCACGGTACCGGTCGTGCCGTACCGGAACGTCTCGCCGAACATCGTGATGCCGACCACCGCCGCCACCACCGGGTTCACGACCGTCAGCGTGGCCAGTGGGGCGGCGAGACCCGCGCCCCGGTAGGAGGCCTGCGACAGCAGCATGCCGGCCGTGGCGAGCACGCCGATCACGGCCAGCGACGGCACGTCGGCGACCGACACCCCGCCCGCCCAGTCGACCGCGACCGTCTTGGTGAAGACCGAGGACATGCCGAAGGCGATGCCGGACGCGATGGCCAGCAGGATGCTGCGCACCGCCGGGTGCCGGTGAGCGGCCCGGCCGGCGATCATCAGCGCGACGATCACCGCTCCGGTGACGGAGGCCGTGAAGACCCGCTGTGCCGTGTCCAGCGACTGGGTGTCGGACGCGCCGACCAACGACAGCAGACCCGCGAGACCGACCGTCGCCATGAGTGCGCCCCGCCAGGCCGTCCTGCCCGCCTTGCGGCCCACGAACAGCGCGGCCATGGGCAGCGCGAAGACGATGGTGAGCGCGCCCAGCGGCTGCACCAGACTCAGCGGGCCGAGGGCGAGCGCCACGACGTGCAGCAGGCCGCCGAGGCCGTTGAGCGCGACCGCCGCCCACCAGCCTGGCCGGCGCAGCGGAGCGTACTGAGCACCCGGGGAGGACGCCGCCACCTGCTCCTGCACGATCGCTCCGCCCGCGTACGCCACGGCGGAGACGAGCGACAGCAGCACGGACAACGCGAGGGCGCTCATCGGCTGCTCCTCTGCGTGAGGCGGGGGCGCTGGGCCCGGCGCGGCGAACGGTCGTCATCCATGAACAACACGATGCCGTGCCGGGAGCTTCCCGTCGTCGTCCCTGAGCACTCATTGGGTCATACTGCCGATGGAGTACGGAGGCGGCGCCGTCCTCCCCTGGGTGGGCGACCGGAAGACCCCGGCCCCTGACCCGACCCCTAAGGGCCCTGGTATTACTGCTTCCTGTGGCCCCGACTCCAGACCTCGACCCCGGCCTGACCGCCCTCCGCCCGCTCGGCGGGTTCTTCCTCCTCCACGCGTCGCGACCGCTGCCGTCCCGGCCGCTTCCCACCCTCGCGGACGCCTACGCCCCCGGGGACGGGGCCCCGGGCCCGAGCCCCCGCCCACGGCTCGCGACGGACCCGCTCGGCTTCCGCGTCCGTAAGGTCGCCGCCGCCCTCCGCGTCCCGGAGACGCGGGTCGCCGCCTCCGTCGCCCAGCAGGGCCTCGCCGCCCGCCTGTGGTCGGTGACGCTGGGGTGCGCCGCGCTCCACGGCCGCGTCCCGGACCTCGCCCCGCGGCTGCTCCACTACGACCCCGACGCCGCCGCCCCCGACGACCTGTGGCTCTCCGGAGTGAGCCCCCTGCCGGGCGACGCCGGCACGATCGCCGACACCGTGCTCCGCGCCCACCTCGTCCCGCTGACGGCGGCCGTGCACGACCGGTACCGCGTCGCCAGCGGACTGCTGTGGGGCAACGCCGCCTCCGCGCTCGCGGGTGCCGGCCGGGAACTGGACCGCTGGGCCCGCCGCAACGGCCGCACGGACACCGCCGACCGCGCCCGCGCTCTGACCGCCGAGCTCCTCGCCCACCCGCTTCTCGCCCGAGCCGGCACCCTCACCGGCACCGCCTTCCGGCGCCGCAGCTGCTGCCTGTACTACCGGGCGCCGGGTTCGGGCGTCTGCGGCGACTGCTGCTTCTCGCGGCCGCCCGAGCCTCCCCGGTCCCCACCGTCGTCCTCGTCGTCCCCGCCGCCCCCGCCCCCTTCCCCAGACGCCCCGTCCGGGTGACCATGAGGGAACCAGCCGCCGAGCACGGGAGGTTCCGGGTGCGTGTGGGACTGCTGACCCGCGAGTACCCGCCGGACGTCTACGGCGGCGCGGGCGTCCACGTGGAGTTCCTCGCCCGCGAACTCGGCCGCCTGGTCGACCTGGACGTGCACTGCTGGGGAGAGGGCCGCACCGAGGACGTGCTGCGCCACCGCTCCTGGCCCGCCCTGGACGGCACCAACGACGCGCTGCGCACCTTCTCCGTGGACCTCGCCATGACCGCCGCCCTCCAGGGCCGCGAGCTGGTCCACTCCCACACCTGGTACGCCAACCTCGGCGGCCACCTCGCCAAACTCCTGTACGGCGTGCCGCACGTGGTGACCGCGCACTCGCTGGAGCCCCTGCGCCCCTGGAAGGCCGAGCAGCTGGGCGGCGGTTACGCCCTGTCGAGCTGGGCCGAGCGGACCGCGGTCGAGGCCGCCGACGCCGTGATCGCGGTCTCCGGCGCCATGCGCGAGGACGTCCTCGCCTGCTACCCGGCGGTCGCGGAGGACCGGGTCCACGTCGTGCACAACGGCATCGACACCGGCCTCTACCGGCCCGACCCCGCCACCGACGCCCTCGACCGGATCGGCCTCGACCGCTCCCGACCGTACGTCCTGTTCGTCGGCCGCATCACCCGCCAGAAGGGCGTGCCCCACCTGCTGCGCGCCGCCCGTGCCATCGACCCGGCCGCGCAGGTCGTGCTGTGCGCCGGCGCCCCGGACACCCCCGAGATCGACCAGGAGTTCCGGGACCTGTTCGCCGCGCTGAGCCGGGCCCGCGAGGGCGTGCACTGGATCCCGCGCATGCTGCCGCGCCCCGACGTGATCCAGCTGCTGACGCACGCGGCCGTCTTCGTCTGCCCGTCCGGGTACGAACCGCTCGGCATCGTGA
The DNA here is from genome assembly GCF_028473745.1 of Streptomyces sp. M92. Taxonomy (NCBI): domain Bacteria; kingdom Bacillati; phylum Actinomycetota; class Actinomycetes; order Kitasatosporales; family Streptomycetaceae; genus Streptomyces; species Streptomyces sp. M92. The sequence goes on from NZ_CP101137.1 coordinate 4,850,409, forward strand.
ATCTGGAGGCGATGGCCTGCGGCACGCCCGTCGTGGCCTCCCGGGTCGGCGGCATCCCCGAGGTCGTGGCGGACGGTGAGACGGGGGTGCTCGTCCCCAGGGACGAGGACGACACGGGGGACGGGGACCGCGACTTCGAGGCGGGCCTCGCCCGGGCCCTGGACTCAGTCCTCGGCGACCCGGAGACCGCGCGGCGGATGGGCGAGGCGGGCCGGGCCCGGGCGGTGGAGGAGTTCGGCTGGGACGCGGTGGCCCGCCGGACCGTCCGGCTCTACGAGGAGATCCTCAAGCAGGCTTAGGCCGCCCCGCCCGGGGCGGCCGGGGTGAACGAGGGTGAGGGGAGCGGCCATGCGTCGTGGAGGTCCTTCGGTGCTCGGGATCGTGCTGGCGGGCGGGGAGGGCAAGCGCCTGATGCCCCTGACCGCGGACCGCGCCAAACCCGCGGTCACCTTCGGCGGCACGTACCGGCTGGTCGACTTCGTGCTGTCCAACCTGGTCAACGGCGACATCCTGCGGATCTGCGTCCTCACCCAGTACAAGTCGCACTCCCTGGACCGGCACATCACCACCACCTGGCGGATGTCCAGCCTGCTCGGCAACTACGTCACCCCGGTCCCCGCCCAGCAGCGCCTGGGCCCGCGCTGGTACCTGGGCAGCGCCGACGCGATCCTGCAGTCCCTCAACCTCGTCCACGACGAACAGCCCGAGTACGTCGCGGTCTTCGGTGCCGACCACGTGTACCGGATGGACCCGCGCCAGATGCTCGCCCAGCACATCGAGTCCGGCGCGGGTGTGACCGTCGCCGGGATACGGGTCCCGCGCACCGAGTCCTCGTCCTTCGGCGTGATCACCCCGGGCTCCGACGGCCGGACCGTCGCCGGCTTCCTGGAGAAGCCCGCCGACCCTCCCGGGCTGGCCGACGACCCCGAGTGCGTCTTCGCCTCGATGGGCAACTACGTCTTCACCACCAAGGCCCTCGTCGAGGCCCTGCACCGGGACGCCGAGGACGAGCGCTCCGTGCACGACATGGGCGGCTCGATCCTGCCGCGGCTCACCGCCCGGGGAGAGGCCGCGCTGTACGACTTCAGTGACAACCACGTGCCGGGGGAGACCACCCGCGATCAGGGCTACTGGCGGGACGTCGGCACGCTCGACGCGTACTACGACGCCCACATGGACCTGATCGCCGAGCGGCCCGCCTTCAACCTCTACAACCGCGACTGGCCCCTCTACACGCACTCCGCCCAGCTCTCCCCGGCCCGTTTCAACGCCGGGGGCATCGCCAGTGAGTCGATCGTCAGCGCGGGCTGCCTGGTGCGGGGGCAGGTCACCCGGTCCGTGCTCTCGCCCGGCGTGGTGGTCGACCCCGGAGCGGTCGTGCAGGGGTCGGTGCTGCACGACAACGTGCACATCGGCCGGGGCGCGGTCGTGCGCGGGGCGGTGCTGGACAAGAACGTGGACGTGCCGCCGGGCGCGACGATCGGCGTCAACCCGGAGCGGGACGCCGAGCTGTACACCGTCTCCAAGGGCGGCGTGATCGCGCTGGGGAAGGGGCAGCGGGTGCCGTGACGGACGGATGACGGCCCCGGCCCCCCGTGTGACGCGCGTTGAGTTCCGGGGCCGTTGTCATGTCCCTGGACGCCCAGGGGAATCCGTGCTGTCATGCCTGTGCACCTCTGTGTTACATCGATGTATGACATCGATGTCCTGAGCCATCAGAGCCACCACCCGTTCTCGAGGAGAGGGTCCGTGCGCACCAAACGACTCAGAGACCGACTGGCGTTACTGCTCGCCGCCGCACTCGGCGTCGGCTCACTCGCCGCCGTGCCGAACGCGAGCGCGGCCGCCGACGACGCCGCCGAGATCCACGGCCTGAAGGGCGAGTACTACACCCAGTCCGCCCCGGGCGCCTTCGACTTCCACGAGCTCAAGGCGACCGGCTTCGACCCGCAGCTCGACTTCGGCACGCTGGAGCCGCGCCTCAGCTTCGCCACCGGGCAGTCGGACGACGTCAGCGTCCGCTGGACCGGCAAGCTGGTCCCGGAGAAGACCGGCGCCCACACCTTCTCGATCATCGGCGACAACGGCTTCCGCCTCTGGATCGACGGCCGGCTCGCCATCGACCACTGGGTCGACGACTGGGACCGCGAACAGTTCGCCGAGCCCGTCGAGCTGACGGCGGGTCGGTCCTACGACATCAAACTGGAGTACTTCGAGCACTACGGCGGCTCCAACCTCCACCTGCGCTGGACCGAACCCGGCGGCGCCAAGGAGCCCGTCCCGCAGTCCGCGTTCCGCCTGCCCGACGGCTTCGACTACGACGGCGCCACCGCGACGACCGTCCTCGGCGCCGGCCGCACCCTCAGGCTCGACTTCCCCCGCCCGCTCGCGGCGGCGCCCGCCGGCCTCACCGACCACTTCGAAGCGGTGATCGGCGGCGCCCGGTGGCCGCTCGGCGAGGCGAAGGTCGACCCCGCCGACCCGACCGCCCTCCTCGTCGGCCTCGACCAGCCGGTCGTCGGCAACAAGGACGGTGACGCGCCCGGCACGGCCGACGTCCGCTACGACGGCGAGGGCGGCCTCTCCGACGCCGGGGGCAACGTTGTCAACGCCTTCTGGAGCAGCGGCGGCAACGAGTCCACCTACGAGCTGAGCACCGAGTGGGCCGACGAGGTGGGCCCGGACAACGCCCTCCCGGAGTACCCGCGCCCGCAGCTGAAGCGCGACGACTGGCAGAACCTCAACGGCCGCTGGCAGTTCGCCGCCGCCGAGGCCGGCGAGCAGCCCCCGTTCGGCAAGGACCTGAAGGAGCGCATCCTCGTTCCGTACCCGGTGGAGTCCCAGCTCTCCGGCATCCAGCGGCACGAGGACCGCATGTGGTACCGCCGTACCTTCACCGTGCCCCGGGACTGGCACATCGGCGGCGGCCAGCGCCTCAGGCTCAACTTCGGCGCCGTCGACTGGCAGTCCGAGGTGTACGTCAACGGCGTCGAGGTCGCCGGCCACAAGGGCGGTTACGACAAGTTCAGCGCCGACGTCACCGACGCGCTCAAGCCCGGCCGCACCCAGGAGCTGATCGTCGGCGTCTACGACCCGACCGACGCGAGGGGCGCCGAGAACCCGCCGGTCGGCAAGCAGAGCCTGGACCCGAGCGGCATCTGGTACACGCCCAGCTCCGGCATCTGGCAGACGGTCTGGATGGAGCCGGTCGCCCGGGACCACGTCGACTCACTGAAGCTGACCCCGGACGTCGACGCCGGCACGCTGACCGTCGAACCCAAGGGCGTGCGCGACGGCGTACGGGTCAGGGCGACGGCGTACGCCGGACACCGCAAGGTCGCCACGGCGAGCGGACGCACCGGCGAGCCGCTGACCCTGAGGATCCACGACCCGCGCCTGTGGTCGCCCGACGACCCCTTCCTGTACGACCTGAAGGTCACCGTCGGCCGCGACCGCGTCGAGAGCTACTTCGGGATGCGTTCCATCGCCGTCGAGAAGGTGAACGGCGTGCCGCGCACGGTCCTCAACGGCGAACCGGTCTTCCTGATGGCCACCCTCGACCAGGGCTTCTGGCCGGACGGCCTGCACACCGCGCCCACCGACGAGGCCCTCGCCCACGACCTGAAGCTGCACAAGCGGCTCGGCTTCAACTCCGTGCGCAAGCACATCAAGGTCGAGCCGGACCGCTGGTTCTACTGGGCCGACAAGCTGGGCCTGCTGGTGTGGCAGGACATGCCGTCCATGACCCCGGGGGTGAACCCGGACGCCGCCTCCCGGGCCGAGTTCGAGCGGGAGATGAAGGAGATGATCGACGAACACGTCAGCCACCCGTCGATCATCATGTGGGTCACCTTCAACGAGGGCTGGGGCCAGTACGACATCGCGCGCGTCGCCGAGCAGGCCAAGGCCTGGGACCCGACCCGCCTGGTCAACAACCAGTCCGGCCTCAACCTCGGGGCCGACGGCGGCGCCGGCGACATCATGGACGAGCACGGCTACCCGAGCCCCGCCCTGCCGCCCTCCCCGGACGGCGAACGCGCCCTGGTCACCGGCGAGTACGGCGGACTGGGCCTCGCGGTGCCCGGACACGCCTGGTCGGTGCAGCAGTCGTACGTCGACGTCGACCCCGAGACCTACACGGACGACTACCTCACCAAGCTCGACGAGGTCCGGGCGCTGGTCTGCCGGGGCAGCAACGGCGCCGTCTACACCCAGATATCCGACGTCGAGGGCGAGCTGAACGGCCTGACCACCTACGACCGCAAGGTCCTCAAGCCGGACGTCGAGCGGGTGAGGGCCGCCCACGAGGCCCTGCTCCACGACGCGTCCCAGCCCACCCCCGCGGGCTGCCCGACCGCCTGAGCGGCCGGGAGCGACCGGCCGTGGACCGGCACGCTCGGTCCACGGTCGGCCCGCAGCCGTCCGGGTGGGGAACGCCGCCGCGGCCGGCACCGCACGCGCCGCCGTGAGCACAGCCACCCCATGTCTCACCACCGTCCCGCCCTTCACACCGGGGCGGGACTTTAATCTGCTGTTAACTGTGCGTAGCCTGATCGTACTTGACCGTAATCGGCGAAGAGCGATTGACTGCTTGTCCATCCGACGTCCTGCTCGTCCACCCGACGTCCTTGCGAGGCACGCCCTTGACTTCCGATCCGCTCGCTCCCCTCGACCTGGCCTTCTGGAACATCGAGTCCGCCGAGCACCCCCTGCACCTCGGCGCGCTCGGTCTCTTCACGGCGCTCTCGCCCACCGCGGGCGCGCACGCCGCGGACCTGCTCGCGGCCCGCGCCCCCGCGGTGCCCGGCCTGCGGATGCGGATCCGGGACACCTGGCAGGCGCCGCTCGCGCTGCGCCGCCCGTTCGCCTTCGGCGGCGCCACCCGCGAACCCGACCCCCACTTCGACCCGCTCGACCACGTCCGGCTGCACGCCCCGACGACGGACTTCCACGCCCGCGCCGGCCGCCTCATGGAACGTCCCCTGGAGCGCGGCCGGCCGCCGTGGGAGGCGCACGTGCTGCCCGGCGCGGACGGGGACCGCTTCGCCGTGCTGTTCAAGTTCCACCACGCCCTGGCCGATGGCCTGCGCGCCCTCACCCTCGCCGCCGGCGTCCTCGACCCGATGGACCTCCCCGCTCCCCGGTCCCGCCCCGAGCCGCCGCCGCGCGGCCTCCTGCCGGACGTGCGCGCCCTGCCCGAGCGGCTGCGCGGCGCCCTGTCCGACGCGGGCCGCGCCCTCGACATCGGCGCCGCCGCGGCCCTGTCCACCCTCGATGTGCGCTCCTCGCCCGCGCTCACCGCCTCCTCCTCCGGCACCCGCCGCACCGCGGGCGTCGCCGTGGACCTCGACGACGTGCACCACGTGCGCAAGACCACCGGCGGCACCGTCAACGACGTACTGATCGCGGTCGTCGCCGGCGCCCTGCGCCGCTGGCTGGACGAGCGTGGCGACGGCAGCGAGGGCGTCGCGCCCCGCGCCCTGATCCCCGTCTCCAAACGCCGCCCGCGCACCGCCCACCCACAGGGCAACCGGCTCTCCGGTTACCTGATACGGCTTCCGGTCGGCGACCCCGACCCCCTCTCCCGCCTCGGCACGGTCCGCGCGGCCATGGACCGCAACAAGGACGCCGGACCCGGCCGGGGCGCCGGCGCAGTCGCCCTGCTCGCCGACCACGTCCCGGCCCTCGGCCACCGGCTCGGCGGGCCGCTGGTCTCCGGGGCCGCGCGGCTCTGGTTCGACATCCTGGTCACCAGCGTCCCCCTGCCCAGCCTCGGCCTGCGCCTGGGCGGCCATCCGCTCACCGAGGTCTACCCGCTGGCGCCGCTGGCCCGCGGCCACGCCCTCGCCGTGGCCGTCTCGACGTACCGGGGACAGGTCCACTACGGCCTGGTCGCCGACGCGAAGGCCGTGCCGGACCTCGACCGGTTCGCCCGGGCGCTGACCGAGGAGGTGGAGACGTTGCTCACGGCCTGCCGTCCCTGACCCCGGCGGGTTTGGATCCGGGCCCGGCGCTGAATAAAATCCGCTGTTCGACAGCGGTCGCCTCCCGGAGCGCCGCGACGGTGATCAGGGAACGGCGACGGCGATGACGGTGACACAGGACGGTTCGGCGACCACGGACGAGGTGGCGGCGTCCGAGTACGGCCCCGGCATCGACCCCGAACGGCTCGCGGTCTGCCTCGACGTGCTGAAGGAACTCGACGAGCTGGACGTCGACCACCCCGACGCGATCACGGTCCGCCGGGCGACCTCGCACATCTACCGCATGGTCAAGCAGCGCCGCCGCCAGGAGCGCCGGGCCGCCAAGACCGCCAACGACAAGGCGGTCACCGAGGCCACCGCCACCGGCTCCGCCCAGCGCATCGACGACGAGACCGAGGGCATCCTGCCCTCCTCCCGCACCGAGGAGGGCACGATCGCGGGGATACTCCAGCGCCCCCGCTCCTGCTACGTCTGCAAGCAGCGCTACGTCGAGGTCGACTACTTCTACCACCAGCTCTGCCGGGACTGCGCCGCCGAGAACCGCTCCCGCCGCGACGCCCGCGCCGACCTCACCGGCAAGCGCGCGCTGCTCACCGGCGGCCGGGCCAAGATCGGCATGTACATCGCGCTCAGGCTGCTGCGCGACGGCGCGCACACCACCATCACGACCCGCTTCCCCAAAGACGCCATCCGCCGCTTCAAGGCCATGGACGACTCCGCGGAGTGGATCCACCGCCTGGAGGTCGTCGGTATCGACCTGCGTGACCCGGCCCAGGCCGTGGCGCTGGCCGACCAGGTGACCGAGCAGGGCCCGCTGGACATCCTGATCAACAACGCCACCCAGACCGTTCGGCGTCTTCCCTCCGCCTACGCCGCGCTCGTCGAGGGGGAGAGCGCCCCGCTGCCGGCCGGCGAACTGCCCGCCCACCACGTCATCGGCGCCTTCAACTCCGGCGCGGTGGACGGCCTGGCCGCGCTGCCCCTCGGCACCTCGGGCCTCGACGCGCAGAGGGTGGCCGACCTCGCCCTGGTCGCCGGCAACGCCAGCGTGGTCCGGCACCGCGAGGGCACCGCGATCGACGCGGGCGGCCTCGTCCCCGACGTCGTCGACACCAACACCTGGGTGCAGACCATCGAGCAGATCTCCCCGGTCGAGCTGCTCGAGACCCAGCTGTGCAACTACACCTCGCCCTTCATCCTCATCAGCAAGCTGCGCCCGGCGATGGCCGAGGCCGCGCGCCGGGCCGCGTCGGGACGCGCGTACGTCGTCAACGTCTCGGCGATGGAGGGCGTGTTCGCCCGTGGTTACAAGGGGGCCGGCCACCCGAACACCAACGCCGCCAAGGCCGCGATGAACATGGTGACGCGGACCAGTGCCCAGGAGATGTTCGACACCGACCGCATCCTGATGACCTCGGTCGACACCGGCTGGATCACCGACGAGCGCCCCCACTACGACAAGCTGCGCCTGGCCGAGGCCGGCTTCCACGCACCGCTCGACCTGGTCGACGGCGCCGCCCGCGTCTACGACCCGGTCGTGCGCGGAGAGGCGGGCGAGGACCTGTACGGCGTCTTCCTGAAGGACTACGCGCCCGGCAAGTGGTGAGCGCGGCGGCGGGCGGGCGGCGTCGATCGCCCGCCCGCCCGGGCCGCGGCCACCGTGGGGCGAGCGCCGGTGCGCCCGGTGCGCCGGTCACGCGTACTTCGTGGTTCGACCCCGTACAGGCCCGCCCGAGGGCCTGCGCCCGTCGGGGGCACCGCGCGGCCTCCTGGATCTCGGGCACACCGCGCGTCCGGTCGCGTGCGTGTCTCAGTCGACGGTCCTCAGCCGTGAGTTGCGCGCCGCCGTCAGCTCCAGCACCGAGCGCCAGTCCTCCAGGACCCCGGCGTCGAACACCGCCGTGCGGGCCTCGTCGTCCGCCTGGCGCAGACTGACCACGTCGTCGTCGTGGGCCCACGCCTCCGGACGGGCGTGACGGCGCAGCAGGCGGGCGACACGGGCGCCGAGCAGGGGGCGCACCGCCTCGGCGGTCCGTCCGGCCGGGCCGCCCGGCCACAGCAGCCGGCCCACGGGTGAGACCAGACCGGCCACCTGGAGTTCCTTGTCGGCGGGGTGGCGCCGGCGCAGCAGTGCGGCGGTGCGCAGCGCGTGCCCGTACGGGTCCACCGGCCCGCTGCCGCACCCCGCCAGGGGCCGTTCGCCCCGGCAGGCGTACAGCAGGTCCATCAGCTCCTCGACGCTGCGCAGTTCCATGCCTCGGTCCTCCCACGAGACAGCCGTTGCCGACCGGCAGCAGACCATGGCGAGCTTGCGCCGCAGCCAACGGCAACTGAACTGCCCGACCCGCCGCCGTCGGCATTCGAAGGTGTGGTCGCCGATGTGGGCCGAACGGGTGAGTTACCTGCGGTGCAAAGGTGGGCGAAACGGCGTATATACGGGTCAACTGTCCCGAGAATGAAGGGCAATGGTTCTCCCATGTTTTGAGCCCCATAGAGCGCACCCTCGCTCATTTGGTTAATCTGGAGCGGACGGGCGGCAGCACAGGGTCCTACCCACACCCGAGGCCCACACCCAAGGCCCGTCACGGGACGAGCCCGTTCACAGCGGCCCGCTCTCGCACGAGTTGCCGGCGCCACCGCGTCCGAACTGCATTCGACCCACACCCGAGCGGACGCCGAGGCGCCGGACGGCAGACTGGCCGACAGGCCCCGAGGGTGACCCGACACATAAGGAGTGCGCGGTGACACCGGAGACGACGACGAGCCCAGAGCAACGCCCCGAGGAACGCGCCGAGCGCGCGGGCCGCCGGTCCGGCCAGATCGGCAGCCTCGACGTGTGGGCCAGGTCCGCCCCCATCCGACTCGCGGGCTACGAGGAGGACCTCGCCGAGCCGCACATCCTGCCCAGCGTGGACTGACCCACGGGGCGTGACGCGAGCATGGGCGTGCGAGACTCACGCCCATGCTGATCAGGGAAGCGACGGCCGGCGACTGGCCGCACATCTGGCCCTTCTGGCACCGCGTCGTCGCGGCCGGCGAGACCTACGCCTGGGACCCGGACACCTCCGAGGAGGACGCCCGGGCCCTGTGGACGAACCCCGCCAAACGCGTCTACGTCACCGAGGACGACACCGGCACCGTCGTCGCCACCGCCTACGTGACCCCCAACTACGGCGGCCCCGCCGCCCGTATCGCCAACGCCGGCTTCATGGTCGACCCCGACCGGGCGGGCCGCGGCATCGGACGCGCCCTCGCCGAGCACGTCCTGACCGCCGCCAAAGCCGAGGGATACCGCGGCATGGTCTTCAACGCGGTCGTCGAGACCAACCCGGCCGTCCGCCTGTGGACGTCTCTCGGCTTCACGGTCCTCGGCACCGTGCCGGACGCCTTCGACCACCCCCGGCACGGGCGGGTGGGCCTGCACATCATGTACCGGGCGCTGTAGAACGCCGGTCGGGCCACGGGCGCCGTCCGCCGCCGGGGACGCGGCGCCTCGATCCACTCCGCCGGCTCCGGCGGCGCCGCCTCCGACCCCCGGGCGCCCCGCCAGCCGTACGGCCGCGGGGGCGTCCCGCCCCGCACGGCGAGGTCGTCCTTGACCGCCACCGGCACGCCGGCCGGCCCAGCCGGTCACGGGGGGCCGCTCCCCGGGGTGCGTGCGGTGGGACGGGACTACTGGCGAGTACGCGGGAGGCACTCCGCCCGTCCGGGCACCCTCGCGTCGAGAGTGCGGCAGCCGTGGACCGGCGCGGAGCGGTTCAGACCGGCCGGGCCGGTCCCGTACTGTCCCGCTCGATCAGCCGCGGCACCGGAACCCGGACCGTCCGGGCCGGACCGCCGTCCAGGAGGGCGGTCAGTTCCGTCGCCGCCGTGCGGCCGAACTCCACGCTGTCCCGGGACAGAGCGGACAGCCACGGCTTGACCATCCGGCACAGCGCCGAGTCCTCCCAGGCCACCACCGACACGTCCGCCGGCACCGAGAAGCCGAGTTCCGCCGCCGCGGCGACCCCGGCGACGGCCATCACGTCGTTGTCGTAGACCAGGACGGTCGGGGGAGCGGCGCTCTCCAGGACACGGCGGGTGACGGCGGCGCCCTCCGCGTCGGAGTAGTCGGTGGTCACCGACTGCACCTCGGTGAGGCCCCGCCGCTCCGCCTCGGCGCGCAGGGCCCGGATCCGGCGCTCGGTGTGGGCGAGCCCCGGCAGCCCGGCGATGTGCGCGATCCGCCGGTGGCCGAGCGCGCAGAGCCCGTCCACCAGTGCGGCCATCGCGCCCGCGTCGTCCGCCCACACCGTCGAGAGCCGGGGGTGGCGCTCGTCCGGGGCCCCGCCGATCACCACGGCCGGCAGCCCGAGTTCGTCGAGCAGGTCCGGGCGCGGGTCGTCCGTGCGCGGGTCGACCACCAGGACGCCGTCCACGCGGTGTTCGGCCCACCAGCGCCGGTAGACCCCGCACTCCTCGTCGACGTCCTCGGCCACCTGGAACAGCAGCCCCAGATGGCGCCGCGCCAGCACCTCCTGGATGCCGGAGACCAGTTGCAGGAAGAACGAGTCCACGCCGAGCGTGTGCGCGGGGCGGGCCAGCACGAAGCCGACCGTCGCCGCGCCCTCGCCGGACAGCGCGCGGGCCGCCGTACTGGGCCGCCAGCCCAGCTGCTCGGCGACCCGGCGCACCCGGTCGCGGGTGATCTCGGAGACCCCCGGCCGGTCGTTCAGCGCGAAGGACACCGCGCTCTCGGAGACCCCGGCCCGCCGTGCGATGTCCTTCATCGTCGGCCGGCGCGCGGCGGGCCGTCTGGCCGACATGCGCGTTCCTTTCTCCAAAGAATCAGCTAAAGCGCTTGAGCGGAGAGATCCTAAACCGCATTAGTGGGCCTGGCAAGTGACCGCACCGAGCGGCTTTGACCTGCACTAATGCCGCCTTCGTCGCATTAGTTCCCGTGAATCCATTGACTTTTTCCGAACGTGGCGTGCATGGTCATCGTCATCCCACCGCCGACGTCCTCCAGGGAGACGTGTCACCGTGCCCACATCGCGCAGAAGCCTCGCTGTCGCAGCCGTAGCCGCCCTCGTCCTGCCGCTCGGCGCCTGCGGGTCGGGAGACGGTGGCGGTTCGTCCGACGCCTCCGGCAAGGTCGAGGGCGACATCACCTTCCAGACCTGGAACCTGCGGGCCAACTTCAAGGACTACTTCGAGGGCCTGATCGCCGATTTCGAGAAGAAGTACCCCGGCACCGACGTCAAGTGGGTCGACCAGCCGGCCGAGGGGTACGCCGACAAGATCAGCGCCGACGCCGCCGGCGGCACCCTGGCCGACGTCGTCAACGTCTCCCCGGACCTCGCCGCCCCGCTCGCCGAGGCCGGTCTCGCCCTCGACCTGGACGAGGCCGCCGGGCAGTACCGGAAGGACTACCTGGAGGCCGCCTGGGCCAGCCAGCAGGTGCCGGGCATGGAGGGGACCTACGCGTTCCCCTGGTACCTCAACACCGGCCCGCTGTTCTACAACAAGTCCCTGTTCGAGAAGGCCGGTCTCGACCCCGAGAAGCCGCCGACGACCTACGGCGAACTCTTCAACACCGCACTCGAGATCGCGCGGAAGACCGACGGCGAGGTGGCCACGCTCGCCAACGTGCCCACCATCGAGGACTTCGGCCGCTACGGCGTGCCGCTCATGAACGAGGAGGGCACGGCCTTCGCCTTCAACGGAGCCAAGGGCGTCGAACTCCTCACCCGCTACAAGGAACTGTACGACGCCGGCGGCCTGGACTCCCAGGCGCTCACCGCCACCCCCGAGTCGTCCGGCAAGAAGTTCCTGACCGGCGCCGTCGCCATGAACCCCGGCAGCGCGCTCGACCTCGCCAACTTCAAGAAGCAGGCCCCGAGCCTGTACGAGAACATCGGCATCACCGACCAGATCACCAGCACCGGCCACGTCAACATGTACGTCATGGGCCTGCTGGTGAACTCCCGGAGCGACCGCAAGCCCGCCGCGGTCGCCTTCGCCCGCTTCGTCACCGACGCCGCCCACCAGATGTCGTTCGCCGAGCAGGTCGCCGTCTTCCCCAGCAGCGCCGGTTCGCTGGACGCCCCGTACTTCACCGAGGAGGACGGGACCGACGAGACCCGGGTCCGGGTGGCCGCCGCCAAGTCGCTGAAGACCGCCGTCAACTACACGCCCGTGCTGTTCAGCGAGCAGATGAAGACCGAGCTGCGCAACGAGGTGGCCAAGGCGCTCCAGGGCAAGCAGAGCCCTGAAGAAGCTCTTGACAACGCTGTCAAGGCCTGTGACCGGCTCCTGAAGCAGCAGGGCTGAGCGTCATGGCGAGCTCCACCGTGTCCTCCGGCACGCGCCGGGTGCGGCGCCAACTGCCCACCAGTCCCTGGCTGTTCGCGGCACCCGGGCTGCTGATCGCCGGCGCGTTCATCCTCTACCCGTTCGTCTCGACGCTGGTCAACTCCTTCACCGACCGCCGGACCCTGGTCCCGGGCGAGTTCGTGGGCCTGGCCAACTTCCGCGAGCTGCTCCACGACGACATGTTCTGGATCGGCCTGCGCAACAGCACCCTGTACGTCCTCGGGGTCGTGCCCGCGCTCGTCCTGCTGCCGCTGCTGCTCGCGCTGCTGGTGCAGAAGAGCATCCCCGGCATCACCTTCTTCCGGTCCGCCTTCTACACCCCGGTCGTCGCCTCGATCGTCGTCGTCGGGCTGATCTGGGTGTGGATGCTGGACGAACGCGGTCTGGTCAACGCGGTGCTGGAGACCATCGGCGTCGGCCGGATCGGCTTCCTGAGCGACCAGTGGCTGATCCTGCTCAGCGCCATGGCCGTCACGGTCTGGAAGGGCCTCGGCTACTACATGATCATCTACTTGGCGGCGCTGGCCAACGTGCCCCGCGAACTGCACGAGGCGGCCGCCGTGGACGGCGCGGGCCCGGTCCGCCGCTTCCTCACCGTCACCGTGCCCGCCGTGCGCTCCACCATGGTCCTGGTCGCGGCCCTCGCCTCGGTCGCCGCCTTCAAGGTGTTCGCCGAGGTGTACCTGATGGCGGGCCCGGACGGCGGCCCGGCGGGCGAGGACACCACTCTCGTCATGCTCGTCCAGCGCACCGGCACCGGCCTCACCGGCCGCGTCGGCTACGCCTCGGCCATCTCCGTCGTCGTCTTCGCCGTCACCGTCGTCCTGATGCTGCTCGTGCTGCGCGCCGACCGGAAGGAGGAGTCGTGAGCGTCACGGAGAAGGTCCAGGTCCGCCCCGCCGCGCAGCAGCCGGCGCCGTCCCCGGCCCGCACCCGGGAACCCCGGATCACCGACGAGAACGGCCGGCGGGTCCGCGTCTGGGAACTCGCCCTGCGCTACCTGCTCCTGCTCGGCGTGCTCGCCCTGACCATCGGCCCCTTCCTGTGGCAGCTGTCGACCTCGCTGAAGGGCCCGACGGAGGACATCTTCGGTTCCCCGCCGAAGTTCCTGCCCGCCGACCCCACCCTGCACAACTACGAGCGGGTCGCCGAGACCATCCCCGTCTGGGACTACGCGCTGAACTCGCTGAAGGTCGCCGCCGCCAACGTCGTGACCAACTGCGTCGGCGCCGCGCTCGCGGGCTACGCCCTGGCCCGGCTGCGCTACCGCGGCCGCCGCGTCGCCACCCTGGTCTTCATCCTGACCATGCTCGTACCGGTGGAGGGCATCATCATCGCCCAGTTCACCACCATGCGGGAGCTCGGCCTCAACAACACCCTGGTCAGCGTTCTGCTGCCCGGCTGCGTCAGCGCCCTCAACGTGCTGCTGATGCGCAACGCGTTCCTCAACCTGCCCTACGAGATCGAGGAGGCGGCCTTCGTCGACGGCGCCAACGTCTGGCAGCGGTTCCTGCGCATCGCCCTGCCCGCCGTGAAGGGCACCCTCGCGGTCGTCGCGATCTTCGCCTTCATGGGCGCCTGGGACGACTTCCTGTGGCCGCTGATCGTGCTGAGCGACCCGTCGAACTTCACGCTCACCATCGGCCTCAACTACCTGCACGGCACCTTCGCCAACGACGAACGCCTCGTCGCCGCGGGCACGATCATCGCCGTCGCGCCGCTGATCGTCCTCTTCGCCTGCCTCCAGCGGTACTTCTTCCGCGGGGTCGGCGAGGGCGCGGTCAAGGGCTGACCCGCCCACTTCCCCCTCACCAGGACACTGAAGGACACCGCATGCCTGCTCCCGTGCGCTTCGGCGTCAACTACACCCCGAGCGTCGGATGGTTCCACCACTGGCTCGACTTCGACCTCGACCCCGTACGCGCCGACCTCGACTCCGTCGCCGCACTGGACGTGGACCACATCCGCGTCTTCCCGCTGTGGCCCTACTTCCAGCCCAACCGCTCCCTGGTCCGCGAGCGGGCCCTCGAGCACCTGGTCTCCCTGGTCGACGCGGCCGGCGAACGCGGCCTCGACGTCAACGTGGACGGCCTCCAGGGTCATCTGAGCAGCTTCGACTACCTGCCGGCCTGGACCCGCACCTGGCACCGTCGCAACCTGTTCACCGACCCCGACGTCATCGACGGCCAGGCCACCTACCTGCGCACCCTCGCCGGCGCCCTCGCCGGCCGGTCCAACTTCCTCGGCATGACCCTCGGCAACGAGGTCAACCAGTTCTCCGCCGGGCCCCACCCCGACCCGGACCGGGCCACCGGCGACCAGATCGACGCCTGGCTGGAGCGGATGCTGGCCGCCTGCGAGGAGGGCGCCCCGGGCCGGACGCACCTGCACGCCGAGTACGACGCGACCTGGTACCAGGACGACCAGCCCTTCACCCCGGCCCAGGCCGCCCGGCGGGGCGCCGTGACGGCCGTGCACTCCTGGGTCTTCAACGGCACCGCCCAGCGCCACGGCCGCGCCTCCGTGCCCAGCGAGCACCACGCCGCCTACCTGATCGAGCTGAGCAAGGCCTGGGCCGACGACCCGGACCGCCCGGTCTGGCTCCAGGAGGTCGGCGCCCCCGCACCGCTCGTCCCCGCCGAGCACGCCGCCGCCTTCACCGAGGCGACCATCACCAACGCGCTGGACTGCCCCGGCCTGTGGGGCGTCACCTGGTGGTGCTCCCACGACGTGTCCCGGTCCCTGGCCGACTTCCCCGAGCTGGAGTACGGACTCGGGCTGCTGACCAACGACCGCCGCCCGAAGGACACGGCCCGAGTCCTGGCCGGGGCGGCTCGCGCGGCCCGCGAGGCAACCCACGCCGCCCCCGCCCCGCGCACCACCGCCCTCGCGGTCCCCGCCGACCCGGCGGCACGCTCGGCCTGCGCCCCCGGCGGCCCGGTCTTCGAAGCCTTCTTCCACCTGGTCGCCGACGGCGCCCGCCCCACCACCGTCCTGGACACCCGCGCCGCCGACACCGGGCACCTCTCGGCCCGCGGCATCACCGAGGTCGTCACGCCCGACCAGGTGTCGCCCACCCCGCACGGACTCCGGGTCCGCCGGACAGGCGCCCGCCCGTGACCTCCGCACGGTTCGAACCACGCGCGGCGGGGGAGCTGTACACCACGTCCCAGCCCGCCACCGCGACCCACACCTGGTACGCCCCCCACACCGCCCGCACCCGCCCCGTCAACCAGGAGCACCCGCATGCATGACGACCGCAACCTGGTCGAAGCCCGCCTCAAGCGCGTCCTCGACGAGCGCGTCCGCCCCGCCGTGTACCCGGAGTCCGTGCCACTGGACGTGGCGGTCTGGAACGCGCCCGGCGAGCCCGTGCCGGTCGAGGAGGGACTCGCGGCCGACCCCGAGCCCATCGCGGTGGGCGCCCGCTGGGGCGCGCCCTGGGGGACCAGCTGGTTCCGCGTCACCGGCACCGTGCCGAAGGAGTGGGCCGGCCGGACCGTCGAGGCGATCCTCGACCTCGGCTTCGACGAGAACATGCCCGGCTTCCAGTGCGAGGGCCTGGTCTACCGTCCCGACGGCACCCCGGTGAAGGGCCTCAACCCGCGCAACCAGTGGGTGCGGATCGGCGCCCCCGCCGAGGGCGGCGAGGAGGTGCGCCTGCACGTCGAGGCGGCCTCCAACCCCGTCATCCTCGACTACCACCCCTTCGTGCCCACCCGGCTCGGCGACAAGGACACCGCGGGCGGCGAACCGCAGTACACCCTCGCCCGCATGGACCTCGCCGTCCTCGACGAGACGGTGTGGAACCTCGTGCTCGACCTGGAGGTTCTCGGCGAACTGATGGCCGAGCTGCCGGTGGAGTCGCCGCGCCGCTGGGAGATCCTCCGCGCGGTCGACAAGGCCCTGGACGCCATCGACCTCCAGGACGTGAACGGCACGGCGGAAGCCGCCCGTTCCCGCCTCACCGAGGTACTGTCGGCCCCCGCCGTCCCCTCCGCGCACCGCGTCAGCGCCGTCGGCCACGCGCACATCGACTCGGCGTGGCTGTGGCCGCTGCGCGAGACCGTGCGCAAGGTGGCCCGCACCACCTCCAACATGACCGCCCTCCTGGAGGACGAGCCGGACTTCGTCTTCGCCATGTCGCAGGCCCAGCAGTGGGCGTGGGTGCGCGATCACCGGCCCGAGGTGTGGGCGCGGGTGAAGAAGGCCGTGGCGGACGGGCGGTTCGTGCCCACCGGCGGCATGTGGGTCGAGTCGGACACCAACATGCCCGGCTCGGAGGCGATGGCCCGGCAGTTCGTGCACGGCAAGCGGTTCTTCCTCGACGAGTTCGGCGTCGAGAACGACGAGGCGTGGCTGCCGGACACCTTCGGCTTCGCGGCCGGACTCCCGCAGATCATCAAGGCGGCCGGCGCCAAGTACCTGCTGACGCAGAAGATCTCCTGGTCGCAGACGAACAAGTTCCCGCACCACACCTTCCGCTGGGAGGGCATCGACGGCACCCGGATCTTCACCCACTTCCCGCCCGTCGACACCTACAACTGCTCCATGAAGGGCGGCGAGATCGCCCACGCGGCGCGGAACTTCAAGGACAAGGGCGTCGCCCGGCACTCCCTCGCCCCCACCGGCTGGGGCGACGGAGGCGGCGGCACCACCCGCGAGATGGTCGCCAAGGCGGCCAGGATGCGCGACCTCGAAGGCTCGGCGACGGTCGAGTGGGAGACCCCGCACGCCTTCTTCGAGAAGGCCGAGGCCGAGAACCCGCAGCCGCCCGTCTGGGTCGGCGAGCTCTACCTCGAACTCCACCGCGCCACCCTCACCAGCCAGGCCAAGACCAAGCAGGGCAACCGCCGCAGCGAACACCTCCTGCGCGAGGCCGAGCTGTGGGCGGCGACAGCGGCCGTCCGCGCCGGGTTCCCCTACCCGTACGACGACCTGGACCGCATCTGGAAGACGGTCCTGCTGCACCAGTTCCACGACATCCTGCCCGGCTCGTCCATCGCCTGGGTGCACCGCGAGGCCCGCGCCACCTACGACAAGGTCGCCGCCGAACTCGACGGGATCATCGAGGCCGCCCAGCGTGCCCTGGCCGGCGAGGGCGACACGCCGCTGGTCTTCAACTCGGCCCCGCACACCCGGTCCGGTGTCCGGGCGGGCGCCGCCGCCGCTCCCGCCACCGACGGCCGCACCGCCCTCACCCCGCGTCCGGGCGGCGGGCACGTCCTCGACAACGGTCTGCTCCGCGTCGAGATCGACGGACGCGGACTGGTCGTGTCGGCGTACGACCTCGCCGCCGACCGCGAGACCATCGCGCCGGGCGCGGCGGGCAACCTGCTCCAGCTCCACCCCGACTTCCCGAACATGTGGGACGCCTGGGACGTCGACGCGTTCTACCGCAACACGGGCACCGACCTCACCGACGCCGACGAGGTCGTCCCCGGCGACGACGGTGCCTCGGTGCGGATCACCCGCTCCTTCGGCTCCTCCCGCGTCACCCAGGTGCTGACGCTGGCGCCGGGGGAGCGGCGGCTGGAGGTGGACACCGAGGTCGACTGGCACGAGACGGAGAAGTTCCTCAAGCTCGCCTTCCCGCTCGACGTGCACGCCGAGCGGTACGCGTCCGAGACCCAGTTCGGGCACTTCCACCGGCCCACACACACCAACACCAGCTGGGAGGCGGCCAAGTTCGAGGCCTGCAACCACCGCTTCCTGCACCTGGAGGAGCCCGGCTGGGGCGTGGCCGTCGTCAACGACTCGACGTACGGCCACGACGTGACCCGCACCGTCCGCGGCGAGGGCGACCAGGGAACGACGACCACCGTGCGGGTCTCCCTCCTGCGGGCCCCGCGCTTCCCCGACCCCGAGACCGACCAGGGCGTGCACCGCTTCCGGCACGCTCTGGTGCCGGGCGCGGGCATCGGCGACGCCGTGCGCGAGGGCTGGCGGATCAACCTGCCCGAGCGGCACCTCACGGGCGCCGGGGAGGTCGCGCCGCTGGTCTCGGCCGACCGGGAGGCGGTCGTGATCACCGCCGTCAAGCTCGCCGACGACGGCAGCGGCGACGTCGTGGTCCGCTTCCACGAGGCCCACGGCGGCCGGGCGCGGGCCACGCTCACCACCGGGTTCGCGGTCGCGGACGTGCGGGTGACCGACCTGCTGGAACGCCCGCTCGCGGACGCGGAGGCCCCCCGGCCGGACGGCGACCGGATCGCCGTGAGCCTGCGTCCGTTCCAGCTGATGACCCTGCGGCTGAAGCGCGCCTAGGGGCTGTCGCGGGCCCGGCTCACGAGGAAGCGGTGAGCCGGGTCGGCGGCAGGTACTCGCGTACGTACGTCCGCTCCCAGCACGCGCCCGTCTCCCGCAGCTCGCGCCATGTCGTGTACCGGTACCGGTACAGCCGGGCGCGGACGAAGCGCGGCGGCGCGTCGGGAGGGAACGGCGAGCGGCGCAGCAGCCTCAGCGTGGCCCGGTCGTTCTCCAGCAGCCGTTCCACCAGGGTGCCGAACCACGACCCGGCGTACGACGGCGACAGCGCGGCGAACCACATCAGCCAGTCCAGCCGCAGGTGGTACGGCGCGAACTGGCGCGGCCAGCGGCGCGGATCACCGGGCTTGCCCTTGAACTCGTACTCCCGCCAGTCCCCGTCCGCGCGGGCCACCTCGTCGGTGGTGCCCTCGATGACCACCTCGTAGCGCACCCGGCTGACGGAGCCGAAGGCGCCGTAGGTGTTGACCAGGTGGAGCGAGTCGAAGGAGCGGTTCATCACCTGGCGCCGGGAGATCATGTTGCGCACCGGCCGGTGGCTGAGGAAGAGCAGCAGCGCGGCCACCGCCAGGACCACCACCTCGTACCAGAGCGGCGCGCCGGCCGCGGACGGCGGATCGGCCGGGAACCGGACCGCCGACAGGGCCAGCACGATGGTGATCCAGTTCAGCCAGGAGAAGTTGCCCGAGAGCACCAGCCAGAGCTGGGTCGCGATCATCACCGCCGCGGCTGTCGTGGACACGGGATGCGGGGCGAACAGCAGGAAGGGCAACACGAGCTGCGTGACGTGGTTCGCGGCCACCTCCACGCGGTGCACCGGCCCAGGGAGGTGGTGGAAGAACCAGCTCAGCGGGCCCGGCATCGGCTGGGTCTCGTGATGGTGGTCCAGACAGGTCAGCTTCCGCCAGCACTCGTCGCCCCGCATCTTGATCAGCCCCGCCCCGAACTCCACCCGGAAGAGCAGCCAGCGCAGCAGGAAGAGCACGACGACCGGCGGCGCGACCTCGTCGTTGCCGAGGAACACGGCGACGAACCCGGTCTCCAGCAGCAGCGACTCCCAGCCGAAGGAGTACCAGGTCTGCCCGACGTTGACGACCGACAGGTACAGCACCCACGGCACCAGCCACAGCAGCATCGCGCCCCACAGCGGCAGCAGCGAGTCCAGCCCCGCCACCAGGGCCGCCGACACCGCGCAGCCCGTCCACGCCACACCCGCGAAGAGACCGTCCGAGTAGCGCAGCTGGAACAGGCTCGGCGCCCGTTTGAACGGCACCCGCTCCACGAAGCGCGGCACCGGCGTCAGACCTCGCTCCCCCAGCAGCGGGCGGAACTGCAGGGCCGCGGTCAGGAACGCGACCAGGTACATGACCGCCAGACCCCGCTGGAAGACCAGCCGGGCCGTCCAGTACTCCGGTGCGGTGAACCACTCCACGGCCGCGCTCCTCTCGTCCGGTCACGCCCTGTGTACCCCGGCCGGCCGGACGCCCCCGCCCGACGCCCCGGGCGGCGGAGCAGGAGTCGAAGAATCGGGTGAATCCTGGCAAGGTAGGGCCCATGGCTGATCGGGGAGCGAGTGCCCCGTCACTCCCGGAGGACTGGCCCGCCCACCCGGACCCGATCCTGGCGCTCAACCGCATGGGCAGCTTCGACTGGGACCTGGAGACGGGACTGTTCCACATGGACGCCCAGGCCCACGAGGTGTTCGACCTGCGCCCCGAGGAGTACGACGGACGTCCCGAGTCGCTGTCGGTGCGCGTTCCCGCGGCCGAGGGCAGCCGCCTGGACGCCATCGTGGCCCGCGCCATGAAGGACGGCAGCGAGAACTACGGCACCTACTTCCGCCTGCGCCGCCGCGACGGCACCCTGCGCTGGACCCGTACCCAGGGCTACATCCGCCGGGACGAGACCGGCCGCCCCCGCCGGATCATCGGCATCGTCCGCGACGCCACCCAGGAGGTCGCCGACATCGAGTCCCGCCGCGAGCAGGCCGCCCATGACGAGGCCCGCCGCAGGCTCACCAACGTCGTCCAGCTCGCCACGGCCGCCCTCGCGCACGCCCGCACCGTGGACGAGGTCATCGAGGTCCTGCGCGACACCCACGGCCTCACCCGGCTGGGCGCCACCAGCCTCGTCATGGGCCTGGTCGAGGCCGGCCGCATCCGGCTGGTCGCCGACGGGCCCGGCAACAGCTTCGTCCCCGGCACCCGCGTCACCCGGATCGACGAGCCCTACCCGATGAGCGAGGCGGTACGGACGCTCAGCCCCCGCTTCATCGAGTCGCCTCAGGAGTTCGCCGAGCGCTACCCGCTGCTCTGGCAGAGCATCACCCACCTGAACATCACCGCGGCCGCCTACCTGCCGCTGATCGCCCAGGCCCGGCCGATCGGCGCGATCGGGCTGCTCTACAGCGACCGGCACGGCTTCTCCCCGGAGGATCGCAACGTCCTCGTCGCGCTCGGCAGCGGCATCGCGCAGAGCCTCCAGCGGGCCATGCTCTACGAGCAGGAGATGGACCTCGCCGAGGGCCTGCAGCAGGCGATGCTGCCGCGCACCATCCCCAGCGTGCCCGGCTGCGACGTCGCCGTCCGCTACCGCGCGGCCTCCATCGGCGGCTCCCTCGGCCGTGACATCGGCGGCGACTGGTACGACCTGATCCCGCTGCCCGGCGGCCGGGTCGGCGCCGTCATCGGCGACGTCCAGGGGCACGACACGCACGCCGCCGCCGTCATGGGCCAGCTCCGCATCGTGCTGCGCGCCTACGCCGCCGAGGGGCACCCGCCGACCACGGTGATGGCCAGGGCCTCCGTCTTCCTCCACGAACTCGACACCGACCGCTTCGCGACCTGCCTGTACGCGGAGGCCGACCTGGCCACCGGGGTGGTGCAGGTGGTCCGCGCCGGGCACATCGACCCGCTGCTGCGCTCCGGCGACGGAAGCTGCCGCCGCGTCCCGGTCGAGGGCGGGCTGCCGCTCGGGCTGTCCGCCGAGTTCGGTCGCCTCGCCTACCCGGTCTCCACCGTGGAGCTGGACCCGGGCAACACCCTGCTGCTGTGCACCGACGGCCTGGTCGAGCAGCCCGGCGCCGACCTCGACGAGGGCGTCCAGGTGCTGACCGCGCTGGTCGCCTCCGGCCCGCAGGACGTGCGGGACCTGGCGGACCGGCTCATCGACGTGGCCGAGGAGCGCCGCGGCGACGACGACGTGGCGCTGCTCCTGCTGCGCCGCCACGGCACGGGCACCCCGAGGACCTTCGGCCGGCTCCAGCAGCACGTGTCGCCGGGCGACCCCGAGGCGCTGACGGAGGCCCGGCACATGATCCGCGCCGCCGTCCGTGCCTGGGGCGCCTCCGGACAGAGCGACGAGATCGAACTGGTCGCCGACGAACTGGTCACCAACGCCCTCATGCACACCGAGGGCTCGGCGATCGTCACCCTGCGGCTGCTCACCGGCACCGACCGCAGGCTGCGGGTCGAGGTCGAGGACTCCTCCAGCGCGCTGCCGCGCCGCCGCGAGGCCGGGGACGACGGCGTCTCGGGACGCGGGCTGCTCCTGGTCGAGACGCTCGCCGACGTGTGGGGCGTGGAGTCGCGCGGCGGTGGCAAGTGTGTGTGGTCCGAGTTCCTGGTGTCCCACCGCACGGCCTGAGTCACGGCGTCCGGGCCGTCCCACTGGCACTGTCGGTCCCCGGTGGCACCCTGGACGTATGCCAGAACTGCCCGAGGTCGAAGCGCTCAGGGACTTCCTGACCGAACACCTGACCGGCCGCGAGATCGTCCGGGTCCTGCCGGTGGCGATCAGCGTCCTGAAGACGTACGACCCGCCGCTCACCGCCCTGGAGGGCCACCAGGTGGCCGCCGTGCACCGCCACGGCAAGTTCCTCGACGTCGAGACCGCCGACGGCCCGCACCTGGTGACCCACCTGGCCCGCGCGGGCTGGCTGCACTGGAAGGACAGCCTGCCCAGCGGCCCGCCCCGCCCCGGCAAGGGACCCCTCGCCCTGCGCGTCGCCCTGGAGACGGGGGCCGGCTTCGACCTGACGGAGGCGGGCACGCAGAAGCGGCTCGCGGTGTACGTCGTGGCCGACCCGCGACAGGTGCCGGGCGTGGCCCGGCTCGGCCCCGACCCGCTCGCCGACGGCTTCGACGAGGCGCGCTTCGCCGCCCTCCTCCGGGGCGAGCGGCGGCAGCTCAAGGGCGCCCTGCGCGACCAGAGCCTGATCGCGGGCGTCGGCAACGCGTACAGCGACGAGATCCTGCACGCGGCGAGGATGTCCCCGTTCAAACTGGCCGCCTCGCTCACCGACGAGGAGACCGCGCGGCTGTACGCGGCCCTGCGCACCACGCTCACCGAGGCCGTCGAGCGCTCCCGGGGCGTCGCGGCCGGCCGGCTGAAGTCCGAGAAGAAGAGCGGGCTGCGCGTCCACGGCCGCGCCGGCGAACCCTGCCCGGTGTGCGGCGACACCGTCCGCGAGGTCTCCTTCAGCGACTCGTCGCTCCAGTACTGCCCGACCTGCCAGACCGGCGGCAAGCCGCTGGCCGACCGGAGGCTGTCCCGGCTGCTGAAGTGACGGTCCCCGGCGCGGTGTCACCCGGCGGGCAGCGTCACCAGACGCTTCCCGTCCGCGGTCCGCACCTCGTAGCGGGCGATCTGGTCGGGGTGCAGGGCGGCCCCGCCCCGCATGGTGTTCGGCCGGGCGTCGTGTCCGGGGACCATCCAGCTGGTGACCGTCTGCTCGGTGCCGTCGCGGCCGACGGCGACCAGCCGGCAGGGCCGCGGGCCCGCCGCGTCCTTGACGGTGAGTTCCACTCCGGTGCCCCAGGCCCGGCCCTCGGCCGAGACCTGCGCCCACACCCCGGACCGTTCGTCGGTCGCGGTGAGCCGCACCGCCGGTGCGTCCGCCTGGCCCGTGCAGAGGACGGCACCGGGACCGGCCACGGCGCACACGACGGCGGCGGCCACGGCGTACAGCACACGCCTGCGGCCCGACCGGCGCAGCGCGGCGACCTCGGCCAGCAGCCGGTCCAGCAGGCGCGGGCCGGGCCGGGGCACGGGGTGGACGGAGCGGGGCGTCGCCTGCCGGTACAGCATCAACTGTCGGGTGGCGGGACCGAATTCGGTCACCCGCGTCGCGCACCGAGGGCATTCCATGAGGTGGTCCTCGAAGCGGAACGCGTCCGCCTCGTCCAGCACGCCGAGCGCGTAGGCGCCGACGTCACGATGGCTTTCCAGGGACCTCATGCCGAATCCTCGTGCCGTTGGGTGCGGGTGGGGTTACTCGGTGCTCCCACCCGTACGCACCGGACCGCCGAATCACTCAAGCCACGTACGGAATCGCGACCAAGGGGTTCGGAGCGGCGGGGCCGGCGGATTGGTCCCTGCTCGGGGAAATCAGAAAAGATGGATGGCGAGGTGGCCGAGCGGCAGACCCAGCTGCCAGGCCGGCGTCCACACCTTCGGTCCCTCGTCCTCGCCGGTCACCGGCGCTCCGCCGGGCACCGCGTTCAGGTCCGGGGCGAGCAGTTCGGTCTCCTCGAGCCAGCGCCAGGCGGCCCGCGCCATGTCCAGGTCCGGCGAGTGCCGGCCGGCGGCGACGGCGTCGGCCGTGACCTCGGCGAGGCGCACGCGCACCCACTCCTGCCACGGCTGGTCGTAGGCGGTCAGCGACAGCCAGGTCTCCAGCCGGGTGACGACCCGGATGCCGCTCAGCTCGTCCTCGGTGTCGGACAGGAAGACGGTCAGCGCCAGCGCGTCGCGTCCGGCGCGGAACTCGAAGGACGTCGGCGGCATCAGGTCGCCGGTCCGCAGCAGCTCGTCGGCGATGTACTCGGCGTACAACCACGCCATGGGGACGGTCAGTTCGCCTCCACCGGCGCCGTCCGTGCTCTCTTGACCTCTGTGCAGCATCCCTTCCTGCCTTCCTCCGGTGCGTGCGCGTCGCCCGACCCGGGTCATGGGCCCCCGTCCGGAACACGGATGAGGACAGCCGATTACTCAACCGGGGTCCTGGGCAAGGCGCTTTACGGAGGCTTGACCATCCGGTCGGTTTCACCGCAGGTCGGCGGCGTATCCCGGCAGCACCCTGCGCAGGGCGCGCAGCGCGTAGTACGCGCGGGACTTCACGGTACCGGGTGGGATGCCCAGGGCTGCCGCGGCTTCCGCCACACTCGCCCCCTGGAAGTACACCAGCACCAGGACTTCACGGTGCTCGGGGGTGAGAGTCTTCACAGCCTCGCGCACGTCCAGGGCGGCGGCGGCCCGTTCGGCGTGATCGGCGCAGACCCGCGCGTTCTCCAGCACGGCGTCGCCGACCTCGGCGGGGCGCGCCTGCCGGGCCCGCCGCGCGTCGATCGCCAGGCGCCTGGCCACGGTGAGCAGCCAGGGGCGTACGGAGTCGAAGTCGTCGGCGCGCAGCGCCTCGGGGTGCTGCCAGGCGCGCACCAGGGTCTCCTGCACGAGGTCCTCGGCGCGTTGCCGGTCCCCGTCGCTGAGCCGCAGCAGCAGCGCGAAGAGCGGCCGGCCGTGCTCGCGCTGGAGTGCGGCGAGCTCGTGCTCGGCGGTCGTCTCGCTGGTCCTGTCCATCAGGGTGATTCCGGCCGTCATGGCCGTATGGCATCGCAGGGTGCCGTCGGGGGACAGGGCACGCGCACGGGTGTGCGACGGACGGTCGATCGTGTCGACGAACGGTTCGACGAACGGTCGGCGCACCCTGTTCGCGCACGCCGGACGGGCTAATGAGCGTGTCGGAGCCGCCCGGGGCCACAGCGAACCCATTACCTGTTTGTCAGTAAATGTGACTTTTCCTCGGTGTGTGCGACCCCAGCGGAGTGAACGGATGATCACACGCAGTCGGCAGGTGGCCCTGGCCCTGACCGCCCTCCTCGCCGCGGGCGCGGCCTGCCAGGCCCGCGACCACGAACCACCGAAGCCGAAGCCACCGGCCCCGGCCCCGTCCGCCGCGGACGACGGCGCCTTCACCCTGGTCGCCTCCGGCGACGTGCTGCCGCACGACTCGATCATCGACCGGGCCCGCTTCGACGCGGGCGGCACGGGCTACGACTTCCGCCCCATGCTGGCGGGCGCCCGCCCCGTCGTCTCCGGCGCCGACCTGGCCCTGTGCCACATGGAGACGGTGTACGGCGCGAACGGCGACTACAGCGGCTACCCCCTGTTCAAGTCCCCGCCGGAGGTGGCCAAGGCACTGGCCGCCACCGGCTACGACGGCTGCTCCACCGCCTCCAACCACAGCGTCGACGACGGCGCGGACGGCATCCGCCGGACCCTGGACGCCCTCGACCGCGCCGGTGTGCGGCACGCGGGGACGGCGCGCTCCGAGGCCGAGGCGCGCACCACGACCGTCCTGCGCGCGGGCCGGGCGAAGGTCGCCCACCTCGCCTACACCCTCCACACCAACGGCCACCCGCTGCCCGACGGGCAGCCCTGGGCGGTGGACATGATCGACGAGGAGCGGATCGTCGCGGACTCCCGGGCCGCCCGTGAGGAGGGCGCGGACGTCGTCGTGGTGTCCCTGCACTGGGGGACCGAATGGCAGGACGAGCCCGACCAGGACCAGTTGACGCTGGCCCGGAGCCTGACCGCCGCCCGCGCCGGCGAGCGCCCCGCCATCGATTTGATCCTCGGCACCCACGCCCATGTGCCCCAGGCGTACGAGAAGGTCAACGGCACCTGGGTGGTCTACGGGATGGGCGACCAGATCGCCGGCGAGATGATCAACGGCGACGGCGAACGCGACCCGCGCGGCAACCAGTCGTCCATCGGCCGCTTCACCTTCGCCCCGCCCGACCGGCCCGGCGAGCGCTGGCGGGTGACGAAGGCCGAGTTCGTCCCGCAGCTGTTCGACGTCGACGCCGGCCGGGTGGTGAACCTCAACCGCGCGCTGGACAAGGGCGCCGAGGTGAAGGCCGTGCGCGACCGCGTCCGCGACGTCGTGCTGAGCCGGGGCGCGGCCGAGGACGGGCTGGTGATGGGGAAGTAGCCCCAGGGGTCAGCCGACCTCCACGTGGTCGAGGGCGTCCAGCATGGCGCCGAGCCCCGGAGACAGGCGGTGAGGTCGGCGCCGGACGGCCTGTGCCCGGGCCGTCCGGCGGCACGGGCATCGACACCGCCGTCCACGCCCCTTCGGGCGTCGCCCGAACAAGCCCGTGCTTTGACGGGTGGTTGTGTCAAGGGGCGATGTTGCTGCTGTCCCAGACGCGGTAGGGGTTGTCGAAGCCGTTCCCGGTGCTGCTGAAGCGCCACCAGGCGGAGCGGTAGGAGCCGTTGGCCTGCCGACCGTAGTCGTACAGGACGTGGACGTCGTCCTTGCCGTCGCCGTCGAAGTCGCCGGCGACGGGCTTGGACCGGTTCCAGTCCCAGGAACCGGTGCCGGATTCCCACTTGGTGACGGGCGCCTCGAACGTGTCGCCGTTGCTGGTCCACAGCTTGGTCTGGTTGCGGCCGTCGGCGTTCTGGCCGTTGTTGTAGAGGATGGCGATGTCGTCCTTGCCGTCACCGTTGAAGTCGCCGGCGACGGGCTTGGACCGGTTCCAGTCCCAGGACGTGGTGCCGGAGTACCATTGGTCGACCGGCGCGTCGAAGCCGGGACCGTTGCTGCTCAGAGTCCACAGTCGGACCTGGTTGCGGCCGTCGGCGTTCTGGCCGTTGTTGTAGAGGATGGCGACATCGGTCTTGCCGTCGCCGTTGTAGTCGCCCGTCACGGGATTGGAGCGGTCCCAGTCCCATGAGGAGGTGGAGGCCCACTCCGCGTCGGGTGCTCCGAAACCCGTGCCGTTGCTGGTGAACGTCCACAGCGTGGTGACGTTGCGGCCGTCGGCGTTCTGGCCGTTGTTGTAGAGGACACCGACGTCCGTCTTGCCGTCACCGTCGAAGTCGCCCGCAATCGGCTTGGAGCGGTCCCAGTTCCACGAGGAGGTGCTGTTCCACTTCACGACCGGCGCGTCAAAACCGGGGCCGTTGCTGAGGAAGGTCCACAGCGCGGTCCGATTGCGACCGTCGGCCGCGGGAGACAACTTGTACAGGACCGCTACGTCGTCCTTGCCGTCCCCGTTGAAGTCGCCCGCGACAGCCTTGGACCGCTCCCAGTCCCACGACCCCGACCCTGCCGCCACGCTGTCCCACCCGCGCACTGGGCTGTACGACGCCGACGTGGTGCTGGTGAACTTCCACAGCGCGGTGTGATTGGCCCCGCTCGAGGTCGGTGCGTACTTGTGCAGCGTCGCTGTGTCGGTCCTGCCGTCACCGTCGAAGTCGCCCGACAGCTCCTGCGACGCGGCGGCGCTCTCGCCCGCCTGGCCCCAGCGCGCGCCAGTCACCATCGCGACCCATCCTCCCAGGTCGTCGACCCGGGTGTCGACCGCGTTCGTGCGAGTCTCGGCGGGATCGGTGCCCAGACAGCCCCCCTGCCAGGAGCGCGCGTTGACCGCGACGAGCTCGGGGACGCCGTCGACAGAGCGTAGGGCCGGCCCGCCGGCGTCGCCCTGGCACACGGTCGCGGTGTCCGAGCCGTTCAGGTTGACATCGGTGGCGGTGGTGGAAGCGACGGTGAACGTGCCGGTGTGGAGCTTGCCTGGAACCCACTCGGTCTCGGTGCGCCCGAAGCCGGCCTTGGTCAGCTTCTCGCCTGCGACGGCCGGAGTGGTGGCCAGCTTGACCGGCTTGATGGCCGGGGCGGTGATCGCCTGGGCGAGCCGGACCAGAATGAGGTCGCGGTCGGGGTGGGGCACCAGGTCAACGGCTTGTTGGACGCTGTCACCGGTTTGTGTCAGGTCCGTTCCGCCGATCGTGACCGTGGTGGCCGTCTCCGGCTTGCCGATGGCCGGTCTTCCGTCGACGGAGAAGCAACTGGCCGCGGACATGACCCACTGCGGGTCCACGAGCGCACCGGAGCAGGCACGGTCATGCTCGCCGACGACGATCCGCGCCGTGTAGGTGAAGTCACCGTTGTCGACGGGGCTGCCGACAACGGCCTGGGCGGGAGGGCCGACGAGGACGCCGGAGACAACGGCCGCCGTGAGCGTGGCACTCGTGACCGTCCTGCGCACACGCGAAGCCACACTGGCCGGCGTCGCGCGCCGAGGATTGTTGATCATGGTGATGTCCCTTACATCATTCAGTGGTTCTGGACAGTCGACGGCCCCGGGCGGAGCACAGCGCCACACCGGAGGCACAGGCCGCGGTCGTCCCTCTCGTGACTGTATGCAGGGGCAGGGTGACGGTGGAGGCCGGCCAGATCCGGTCTCACTCCTGGCCGGCGCTGCCGTGGCACTCTCAGATGATGACCTCGACGCTCAGCGTGGTTGCCGGGCCCGGACGTGATCGCGAGCCGCCGAGGCCGAGGCACTTGGCACCAGGCGATTGCCGCGGCCGTGCAGTGCTTGGAACGTCCTGGCGCCGGGCCCGCGAGGGTCAGCCCTGAAGGCGGATCTCGACAAGGGTGGAGCGCACGCCGGAGTCACCGGACTCGCCGACGGGCTGGAAGTCGTTGGCCGGGATGTTGACGACTTCCTGTGCCCCGCCACCGTTGGGTGTCAGGGTCGCCTTCACAGCCGATTCGCCGGTCCAGAGAGTGAAGGTGTCCCGGATCTCCATCGTCAGAAAGCCGGTCTTGGCGTTGGAGTGGAAGCAGAACTTGTAGTTGCCTGCGTGGGCCTCGACAAGGATGTTCGACGGGTCCGCGATGCACTCACCAGGGTCGGTGATCGACGTGAGCGTGATGTGCCCGTCACCGCGCTTCAGTGTGATGCCCCGTTCCGCCAGGATCTTGTCGGCTTGCGGGTAGTTGAAGTCCTCGACCGCCACCGGCATCTCGGCGGCCGCACGCTCAGCGGCCGGAGCAGCGTCCTGGGGCGCGGCCAGCGCGGTTGCGCCAAGACCCGTCACCAGCGCAGCCGTTGCGCCACCCAGTATCAGCTTCCGGGCAGGAAATGTCGCCATGAGGACCTCTCAGAAGAAGTTGAGCATGTGAAGGAAACGGGAGGAGTCAAACCCATCAGGGTCACAAAAGTAAAGCAGATGTAAGATCCATCCAGCGTGACCCCCCTCGTCCACCAGGGCTTACACGGTGGTCTGGCCCACCTCAACCCCCCCAGCACTCACGCATGTTCACGTCTGCGTACTTCGAGAAGGATCGTCAGGTGAAACACCGCTCTCGCCTCATACCGCTGAGGCGAACAACCAGAACCTCAAAGGGCAGACGGTTCGGCCTCAGGGCCGCTTCCGCGTCCATGCTGGCCACCACGCTGTGCTTCGGACTGCTGTCGGCGTCACCAGCGGCGGCACAGGAAGACCCGGAGATTCCCGCACTCCGCAGTCAAGTCGTAGAGCTGTGGGAAACCGGGGGAACCGGCATCCGGGAAGCGGCTGAGCAAGCACTGCTCGGTTCGGACGAGGACATTCGGGCGTTCCTCACGGACATGCCTGCGCTGCAGGTGGTCGATGACCGGGTCGATGTCGCCCGAGTGGTGAACGTTGGCGGTACGTCGGTTCGGGAGGCCGCGAAGAAGGCTCTCCTCGGTACGCCCGCGGACGTGGAGGCCTTCCTGGCCGGTGGCTGGAAGGCACCGTATGAGGCGGACCAGCGGGCAGAAGCCGCCAAGGTGATTCACTTCGGTGGGACGGCCGTGCAGGAAGCCGGCAAGGCCGCTCTGCAGGGCACGCCGGAGGATGTGACGCACTTCCTCGAGGTCGAGCAGTGGGACAAGCGGGAGTCCGACGACCGGGCCGAAGTCTCCAGGATCTACAACTCAGGCGGCACGAATGTGAAGGCGGCTGCCAGGCTCGCTCTCCTGGGCACCTACGAGGACGTCCTGGAATTCCTGGATGTCGGCCAGTTCGTGGCACGCAACCGTGACCAGGAGCATGCCACGATCGAACAACTGATCAAGCAGGCCGAAACCGCTGGCAAGCAGGCCGAGCAGGCCACCGACAAGGCTGAGGAGGCTTCCGCCAAGGCGGTTGCCGCAGGGGTGCTGGCCGAGGAGGCTGCGCAGCGCGCGGCGAAGGAAACCGAGGCCGCCAAGGACGACGCGCAGCGCGCGTCGGTCAAGTCTCAGCAGGCCGCCGACGCGGCCCGCGCTGCGGCCGACGCGGCGCAGACCGCGATCGGTGCCGCCAACGCTGCCAACCGTTCCGCCCGCCGTGCCGCTCTCGCGGCGGCACAGACCGCCAACGCGGCCGTCGCGGCGGCCGATGCGGCCGCGCGTGCGTCGAAGGCGGCGATCGCGGCCGGAAAGGACCGGGACAAGGCGGACGCGGCCCGCGACCGTGCGGCTGAGGCGCGTAAGGCCGGTGAACTCGCCCGGCGTTCCGCGAAGGCCGCCGAACAGGCCGGACTGGCATCACTGGCGGCTGCCGAAGCCGTCGGCGCGGCGAAGTCCGCGAGCGGCAACGCCAACAACGCCGCCGACGCCGCCGACGCCGCAGCCGGATACGCTGAAGCAGCAGGAGGCTCCGCAGCGGAAGCACGTGCAGCTGCGGCGGAAACGCGTCGGCACGCGAATGAGGCGAACCGTGCGGCGAATGCCGCTGAGTCCCTGGCGCGTAAGTCGGCCACGGCCGCGAACGCAGCGCGTGACGCCGCGAACTCGGCGGCGGAACATGCCGACAAGGCCGCGGACGCGGCCGAAGACGCGGCCAAGTATGCCTGGGAGGCGTCCGAGCAGGCAGCCAAGTCCACGGCACAGGCCAAGCTCGCCGACGCGGCGGCCGACAGCGCAGAGCAGGCCGTTACCCTTGCGAAGACGACCTTTGCCCTAGCCCGGCAGACCGAAGCCGAAGACCTCGCCGCACGCACCAACGCAGCCATCGAACGCGCCAAGACGCAGCAGGCCGTCACTCACGAGTTCACCCGGGACGTGGCCAAGTCGGTCGCGGACGGTCAGGCGATCGAAGACGACACGAAGGCGCTGGCCGCCGAGCTCGCCAAGCCTGATGCCGACAAGACCGCCATCGCCGAGCAGGGCCGCGAGATAGCGCTGCGAGCCATGAAGTACTACGGCTCCTGGCGAAAGGACGCCGCCGCCCAGGCCCTGAGCGGGTCCGATGACGCTGTGCTCGAATATCTGCGCACCGGCTGGCAGTCCGGTGTGGCGGACGAGATGCGTCAGCAAGTCGCCGACCTCTCCACCACGAGTCCGTACGACAAGGTCCGCACCGCGGCGGTCGAGGCGCTGAAGGGTACTGACGAGCAGGTGCGGGACTTCTACCTGACCGGCCAGTACGAAGCGGCCGAGGCGGACTACCGCGCCGAGATCAGCAAGATCTACAACACGGGCGGCACCAGTACGAAGGAGAAGGCGAAGGCGGCGCTGCTGGACGGCAGCATCCCCGCCCTGCGGACCTTCCTGAACAGAACGCAGTACTCCGCTCGCAACACGGATGAGCGAGCCGCAGCGTCGAAGCTCTTCAACGACGATGGTCCCGAGGTCAGGGCAGCCGCAAAGATCGCGCTGAACGCACCCGCCAACGAGCTCCACACTTTCATCCAGGCCGGCCAGTACATGGCCGATCGCAAGGACCAACTCGCCTACACTCACATCGCCCAGGTCGACCGGCTCATCGCGGAAGGCGAGATGATCGCCACAAAGGCCCGGGAGGACGCCCACCGGGCCGCCCAGGCCGCACACATCGCCAACAACGCCGCCGACGACGCCGAAAGGTCACGCCTCGCTGCCGAAGCGAGCGCCAAGGAAGCAGACGGCTACGCGACCCAGGCCGACCAAGCTGCTGGCCGCGCCGAAGCCAGCGCCGCGGATGCCCAGGAATCCGCCACCACCGCACGCAACGCGGCCAACCGCGCCCAACAGGACGCTGTCAACGCCGAAGAGTCCGCTGCGGACGCCGCATTCTCAGCGAGTTATGCGCGGGCGTCTGCCGAAATGGCCCGCAAGTCGGCTGACGATGCGCACCAGGCAGCGCTCGATGCGGGAAAGAGTGCCGACGAAGCCGAAGCCGACGCAAAGGCAGCCTGGGATGACGTCGTCACGAAGCGGGAAGCCGAACTGGCCGAGGAACGTCGGCTGGCTGCCGAGCAGCGTAAGGCGGAGCGGGAAAAAGAAGAGAAGCCG
The DNA here is from genome assembly GCF_028473745.1 of Streptomyces sp. M92. Classification (NCBI taxonomy): domain Bacteria; kingdom Bacillati; phylum Actinomycetota; class Actinomycetes; order Kitasatosporales; family Streptomycetaceae; genus Streptomyces; species Streptomyces sp. M92. Next base: position 4,883,095 of record NZ_CP101137.1, read on the forward strand.
AAGTGCTTCATCAACATCTACCGGGATACTCTCCCGCCCTGCATGATGAGCGGTGGAGAGATCGTCATTCCCAAGGTCGACGAGGTTACGACCGAGATATTCTGGGAACTGACGGGTCTCAACGACATCAAGCGATGCGCTACTGACCCGACCCTGAGTGACTGCCTGTGGGCGACAGTGACCGTGCTTCCCGCCGGGAAGATCAAGTCGGTCAAGAGTATCGATAAGATCAAGGATATTATCGAGAAGTCGCGCGCGGGACGGGTGGTGAAGTGCGCGACATGTTTCCTTGCCGGGACCAAGGTGCTAATGGCGGACGGTTCCCGCAAGAACATCGAGTCGATCAGGCCAGGTGAGACAGTCACCGCCACTGACCCGGTTACTGGGCAGACAGAAGCCCGCGTCGTCGAGGATCTCATTGTCACGGATCAGGACCAGTCCTTCAGCGCGCTGAAAATCTCGACGAGTCGCGGATCCGAGACGCTGACCGCAACCCATGAGCACCCCTTCTGGTCCCCGTCGCGTGCGGAGTGGGTCGAGGCCGGTGACCTTCAGCCGGGAACGACTCTGCGGACGCTGGACGGATCTCCGGCCACGGTGCAGGAGAACCGGCCGTTCATCGACCAGGCCCGGACATACAACCTCACCGTCGAGGCGCTGCACACCTTCTATGTGCTGGCCGGCGATACGCCAGTCCTGGTGCACAATGATGTCTGCGGCGTCCGGGTGTCTCCCATGGCTCCTGACTGGGCAACGAAGGGCGCGCACCTGCACGTAGGTGCGGATGAGGTCCGCGTGTTCGGTGACGAGGTCGGCGGGATCGGAGCCAAGCCGCTTCGTATGTCACACGGGTGGGCGTCCAACAAGAGTGTCCAGAAAGTTCTCGACACGCTGAAGAGCAGCCCTGAACTCCGCAAGGACCTGATCCAGAAGGCCCGTGCCGCGCAGACCGAAATGAACAAGCACAACTGGGGCAACACCAAGAACCGCGCCCTTGAACTGCAGTACCTGATCAAGGCTTTGGAGAAGCTGGGATGAAAGGTCGAGTCTTCGTTGCAGAGGTCATCCGAACAGGTTCCGCGCTGGGTTTCGGCGTCGGCACCCGACTGGAGGAAGCAACGCTGAGTCTGCCCCTTGATTACGTGGACGACGTCCAGGGGCGAGGGAAGGACAAGGTGCTCCGGCGGGACTACGGCATACTGGAAGTCACCTGCGGGCAGCCGTCTGACTGGGTCGTGCAGACGGTATCCGTGCAGATGCACAGATTGGCTTCCCTCCCGGACCTTCGCCGTGCCGTTTCCGAGAACCTGCAGATCGACTGCGAGCCCTATACGAGCTGGCAGGAAGTGGCAGGTGAGCTCAAGGGGCACGGGGACGTCGAGCTGGTGGAGCCCCAGCTTGACTACTCCGGTTACCGGGTAGTTTCGGCTCGCTCCACTGGTGTCTCCGCGTACGTGGTGAAGGACCCTGAGGTGACTCGCGGGGTCTACCCGGCAGACGGTGATCTTTGGAGTCTGGAGATCATGTCTCCGCAATTCATGCCCTAGCCCCGATGCGACATGAGGGCCCGTCAGCTTGTTGGCGGGCCCTCTGTGCTGGTGCGGGGTCGAGTAGACGATCGCCTTCGGCATGTGCCGCTGGGCGTCCTTGGACTCCTCGGCGGCCGTCGACATGGCGTCGTAGCCGAAGGCCGCGAAGAAGACCGTCGCCGCGCCGGTGCCCCCCCCGCCGACCCCGTAGGGGAAGAACGGGTCGCAGTTCGAGGTGTCGATGTGGAAGACGCCGACCGCGATCACCAGCAGCACCACCAGCGCCTTCAGGACCACCACGACCCTCTCGGACCGGGCCGCGTTCTTGATGCCCAGGTTCAGCAGGAACGCGATGAGCAGGCACAGCAGCGCGGCGAACAGGTGGCCCCGGTGGCCTTCTCCGGTACCGGCCGCGCCCAGCATCCAGTTGGGGATGTCGGCGCCCACGTCCCCTACCAGGAAGCTGAAGTAGCCCGAGATCCCGAGCGCGACCACCGTCACGATCGCCGTGTACTCCAGCAGCAGGTCCCAGCCGATGAACCAGCTCGCCAGCTCACCGAGGACCCGTAGGTGTAGGCGGAGCCCGCCTTCGGGATCATGCCGGCGAACTCGGCGTAGGACAGGGCCGCCGCCGCGCTCGCGACGCCCGCGATGAGGAAGGAGACGAGGACCGCCGGGCCCGCCGTGCCGCTGGCCACCGTGCCGTCCAGGGGGACGATCCCCGCCCCGATGATGCCGCCCACACCGATCGCGGTCAGCTGCCACAGCCCCAGCGTCCGCCGCAGGCCGGCGCCCTCGCCGCCGTCCGTGTCCTGGATCTGCTCGATGGGTTCGCGGCGGAGAACGCCTTCTCCCATACGGAACCCGGCCATGCGCCTCACCTCTTTGTGAACGGCGAACGGCGAACGGCGAACGGCGAACGGCGAACGGCGAACGGCGAACGGCGAACGGCGAACGGCGAACGGCGAACGGCTGACGGTGAGTCACGATGACTCGTACACGCCCGTCGCGGAGGCCACGACGCGCTCGCCACCGAGGCCGGTTACGGCACCACGGTCACCGGCCAGCGCCCCGCCTTCACCAGCCGCACCGCGACCGACCCCACGATCCGGTGCCCGGCCTGCTCCGAGGCGCCCACGACCACGGCGTCGGCCTTGAGCTCGTCGGCCGCCTTCACCAGTCCGTTGTACGGATCACCGCGGAAGGTGTGGAACTCCCAGCGCACGTCGAATATCCCCTTGGCCCGCTCGGTCGCCTCCCGGATCCGGGCCACCAGGTCCTCGGCGATCTCGTCGGTCGTCTCCGCCACCGGAGCCCCGAGCGCGGCACCCGCCGCCAGCACCGGCTGCACGTACACCACGGCGAGCAGCGCGCGCTGCCGCCGGGCCAGGCCGCCGGCGTAGGCGGCCGCCCGCAGCGAGGAGTCGGAGCCGTCCACCCCGACGACGATGACCTTGGGTCCGTCCGTGCCCCGCTCGAACCGCTGGGCGTGCTGTTCCGTCACGCGGCGAGGCTATCGGAGGCGCTCGCGACCCTGCTCCGTGCGGGTGGTTCCGTGCCGCCGCCCCGGTGTTTCTCAGGTGCGCCGGACCCCTGCCGGGCGACTGATGAGTCATGCAGAAGGATCAGTTGCTCATCCGGCGCCGCGCCCTGCTGGCCGGTGTCGCGGCCGCCGGTGCGGTCGGCACCGCCGGCGTACTGGCGGTGGGTCCGGGGGGCGGACCGGCCCCGACGGCCGCGCCCGCCCCGGGCCCCGCGGCACGCCGCCCGCTCAAGCCGTCCGCCTACCGCCTCCAGCCCCTGACCGGGTACGGCGCGCCCGGAGACGCGCCCCGGCAGCCCCCGGTGCGCAGCGAGCCGATCCTGCGGGTGTCGGGCCGGGGCCGGATCATGATGCTCACCTTCGACGACGGCCCCGACGCCCGCTACACGCCGGACATCCTGGACACACTGGCCGAGTACGACGTGCGCGCGACGTTCTTCGTCTGCGGGGAGATGGCCGACCACAACCGGGACCTGCTGTCCCGGATGGCCGACGAGGGACACGTCGTCGGCAACCACACCTGGTCGCACCCGCTGCTGACCCGGCTGACCCGGCGCCGCATCCGCTCCGAGATGGAGCGCACGTGCGAGGTCGTCGAGCAGGCCTACGGGGAGGCGCCCCGCTGGTTCCGGGCCCCCTACGGGGCGTGGAACCGCGCAGCCTTCCAGCTCGGCGCGGAGCTGGGCATGGAACCGCTGGCCTGGACCGTGGACACCCTCGACTGGACCACCCCCGGCACCGGCACCATCGTCGAGCGGGTCGAGGACGGCGCCGCCCCCGGCGTCGTGGTGCTCTCGCACGACGCCGGGGGCGACCGCTCGCAGAGCGTCCGGGCCCTGCGCAGGTATCTGCCCGAGCTGCTGGACTCCGGCTACCACCTCACCGTCCCGCGCCGCCGGTTCGTCTGACGCCCGCCTCGCCCGAGGACCGGGGCCCGCTCAGCGGACCTCGGTCATCCGGGCGAAGGCGACGACGTTCCCCTCGTAGCCGTTCTGCTTGGAGAAACCCCCGCCGCAGGTGATGACCCGCAGTTCGGGGCTCCCCTTGGACGCGTACACCCGGTCGCCGGGGAAGTCGTCCTTCGCGAACACCTCGATGCCGTAGATCTCGAAGACCGCCGTCTTCCCGTCCTGGCGGTGCACCTCGACCTCGTTCCCCTTCTTGAGGGCGCCGAGTCCGTAGAAGACGGCGGGGCCCTGCTGGTTGTCGACGTGGCCGACCACGACCGCCGTGCCCTTCTCGCCCGGGGTGACCGCGCCGGTGAACCAGCCTGCCAGGTTCGGGTCCTCGGCGGGCGGCGCGTCGACCCAGCCCTCGGCGTCGAGGCCTACCGGCATGACGGGCGCGTCGACCTGGATGGCGGGGATGCCGACCCGGTCGGGCACCGAGTACGACAGCGGGGCGAGTCCCGTGGCGGGCTCGGCCTCGTCAGCGGCGCGAGCGTCCGAGGCGGCGGCCGACGCGGGCTGCGGCGGGCCCTGGTCGAACTCCCCCGAACCGTTCCGGATGAGCGCGAGCCCGGTCAGCAGCACCAGCGCTATCACGCCCCAGGGAGCGCGCTTCCTGCGCCGCTCCTCCTCTTCGGCCCACTCGGACGCGTCCATTGGCCTTCCCCTCTCGACCCGGCCGTCGCCGTGTCGTTCGCGCATACGGGCACGCTAAGCGCCGCGCGGGCGACCGGCATCGGGGCGGTGGCGAACGGGTGGCGGGGCCGCCCGGCGGTGAGCCATCCGGGACGCGGCCGGACGGAATGGCCCGACAGTCCGTGACCTGCGGCGATATCGGCTCCCGCGGTTCCGGCCGGGTACGCCCCTCACCAGGACGGACCATTCCCGAAATGCGGCCCCGCGCAGGGCAACTGAGGGTCTTTCTGGGAGACGCTTTCTCGCCGATCGACCGGGGACGGGTCCCGGGGCGTCTTTCGCGGAGGATCACATGCGCAACACTCGTGCCCTCGCGGCCGCCGGCGCCGCGGTCGCTGTCCTCGGGCTGGCCGCCCCCACGGCCACCGCGGGCGGCGACCACCACCAGCCGAGCAACATCGTCGCCCTGCCCAGTGTGATCGCCCGCGGCGGCCAGATGACCGTCACGGTCGACGGCTGCCCCCAGGGCGGCACGATGACCTCGGACGCCTTCCGGACGACCCACCTGACCCCGGTCAAGGGCGCCAACGAGACGTCCAAGGGCACCGCCACCATCAAGGAGGACGCCCGCCCGGGCTCGTACGACATCACCGTCAACTGCTCGGGCCGGCGCCTGACGCGTCCGGCCGCCTTCACCGTCATCGGCGGCGTCCGCGGCGGCATCGGCGGCAGCAGCACCAGCGGGGCCACCCCGACCGACATCGCGATCGGCGGCGGACTCGTCGCCGCGGCCGTCGCCGGTGGCGGCCTGTTCTGGATGCGCCGCCGCGCCGAGCGCCGCTACTGACCCGTCCCCGCAGGCCGCCGTACGGGCTCCGCCTTCGGGGGCGGACCCGTCCGGACCCCTTCGGCACCGACACGGCAGTTCGACGGCAGTTCGCCCCGGACCCGCGAAGGGTCCGGGGCGAACTCCCGTCGGTGGAGGCTCAGGCCGCGTCCTCGCCGGACCGGCGGCGCGAGAGGTGGTACGCCGCGCCGACCGAGCCCGCGACGAGCAGGGCGCCGAGCCCGATCTCGGTCATGTCGAGCCCGGCGACGCTGCCGCCCTCGCCGGCGTGGACGCCCTTGTCGGGGTGGCGGGGCTGGTGCGTGGGACGGTCGGAGTGGCCGCCCGCGATGGTCAGGTCCAGGGTCTCGGTCCTGCCGTCGCAGGCGAACTTCACCTCGTAGACCGCCCCGCGCCTGGCATCCTGGTCGACCTCCGCCGTCGCCGAGTGCTCGCGCCGCGGGATGGTGACCGTGTCGAACACCGCCGATGAGACGGTGACGCGGCCCTCGCAGCCCCCGGCCCCGCGGCCCACCCCCAGCGTCACCTCCCCGCCGGGCGCGACGGTGGCGGGGCTGAGGGTGAAGCCGAACGTCGAACCGTGGGCCGGTACACAGGCGGAGAGGGCGGCGACGCCCAGCAGTGCGACCGAGGCGGCGGGTATCGCGCGCATGTGAATCCTCCGGGTCCCGAGGAGCAGCGGGCGGACCTGTTCCGCTCACGCCAGGAATGCACCTCTATGTCCGAAACGCTAGGAACCCGGAAGGTCCGCCGCGATCGCAGTCGCGCGAATGGGGCAGCCGTGTGGGCCGCTCAGGGGACGCCGACGGCGTGTCGGGCGCCCCCTGGCGCGGGGAACCTCAGTCCCGTGCTCCGGGGAAGAGGTTGAGGAACGGGTCCGTCGACGCCGCCACACCGCGGCTGAACGGTGCGTCGAAGTCCCAGATGAGGAAGAGCAGGAAGGCGATCAGCGCCGAGAACAGCCCGGCCAGGACCAGTTCACGGGCCGTGCGCCGGATCTGCAGGGCGAAGACCATTCCGACCGTGACGACACCGCCCGTGATGAGGCCGAACCACACCACGCCCGGCATCGTCGCACCGGTCGACTCCGCGCGGGCGATGCGGGCCTGGTCCGCGGCGGTCACCTGGTCGACGAGCGGCTGGTACGCCTGGGCCTCGAAGTCCGTCCTCGGTTCGTAGTCCGTGACGTCCGCCCGGACGCGGTCGAGGAGCTCGGTGCCGCGCTCGGTCACCTCGCCCCGGTCGGCCATCACCTTCCACTCGGTGGTGACGACGTGTCCGACATAGGCGTTGACATCCTCCCGGATGCGGTCACGGACGTCGGGCGGGTAGACGCGGACGCGTTCCGAGATCTCGTGCAGCGCGACCGCCTCCGCCTGGACGTGGTCCTGGGCGGCGCTGCGCGCCTCCCAGACACCCGCGATGGCCAAGCCCAGGACGATGGCGTACACCACACCGATCCACATCGTCATGTACTCGATGACGTCCGGGGTCTCGGTGATGTCCTCGTCGTCGGACGCCCGGCGGTGCCGCACGAAGGTGATGATGACCACCACGACACCGGCGGCCACCATCGCGAGGGTGAGAACAAGCCATTCCGGCAAGACAGGCTCCAGGGGATCAGCGCGCACGGAGCGCGGCGACGGCGACCACCGCGGGCACCGTGATGAGCAGGACGAAGACGAGCGGCGAGGTGGCCCCGCGGGAGGACCGCTGCTGCGGACGGGCGGCGCGGTAGCGCGGGTAGTGCACCGGACTCAGCGACGGCCGGGGCGTGGGCGTGACGGACGGGGAGGGTGCGGGGGGCGCCGGCCGGTCCGGTACGGGGGTGGGCGCCGGCGGAGGGGCCGGGGGCGGGGTCGGCGCGGGCCGCTCCGGTGCCGGTCGCGGGGGCGGCGCGGGAGGCGGCGCTCGGGTCTCGGGGGGCGGCGGCCGACGGTTCGGGTTCCGGCTCGGGCGGTGGCGGGGGGGAGTGGGCTTCGGCGGTGGCGGCGCGGGCGTCGGCGGCGGAGCGGGCGGAGGCGTCGGGGAGGGCTCGGGGCACGCCGGGAAGGTGGGCCAGGTGCCGCTCCCGGCGACCGCCACGGCGTCGACGCCGCCCGGTCCCGTCGAGGCGTACGCGCAGGCGTCCGCCCGCGCCGGGCCGACCGGCGCGCCGACGAGCGTGAACGTCAGCGTCACCAGGGCCAACACCCGTCCGGCACAGGCGGATCGGGTCGGTTCGGGTCCATGCACGAGCAGATCATGAGGCCCGCGTGGGCCGGGACAGTCCCGATTACCGGACGATTGGCCCGAAGGAGGTACACGGGGCGGTCGGCGGTTTGACCGGCGCGGCATGGCTCGGGCCCGGAAAAGAAAACCGTGCCCCGGTTGAACACGACCGGCGTCCGCGTGCGTACCCAGTGTCGTGCGGCGGCGCGCGGCCGTCCCGGAACCTTCGTGACGATCGGGGATTGACGATGAAGACCTCCTGGCGGAGTGCCTCACTCGTGGTGGGCGCCGCGGTGGTGCTGGCGCTGACGACGGCGTGCGGCCAGGACGGCGGCGGCGCCACCGGCAGCCAGAACGTGGGCGCCACGGCCGCGCCCGGAGACGTCGGCGACATCGGCACCGGGGCCGGCGAGGGACTGGGCAGCGGCACCGGCGCGAACGCCCAGGCGTCGGCGAACGCGCCGCAGCCCGCGGGCAAGCTGTCGGTCTCCACGAACGCCGAGATCGGCGAACTGGTGACCGACGGAGCGGGCCGTACCCTCTACCGCTTCGACGCGGACACCGCCAAGCCGCCCAAGACGACCTGCGAGAACGACTGCGCCACCGCCTGGCCGCCCGTGGCCGCCGACGACGCGCTGGCCGGCGAGGGCATCGACGAGGAGCTGCTCGGCGAGGTCACCCGGCCCGACGGCACCAAGCAGCTCACCATCGGCGGCTGGCCGGCCTACCGCTACGCCAAGGACACCGCCGCGGGAGACGCCAAGGGCCAGGGTGTGGGCGGCAAGTGGTACGCGCTGGCCGCCGACGGCAAGAAGGCCGAGGCGGACGACGCGCCCGGACTGTCCACCCGCGACGACCCGAAGCTCGGTGAGATCGTCGTCGACGGGAACGGGATGACCGTCTACCGCTTCATGAAGGACGAGGCCTGGCCGAAGCCCGTGTCGGCGTGCACCGGCGAGTGCCTGGAGAAGTGGCCCATTGTGGCGCCCGTGGAACCGAACGACACCGAGGGCGTCGTGAAGAAGGACCTGATGACCTTCACCCGCCCCGACGGGGCCGAGCAGCAGACGGTCGACTGCTGGCCGATCTACACCTTCGCCGGTGACAAGAAGCCCGGCGACACCAACGGCCAGGGCGTCGGCGGCACCTGGTACGCCGTGTCGCCCGACGGCAAGCCGGTCGGCGCGCCGAAGAAGTAGCGGCCTGACGCCCGCCACTTCCGGCGCGCGCGACCCGAGGGCCGTCCCCTCCGCACCCAGGCGGAGGGGACGGCCCCGTTCGCGTGCCCCGGCCCACCTCGGCGCGTGGCACGTGCCGCGGGCAGTGACCGGGAACGGACGGTCAATTTCCGGTTGGACTCGCCCGTTTGGCGGGCGATCAGTAGCCTCTGCTCGAACACCGGATCGCCTATGCCTTGGAGAGCTAGATGGAGCGTCCCGCCTGGGCCCCCCGCAGCATCGACATTTCGGTGCCCAGCGTGTCCCGGATCTACGACTTCTACCTGGGCGGTTCGCACAACTTCGAGGTGGACCGGGAAGCGGCCCGCAAGGCCATGGAGTTCATGCCGGGACTCCCCAAGACCATGCAGGCGAACCGGGCGTTCATGCGCCGCGCGGTGCGCTTCGCGGCCGCGGAGGGCATCGACCAGTTCCTGGACATCGGCTCCGGCATCCCCACCTTCGGCAACGTCCACGAGGTGGCCGCGCGCAGCCGCCCCGGCTCCCGCGTCGTCTACGTCGACCACGACCCGGTGGCGGTCGCGCACAGCGAGGCGGTCCTGGCGGGCAACGACGACGCGGGCGTCGTGGCCGCCGACCTCCTCAAGCCCCGGGAGATCCTCGCCAGTCCCCAGGTGGAGCGGCTGATCGACCTGAATCGGCCGGTGGCCCTGCTGCTGGTTGCCATACTGCACTTCGTGGAAGACGCGGACGACCCCTACGGTGCGGTGGCCGAGTTGAGCGACGCGCTCGCGCCGGGCAGCATGCTCGTCCTCACGCATGCCTCGTTCGAGGGGATTCCGCTGCCCGCGGAGCGGGCCGGGGGCGCGGTGGACGTGTACAAGGACATCCGCAACCCGCTGATCATGCGCTCGCGCGACGAGATCGCGCGGTTCTTCGAGGGGTACGACATGGTGGAACCCGGACTTGTGCCGATGCCGCGCTGGCGGCCGGAGGGGGCGCCGGAGGACGAGGACCCGTACGCCTTCTCCGGGTTCGCCGGCGTGGGGCGTACGGCGTGACGGCACAGCCGGGCGGGCCGGAGGACAGACTGCGCCGGTTCGCGACCATCTGGAGCCGGGCGGTCTTCCCGGTGACCTCGACGTCGTCGACCCGGCCCGAGTTCGAGGAACAGCTGCTGCCGCTGGCCCGCAGGCTGTGCGGGGTGCTGCGGGCCCGGAGCTTCGACGCCGACGAGGCCCGGGCGGTCGGCGTGGCGCTCGTCGACGCGCACTGCACCGACCCCGAGGCGCTCACCCGGACCCTGGACTGCGTGGACGCCTACCTGGTGCTCTACTGCGGCGAGGACGGCGACCCCGAGCACCTGCGGGCCCGTTCGGCCCGGCTCCAGCACGCCATGGCGGCCGGGTTCGCCGGGGCCCTGCGGGCCAGGACCCTGGCCGAACAGGAGGCGATCGCACAGGCCGCCCTGAAGGCCCAGGGCGTGGTCGCCGAGGCCCTGCACGCCAGCGAGGCCCGCTTCCGCGCCGTCTTCGAGGGCGCCGCCATAGGCATCGGCATCGCCGACCTGAACGGCAACGTCCTCCAGGTCAACGGCGCGCTGATGCGCATGTTCGGCATCACCGACCGCACGATGGGCGGCCGCAAGGTCTGCGAGTGGTCGCACCCCGACGACGCGCCCCAGACCTGGCGGCTCTACGACGAGCTGGTGCGCGGCGAGCGCGAGCACTACCACGTGGAGAAGGCCTTCTACCGGCCCGACGGCACCGTCCTGTGGACCAACCTCACCGTCTCCCTCCTGCGCGACGCCGACGGCACCCCGCAGTACCAGCTCGCGCTGATGGAGGACACCACCGAGCGCCGGCTGCTCAACCTCCGGCTGCGCTACGAGGCCACGCACGACGCGCTGACCGGCCTGCCCAACCGCAGCTTCTTCTTCGAACGCCTGGAGAAGGCCCTGAACGCGGGCCCCGGACAGCGCTTCGGCCTGTGCTACCTCGACCTCGACGGCTTCAAGACCGTCAACGACAGTCTCGGCCACGCGGCCGGCGACCGTCTCCTCGTCGAGGTGGCCGACCGGCTGCAGGCCTGCGCCACGGCGCCCGGCGAGATGGTCGCCCGGCTCGGCGGCGACGAGTTCGTGGCGCTGACCACCGGGCCCGACACCCCGCACGAGGTCGACGAGCTCGCCGGGCGCATCATGAACGCGCTGCTCGCCCCGATCAGCGTCGACGGCCGCGAATTGACCGTGCGCGGCAGCATCGGCGTCGTCGAGGGCCCGGCGGGCGAGCGCAGCCCGGCAGAGGTGCTGCGCAGCGCCGACATCACCATGTACCGGGCCAAGTCGGCGGGCGGCAACCGCTTCGAGCTGGCCGACCCGGAGGCCGACGCCCGGGTCATCACCCGGCACGGTCTGACGACCGCGCTGCCCGCGGCCCTGGAGCGCGGCGAGTTCTTCATCGAGTACCAGCCGCTGGTCCACCTCGGCGACGGCAGCGTGCACGGGGCCGAGGCACTGGTGCGCTGGCTGCACCCGCAGCACGGCGTCCTCGGCCCGGACCGCTTCATCCCGCTCGCCGAGCACACCGGGCTGATCGTGCCGCTGGGCCGCTGGGTCCTGGAGCAGTCCGTCCGGCAGGCCCGCGCCTGGCGGGAACGGTACGGCGTGACGGCCTCCGCCGGTCCGCTGCGCATCAACGTCAACCTCTCGCCCTGCCAGCTCACCCACCCCGGCCTGGTCCAGGACACCGTCGACATCCTGGAGCGCGCCGGCGTCACCCCGGACGCGCTCTGCCTGGAGGTGACGGAGTCGGCCCTCATCGGCGCCGACGACGACCTCCTCAAGCCGCTGCGCCGGCTGGCCGAGCTGGGGGTGGACATCGCCCTGGACGACTTCGGCACCGGTTACTCCAACCTCGCCAACCTGCGCCGGCTCCCGGTGAGCGTCCTCAAGCTGGACCGCTCCTTCACCCAGAGCATGCAGCGGTTCCCTGCCGACCCCGTCGACCTCAAGATCGTCGAGGGCATCGTCGCCCTGGCCCACAGCCTCGACCTCAAGGTCACCGTGGAGGGCGTGGAGACCGGCGCCCAGGCCGAACAACTCCGCATACTCGGCTGCGACACGGCCCAGGGCTGGTACTACGCCCGCCCGGGGCCACCGGAGCGGCTGCACGAACTGGCACTGGTGGACGCCACGGGCTGAGCCGGGCCGCCCTCCGGCCGGGACGACGCACCGCCCCGGCCGCCTGGACCGTTCGGACCGGTCGTCCGATCAGCTCGGCGGGTCGAGCGAGAAGACGACCCGCTTGCCGGTGGTGTAGTCCGCACGCTCGTTGATGCCCCACAGGCGGCCCGCCACCGGGGACCACGACAGGTTCTGCGTCAACGGCGGTGCGTACGTGAGCACATGGGGCTCGCCGCCCGGCCGGGCCCAGTGGATGCAGTACGGAACGTTCGGGTCGCTGCCCCCGGCGTACTCGGGGCACTCACCGCTGAAGTAGTAGTGCTCGCCGTCGAAGGCCGCGCCCTGCACCCTCCAGACCGGTACGCGGAAGGCCGATTCCGCCCGCACGGTCCCCGTGCTGTTGGACGCCGTGTCCGTCTCCAGCAGCCCGTTGCCGGACAGCGGCCAGCGGACCACGGGCCGCCCGCCGCGCGCGTGGAACTCCGAGGTGATCAGCCCGTCCCCGCCGGTCCGGTCCAGGCTCAGCGAGGTCAGGCAAGGCGCGCTGTCCGTGCAGGCGGCGCCGGGAGAGCCGTTGTGATACAGGCCGATCATGGGCAGGGCGTAATTGTGGTACCGCGCCGAGGACTTGCCGTCGTGGACGCCGACGGCGGCGGAGCCGTTGTCACTCATCTTCCACAGGTGCCGCAGGTCGTAGACCTGAATCTGATGGCCGGTCGCCAGGAACAGCTTGTTGCCGTACCAGGAGATGCCGTCCGCGTGCGCACCGGGCTTGGGTGACCGGGTGGAGGCGGGGTCGCCCACCGCGCGGAAGTCGGCCGAGGCGCCGCTGCCGTAAGGGTCTACCAGGAGCACGTGATTGTAAGTGGTGGGCTGCCCCGGGGAGTTGTCCACCACGGTGATGCGAGCGAACTCGTTGTCCGTGTAGTGCCAGGAGGCGATGTACACGTACTTGCCGAGCCAGGTGCCGCCGGGTGCGGCGTCGTGCGAGCCGGTCAGGCCCTGGGGGACCCACTCGCGGGAGGTGTCGTCGGCGTTGTTCCAGCAGAACCCGTCGACGGAGTAGGCCGGGTCGAGATCGGTCGCGTGGCACAGGCCACGGCTGCCGGTGTGGCCGCGTCCGTCGAGCAAAGGTCCGAGGGCGTCTTCGGCGGGATCGAAGTAGCTGGTGACCTCGCCGCCGGCCTCGATGTCGGCTATGGCGTCCCACCGGCTCTGGAAGTCGTCGGCGGTCAGCTTCATCGCGGACGCGTCCATCGGTGTCAGGGGGGTGGCGGCCGCCGCCGGCCCGGGCGCCGCGACCAGGAGCGCCAAGGCCCCCAGTGCCGACGCGGCGGCGGCGACCGCCCTGCCGGGCCAAGTCCGGTTCAGTGAGGAGAGTTCGCGCATCGCGTGATCATATGGTCATGGCGATCACCGCTCGAGCAGCATCCGCTGCAACTCCCGCGCCGCCCGAGGAGGAGCCACATCACTGCGGTGTGCCAGCGCGATCGTCCGGTGCAACCCCGGCCGGGCCAGCGGGGTGACCCGCAGACCGCGCCCCGACCGCGCCGCCACCATCCGGGGCACCACCGCCATCCCCAGCCCCGCCCGCACGAACTCCAGCACCGCGTCCATCTCGCCGCCCTCCACGGCGAAGTCCGGCTCGAAGCCCTCCGCGCGGCACGCGGCGACCGTCAGTTCCCGCAGGTCGTAGCCGTGCCGGAACATCACCAGGCGCTCGCCCTCCAGGTCGGCGATGCGTACGGCGCGCCGGCCGCCGCCCGGCCGGGGCGCCTCCGGCGACGACACCACCACCAGGTCCTCCCGCAGCAGCTCGACCGTCGTCAGCGCCGGCGACGGGGTGGGCAGCGGAAGCACCACCAGCGCCAGGTCCAGCGCGCCCCGCGCCAGCTCCCGCACCAGGTCGTGCGAGCCGCCCTCCTCGATCATGAGCCGCACGCCGGGGTACCGGTCGTGGAAGGCACGCAGCACGTCCGGCAGCAGCCCGGTGCACAGGCTCGGCGTCGCGCCCAGCCGCACCCGCCCGCGCCGCAGCCGCACCAGCTCCAGCACCTCGTGCCGGGCGGTGTCCGCGTCGGCGAGGATGCGCCGGGCCAGCGGGAGCAGCGCCTCGCCGGCGTCGGTGAGCGTGATGTTGCCCCGCGCGCGCTGGAACAGGTCGGCGCCCAGCTCCCGCTCCAGCGCCCTGATCTGCTGCGACAGCGAGGGCTGCGCCACGTGGACCGTCTCCGCGGCCCGGGTGAAGTGCCGGGTCTCGGCGACCGCGACGAAGTACTGGAGCTGCTGAAACTGCATGAGACCCACCCTACGCCCACGATAGCCACAGCCTATGGAAACGAGGCAGACCATGTCTTGGACCGATGCCGCTCCGCCCACGTAGCGTCTTGTGGCATGGCTCTGGCAACGCGGACGGACCGACGGCCGTCCATGGCGCGCACCGTGTGGGACTCGACCGTCGGCAAGAAGACGGTGATGGCGGTCAGCGGACTCGTCATGCTGCTCTACCTGGTCGCCCACATGATCGGGAACCTGAAGATCTTCTTCGGAACGACCGAGTTCAACGAGTACGCCCACTGGCTGCGCACGGTCGGCGAGCCGTTCATGCACTACGAGTGGACGCTCTGGCTGATCCGCGTGGTGCTCGTGGTCGCCGTCGTCGCCCACGCCGTCTCCGCGTACCAGCTCAGCCGCCGCGACATCAAGGCGCGGCCCAGCAGTTACGTGCACAAGAGGAAGCGGGCCAGTTACGCGACGCGCACCATGCGGTGGGGCGGGATCATCCTCGGCCTGTTCATCGTCTGGCACATCCTCGACCTGACCACCGGCACCGTGCACTCCGGCGGCTTCGAGACGGGCAAGCCCTACCAGAACGTCGTGGACACCTTCTCCACCTGGTACGGCAACGTCATCTACCTCGTCGCGATGCTCGCCCTCGGCCTGCACATCCGCCACGGCTTCTGGTCCGCCGCCCAGACCCTCGGCGCCGGCAGCCGCACCCGCGACCGTGCCCTGAAGACCGTCGCAGGCGTCCTCGCGCTGCTGCTCACGGTGGGCTTCATCGCCGTACCCGTGGGCGTCATGACCGGAGTGGTGAGCTGACATGACAACCTACGCCGACTACACGACCGGTGCGCCGGTCGCCGACACCAAGGCCCCCGCCGGGCCCGTCGGCGAGCGCTGGGACACCCGCCGCTTCGAGGCGAAACTGGTCAACCCCGCCAACCGGCGCAAGCAGACCGTCATCGTCGTCGGCACCGGCCTCGCGGGCGGCTCGGCCGGCGCGACCCTCGCCGAACAGGGCTACCGCGTCGTCCAGTTCTGCTACCAGGACTCCCCGCGCCGGGCCCACTCCATCGCCGCGCAGGGCGGCATCAACGCCGCGAAGAACTACCGCAACGACGGCGACTCGATCCACCGCCTGTTCTACGACACCGTCAAGGGCGGCGACTTCCGCTCCCGTGAGTCCAACGTGCACCGGCTCGCGCAGATCTCCGTAGAGATCATCGACCAGTGCGTGGCGCAGGGCGTGCCCTTCGCCCGCGAGTACGGCGGCCTGCTCGACACCCGCTCCTTCGGCGGCGTCCAGGTCTCCCGTACCTTCTACGCCCGCGGCCAGACGGGCCAGCAGCTGCTGCTCGGCGCCTACCAGGCGCTCAGCAGGCAGATCGCGGCCGGCAACATCGAGATGCACCCGCGCACCGAGATGCTCGACCTGATCGTCGTCGACGGGCGGGCGCGCGGCATCGTCGCCCGGGACCTGATCACCGGCAAGATCGACACGTACTTCGCGGACGCGGTGGTCCTGGCGAGCGGTGGCTACGGCAACGTCTTCTACCTCTCCACCAACGCCATGAACTCCAACGCCACCGCCGTGTGGCGGGCGCACCGGCGCGGTGCCTACTTCGCCAACCCCTGCTTCACGCAGATCCACCCGACCTGCATCCCGCGCACCGGCGACCACCAGTCCAAGCTGACGCTGATGAGCGAGTCGCTGCGCAACGACGGCCGGATCTGGGTGCCCAAGGCCAAGGGCGACGACCGCCCGGCGAACAAGATCCCCGAGGACGAGCGCGACTACTACCTGGAGCGCGTCTACCCGTCCTTCGGCAACCTGGTCCCGCGTGACATCGCCTCCCGCGCCGCGAAGAACGTCTGCGACGAGGGCAGGGGAGTAGGCCCCGGCGGCCAGGGTGTCTACCTCGACTTCGCCGACGCCATCGAGCGGATGGGCCGCAAGGCGGTCGAGGCCAAGTACGGCAACCTCTTCGACATGTACCAGCGGATCACCGACGAGGACCCGTACCGGGTGCCGATGCGGATCTACCCCGCCGTGCACTACACGATGGGCGGGCTGTGGGTCGACTACGACCTCCAGACCACCGTCCCGGGCCTGTTCGCCATCGGTGAGGCCAACTTCTCCGACCACGGCGCCAACCGGCTCGGCGCCTCCGCCCTGATGCAGGGCCTGGCCGACGGCTACTTCGTCCTGCCCGCCACGATCAACGACTACCTCGCCCGCAACCCGCACAAGGACGAGGTCGACGACGGCCACCCCGCCGTGCAGGAGGTGCTGGCCGAGACCGAGGACCGGCTGGGCCTGCTCCTCTCCGTCGACGGCGACCGCACCCCGGACTCCTTCCACCGCGAACTCGGCGAGCTGATGTGGGAGTTCTGCGGCATGGCCCGCACCGACTCCGGGCTGCGCAAGGCCCTGGAGCGCATCCCGCAGATCCGCGAGGAGTTCTGGCGGCGGATCAAGGTCCCGGGCACCGGCGAGGAGTTCAACCAGTCGCTGGAGAAGGCCAACCGCATCGTCGACTACCTGGAGCTCGCCGAGCTGATGTGCCTGGACGCGCTGCACCGCGCCGAGTCCTGCGGCGGCCACTTCCGCGAGGAGTCGCAGACCCCGGACGGCGAGGCGGCCCGCAAGGACGACGAGTTCGGCTACGCGGCGGCCTGGGAGTTCACCGGCACCGGCGAGGCCCCCACCCTGCACAAGGAAGACCTGGTCTTCGAGTACGTCCACCCCACCCAGCGGAGCTACGCATGAAGCTCACCCTGCGCGTCTGGCGGCAGCAGAACGCCGACGCCGAAGGCGCCATGTCCACGTACGAGGTGGACGGGATCTCGCCCGACATGTCCTTCCTGGAGATGCTCGACACCCTCAACGAGGAGCTCATCCTCAAGGGCGAGGATCCGGTCGCCTTCGACCACGACTGCCGCGAGGGCATCTGCGGCGCCTGTTCGCTGGTCATCAACGGCGATGCCCACGGGCCCGAGCGCACCACCACCTGCCAGCTGCACATGCGGTCCTTCGAGGACGGCGACACCATCGACGTCGAGCCGTGGCGGGCCGCCGCCTTCCCGGTCGTCAAGGACCTGGTCGTCGACCGCTCGGCCTTCGACCGGATCATCCAGGCCGGCGGCTACATCACCGCGCCGACCGGTGCGGCCCCCGAGGCCCACGCCGCGCCGGTGCCGAAGCCGGACGCGGACTTCGCCTTCGAGCACGCCGAGTGCATCGGCTGCGGCGCGTGCGTCGCCGCCTGCCCGAACGGCGCGGCGATGCTCTTCACGTCCGCGAAGGTCAACCACCTGAACGTGCTGCCCCAGGGGGCGCCCGAGCGGGAGACGCGGGTGCTGGACATGGTGGCGCAGATGGACGACGAGGGCTTCGGCGGGTGCACGCTGGCCGGCGAGTGCGCGACGGCTTGCCCGAAGGGCATTGAGCTGGTCTCCATCACCAGCATGAACAAGGAGTGGCTGCGGGCCACCCGCAAGGTGGCCAGGTAGCCCCACGGACGTTCGCCGGAAGGTGCGGACGGGCGGGGCCGGGAGAGGTGCTCATCCCGGCCCCGTCTCGCATGCGCCCCCGGCATTCAGCAAGCGCACACCCGCTCTCCCGGCACTGGTCACGCGCAGTACAGCCGGCGTCGGAAGAACTGTGGCGGACCGCCCCGCGTCCAGTGGACCCGCCCCGTGACCAGGAGAGCACCCATGACCGGCGTACTGACCGCAGACCGCCCCCCGAAGCCCGCCGCGCCCCACCGCTACACCGTCAGCCTCGCCCGGGACGAGGAGGACGTGCGGGCCGCGCAGCGGCTGCGGCACGACGTCTTCGCCGGGGAGATGGGCGCCCTGCTGGCGAGCCCGCAGCCCGGACACGACGTCGACCCCTTCGACGCGTACTGCGACCACCTGCTGGTGCGCGAGGAGACGACCGGGCAGGTCGTCGGCACCTACCGGCTGCTGCCGCCCGAGCGCGCCGCCGTCGCCGGACGGCTCTACGCGGAGAGTGAGTTCGACCTCACCGCGCTGGACGCCATCCGGCCCGGCCTGGTCGAGGTCGGCCGCTCCTGCGTGCACCCCGGCCACCGCGACGGCGCCGTCGTCGGGCTCATCTGGGCCGGCATAGCCCGCTACATGACCGAGCGGGGCCACGAGTGGCTGGCCGGCTGCTGCTCCGTCCCGCTCGCCGACGGCGGCGCCCTCGCGGCCGGTACCTGGAACCGGGTGCGGGCCAAGCACCTGGCGCCCGAGGAGTACCGGGTGCGGCCGCTGCTCCCCTGGGTCCCGCGCGCCTCGGCGGCGCCGGCCGGCCGCACCGAACTCCCGGCGCTGCTGCGTGGCTACCTCCGCCTAGGAGCCTGGGTCTGCGGCGAGCCCGCGCACGACGTGGACTTCGGCGTGGCCGACCTGTACGTGCTGCTGCCGATGAACCGGGTCGACCCGCGCTATCTGCGGCACTTCCTCTCGCTCGTCCCGGCCTGATGAGCGCCTGGCTGCCCACCGCGCCCTGCACCCCGGGGACGTGCGTGGGGCCGCGCCCGGCCGCGCGGGCCCTGCCGCGCGCCGTACTGCGGCTCACGGCGGTCGCCGTGCTGCTCCTCGCCGGCGTCGCGGTCGTCCTCACGCCGCTGCGCACCCGAGTCCCCGCCGTCCTGGTGCGGCGCTGGTGCCGCTGGACCGTGCGGGCCGCCGGTGTCCGGGTGCGCGTCACGGGCGCCGCCCCGCCCGAGGGCGGGCTGCTCCTCGTCGCCAACCACGTCTCCTGGCTCGACATCCCGCTCCTCGCCGCGGTGCGGCCCGCCCGGATGCTGGCCAAGAGCGAGGTGCGGCGCTGGCCGGTGGCGGGCCCGCTGGCCGCGCGGGCCGGCGTGCTCTTCCTGGAACGGGACCGGCTGCGGGCCCTGCCCGGCACGGTCGCCGCGGTCGCGCGGGCACTGCGCACGGGCGCCGCGGTCGCCGTCTTCCCCGAGGGCAGCACCTGGTGCGGACGCGCCCGCGGGCGTTTCAGCCGGGCCGTCTTCCAGGCCGCCCTGGACGCGGAGGTGCCGGTCCAGCCGGTGCGCATCCGCTACTGGAGCGGGGAGCGGGCGGTGGGTACGGCCGCCGCGTTCGTGGGCGAGGACACCCTGCTCGCCTCCCTGTGGCGGGTGGCGTCGGTACGGGGACTGACCGCCGAGGTCGAGGTGCGCCCCGTGCTCCCGCCCGGCCGCCACCACGACCGCCGCACCCTGGCCGCTGCCGCCGGGCCGGAGCACGGCCACCCCGGGGAAGCACATTCGAAAAGTATGCGCACTTTGTGACGTATGTGCCGTTTTCGTACGGCTGATGCGGACATCCGGAAGGCAGGCACTCCGGAAGGAGGGTGATGCCAGATGATCACCCGTGAAGAGATCGCCAACGTCCTGGACCATCCGGTCTACGACGGGGACGGCAACAAGATCGGCGACGCCAAGCACGTCTTCTTCGACGACATGACAGGGCGCCCCGAGTGGGTGAGCGTCAAGACGGGGATGTTCGGCTCCAACGAGTCCTTCATCCCCATCCGTGACGCCGCGGTGGTGCAGGACCACCTCGAGGTGCCCTACCTCAAGGACCAGGTCAAGGACGCACCCAACGTCGACGTCGATGCGGGCGGCCATCTGTCCGAGTCGGAGGAGCACCGGCTCTACGACTACTACGGCATCAACTGGGACAGCGTGCTCTCGGAAGCAGAGCGCACCGACGACGGCCGTTTCGCCGCCGGCCCGGGACCGGCGGGCACCGCCGGAGCGGCGGGGGCGGCGGGCACGGCCGGAATGGCGGGCACCGCCGGCACGACGGGCGGCATGGCCGGCCGTGAGGCGGGCACGGACCGCACCGGCATGCGCGACGACGACGCCATGACCCGCTCCGAGGAGCAGATGCACGTCGGCGTCGAGCGGCGGGAGTCCGGCCGGGCCAGGCTGCGCAAGTACGTGGTCACGGAAGAGGTCCAGCAGACCGTTCCGGTCAGCCACGAGGAAGTCCGGGTGGAGCGCGAACCGATCACCGAGGCCAACCGCGGGGACGCGCTGGCCGGACCGGAGATCAGCGAGGCCGAGCACGAGGTCACGCTGCACGAGGAACGCCCCGTCGTGGAGACGGAGACGGTCCCGGTGGAGCGCGTCCGGATGGTCACGGAGGAGCGTACCGAGGACGAGGTCGTCCGAGGCCGCGTGCGCAAGGAGCGGATCGAGGCGGAGACCGAGCGCTTCGACGACGACGCGGCGCGGTTCGACGACGACGCGGCGCGCCTGGACGACAAGAGGAGGCCGGGTCCCGGGTAACCCTCCGCGCCACTCACCGCCGGGCGGGGCGCCGGTGACGGTTCTACCGGCGCCCCGCGCCGCGCAGCGCCTCGGCCAGATACCGCGCCGTGGCGCTCCCGGCCGCCCGTGCCACCTCGGCGGGCGACCCCTCGGCCACGATCCGGCCGCCCGCGTCGCCGCCGCCCGGCCCCAGGTCGATCACGTGGTCGGCGCCCGCCGCCACGGCCATGTCGTGCTCGACGACGACCACCGTGTGCCCGGCGTCCACCAGCCCGTGCAACTGGCGCATCAGCACCTCCACGTCGGCCGGGTGCAGACCGGTCGTCGGCTCGTCGAGGAGGTACAGGGTGTGGCCGCGCCGTCCCCGCTGCAGTTCGCTCGCCAGCTTGATGCGCTGCGCCTCCCCGCCGGACAGCTCGGTCGCCGGCTGACCGAGCCGGAGGTAGCCGAGCCCGACGTCGAGCAGCGCGGCGAGACTGCGGGCCGCCGCGGGCGTGTCCGCGAAGAACTCCGCCGCCTCCTCCACCGTCAGGTCCAGCACGTCGGCGATGTTCCGCCCCCGGTACGCCACTTCGAGCGTCTCCGGGTTGTACCGCGCCCCGCCGCAGTCCGGGCACGGCGCGTACGTGCTCGGCAGGAACAGCAGCTCCACGCTGACGAACCCCTCGCCCTGGCAGGTCTCGCAGCGCCCGCCGGACACGTTGAAGGAGAAGCGGCCGACGCCGTAACCCCGCTCGCGCGCCTCGCCGGTGGCCGCGAAGACCTTGCGCACCACGTCGAACAGGCCCGTGTACGTGGCGAGGTTGGAGCGCGGGGTCCGTCCGATCGGCCGCTGGTCGACCGAGACGAGCCGGCCCACCCCCGGCAGTTCCTCGGTGATCTCGCCGATCAGCGTCGACTTCCCCGAGCCGGACACACCCGTCACCGCGGTGAGCGCGCCCAGCGGGAAGCGGGCGGTCACCTCGCGCAGGTTGTGCCGGCTGACCGGGCCGACCGTCACCGACCCGCGCGGCGCACGCGGCGTACGGGCGGGCGCGGGGGAGCGGTCGAAGAGGTGACGGGCCGTCGCGGACTCGCCGACGCCGGCCAGCCCGTCGACCGGACCGCTGTAGAGCACCCGTCCGCCGTGTTCGCCCGCCCGGGGGCCCACGTCCACGATCCAGTCGGCGCCGCGCATCACGCCGAGATGGTGCTCCACCACGAACACCGAGTTGCCCGCCGCCTTCAGCCGCTCCAGCACCGTCAGCAGCGCCTCGGTGTCCGCCGGATGCAGTCCCGCCGACGGCTCGTCCAGGACGTAGACGACCCCGAACAGCCCCGACCGCAGCTGCGTCGCCAGCCGCAGCCGCTGCAACTCGCCCGCCGACAGCGTGGGCGTCGAGCGGTCCAGGCTCAGATAGCCGAGGCCCAGCTCGACGACGGGCCCGATCCGCGAGGCGAGGTCCTCGGTGAGCACGCGGGCCGTCTCGCCGTCCGTCGGCAGCGCGCCGGCGAGTTCCGTGAGCGGCAGCGCGGCCAGTTCGGCGATGGTGCGCCCGCCCACGGTCACCGCCAGGGCCTCGGGCCGCAGCCGCCCGCCGCCGCAGACCGGGCAGGGCGCACTGGTGAGGAAGCGTTCCGCCTTCGCCCGCAGCGTGGCGCTCTTCGTGTCCGAGAAGGTCTTCATCACGTACCGCCGGGCGCTCGTGTACGTGCCCTGGTACGGTCGCTGGATGCGGCCGGCGTCCCGTACCGGGTGCACGGTGACCACCGGCTGCTCGTCCGTGAACAGGATCCACTCCCGCTGCTCGGCGGGCAGCTCACGCCAGGGCCGGTCCACGTCGTACCCGAGCGCGTCGAGGACGTCCCGCAGGTTCTTGCCCTGCCAGGCGCCCGGCCACGCGGCGATCGCGCCGTCCCGGACCGACAGCGAGGGGTCCGGGACCAGCAGCTCCTCCGTCGTACGGTGCACCCGCCCGAGGCCGTGGCACTCCGGGCACGCCCCGGCCGCCGTGTTCGGCGAGAAGGCGTCCGAGTCGAGCCGCGGCGCGCCCGGCGGGTAGTCGCCGGCCCGGGAGAACAGCATCCGCAGGGAGTTGGAGAGGTTGGTGACCGTGCCGACCGAGGAACGGGACGTCGGTCCCGTGCGGCGCTGCTGGAGCGACACGGCGGGCGGCAGTCCGGTGACCTCGCCCACCTTCGGGGCGCCGACCTGGTGGATCAGCCGGCGGGCATACGGAGCGACCGACTCGAAGTACCGCCGCTGCGCCTCCGCGTACACCGTCCCGAAGGCCAGCGACGACTTCCCGGACCCCGAGACCCCGGTGAACACGGCCACCACGTCCCGGGGGATGTCCACGTCCACGCCCTTGAGGTTGTGCTCACGGGCGCCGCGCACCCGGACGTACGGGTCGTGGGGACTGTGCATCGCGGGAAACTCCGTACGGTCTTCGGCCCGGTCGCTTCCGGGGAGGGGGACAAACCCCGCGATTCTACGCCGACGCGGTGGCCGCCGCCGTGCCGGTGACGCGGGCGAGCCGCCGGTAGGAGTCCAGCAGGGCCTCGCGGTCGTACGTGCTCGTGGTGACCAGCACCTCCTGCGCGCCCGTGTCCCGGAGCAGGGTCTCCAGTTCCTCGGCGACCTGCTCCTCGGTGCCCGCGAGGTGTCCGGCGAGCCCTGACTCGTACAGGTCGCGCTCCTTGGCGGTCATCGTCCGGGCCTCGGCCTCCTCGGCCGGCGGCAGCGGCGGGAAGGAGCCGCGGGTGCGGGCCTGCGCCATGGACCAGGCCTCCGGGACCAGGAGCCGCCGGGCCGCCTCGGCGCTGCCCGCCACGGCGATGGTGCCGGAGACGACGACGTACGGCTCCCCGCCCCACTCGGAGGGACGGAACCCGGCGCGGTAGCGGTCGATGCCGCGCAGCATCCGGTCGCGGTCGCGCAGATCGCCGATGACCATCGGCAGACCGGCCCGGGCGGCCACGGCCGCGCCCTCGCCGATGGCCAGCACGAACGGCGGCACCGTCAGCCCCTCCGCCGGGCGGGCGTGCACCCCGGTCGGGGACGTGCCCCGGAACCAGCCCAGCAGCTCGGCCAGTTGCGCGTCGAAGTCGTCGGCGTCGTCCTTGTCCCGGCCGAGCGCCCTGCGCACGCCGTCGGTGAAGCCCACCGAACGGCCCAGCCCCATGTCGATCCGCCCGGGGAACAGCGACTCCAGCACGCCGAACTGCTCGGCGACGACCAGCGGCCGGTGGTTGGGCAGCATCACGCCGCCGGTGCCGACCCGGACGCGGTGTGTGGCACCGGCGACGGCGGCGGCCAGCACGGTCGGCGCCGAGCCCGCCACACCGGGCACGCCGTGGTGCTCCGCCACCCAGAACCGGTGGTAACCCAGCCGCTCGGCCTCCCGCGCCAGCGCCACGGTGTCGCGCAGCGCCTCGGCGGCCGTGTGTCCCTCGCGGATGCGGGAGCGGTCGAGGACGGAGAAGCGGGTGGAGGCGATCACTGAGCTCACACCGGGTTCAACGCCTGCGCGGCGCCAGGATTCCCGGCAGCGCGTTCTAGGGTGGGCGGGTGACCGACAGCGAGAAACTCCCGGTGGCCGTGTTCGACCTGGACAACACCCTCGCCGACACCGCGCACCGGCAGCGGTTCCTGGAGCGCCGGCCCCGCGACTGGGACGCCTTCTTCGCCGCCGCGCCGCACGACGCGCCGCTCGCCGAGGGCATCGCGCTGGTGCGGGAGAGCGCGGAGGAGTGCGAGATCGTCTATCTGACCGGGCGGCCCGAGCGCTGCCGGCGCGACACGCTCGACTGGCTCGCCGCGCACGGCCTGCCCCGGGGGCCCGTGCACATGCGGGGCAACGCCGACCGGCGGCCGGCCCGGCGCACCAAGCTGGAGATCCTCCGGCGGCTCGCCCGGACCCGCGAGGTCAGGGTCCTGGTGGACGACGACGAACTGGTCTGCGACGACGCCGAACGGGCCGGGTTCACCGTCGTCCGGGCCCGCTGGGCGGCGCGGTCGGCCGAGTTGCGGGTGGCGCAGGAGCGTGAGGGCCGCACCTGAGCGACCGGGCCCCCGGGCCCCCGGTCCGCTCAGTCCGTGTCCTCCAGGCGGAAGCCGAGCTTCAGGCCGACCTGCCAGTGCGCGACGCGCCCTTCCTCGATCTGGCCGCGGACCTGGGTCACCTCGAACCAGTCCAGGTTGCGCAGGGTCTCGGAGGCACGGGTGATGCCGTTGCGGACGGCCTGGTCGACGCCGTCGGGCGAGGTGCCGACGATCTCGGTGACCCGGTAGGTGTGGTTCGACATGCGGGTGCTCCCTTCCGCGGGCGGCGGTGTGCCGTCACTCCACCGTGCCCCAAGCCGGGACGTGGCGCGAGGCGTCGGGAGCCCCGGCGGAGCAACCGGCCGTCACCCCTTGACCTCGGCATTGGTCCATACCAACATGGCTGCCACCCGTTCGAGCTCCGGGCTCGTTCCCCCACGTCGGGTCTCCCTTCGCATGCGCAGGACTTCCCCGTCCGCGCCCGCACCTTGTTCGTCAGACAGAAGGACCCTCCGTGAGACGTCGCCTCCTCGCCCTTGTTTGCGTGTCCGCCTCCCTGCTCAGCGGCTGCGGCCTGATGTCGCAGGACGGCGAGGGCGAGCGGCGTGCGGTCACGCTCTGGCTGATGAAGGGCAGCGCCTCGGACGACTTCCTCAAGCGGTTCACCGAGGAGTTCGAGCGCGAACACCCCGGCCTGGAACTCGACTTGAAGATCCAGGAGTGGACCGGCATCGGCGACAAGGTGCAGACGGCCCTGAAGGCCGACGGCACCGACGGGCCCGACGTCATCGAGGTGGGCAACACCCAGGTCCCGCAGTACGCGGAGGGCGGCCGGCTCCAGGACCTGACACTGGAGTCGATGCGGGACTGGGGCCTTCAGGACTGGCTGCCGGGCCTCGCCGAACCGGGGCAGTGGATGTCCCAGCAGTACGGCATCCCCTGGTACGCCGCCAACCGCGTGGTCATCTACCGCAAGGACCTGTTCGAGCAGGCCGGCATCACCGATACGCCCCGCACCCGCGAGGAGTGGCTCACCGCCACCGAGAAGCTCGACTCCGGCGGCGACCAGGGCATCTACCTGGCCGGTCAGGACTGGTACACGCTCTCCGGCTTCATCTGGGACGAGGGCGGCGAACTGGCCGTGGAGGAGGGCGGGACCTGGCGGGGCGCCCTGGACTCCGAGGCCGCCCTGCGCGGCATGGACTTCTACCGCGAGCTGCAGGCCCTGGGCGACGGCCCGGTCGACGCCGACGAGGAACACCCGCCGCAGGCCGGCGTGTTCGCCGAGGGGGACGTCGCGCAGATCGTCGCCGTGCCGGCGGTCGCCCAGAGCATCCTGCGGGACAACCCCGGCCTCAAGGGCAAGCTGGGCTTCTTCCCGGTGCCCGGCAAGACCGCCGACAAGCCCGGCGCCGTCTTCACCGGCGGCTCCGACCTCGTCGTACCGAAGAACACCGACCAGCACGAGGGCGCCCTCGCCGTCGTCGAGGCGCTGGTCGGCACCAAGTGGAACACCGACCTGGCCCGCACCATGCACTACGTCCCGAACAAGAAGTCCCTCGCCGAGGCCGTCGCGGGCGAGGAAGCGGTCGCCGCCATGGCCGCCGGGGCCGCACAGGGCCGGGCGACCCCCGGCACACCCCGGTGGGGCGCGGTGGAGGCGGACAACCCGATCAAGGAGTACATGACGAAGGTGCTCACCGGGGGCGACGCGGAGTCGGAGGCCGCCAAGGCCTCCGACCGCATCACCGAACTCCTGGACCTGGACGCACGCTGACCCGCGCGGCCCGGACCGGGACGCATCGGTTCAGCGCACCACGCTCAGCGACAGCGCGAACCGGTCCTCGCCGTCGGTCCACCAGTGGGCCAGGTCCAGCCCGGCCCCGGCCAGTTCGGCACGCACCCCGTCCTGCCGGAACTTCGCGGACACCTCGGTGCGCAGCTCCTCCCCGGCCGCGAAGTCCACGGCCAGGTCGAGCGCCTGGACCTTGACCGTCTGCGCGGTGCGCGAGCGCAGCCGCATCTCGATCCACTCCCGTTCGGCGTTCCACAGCGCCACGTGCTCGAAGGCGGCGGGCGCGAAGTCGGCCGCCAGCTCCCGGTTGATCACGGACAGCACGTTCTTGTTGAACGCGGCCGTCACCCCGGCGGCGTCGTCGTACGCCCGCACCAGCACCCCTTCGTCCTTCACCAGGTCCGTGCCCAGCAGCAGGGCGTCGCCGGGGGAGAGCAGCTTCCGCACGGCGGTCAGGAACGCCGCGCGCTCTTCGGGGAGCAGGTTGCCGATGGTGCCGCCGAGGAACGCGACCAGCCGGGGGCCCGGTGTCTCGGGCAGCGTCAGCCCCGAGGTGAAGTCGGCGATCAGCGCGTGCACCTGGAGGTCCGGCCGCTCGGCGACGAGCGCCTGCCCGGCCTGGGTGAGGGCGCTCTCGCTGACGTCGACCGGCACGTAGCCGCGCAGCCCGGTCAGCGCGTCGAGCAGGAACCGCGTCTTCTCCGAGGAGCCCGAGCCCAGCTCCACCAGGGTGCGGGCGCCGGTCGCCGCGGCGATCTCGCCGGCCCGGCCGACGAGGATCTCCCGCTCGGCCCGGGTCGGGTAGTACTCGGGCAGCGCGGTGATCTCCTCGAACAGTTCGCTGCCGCGCGCGTCGTAGAACC
This sequence comes from Streptomyces sp. M92, assembly GCF_028473745.1. NCBI lineage: Bacteria > Bacillati > Actinomycetota > Actinomycetes > Kitasatosporales > Streptomycetaceae > Streptomyces > Streptomyces sp. M92. The sequence goes on from NZ_CP101137.1 coordinate 4,910,431, forward strand.
ACTTCGGCGGCAGCCACTTCGGTGCGCTCGTCAGCCCCGCCAGGACGTCGTCGCGCAGGGCGGCGTCGGTGGCGTCCTCGGGCAGCGTGCGGGTGAGACGGAACTGGCTCACGTGCGGGGCTCCTTAGGGGGGACGAAAGCGTCTGCGAGGGCGTCGCCGCCCGGGTCCTTCAGCGGGGCGAGCAGGACGTCCGTGCCGCTCGCCGAGAGCAGCGTGCGGTCGGGGACCTCCTGCCAGCGCGGGTCGTCGTCGTACGGCTCCGAGGCGACGACCGTGCCGCCGCCGGGCCGCGTCAGGTACCACAGGGTGTCGCCCCAGGTGGTGGCCGTGACGGTGGCGCCGTCGGTCAGCAGCAGGTTGAGCCGGGAGGCCGGGGCCGCGTCGGCGACCTCCGCCACCGTCTCGGCGAGCGCCCGGCCCGCGTCGTCCCCGGCGCGCAGCCGGGCCAGCACCAGCGCCCACACGAGCGCCGAGTCGTTGCGGGCCTCCAGCGCCAGCAGGTCGCCGGGCGGCAGCGACGACGCCACCGAGGTCAGCGTTCCGGGCCAGCCGGCCACGGCGCCGTTGTGGCTGAACAGCCAGGTCCCGGCGGCGAACGGGGCGGCCGCGGCCTCCGCGTCGGCGCCGGAGAGCGTCGCGTCCCGCACGGCGGCCAGCAGCGCGCCGGTCCGTACCACCCGGGCCAGGTCGGCGAAGGACTGGTCCGCCCAGATCGGTCCGGCCCGCCGGTACCGCGCCGGCACCGGGTCGCCCTCGGCGTACCAGCCGACGCCGAACCCGTCGGCGTTGACCGTGCCGTACCGCTGGTGCCGCGGCGCCCAGGACTGGCGGTACAGCCCGTGCGGCGGAGCCACCAGGAGCCGGGCGATCGGCTCCACCGGGCCCGCGTAGGCCAGGTGACGGCACATCAGGAGCCCTCCGCCGAACGGGCGGTGCGGAAGCCGGAGAAGATCTGCCGCCGGATCGGGTAGTCCCAGTTGCGGAAGGTGCCCCGGCAGGCCACCGCGTCCACCGCGAACGAACCGCCGCGCAGCACCTTGTAGTCGGGCCCGAAGAACACCTCCGAGTACTCCTTGTACGGGAACGCCCGGAAACCCGGGTACGGGGCGAAGTCGCTCGACGTCCACTCCCAGACGTCGCCGATCAACTGCCGCACGCCGAGCGGCGACTCACCGGCCGGATAGCTGCCGGCGGGCGCCGGACGCAGGTGCCGCTGGCCGAGGTTGGCGTGTTCCGGGCCGGGGTCGGCGTCGCCCCACGGGTAGCGCATCGCGCGGTCGCCCGCCGGGTCGTGCCGGGCGGCCTTCTCCCACTCGGCCTCGGTGGGCAGCCGCCGCCCGGCCCAGCGGGCGTAGGCGTCGGCCTCGTACCAGCACACGTGCACCACCGGCTCGTCGGCCGGCACCACCTCGGTGACGCCGAAGCGCCGCCGCAGCCACTGCCCGCCGTCCCGGCGCCAGAACAGCGGGGCGGTGACGGAGTGGCGGCGGATGTGGTCCCAGCCCTGAGGGGTCCACCAGCGCGGGTCGTCGTAGCCGCCGTCGTCGATGAACGCCTGGTACGCGCCGTTGGTCACCGGCGTGGTGTCGATGTGGAAGGACGCCACCTCGCGCCGGTGCGCGGGGCGTTCGTTGTCCAGCGCCCACGGCTCGGCCGACGTGCCCATCACGAACGGGCCGCCGGGCACCAGGACCTCCGCCGGGCCGGTGAACAGCGGCACCGGGTCCGGGTCCGGCGCGGTCAGAGCCTGTGGGCCCTTGCGGAGCTGGTGCGTGATCAGCATGGTCTCGTCGTGCTGCTGCTCGTGCTGGGCGATCATCCCGAAGGCGAAGCCGGACTCCGTCAGCCTCGTCCCGTGGAACGCGGTGGACTCCAGCACGTCCAGCGCCCGTCCGCGCACGTCGGCCGCGTACCGGCGGGCCTCATCGGGTGGGAGCAGGGGCAGTTTGGGCCGGTCGGCGCGCGGATGCTCGAAGGCGTCGTACAGGCTGTCTATCTCGGGGCGTATCGCCTCGTGCCCGGCGACGGCGCGCAGCAGCCACTGCTCCTCCTGGTTGCCGATGTGCGCCAGGTCCCACACCAGCGGGGACATCAGCGGCGACACCTGCGCGGTCAGGTCGGGACCCTCCACGCAGCTGGTCAGCAGCGTGGTGCGGTCGCGGGCGGTGACCAGCGTGGACAGGGCCCGCTCGCGCAGGCTCTCGGCGTCGACGGGGGGTACGGCGGTGGTGTCGGTGGCGGTGTCCATGGCGGGGTCGGTCATGGGCGGGTCTCCCTCCCGTGCGGGCCACGGCTCGCGCCGTCCGGCATCTCCAGCAGATCGTCGGCGGGGCAGCGGCCCCTGCGGACATAGCGCTCCAGGTACCCGGCCACGGCGGCCGTGATCGCGGGCGTGGCACCGATCCGGGGCAGGGCGCCGAGCGCCGCGGTGAAGCACGCGACGGCGGCCTCGCGCAGCTCCGGATCGGTGAGCGCGAGGCGGGCCGCGTCCTGGTACAGCGGGTTGTGCGGGGCGCACAGGCCGAGCGTGCGCTCCGCGAGCGGCTTCACCGCCCGGTAGGCGGTCTCGGCGGCCTCCGGGTCGTCGAACAGCGCCGCCGTCACGGCGAGCGGCACGATCCAGCCGTCGTCCCCGGGCTGCGCGTCGATCATGCGCAGTTCCAGATGGCCGCGCGGTCTGACGGGCGGGAACAGCGTGGTGAGGTGGTAGTCCAGATCCTCCCGCGTCGGCGCTCTGGGCGTCCGGTTCCGGGTCCACTCCCGGAAGGTCATGCCCTCCGGCACGTCCCAGGGCCCGCCGTCCCGGCGCACGCACATCACCGGCGCGTCCAGGACGTGCCGGGTCCAGGCGCGGCGGGGATCGGAGTCCAGCGCGGGGCCGCCGGCCCGCCCGGTGCCGATCTGGGTCCAGCGCAGCTGACGGGTGGACCGCCAGCCGGTGGGCCGGTCGCCGGCCAGCGGGGAGTTCGCGAACGCGGCCAGCAGGACCGCGCCCAGGTGATGGGCCAGCCACCAGCGGCGCACGTGCCCGAGCGGGCCGGGCTCCTCGTGCCCGGCGTCCAGGCACACCTGTACGGAGGCGGAGGTGCACATCATGAAGCGCCCGGCGGGGCCGGTGCGGTCGAGACAGGCTTCCATGGCGTCGTAGCGCGGCTGCCGCAGGAAGCGGCGGGGCGCCTGCCAGGGGTCGTGGCCGAGGCCGACGAGGGCGAGACCGTCCTCGCGCAGGACCGCGCGTACGGCGTCGAGGTCGGCACAGACGGCGCCGACGCACTCCGTCAGGGAGGCGGCGGGCAGCGAGCTGAGCTCCAGCTGGCCGCCCGGTTCGACGGTCAGCGCGGATCTGAGGGGCACGGTCCGCAGGGCGGCGTAGACCGCCCGGAGCCGTTCGGGTGCCACGGGGAGCCGTGGCGCGTGCGTGTCGTGGACCAGCCACTCCACCTCGACGCCCAGGCGCCGGGGCGGGCCGGTCTTGAAGCAGATGCCGTGGACCAGCGCCTCGACCTCCGCTTCGGTGACAGTGGTGCGTGGCCGGATACAGCCACCTACCGCTTCGGACATGTCGGGATCCTCCTGAGATTCCACCATGTCGCCGACCCGTTCACGGTGGGCCGGGTCGGCACACTCGTCCCACCAAAGACCCTCGTACGGCTCCGCACAAGGGTGCACAGCGGGACATTCCGGCTCGGAGATCTCCGCGGCCCGTCCGTTCCCGGGGGCTTTCCCCGGCGTTCCCCGGCCGGGAAACTCCGTTGCACCGCAGCACCAGCATCACCCAGGATCACCACATGAGCACGACGGGGGAGACCGCGCGGCGCGCGGCCACGGCGGCCACGGGGGTGTCGCCGTGAGCGCGCGCCTGCGGGGCATCGCACAGCGGACCGAGCAGATCGTGACGGCGGGGTACTACCGCACGCCCGGCGGACGCGAGGTGTCCGTCGCGGCCGCGGTCGCCGCCGCACGCGAGGGCACCCGGACGCACGGACCGAACCCGGTGGAGCCGGCCGCCTGGGCCCCGGCGCGGACGGTCCTCGAAGTGACCGGCGAGAGCAGCCTGGAGGCCGCCCGCCGACTCGGCGGCGAGGTCGCCGTGCTGAACTTCGCCTCCGCCCGCAATCCCGGCGGCGGCTACCTCAACGGCGCCCAGGCGCAGGAGGAGGCCCTGTGCCGGGCCTCCGCGCTGTACACCTGCCTGCTGCGGGCCCGCGAGTTCTACGATCACCATCGCGCCCACCGCGACCCGTTCTACACCGACCGCGTCATCCACTCACCGGCCGTCCCCGTCTTCCGCGACGACCGCGGCGGCCTGCTCGACGAGCCGTACACGGCGGGCTTCCTCACCTCGGCCGCGCCGAACGCGGGCGTGGTGCTGCGCACGGCCCCCGAGCGCGCCGCCGGACTGCCCGCCGCCCTGACCGCCCGTGCCGAGCGGGTACTGGAGACGGCCGCGGCCCACGGGTACCGGCGGCTCGTGCTCGGAGCCTGGGGCTGCGGCGTGTTCCGCAACGACCCCGCCCAGGTCGCGGGCGCCTTCCGGACCCTGCTGGGGCCCGGCGGACGCTTCTCGGCGGCCTTCGAGCGGGTGACGTTCGGCATCCTGGACCGCACGCCGGGCGGCACGGTCCGCCAGGCGTTCGCGCGCGCCTTCCCCGAGGGTGCGGACCGCCCCGGTCAGCTCCAGTCGTAGCGCTCCCGCAGCCGCCGCCGCACGAGGTCGGACCGCATCCGGTCCTGGCCGCACGCCTCACGGCGCGTCCCGGCGTCGTGCAGCCGCGGCACCCGGTCGACGGCGGTCACCGCCGCCGCGAAGGACGCCCGGCTCATCGTCGAGGCAGGCGAACGGCGTCCGCCCGGACCCGGCCGCCGCCGGCGCCGGGCGACTGGCGCGCGCGGCGGCGCTGGGGCACGGCGACGAGCACATGGCGGCGGCCTGCTTCGCCGGTTTCGAGGAGAAGGCGTCCGACTGACCGCGCCCGGGGTACCGGTGAGGGAGCGCGAGAAGCCGGACGCCGACGTAGCCTCGGCACAGACCAGGATCCAAGGAGCCATCATGTCCAAGCCCCCGCTGCCGCCCGAGGCCGTCGCACTGCTGCGCCGCCCGAACCCGTGCGTCATGGCCACCGTCCGCTCGGACGGCGCCCCCGTCTCCACGGCCACCTGGTACCTGTGGGAGGACGACGGCCGGGTGCTGATCAACTTCGACGCCGGACGGGTGCGCCTGAAGCACGTGCGCCGCGACCCGCGGGTGACCCTCACGGTCCTCGCGGACGACGACTGGTACACGCACGTCACCCTCATCGGCCGCGTCACCGACATCCGCGACGACGAGGACCTCTCCGGCATCGACCGCCTCTCCCGGCAGTACACGGGCAACCCCTACCCGGACCGCGTCCGGCCCCGGGTCAGCGCCTGGGTCGAGGTCGAGCGCTGGCACGGCTGGGGCGCCATGAAGGACAGCGACCAGGCCTCCACCTGAGCGACGGCCGCGACGCCGTGTCCCCAGGCCGTCGCCGGGGGGGCTAGTCCTTCCGCCCGGTGACGGCCACCGTGACGCCGAGGCCGATCATCGCCACAGCGCCCGCGCCGCCGACCGCGGACAGCCGGCGCGGTGACCGCGCGAACCAGTCGCGCGCGGTGGCCGCGAGCAGGCCCCACACGCTGTCGCAGGCCAGCGCGATGACGTTGAAGACCAGGCCGAGCAGCAGCATCTGGACGGCGACGCCGCCCCGGTCCCGGTCGGCGAACTGCGGCAGCACGGCGGCGTAGAACACGATGGTCTTGGGGTTGGTCACCCCGACGGCGAAGCCCTCCCAGAAGGTGCGCCGCCGGTCCTCGTCCGAGCCGGCGCCACCGGCGAACGCGGCCCGCGGCAAGCGGCGTTCGCGCCACGCCCTGACCCCGAGGTGCACCAGGTAGGCGGCGCCCGCCAGCTTCAGCACCGTGAAGACGACGGCCGACCGCTCCACGACCGCCCCGACACCCAGGGCGACCGCGACGACCAAGACGTAGGAGCCGAGCGTGTTCCCGGCCACCGTGGTGAGCGCGGCGCGGCGGCCGCGCGCGAGCGCCCTGCCGACCACGAACAGCACGCTGGGGCCGGGGACCACGATGATCAGCAACGACAGCGCGGCGAAGGCCAGAAGACGGTCGGCGGACACCATGGGGTCATGCAAGCACGGCGCCCGCGCGGCGTACCACGGGATTTCGCCGGGCGTCGACACCCGCCCGGCCCTCGTCTAAGATCCACGGCGCGGCATCGCGTGCCGGTCACCGTCCGGGTGAGGCATGGAGGCGCCGCGGAGATGCCCGTGGAGGCATTGCCCGTGTCAGTCGAGTTCAACCACACCATCGTTCTCTCCCGCAGCCGGGAGGAGTCCGCCCACTTCCTCGCCACCGTCCTGGGGCTCGAGGTCGGTGAGCCCGCCGGAATGTTCCTGCCCGTGACGACCGCGAACGGCGTCACCCTCGATTTCGCCACCGTCGACATCGACATCCCTGTGCAGCACTATGCGTTCCTCGTCTCCGACGACGAGTTCGACGCGATCCTCGCCCGCCTCGTCGCGGACGGCGTCCCCATCCAGGCCGACCCGCACGGCCGGCACCCCCGCCGCGTCAACCGCAACGACGGCGGCCGGGGCGTGTACTTCAGCGACCCGTCCGGGCACGGCATGGAAGCCTTCACCCGCCCCTACGGAAGCGACCCGTCCTCGCCGCTCAACGGCGTCACGGAGGACGTCCCCGGCGCCCGCTGACCGCGGTCGCCGGCGGACCGTTGTCAGAGCCCCTCCCCATACTGGTGGCCTTGGGAGAGCCGGACGTGAGGAGGGGGTTGCCGTGCGCACGGTCTACAGCGGAGAACTGCACGTCAGCTACGGGCAGTTCTACGTGGACAGCCGACGGGACGACGACGGCCCGGCACCGTGGGCGGCGCGCGCCGGGCAGAGCAACGGACTGTGCGGCGCGGCCGTCCCCGGCCACCTCTTCCTCGTCACGGGCCTGCACACCGGCCGGGTCGGTCTGACCGTCGAGGTGCACGGGGCGGCCCCGCCGCTCGACGACGCCTGGGAGGAGGTTGTGGAGGCGTCCTTCCGGCCGGCCCGCGCCCCGGCGGTGGTCCTGCCGTGGGGAGACGGTCCGCTGTGCACGCTGGACCTGCTTCCGACCGACCACCGGGTGCGCTACTGCGGGCGCGGCATGGACCGGGGACGGGAAGAGGAGCTGGCCGTGCTGGAGGGGGCTGCGCCGGTGGACCACTATCTGCTGCAGTTCTGGCCCGCCCCGCCCGCCCCGGACGTCGTCGTCCGGCAGACCTCCGGCAGCGCCGCGTACTGGCACCGGCACGCCCGGAGTCTCCCGGCGGCCGGCAAGGAGACCGTGCCGGGGGACCCGGAAACCCGCTCCTGGGGCGGCCGACTGCCCAGCCGGCGCGTCAGGGAGGCCGGCGGCGACGCACGCGGACTGGTCCCGCTCGACCGCGAACTGATCGACGCCGTCGACGCCGTGTGCCCGAGGACGCAGCGGTGCCTCGCGCGCTGGGCCGCCCACCGCGCCCTCACCGAGGCGGGGCTCGACGGCATCGACTGGATCACGCCCGCGCTGGCCGCACTCGACCGCGGGGATCCGCTGCCCGACCCGTTCGACGACCCGGAGCGGGCCTGGGGACGCTTCTTCGCCGACGCCCGCACCCGGCGCACCGAGGCCGCCGAGCCGGACGGGAGCGGCAACCCGCTGCGGCGTACCACAGCCCTGCCCGCCCTCCTCGCCGCGGCCGAACCGGACCCGCTGCGCGCCGCTCTCGGCGCCCTCTTCGCCGCCGCGGTCACCCACGGCCCCGGGTACCCGGCGCTGTTCGCCGAGGCCCGCCGCCGCTTCCCGGCCCTCGTCCGGGACACACCGCCGGCCCGGGGACCGGGCAGAATCTAGGGCTGTCGTCCGGATCACGACGCAGACGCGGCGTCCGGCAGGCGCCCCTGCGGCGCGCTTGCCGTCGGTTGCCAGGGCACCGCCCCGGCGCCCACCCCCGCCTCGCGGCCGCACGCAACAGACCCTCGCAGACCGCGTTGATCAGCTTCGTCCCTCCCCGCGACCTGACCCGAACGACGGCGCCCGGCCCAGCGGATGCTTCCGCCGGGGCAGCAGCAGGGGAGTCGCCAGCAGGAGGACTCCCGCCAGCGCGATCGCCGTACGCGGACTCGTGAGGCCGGCCAGCAGGCCCCACAGCGCGGTCAGGGCCGCGGTCGACAGCTTGGCGCTGACGGTCCAGGCGGTCAGGGTGCGGGCGACCCGGTCCGCCTGCGTCAGATCGAGGCGGCGCGTGGCGGACACCGGGTTGAACACGCCGGCACTGGCGATCAGACCGAACTCGACGGCCATCACGAGGACGAGTCCGCCGGTGCCGGGGCCGACGAAGGCCAGGCCCACCGACCAGCACACGCGCAGCACCCCGCTGCCGACCAGCACCCGGTGCTCCCCGAACCGCGTCACGAGCGGGCCGGCCAGCCGCGAACCGAGCAGCCCGCCGGCGCACGGCAGCGCGAAGGCCAGACCGTACTGCCAGGGCGCGAAGCCCAGCTCGCCCAGCATGAGAACGGCGAGCAGCGGCGCCGTGGCCATGATCAGACCGTTGACCAGCAGCGTGTTGAGGAACAGCGGGCGCAGTCCCGGCGAGGTGAGGATGTACCGCCAGCCGGCGGCCAGGTCACCCGCCCGCGACCGGGCCGGGCCGGTGCGCACCGGACGCGGCTCGCCGCCGCCGACGGCGCGGACGCCCAGCGCCGACAGCAGATGGCTCACCGCGTCGGCCGTCACCGTGACCACCGGGCCGAAGAGCCCGATCGCCGCGCCGCCGGCCGGGGGCCCGAGCATCGTCGCGGTCCAGGTCGTCGCCTCGAACCGGCCGTTCGCCCGCAGCAGGTCCTGAGGGGGTACCAGCGCCTTGAGACAGGAACCGGCGGCGGCCCGGAACGTGATGTCGGCCGCGGCCATGACGACCGACACCACGAGCAGCTGGGCGAAGGAGAGCCGGCCGCACGCGTACGCGACGGGCACGCTCAGCAGCACCGCGCACCGGACCAGGTCCATCGCGACCATCACCGGCCGCTTGCGCCGGAACTCCACCCACGGTCCCAGCGGCACCGCCACCACCGCGCCCGCCGCGAGCCCGGCCGCCGCGAGCGCCGCCACCTGCTGCGGTCCGGCGTCCAGCACCACGACCGCGATGAGCGGGAAGGCGTCGAAGGCGAGCCGGGTGCCGAAGGCGCTGACGGCGTACGCCGCCCACAGCCACCCGAACGGCCGCCCCAGCGACCTGCCGCCACTCACCACGCCCGACACCGACACGCCCGACATCCAAGCGAGCACGGCGCCCGCGGATCAAACAACGGGCCGAGCACACCGTACAACTGGCGGTTGTACGCCGGGCCGCTAGCGCTCCAGCAGCGTCCGCAGCGCCCCCGCGACCTCGCCCGGTGCCTCCTCCGCCATGAAGTGACCGCAGCCGACGGTCTCGTGGCTCAGGTCCGGGGCCCAGCTCCGCCACAGCGCGGCGGCGTCGTAGCCGAGGGCCGCGCCCCAGTCCTGCTGGAGGACGGTCACCGGCATCCGCAGCCGGTTCCCGCTCTCGCGGTCGGCCCGGTCGTGGACGACGTCGATGCCGGCCGAGGCCCGGTAGTCGGCCACGATGGACGGCACCGCCGCCCGGGACGCGTCCAGGTAGGCGGCGCGTACGTCGGCGGGCAGAGCGTCCGGATCGCGGGTCCAGACGTCGAGGAAGTGGCCGAAGAACGCGTCGGGCGCGGCGCCGATCAGCTGCTCGGGCAGCCCGGGCGGCTGTGCCATCAGGTAGAGGTGGAAGCCCACCGCCGCCGAGGTGCCGTGCAGCACGTCCCACATGTCCAGGGTCGGCAGCACGTCCAGCGCGGCCAGGTGCGTCACCGCCTCCGGGTGGTCCAGCCCGGCCCGCACCGCGACCAGCGCGCCCCGGTCGTGTCCGGCCAGCGCGAACCGCTCGTGTCCGAGCGCGCGGGCGAGGGCGACGACGTCGGCGGCCATGGTCCGCTTGGCGTAGGCGGTGCCGTCGGGGTCGGCCGGCTTGTCGCTGGCTCCGTAGCCGCGCAGGTCCGGGCAGATGACCGTGTGGCGGGCCGCGAGGTCGGCGGCGACGTGCCGCCACATCAGGTGGGTCTGCGGGAAACCGTGCAGCAGGACCAGCGGGCTGCCGAAGCCGCCGACGGCCACGTTCAGGGCGACGCCGTCGGCGACCGCGACGCGGTCGTAGGTGAAGTCGGGAATGGTGGGTGCCATGGGCTGCTCCGTGTCCTTCGTCTCGTCGCACGCCGTGCCGTTTCGACGGCGTACCGGTGACTGCTCCCAGCCTCCCGGGCCCGGATCAGCAACGGATCAGCACCGTCGGCACGCGTACCGTGGGAAGCGGCGGGCAGCGGTGCGGAACGGAGCGGGCGGAACGTGGAAGCGGTCACCTTCGGTGTGCTGGGACCGGTCACCGCCGAACGCGCCGGCGCCCCACTCGCCCTCAAGGGCCCCAGGCACCGCGCCGTACTGGCGCGGCTGGTGCTGGCCAGGCGGCGGGTCGTCCCGCTCGACCGCCTCGTCCAGGACCTGTGGGACGAACCGCCGCCCAGGGCCGTGGGCGCGGTGCGCACCTTCGTCGGGGACCTCCGCCGCGCCCTGGAGCCCGGCCGTCCGCCGCGCACCCCGGCCCGGCTCCTGGTCACCGAAGGCCCCGGGTACGCCCTGCGCGCGGCCCCGGACGCCGTCGACGCCTGGCGCTTCGAAGCGGCCGTCGCCGAGGCCGACCGGCTGCCCGCCGACCGGGCCCCGGAGCGCATCCGGGCCGCGCTCGGACAGTGGCGGGGGCCGGCGTACGCCGACTTCGCCGGAGCGGAGTGGGCCCGCGGCGAGCGCTCCCGGCTCACCGAACTGCGGCTGCGCGCGGTCGAGCGCCGGGCCGAGATCCTGGTGGACGCGGGCCGCGCCGCCGAGGCGGTCCCCGACCTCGACGCGCACCTGACCGAACACCCCTGGCGCGAGGAGGCCTGGCGGCTGCTCGCCCTGGCCCTGTACCGGACCGGACGCCAGGCGGACTCCCTCGCGGTGCTGCGCCGGGCCCGCGACCTGCTCGCCGCCCACCTGGGCGTCGACCCCGGACCCGGGCTGCGCCGCCTGGAGGCCCGCGTCCTCGCCCAGGACCCGGAGCTGGACCCGCCCGGCGAACCGGCGGAGGCGGCCGCCCGGCTGTGGGCCCGCGCGACCGAGGCGTACGACCGCGCGGTCGCCGCCGGAGCCCACGCCCGCCTCGAATCCACCGTCGGCCTGCTGCGCGGCCTCGCGGTCACCGGCGGCAGCGGTCTCCAGGCGGCCCGGGAGCAGCGCCTGGCGGCGGTCGCGGCGGCCGAGGAGACGGGCGACGCGGAGCTGACGGCCCGCGTCATCGGCGCCTACGACGTGCCCGCCAACTGGACCCGCGGCGACGACCCCGAGTCGGCCCGGCGGATCGTCGAGGCGGCCGAACGCACCCTGACCGCGCTGCCGGACGACACCACCGCCGACGCGGCACGCTGCCGCCTGCTGGCCACCGTCGCCCTGGAGTCCCGCGGCGTCCGGTCCCCGGGCGGACCCCGGGCCGCGCGCGAGGCCGAGCGCATCGCCCGCCGCCTCGACGACCCCGCGCTGCTCGCCTTCGCCCTCAACGGCGCCTTCATGCAGTCCTGCACCACCGCGGGACTGGCCCCGCGCCGCGACGCGATCGGCGCCGAACTCGTCTCGCTCGCCGCCCGGCACGGCCTGGTCAACCACCTGGTCCTCGGCCACCTCGTCCGGCTCCAGGCCCGCTCGGCCCTCGCCGACCTCACCACCGCCGACGAGCACGCCGCCGCCGTGGACCGGCTGGCCGAGCGGCACGAACGGCCGCTGGCGGGCGTCTTCACCGAGTGGTACCGCGCCCTGCGCCACGCCGTCACCGGCAGCCCGTACGACCGTACGGCGGCCGCCTACCGGTCCGCCGCCGCACGTCTCGAAGGCGCGGGCATGCCGGGCCTGGAACGCGGGCTGCTTCCCCTCGCCCTGCTGGGCCTGCGCCTGTCCCGCGGCCGGCCGGCCGGCGTGGACCCGCGGACCGACTGGGGCCCCTACCGGCCCTGGGCCGAACCGTTCGCCCTCCTCGCCGACGGCCGCGAGACCGAGGCCCGCACGGCCCTGCGGTCCCTCGCCGAGCCGCCGCCCGACCTGCTGTACGAGGCCCTGTGCTGCGCCGAGGCCGCGCTCGCCCTCGAACTCGGTGACCGCGCCGTCCTGGAGCGGACGTACGACCGGCTGCTGCCCGCCGCCGGTGAGATCGCCGGCGCGGGCAGCGGGCTGCTCACCTTCGGGCCGGTCGGCACGTGGCTCGCGGCGATCCGCCGGGCACTCGACGCGTGAGTACGTCGCGCCCGCAGCCCGGGTTTTCCCGACGCGCGTCGGGTACCCGGCGGGCATGAAGTGGCGACAGGTGCAGGACGGACCGTCCGCGGTGTACGTGGTGGTGCTCGACCCCGGCGAGGACGCGGTCACCGAGCTCACCGCCTTCGCCCGCGACCGGTCCCTCGGAGCGTCCCAGGTGACCGCCGTGGGCGCCTTCTCGGAGGCGGTCGTCGGCTGGTTCGACCGGCAGGCCAAGGACTACCGGCACATCCCGGTGGACGAGCAGTGCGAGGTGCTGTCCCTGATCGGGGACATCGCCGTCGCCGACGAGGGACCCGCCCCCCACCTGCACGCCGTACTGGGCCTGTCCGACGGCTCCACCCGCGGCGGACACCTGCTGTCCGGCCGGGTCTGGCCGACGCTGGAGGTCGTCGTCCGGGACAGCCCGGCGGACCTGGCCAAGACCCACCGCCCCGAGATCGGACTGGCCCTGATCGACCTGGAGGCGCGACCATGACACGGATACGAGACGTGATGTCACCCGCCCCCGTGGCCGTCGAGCCCATGACCACGGTGACGCGGGCGGCCGGGCTGATGCGTGAGGAGGACGTCGGCGACGTCCTGGTGACCTACGACCGCGACCTGTTCGGTGTGCTCACCGACCGCGACATCGTGCTCCGGGGCGTCGCCGACGGCCACGACCCCGACGCCACCACGGTCGGTTCGGTGTGCTCGCCGCCGCCCGTCGTCACCCGAGGCCCTGTCGTCAAATTTCCGCCTGCCCGGCGGGCGGACGACGGGAATTTGACGACAGGGCCTCGGACCGGACGACACGACCGACCGCGCGGCCGAGCTGATGCGCCACCACGCCGTCCGGCGGCTCCCGGCCGCGTCGAACACGGCGGCGTCCCGGTCGGCGTGGTCACCCTCGGCGACCTCGCCGCCGCCGACGACCCGCACTCCGCCCTGGCGGACATCAGCAGGGCCGCACCCGGCCACTGACTCACCGGACCGCCTCACGCAGGAGGCACGGCATGAACGACCGACGTCACCCCCGCGGGACCACGGACCCCGCCTCCCGGGCGCGGTCCGGCGCGTTCGGCCGCCGCCACCCGCGCACCGGCACCGAACCGGTCACGGCACAGAGCCCGCTGGGACTCCGCCTGGTCCTGTCCGCCGTCTTCCTGCCGCTGTTCCTGGCCGGCGCCGCGTACTTCGGGGTGTGGGCCGCGGACGCGGGTCCCGGGGACAGTCCCGGACGCGGCGGCCTGGTCGTCCTCGCCGTCGTGTGCGCGGCGCTCGCACTGCTGGCGGTTGCGGACCTGATGGTCGTCCTGCGCAGGATGCGGCACGAGCGCGCCGGGAAGGTCCCGCACTGACCCCGGAAACCCGAGGAGGGGACGGAGGAGGAAGCGACATGGCCCCCCTGGCACGAACCCCCGCGGCCGGCACCGAGGACCGCCGCGCCCCCGCCCGCACCGCGCGGCTGCGCAGCCGCATCCCCGAACCCGACGAGGAACCCGACCTGCTCGGCCAGTACCTGGCGCAGATCGGCGCCACCCCGCTGCTGACCGCCGAGGACGAGGTACGGCTCGCCAAGCGCATCGAGGCCGGCGTCCGGGCCATGGAGGAACTGGAGTCGGCCGACACCGGCGAGCCCGCCCCCGCCCCCGGACGGCGCCGCGCCCTTGAGGAGGCCGTCCGCGACGGCCAGGCCGCCAAGGACCACATGGTGCGGGCGAACCTGCGGCTCGTGGTGTCGATGGCCAAACGGCACGCCCACCGCGGACTGCCCCTGCTGGACGTCATCCAGGAGGGCAACCTCGGCCTGATCCGGGCGGTGGAGAAGTTCGACCACACCAAGGGCTTCAAGTTCTCCACGTACGCCACCTGGTGGATCCGCCAGGCCATCGAGCGGGGCCTGGCCACGCACGCGCGTACGGTGCGGCTGCCGGTGCACGTCGTGGAGCAGTTGCAGAAGCTCGCCAAGGTCGAACGGAAGCTGAGGGCGGGCCTCGACCGCGAACCGACCGCCGACGAGGTGGCCGCCGAGAGCGGCATCGACGGGGACAAGGTCGTCTGGCTGCGCCGCGTGGGACGGGACGCCGTCAGCCTCGACACCCCGGTCGACGAGACCGGGGAGACCGTCGTCGGCGACCTCATCCCCGACAGCGAGGTGCTCCAGGCCCCCGAGGTCGCCGAGTTCCAGGCGCTGGCGGCGGAGCTGCGGGAGGCCGTCGGCACCCTCGCGCCCCGCGAGGCGATGATCCTCAGCCTGCGCTACGGCCTGCACGACGGCCGCCCGCGGACCCTGCACCAGGTGGCCCAGCACGTGGGCCTGACCCGGGAACGCGTCCGCCAGCTGGAGAAGGCCTCCCTCGACCACCTGCGCGCCCCCGAGACCCGGGACCGCCTGCTGGACTGGGCGAGCTGACGGCGCGGGGCGTCAGGTGCGCAGCCGCGCCCCCTGCCGCAGCAGTTCGTGCTGGACCATCCGGTACGGCAGGCCGCGCGGCCCGCGACCGTGCCGGACGGTCAGCGCCGCGCACACCCCGGCCGCCTGACCGGTCGCCATCGCGATGGGCATGACCCGGTACGACGAGTGCGCCACGTGCGTGCCGGAGATGCAGCGCCCGGCCACCAGCAGCCGCTCGGTGCCGCGCGGGACCAGGCAGCGCAGCGGAATGTCGTAGAAGCTGCCCTGCGGGACCCGTCTGAGGACGGTGCCGGAGCCGCGCGGGTTGTGGATGTCGACCGGGTAGGCGCCGTGCGCGATCACGTCCGGGAAGGTGCGCGCGGCCAGGATGTCGTGGCCGGTCAGCTGGTAGTCGCCGAGGACGCGCCGGCTCTCCCGCACCCCGATGTGGGTGCCGCTCTGCACCACGTACGACTCCTCGAAGCCCGGCACCCGGGTGCGCAGGAAGCGGTCGATCTGGGCCAGCTGGCGCCGGGCCGTGTACTCGGCGCGGGTGAGGTCCCAGACGCTGGTGCCCAGCACGCGGTTGACCCGGGTGCTGTTGATCGCGACCTCGCGCGGGTGCGGGGTGGCGAAGAAGAGGATGTCCTCGCGCGGCAGCCGCAGCTCGCCGGCGGCCCTGGCCTCCTCGATCAGGTCCCACAGGCCGTGCACACCGCGCCACTGGTCGGGGTGGTCCCGCACGTAGTCGGCGAAGTCCGGCCGGGAGAAGTCGGCGACGCGGAACATCAGCGTCATCGGCTGCACCAGCCCGTCCTCGGGCCGGCCGATCTCGTACGGCGCCCCGCAGGCGGTCGCCACGTCGCCGTCGCCCGTGCCGTCCACGACCACCCCGGCGTCGATCACCACCGGACCCGACTTGGTCTCGAACACCACCCGCCAGCCGGAGCCGTCGTCCAGCGGCAGGGCGCCGGACGCGAACGAGTGGAAGAGCATCCGCACCCCCGCCTCGTCCATCATCTCCAGCAGGGAGAACTTGAACAGCTCCGGGTCGAAGGGGACCGTGTACCCGGTCTTCGGGGAGGGCGGAAGGCAGCCGCCCCGCCCCATCAGCCGGTCGAGCAGCTGCCAGAGCACGCCCGCCACGACCGGCTCGCCCTCGCCGTGGTCGGTGGGCAGCAGCCGCGAGGTGTCCCCGGCCTCGGTGAACGCCGCCTGCTTGTGCTCGTTGTGGAAGGACATCAGCGGCATCACCAGCGCCGCGGTCGCGTTGCCGCCGAGGAACCCGTACCGCTCGACCAGGACCACGTCGGCCCCGGTGTCGGCCGCGCCGATCGCGGCGGCGAACCCGGCGGGGCCGCCGCCCACCACCAGCACGTCGCACCGGCCCCCGTGCCGGGCGGACCGCGGCGGCAGCGTGACCTCACGTGGTTCGCGGGGCTCTTCCAGGACCGGCATCGCTCTCCTCGCGGGTGTCGCTTCGTGTGGGTTCAGGCGTGCAGGGGGCGCGGCTCGACGGCGTACGGCGCGTACCCGACCGCCCGGGAGCCCGCCGGCGCCCCGCCCTCGCCGAGGCTGTCGAGCAGACAGCCGCAGCGCACGCAGGTCTCCCGGGCGGCCGCTGACAGCTCCCGCATCCGCGACCGCAGGTCGTCCCGGCGGTTCGGGTACTCGTCCCACATCCGGTCGACCTCCGCCAGCAGCAGCCCGGCCTGCTCCCGCGCCACGCCCACCAGTGCCGGGGCGCCCAGCCGGCGCGCGAAGTCGAAGACCTTGCCGGAGTACGGCAGCGGCAGCACCGGCACCCCGCTGAGAGCCGCGAAGATCACGAAGTGCAGCCGCATACCGACGGCCACGTCCAGGTGGCGCATGAAGCCGAGGACCTGCCCCGGGCTGTAGTCGCCGTGCAGGATCCGGCCCTTGTCCGGTGCCGTCATGTGGGACAGCACGGCGTGCGCGTGCCGTACGTCGTGCCGCTCCATCGGCAGGAACACCACGTGCGCGTCCAGCCGCCGCACCAGGAAGTCGGCGACGTCGGCGAGGAGCGCGTGGTAGTCGCCCTCGTCCAGCTTCTCGGCGGCCCGTCCCGGTTCGCGCACCGACATCCCCACCAGCCGGGCGCCCGAGGGGATGCCCTCGTCGCGCATCATGGCCTCGGTGAACGCCTCCGGCCCCAGCAGCAGGGCCGGGTCGGCGGTGACCGTGACCTCGCGCTCCAGCCCGACCTCCTCCAGCACCAGCCGGGACTCCTCGTCCCGCACCACGACGTCGTCCATGTCCGCCAGTACGGTGCGCACCGCGTCCCGGTCCTCGGCGTCCGTCAGCGGCCCGGCGCCGACGGCGTACGCGAAGGTCGGTACGGACCGGGTCTGCGCGGCGCGCACGAGCCGCAGATAGCGCCGCGCCTCGCCGTCGTAGAGGATTCCGCCGCCGCCCAGCACCAGCAGGTCCAGGCCGGGCAGCACGTCCAGGACGTGGTTGCGGCTGACGCCCTCCCAGGGCACCACCTCGTCGGCGTCGGGGTGGTGGGCGCGGGTGTGCTCCGCGTCGCGGCTCAGGACGACCAGGCGGGCGCCGGGCCGCTGGGCGCGCAGACAGCTCAGGACGCAGGTGAGGATCGCCTCGTCGCCGGTGTTGAAGCCGCCGTAGGAACCGAGTACGCCGATGCGCGGGCCCGGCGGGGCGGGCTGCGGAGGGGAGGGGGCAGTGGTCATCCGGGGGCTCCCGTCGGATCGGAGTGGGCCGGCCCGCCGGCCACGGTGCGCGGTGCGCGCGATTCGCGCGGATCGGGTGGATCAGGCAGATCGGGCACGGTGCCGGGTTGCCTGCGCCGCCTCGCGGAAACACCCTGTCCAAGAACCTGTCCGTGGTCCGGCCCCCGCTTTCTTCCTCCACCGCATCAGGAGCACCAGTGAACGTTTCGCTCACGGTCTGGCTGCTGACCGTCGCGGGCCTGTGCGTCCTCGTCGCCGCCGACTTCTTCATCGGCCGCAAGCCGCACGACGTGTCGATCCGGGAGGCGGGGATCTGGACGGCCGTCTGGGTGGTCCTGGCCTGTCTGTTCGGCGTGGGACTGTGGGTGGCCGCCGGGGGCGCCCCGGCGGGCGAGTTCTTCGCCGGCTACATCACCGAGAAGTCGCTCAGCGTCGACAACCTCTTCGTCTTCGTCCTGATCATGGCCAAGTTCGCGGTGCCCTCCGAGTACCAGCAGCGGGTGCTGATGGTCGGCGTCATCGTGGCCCTGGTGCTGCGCGCCGCGTTCATCGCGGCGGGCGCGGCGATCATCTCGGCCTTCTCCTGGGTCTTCTACATCTTCGGCGCCTTCCTGATCTGGACGGCCTGGAAGCTCGTCCAGGACGCCCGCAAGGGCGGACACGACGAGGAGTACGAGGAGAACAAGCTGCTGAAGTCGATCGAGCACCGTTTCGGGGTCGCCGACCGCTATCACGGCACCAAGCTGTGGATCGAGGAGAACGGCAAGCGCGTCATGACTCCGATGCTGGTCGTGATGCTGGCGATCGGTTCCACCGACGTCCTGTTCGCCCTGGACTCCATCCCCGCGATCTACGGTCTGACCCAGGACCCGTACATCGTGTTCACGGCCAACGCCTTCGCCCTGATGGGCCTGCGCCAGCTGTACTTCCTCATCGGCGGCCTGCTGAAGAGGCTGGTCCACCTCTCCTACGGACTGTCGGTCATCCTCGGCTTCATCGGCGTGAAACTGGTGCTGCACGCCCTGCACGAGTCCGGGGTCCACGTCCCCGAGATCGGCATCCCGTTCTCCCTGGGCTTCATCGTGCTCGTCCTCGCGGTCACCACGGTGACCAGCCTGGTGGCGGCGAGGAGGCAGGAGGAACGTGCGGGGCCCGAGGGCTGACACCCGGACACACGTCGGGACCGGAGCCGTGCGCGGCTCCGGTCCCGTGGCGTGCGGTGCTGCCGTCAGGCGGCGACGGCCTCGCCGGCGTGGCCGAGCAGCCGGGCGACGACCTCGGTCAGCTGGGCGGCGACCTCGGTGTCGTCGGCCGGGTGGGTCTCGGCGAAGCGGGTCACCGAACCGGGGATGGACAGCTTGATGTCCTCGATCACCTTGCCGCCGGCGATGCCCACGGCCTTGCGGGTGTCGTCCTGCGCCCACACGCCGCCGTACTGGCCGAACGCGGTGCCGACGACGGCGGCGGGCTTGCCGGCGAGCGCGCCGGCGCCGAACGGACGGGACAGCCAGTCGATGGCGTTCTTCAGGACGGCCGGGATGGTGCCGTTGTACTCGGGCGAGAAGTACAGGAACGCGTCGGCGGCCTGGGCGGCCTCGCGCAGCTTCACGGCGGCGGCCGGGACGCTGCCCTCCACGTCGATGTCCTCGTTGTAGAAGGGGATGTCGGCCAGTCCCTCGAACAGCTGCACCTCGGCGCCCTCCGGCGCGAACTTGGCGGCCGCCTCGGCGAGCTGGCGGTTGTGCGAACCGGCGCGAAGGCTGCCGACGAGCGCAAGGATGCGGACAGACATGAGTACTCCCACTGATGACGCAGGCGCTGCGGGCGCAGACACTGCTGAAACACTGCCGTAACGATCCGGACCGGGGTCCGTTTAATTTCTAACATCCCAAACGGACCGCGGTCCAGTTTTCTTCCCGATGCTTTACGCTGGCTTCATGTCCGCCGACCTGCCGCCCTTCCCGAAGCCCGAGGAGACCGTCGGCCCCGCCGAGCTGCTGCAGCTCGGCACGGAGGCCGAGGCGGACGAGCCCTGCCTGCGCGCCGACGCCGCGCGCAACCGGGCACGGCTGCTGGAGGCCGCCGCACGGCTGGTCGCCGAGCACGGCGCCGCCGCCGTCACGATGGAGGCGGTGGCCGCGGCCGCCTCGGTGGGCAAGGGCACGGTCTTCCGCCGCTTCGGCGACCGCACCGGTCTGCTGATGGCGCTCCTCGACCACTCCGAGAAGAAGTTCCAGGCCGCGCTCCTCGGCGGCCCGCCGCCCCTGGGGCCCGGCGCCCCGCCCGTCGAGCGGCTGCGCGCCTTCGGCTGCGCGATGCTGCGCCGCTCCATCGACGAACTGGAACTCCAGCTGGCCGCGGAGCCGAGCGCCGAACGCCGCTACACGTCCGCACCGCGCCATTTCCTGCGCGGCCACGTGGCGCTGCTGCTGCGGCAGGCGGCTCCGGACGCGGACAGCGAGCTGCTCTCCCACACCCTGCTGGCGTACCTGGACGCCGCCCTCGTCCACCACCTCACCGAACAGTGCGGGGTGCCCCCGCAGCGGCTGCGGGAGGGCTGGCTGGACCTGGTCGCACGGGTGACCCGCACCGAGACCCCGGCCTGAGCAGGCCACCGGCCCGCCCCGGCACGGGAGTTCGTCCGGTCCGGACGATCCCGCCCCGCCCGGCACGCCCCGCGCGGCCTCTGCCAAGATGCCGTACGTCATGGTGCAGATACCGAAACCGCCCGCCCCCGAGTCCCTCGCACCGCGCTCCGTCCCCACGAGCGCCGATGTGGCCCGCCTGGCCGGCGTCTCGCGCGCGACCGTCTCCTACGTCCTCAACAACACCAGCGCCGTCCGGATCAGCGAGCCCACCCGCCGCCGCGTCCACGAGGCCGCCAGGGAAATCGGATACGTACCGCACGCCGCCGCCCGCTCCCTGCGCGCGGGACACAGCAGGACCGTCCTGATGCCCGCGCCGTCCTTCCCTGCGGGCCCGCTCTACAGCCGCTTCCTCGGCGAACTCCAGGGGGCCCTCGGCCGCCTGGACTACACCGTCGTGCAGTACGGCGGCGACGGCCGGTACGGCGACGAGGCGGCCCGCGCCTGGGCCGAACTCCGCCCGGTCGCCGTCCTCGTACCCGGTGCCGGCCTGGGACCGCGAGGTGTGGAGATCCTCAAACGCTCGGGCGTCCGCGCGGTCGTCACCCTCGGCCCCGAGGCCGTCGAGGGGGCACACGCCCTGCTGATGGACCACGAGATCGTCGGGCACCGCGCGGTCCGCCACCTCCGCGAGCGCGGACACCGCGGGATCGGCGTCGTCGTGCCCGCGGAGCACGGCCTGGAAGTCTTCTCGGCGCCGCGCCTGGCCGGCGCCCGCCGCGCCGTGCGCGACACCGACGCCGCCGTCACCGAGCTGCCCCTCGCCTACGACGAAGGGGCCGCCGCCCGGCTGGCCGCCCGCTGGGAGTCACTCGGCCTCGACGCCGTGTTCGCCTACAACGACGAGTACGCGATGCTGCTCATGCGAGCCCTCCAGGACGAGGGCGTCCGCATCCCCGGCGACACCGCCGTGATCGGCGCCGACGACCTGATGCTGGGCCGTCTGCTGCGGCCCCGGCTCAGCACCGTCCACCTGGAGCTGCCCTCCGGCCGCGACCTGGCCGCGCTGGTCGACCGC
Source organism: Streptomyces sp. M92 (assembly GCF_028473745.1). Classification (NCBI taxonomy): domain Bacteria; kingdom Bacillati; phylum Actinomycetota; class Actinomycetes; order Kitasatosporales; family Streptomycetaceae; genus Streptomyces; species Streptomyces sp. M92. The sequence goes on from NZ_CP101137.1 coordinate 4,931,642, forward strand.
GCGGTCCACGACCCCGGCGCCGCGCCCGAGCGCCACAAGGTGCTGGGCGCGGCGGTGGTCCACCGGGAGTCGAGCTGACCGTGTCCTACTGGCCGGCCTGACCGTCCTGCCCGCCGGCCTGCGCCTGCTGCTCGGCGACCGCCTTGCGGACCTCGTCCATGTCCAGGTTCCGGGCCTGGCCGATGACGTCCGTCAGCGCCTCCTCGGGCAGCGCGCCCGGCTGCGCGAACACGGCCACCTGGTCCCGGACGATCATCAGCGTCGGAATCGACTGGATGCCGAAGGCCTGCGCCAGCTCCGGCTGCGCCTCGGTGTCCACCTTGCCGAACACGAGGTCGGGGTTGGCCTCAGCGGCCTTCTCGTAGACCGGCGCGAACTGCTTGCACGGACCGCACCACGACGCCCAGAAATCGATCAGGACGAACTCGTTGTCCGTGACCGTCTGGTCGAAGTTGTCCTTGGTGAGCTCCACGGTGCTGCTCATGGTGTGACCCTCTTCCTGGGTTCGGGTGCGTAAACCGTCGGCACAACACTGCCGACCTGGTGGGTATTCCGCGCACGTACCCATGTGGCCACGTCGCACACCACCCACCAGACTGACCCCATGACGCAAACGGATTCCATCGCGTACGACGTCGTCGTGATCGGCGCGGGCCCCGTGGGGGAGAACGTAGCCGACCGCACCCGCGCGGCCGGACTGACCACCGCGATCGTGGAGAGCGAACTGGTCGGCGGCGAGTGCTCCTACTGGGCGTGCATGCCCAGCAAGGCCCTGCTCCGCCCCGTCATCGCCCGCGCGGACGCCCGCCGCCTGCCCGGCCTGGGCGGGCCGGCCCGCGAGCCGCTGGACGCCACGGCCGTCCTCGCCCGCCGCGACGGGTTCACCTCCCACTGGAAGGACGACGGTCAGGTCCAGTGGGTCGAGGGCATCGGCGCCGACCTGTACCGCGGGCAGGGGCGGCTCGCCGGACCGCGCACGGTCGAGGTGGCCGCGCCCGACGGCACCCGCCGCACGCTGACCGCCCGGCACGCCGTCGCCGTCTGCACCGGCAGTGGCGCCGCCCTCCCCGACCTGCCCGGCCTCGCCGAAGTGCGCCCCTGGACCAGCCGCGAGGCCACCAGCGCCGAAAGCGCGCCGGGGCGGCTCATCGTCGTCGGCGGCGGAGTCGTCGCCGTCGAGATGGCCGCGGCCTGGCAGGCCCTCGGCTCCAGGGTGACGCTCCTGGTGCGCGGCGACGACGGGCTGCTCGCCCGCATGGAGCCGTTCGCCGGTGAACTGGTCGCCGACGCGCTCACCGAGGCGGGCGTCGAGATCCGCACCGGCACTTCCGTGGAGTCCGTGGTTCGCGAGAACGGCACCGTCGTCGCCGTCACCGACACCGGCGACCGTGTCGAGGCCGACGAGATCCTCTTCGCCACCGGCCGCGCGCCCCGCACCGCCGACATCGGCCTGGAGACCGTCGGCCTGGAACCCGGTACCTGGCTCACCGTCGACGACAGCCTCCGGGTGGAGGGCCACGACTGGCTCTACGCCGTCGGGGACGTCAACCACCGTGCGCTCCTCACCCACCAGGGCAAGTACCAGGCCCGCGTCGCGGGAGCCGCCATCGCCGCCCGTGCCTCGGGCGAACCGGACCTGGAGTCGGACCCCTGGGGAGCCCACGCCGCGACCGCCGACCACGACGCCGTGCCCCAAGTGGTGTTCACCGACCCCGAAGCGGCGTCCGTCGGCCTCACCCTCGCCGAGGCCGAGCGGGCCGGACACCGGGTCCGCGCCGTCGACGTCGACCTCGCGACGGTGGCCGGCGCGAGCCTCTACGGCGACGGCTACAAGGGGCGCGCCCGGATGGTCGTCGACCTGGAGGACGAGATCGTCCGGGGCGTCACCTTCGTGGGGCCCGGAGTCGGGGAACTGATCCACTCCGCGACCGTCGCCGTCGCCGGCCAGGTACCGATCAGCCGCCTGTGGCACGCGGTACCGTCCTACCCGACGATCAGCGAGGCCTGGCTGCGCCTGCTGGAGGCCTACCGAGACAACTGACCGCCCGGCTCCCCGCGTAGCTGCGGGCAGAGTCGTGCCTCCTCCAGTGCCTGAACGGCCTGGGAGGTGCCCCCCAGGGCGATGGGGGTCCCCCCGCTTGAGCGAAGCCGAGAGTGGGGGAGGGCGGGCGGTGGGGGGCACCTCCCGCTCATGGGGGCCCCTCCCGCTCATGGGGGCCCCTCCCGCTCATGGGGCCCCTCCCGCGCGAGCGAAGCCGAGAGTGGGGGAAGCCGAGCGTGGGGGAGGCACCCCGCCCAGCGCCGGGCCGCGTCACGCCCAGCCGCCCCACCCGTGCCTCAAACCCCCGCCCCCGGCAGCCCGAACCCCAGCTCCCCAGCCGCCCGCTCCGGCGTCGCCTGCCCCCACCACCTAGCCATCGCCCGCGACGAGGCCAACGACCGCATCTCCGCCCGGTCCAGATACAGCACCCCGTCGAGATGATCCGTCTCGTGCTGCACGATCCGTGCCGGCCACCCCGAGAACACCTCGTCCACCTCCAGCCCCCTCTCGTCCCGCGCCCGCAGCCGCACCCGAGCGTGCCGCGCCACCACCGCCTGCCAGCCCGGCACGCTCAGACAGCCCTCGAAGAAAGCGGCCCGGACGTCCCCGACGGGCTCGTACGACGGATTGACCAGCACCCGGAACGGCTGCGGCACCCGCCCCCGCGCCACCCGAACCTCCTGGGGCACCTGCGCCGGATCCTCGATCACCGCGATCCTGAGCCCCACCCCCACCTGCGGCGCCGCCAGCCCGACCCCCGGTGCCGCGTGCATGGTCAGCCGCAGCGCCTCGACGAACCGGGCCAGCAGCGGCGGCGCCAACTGCCCGTCGAACGGCTCGGCGGGGCGCCGCAGTACGGGGTCACCGGCCTCGACGATCGGCAACGGACCACCGGCGGACAGCAGTTCCTCCACGCGCTCGGCAAGAGGCGTGCGGTCACTCGGAGTTCCCATCGCGCCAGCATGCCACGGCCCACACCACCCACCGTCACCGCGGCTGTGACGCGCATCACATCACCGTTGGGGAACCTCACGCGCTCCGGCTCCGACCACTGGGACCACCCCGTCCCCCACGACGCCCCGGAGCGCCATCGATGACGACCACCTCCCCGACCCCCACGGACGAGGCCCCAGGACCGGCGACCCCGCCGCCGAGACCCGGCGGATGGTCCACGCTGCGTCCGCTCGTGCTGCGCCTGCACTTCTACGCGGGCCTGTTCGTGGCCCCCTTCCTGCTGGTCGCGGCGGCCACCGGCTTCCTCTACGCCGCCTCGTTCCAGGCCGAGAAGCTGGTCTACGCCCACGAACTGACCGTCCCGGACGTCGGTGACCGCAAGCTGCCCGTCTCCGCACAGGTCGCCGCCGCCCGCGAGGCCCACCCCGAGGGCACGGTGTCGGCCGTGCGGCCCTCGCCCGAGGCCGATGCCACCACCAGGGTGCTGCTGTCCGGCGCCCCCGGCGTGGACCCGGATCACACCCTCGCGGTCTTCGTCGACCCGTACACCGCCGAGGTGCGCGGCGCGCTGGAGCAGTACGGCTCGACCGGCGCGCTGCCGCTGCGCACCTGGATCGACGAGTTCCACCGGGACCTGCACCTGGGCGAACCGGGCCGCCTGTACAGCGAGTTCGCCGCCAGCTGGCTGTGGGTGATCGCGGGCGGTGGTCTGGTGCTCTGGTTCTCCCGCCGTCGGGCCCGGCGCAAGCTGCGCGGCACCAGCGGCCGGCGCCGCACCCTGGGCCTGCACGGCACGGTCGGCGCCTGGGTCGCGGCCGGCTTCGTCTTCCTCTCGGCGACCGGCCTGACCTGGTCGACGTATGCCGGAGCCAACATCGAGGAGCTGCGCGTCTCGCTCGGCCAGACCACCCCGTCCGTGTCGGCGTCGGCCGCCGGGGGCGGCGAGCACGCGGGCCACGGCGCGGCGGCGGGCACCGGCGGGGACGCCGCGCACGGGGTCGGACTGGACAAGGTCCTGGCCGCCGTGCGCGCCGAGGGTCTGGGCGACCCCGTGGAGATCGTCCCGCCCGCCGACGCGTCCTCCGCCTACGTCGTCAAGCAGGTGCAGCGCAGCTGGCCCGAGAAGCAGGACTCGGTCGCCGTGGACCCGGCGACCGGCGAGGTGACCGACGTACTGCGCTTCGCCGACTACCCGGTGCTCGCCAAGCTCAGCCGCTGGGGCATCGACCTGCACACCGGCATCCTGTTCGGGCTGCCCAACCAGATCGCCCTGATGCTGCTGGCCGCCTGTCTGGTCCTGCTCATCGTCTGGGGCTACCGCATGTGGTGGCAGCGCGGCCGGGGCTCCGCCTTCGGCCGCCCGATCCCGCGCGGCGCGTGGCAGCACGTCCCGCCGGCGCTGCTCGTCCCGCTGCTGGCGGCGGTGGCCGTCCTCGGCTGGTTCGTGCCGCTGCTCGGCATACCACTGGCCGTGTTCGTCGCGGTCGACGTGGTGCTGGGCGAGATCGCCCACCGGCGGGGGCGCCGGACCGGGAAGGGCAGCGCGGCGGCGAAGAGCTGAGCGGACGGATGGAGCGGTGAGTACGGCACCGTACTCACCGCTCCGACCCGTTCCCCGCGGAGCGGCCGCTCAGAGTCCCGCGAAGTCGCCCGACAGGGCGGCGGCGATCCGCAGGTGGCTGTCGGCCTCCTCCTGCCGCCCCTGCCGTTCGAGCGTGCGTCCCAGCATCAGCCGGGCGTACTGCTCGACGGGGTCCCGCTCGACGAGGATCCTCAGCTCGGCCTCCGCGCGCCGCAGTTGGGCCGAGTGGTAGTAGGCGCGTGCCAGCAGCAGCCGCGGTCCGCTCTGCTCGGGAACCTCCTCGACCAGCCCGCCGAGGACCCGCGCCGCGGCGGCGTAGTCCTTGGCGTCGAAGAACTTGCCCGCCCGCTCCCAGCGCTCCGCCGGCGTTCCGTGGTCGTAGTACGTCGTGTCCACTCGTGACCTCCTTCGGACTGCTGCAACCGAAACCAATGGTTGAACATTCCATCAACGCACGGGGGGCGGCGGGCTCGCCGGGCGGTCCGCCGCCGATCGCGGTGTGCGAGGACATGTCCCGGTGGATCACCGGGCAGGGGAGAGACCGTTCAGTGCCGCCGAACTCCTCAGGAGGGAGCGTCCGTGGCCACAGGCGGGAATCGCCCTCTGCCGTGCCCGAGGGTGCCGACGGCAGTCGAGGAGGCGGTGGCCGGCCGCACGGTCGTGTCCTTCTGCCCGGAGGTCGCGGGCGGGCTCACCACGCCCCGGCGCAGTTCGTCGACCGAGCGCGCCGCGCACCCGAGGCGGCGGGGCGCAACGGCTGCGCGGAGGCCCTGCTGATGCCCCACAGCCCCTCGTGCGGCCGGGCCGGTGTGTACGACGGTTCGTTCACCGCGGAACCGGTGCCGGGCGACGGGGCGACGGCCGCGCTGTTCGAGCGGAACGGCATCACCGTGCGGCGGGGCGCCCGCGCTCTGCCGTCGGCCGGAAGGGCGGGGCACGGCGCCGGACGTACGTGCCGCCCCGTGTCCTGCGCCCGCGTGGGTATACGCGGTTACTCCCGTCGCGGGACGCCCGGGCGGACCGCGCCCGGCACCGTGGGCGGTGTGAAACTCAGCCGCCCCGCACGCCGGGTCTTCCTCGTCGTCCACGTGGTCGCCTCCGCCGGCTGGCTCGGGCTCTCGCTCGGACTGCTGGCGCTCGGACTCACCGCCGCCACCACCTCCTCCCCGGTGGCCGTGGAGGCAGGTGTCCGCGCCATGAAGCTCTTCGCCGACTGGCTCCTGCTGCCGCTCGCCTTCCTCACCCTCGTCAGCGGTGTGGTGCTGGCCCTGGGGACCCCCTGGGGGCTGGCCCGGCACCGGTGGGTGGTCACGAAGTTCTGGCTCACGCTGGCCACGACGACCGCCACCGTCTTCGCGCTGCGCCCCGGGGTGAACGCGGCCGTGACCGAGGTCGCCGCGGGCGGGGCGCTCCCCGACGCGGGCGACGTGCTGTTCGGGCCGGTCGTCTCGCTGTCCGCCTACGTCTTCATGACGGTGATCTCGCTCCTCAAGCCCTGGGGCCTCACCCGGCGCGGCCGCAGGCTGCGCGCGGCGGCCACACCCGCCGGCCGGCGGGCTGCGAGGCTCCCGGCCCGTTCGTAGCACGAGTGGCTGTGCTGGTGTTCAACGGGCTGCTCCTGGAACGGCGGCGGTGACGGGCGAGGCGGTGGACGGCGGCACCGGGGCCAGGACAGTTCGGTCGTGAACGACGGTTCCGGCGCCCCCGTGACGCCCGTCCCGTCCGAGTGGTGCGACCCGCGCACGGGGCCCACGCTGGGGAGGAGCCGGGCCAAGCGCGCACGGCGAGCACCGGGCACCGCGAGCGAGGGAGCACCGAGATGGCGAAGAACCGCGACGACGGCGACGGACTCGAGAAGGGCGACAAGGTCGCCTGGAGTACCCACGGCACGGAGACCGAGGGCAAGGTGGAGAAGAAGATCACGGAGCGGACCGAGGCCGCCGGCCGCACCGTCGACGCCTCCTCCGACGACCCGCAGTACCAGGTCCGCAGCGACAAGTCGGGCAAGTCGGCGGTGCACAAGCCGTCCGCGCTCAGGAAGAAGAAGTGAGGCGCCGTGGACGCCGATGAGCGGAAGAAGACCTGGGACGAGTTCCGCGAGCTGGTGAACATGACACCGGCCGACCTGGAGAAGTGGCTTGCCTCCGACCGGTCTCGGGACGCCGGTCAGCACAAGGACGGCCAGGAGTCCACCGGGCACGCCTCCGGACGCCGCATCGTGGACATCCTGCGGACCAAGAAGAGCGACCTCTCGGACGACGACCACCGGCACATGCGCAAGGTCGTCGGCTACATCCGCCGCCACCTGGCCCAGCGCCCCTCGGGCGACGTCGAGGACACCCGCTGGCGGTACTCGCTCATGAACTGGGGCCACGACCCGCTGGCCTGACCGGAACACCCGGCGTCCCGGGCGGTCCGCACGGCGACCTCATGGCCCTTCTATACGCTGATCGCGTGGCGACAGCGAACCAGCGCGGACAGCACGCGAGCGAGCGGGGGGCCGGCACCGGGCCCGAGACGGGCGACCTCCAGGCCCTGGCCGTGCAGTTGAGGCGGATGAACGGCGAGATCAACCGCCTCGTGCAGAGCTTCGCCGGTACCCACGGTCTGCACGCCACCGACGTCCAGGCGCTCGCGGCGATCCTCGACGCGCGCCGGCCCATGACGCCGGGGCGGTTGCGCGAGCACCTGGGGCTCACCTCCGGCGCGGTGACGGCGTGCGTGGACCGGCTGGAGCGCGCGGGGCACGTCCGCCGGGTACGGGAGAGCGCCGACCGCAGGGTCGTCCACCTGCACTACGTGCCCGACGCACGCGCCGCGGCCCGCACGTACTTCCGCCCGCTGGCCGACGCGGCGGCCGCCGCCCGCGCGCGCTTCGACGACGCCGAACTGGCCGTCGTGCTCCGCTTCCTGGCGGCGATGAACGACGAACTGGGCCTGGTGCGGTCGGAGGACCGCTGATTTCCCGGCGCGTGGCGCATCCGGAGGGCGGGCCCGGGCAGTAGTAGGCATGTCACGACACGGACTGCGACCCGCGATTAGTTCAATCATTGAGATTGTTTATGATCGAGCTACTTTCGGCCGCTGAGAGTCGAGAGCTGAGCCCTGAGCTCTGAGCCCTGAGCCCGAGACCCGAGACCTGAGACCAGGAGACCTGAACCCGATGGCCAACCCCTCCCGACGGGCCCGCTGGCTCGTCCCCCTCGTCCTGCTCCTGGTCTGGCTCGGCATCGGCGGCACGCTCGGCCCGTACGCCGGGAAGCTCGGCGAGGTCGCCACCAACGACCAGGCCGCCTTCCTGCCCCGCAGCGCCGAGTCGACGCAGGTCATCGACGCGCAGAGGGCCTTCCAGCAGGACGAGACCCTCCCGGTGATCGTCGTGTGGACGGCGGACGACGGCGGCGCCGCCGCAGGTCACCGGGACGCGGCCACGCGTTCGGTCGCGGGCCTGGAGGGCGAGCCCGGCATCGTCGGTCCCGCCTCCCCGGCCGTGCCCTCGCGCGACGGCGAGGCCCTGCAGGCCGTCGTCCAGGTCGAACCCGGTCTCGGCGACCGCCTGCCCGCCGTCCTGGAGCGCATCGAGGAGGCCGCCGGGCAGGTGCCCGGCACCCGGGCGCAGCTCGCCGGACCGGCCGCCTCACAGGCCGACCTCTCCGACGCCTTCTCGGGCATCGACGGGCTGCTGCTCGGCGTCGCACTGGTCACGGTGCTGGTCATCCTGCTGCTCGTCTACCGCAGCGTCCTGCTGCCCCTGGTGATCATCATCAGTGCCGTGTTCGCACTGGGCCTGGCCTGCGCCGTCGTCTACGCTCTCGCCGACCGCGACGTCGTCCGCGTCGACGGGCAGGTCCAGGGCATCCTCTCCATCCTGGTCATCGGCGCCGCGACCGACTACGCGCTTCTGCTCACGGCCCGCTTCCGCGAGGAACTGCCCCGCCATCCGGACCGCTTCGCCGCCGCCCTCGCCGCGCTGCGGGCCTCCTGGGGAGCCGTCGTGGCCAGTGCGGCCACCGTCGCCCTCGGGCTGCTGGCCCTGCTGCTCAGCGACCTGACCAACAACCGCGCGCTCGGGCCGGTCGGCGCCATCGGCATCGTCTGCGCGGTCCTGAGTACGCTCACCTTCCTGCCCGCCGTCCTGGTCCTGCTCGGCCGGGCCGCCTACTGGCCGGCCAAGCCCGTCCGCGCCGGCGACCCGGAGGCCGGCCACCGCCTGTGGCACCGCGTCGCCGAACGGGTCGACCGCGCCCCCCGCCGCATCTGGGCGATCTCCCTGGCCGCGCTGGTCGCCTGCGCGGCCTTCGCGCCGACCCTGACCGCCAGGGGCGTGCCGCTGGACGAGATCTTCGTCAACGACGCCCCCTCGGTCGCGGCCCAGCAGACCCTGGCCCGGCACTTCCCGGGCGGCTCCGGCAACCCAGCGGTGATCATCGCGGACGCCGACCGGCTCGACCCCGTCCTCGACGCGGCCCGCGACACCGAGGGCGTGGCGTCCGCCGACGCGGTGACCGCCTCCGGCCGTCCCGGAGGCGGCGAACCCGAGGTGGTCGACGGGCGGGTACGGATCGACGCGACGCTGCGGGCGCCGGCCGACAGCGACGCGGCCAAGGAGACGGTGGCCCGGCTCAGGACGGCCGTCCACGACGTGCCCGGCGCGGACGCGCTCGTCGGCGGCTACACCGCCCAGCAGTACGACACGCAGCGCACCGCCGCGCACGACCGCACGCTGATCGTCCCCGTCGTCCTCGCCATCATCCTGGTCATCCTGATCGTCCTGCTGCGGTCCCTGCTGATGCCGCTGCTGCTGGTGGCGACGGTGGCCCTCAACTTCGTGGCCACCCTGGGCGTCTCCGCGCTCGTCTTCACCCACGTGTTCGGCTTCAGCGGCACCGACGCCTCCGTCCCGCTGTACGGGTTCGTGTTCCTGGTCGCCCTGGGCGTGGACTACAACATCTTCCTCATGTCCCGGGTCCGGCAGGAGTCGCTGGAGCACGGCGTGCGGGAGGGCATCCTGCGCGGGCTGACCGCCACCGGTGGCGTCATCACCTCGGCCGGTGTCGTGCTCGCCGCCACCTTCGCGGCCCTCGGGGTGATCCCGCTGGCGTTCCTGGCGCAGATCGCCTTCATCGTGGCGTTCGGCGTGCTCCTGGACACGCTCGTGGTGCGTTCGCTGCTGGTGCCGGCGCTCGCCCGGGACATCGGCGCCGTCGCGTGGTGGCCCAGCCGCCTCGGCCGCCGCACACCGGTCCGGAACGGGTGACGGACCCGGCGACGGGTCAGGCCTCCACGGTCCTCGCGGGGTGCACGGTGCCGAGGCAGCGCCGTACGGCGATCTCGACGACGACCCGCTCCGGGTTCGCCCGGGGCGGGCGGTAGCGCTCCGCGTACCGGGTCTCGGCGTCGCGGACCGCCTCGGCGTCGTACCGCACGGTCGCCACGCCCTCGAGGGTGGACCAGCGCCTGCCGTCCACCTGGCTCACGGCCACGACGGGGGACGTCGCCCGCTCGATGTTGCGCACCTTCGCGGTGCCCCGGCTGGTGATGATCCGCGCGGTGCGGGTGGCGTGGTCGTACGTCACCCCGACCGGGACCAGGTGCGGGGTGCCGTCGGCGCGCCGCGTCGACAGGAGGCACACCCGGCGCTCCTGCCAGAAGGCCACGAACTCGGCGTCCTCGTCGGGCAGTTCCCCGGTGTCCATCCGCTCTCCTCGCCCGGGTCGCGCGCGACCGCTGTCACGCGCTGCGTCCGCCCCGGGCCCGCACCCACCCTACGACGCACCCGCGCGGCGCGTCCGCGGGCCCCGCCGCACCGGACGGCGGACGTCAGGCGGCGTGCCGGCCCGGCGGGCGGTGCTCCCCGGTCTCCCCCGGACGCCGGGCCTCGGAGGCCTCGTCCCTGCCGCCCGGGAGGAGCCGCAGATGCCGGCGCCGGGCGTGCCGGGGTGGCTCCGGATCGCCGAAGAGCCGGTCCTCCAGGTACGTCATGGTGAACAACAGCAGCCCCAGGCCGGGCAGCAGCAGGACGGCAACGGTAACCACGCCGCGGGTCCCCCCTCCGCTGTGGACGACTCCGGTCCGGGTGCCCGGGCCCGCGCCGGTGATGGGCCGGCGGCGAGTGAGGATGGTGCAACGATCGGACATAGGGGGCAAGTGGGGCAAGGGTGATGAGTGCGCCGGGCGTCATGTTCGGGGTGTCCGTGGGTAGGGGGGCCCGACGGCGAACCCCATCCCCGAGAACGGAGCACCCCAGCCGATGTCGCACACCGCACCACCCACCGGACCGAGCACGGAGGCGCAGCTGGCGGCCTCGTGGTCGGACTGGATCGGCGACCACACCGAGGCACTGATCGGGATCCCGCTGCGCATCGCGCTCATCGTCGTGATCCTGCTGGTGCTGCGCGCGGTGGCCAAACGGGCCATCACCCGGGTCGTCCAGCGTGTGCTGGAACCGTCGCCCGGCGAGACCGAGAGCGGCCGGCCACCCCGGCGTACGAACCGCGGGGCCGCCGTACTGCACCGCGACCGCTCCCGGGCTCGGCAGCGCCGCGAACAGCGCGCCCGCACCATCGGCTCCGTCCTCAGCAGCGCCGTGACCATCGTGCTCTTCATGGTGGGTGTGGCGATGGTGCTCGAACAGGTCGGCATCGCACTGGGACCGCTGCTGGCCAGCGCCGGAGTGGTGGGCCTCGCGATCGGCTTCGGCGCGCAGAGCCTGGTCGCCGACTACCTGTCCGGCCTGCTCATCATGGTCGAGGACCAGTACGGCGTCGGCGACTCGGTCGACCTCGGCGAGGCCGTCGGCGAGGTGGAGCACGTCGGTCTGCGACTGACGCACGTCCGCGACCTCAACGGCGGACTGTGGCACATCCGCAACGGCGAGATCCTGCGGGTCCGCAACGACAGCCAGGAATGGGCGCGTGCCGTCCTGGACGTCGCCGTGGCCTACGACGCCGACCTCGACACGGTCCACCGCGTCCTGGAGGACGCCGGCCGCGCCCTGCGCCAGGACCCGGACTTCGCGGACGTACTGCTCGAGGACCCGGCGGTGTGGGGCGTGCAGTCCCTGGACGCCGACGGTGTCCTCGTGCGGCTCGCGGTCAAGACCGTGCCGCTCCAGCAGTGGGGCGTCACCCGCGAGCTGCGCCGCCGGGTGAAGGACGCCCTGGACGAGGCGGGCATCGACATCCCCTTCCCGCAGCGGACCGTGTGGGTACGCACGGACGACGGGAAGCCCGAGGCCGACGCCCTGGCGCGCTGACGCCGGGCCCGGCTTGCCGGAACGGCAAAGATCCTTGTCGTTCCGGCTTCCGCGGGTGCAGCCTGCACGCAGGACGCGGGACCGTCTCGCGCCCGGCCGGGCAGCCGGCCCGTCCGCCCAGGAGGCACCATGACCGACACACCCGCGACGGCTCCCGCGGCGGAGTTCTGGGAAGCGCGCTACCGCGACACCGACCGCGTCTGGAGCGGCCGCCCCAACGAACTGCTGGTCCGTGAGGCGGGCGACCTCGTCCCCGGGACGGCACTGGACCTGGGCTGCGGCGAGGGCGCGGACGCCGTGTGGCTGGCCTCGCGCGGCTGGCGGGTCACCGGCGTGGACATCTCCGGCACCGCACTCGAACGCGCCGCCGGACACGCCGCGGACGCCGGGGTCGGCGACCGCGTCGCCTGGGAACGCCACGAGCTGGGCAAGTCGTTCCCCGAGGGCTCCTTCGACCTGGTGAGCGCCCACTACCTGCAGTCCCCGGTCGAGCTCGACCAGCAGACGGTCCTGCGCGCCGCCGCGCGGGCCGTGGCGCGGGGCGGCACCCTGCTGCTCGTCCTGCACGCCGGCTGGCCCTCCTGGCAGACCGAACCGCCGTTCGACGCCGTCTTCCCCACCCTGGACGGAGTCCTCGCCGAACTGGCCCTGCCGGAGGGCGAGTGGACCGTCGAGACCAAGGAGACCGTCCGCCGGCCGAGCACGTCCCCCGAGGGCGCCGACGGCTTCCGCGAGGACCACGTGTGGCGCCTGCGCCGAGCATGAGGCGCCCGCGCCCGCGTACCCCCCTCCCGGCCCGGCCGGATCAGCGCTCCGCGGCCTCCGCCGTGTGATGGGCCGCCCAGGCCTCGGCGCGCAGCCCGGGGCGGAGCAGGACGTCCGCCGCGGTGCGGGCCAGGGCCGTGGCCGCGGCGACGGTCACCTCGCGGGCCCGCTCCGAAGCGGCGGCCTCGGCGAACTCGGGAGTGTGGTCGGAGCCGTCCTCGCCCATGATCGCCACGAACGGGTGGACGGCCGGCACCCGCACACTCACGTTGCCGATGTCCGACGACCCCAGGTACACGCCCGGCACGGGCGGCGTCAGCGTGATCCCCGCCCCGGACAGGTGCGCCGCGAACAGGTCGGACAGCACCCCGCTGTCCCGGAAGTGGTCGTAGCGGACCGTGGCTCGCTCCACCTCGGCCCGCGTGCCGGTGGCCCGGCCCACACCCTCGGCGCACTCGCCCAGCTGCCCGACCAGCTCGTCCAGCGCCCGCGAGGTGGCCGCCCGCAGCCCGAACAGCCCCTGGGCGTACTCGGGCACGATGTTGGTGGCCGTCCCCCCGTGCGTGACGATGCCCTGCACGTGCGAGGCCTCCGGCAGTCGCCGGCCGACCGCACCCAGTACGTTGAACAGCTCCACCAGGGCCGCCAGCGCGTCGACGCCCTCGGTGGGGTTGCCCGTCGGGTGCGCGGCCCGCCCGTGGAAGGCCACCCGGTACTGCACCTGCGCGGTCAGCGGCGCCCGCCGCCAGTCGTGCACCCCCGGGTGGAACATCAGCGCCGCGTCCACCTCGTCGAACACCCCGGCGTCCACTTCGAGGGCCTTGCCGCCCCCGCCCTCCTCGGCGGGCGTGCCCACGGCCAGGACGCGTCCGGCCGAGCCGCCCAGCACCGCGTGGAGAGCGAGCGCCGCCCCCAGGCCCGCCGCCGCGATGAGGTTGTGGCCGCAGGCGTGGCCGAGGCCCGGCAGGGCGTCGTACTCCAGCGGCAGCGCCACCGCCGGACGGCCCCGGCCCGAGCACGCCGCGAACGCGGTCGGCATCCCCGCGACGCCCCGCTCCACCGCGAAGCCGGCACGTTCCAGCTCGCCGGAGAGCAGGGCCGCCGCCCGGTGCTCGGCGAAGGCGTACTCGGGGTCGGCGTGCAGCCGCAGCGCGACGTCCCACAGAGCCCCCGCCCGCCCGGCCACCTCCCGGCGGATGTCCTCGTGGACGTCGTCGAGCGTGCGGGTCACGCGGCCTCCTCGGGTCGGATGCTCCGAATGCGTGCCGTTCCCGGGTTCCACCGCCCGGGTGCCGCGACACCCGCCCGGTTTCGGCGCCGGGGCGGGTGCAATACGTTCCATGCGCCGCGCGGCCGTGAGCCCACGGAACCGGACGGCGCGCCCCGAACCGACGTGGGAGGAACGATGGATCACTCGCGGGTGCCCGTACTGGAAGCGCTGGAGGACTTCCGTCGCCGGGGGGACATCGCCTACGGGCCGCCGGGACACAAGCAGGGACGGGGGGTGGACCCGCGGGTCGCGGAGATCGTCGGCATGGACGTCTTCCGCTCCGACGTCCTCTCCCTCAACGGACTGGACGACCGCCGCCAGTCGCAGGGCGTGGTGAGCCGGGCGCAGGAGCTCATGGCCGACGCCGTCGGCGCCGACCAGGCCTTCTTCTCCACCTGCGGCAGTTCCCTGTCGGTCAAGACCGCGATGCTGGCCGTGGCCGGCCCCGGCGAGAAGCTGCTGATCTCGCGCAACGCGCACAAGGCCGTGGTCGCGGCCGTCGTCGTCAACGGCGTCGAACCCGTCTGGGTGCACCCGAAGTTCGACACCGAACGACACCTCGCCCACCCGCCCGAGCCGGACGACGTACGCCGCAAGCTGGCGGAACACCCGGACGCCAAGGGCATGTTGCTCATCACGCCCACCGACTGGGGGACGTGCGCCGACATCGCGGGCGTGGCCCGGGTCTGCCACGAGTTCGACATCCCCCTCATCGTGGACGAGGCCTGGGGCGCCCACCTGCCGTTCCACCCCGGCCTGCCCGCCTGGGGGATGGACACCGAGGCCGACCTGGTGGTGACCAGCGTCCACAAGATGGGCGGCGCCATCGAGCAGAGCTCCGTCTTCCATCTCCAGTACGACCGGGTCTCGCCCGAGGTGCTCAGACAGCGCGAGGACCTGCTGGGCACCACCAGCGCCTCGACCCTGGTGTTCGCCACGCTCGACGGCTGGCGCCGGCAGATGGTCGAGCAGGGCCGCGAACTGCTCGGTGCCGCGCTCGGCCGGGCGGAACGCGTCCGCGCGGCGGTCGCCGCCATGCCGGGGCTGCGCCCCATGGGACAGGAGGTCGTCGACGCCGGGCTCGCCGCCGCCTACGACCCGCTCAAGATCGTGATCGACGTAAGGGAACTGGGCGTCAGCGGCATGCAGGCGACCGAATGGGTGCGCGACCACTGCCACGTCGACCTCGGCGGCTCCGACACCTGCCGCATCAGCGCCTCGATCACCCACGCCGACGACGACCGGACGGAGGAAGTGCTGCTGGACGCCCTGCGCGCGCTCGTCGACGGGGCCGGACCGATCGGACGCAGGCCGCCGGTCCGGCTGCCCGAGCCCTCCGCGCTGGAACTGGAACAGGCCATGCTGCCGCGCGCGGCGTTCTTCGCCCCGGTGGACCACGTGCCCGCCGAACGGGCCGCCGGGCGCGTCTCCGCGGAGATGATCAGCCCCTATCCGCCGGGTGTGCCCGTGGTCGCCCCCGGCGAGGTCATCACCGACGAGGTCGTGGACTACCTGCGCAGCGGCGCGGACCACGGCGTGCTGATCCCGGACGCGGCCGATCCGTCGGTGCGGACCCTGCGGGTGGTGCGCACCCCGCACTGAGCGGGAGAGGGCCTCCGCCGTCCGACGACTGTCCGATTTGTTGAAGAAGTGACCTCCTGAGTTTTTTGAGAAGAGAGGCATGCTTTGTGACTTCCCGGACACCTGTGGTGTGAAGGCCATTGGCTACCAGAGGGAGATGGTGAAATGCCTTCCAAGGACAAGGTGCTCGAGGAAGTCCGCACCGAGAACATCGACATCGAAGCAGTACTCGACCCCACCGAGCCCGACGGAGTCTTCCGCGACAGCCGCGAGTGCGCCGCGCTCGCCCTGCAGTCCGGAGGCACCACCCTGCTGCTTTCGCCGCCGACCCCGCGCCCCAAGAAGGGTTGACGGACCGACGGGAGCAGTGAGATGGAGCAGTCGAGCACGTCAGCCCTTCTCCAGGGAACGGTGCTGGACCTCGCTTCCGACGTGGTCTCCGCTCTTCGGAGCGGAGACCACGTACGAGCGGGGGGCACCCTCGCGGCGGGCGGACCGGGCGACGGCGTCGCACGCGCGGCGGTACGCGTCCTGGGCGCCGACCTGCTGCTGCCCACCACCCTGCTGGGTGTTGAACCCGGCCCCGGTCAACTCGCCGTGTTCCAGGAGGCCGTGGCGGCCCATCGGCCACGCCCCGACGCGGCCCCGGCCGTCGCGTGGAGCCACTGGGCGATGACCCGGGCCCTGCACCGGCTGGGACAGACCCCGAACGGCCCGCTCGCCGGCGAGGCGGGTGCCGAACCCGACGCCGGCTGGCTGGACGACGCCGGCTGGCAGTATCTGACCCATCAACTCGCCGTCCTCGCCCCGCTCGCCCTGCCCGGCGAGGAGAACGCGGTCATGCGCGCCGCCCGCCGCCGCCCGGTGGACGTCGCCCGCGGTTTCGTACGGGCGGTACGCCGCCGCGACTGGCAGCAGGCGGCCGGAGCCGGACGCTGGCTCACCCTCCTGGACGGGGTGCCCGTCACCCTCGGCCTGGAGGCCGGCCTCGACTTCGTACGGCTCATGGGCGGCGGCGACCCACGGGTGGCCCTCCAGCTGGAGGCGGCGCGGCTGATGCCGGCCGGAGTGCTCCTGTGAGCGCCCGGCGGGCCGGGGCGGCCGCCCTGGACTGGGTACGGGCGCACCGCGACCGCTTCGCGCTCGGCGAGGACGCGCTCGCGGCGGACGGCCAGGTCAACCGCACCTGGAAGCCGCTGGGCGAACTGGCCCAGGTGTGCGCCTCCGTGTCGGCCCGCACCCCGGCCTCGGACCCGTTGCACGCACCGGCGGCCGAGCTGCTGGACTTCGCCTGGCAGCAGACCCGCGAGGGCGAGATGTTCCCGCTGATGCAGTCGCTGGAACCCTTCGCCACCTACCCGCTGGAGGTCTACGCGGCCTTCGCCTCGGCCGGCTACCGCCACCCCGGCTACGAGGCGTCCGCCGCCGTGGTGGCGCGCACCCGGGGCTGGCGCCTGACCGAGCAGTACCCCACCCGGCGGCTCGGCGTCATCGAGGCCGAGCGGCGCAGCGGCCTGCGCCCGCACGGCGGAGTGCCGCAGGCGCTGGACCGCACCTGGCTGGGCGGCCTGCCCGAACCGTGGACCTTCGAACGCGCGGCCGGGTACGCGCTGACCCACGTCGTCTTCCACCTCACCGACTGGGGCCGCACCCCGCAGGGCCTGCCGCCCGACCTGGCCGACTACCTGCGACACTGGCTGCCGCCCTGGCTGGACACCTGCCTGGACGCCCGCATGTACGACCTGAGCTGCGAGCTGCTGGCGGTGGCGGCGAGCCTCCCGGACCCGCCGGAGCCGACCGTGCTGGAGGACGCCTGGCACCGCGTCACGGCGGCACAGCACGCCTGCGGCGCCGTCCCCGAGGAGGGCGCCCTCCAGGACGCCGCCCCACCGGGGCGGGACGACCCCTACGCCTTCAGCGACTGCTACCACTCCACCCTGATGGCGGTGTTCGCCGCGGCCCTCACCACGGCCCGGGTGCGCGACGCGGACCACGCCGGACAAGGAGTGCCCGGATGACGGACACCCGACTGATCCACCGCGTCGGAGCGGGCGCCCTGGAGTGGCTCTGGGCCCACCGCGACGGCTTCCGTCTGGAGCCGGACGTCGACCCCGAGATCGGCTTCCTGGAGCGCTTCAAGCCGATCGGGGAGCTCGCCCTGATCTGCAAGGTGCTCTTCCGCGAGGGCGTCGCCGGCTCCCGGCAGGCCCAGCTGGCCCGCCAACTGCTCGACCACGTCTGGCGGGACACGCTGGACGGCGGCCGCATGCTGGTGCGCGGACAGCGCGTCGAACCGTTCTCACCCGTGCCCTTCGAGGTGTACCTGCCGTTCAAGGAGCTGGGCTACAGCCAGCCCGAGATCGAGCGAGCCACCGTGCTCAACCACCGCCTGGACAGCTGGACGCGGTTCCCGGTGACCCCGACCCGGCGCCTGGGTCTGTCCGCCTTCCAGCGCCGCTTCGGCCTGCCGGCCCGGCCGCCCGAGGCCGACCTGGTGGGCACCACCTGGCTGGCCGGCACCCCCGAACCCTGGACGGTCGAGGGCCACACCGCCTACGACATCACCCACACCGTCTTCCACCTCACCGACTGGGGCGAGCGGCCCGACGGCCTGCCGGAGACCGTCGCCGACTACCTCGCCACCTGGCTGCCGGTCTGGATCGACGACTGGGTGGACCTGGAGCGCTGGGACCTGCTCGGCGAACTCCTCGTCGTGGACGCCTGCCTGCCCCGGCCCACCCTGGACGAACCCGCGTGGCAGGCCTTCGCCGCCGCGCAGCAGTCCGACGGTGCCATGCCCGCCGTACGGGCGATGCCCGAGGGCGACCCCGACACGGTGTTCGACATCGTCTACCACCCGACGCTGGTTGCCGCCTACGCCTCCGTGCTGGCCACCTCCCGCGCCCTCAGCGAGCTGGCGCACAGCAGCTCATGACGGCCCGCCGCGCGCCCTGGCCGGGCGACCTCCGCGACGAGGCCGGGCACGCCCAGCCCCCGGCCGCAGCCCCCGGGCCGTCCGACGAGAGGGCCCTGCTCGACCGGCTGGCCGAGGCCGTCGACGCCTCCGACGCGCCCGACGCCGTCTTCGCCGTCTCCCGGCACGGCCGGCGCACCCTCCACAGCGGCGGCACGGCCACAGCGCCCGACGTCCCCCGCCAGGACCTGCGCTACGAGATCGGCTCGGCCTCCAAGACCCTCACCGGACTGCTGCTGACCTTGCTCATCCGGCGCGGCGTGCTCACCGGAGCCGAACCGGCCGCCGCCTGCCTGGATCCCGGCCACCCGGTGGGCCCGCACCCCGTGACCCTCGCCCACCTCGTCACCCACACCTCGGGGCTCCCGGCGCTGCCCGCCGACTTCGTCCCCCGCGCCCTGCCCGCCTGGCGCACCAACCCCTACGCCCGCTACCCGGCCGAGCGGCTGACCGGTGCCTTCCTGCGCCACGGCCCGCGCCACCGCCCCGGAACCCGCTGGCACTACTCCAACTACGGCGTCTCCGTCCTCGGCCACGCCTTGGCCGCGGCCACCGGCAGGACCTGGGACGACCTGCTCACCGGTCAGGTCCTGCGCCCCCTCGGCATGAGCGGCACCGCCCTGCGCGCGGAGGACGACAAGACCGACGCAACCGGCCACCGCAGGGACGGCCGGACCCCGGTCCCGGCCTTCGACGCGGGCGGCTTCCAGGCGGCGGGCGCCGTCCGGTCCACCCCGCACGACCTGCTCACCTTCCTGGAGGCCCACCTCGACCCGGCCCGCTCACCCCTGGCCGGCGCGCTGCGGGCGGTACGCGTGCCGGTGCTCCGCCGCGGGCTCGGGCACCGGCACGTGCACACGGTGGCGTGGTTCCGGCACCCCACCGACGGCGGGCCGATGTACTTCCACAGCGGCGCCACCCTCGGCCAGCAGGCGTTCCTCGGCTTCCGCCCCGACACCGGCACGGCGCTGGCCGCGGTCTGCACCCGCCGCTTCCGTGCCCGGGACCCGTTCATCGCCACCGCCTACGCGCTCCTCGCCGGGCCATGACGAGGGCGCGGGGCCGCCGCCTCGCACCAGCGGCCCCGCGCCCGAGCCGCAGGACGGCTCACCCTCCGTCAGACACGCTGCCACAGGGCCGGCGTGGCCTCGGGCGACCAGACGCCCTGCGCCTGGTGGTTCTGCAGGCACCGGTAGCGCAGCCCCGCGTGGGACACCGTGGTTCCGGCCTCGTAGACCCGGCCGGCGGTCCACGCGTCCGCCGCCGCGTTGTCCTGCGGCGCGGGCGTGCCCGACTCGGCGGAGGTCGTCCTCAGGGTGAGGCCGAAGTCGCTGAGCAGCGGATTGACCGGCTGGTAGAAGGTGGTTCCGCCGTTCGTGCAGTCGCCGGAGCCGCCGGACGTGGTGCCCTGCGCCTGGGTGCCCGCGACGAAGGGGCCGCCGGAGTCGCCGGGTTCGGCGCACACCGTGGTCTGGGTCAGGCCGTCCACGGTGCCCTGCGGGTAGCTGACGCTCGTGTCGTGCTGCTGGACCGTGCCGCAGTGCCACCCGGTGGTGGAGCCGGAGCGGCAGACGGACGCGCCCACGAGCGCCTCCACCGAGCCGTCGATCCGCACCCTCTGGCCGCCCTCGCCGTTGACGTCCGGGGTGGCGGTCCAGTCGGCGTTGACGCCCACCCAGGCCATGTCCTTGCCCGGGAAGGTGGACGCCTGGAAGGTGCCCTGGTCGGTCTCGTCGACTCCGGTGGTCGTCGCGCCCGGCTCGCCGCAGTGGCCGGCCGTGGCGAAGCCCTGCTGCTGGTCCTTGGTGACGGAGAAGCCGATGGAGCAGCGGGCCTGGCCGTCGATGTAGTAGGCGTCGCCGCCGACGAGGTCCTTGAACACCCGGGGGCGGTCGGCCGAGACCCGGACACCGACGTCCTGGCCGGCGACCCCGGCGGCCTCGACGAAGTCCGCTGCGGCCGACTCGCTGGTGGCCTGCACCACGACCCGGTTGGTCCTGACGTCGACGAACCAGACCGGCGTCTCGTGCGTCCCGGTTCGCGCGGCGGCGGCGTCCAGCTTCTCCTTGACCGAGCGGAGCTCCGCCAGCCCCTTCTCGACGACCGCCGCCTCGGCGCCCTGGGCCTCGATGGCGGCCGTGTCCGCGGCGTCGGTGGTGGCGACGGTCAGTTCGGCGGAGGTCGCGCCGCTCACCCAGGCCCCGGCGAAGCGGTCGCCCAGCGTGTTGCGCAGCATGCCCGCGCGGGTGCCCGCCTCGGCCTCGTTGACCAGCCGGGCCGACGCCTGGGCCGGCGTCAGTTCCAGGTCCCGTTGCATGGCGCGCAGCACCTGCGCCCCGGGTGTGTCCGCGCCGAGCGTCCGCGCGGCGGCGGACACCGGTCCAGGAGCCGGCGGCGGGGCGGCCGACGCCGCGGCGGGGACTGCGGTCAGGACCAGGGCGCCGAGCGCGGTGAGGGCTGCGCGGCGGCTGCGCGCGGCATGTCTGCCGACCATGCGATGTGCCTCCTTCGAGGGCTGTGCGAGACAGCGGGTGTCGGTGGGTGACCACGGGGTCGTGGTGCGGGTCCGGCGAAGTCACAGTCCTTGCCGGTGGGGTCCGCGGCCATGTCCGCGCCGGGCGTCATTCGCGCGATGGGGGACGCGGCGGGTGCCAAGTGCAGTACGCCGGCGGGCGTCAGGCGGGGGCCAGTCCCGGGTTGCCCGCCTCGGTGACGAAGGAGGCGGCCGTGGTGACGGGGGCGCCGGGCGTGCTGATGGCGGAGACCGTCCGGAAGTCGAGGCGGGTGGCCTGGCGGCCGAGTTCGGCGCGGACGTACCCGCGCTTGCCGTTGTAGAACTTCATGTGCGGGTTGGCCCGCATGTACAGGTCCCAGTTGGCGGGCTGCTCCACGCCGTCCCGGCCGCTGGCGACCGAGGTGCAGGTGACCTCCGTGCCGACGGTGGCCGACGCCGGGTCGTCGAAGTCCTCCTTGACGTCGAGGGCGTACCCCACGTGCACGTCACCGGTGAGGATCAGCCAGTTCTCGACGCCGGCGGCCTTCGCCCCGGCGACCACCCGGTCGCGGGAGGCGCGGTAGCCGTCCCAGGCGTCCATGGAGAGCGCGGCGTCGGCGGTCACGTCGAACTTGCGCTGGGAGAAGCAGACCTGCTGGGGCATCACGTTCCACAGCGCCGTCGAGTTCCGCCAGCCCTCCAGCAGCCACTGCTCCTGCGCCGCGCCGGTGATGGTGCGCGCCGGGTCGTCGGACTCCGGTCCGGGGGCGTGCGGCCGGTCGTCGTAGGCCTGGTCGGACCGGTACTGCCGGGTGTCGAGGATGTCGAACTGGGCGAGCGTGCCCCAGTGCAGCCTGCGGTAGAGCCGGGCGTCCGGGCCCTGGGGCAGCTGGGCGGCGCGCAGCGGCTGGTTCTCCCAGTACGCGCGGTAGGCGGCCGCCCTCCGCAGCAGGAACTCCTCCGGAGGGATGCCGTTCTCGGGGATGTCGTCGGCGTAGTTGTTCTCGGTCTCGTGGTCGTCCCAGGCGACCACGAAGGGGTGCGCGGCGTGGGCCGCCTTGAGGTCCTCGTCGCTCTTGTACAGGGAGTAGCGCAGCCGGTAGTCCGCGAGGGTCATGGTCTCGCGGTTGAAGACGTCGGGCAGCACGCGGTCGGTGTAGCGGCGCTCGCCGCCCGACGGGTTCACCGCGTACTCGTACAGGTAGTCGCCGAGGTGGAAGACCACGTCGACGTCGTCCTGGGCCAGGTGCCGCAGTACGGTGTAGTAACCGTCCATGTACGCCTGGCAGGCGACGGCCCCCAGCCTCAGCGTGGCGGCGGCGCTGCCCGCCGGCGGCGCGGTGCGGGTGCGGCCCGCGGGGCTGATCCAGGCACCGGCCCGGAACCGGTAGTAGTACACGGTGCCCGGCGTCAGGCCCCGCACGTCGACGTGCACGCTGTGGTTGTACTCGGCGTGCGCGTCGGCGGTGCCCCGGAACAGGACGGCCGCGAAGTACTCGTCGAGGGCCACCTCCCACTCGACCGTGACCCGCTCCGTGCCCATGCCGCCGTCCTCCAGGAACGGCTCGGGCGCGAGCCGGGTCCACAGCAGCACCGAGTCCGGCAGCGGATCACCGGAGGCGACGCCCAGCGTGAACGGGTCTTTGGTGATCCGGGCGGCGCGCTCGGGCGCGGCCACCGCGCCGCGGGCCGGGGCGTTGGTGGAGAAGGCGAGCGCGGCGGCGGCCGCGGTGACGGTGAGGAAACGCCGGCGGGCCAGGTGGCGCGCGGCGGCGCCCAGCACGGCGTCGTGCGGGGAGAAGGCGTGCTCGGCCAGTCGGCGGTGACGGCCCGTGGGCGCCATCTGGTGTCCTCTCGTACGGGGCGGGCGTCCTGCCCGGGATGCGCGGACCCCGCATGCTAAGCAGACAAAACGTCCGAAACCGGCAGGGCTTGCGGAGTGATCACACAGGAGGACGTACGCGCGTGTGGACGCCGTGCCCCGGGGGCACCCGGACGCGGGTGGAGAGGGCAGGGAGAGGAAGGCGGTGGGCGGAGCCGATGGCCAGGACCCGGCGTTACGAGGTGGCGGCCTCCGGTCGCTGGTGGGACGAGGAGGACAACCGCTGGCTGCCGGCCGGCGAGGTGCACGCGTGGGAGCAGGGCACGAACCAGACCGTGTGCGGACTGTCCCTGCACCGCTCGCGGCTGGCCCGGTTCGCGGCCGTCGGCTGGAGCGATGTGCTGCCCGAGTCCGGCGGCGCGGCGGACGCCGTCCGCCGGGTCTGCCCGCGCTGCGCGGCGGTGGCCGGCCGCCGGACAGCGGGCGACCGGCCGGGCTGGCGACGGGTGAACCCGCGCCCCTGAGACCGGGGCGCGGGCCTCGGGTCAGGACGGCAGCGGTGTGCGGCTGACCCGGATCTTGGACTGGCCGTGCGGCCGCTTCTCCCAGTCCTCCATGAACCGCGCGTGCAGGTTGTGCTGGGCCGCCAGTGTGAGCAGCGTGTCGGTGCGGTAGTAGAAGTCCTCGCGCAGCACCTGGTGCTCCGTCCCCTCGGTGCGGTCGAAGGTGAAGTCGAAGAACCCCGTGTCGGTCAGGACGCGGCCGACGTGAGCGAGGCACTCGTCGATGACACTCAGCGGCGAGTGCGAGAAGACGCTGTGCGCGTGGACGACGTCGAAGTGGCCGTCCGGCAGGAACTCCAGCTTCAGGTCCCCGGTGATGGTCAGGTGGGGCAGCTTGGCCTGGAGGCCGTGCTCGGTCACCGTCTGCTTCGCGGCGATCAGTATGTCCGGCGAGATGTCGATGCCGTAGTAGTGGCCGGTGTCGAGGTGGTCGATGAAGTGCCGGCCGCCGCGCAGGTTGCCGCAGCCGATGTCGAGCATGCGGTGCTCCGGGCGCAGTCCGTGCTCGATCAGGTAGTCGAACTGCATCTGTCCCAGCGCCAGCCAGCGGTCGTGGGTCCGGCTGCCGACCGCCGCCTCGGGGCTGCGGCGGGCGTCGGAGGCCATCACCGCCCGGTAGTAGCCGACGTGGTCCGGGTGCTTGAACCGCAGCCACGCGTCCCGGCCGGCCCGGCGCACGTACGGGCCGACACGTCGGGGTGGCGCAGCGCGTAGCCGACCTTGTGGGTGAGCGCGGCGCGGTTGCTGCGCAGTTTCTTCGGGGACTTGGCGTCCTTGGGCATGACGGTTCGACCTCCGGGTGAGGGGCTGAGGTGGGACGGTGCGGGAGGTGCCGCAGAGAGTGTCAGATCCGGCGGCGCAGCAACAGGACCGTGACGAGGGCGAGTGCGAGCGCGAGGCCGCCGAGGAGCGCGGTGTCGGTCCACTGGAACGCCCAGTAGTCGCCTGCGGGGTTCGCCTCGTAGAAGCGTGCGACGTAACCGTGCTGCGTCATGCACTCCTTCAGCTCGCGCCCGGACGGGTAGGGGCAGTCCAGGACGTCGTCCCGGCGGCCGGACGCCGTGATCAGGCCGTAGTGCCCGGTGGACCACTTCTCGCCCATCGGCGGCTTGGGCCGCCACCCGTCGCTGACGTAGGTGTGCGGCGGGACCAGGAGCCGGGCCCGGTGGGTCCACTGCACCAGTGCCGTCACCGCGGCCGTGACCAGCAGCGTCCACGCCATGGCGGACAGCACCCGGCGGGTCAGCAGCCCGGCGAGGGTGCCCACGGCCAGGCCGCACAGCGCGGCGGCGACGGCGGCGGGACCGGAACCGGTGAGCGCGGTGGCCTCGTACCAGAAGACGCCGTAGCTGTGGTTGGCCGCGGGCTCCCACCACCAGCGGAACAGCAGGGCCAGCGATCCGGAGAGCGCCACGGTGCCCACCGCGGCGAGGACGAGGCGGGAGGCGAACCACTGGGCCCGGCTCACGCCCTGCGCCAGCACCATCCGGTGCGTGCCCAGCTCCCGGTCGCGGCCCAGCAGCGGCGCGCCCCAGAACATGCCGACCAGCGTGGGCAGGGCGATGTTGAGCGCGCCGAGCAGCTTGAGCGGTTCGACGTCCAGGAACTGCGGCAGCCCGTCACCGGGCCGGCTGCAGAACAGCGGGCCGGGATCGCAGTGGTCGAACAGCCCGCTGTGCAGGTCGTCCAGCATGCCCGAGCGGAAGTACGTGGCGAGCGCGGCGGCGACGACCAGGACGGCCGCGCCGCAGCCGACCAGCACCCGCTGCTGGCGCCAGGCCAGCCACAGCGTGCCCTTCACGCCGCCTCCTCGCTGCCCTCGGCGCCGGAGCGCAGATGGCCGAGGAGGATCTCCTCCAGGCCGGGCCGCTCGACGTGCCAGTCGCCGCCGAGCGGGCCCCGGGGGCGTATCAGCGCGGTCAGCTGCCGTCCGTGCGTGCGTTGCCGCACCACTTCGTGGCGCCGCAGTCCGGGTGCCTCGTCGGCGTGCCCGGTGACCAGGGCGTGGCCCTCGCGGAGCGCGTCGGTGTCCTCGTCCAGCGCGACCCGGCCGGCCCGCAGCAGCAGTACCCGGTCGCAGGTCTGCTCCAGGTCGGGCAGGACGTGCGAGGACAGCACGATGCTCACCTCGCGCTCGGCCGCCTCGGCCATCAGGGTCGCCATGATCTCCTCGCGCACCACCGGGTCGAGGTCGGCGAGGGGCTCGTCCAGGAGCAGCAGCTCCGGCCGCTTGCCGAGGGCCAGGGCGAGCGCGACCCGGGTGCGCCGGCCCGGTGACAGCTCGCCCACGCGGGCTGTGAGGGGGATGCCGCCCTCGCCCACGACCCGCTCGGCGACCGTCCGGTCCCAGACGGCGTTCAGCTTGCCGCCCATGCGCAGGGTGTCGGCCACCGTGAAGCGCGGGTAGAGCGGCTTGTCCTGGGTGAGCAGGGCGACCCGGGTGCGGGCCGCGGCGGAGTCCGGCGCGGTGCCCAGGGCCCGGATCTCTCCGTGGGTGGGCCGCAGCAGGCCGCCGGCCAGATGCAGCAGGGTGCTCTTGCCCGCGCCGTTGCGGCCCACCAGCGCGGTGATCCGACCGCGGGGCACCGTGAACTTGCAGTCCCGCAGGGCCCAGTCGCCGCGTGCCCGGTAGCGGAACCCGAGCTCCGTGGCGTGCAGCGCGGCGGGCTCGTCCGGCCCGGTCATGCGTCCTCCTGTCTCCGTCCCCGGTCACCCGGGTCCTGATCGTGCCGCTCGCGCGGTTCGTGCTCGTGCGGTTCCTGCTCGCGCGGTTCGTGCCCGCGCCCCTCGGGCCCGTCCGGCTCGTGCGCGTCCAGGGCCGCCGTGACCAGGGCGAGGACGTCGTCCCGCTCGAGCCCGGCCGACCGGGCCCGTGCGACCCACTCGGCGAGGTCCGCGCGCAGCGGCGAGTCGTCCTCCGCGCCGGGCCGCGCCAGCGACCGCGTCACGAAGGTGCCGAGCCCGCGCCGCGACCGCACCAGACCGGCCTGCTCCAGGTCGCGATAGGCCCGGAACACGGTGTTGGGGTTGATGGCGGTGGCGGCGACGACCTCCTTGGCCGTCGGGAGCTTGTCCCCGACCCGCAGCACGCCCATCCGGAGCGCCTGCTCGGTCTGCCGCACGATCTGTACGTAGGCGGGTACGCCGCCGCGTCGATCGATCCGGTACTCGACCACGTCACCTTCCATGCTTTCATTAATTCATTAGTAGAAGCATGATCAGATGGTTCGCGGATGTCAACTTCCCCGGATGGCGGCGCCGGCTTGACAGGCGGACGATGGGGTGGTGGGGACTGGGAAAGGAGGAGCGTCATGCTGGAGGCGAAGACGCTCGACAAGCCGGACGAGCGGCGCGATTTCCCCCGGGGGCACATCGAGGCCGTGCACATGGAAGGACTCGACTTCGCCGTCGCCACCTTCGAACCGGGCTGGCGCTGGTCGGAGTCCGTGGGGCCCATCGCGGGCACCGACAGCTGCCTGATCCACCACAACTGCTACGTGGTGGAGGGCCGGATGCACGTCCGCATGGACGACGGCACCGAGAGCGAGGTGGGCCCCGGCGACGTGTTCGTCTGCTCGCCCGGTCACGACGCCTGGGTCGTGGGCGACGCGCAGTGCGTCGTTTACGACTTCGCGGGCGGCATGGCGAAGGAGTACGCCAAGGCCGACTAGGAGCGCGTACGCGGGGAGGGGGTGACCGTCTCGACGGTCACCCCCTCCTCGACGTGTCGCGCACGCGGAAGAGGCCACCGCCCCGACCGCCGGCGTACGCGGCACCCGCCGGGCGGCCCCCAGGCTCGTCCCCGGCGTCACCGCCGCCGGCACCGCGACCATCGCGAGCCACACGGTGAGGAACCGCTCCGGCAGCAGCGCGTCGGTCCGCACGACCGTGAACGGCACGACCCCGGCCGGCACGACCACGTCCTGCGCGGCCCCGGCCGGCGCGGCCACCGTGCCGAAGAACACCGTCGGCTCGTCCGTGAAGACCACCCGGGGTTCGGTCACCGGCGCGCGGGCGATCGCCACCCTCCCCCAGTGCCTTGACGGCCTGGGGCACCCCCAGCCGCTGCCCTCCAAAGAACTGGCCGGGCCGGTGCCCGAGCCGGTCCCCGAGACCGACCGCGGCCAGGACCTCCCGCGCCCGCTTCCGGTCGACGCGGCGCCCGGCCGGCTTCAGCGGCAGCACCGTGTTCTGCGCGACGGTGAGCGTCTCCAGCAGGTTGTACTGCTGGAACACGAACCCGACCCGGCCGCGCCGGAACCTGGTCAGCTCCGCCTCGGTGCCGCCCGTCAGCTCCGTGCCGTCCACCCACACGATGCCGCTGTCCGACCGGTCGAGACCCGCCGCGCACTGCGGCAACGTGGACTTGCCCGAACCGGACGGCCCCATCACCGCGGTGAAGGTGCCACGCCCCAGGCCCAGCGTCACCTCGTCCAGCGCGGTCACCTCGTTCTCGGCGGTGCCGTAGGTCCTGGTGACCTTGACGAGGCGGAGGCCTCGGGGGCGGGGCCCGGGTCGTGGTTGCCTGGTGCGCCGGTGCGGAACATCGTCATCACCTTCCGTGCGGCACGCCCTGTGCGGTGCCCCGCCGACGACGCTACGGAGCGCGGACCCGCGGCACACCGGGCGCGGAGCCCGTATCGGGAGGTGCACTCAGTGACACCTTCACCCCTCCACCAGCACCACCTCCAGCGTGCGCGGACCGTGCACCCCCTCGACCCGGTCCAGCTCGATGTCACTGGTGGCCGACGGACCGGAGATCCAGGTCAACGGGCGTGCGGGGTCGAGGCGTTCGAGGGCCTGGGGCACCGACGACACCACCTGGTCCGGCACCCGTACGACGCAGACGTGGTGGTCGGGGACGAGGGTGATGCGGCGGCGGCCCTGGTCCGGGGAGCCGTCCAGGACGATGGTGCCGGTCTCGGCGACGGCGACCGCGCAGCCCGTGACCACACTGTCGACCCGGTCGAGGTCCTGCGGGGTGTTCGCCGCGCGGTCGTGGACGCGGGTCGCGTCGACCGCCTCGAGCCAGTACACGGGCAGCTCCGGCGGAACCACCACGCTCCGCGAGCCGTGCGCCGCCAGGAGCCGCATCAGCAGCTCGGGCAACTGCTCGTCCGTGCAGCGGTGCACGATCGCCCGGTAGTCCGCCAGGTTCTCGGCGAGCAGTCGCACCGTCTCGGCGGTGCTCCGCCGCCCGTGCTCGCGCAGATAGTCCCGCGCGATCGGCGCCTCGTCGGCCGGCACGTCCGCCAGGGCGCGCCGTACCCGGCCCAGAATCCGTTCCCTGCTGCTCACTTCGCCCCGTCCTTCCCACCGCGCGTGCGCTGCCACCAGTCGCGGAACGGCTCCGCGGGCACCCGGGGGAGATCGCGGGTGCCGCTCCAGGCCCGGCCGGGCCCGGGGAGCGTCCGCGGGTGCAGCCGGCGGGTCCGCGACGCCAGCCGCTGGCCGGTCCGCAGCGCGCCCGGGTGCGCGAGCGCCCACTGCGCCGCCCGCATCGCCGCCCGCTCGGCCGCGTGCCCCCTGGCCGGTTTCAGGACGACCCGGTTGCCCCGCCGGACGGCCGGACCGCCCTGCACCACCCGCTCCCGCAGGTGCACCAGCACCTCGGGGATGTCGATGGCCACCGGGCACACCTCGTAGCAGGCGCCGCACAGCGACGACGCGTACGGCAGGGACGCGTCGATCTCGCTGCCCGTGCCGCGCAGTTGCGGGCTGAGGATCGCGCCGATCGGGCCCGGGTACACCGAGCCGTAGGCGTGGCCGCCGGCCCGCTCGTACACCGGGCAGACGTTCAGGCAGGCCGAGCAGCGGATGCAGCGCAGCGCCTGGCGGCCGACCTCGTCGGCGAGGGTGTCGGTGCGGCCGTTGTCCAGCAGGACCAGGTGGAAGGTGCGCGGGCCGTCCTCGTCGGTGGTGCCGGTCCACATGGACGTGTACGGGTTCATGCGCTCGGCGGTGGAGGAGCGGGGGAGTGTCTGGAGGAAGACCTCCAGGTCCTGCCAGCTCGGCACGATCTTCTCGATGCCGACGACCGAGATCAGCGTCTCGGGCAGGGTGAGGCACATCCGTCCGTTGCCCTCGGACTCCACGACGACGAGCGTGCCGGTCTCGGCGACGACGAAGTTCGCGCCGGAGATGCCGACCTTGGCCCGCAGGAACTTCTCCCGCAGGTGAAGCCGGGCCGCCTCCGCGAGTTCGGCGGGCGTGTCCGTCAGGCCCTGAGGTGCGGGGCGTCCCCACTCGCTCATCTCGGAGCGGAAGATGTCCCGGATCTCCCCGCGGTTGCGGTGGATCGCCGGGACCAGGATGTGCGAGGGCCGGTCCTTGCCCAACTGCACGATCAGCTCGGCGAGATCCGTCTCGTAGGCGTGGATGCCCAGCGCCTCCAGAGCCTCGTTGAGACCGATCTCCTGCGTCGCCATCGACTTGACCTTGACCACCTCCCGCTCGCCGGTCTCCTCGACCAGCCGGGCGACGATCGCGTTGGCCTCGTCCGCGTCGGCGGCCCAGTGCACGGTCCCGCCGGCCGCCGTGACCGCCTCCTCCACCCGCACCAGGTACCGGTCGAGGTGGCGCAGCGTGTGGTCCTTGATGCGCCGGCCTGCCTCGCGCAGCTCCGCCCAGTCGTCCAGCTCCGCGACCGCGCGGGCCCGCTTGTCCCGGATGGTGTGGGTGGCGTGGCGCAGGTTGCCGCGCAGGGTGGTGTCGCGCACCGCCGTACGCGCGGCCTCCGGGAAGGCCGGCATCCCCAGATACGTGCCGCTCATACGGCCACCGCCTCCTCGGTGCTCGCCAGGATCTCGGCGATGTGCACCGGCCGCATGCCCGTGCGCAGCCGCGTCATCGTGCCGCCGATGTGCATCAGGCAGGAGTTGTCGGCCGCGCACAGCACCTCCGCGCCCGTCGACTCGGCGTTGCGCACCTTGTCGGCGCCCATCGCCGCCGACACGTCCGCGTTCTTCACGGCGAAGGTGCCGCCGAAGCCGCAGCACTCCTCCGCGCCCGGCAACTCGACCAGCTCCAGCCCCTCCACCGCCTCCAGCAGCCGCCGCGGCCGGTCCCCGAGTCCGAGGCCGCGCAGTCCGTGGCAGGTCGGGTGGTACGTCACCGTGTGCGGGTAGTACGCCCCGACGTCCGTCACCCCCACCACGTCCACCAGGAACTCCGTCAGCTCGTAGGTCTTCGGCACCACCGGCGCCAGCGTCGCCGCGAGGCCGTCCCCGCGCCCCTCCGCGCGCGCCCGTTCACCCATGCGCGGATACAGCTCCCGCACCATCGCCCCGCACGAGCCCGACGGCGTCACCACCGCGTCGTACTCCTCGAAGACCTCGGCGAAGTGCCGGGCCAGCGGCTCCGCCCCGTGCCGGTAACCGGTGTTGTAGTGCGCCTGGCCGCAGCAGGTCTGGCCCATCGGGAAGTCGACTTCGACACCCAGTCTGGTCAGCAGCTTGACGACGGCACGGCCGGTGTCCGGATAGAGCGTGTCGTTGACGCAGGTCAGGAACAGGGCGACACGCATCGCGGCTCCTCGTGATCGATGAAACGTGACCGATGAACGTGACCGGGAACGTGCCCGGTGGAACGTGATCGACGGAATTTGTTGATCATCGGATGAATCGCAGGGTAGTCGGCGCGGCGGGGCCGCGGGAGACCCCCGTTCACCGGTCGGCGAGTCGGGCCTCGGCCGCCCGCCAGCGCGCCGCGGGGCCCCGGGGCTCGTACCGGGTCAGCGACTGGGTGCGCACCAGCAGCCGGCGCGTGTCCGCGAGATCGCCGACCAGCCCGTGGGCGCGGGCCTGCACGAGCACGTTGCCGAGCGCGGCGGCCTCCGTCGGTCCCGCCACCACCGGCAGCCCGCAGGCGTCGGCGGTCAGCTGGCACAGCAGCGCGTTGCGGGTGCCGCCGCCGACGACGTGCACGACGTCCACCGCCTGCCCCGCGAGCCGTTGGGCGTCCTCGACGGCCCCGCGGTGGGCCAGCGCCAGTGAGTCGAGGATGCACCGGGTCACCTCGGCGGGCGACGCGGGCACCGGCTGCCCCGAGGCGCGGCACGCCTCGGCGATCCGCTCCGGCATCCGCCCCGGCGCGAGGAACGCCGCGTCGCCCGCGTCCACCACCGACCGCAGCGCCGGCACCCGGGCCGCCGAGAGCAGCAGCCCACCCAGATCCGGCTCGCCCCAGGCCCGTACGCACTCCTGGAGCAGCCACAGACCCATGATGTTGCGCAGGTACCGGACCGTGCCGTCCAGCCCCAGCTCGTTGGTGAAGTTGGCGGCGCGGCTCTCCTCCGTCAGTACCGGAGCGGTCAGCTCCAGGCCGGCCAGCGACCAGGTCCCGGTGCAGATGTACGCGAACCGCTCGCCCGAGGCCGGCACGGCGGCCACCGCGGACGCGGTGTCGTGCGAACCGACCGCCGTCACCGGCACGGGCCCGTCCAGTCCCGTCTCCTCCAGCACCCGGGGCGTCAGCACACCGGCAGGATCGCCCGGTTGACGCAGCGGGGCGAAGAGAGCCAGGTCGATCCCGAGCCGGTCGGCGACGTCGTGCGACCAGTGCCGGGTGCGGGGGTCGATCAGCTGGGTGGTGGAGGCGTTGGTCAGTTCCGTGCCCTGCTCGCCGGTCAGCCAGTACGTCAGCAGGTCCGGGATCAGCAGCAGCCGCCGGGCCTGCGCGAACTGGGCGGTGCCCCGCGCGGCGACCAGCTGGTAAAGGGTGTTGAAGGGCGCGTACTGCAACCCGGTCGCCGCGTACAGCTCCGCGGCGGGCAGCGTGGTCCATACCTTCTCCGCGACGCCCTCGGTGCGGGCGTCGCGGTAATGCACCGGGTTGCCGAGCAGCGCCCCGTCGGCGTCCAGCAGACCGTGGTCGACGGCCCAGCTGTCCACGCCCACCGAGTCCACCGGTCCCGCCGCCCGCAGCCCGTCCAGCACCCCGGCGTAAAGCGCCAGGACGTCCCAGCGCAGCCCCTCCGGCGTACGGACCGGCCGGTTGGGGAAGCGGTGCGCCTCGGTCAGCTCCAGCCGGTCGGGGTCGACGCGGCCGACCATGACGCGCCCGCTGGACGCACCGAGGTCGACCGCGGCGTACGACCGGAGGCGCGTGCCGCCGCTCATCGCAGGAACGCGGCGGCGACGCCGGCGTCGACCGGGACGTGCAGACCGGTGGTGTGGGTCAGGTCGCCGCCGGTCAGCGCGAACACGGCGTTGGCGACGTGCTCGGGCAGCACCTCCCGCTTCAGCAGCGTCCGCTGCGCGTAGAACTCGCCCAGCTTCTCCTCCGGCACCCCGTACACGGCCGCCCGCCGGGCGCCCCAGCCGCCCGCGAAGATCCCCGAGCCGCGCACCACACCGTCCGGGTTGACCCCGTTCACCCGGATGCCGTGCTCACCCAGCTCGGCGGCGAGCAGGCGCACCTGGTGGGCCTTGTCGGCCTTGGCCGCGGAGTAGGCGATGTTGTTGGGGCCCGCGAAGACGGCGTTCTTGGAGGCGATGTAGACGATGTCGCCGCCCATCTCCTGCGCCGTCATCACCCGGGCAGCCTCGCGCGAGACCAGGAAGGAACCGCGGGCCATGATGTCGTGCTGGAGGTCCCAGTCCTCGGCGGAGGTCTCCAGCAGCGGCTTGGAGATGGAGACGCCCGCGTTGTTGACCACCAGGTCGACCCCTCCGAAGGCGAGCACGGCCGCCCGGAAGGTCTCGGCGATCCGCTCCTCGTCCGTCACGTCCACGGTCACGGCGACCGCCTTGTCCGGCCCGCCCAGTTCCTCGGCGACCGCCGCGGCGTTCTCCCCGTTCAGGTCGGCGACGACCACGCAGGCGCCCTCGGCGACGAGCCGCCGAGCGATGGCCTTCCCGATCCCGCTGCCCGCGCCGGTCACCAGCGCCACCCGGGTCGCCAGCGGCCTGGGCCTCGGCATCCGCTGGAGCTTGGCCTCCTCCAGCGCCCAGTACTCGATGCGGAACTTCTCCGACTCCTCGATCGGCGCGTACGCCGACACCGCCTCCGCCCCGCGCATCACGTTGACCGCGTTGACGTAGAACTCGCCGGCCACCCGGGCGGTCTGCTTGTCCTTGCCGAAGCTGAACATGCCGACGCCCGGCACCAGCAC
Source organism: Streptomyces sp. M92 (assembly GCF_028473745.1). Lineage (NCBI taxonomy): Bacteria > Bacillati > Actinomycetota > Actinomycetes > Kitasatosporales > Streptomycetaceae > Streptomyces > Streptomyces sp. M92. The sequence continues at coordinate 4,965,057 of NZ_CP101137.1, forward strand.
GACCGCCGGATCGGCGCCGCGCATCGCGGGGGAGCCGGGCTCGGCGTGCCGCCGGTAGTAGGCGGCGTACTCCTCGCGGTAGGCGGCGTGCAGTTCCCTGAGCCGGGCGACGGTCTCGTCCAGCGGCGCGGTCGGCGGCAGGTCGAGCACCAGCGGCCGCACCTTGGTGCGCAGGAAGTGGTCGGGGCAGGAGGTGCCGAGCGCGGCGAGCCGCGGGTGCTCGGCACGGGCGAGGAAGTCCAGCACCACCTCCGAGTCGGTGAAGTGCCCCACCTGCGGCCGGTCCCGGGAGGCCAGGCCACGGACGTACGGCGCCAGGGCCGCCGCCCGCTCCCGCCGCTCGGCCTCGGGCAGCGCCTCGTACCCGTCGACCACCGCGCCGAACGGCTCGGCCTTCCCGCGCTCGGCGAGGAAGGCCTCGGCGGTGCGGATGATGTGCAGCGAGTTGCGCTCGCACTCCTCGGAGCTGTCGCCCCAGGCGGTGATGCCGTGCCCGCCGAGCACACACCCGATCGCCCGGGGGTTGGCCTCCTTCACGGCCGCGATGTCCAGCCCCAGCTGGAAACCGGGCCGCCGCCACGGCACCCACACCACGGTGTCGCCGAAGCACTCGGCGGTCAGCTTCTCGCCGTCCGCCGCGCAGGCCAGCGCGATCCCGGAGTCGGGGTGGAGGTGGTCCACGTGCGCCGCCTCCACCAGCCCGTGCATCGCCGTGTCGATCGATGGCGCGGCGCCGCCCTTGCCGTGCAGGCAGTAGTCGAAGGCGGCGACCATCTCGTCCTCGCGCTCGACGCCCGGGTAGACGCCCTTGAGCGCCCGCATCCGGTCCAGCCGCAGCACGGCGAGCCCCGCCTCGGTGAGCGTCCCGAGATCCCCGCCGGATCCCTTGACCCACATCAGCTCCACATCACCCCCGGTGACGGGATCGGTGGCGGTTCCTTTGGCGGAGGCGTTCCCGCCGGCGTAGTTGGTGTTCCGGGGGTCGGAACCGAGCCGGTGGGAGCGGGCGAGGAGTGCGGAGGCTTCAGGGTGAGATGTCATGACGGTGCCTTCCGATCGCGGGGTGGTGAAGTGCCCTCAGGGGCGCGGGACGGTATTGAAGTGCGGCTCCGCCGCGTGGGCGCGACCAGCCTCAACCGGCCCGCAGCCGCAGAACAACAGAGACCCGGCAGCCGCTCACGCCCCCCACCCCGCCTGCTCCCCACCCACCCGCTCGGCGACGACCGTCTCCGCCCACCCGCTCTCGCGGTACGCGACCATGGGATCCGGGGCGAGCCCCATCTCCTCGCGCACCTCACGAAGCAGCGGCCGCACATCCGTGTCGTAGGCGTCCATCACCACCGCGTTGGCGCCCAGCACATCCCCCGAAGTTTGCGCGGCCGACAGCGCGTCCGCGTCGACCAGCAACGCCTTCGCCGTGGCCTCCTGAACGTTCATCACCGACCGGATGATCGCCGGAACCTTCGCCTCGATGTTGTGGCACTGGTCCAGCATGAACGCCACGTCGGAGGTGAACCCGCCCCCGCGCACCACCTCGTGCATGATCCGGAACAGCTGGAACGGATCGGCCGCCCCCACCATCAGGTCGTCGTCGGCGTAGAAGCGCGAGTTGAAGTCGAACCCGCCGAGCTTTCCCTCCCGCAGCAGCGTCGCCACGATGAACTCGATGTTCGTGCCCGGAGCGTGGTGCCCGGTGTCGACGACGACCTGCGCCTTCTCGCCCAGCCGCAGGCAGTGCGCGTAGGCCGTGCCCCAGTCCGGCACGTCCGTCGTGTAGAACGCCGGCTCGAAGAGCTTGTACTCCAGCAGCATCCGCTGCCCCTCGCCCAGCCGCTCGTACACCTCGGCCAGCCCTTCGGCCAGCCGGTCCTGCCGGGAGCGCACGTCGTCCTGCCCGGGATAGTTGGTGCCGTCGGCGAACCACAGCTTCAGGTCCCGGGAACCGGTGGCGTCCATGATGTCGACGCACTCCAGCAGGTGGCCGACGGCCTTCTTGCGCACCGCCGCGTCGGGGTGGCAGACGCTGCCGAGCCTGTAGTCGTCGTCCTGGAAGGTGTTGGAGTTGATGGCGCCGATGCGCAGGCCCCGCGCCTTCGCGTGCTCGGCCAGTGCCGCGTAGTCCTCGACCTTGTCCCACGGGATGTGCAGGGCGACGGTCGGGGCCACGCCCGTGAACTCGTGCACCTTCGCCGCGTCGTCCAGTTTCTCGAACGGGTCGCGCGGTACGCCCGCCTGGGCGAACACCTTGAACCGGGTGCCGGAGTTCCCGTACGCCCACGACGGCGTCTCGACTGCCTGGGCCTTGAGCGCGGCCTTCACCGCGGCGAGCTCGGTCACTTCGGCGCTCCTGTGACATCGGGTCGCGGCCGGTCCCGAGACCGACTCTGCGTACGACCATGTATGAAACGATTCAGAACGTGAAGCTATGAGTCACCCGAAGGGGTGTCAACCCTTCTGCTCGTACCCGCTGTCCGTGACTGGGGCGCGACCCGCGGCTGTCGAAAGTTTTTCGGCCCGGACCCATTGACGCGACCTGCCCTGCCTGCCTAACGTCCCGGCAATCCAGTTGAAACCTTTCACGATGCCGCGAGGACCGTCCCGCCCGGTGTCGTCGAGGAGCCCCCATGACCCCCCCGTCCGACACGGGTACGGCACCGGTTCTGGCGCTCAGGGACGTCTCCAAGTCCTTCGGCGCGGTCCGCGCCCTGCGGGACGTCTCCCTGGAACTGTTCCCCGGCGAGGTGCACGCCCTGGCCGGTGAGAACGGTGCCGGCAAGTCGACCCTCATCAAGACGCTCGCCGGAGCCCACCGGCCGGACGCCGGCCAGGTGCTGCTCGACGGCGAACCGGCCCTCTTCCACGGCCCCGGCGACGCCCGCGACGCCGGCATCGCCGTGATCTACCAGGAGCCGACCCTCTTCCCCGACCTGTCGATCGCCGAGAACATCTTCATGGGCCGGCAGCCCCGGCGCGCCCTCGGCCGCATCGACCACCGGGCGACCCGCGACGCCACCGCCGGGCTCATGCGGCGCCTCGGCGTCCGACTCGACCCCGACCGTCCCGCGCGCGGCCTGTCCATCGCGGACCAGCAGATCGTGGAGATCGCCAAGGCGCTCTCCTTCGACGCCCGCGTCCTGATCATGGACGAGCCGACCGCCGCGCTCACCGGCGGCGAGGTCGCCCGGCTCTTCGGCGTCGTGCGCACCCTGCGGGAGCAGGGCGCCGCCGTGCTCTTCATCTCGCACCGGCTGGAGGAGATCTTCCGGATCTGCGCGCGTGTCACCACCCTGCGCGACGGTGCCCGGGTCGCCACCGAGCCGCTGGCCGGCATGACCGAGGACGACCTGGTCCGCCGCATGGTCGGCCGCGACCTCGACGAGCTCTACCCCAAGCAGGAGGTCAGCCCCGGCGAGGTCGCCCTCGGCGTGCGCCGCCTGACCCGGGAGGGCGTCTTCACCGACGTCTCCTTCGAGGTGCGGCGCGGCGAGATCGTCGGCCTCGCCGGACTGGTCGGCGCCGGGCGCACCGAGGTCGCCCGCGCCGTGTTCGGCGTGGACCGCTGGGACGCCGGCGAGGTCACCGTCGACGGCAGACCCCTGGTCAACGGCGCCCCGTCCACCGCGATGGCCGCGGGCCTCGCCCTGGTCCCGGAGGACCGGCGCGCCCAGGGGCTGGTGATGGGCATGTCCATCGAGCGCAACATCGGCCTCACCGGGCTGCGTACGACCGTGCGGGCCGGTCTGATGGACCGGGGCGCCGAGCGCAGCCGGTCCCTCGACTGGGCGGTCAGGCTCCAGGTCAAGTACGCCCGCATCGCCGACGCCGTGGCCACGCTCTCCGGAGGCAACCAGCAGAAGGTCGTGCTCGCCAAGTGGCTGGCCACCGGTCCCAAGGTGCTGATCGTCGACGAACCCACCCGGGGCATCGACGTCGGCACCAAGGCCGAGGTGCACCGGCTGCTGAGCGAACTCGCCGCCGACGGTGTGGCCCTCCTGATGATCTCCTCCGACCTGCCCGAGATCCTCGGCATGGCCGACCGCGTCCTGGTGATGCGCGAGGGCCGGCTGACCGCGGAGATCGCCCGCACCGACGCCACCGAGGAGACCGTGATGGCCGCGGCCACGGGGAGGGCCGCCGCATGAGCGCCGCCCCCGCCGTCCAGCACGTCACCGAAAGGGCCGCCGCATGACGGTCACCGCGCCCGACCAGGCCTCCCGCGCCGACGTGCCCGCGGCCGGCGCCGCCCGGCTCGTCGACCGCGTCTTCAGGATGCGCGAACTCGCCATCCTCCTGGTCTTCCTGGTGATGATCGCCGTCACCCAGGCCGGCAACAGCGAGTTCCTGTCCGAGCAGGGCGTCAAGGACCTGCTGCTGAACGCGACCATCCTGGTCCTGGTCGCCACCGGCCAGTCCCTGGTCGTCATCACCCGCAACGTCGACCTGTCCGTCGGCTCCACCCTCGGCATCAGCGCCTTCGCCGCCGGCACCCACCTCCAGGGCGGCGGCAGCTCCGCCGTCGCCGTGCTCCTCGCGGTGCTCACGGGTGTCGGCTTCGGCCTGCTCAACGGGCTGCTGGTCAGCCTCGGCCGGGTCCCCGCCCTGGTCGTCACCCTCGGCACCCTCTACATCATCCGCGGCATCGACTCCATCTGGGTCGGCTCCCGCCAGATCACCGCGGCCGACCTGCCCGCCGGCTTCGTCGACTTCGGCTCCGGCGGGATCTCCGCCGTGCCGTGGCTGGCCCTGATCGCCCTCGCGGTGCTCGTCGCCACCGCGTACTACCTGAAGCACTTCGGCAGCGGACGCGAGCTGTACGCGCTCGGCTCGAACCCGGAGGCCGCCCGGCTCGCCGGTATCCCCGTACGCAAGCGCGTCCTGACCGCCTACACCTTCTGCGGCGCCCTCGCCGGACTCGCCGGCGCCCTCTACCTGGCCCGGTTCGGCAACGTCGACTCCGGCACCGGCAACGGCTACGAACTGACCGTCGTCAGCGCCGTCGTGGTCGGTGGCGTCGTCTTCACCGGCGGCTCCGGCAGCGTCTACGGCGCCGCCCTCGGCGCGCTCCTGCTCACCTCGGTCAACAGCGTGCTGCCCGCCCTCGGCGTCAGCTCCGTGTGGGTGCTCGCGATCAACGGCATCCTGCTCGTCCTCGCCATCGCCGCCGACCGGATCGTCGCGCTCCGCGTCGCCGACGCCCTGAAGAAGAGGAACGCCCGCCATGGCTGACCGCTCCCTGCTGCGCGCCGTCCGCTGGGACACGGTCGTCGGCGCCCTCCTCATCGTCGTCCTGCTGCTCTCCTTCGGCTTCGTCGACGGCTTCGGCAACGCCCTCAACCTGTCCTTCCTCATCGGCAACACCCTGCCCATCGCGCTCATCGCCCTGCCGATGACGCTGCTCGTCGTCTCCGGCGAGATCGACCTGTCGGTCGCCTCCACCGCGGGCCTGTCCGGCGCGGTGATGGGCGCGCTGTGGAACCAGGGCATGGCCATCGAGGCGATCATCCCGGTCTGTCTGCTCCTCGGCGTCGTGTGCGGCCTGGTCAACGGGCTGCTGGTCACCCGGCTCGGCCTGCCCTCCCTCGCCGTCACCATCGGCACCCTGGCGGCCTACCGGGGCATCGCGCAGATCGTGCTGGGCTCGGACGCGGTGACCGACTTCCCCTCCCCGTACCTGGACTTCGCGGCCGGGCGCATCGACGGCACCTTCGTCCCGTACGCCTTCCCGCCCTTCCTCGTACTGCTCGTCGTCGCCGTGGTGGCCCTGCACGCCATGCCGTTCGGCCGGTCGCTGTTCGCCATCGGTGCCGGCGAGGAGGCGGCGCGGTTCGCCGGCATCCGGGTCAGGCGGCATAAGCTGATCCTGTTCACCCTCACCGGCCTGATCTCCGCGCTCACCGGCGTCTTCTGGGCCCTGCACTACGCCAGCGCCCGCTACGACAACGCCACCGGCCTCGAACTCTCCGTCGTCGCCGCGGTGCTGCTGGGCGGCATCGACTTCGACGGCGGAAAGGGAACGCTCGGCGGCGCGATCGCCGGGGTGTTCCTGCTCGGGGCCCTCCAGAACGTCATGAGCCTGAAGGACGTCTCCGCCCAGTCGCAGATCGTCGTCACCGGCGTCCTGCTCGTGCTCTCCGTGCTCGGCCCCCGGGTCGCACGGCAGATCGCCGTCGCGCGGGCCGGACGCGGGGCGGCGACGACGCCCCCGCGGAAGACACCCGCGCCCACTCCGTAGTCGTCCCGCCCCCGTAAGGAACCCGACCATGCGCAAGCAGTCCCCGAGCCGCGCCTGCGCGGCCCTCGCCGCCGTCACCTCCCTCGCCCTGGCCGCCACCGCCTGCGGCGGCACCACCAAGGGGGACGTCGCGAACGAAGACGCCTCCGCCGCCACCGCCGGCAAGGCCGACCCGGACGCCCCCACGAAGAAGGGACTGACCGTCGGCTTCCTGCCCAAGCAGGTCAACAACCCGTACTTCACCGTCGCCGACAAGGGCGGCGAGAAGGCCCTGAGGGAACTGGGCTCCAGCTACAAGGAGGTCGGCCCCTCCAGCGGCACCGACACCGCCGGCCAGGTCTCCTACGTCAACACCCTCACCCAGCAGCAGGTCGACGCCATGGCCGTCTCCGCACAGGACCCGGGCGCCCTGTGCACGGCCCTCAAGCAGGCCATGAAGACCGGCATCAAGGTCGTCACCTACGACTCCGACACCAACCCGGAGTGCCGCAACGCCTTCGTCTCCCAGGCATCCGCCGAGGACCTCGGCCGCACCCAGGTGCGGTTGCTCGCCGAGCAGATCGGCAACAAGGGCGAGATCGCGATCCTCTCCGCCGCGCAGACCGCGACGAACCAGAACGCCTGGATCGAGATCATGAAGGACGAGCTGAAGGACCCGAAGTACAAGGACATCGAGCTGGTCGAGGTCGCCTACGGCGACGACGACGCCCAGAAGTCCTTCCAGCAGACCCAGGGCCTGCTCCAGGAGTACCCGGACCTGAAGGGGATCATCTCCCCGACCACCGTCGGCATCAAGGCCGCCGCCCAGTACCTGTCCGGCTCCAAGTACAAGGGCAAGGTCAGGCTGACCGGCCTCGGCACCCCCAACGACATGCGCGAGTACGTCAAGAACGGCACCGTCGAGGCGTTCGAGCTCTGGGACCCGGCGAGGCTCGGCGAACTCGCCGCGCGCACCGCCGTCGCCCTGGTCTCCGGGCAGATCACCGGCAAGGAGGGGGAGACCTTCGAGGCCGGTGCGATGGGCGAGTACACCATCGGCGCGGACGGCGTGATCGACCTCGGCGAGCCGACCGTGTTCGACGCCGGGAACATCGACCAGTACGACTTCTGACCCGCACCTGCTTCCGACCACACGTTGCGACCCGAGGGCGGTACTTCATGCGGCGCGTCTGTTTCCTGCTCAAGGTCCGACAGGACCGCATCGCGGAGTACCGCGAACGCCATGCCGCCGTGTGGCCCGAGATGTGCGAGGCACTGAGGGCCACCGGCTGGCACAACTACTCGCTCTTCCTGCGCGACGACGGCCTGCTCGTCGGCTACCTGGAGACCGAGGACTTCGCCGCCGCCCGGGCCGCCATGGAGGCCACCGAGGTCAACGCCCGCTGGCAGGCCGAGATGGGCCCGCTCTTCGAGTCCCTCGACGGGGCCCGTCCCGACGAGGCGATGAAACCGCTCACCGAGGTGTTCCACCTCGCCTGACGCCCCGGCCCCGGCCAGGAGCCCGCCCGTCCGGACGGTGGAGGTCTTCCGAGGACGGCGCGGGTAATGTGAAGGTCATCCGGCCGCCCGCGTCCCTGGGTGCGTTTCCCCCGGCCCGACCCTGGAGGTCCCTGTTCGATGGCCCATTCGGTGGGTATCAAGGACGTCGCCCGCGCCGCCGGAGTATCCGTGGGCACGGTCTCCAACGTCATCAACCGCCCCGACACCGTCGCGGCCGAGACCCGCGCGCGCGTGCTGTCCGCGATCGACCGGCTCGGCTACGTCCGCAGCGAGTCCGCCCGCCAGCTGCGGGCGGGCCGCAGCCGGATCATGGGGCTGCTCGTCCTGGACATGGGCAACCCGTTCTTCGTCGACGTCGCTCGCGGCGCCGAGCGGGCCGCCCGCGACGCCGGGCTCGGCGTGATGGTCTGCAACAGCGCCCAGGACCCGGGGGAGGAGGCCGAGTACCTCTCGCTCTTCGCCGAGCAGCGGGTGCGGGGCGTCCTGCTCACCCCGGCCGACGCCACCGGCCGCAACATCGAGGGCTTCCGGCGCCACAACATCCCCTTCGTGCTGGTCGACCGGGTCGCCGAGGGCACCACCGAGTGCTCCGTCTCCGTGGACGACGTCGCGGGCGGCGCGCTCGCGGTGCGCCACCTGGTGGACGCCGGCCACCGCTCCGTGGCGTACGTCAGCGGACCGCCCGGCCTCAACCAGGTCCGCGACCGGCGCACCGGCGCCCTGGCCGCCCTCGCCGAGGCCGGCCTCGGCCCCGACACCCTGCGCGAGCTGCCCACCGAACGCCTCGACGTCGCCGCCGGCCGGGACGCCGGCGCCCGCCTGCTCGGCCTCGCCGACCGGCCCACCGCCGTCTTCTGCGCCAACGACCTGCTCGCCCTCGGCGTCCTCCAGGCGCTGTACGCCGCGGGCGTCGGCGTCCCCGACGACCTGGCGATCGTCGGCTACGACGACATCGAGTTCGCCGCCGCCGCGGCCGTCCCGCTCACCTCCGTGCGCCAGCCCGCCGTGACCATGGGCGCCATGGCCGCCGAACTGCTGTTGGAGGAGATGGAGTTGGCGGGAAAGGATCGCACCCACCCGCACCGCCGCGTGGTGCTCCAGCCGGAACTGGTGGTGCGGCGCTCCAGTCTCGCCGCCCGCTGACCGTCGCCACTGACCGCCCGTTCAGCACGAATGCCGGTCCCGGGGGTCGGGCCCCGCAAGGACGTGTGCTGAACTGGGACACGGCCGAAAGATCCGTTCGTACGGTCCGACCGTGCGATCCGTCCGTCCCGGGAGCCCCCGTTGAGCGTCAGTTACCGCCAGCCCGGCGTCGTCCTCACCGACCGCCGGTTCACCGTGCCCCTCGACCACGCCGACCCCGGCGGCGAGACGATCGAGCTGTACGCCCGCGAGGCCGTGGCGAGCGACCAGGCGCACCGGGCCGACCTGCCGTGGCTGGTGTACCTCCAGGGCGGTCCCGGCTTCGGGGCGAACCGTTTCATCGGCCGTCCCGCCTGGCTCGGCCGCGCCCTGAAGGAGTACCGCGTCCTCCTCCTCGACCAGCGCGGCACCGGCGCCTCCACCCCGGCCAACCGTCAGACGCTCCCGCTGCGCGGCGGCCCGGCCGAGCAGGCCGACTACCTCACCCACTTCCGCGCCGACGCCATCGTCCGCGACTGCGAGACCATCCGCCCGCAGGTCACCGGCGGAGCCCCCTGGACCGTCCTCGGCCAGAGCTTCGGCGGCTTCTGCGCCGTCGCCTACCTGTCGCTGGCCCCGCAGGGCCTGAGCACGGCCCTGATCACCGGCGGCCTCCCCTCCCTGGACGCCCACGCCGACGACGTCTACCGGGCCGCCTACCCCCGCATCGAGCGCAAGGTCGCCGCGCACTACGCCCGCTACCCGCAGGACGTCGAGCGCGCCCGCCGCATCGCCGACCACCTGCTCACCCACGACGTAGTCCTGCCGAACGGCTACCGGCTCACCGTCGAGGCCTTCCAGTCGCTCGGCATCCTGCTCGGCGGCAGCGAGGGCAGCCACCGCCTGCACTTCCTCCTGGAGGACGCCTTCGTCCGCACCCCGCGCGGGCACGAGCTGTCCGACGCCTTCCAGGAGGAGGTGCAGTCCCTGCTCTCGTACGCGGGCCACCCGCTGTACGCGCTCGTCCACGAGGCCATCTACGGCCAGGACGCACGCCCCACCAACTGGTCGGCCGAGCGCGTCCGCGCCGAGTTCCCGCGGTTCGACGCCGCCAAGGCCCTCGCGGGCGACGAACCGCTGCTGTTCACCGGCGAGTCGGTCCACCCCTGGATGTTCGACTGCGACCCGGCGCTGCGCCCCCTGCGCGAGACCGCGGAACTGCTCGCCGCCCGCACCGACTGGACCCCGCTCTACGACCCCGCCCGCCTCGCCGCCAACGCGGTGTCTGCCGCAGCGGCCGTCTACCACGACGACATGTACGTCGACACCGCCCACGCGCTGACCACCGCCCGCACCATCCGCGGTCTGCGCACCTGGGTCACCGACGAGTTCGAGCACGACGGGGTCCGGGCCGGCGGCCCGCGCGTCCTGGACCGGCTGCTCGCCCTCGCCCGCGACGAGGCCTGAACGGCGGAGCGTTCGAATTCCGGGTGGGATGTCGGCGGCACGGGTTAGTGTGCGGGCATGACGGAGCCGACGAGTACGCGACTGGAGCCCATGCCCGGCGACTGGCGGCGCGCCCTGGCCGTCGTCGCCCACCCGGACGACCTGGAGTACGGCTGCTCGGCGGCGATCGCGGCCTGGACCGACGAGGGCCGCGAGGTCGCCTACGTCCTCGCGACCCGGGGCGAGGCGGGCATCGACACCCTGGCGCCCGCCGAGTGCGGCCCGCTGCGGGAGCGTGAGCAGCGGGCGAGCGCGGCCGTCGTCGGGGTGAGCGAGGTGGAGTTCCTCGACCACCGGGACGGCGTGATCGAGTACGGCACCGCGCTGCGGCGGGACATCGCCGCGGCCATCCGCCGGTACCGGCCCGAGCTGGTCATCACCCTCAACCACCGCGACACCTGGGGCGGTGTCGCCTGGAACACCCCGGACCACGTGGCCGTCGGGCGCGCCACCCTCGACGCGGCGGGCGACGCGGGCAACCGGTGGATCTTCCCGGAGCTGACCGAGCGGGGGCTCGAACCCTGGGACGGCGTGCGCTGGGTCGCGGTCGCCGGTTCCTCCTCGCCCACGCACGCCGTGGACGCCACCCCGGGACTGGAGCGGGCGGTGCGCTCCCTGCTGGAACACCGCACCTACATCGAGGCGCTGACCGACGAGGACCCCGAGACGTACGTGCGCGGCTTCCTCGTAGGGTTCGCCGAGACCGCGGGCGAGCGGTTCGGCGGGAAGCCCGCGGTGACCTTCGAAGTCTTCGGGCGGTAGCACATGGCGGGGGAGAGCGTGACGGCGGAACACACGGCGGGGGAGCAGGGCGACCGGCGGCTCGCGGAGCGGTTCGAGGAGCACCGCGGGCAGCTGAAGGCGGTGGCCTACCGCATGCTCGGCTCACTGAGCGAGGCGGAGGACGCCGTCCAGGAGGCCTGGCTGCGGCTCGACCGCGCCGGCGCCGACGGCATCGGGAACCTCGGCGCCTGGCTGACCACGGTGACCGGCCGGGTCTGCCTGGACCTGCTGCGCTCACGCACCGCGCGGCGCGAGGAGCCGATGACCGAGGGCTTCGACACCTTCGTCCCGGATCCCGTGCTGCGGGCGCTGCCGCAGGGCGATCCGGAGGAGGCCGCCCTGCACACCGACTCGGTCGGGGTGGCCCTGCTGGTCGTGCTGGAGGCCCTGGAACCCGCCGAGCGGCTGGCGTTCGTGCTGCACGACATGTTCGCCGTCCCCTTCGACGACATCGCGCCGGTCCTGGAGCGCAGCCCGGCCGCCACCCGGCAACTGGCCAGCCGGGCCCGCCGCCGGGTCCGGGACGCCACTCCGGTGGCCGACCCCGACCTCGGCAGACAGCGCCGGGCGGTCGAGGCGTTCCTGGCCGCGAGCCGCGCCGGGGACTTCGAGGCGCTGGTGTCCGTCCTCCACCCGGACGTGGTGCTGCGGGCCGACGCCGGAGCACTGGCCTCGGGTGTCGCGGCGTCGAAGGTGCTGCGCGGGGCCCGGACGGTCGCCACCGGGGCGTTCCACTTCCGGCACCTCGCCGGGTTCGCCCGCCTCGCCCTGGTCAACGGCGCGGTCGGCACCGTCGCCGTGGTCGAGGGACGCCCGCGGTCGGTCACCTACGTCACCGTCGTCGACGGCCTGATCACCGGCATGTACATCCTGGCCGACCCCGACCGGCTGGCCGGCCTGGACGTGTCCGGCCTGCGAACCTGACCGCGCCGGACCGGACCGGTGGTCACAGGAAGCACCCGCCCACGGCGAACGAGAGGCGCCCCGTAGCCGCCCTCACCCGGCGCTGCGCCGGACCGGATCGAGACCACCGGGCCGAGGCCCCGCCGAGGCCTGGGACGCGGGGCTGTGTCCGGGAGCGGCTGCGCCGCGTGGGCGCGAGGGGCCCCATGCGCCCGCACCCGTCCACGGCGAGCGAGGGGGCGCCCCCAAGGCGCCCCCTCCAACGGCCCGTATGCTCGACGGCATGCGAGAACACACTGCTGACCAGGCGGAACTGCGCGGCGACTGCGAGCGGTGCTTCGGTCTGTGCTGCGTGGCGCTGCCCTTCTCCCGGTCTGCGGACTTCGCGGTCGACAAGGAGGCCGGCAAGCCCTGCGCCAACCTCCGGGACGACCACCGCTGCGGCATCCACGCACGGCTGCGGCAGAGCGGGTTCACCGGCTGCACGGTCTACGACTGCTTCGGCGCGGGGCAGCGTGTCTCGCAGGTCACCTTCGGCGGCCGGGACTGGCGCGGCGGACCGCCGGAGCACGGCCGCCGCATGTTCGACGTGTTCCCGGTCGTCCGCCAGCTGCACGAGCTGCTCTGGTACCTGACCGAGGCGCTGGCCCTGCCCGCGGCCCGCCCGGTCCACGCCGACCTGCGCCGGCTCCTGGCCGACACCGAGCGGCTCGCCGAGGGGACCCCCGAGGAGCTGGCCGCCCTGGACGTGGCCGCGCACCGGCAGCGGGTCAACGTGCTCCTGCTGCGCACCAGCGAACTGGCGCGGGCCGGCGCCCGCGGCCGGAAGAAGAACCGCCGCGGCGCCGACCTGATGGGCGCCCGGCTGGTGGGCGCCGACCTCACCGGCGCCGACCTGCGCGGCGCCTACCTCATCGCCGCCGACCTCACCGGTGCGGACCTGCGGGGCGCCGACCTGATCGGCGCGGACCTGCGCGACGCCGACCTGACGGACGCCGACCTCACGGGCGCCTTCTTCCTGACCCAGCCGCAGCTCACCGCGGCTCGGGGCAGCGCCGGCACCAGGCTGCCGGACTCAGTCACCCACCCCGCGCACTGGACAGCGGGAAGCTGACGCGGCTTCCTCGGTCGCGGACGTGCCCTCCGGGGCGGCGGCGGGCCCGGAGGGCGCGGACCGCCGCTCCAGGCCAAGCCGCAGTCCCTCCGGCATCAGCGTCAGCCGCTCGGTCACCCGCAGCCGGTAGCCCGGCTCCGGCCGCAGCTCGTAGCGGCGCAGCAGCAGACCGAGGACCAGCGTCGCCTCGTGCAGCGCGAACTGCCGTCCGATGCAGGCCCGCGCGCCGGTGCCGAACGGCTTGTAGGTGTGGGGGGCACGTGCCCGTACGGCCTTGGCGTCGAAGCGGTCGGGATCGAACCGTTCGGCGTCCGGCCCCCACGCCTCGGGGTCGCGGTGCAGCATGCCGGTCAGCACCAGCGCCCAGGCCCCGCGGCGCATCGGATGGGTGCCGCCCAGCACCGTGTCCCGGCGGGCCTCCCGCGCGAAGGCGGGCGCGGTGGGCCACAGCCGCAGCGACTCGTCCAGCACCCGGCGCACGTAGCGCAGCTTGGCCACCTGCTCGTAGCCGGGTGCCTCGGTGTCGCCCCAGACCCGGTCGACCTCGGCGCGGGCCCGGGCCGCCACCTCGGGGTGCCGGGCGAGGTAGTGCAGGGCGAAGGAGAGCGCGCCCGAGGTGGTCTCGTGCCCGGCGACCAGGAAGGTGATGACCTGGCGGCGGACGTTCTGCGCCGACAGCCGCTCGCCCGTCCGCGGGTGGGCCGTCTCCAGCATCCGGTCGAGCAGGTCGCCGGTGCCGCTCCCGCCGGCGGTCCGGCGGGCGCGTACCAGGTCGTCGACCGTGCGGTTGAGGTACCCGATGTCGGCACTGTTGCGGCGGCTCGCGGCGCGCAGCAGCCACGGCGCCAGCGGCGCGGGCACCGTGTTCAGCCGCTGCGCGTAGCTGAGCGTGCCGACCATCGCGCTCACGAAGGGATGCGGGCGGGAGCGCTCGAAGGAGCCGAAGTCGTGCCCGAACCCGGTGCGCGCGATCGTCTCCAGCGTCAGTTTGGTCATGTCCCCCGGCACGTCCACCGGCCGGCCCTCCGCCAGGGCCCGGTCCCAGTGCCCGGTGAGCCGTCCGGCCACGTCCAGCATCATCACGTGGTAGCCCGCCATGGCGTCCCGGCTGAACCCGGGGGCCAGCACGTCGTGCGCGAGCTGCCAGTTGGACTCGTGGTTGAACGCCGTGAACAGCCCGTCGCCGGCGACCGGCCGCAGGTTGGCCACGCCCAGGCCCACGTGCTTGGCGAAGCGCGTCTCGTCCGCCAGGTCGGCGGCGAGCGCGGCACCCCACACGAACACGAACTCCTTGCCGAAGGCCCGCCGCCGGAAGATCGGCCCCAGCCGCCGGGCGTACCGCAGCGAATCCTGCATGGGGGTGCTCCGGCTCGCCCCGACCACGTCCCCGAGCAACGGGAGCCGGTAGGGCGGGCGCGGGATGCGGTGCAGCTCGGGCCAGCCCAGCTCGGCGCTGCGGAATCCCTTCGGAAGTCCGTCCGGTGCCAGTCGTTCCGTCGTCCGAGCCATGACGCGATCTCCCTTTACGCAGCGGCGTGTTGCACGTGCCGGGCAAGCGTGTTGTACATGGATTCAATAACGTGGCTCAGTCTCGACCCGTTGTTGAACCGACGTCAAGTAAGGTGCGGGGCATGGCCGCGAACCAGGGCGAGCGCACCCGCCGCAGGCTCAGTACCGGGGAGCGCCGGGAGCAGTTGCTCTCGGTGGGCGCGCGGCTGTTCTCGGAGAGCCCCTACGACGACGTCTGGATCGAGCGGGTCGCCGAGATCGCCGGGGTCTCCCGCGGGCTGCTGTACCACTACTTCCCGAACAAGCGGGACTTCTTCGCGGCGGTCGTCGAGCGCGAGAGCGGGCGGATGCTGCGGATGACGGCCGCCGTGCCCGGTGTGCCGGTGCGGGAACAGCTCGCGGCGGGCCTCGACGCGTACCTGGAGTACGTCCGGGCCCACGCGCACGGCTACCGCGCCTTCCACCGTGCCGACGCGACCGGGGACCAGGCGGTGCGCAGGGTCTACCGGCAGGCGCTGGCCGCGCAGGAGCGGCAGATCCTCGCCGCCCTGGCCGCCGACCCGGAGTTCGGGCCGGCCTTCGGGGAACGGGCCGAGGTGCGGCTGGCGGTGCGAGGGTGGCTGGCGTTCACCACCGCGGTCTGCCTGGAGTGGCTGCGGGATCCGGAGCCGGCCCCGGAGCAGGTGCGCGACCTGTGCGCACGGGCCCTGCTGGGCGCCATCGCGCCGTAAACACCGCAGTGTCCGGGTTCTGGTTGGCGCACGCCCCGATCTCCGATAGGTTAGGTGAGCCTTACCTAATGAGGTGACGGCTCAAGTGACGACCGAATTGACGACGGAGGTTGGGGATGGGCGACAGCCACTCCTGGACGGCCGCGCCTGCCGCTGCGGAACGTGCCCGCTCCGTGCTCGCCGCCGCCTGGTCCTGTGCGGTGACCGCGGAGGGCGGGCGCGAGGAGTTCGTCGGCGCGCACGGTGTCGCCGACGACGGCCGGGTGACGCTCCAGGTGCCCGAGGACAGCGCGCTGCTCGCGGCGGCGATCTGCGCGCCCCGCGGAGAGCCGTCCGCCGTGCTGGAGTTCGCCGACGTGGCGCCCGTACCGGTCCGGGGCCGGATCAGGGCGCGGCTCTGGCTGGCCGGCTGGTTCGCCCTTCAGGACGGTCACTTGGCGTTCACGCCCACGCGCGTGGTGCTGCGGCAGCCGTCCGGTGCCGTGGTGGTCGACCCCGACGAGTTCGCCGCCGCCGCGCCCGACCCGCTGGCCCTGGCCGAGGCCCGGCTGCTGACCCATCTCGCCGACTGCCACGGTGACGCGGTGGAGCGGCTGACCAAGCTCGTCGAGGTGGACAGCCTGCACGGCGCGGTCCGGGTGCGGCCGCTCGCCGTCGACCGGCACGGACTCACGCTGCGCATCGAACGCGTCCGCGCCCACGGCGACGTACGGCTCCCCTTCCACGCACCCGCCGACGACGTCGCCCAGCTCACGGAGCGGATGCACGTACTGCTGTCCCAGGCGAGCGCCGCCGCCTGCCCCCGCCCCCTGCAACGGCAGCGCACCGACGGCGACGGCTGAGCCGGGCGGGCCGTCGTCGGGTGTTCTCAGGAGGAACGCCGCGCGGCGGCGCCGCGCTTCCGCTTCCGGAGCCGGGACCGCGCCCGGTCGCGCAGCCCGGTCAGCCGCGGCATGCGTTCGCGCTGCTCGCGGGTGTGCCGGTCCAGCTCCTCCAGGAGCCGGCGCGAACGGTGCTCGGTGTCCATCTCGTCGATGATGCGGTTGACCTCGGTCAGCACCGCGCCGTGCAACTGCCACTGCCGCTGGTCGCGCCGCACCTCCTCCAGGAGCAGCCCGGCCAGTCTGTCGCGGGTGACCGCGGCCTGCCGCAGCTGGGCGGAGAGCCGCTCCTCCGCGGACTCGGCGTCATCGCTGGCACTGGTGGTGACCAGCACCGCGAAGCTGACCACGGCGTCGGCGATCTCGGACAGCAGCTGCTCGATGGTGGCGCCCGTCTCGGGCGGGAACAGCGGCTCGGGTTCCCGTTCCTTGGCGAGGTCGGTGAAGGTGCGGGCCAGGACCCGCATCACCACCGTGCAGATCTCCAGCGTGTCCAGACCGGAACGCAGCACCACCCGGTGGAGCAGCCCCTCGCGCACCCGGGGGTTGAGCCGCAGACTGTCCTCGGCCTGCCGCAGGTCCTCGTCCACCTCGCCGATGTCGTGGTCGAGGCGGCGGGCCTCGTGCAGCCGGGCCGCCGCCTCGTGGTACGCCGAGCTGCCCGCGGCCTCCTCGCCCATCCGCAGCATCAGCTGCCGCACCCGCCGGGCCAGTCCCTCGATCGACTCGCCCGCCTGCTCCACCCACACCGGGGGCGCGAGCACGAGGTTGAAGGCCAGGCCGACCACCGCCCCGATCAGCGTCTCCACCACCCGCGCCCACGCCAGACTCCCGTGCGAGGTCACGCCCAGCACCAGCATCGCGCTGATCGCCACCTCGGCCACGAACTCGTGCGCCCGCACCAGGTGGCCGACGCCCAGCGCCGCCACGATGAGCAGGGCCAGGCTCCACCAGCTCAGTCCGACCAGCCGGCTGAAGAGAATGGCGACCAGCACGCCGGCCACCACGGCGTTGACCCGGCGGAAGCTCATCTTGAGCGTGGCGTACAGGGTGACCTGGACGACCAGCAGCGCGGTGAGCGGCGCGGTGAGCGGCGCCGCCGACTTGTCGGGGGTCAGGCGGACCGCGATCACATAGGCGATCGACGCGGCGGCGGCCGAGCGCAGCGCCTGCACGACCATGGGGTCCCTGAGCCACTTCACCCGCCGCAGGGCCGCCGCGGCACTCTTGCGTACATCGCGCATCCTCGGGCCGTTCCCTTCCCCGGGCGCCTCGAACGTATCCGGACAGGACGGTAACCGGACGAAGGGGGCGAACAGGGGTCTCACGCGCCGGGCGCCGCCGCGCGTCCGTGATCGTCAGGTGATCACCTTGGCGAGGAAGGCGGACAGGTTGCCCATGGTCCGGGCGACCTGTTCCTCCAGGGTCAGGCTCTCCTCGAAGCGGGCACCGCCCTCCGGCGCCTTCCGGCCCCGCAGATACAGGGAGCAGGCGAGATCGGTGCACATGTACAGGCCGACCGAGTTGCCCTCCCTTCCCGCCGGGCCCGCCTTGCGTGCCGTCATCAGGGACACCCCGCCCCGCGGATGGGTCGTCAGGCACAGCGCGCACAGACTGCGCTGGAAGAAGCCGCTGCGGCCCGGCTGGAAACGCAGGGCGACGCCGGTGAGGCGCCCGTCGTGTTCGCCGACCAGGTAGCTGCGGTCGGGTGCTCCCGGATCGCGCCAGCCCAGGAAGTCGAGGTGGTCCCAGGGGCGCTCGTCGAGATCGCGGGGGACCGTCAGGCGCTTGGCCTCGCCCTTGGAGCAGTTGATGAAGGAGGCGCGGATGTCCCGCTCGGTGAGGGGTCTCATGGATCTTCCCGTGCTTTCGGCAGTACTGGAGCAGTGAGGAACCTAGGGCTCCTAGGTTTCTGCCTAGCGTAGGTAGCCGCATGCGGGCGGGCCAGTGATTTTCGAAGCGGGCGTCTCGTTCCCGCGTTTCACCGACCGGGGCGGTGGTACCCGTCGGCGTTCGGGCGGCCCGAACCGCCGGCGACCCGAAGGACCGCAGAAAGGGAGTGCGCAGTGGCCGACCACCGCCTCGAAGGACCGGGGGAGAGCGGCGATCCCGTGCCGCGGGACATGCCTGACCAGCAGGCCGGGACCCGCGACGATCCGTGGGAGGCCGCCGCGCCCACCCGGGAGCAGATGGAGCAGGGCCAGCGTCCCGAGACGGACGAGGACGCCGGCGACGACGCGACCGGCGACGACGACGGCGCCGACGTCCCCGACACGGACGAGGCCGGCACGGGCCGTCAGGGCGCCCCGCGGTCGGGCGCCGTGCACCCGGAGCACCCGGTGCCCGACGAGTCCTCCGGCTGAGGACCCGCCGGGCACTGGTCGGGGGCGCGGCGTCAGCCGACCTTGCGCCCCCGCAACGGCTCCGTGGCCGCCCCCGCGCCCTCCTGGAAGCCCCGCAGGAACTCCTCCAGCACCTCCGTGGCCGTGTGCACCGGACGCCAGCCCAGCTCGGCCCGTGCCCGGGTGCAGTCCATCAAGGGCAGCCGCAGCACCGCGTCGAACAGGTGCGGGGAGGCCGGCAGCAGATGCAGCCCCCACGCCGCCGCGATCGCCGAGCGGGCCGCGGTGCGGGGCAGCCGCACCGGGCGTACGCCGGTCATCTCGCCCAGCAGCGCCGCGTCGACCGGAGGCTCGGCCGCGAGGTTGAAGGGCCCCCTGGCCTCCTGGGAGCGCACCGCGAGCCGGTAGGCCTTCGCCGCGTCGTCCGTGTGCAGGGCCTGCACCCGCAGGCCGGGGACGTCCGGCAGGAAGGGCAGGAGACCCGGCCGGGCCAGCGGGCCGGGCAGGTACTTGCCGCCGAAGATCCGGCGCTGCTCGCTGGCCGACTCGCGCTTGAAGAGGAACGCAGGCCGCATCCGCGCCACCCGGATCCCCGGATGGTCGCGCTCGAAGGTGTCCAGGGCCCGCTCCAGATAGGCCTTCTCCCGGCAGTACGCGGCGTCGGGCCAGCCGTGCGTCGGCCACGACTCGTCCACCGCACGGTCCTTCGGCCCCGGTGAGTAGGCGCCCACCGACGAGGCGTGCACCAGCGTCGGCACCCCGGCCGCGGCCACCGCCTCGAAGACCCGGATGGAGCCGAGCACGTTGGTGCGCCAGGTCGTCGCCGGGTCGTGCGTCGGCTGGAAGGCCCAGGCCAGATGCACCACGGCGTCGGCGCCGGCGAAGTGTCCGGTCAGATCTGCCCGGTCCGAGGCCAGGTCCACCGCCGCCCACTCCGTCTTCGCGGGCGACCACTCGGGAATCCGCCGGGCCAGCCCCAGTACGGAGACCACCTCCGGATCCTCCGACAGCAGCCGTACGACGCTGGTGCCCACGTTGCCGGTGGCCCCCGTGACCACGATCCTGGTGCCCGTTGCGCTGCTCACCCTGCGCTCCTCTCGGCGACTCGTCCCTGCGGACGTCACCGGGTACCCGCCTGGTCGGCCGGGCACGCAGGAAGAAGCCCCGACCGCGACGGGGGAATCACGGTCGGGGCGGCCCGAGGTGGATACGGATGGCGGTCGCCTCTCGGCGAAAGGCTCCACAGGGCTTCAGCCGAACGATCGTCCCTGTGGGCAATAGGTGAGGCCCGGGGACACTGTCCCATCCGTACCCACGCCCTCTTCAACGGGGCGGGGCCTGCCGGTGTTCCACCGTCTGTCACGTTTTGAGGTGATGTGCGTCACTGCGCATCACTGCGACTGGGTCTCGGGGACGATCTCGGCCCACAGGTTCTCCGCCTGCAGCAGCAGCGTGCCCAGTACCGCTGTCCGTGCCGCTCCCTGCCCGGCGTGCTCCTGCAGGCCCTCCTGCAACCGCCGGTGCAGCTCCTCCATCGTCTCCTCCGTCGCCTCCCGCGGACGCGGATCGGCGGCCTCGCCCAGCAGCCGGTCGGCCTCCGCGTGGCAGGAGTCGCCGATCAGCCGCAGCAGGCGGGCGTACAGGTCCAGCGCCGGGCCCCCGGGCGGCTTCGGCGTCCGGTTCTCGTCGGCGGCCACGGCCAGCGTCCGGGTCAGTGCCGTGATGTTCCCGGTGACCCGGCTCCAGCGCCGGTCCTCCTCCTCGGGCGGTACGGCGGTCGGCGGGCGGTGCAGGGCACGCAGCGGCCGGGAGGTCAGGCGCAGGCTCTCCCGGCTCCAGGACCGGGCCGACTCCAGCGCCGCCAGCCGCCGCTGAAGCCGCGCGGCGTCGTGCGACCAGCCGGCCGCGGTCTGCGTGTCCCACTCGGACTCCGGCAGGTCCGCCGCGACCGTGTGCAGGACGTCGCCCGCCTCCCGGGCCAGCCCCGCGAGGTTCTCCCGTACGTCGCGCAGGTGGATCGGCGGCAGGACGAACGCGTTGACCGCGACACCGATCACCGCGCCGAGCGCCGCCTGGCCCACTCGGTGCCCGACCGCCGACGCCGAGACGGCCGTGCCGGAGGCCAGCACGAACACCGCGGTGGTGGCCGTGTAGATGCCCTGTCCGCCGAAGCGGGACCAGTTCGAGATCAGCATCAGCACCGGCAGGGAGAGCGCCAGCGCCCCGGTGTTGTCGTCCGTGAGGGCCTGCGCCCCGGACGCCACCAGCGCACCGGCGCAGATCGCCGTGAACTGCTGCCCGGCCTGCCGCACCGAGCTGTAGACGGTGGCCTGCACGAGGACCAGCGCCACCCAGGGCGCCATCAGCGCCATCGGATCGCCCAGCCAGACACCCGATACGGTCCAGGCGATCAGGGCGGCGCCGGCGGCCTTCAGGGACTGCACGACCAGATCGCGTTCCCGTCCGGGCCCCTGCCAGGCGGCCCGGACCGCCCGCCCGACGGCACAGGCCTCCCACCACACCGCGGCCAGCGGCCGCCGTCCCCGGAACACCTCGCGGACGGTACGCGTCACAGCGGTCATGCGGCGCCGGGAATCCGCTCGACGGGACGACCCGTCCCGGGGCGGGGTTCGACACGGTGGTTCATGCGAACGGGCTCTCCTTCAGCGAGGCCAGCAGGCCGGACGGGTCGGCGTAGACGGCGTCCGCGCCCGCCTCCTCGAGGTCGGCGCGGGGCAGCCCGCCGCACAGCACGCCCACACAGCGCACCCCGGCCCTGCTGCCCGCGCGCATGTCCCAGACGGTGTCGCCGACGAACACGGCCCGCTCGGCCGGTACCCCGGCCAGCTCCAGGGCCTGCTCAACCGGCTCGGGCGCCGGCTTCCCGGCCGCCACGTCGTCCGCGCTCGCGGTGGCGGCGATGGCGTCGTCCGCGTCGATCGCCCGCCGCAGGGCGCCCAGCTCCGCGCCGCCCGCCGAGGTGGCGAGGACCACCTTCCAGCCGTCGCGGGCCAGCCGGCGCAGCAGCTCCCCGGCGTCCGGCAGGGCCGGCAGGCGGTCGAAGTACTGCCCGTACAGCGCCTTGTGGGCGGCGCTGAGCCGCGCGTCCTGGTCCGTGTCCCGGTCCTCGCCCAGCAGATGGCCGATGAGGTCGGTCGAGGCGAGTCCCACGGCCCGGTGAACGGCGTGCATCGGCACGTGATGGCCCGCCTGCCTGAACGCCTCCCACCAGGTCGTCACATGCAGGTGATTGGTGTCGACGAGGGTCCCGTCGACGTCGAACACGGCTGCTCGTTCCATGCACCGCTCCCTTCCTGTCCGTGGCTCGGCCGGCGGGTACCACGTCAGCGGCCCGCCACTCCGGACGGAACGCGGCCCTGCCGGGTCCAGGCGAGCAGGTCGTCCAGCGGCCACGTGGTGACCACCCGCTCCGGGGGCACCCCGCACTCCTCGGCCCGCGCGCACCCGTGGAGCTGCCAGTCCAGCTGGCCGGGCGCGTGGGCGTCGGTGTCGACGGAGAACAGCACCCCCGCGTCCACGGCCCGGCGCAGCAGCCGACGCGGCGGGTCGAGCCGCTCTGGCCGGCTGTTGATCTCCACGGCGGTGCCGGACCCGGCACAGGCGGCGAACACCTCGTCCGCGTCGAACTCCGACTCCGGCCGCCCCCGGCCGGTCAGCAGCCGGCCGGTGCAGTGCCCCAGGACGTCCGCGTGCGGATCGCGTACGGCCCGCACCATGCGGCGCGTCATAGCGCGGGCGTCCATCCGCAACTTGGAGTGGACCGACACCACGACGACGTCCAGGCGCTCCAGCAGCTCCGGCTCCTGGTCCAGCGAGCCGTCGTCGAGGATGTCGCACTCGATGCCCGTCAGCAGCCTGAACGGCGCCCAGGACTCGTTGAGCTCCGCCACCACGTCCAGCTGCTCGCGCAGCCGCTCGGGCGCCAGACCGCGCGCCACCGTCAGCCTCGGCGAGTGGTCGGTCAGCGCCGCCCACTCGTGCCCGAGCGCCGCCGCGGCCCGGCCCATCTCCTCGATCGGGCTGCCGCCGTCCGACCAGTCGGAGTGCAGGTGGCAGTCGCCGCGCAGCAGCTCCCGCAACCGTTCACCGCCCTCGGCGAGCGGCGTGTCCGCCTCGCCCTCCAGCTTCTCCAGGTATCCGGGCACCTGCCCGGCCAGCGCCTCCCGCGCCACCTGCGCCGTCTTGGGCCCGACGCCCTTCAGCGACTCCAGCGACCCGGCCCGTTCGCGCAGCTCGGCGGCGGGCAGCTCGGCGAGCACCCGGGCCGCGGTGCGGAAGGCGCGGACGCGGTACGTCGGTGCCTGGGTCCGCTCCAGAAGGAACGCGATGCGCTCCAGCGCCTCGACGGGCTCCATCGCCACCTCCTCCTCCGGCACGTCCAGGGTTCCCCACCGTCCCGGCTACCGCACCACGGGCCGGACGGTTTGTCCGTGCCGTGCCCCGGGTACTGCGACGCCCTGCGCACCGCCGGCCACCGCGGGGCCGTGGTACCGGGACGAGAAGCCGAGGAGCGCCCACGAGGAGGCCGCCATGCCCAGCCCCAGCCCGTCCGCCGCCAAGGTGGCCGTGATCACCGGCTCCGACTCCGGCATCGGCCGCGCCACCGCCGTAAAGCTGGCCGAGGCGGGCATGGACGTCGGCATCACCTGGCACACCGACGAGGAGGGTGCCGAACGGACCGCCGACGAGGTCCGGGCCCTGGGCCGCCGGGCCGAGACCGCCCGGGTGGACCTGACCCGGCTGCCCGGGGCCGCGGAGACCGTCGACGGGCTGTGCGACCGGCTCGGCCGCGTCGACGTCCTGGTCAACAACGCCGGCACGGGCACCGCCACGCCCTTCCTCGACCTGGGACTGGACGATCTGCGGCGCGTCCTGGACGTGGACCTCGCCGGTCCGTTCCTGTGCGGCCAGCTGGCGGCCCGGCGCATGATCGAGCAGGGCGGGGGCGGCCGGATCGTCAACGTGACCTCCGTCCACGAGCACCAGCCGCGGGTGGGCGCGGCCCCGTACTGCGCGGCCAAGGGTGGCCTCGGCCTGCTCACGCAGGTCATGGCGATCGAGCTGGCCGAGCACGGCATCACCGTCAACGCGGTCGCCCCAGGCGAGATCGCCACGCCCATGACCGGCCAGGAGGACACCGACCCGCACACCGAGCGCCGCCCCGGTGTGCCCCTGGGCAGGCCCGGCGACGCCCGCGAGGTGGCCGCTGTGATCGCCTTCCTCGCCGGCCCCGACGCCTCGTACGTGACGGGCGCGTCGTGGAGCGTGGACGGCGGGATGCTCCGGATGGGCCCGATGGCCGGGTCCCATCTGCGCGGCGACGACTGGCGGCGTCCGTGAGCCCGCGCCACCGCGGGTTGCGGCCTACCCTCGATGCATGACCGAAATCAGGAGCCCGCACATCGGCAGTCCGCGGATCCTCGTGCTCCGCGTGCAGCCGGGAACGCCGCCGTTCCGGATCGTGGAAATCGACGGCCAGGTGGTCGGTGAGGCCAGGGACGTCACCGACGTGCTGGAGGCCGCCGCGGCCTTCGGCATCACGGTCCACGACCTGGACGACCCGGACGTGGTCCGCTGGGTCGGCGGCGACAAGTTCACCTGGACGCCGCACTAGGGCCGGCTCCCCGGCCGTCCGGGGTGGGCCGGCGCGCGTGCACCGCGCGGCTCATCCGCCGGCCCAGGAGCAGGTAGCCCGCCAGCGCGCCCGTGGTGTTGAGGATGACGTCGTCGATGTCGAAGGCCCGCCCGGTGACCAGGGCGCCCTGGGCGAACTCGACCAGCAGCATCACCACGGCCGTCAGCAGCAGCACCCTCAGCAGCCCCCGGGCGCGCGGGGCGACCAGCGGCACCAGCACGCCGAACGGGACGCCCAGCAGCAGGTTGCCGCCGATCTGCTTCACGGCGTCCCGCAGCGCGGGCTGGTCCAGATAGGCCCGCAGCGAGCTGCCGGGACGCAAGTTGGTGTGGGTCAGCGCCTCCGAGGCGGGGGAGGGGTGCAGCGTCAGCCGTGCCAGCACCACCGCGAACGCCACCATGAAGACGAACGCGCACGCCGTCGCGAGCAGGCGCAACAGCAGGGCGAGCGGACGCCGTTCGCGCCGGTCGACGTCGTCGTCGGCCTCGGTGGCGCGGGAGCGTTGCGACGA
This sequence comes from Streptomyces sp. M92, assembly GCF_028473745.1. Lineage (NCBI taxonomy): Bacteria > Bacillati > Actinomycetota > Actinomycetes > Kitasatosporales > Streptomycetaceae > Streptomyces > Streptomyces sp. M92. The sequence goes on from NZ_CP101137.1 coordinate 4,989,847, forward strand.
ACGCGGCCCTGAAGCGGTACGAGCCATTTCGGTCCTCCAGTCGTCGTCGGCTTCCTCGCGTGGTGCGGTTACCCGCGGGCACGGCGAGGATGCGGGAAGCGGCTCCCGCCCGTCATGGCCCGTAGGTCACCCGCACCTTCTCGAAGCCGAGGGAGTGCAGCAGGCCCTTGAGCATCGCCGTGGTGTTGCTCTCCGCGCGCGCCTTCAGCTCGCTCTCCTTCGCGGCGTCGGCGATGTGCCGGGCCGCGAGCCGCTGCACGGCCTGCTCACCGTTCGGGTTGTCCGAGAACAGGTCGCCGAGGCGGTCGAGGAGCCCGCGCTGCTTGGACACGGCGTAGGAGCGTTCGGGGTCGAGGGCCGGTTCGCCGAGCGCGGCGTGCGGCAGCCGGAGCGTGGCCGAGGTGCGGTCGCCGTCGACCGTCACGTCGTCCTCGCCGACCTTCCCGAGGTCGACGTGGGCGTCGACGGTGCCCGCGCCGACGTACAGGGTGCGGGTGCCCCGGACGGCGTCGGGCAGGAACTTCGCGTCCTTCTCCAGGTCCACGACGACCTGGAAGTTGCCGGAGGCGGCCTCGTAGCGGCTGATGTCCCGGACGGAATCCAGCAGCGCGGGGCCCGAGCGGTCGTGGGTCTCGGTGCCGAACACGTCCTTGAGCCCCGGTACGAGGCTCAGCCGGAATCCCGCGAACAGCACGACGAGGACCAGCAACAACGCGGTGAGCACCTTTGCCCAGCCGGGCATCCGCCCGGGGAGCTTCCTGACGGGAGTCGTCATGGCGACGGCCCTCCTTCCTGCTGTCCGCATGCCCCCCATCTCCCGTGCCAGACCGGGCAGTTGGCGCCCGGCGGGGGAGCGCGGGGCATGCGGGAGCGTTCGGCGGCTCAGTGGGGCGGCTTCAGCGGACGGTCCGCGGACGGGCGGGACGACCAGACCGCCTCCCCGCGGGTCAGCCCCGGCAGTCGCAGCTCCGCCTCCCGCACCCGCCGGGCCGGCAGCTCGCCGGTGACCAGCCAGGCCGGGTCGCCGCCGGTCGTGCCGGTGAAGTCCGCGCCCAGCGCGGCGAGCTGGGCCGTCACCGGCGCCAGTGCGTCCCCCGGCACCTCCGCCTCGAAGGAGTGGTACGGCTCGTACAGCCGCGTCCCCGCCCGCCGCAGGGCCCGGCGCAGCACGATCGGGGTGAGCCCGCGGAAGTCGGCGGCGGTGCTGACCGGGGAGCTGAAACCGGACCGGGTCAGGGTGACCCGGTAGTCCGTGACCGCGGCACCGGACAGGCCGGTCAGCAGGGTGGAGTGGACCGTCTCCTCGACGGCCTGGTGGAAGGCGCGGGGGAGGGCGCCCAGCTCCGTCTCGTAGGCGAACACCCCGCCCGAGCCGCGCGGCCCCGGCTCGACCCGCAGCCCGACCGTCGCCCAGTACCGGGTGTGGTCGAGCCACGGCATCTCCTCCGCCGCCTCGCCGGTGCCCACCGGGCGCTCCAGGAACCGGACGCGGCCCGGCGCGAACTCGGCCGCGATGCCGTAGTCCTCGGCCAGCGTCGCCGCGAGCACCTCCATCTGGACCTCGCCGTACAGCAGGAGCGCGGTGGCGCCGGACGCCTCGGGACGGGCGTGCAGCAGCGGGTCCTGGTCGGCCAGCGCGAGCAGGGCCGAGCGCAGCGGCGCCGCCTGCCCGGGGTGCCGGGCCCGGACCAGGGTCTGCAGGGTCGGCGGGGCGAACTGCGGGGCGCGGCCGGTGAGGCCGCCGAGCCGGTCGCCGACGCGCAGGCCGCCGGGGACGCCGAGGGCCGCGATGTTCCCGGCGGTGAGCGTGCCGGCCCCGCCGACCACGTCCAGGCGGGTGACCCGGCCGGGGACCTCGGTGGTCCGGCCGTCCGACTCGCGCCGCAGGAACGTCAGCCGCTGCCGCGGGCGCACCTCACCGTCGTACAGCCGCAGGTACGCCGTCCGCCCGCCGCCGGGACCGGGGCGCACGGCGAACACCGTGCCCCGGGGTGTCGTGCTGCCCTCCGTCGCGGGCTGGGCGGCCGGGACCAGCCGGACCAGGTCCGCGACCAGTTCGGCGACGCCCTGGCCGCCGAGTGCGGAGCCGTGGTGGAGCGGGTGGAAGGACCCGTCGGCGGTGCGGGCGGCCAGTGCGGCGGCCAGGTCCCCGGCGGTCGGCGCGGGACCGTCCACCAGTGCCGCCAGGATGCCCGGGTCGACCTCGGCCAGCGCCTCGGCGGTCCGCCCGTCCAGGGGGCGCCGGGCCACCCGGGCCCGCGCGGTGCCGGCGTCCGTCACCTCCGTCAGCGGCGCCACATGCGGGGTCAGCAGGCGTCGGACGTCGGCGAGCAGGCCGTCGGTGCGGGCGCCGGCCCGGTCGATCTTGTTGACGAAGACCAGCGTGGGCAGCCGGAGCCGGCGCAGGGTGCGCATCAGCACCCGGGTCCGCGCCTGTACGCCCTCCACGGCGGACAGCAGCAGCACCGCGCCGTCGAGGACCTCCAGGGCGCGCTCGACCTCGGCGACGAAGTCGGAGTGCCCGGGGGTGTCGATCAGGTTGACCTGGGTGTCGCCCACGGTGAAGGAGGCGACGGCGGAGCGGATGGTGATGCCGCGGCGGCGTTCGATCGCGCCGTCGTCCGTACGGGTGTCGCCGGTGTCGACGCCGCCGAGCCGGTCGACGGCGCCGTGGTCGAACAGCAGCCGTTCGGTGAGGCTGGTCTTACCGGCGTCGACGTGGGCCAGGATGCCGATGTTCAGGGTGCGCGGGGCGTGCGGGGTCTGCATGCGGGGTGGACTCCTCGATAACCGTGGGCCGGAAGGGGCACTGGGGGTTTCCGAGGAGTCGGCGCATGCGAACGATCCTGACCTGTGGGAACACGGACGGCGCCATCATGGCGTCATGCCCCGGGTTCTCCGCAACCGGATTTCCGTAAGCTGAGGCTCCCGGCCGGACAGGATCACGCGAGGAGCGGTCCGTGCGAGACATCGCCGTGTTCAGCGGTAGCGCCCACCCCGAGCTGGCCGAGGAGGTCTGCGCCCACCTGGGGGTGCCCCTCAGCCCCACCCGGGTCAGCCGGTTCGCCAACGACTGCCTGGAGGTGCAGCTGCGGGCCAACTGCCGGGAGCGGGACGTCTTCCTGATCCAGCCGCTGGTCAAGCCGGTCCAGGAGCACCTGGTCGAGCTGCTGATGATGTGCGACGCGGCCCGCGGGGCGTCGGCCGGCCGCATCACCGTCGTCATGCCGCACTACTCCTACGCCCGCTCCGACAAGAAGGACGCGCCGCGCATCTCGCTCGGCGGGCGGCTGGTCGCGGACCTGCTGGTGGCGGCGGGCGCGAGCCGGGTGCTCGCCATGACCCTGCACTCGCCGCAGGTCCACGGCTTCTTCACGGTCCCGGTCGACCACCTGCACGCCCTGCGGGAGCTGGCCGCGCACTTCCGGCGGTACGACCTCTCCCGTACGACGGTCGTCTCGCCGGACCTGGGCAACGCCAAGGAGGCCGCGGCGTTCGCCCGGATGCTCGGCGCCCAGGTCGCGGCCGGTGCCAAGCAGCGGTTCGCCGACGACCGGGTGAGCATCAGCGCCGTGATCGGGGACGTCGCCGGGCGCGACGTCATCGTGCTCGACGACGAGATCGCGAAGGGCAGCACGGTGCTGGAGCTGCTCGACCGGCTGCGGGAGGCGGGGCCGCGCACCATCCGCCTCGCCTGCACGCACGGGCTGTTCGCGGCCGGTGCGCTGGGGCGGCTCGGCGAGCAGCCGGACGTGCTGGAGATCGTGTGCACCAACACCGTCCCGGTGCCGGTGGACGGTCACACGGACAAGCTGTGCGTGCTGTCCATCGCCCCGGCGCTGGCCGAGGCCGTGCGCCGCATCCACAACGGGGAGTCGGTCAGTGCCCTGTTCGACGCCCCGCAGGCCGGCTGACGCCGAACACCTCCTCCAGGGTCGGCCGCGGCGGCAGCACCCCCGCCAGGCCGGTGATCCGCAGCATGCGCAGGGTCAGCGGGTGGGCGCACACCAGGTGCACCTCCCCGCCCCCGTCGAGCACCCGGTGCCGGGCCCGGTACAGCAGCCGCAGCCCGGAGCAGTCGAAGAACTCGACGCCGCCGAGGTCGAGCACCACCCGGGCGCCGGGGCGGTCCGTCTCCCGGTCCAGGAAGGGGGCCATCTCCGAGGCCGACGCGATGTCGATCTCCCCCCGGAACTCCAGCACGGTGTGCCCCCGCTCCCGGCGCACACGCAGGTGCCGGGTGGGCGACGCGGGTAACTGCCGCACGACGACCTCGCCTCCAGCCTTCCGGGTCACAACCGTCTGTTCCGCTCGGGAAGTTACCCCGATCGAGCGAGTTTGAGCATGTTCGATTGACATATGTCATCGAAATCTCACACCGGAGGCCAGTAGTCGGCCAGTCGGCCGGTCGGCCGGTCGATCAGTCGGTCAGTCCATGACGAGCACGAGCTTGCCCGTCGTACGGCCCGTCTCGCCCAGCGCGTGCGCCTCGGCCGCGTCGGCGAGCGGGAACGTCCGCTCGACCGTCGCCCGCAGCTTCCCCGACTCCACCAGGGCGGCGATCTCCCGCATGTCGGCCCGGTCGGCGTCGACCAGCATCCGCACCGCGCGCACACCCAGCCGCTCGGCCTCCTCGTAGAACTCGTCCGACCCGACCGGCAGGATCGACACGACCACGCCGCCCGGGCGCAGCACGCGCAGCGACCGCAGGGACGTGTCGCCGCCGATCGTGTCCAGGACCACGTCGACGTCCTTCACGGCCTCGGCGAAGTCCGTCTCCCGGTAGTCCAGCGGCTCGTCCACGCCCAGGGAGCGCAGGAACTCGTGCTTGGCGGCGCTGGCGGTGCCGATCACATGGGCGCCGCGGGCCTTGGCGATCTGCACGGCCACATGGCCCACGCCTCCGGCCGCCGCGTGGACCAGCACCCGCTGTCCCGGCCGGACGTCGGCCCGCTCCACCAGGGCCTGCCACGCCGTCAGTGAGACCAGGGGCAGGGCACCGGCCTGCACGTGGTCGATCCCGGCCGGCTTGTGCGTGAAGGTGCGCGCGGGGGCGGTGACGTACTCCGCGTGGGAGCCGTGGCCGAAGGGGTAGGACAGCATCCCGAAGACCTCGTCGCCCGGCCGGAAGGCGGCGACCCCGATCCCGACCGCCTCCACCACGCCCGAGACGTCCCAGCCCAGGACGAACGGGGGCTCGCCGAGGAAGCCGCCGTTCGCCCGGTGCTTCCAGTCGGTCGGGTTGACCCCGGCGGCCCGCATCCGCACCAGCACCTCGTTCGGACGGGGCTCGGGGCGGTCGCGCCGCACCTCCTTCAGGACCTCCGGACCGCCGAGGACGTCCTGGCTGACGGCGCGCATGGTGTTCATCAAGAACCTCGCAAAGGGGAGAGGGGCTCCAACGGCACGGACTGCAACCTCCGACGAGATCCTGTCATTCCCCGCAGCGCCGGGCACCCGGAAGCGCGAGCGGACCTCACCCGGCCGTCGGCGGGAGGCGGAACGCAGAGCCCTCGCCCTGCGAGCGGGCGGTCACCGGACCGCCCGCACTCTCGAACTGGGCTTCCCGGGTCGAAAATCGAACCGGCAAGCGGTGCGAGACCGCCCGACCTCACATGATCTGCACGACGCCCGGTCGTGATCTTCGTTACTGCCCGGGAGCCGTGGCACGATCGGGTTCGGTCGATCACGACGCCACATCAGGAGGCCCCGCAGATGACCCCGTCACCGGCCCGCAGTGCCGAGCAGCGCCGGCACGACACCCTGCACCGTCTGGACCACGACGTGGACGCCTGGGTGGCCACGGCCGACGGCGCCTCGGGCATGCCCTGGCTCGTCCCGCTGTCCTTCCTCTGGAACGGCTCCTGCCTGCTGTTCTCCACTCCCGCCGCCAGCCCCACCGGACGCAACCTGGCCGCGAGCGGACGGGCGCGGGTCGGCATCGGGCCGACCCGCGACGTGGTGATGGTCGAAGGCACCGTGGAGACCGTGGCCCCCGAGGAACTTCCCGAGCAGGACGCCGAGTTGTTCGCAGCCAAGACCGGCTTCGACCCGCGGTCGCTCGCCACGCCCTACCTGTACTTCCGCGTCCACCCGCGGCGCGTCCAGGCCTGGCGCGAGGCCGACGAGTTGGAGGGCCGCGACCTGATGCGCGAGGGCCGGTGGCTGCCGGCCGACTGATCCGGCGGGACCGGGTTATCCGCAAGGTACGGGACGCGGGGCACGACCGCCCCGCGCCCGGAACCTTTCGGAGGAGACATGGCACTGGTCAACGCGGGCGTCGTGGTGCTCGACTGCGCCGAGCCCGAGAAGCTCGCCGAGTTCTACAAGGGACTGCTGGGCGCCGAGGAGAGCGAGGCGACCGCCAACCGGATCGAGATCCAGGGGCCCGACGGCTTCCGCATGGCCTTCCGCCGGGACGTCAACGCCACCCCGCCCAGCTGGCCCCGCCCCGAGAACTCCCTCCAGGCCCACCTGGACTTCTGGGTGGACGATCTGGATGAGGCGGAACGAGGTGTCGTCGAACTGGGCGGGCGCCCGGTGGAGGCGAAGGACGCGCTCGGCATGCACGAGGAGCGCGGTTACTCCGACCCCTCGGGCCACTCGTTCACCTTGCGTCGTACCGCGCCGACGGCGCCCAAGCAGGGCTAGGGGCTGTCCTTAAGGGTGCGGGTCAGTCCCGGCCGCCCTTCTCGGGGACCGGCCAGACGCCGGTCGAGCGCTCGATGGCCTTGGCGCCCGTGCGGTCCACCGCACTGCGCACCGCGGCGAAGATGGCGCCCTGGATCGCCGCGGCCAGCAGGATCTCGCCCCAGCCGCGGTCCGGGTCCAGGGCGTCGGGCGCGTCGTCCTCGTGCCGGATCATCTTCCAGGTCTTCTGGAACGTCATCCCGGCCAGCGTGCCGCCCAGCCAGCCGAGCGCGAACCCGACGGGCTTGTAGGCGAGGGGGAGCTTCTTCTTTTTCTTCGCCATGGGGTCTCCTTGTCTCGTGTTGTCTCGTGTGCGCCGAATGGTCGTACGGATGTCCCGGATCAGGCCCTGCCCCGCACCGGCACCTCCTCGTCGGTGCGGACCGGCCCCGGCGCGGTGCCCTCGCCGAACGGGCTGCCGCCCAGTTCCTGACGGTGATGGGGCGTGAGCCAGCCGGACAGGTCCGGGCCGAGGGGCACGATGGCGGTCGGGTTGATGCCGGTGTGCACCTGGTAGTAGTGACGCTTGATGTGGTCGAAGTCGACGGTGTCGCCGAAACCCGGCGTCTGGAACAGATCGCGGACGTACCCCCACAGCACCGTGTTCTCGGCCAGCTTCCAGCGGTTGCACTTGAAGTGGCCGTGGTACACGGCGTCGAAGCGGACCAGCGTGGTGAACAGCCGGATGTCCGCCTCGGTGATCGTGTCGCCGACGAGGTAGCGCTGCCGCTCCAGGCGGGGCACCAACTGCTCCAGGCGCCGGAACACGCCCGCGCACGCCTGCTCGTACTCCTCCTGGCCGGTGGCGAAGCCCGCCCGGTAGACCCCGTTGTTGACGTCCTCGTAGACGCCCGCCATGACCTCGTCGATCTCGTCGCGCAGCGCCTCGGGGTACAGGTCGGGGGCGCCCGGCCGGTGCAGGGACGTCCACTCGGTCGCGAGGTCCAGGGTGATCTGCTGGAAGTCGTTGGTGACCAGCTTCCCGCTGGGCACGTCCACGATCGCCGGCACGCTGACCCCGCCCGGGTAGCCGGTCTCCCGGCGGTCGTAGGCCTCGCTGAGGTAGCGGATGCCGAGGACCGGGTCGCGGCCGTCCGGGTCCAGGGTGAACCGCCAGCTGCGGTCGTCCTGGACCGGGTCGGCGACCGCGAGGGACAGGGCGTCCTCCAGGCCGAGCAGCCGGCGGGAGACCAGCGCCCGGCTCGCCCACGGACAGGCCCGGCTCACCACCAGCCGGTAGCGGCCGGGCGCCACCGGCCAGCCGTCCCGGCCGTCCGCGGTGATCCGGTCCGCGAAGTGGCTCCTGGACCGCTTGAACGCCTTCCTGCCGTAGCCGCTGTTGCCGGGCGTCCCGTCGTCACCGCTCATACCCCTGCCCTCCGGTCGTCCGTGTGCTCTGGTGGACACGTTCCCCGTTTTCGGCCGTCGGCACTGGTGGGCCCCGGCGGGCCACCCGCAAGGCGGGTGTGAGCCACGCGGGTGGGGGCAGTCGGCCCCTCGTGAGTGCGACGACGAGTGCGACAGCGAGCGTGACGGCCTCAAAACGGGCGCCGGAGCGGAAGACCGACCGCAGGACACGCGTCACCGTGCTGGTGGCCCTGGCCGCCAACCTGGTGATCGCCGTGGCCAAGGCGGTGGGAGGCTTCCTCGCAGGGTCGCCCGCCCTGCTGTCCGAGGCGGCGCACTCGGTGGCCGACAGCCTGAACGAGGTCTTCCTCCTCGCCGCGCTGCGCCGCAGCCGTCGGCCCGCCGACCGGCGGCACCCCTTCGGCTACGGGAAGGAACGGTTCTTCTGGTCGCTGCTGGCCGCCGTCGGCATCTTCGTCATGGGCGGCTGCTTCTCCTTCTACCAGGGAGTGGAGGCCCTGCGCACCGGAGGGCAGGAGGAGCTCAGCGGCTACGTGGCCGGTCTGATCGTGCTCGCGGTCGCCCTGCTCGCCGAGGGCGGCTCCCTGCTGCGCGCCCTGTACCAGGTGCGGGGCCAGGGCGGGGTCGCCGCCGGTCTGCGAGACCCGGCGCTGCGCACGGTCGTCGCCGAGGACGGCACCGCGGTGCTCGGGGTGACCCTCGCCATGACCGGCATGATCCTGCACATGGTCACCGGTCAGGTCGTGTGGGAGGCCTGCGCCTCACTCGCCATCGGCGCGCTGCTCGTCTACGTGGCCTACCGGCTGGGCCGCGAGGCCCGCGACCAGCTGATCGGCGAGGCCGCCGACCCGGAGGCCAGCGGCCGGATCCGCTCGCTGCTGCGGGCGCAGCCGGAGATCGACAGCGTCGAGGCGCTGTTCACCATGAAGACGGGACTCGACTCCACCCTGGTGGCCGCCCGCGTCGACCTGATGCCAGGCCTGGACAGCGAGCAGGTGGAGGAGGTCGCCGTGCGCATCAAGCGGTCGATCGCCCACACCGTCCCCGAGGCGGAGCAGATCTTCCTCGACGTCACCGACCGGCGGGCGCGCGAGGCGGCGGAAAGCCCCGCCGCGACGGGGGAACGCGGCGGGGCCTGACCCACGTGTGCCCGGTCGGCGCCGCTCCATGCGCACCGAATCCGGACAACACGTTCCGGCCCGGCTCAGCTCCCGCCGGCCGGTTCCAGCACGAAGACCGGGATCTCCCGGTCCGTCTTCTTCTGGTAGTCCGCGTACGGCGGATACGCCGCGACGGCGCGCTCCCACCACGCGGCCTTCTCCGCGCCCGTGACCTCACGGGCCGTCATGTCCCGCTTCACCGGCCCGTCCTGGAGCTCCACACGGGGATCGGCCTTGACGTTGTGGTACCACACGGGGTGCTTCGGCGCCCCGCCCAGGGACGCGACCACGGCGTACCGGCCCTCGTGCTCGACGCGCATCAGCGGCGTCTTGCGGATCTTGCCGCTGCGCGCTCCCCGGGTGGTCAGCACGATCACGGGCATGCCCGTGTCCAGCAGGGTCGTGCCCTTCGTACCGCCCGAGCTCTCGTACAGCTCGACCTGTTCGCGCACCCACTGCGTCGGGCTGGGTTCGTACTCGCCGTCCAGAGGCATGGCATCCGTCCCATCGTCACGTCGTACGGCTGACCGGCACCGTGGTTCAACACCGGCCGGTGCCCGATCCATCCATACCCGCCGCCGCGCCCCGGTCCACGACCCGGCGCGCCGTCACCGTGACGGAATCCGGCGCACCGCCACGGCGGGCGGGCGGTCCTATCGCGCCACGTCCGCCGTCCGCGGACGGCCCGACGGGGGCACAGGTGTTCACCGTGCGGCGGCGCTACGGCGAACTCCGGCCAGTCCGTCCCCACCGCCGATCTGGCCGAACTTGACGTCGTCGCATAGGTGCCCGGGGCATCTAATGAAGATCGGCACGACGCACACTTCGTCTGCGAGGTCTTCCATGACGGACACCGACACGACGACGGCCGGGAACGCGACGCGACCCGTCGCCTTCCCCCAGGACCGGACCTGCCCCTATCACCCGCCCGCCGCCTACGACCCGCTGCGCGCCACCCGGCCGCTGGCCCGGATCACCCTCTTCGACGGCCGCCCGGCCTGGCTGGTGACCGGACACGCCACCGCCCGCCGGCTGCTGGCCGACCCGCGGCTGTCCACCGACCGCACCCGTGACGGCTTCCCCGCCACCTCCGCCCGCCTCGCCGCCGTACGCCCGCGCAGGACCGCCCTCCTGGGCGTCGACGACCCGGAACACCACGCCCAGCGCAAGCTGGTGCTGCCCGAGTTCACCCTCAGGCGCGCCACCGCCCTGCGCCCGCGCATCCAGCGGATCGTCGACGAACGGCTCGACGCGATGACCGCGCAGGGACCGCCCGCCGAACTCGTGTCGGCCTTCGCCCTGCCCGTGCCCTCGATGGTGATCTGCGCGCTGCTCGGAGTCCCCTACGCCGACCACGACTTCTTCGAGGAACAGTCCCGCCGCCTGCTGCGCGGCCCCGGGCCCGCCGACGTCCAGGACGCCCGCGACCGGCTGGAGACCTACCTGGGCGAGCTGATCGACCGCAAGCGGCACTCGCCCGGTGAGGGCCTGCTGGACGACCTCGTCCGCAAACAGGTGGCCGAAGGCGAGTTCGACCGCGAGCAGCTCGTCGCCTTCGCCGTCATCCTGCTGGTCGCCGGCCACGAGACGACCGCCAACATGATCTCGCTGGGCACCTACACCCTCCTCGGGCATCCCGGGCGCCTGGCCGAACTGCGCGCGGACCCGTCACTGCTGCCCGGCGCGGTCGAGGAACTGATGCGCGTGCTGTCGATCGCGGACGGGCTGCTGCGCCTGGCCACCGAGGACATCGACGTGGACGGCACCACCGTCCGGGCCGGGGACGGGGTCGTCTTCTCCACCTCCGTCATCAACCGCGACGAGACCGTCTACCCCGAGCCGGACGCCCTCGACTGGAACCGCCCCGCCCGGCACCACGTGGCCTTCGGCTTCGGCATCCACCAGTGCCTCGGCCAGAACCTGGCCCGCGCCGAACTGGAGATCGCCCTGGGCACCCTCTTCGAGAGGCTGCCCACGCTGCGCCTGGCCGCCTCGCCGCAGGAGATCCCCTTCAAACCCGGCGACACGATCCAGGGGATGCTCGAACTCCCCGTGGCCTGGTAGGAGGCTTCGGACATGGACATCACCATCGACAGGGACACCTGTATCGGCGCGGGCCAGTGCGCCCTGACCGCCCCGGACGTGTTCGCCCAGGACGACGACGGGTACAGCACGGTGCGGCCCGGAGCGGAGGACGGCGGCGGCGCCCTGGTACGGGAGGCGGCCCGGGCGTGCCCGGTCGGCGCCGTCAGCGTGTCGGAGCGGGCGGGCTGAGGCCGGGCCCGCCGACCCCTGCCCGTTCAGTAGGGTTTCCGGGTGAGCGACCAGACCCGCAAGCCGTTCCTGTACGTCGTCGTCTGCGCCGCCGGCGTGGCCTCCGGGGTCGGTGAGCTGATCACCGCCGCGCACGAGCGAGACTGGGCGGTCGGCGTGTTCGCGACGCCGGCCGCCCTGAACGGCTTCTTCGACACCGCCGCCGTCGAGGCGCGGACCGGACGGCCCGTCCGGTCGGCCTGGCGCCGCCCCGGCGACCCGCGCCCCTTCCCGGCGCCGGACGCCGTGGTGGTCGCCCCCGCCACCTTCAACACGGTCAACAAGTGGGCCGCCGGGATCGCCGACAACCTCGCCCTGGCCACCCTGTGCGAGGCGTGCGGCCTCGGCGTCCCCGTCGCCGTCCTGCCGTGCGTCGCCGACGCGCTGGCCTCCCACCCTGCCTACCGGGAGAGCCTGACCCGGCTGCGCGGGACGGGCGTGCGCTTCGGTGACCCGTACGCGGGGGAGGGCGAGGACGGCGGCCGGCCCGGGTTCGCCTGGGAGCGGGCGCTGGACCTGCTCGAACGCGGCTGACCCGCCACGCCTGGAGCCCGCACGAAGACGTACGCTCGCCCCCGGTACTGATGATCCCGAAGACAGGAGCAGCAACGATGCAGTACGTGAAGCTCGGTTCGACGGGCCTGGACGTGTCGCGGATCTGCCTGGGCTGCATGACGTACGGCGTTCCCGACCGGGGCACCCACGAGTGGACCCTCGACGAGGAGGCCTCGCGCCCGCTGGTCCGGCAGGCGCTGGAGGCCGGCATCACCTTCTTCGACACGGCCAACGTCTACTCCGACGGCACCAGCGAGGAGATCGTCGGCAAGGCGCTGCGCGACTTCGCCCGCCGGGACGACATCGTGCTGGCGACCAAGGTCAACGGCCGGATGCGGCCCGGCCCCAACGGCGCCGGACTGTCCCGCAAGGCGATCATGACCGAGATCGACCACAGCCTCGCGCGCCTGGGCACCGACTACGTCGACCTCTACCAGATCCACCGCTTCGACCCGCACACGCCCGTCGAGGAGACGATGGAGGCGCTGCACGACCTGGTCAGGGCCGGCAAGGTCCGTTACCTCGGGGCCAGTTCGATGTACGCCTGGCAGTTCTCCAAGATGCAGTACACCGCCGAGCGCCACGGCTGGACCAAGTTCGTCTCCATGCAGAACCACTACAACCTCCTCTACCGCGAGGAGGAGCGCGAGATGCTGCCGCTCTGCGCCGACCAGGGCGTCGGCGTGCTGCCCTGGAGCCCGCTGGCCCGCGGCCGGCTCACCCGCGACTGGGACACGGCCACCGAGCGCAGCGCCACCGACAACTTCGGCAGCACGCTCTACCAGGAGGGCGACCGGGCCGTGGTGGAGGCGGTCACCCGCATCGCCGGCGACCGCGGCGTGCCGCGCGCCCGGGTGGCCCTCGCCTGGCTGCTGCACCAAGACACGGTGACCGCGCCGATCGTCGGGGCGTCCAAGCCGGGGCACCTCGACGACGCCGTGGCGGCGGCCGAACTGGTGCTCACCGAGAAGGAGATCGAGGAGCTGGAGCGGCCGTACGCGCCGCACCCGATCGCCGGGCACTGATCCCGGCGGTCGCCGGCCGGTGTCCACGGACGTCTCAGGGGCCGGTGCCGGGTTCGACGGCGGTGACCTTCACGGACGACTCGTTGCCGCCGACCGGGACCTCGCCGGCCGTCCACTTCACCTTGATCGGGTCGTGCTCGTCCGGCGGCGTCACCAGCAGCGCCGCCGGTGTGGCGGTGCGGGCGCCGCTGATCTGCGGGCTGGAGAACGACAGGCCCGCCCAGGCGCTCTTCCCCGGCGCCAGCGTGACCGTCTGAGGGGAGGCGGGTGCGCGTTCCGGATCCGGGCCCAGCTGCTCGCCGGAGGCGTCGACGAAGGCGGCGCCCGGGTAGCCGTACAGGGTGCAGGTGCGCTCGGAGGTGTTGGTCAGCACGATCGGGAAGTTCCGCTGACCGGCTCCCGGGTTCACGCGGCCGACCGCGGCGCGCAGTTCGAAGGTGTGGCAGCGGCCGTCGGTGCGCGCGGAGGCGGAACCGGCGGTGTCGCTCGGTGCCGCGGTCGTCGCCGGAGCGGTGGCGTTGCCGGCCGCCGTGCCGGTGGCCGGGCCGGTCGTGCGGGGGGCCTTGGTGGGCTGCGGGGCACTCGGCGTACCGCTCTCGGTACCGCAGGCGCCCACCAGGCCGAGGAGCGCGACCGCGCTCGCCAGCAGGGCGGTGCGGCGTACGGGCCGTGACGTGTTGGCCATCGCTTCTCCACACTCCCGTCGGTTTCTCGCGCGGGGCTGCCGCGCGGGCGCACGGTGTGCCCCGTGGGTTCGAGTGTCCCGCGGCACCGGCCGGGAAACGAGGGGCGAGCATTCCCCGGGGGCACTGCCCGGCGCCCGTACGCGATCCACGGCGCGCGCCCCGCGGGTTCACTCCTCGTCGAGCAGACCCAGCTCCGCCCAGATGGTCTTGCCCTCGGCCGTGTGCCGGCTGCCCCAGCGCTGGGTGAGCTGGGCGACCAGCAGCAGCCCGCGCCCGCCCTCGTCCCAGGTCTTGGCCCGGCGCAGATGGGGCGCCGTGTGGCTGGTGTCGGAGACCTCGCAGATCAGTGTGGCCGTGTCGTGGATCAGCCGCAGCCGGATGGGCGGGGAGCCGTACCGGATGGCGTTGGTGACCAGTTCGCTCACCACCAGCTCGGCGGTGAAGGACGCCTCCAGCAGGGCCCAGGAGGACAGCTGTTCGACGACCTGCTTGCGTACGGGGGCGACCAGCGACGGGTCGGCCGGGATGTCCCAGGTGGCGACCTGGCCGGCGGGCAGCCCCCGGGTGCGGGCCAGCAGCAGCGCCGCGTCGTCGGCGGCGCCGCCCGACGGCAGCAGGGCGTGCAGGACCCGGTCGCAGGTCGCGTCCAGCGACTCGGCGGGTCCGGCGAGGGCCTCGCGCAGCAGCGCCCGACCGGCGTCGGCGTCCCGGTCCCGGCCCTCGATCAGCCCGTCCGTGCACAGCGCCAGCACGCTGCCCTCGCGCAGCTCCAGCTCGGCCGACTCGAACGGCAGCCCGCCCACCCCCAGTGGCGGCCCCGAGGGCAGCTCGACCTGCCGGGGCGGGCCGTCCGGCGGCACCAGCACGGGCGGCGGATGTCCGGCGCGGGCCAGGGAGCAGCGCCGCGACACCGGGTCGTAGACCGCGTACAGGCAGGTGGCGCCGACCTCGCCGGCGCCGTTGTCGCCGGATTCCTCGGAGAGCCGGACGACCAGGTCGTCGAGGTGGGTGAGGAGTTCGTCGGGCGTCAGGTCGATGTCGGCGAGGGTGCGCACGGCGGTGCGCAGCCGGCCCATGGTGGCCGAGGCCTGGATGCCGTGGCCGACGACGTCCCCGACGACCATGGCGACCCGCATCCCGGACAGCGGGATCACGTCGAACCAGTCGCCGCCGACCCCGGAGCGCGCCGCCGGAAGGTAGCGGGAGGCGGCCTCCACGGCGGCGGTGGGCGGCAGCCAGCGGGGGAGCAGGCTGCGCTGGAGGGTCAGCGTCGTCTCACGCTCGCGGGAGTAGCGGCGGGCGTTGTCGATGCAGACGGCGGCGCGGGCGGTGACCTCCTCGGCCAGCAGCCGGTCGTCGTCGGTGAAGGGGTACGGCCGCTGGTGCCGGGTGAACACCGCGACACCCAGGGTGGTGCCGCGGGCCTGCAGCGGCACGGACATCGTGGAGTGGATGCCGTACTCCTCCACCCGCCGGACCCGTACGGGGTCCCATTGACGCCACCGCTCCAGGTCGCCGGAGGGCACCGCGGCCACGATCGCGCGCCCGGCGGCCAGACAGTCCGCCTGGGGCGAGCCGGCCGGGTAGAAGTCCAGCCGGCCGGGCTCGGCGACGGCCTCCGGGCAGCCCGGGTTGACCGACTGGTGGGCCGAGCGGCGCAGGCCCACCGGTGGGGTGGGCACGGTGGGGAGCTCGTCGCCGTGCTCCTGCGGGTCCAGCAGGTCGACGCTCACGAAGTCGGCGAGCGCGGGCACGCACACGTCCGCCAGCTCCTGCGCGGTGCGGGTCACGTCGAGCGTGGTGCCGATGCGCACACTGGCCTCGTTGACCAGTTGCAGCCGCTCCCGCGCCAGGTGCTGCTCGGTGAAGTCGTGGGCGCTCACACAGATGCCGCGCACCCGTCCGTCGGTGCCGGTGAGGGGCGCGACGCGGGCGTGCCAGGCGTGGGCACGGCTCTCGCCGGTGGCCTTCAGGTGGGTGTGCATGTCGTGCCCGCGGCCGGTGGCGAGCACCTGGCGCATGTGCTCTTCGAGCTCCGTGTGCTGCGTCCGGCTGCCGATGTCGGTGGGCCGCAGTCCGCGCAGCCGGTCGGCCGGCAGCCCGAGCAGCCGTGCCATGGCGTCGTTGACGCCGCGCAGCCGGAGCCGGTCGTCGAAGATCATCGTGGCGCAGGGCGACTGGGTGAGGGCCGCCCTGACCAGCGGGTCGTCGGGGTGCTCGGGACCGTGGTACAGCGGGGCCACGGCGAGCCACGTGCCCGGGCCGCCGTCCTCGGACGGTCTGCGGTGGGCGAGCACCCACACGGGCACCGCCCGCCCGTCGCGGTGCCGCAGCGTCAGGGTGCCGCTCCATCTCTCGTCACCGGGGCCGGGCGCGGTGCCTTGCGCGCCGTCGGCCAGCAGCCCGGCCGCGGGGCGCCCCACGACGTCGGCGGCAGTGTGGCCCAGCAGCAGCCTCGCGCCCTCGTTCCACTCCCGCAGGGTGCCGGAGTCGTCGACGACCGCACGGGCGGTGGCGGCATCGTCGGACGGGTTGACCGGACTCATCGTCGCCACTCCATTGCGCACACCCACAGTGAACAGCGCGTCACCTGAGCACAAGCGTAGTGCGTCCGGGGCCCGTACGGACCGGAACCGACGGTCTCGCACGACCGAAGTGCCCGGCGCCGAGCACCCGACCTCCTCCGACGTCGCGCCCCGGCGCTCCCCCAGGCGAATGTCCAGGGGCACCGGGGCGCGAAGACAGTGCGGGGACGCGGGCCTCAGTCGTCGTACGACAGGCCGTGCCCGGCGGGGAACAGGACCTCGGCCGGGTCGTCGGCCCGCTGGACGGGCACGGGCAGCTTGCCTCGCGGCTCGACCCGGCCGGCGATCACCCGGGCGGCGGCGCGCAGTTCGACCTCGGTCCAGCAGTAGGAGGCCAGTGAGGCCGGGACGTCACCGAGGTGGGCGATGTCGTAGGGGTTGCGCACCGCGAGGTGGACGACGGGGACGTCCGTCGCGAGCAGCCGGGACACCAGGGTGCGCTGGGCGCTGGTGGCGCCGACGTTGTCGGTGGTGACCACCACCGCGTCCCGTCCCCGCGCGGCGGCCACGGCCTCGTCGATCTTCGCCGCGTCGGGCGCCCGGCCGGTGGCGAGGTGGGCGGTGCTGTAGCCCAGTTCGTCGAACGCCCCGGCCAGCTCGGGCACCGTGGTGCGGGTGGCGTCGGTCGGGAAGGCCGGGCTGGCGCCGACCACGAGCAGCTTCCGCTGCCCGCGGCGCAGCGGGAGCGCCTCGTCCTCGTTGACCAGCAGGGTGGTGGTGCGCTCGGCGATCCGGGCGGCGGCGCGCAGGTGACGGCGGGCGCCGACGACCCGGTCGACCTCTCTCCGGGAGACGTAGGGGCTGCCGCTGAGCAGGCCGACCTTGTCCTTGAGCCGCAGGATGCGCAGGACCGACTCGTCCAGCCGGTCCTCGGTGATCTCTCCGCTGCGGACGGCGGCCAGGACACCGTTGTAGGCCACGTCGATGTCCGGCGGGAACAGCAACTGGTCGGCGCCTGCCTTGAGGGCGAGGACGGGCACGCGGTCGTCGCCGTACTTGGTGCGTACGCCCTGCATGTTGAGCGCGTCGGTGACGATCACGCCGTCGAAGCCGAGTTCGCCGCGCAGCACGCCCTGGAGGATCGCCGGCGAGAGGGTGGCGGGGTCGTTGCTGGGGTCGAGCGCGGGGACCTGGAGGTGCGCGGTCATGATCGAGTCGACGCCGGCGGCGATCGCGGCCCTGAAGGGCGGGGCGTCGAGGCGCTCCCACTCCTCGCGGCTGTGGGTGATCACGGGCAGTCCGGTGTGGCTGTCCTGCCCGGTGTCCCCGTGGCCCGGGAAGTGCTTGGCGCAGGCCGCGACGCCGGCGTGCTGGTACCCGGTCACCTGGGCCGCCACCATGCGGCCGACCGCGCTGGGGTCGGCGCCGAAGGAACGGACGTTGATGATGGGGTTGGCCGGATTGACGTTGACGTCGGCGACCGGGGCGAAGTTCTGGTGGATGCCCAGGGCGGCGAGTTCGGTGCCCGAGATCCGGCCGGCGGTGCGCGCGTCGGAGAGCGAGCGGCCCGCGCCGAGCGCCATCGCGCCCGGCAGCTGGGTGGCGCCGCTGCCGATGCGGACGTTGGCACCGTGCTCCTGGTCGATGGAGATCAGGGACGGGACGGGGGTGGGCAGGGCGAGTGAGGCCCGCTGCACACCGTTCGTCAACTCCGCCACCTGGCGCGGGTCCTCGATGTTGTTCGCCCAGCCGGAGAAGTAGATGACACCGCCGATGTGGTACTTGGCGATGAGCTCGGCCACGGTGCGGACGCCGAGTTCCCTGAGGTTGCGGTCCTGGTCGAACCGGCTGGGAGAGGTCGCCGAGGTGCCGTAGAAGTACGGCACGAAGAGCTGGCCGATCTTCGCCTCGACGCTCATCCGGGAGATGATTCTCCTGAGGCGGTGATCGCGCCCGCGTGCGACCGCGGGGGTGGCCGTCACACCCACGACGCCCGTCGCACTCGCGGCGACCACGGTCGCGGAGGCGAGAACGGTTCGTCTGGACAGACTCCGGTCCTGCATGCGGACATGCTCCTTCCAGCCTTGCTCGTCAAGGGAATCGAAGGAAACGTGAAGTGCTCCGAACAGCGCGAAACGTAGCCCGCAGGTCATGGGCTGGGCAAGAGGTCTAGACAAAAAAGGTCTAGACAAAGCGAGGGCACTTTCCCCGTCTTTCCCCGTCTCGTATGCGGCCCGCCGGGCAGGGTCCGCGGTGCGGACGGGAACCAGTCCCGTCCGCACCGTTGACGGGGTGTCATGTCTCGCACAAGCATGTTCCGCGACCGTGTTGGGAGCGCTCCCATAACTGAGCGCCGCCTCCCCTAGGAGCTCGGACGTGACAAGACGCCTGACGCAACGCCTGCCCCGACGCAGAACCGCCCTCGTCTCCCTGACCGCGCTGCTGGCGGCGGCCGTCACCGCGCTGCCCGCCGCACCGGCGGGCGCCGAGGAGGCCGAGCAGGTCAAGAACGGCACCTTCGACAACGGCACCGAGTCCTGGTGGGCCAGCAGCAACGTCACCGCGGCCGTCACCGACGGCCGGCTGTGCGCCGACGCCCCCGGCGGCACGGCCAACCGCTGGGACGCGGCCGTCGGCCAGAACGACATCACCCTGGTCGCGGGGGAGTCGTACCGCTTCTCCTTCACCGCGACCGGTACGCCCGCCGACCACGTGGTCCGGGCGATCGTGGGCCTGTCGGTGTCCCCGTACGACACCTACCACGAGGTCAGCCCGCAGCTCAGCGTCTCCGGCAACACCTACTCCTACACCTTCACCTCGCCCGTCGACACCACCCAGGGCCAGGTCGGCTTCCAGCTGGGCGGCACACCCGACGCCTGGCGGTTCTGCGTCGACGACGTGTCGCTGCTGGGCGGGGTGGCGCCCGAGCCGTACGTGCCGGACACCGGGCCCCGGGTCCGGGTCAACCAGGTCGGCTACCTCCCCTCCGGCCCGAAGAACGCCACCGTCGTCACCGAGGCGACCTCGCGCCTGCGCTGGCAGCTGAAGAACGACCGCGGCCGGGTCGTCGCCCATGGCTGGAGCAAACCGCGCGGCGTCGACGCCTCCTCCGGGCAGAACGTCCACTCGATCGACTTCGGCCGCTACAAGAAGCGCGGCGAGGGCTACACCCTGGTCGCCGACGGCGAGACCAGCCGCCCCTTCGACATCGGCACCGCCGCCTACGAGCGGCTGCGCACCGACTCCGCGAAGTACTACTACACGCAGCGCAGCGGCACCCCGATCAGCGACGAACTGCGCCCCGGCTACGGCCGCCCCGCCGGACACGTGGGCGTGGCACCCAACCAGGGCGACACCGAGGTCCCCTGCCAGCCGGGTGTGTGCGACTACACCCTTGACGTCTCCGGCGGCTGGTACGACGCGGGCGACCACGGCAAGTACGTCGTCAACGGCGGCATCTCCACCTGGGAGCTGCTGAGCACCTACGAGCGCTCGCTGCACGCCCGCACGGGCGAGCCGTCGAAGCTCGGCGACGGCACCCTCGGCATCCCCGAGAGCGGCAACAAGGTGCCGGACATCCTGGACGAGGTCCGCTGGGAACTGGACTTCCTGCTGAAGATGCAGGTGCCCGAGGGGCAGCCGCTGGCCGGCATGGCCCACCACAAGATCCACGACGAGGCGTGGACAGGCCTTCCGCTGCTGCCCAGCGACGACCCGCAGAAGCGCGAGCTGCACCCGCCCACCACCGCGGCGACGCTGAACCTGGCCGCCACGGCGGCACAGGCGGCCCGCCTCTACCGCCCCTACGACCGGGAGTTCGCCGCGAAGGCACTCGACGCGTCCCGCACGGCGTGGTCGGCCGCGCTGGCCCACCCGGACGTGCTCGCCGACGAGAGCGACGGCATCGGCGGCGGCGCCTACCCCGACGGCCGGGTCGAGGACGAGTTCTACTGGGCGGCGGCCGAGCTCTACCTGACGACGGGGGAGCGGGACTTCAAGGAGTACGTGCTGAACTCCCCGGTCCACACCGCCGACATCTTCGGCCCGCTCGGCTTCGACTGGGCCCGCACCGCGGCGGCGGCCCGCCTGGACCTGGCGACCGTCCCCAACCGGCTCCCCGGCCGGGACAAGGTGCGCCGCTCCGTCGTCCAGGGCGCCGACACGTACCTGGCCACGCTCAGGGCCCACCCGTACGGCATGCCGTACGCCCCCGAGGACAACGTCTACGACTGGGGCTCCAGCCACCAGATCCTCAACAACGCCGTCGTCCTCGCCACCGCCTACGACATCACCGGCGCCTCGAAGTACCGTGACGGCGCGCTCCAGAGCATGGACTACATCCTGGGCCGCAACGCGCTCAACATGTCGTACGTGACCGGCTACGGCGAGGTCAACGCGCACAACCAGCACAGCCGCTGGTACGCCAAGCAGCTGGACCCGACGCTGCCCGCCCCGCCCGACGGGACCCTGTCCGGCGGACCGAACTCGAACATCCAGGACCCCTACGCACAGAGCAAGCTCCAGGGCTGTGTCGCCCAGTTCTGCTTCATCGACGACATCCAGTCCTGGTCGACCAACGAGCACACCATCAACTGGAACGCCGCACTGGCCCGGATGGCCTCCTTCGTGGCGGACCAGGGCTGACCGGCACGCACGTCCCGCCCGCCTCCCGCGGTACCGCTGCACCACCGTCCTGACCTGTGGCTATTTACTGGTCAGTACCCGCGCGGTACCGTGGGAGGCATGCCAGCTCTGAACGTGGAGTTCAGCGACCGCGAGCTTGAGGACCTGCGGCAGATCGCCAAGGAACGCGGTACGTCGATGAAGGCGCTCGTGCGGGAGGCCGCCGCCGCCGACATAGCCCGGCACCGGGCCCTGCAGGAGGGCGCGGAGGCCTTCCGCCGCTTCTTCTCGGCACACGCCGACGAGTTCGCGGCCGCCTTCCCCGACGACGAGCCACCGCCCCTCAGGGGCGAGGGACGGGCCGCCTGACCCATGGCAGCGGTCCTGCACATCGACGTGCCCTGGCTGCTCCAGCGCCACGAGGAAGTGCTGCCGGAGCAGCCCACGATCAACGACTTCTCCGCACTGGTCGCCGCCGTCGCGCGGCACCGGGTCGACCCGCCCCGCCTCGGGGTCGACTCCGACCCGGCCTGGCGGGCCGCCGCCCTGCTGCACACTCTCGCCGTGCTCAAGCCGCTGCCCGCGGCCAACGCCCGCTTCGCCTGCGCCACGGCCGTCGCCTACATGTACGCCAGTGACGTCGGCATCGACCCGCCCTACGGCGCCCTGGTCGACCTCGCCCGCGACCTGATGTCGGGCAAGGCCGACGTCTACGGCGCGGCGGACCGGCTGCGCTCCTGGCAGATCTGATCTCCGCCCGCGCGGAAGGGCGGGAGGAAAAGCGAAAGCCGGTGCGGGCGGCAGGAGTTGCCGCAGAATCTGACCTTCTTTCAAAGCAGGCCGATGTTTCCCGGTCGCCTTGTTGGCCATGAGTGGTTTGTGCGAGAGTGAAGCACCCGTGCGGGGGGTAAAGGCCGGGTCTCGCACGCGCGTTGAGGTTCCCAGTCCGAATTTCGCCGTGGCGAATTCACGCTCCCCACACCACGTCCAAAAGGTATACACCAATCGGCGATCCCTTTTCGGCGACCGGAACTTCTGAGTCACATGTGCGTGGGAAGGAACGACCTCAGTGCCCACCCCCCACCCCCCTCGACCCGCCCATCCGCCCTCGGGCGGTCACCCCGGGGAGTCCGACGAGCTGCTGGCCGCGTGCCTGCGGGACGGTCCGGAGAGCGAGGCATCCCGGGCCGCGGCCCTCCTCATGGCGCGGCACTGGCGGCCCGCCCACGACTACGCGACCCTCTGTCTCGCCACGTCGACCCAGGTCACCGGCATGGTCACCGGTGCCGCCTGGCATCGGGTCCTGGACCGGCTGGCCGAGGGCGAGCAGGCCACGGCCCTGCGTCCGCGGCTGCTGGTGGCCGTGCGGGACACGGTCCGCCAGTGGTCCGCGGACGAGGGGGTGTCCGCCGTTCTCCCGGAGTTGCTCAAACCCGCCGGCGGGCGCGGTATGCGGGCGGCGAAGTCCATGACTCCGGAAAACCGCACGTTGGCCGCCCGGGCATTCGCGTCACTTCCCGGACCGGCCCGCTGTTTGCTCTGGCACACGGAGGTCGAAGCCGAACACATAAGTGTCCCGGCCGGTCTGCTCGGCATGGATACCGACACCGCGTCGGTCACTCTCGAACAGGCGCGGGAGAAATTCCGCGAAGGCTGCCTGGACGCCCACCGGCAACTCGCTCCCTCCCAGGACTGCCGTTTCCACGGCCGTCTCCTCGACGTACCGATCCGCCGGGGCGGTGCCCTGCTCCCGGACGTCCGCAGGCATCTGGCCGACTGCCGTCATTGCCGGCACGCGGCCGAACAACTCGGCCACTTCGAGCGCGGGCTGGACACGCTGATCGCCGAAGCGGTGCTCGGCTGGGGCGCCCGGCGTTATCTCGACTCCCGTCCGGGACGGGCGAGTCCGGGCGGCCTCGCCAAGGGAAACGCCCGGCATCGCGGCGGACGCCCGGGCCTGCTGGCCCGCATCCCCGTCCCCGTACGCCGGCCGCCGGGCCGGCCGCGCTCCGGCCGGGCGATGCTCAGACAGTTCGGCGCCGCGTCGGCGGGAGTGCTGACCGTCGTGCTCGTGGTGAGCGTGTGGTCGTACGACGGCGGCGGCGCCGATCCGGCCGCCTCCAACAGTGCGGCGGGGGAGGAGGGCACGGCCTCCGCCACCAGCCGGCCGAAGCCGCCCGGCGCCGCCGGACTGCCCACGGCGGCGGACCGGGCGCGGCTGCGCAACGTCGCCGCGGACCTCTGCCTCGACGTCCGGGGCGAGCCGAGGGCCGGTGCGGGTGCCCGCCTGGCGCAGTGCTCCGAGGCCTGGACCCAGCAGTGGACCCACGAGGACGACGGGCTGCTGCGCAGCGTCGCCGACCCGGGGCTGTGCCTGGACTCGCAGGCGGACGCCGGAGTCGTCATTCTCGGTCCCTGCGCCGACGAGGGCACCGAGCGGGGCGACCACGTGCGCTACGACCTCACCGGGCGGGGCGAGCTGGTGCCGCGCTGGCAGCGGCAGCTCGCCCTCGCCGCCACCACCACCGCTCCGGACACCGACGTCGTGGTCAAGGTGCACGACGGCTCCGACACCCAGCGCTGGCGGATCGACCCGGCACCGGCGGAGGGCTCCCTGACCGTCGCCCGCACCGGGACTCCGGCCGCCCGGGCGGTGGAACTGCCGGGCGGCTGAACGGCGGCGCGGGGGTTTGCCGGTGCGCCGTGGGTGCGTCGGGTGTGCGCGCCCGGTGCCGGACGAGGGGGGGGCAGGACCCTGCGGGCGGCCGTGTCGCGCGGGGGCGGCCCGTTCCGTGCCTGCCTCCGGTGCGTGCGCCGGTCGTTCCCGGCCCGTCGTCCGTGTCGGCGGGCTGGCGGTGGGACTGCCGGGCGGCTGAACGGGGGCGCGGGGGTTTGCCGGTGCGCCGTGGGTGCGTCGGGTGTGCGCGCCCGGTGCCGGACGAGGGGGGCCGGGTCCTCGCGCGGGGCGGCCCGTTCCGCGCCCGTGCGACGGGGTCCGTCGTCCGTGTCGGCGGCCCGGCCCGGTCGTGGGACTGCCGGGCGGCCGAGCGGGTCCGCCAGATCCGGTGCGCCGCCGGCGTCCGGAGAGCGGTGGGGAGCCGACGGCACGTTCGCCAGACTTCGGGAACGGATGTCAGGGGCGCGGACCGAGGCCGTGCCGAGGAGTCAGGCCGGGACCGTCCGGTTCGACACGGCGGACGGGCGCCGGCAGGGGGGTACACGATGCCCTCGTCGAGGTCCCCGGAGTGTGGTCCCCAGCGGTGGCGGGCCCGGCGACCGCCGTCGGGCGGCCACGGGCGCGACGGCGGCGCGAGATCGGAGGACGGCCTCCGCTCCTGATACCTCG
Source organism: Streptomyces sp. M92 (assembly GCF_028473745.1). Taxonomy (NCBI): domain Bacteria; kingdom Bacillati; phylum Actinomycetota; class Actinomycetes; order Kitasatosporales; family Streptomycetaceae; genus Streptomyces; species Streptomyces sp. M92. The sequence continues at coordinate 5,014,138 of NZ_CP101137.1, forward strand.
CCGGTGCTGCTCGTCGTCGAACCCGGCGGGTTACACGGGGCTCTCCGTGAGGTCCCCGGGGCCCGGCGTCAGTGGGGAGGCGTGGCCCGACAGGGCCAGGGTCAGGTCGAGTTCGGCGAGCAGGCAGCGGATCACGTGCTCCACGCCCGCCTGCCCGTCCAGCGCCAGACCGTAGACGTAGGGGCGCCCCAGGAGCACCCCCTGCGCGCCCAGCGCCAGCGCCTTGAATACGTCGTCGCCGGTGCGCACGCCGCTGTCGAACAGCACGGCGAGCCGGTCGCCGACCGCCTCCACCACGCGCGGCAGGGCGTCGGCCGCGGCCACGGAGCCGGCCACCTGACGGCCGCCGTGGTTGGAGACCACCACCCCGTCCATCCCGGCGTCGGCGGCCAGCCGGGCGTCGTCCGGGTGCAGGATGCCCTTGAGCACGATCGGGCCGTCCCAGTTCTCCCGCAGGAACGCCAGGTCCGGCCAGGACTTGGCGGGGTCGGAGAACATGCCGACGAAGTGCATTACCGCGGCGTTCGGATCCTCGTGCACGGGCTTGGCCAAACCGGCCCGGAACGCCGGGTCGGAGAAGTAGTTCGCCGTGCCCACCCCGTGCAGGAACGGCAGATACGCCTGGTCGAGATCGCGCGGGCGCCAGGAGAGCAGGGGAGTGTCCAGGGTGACGAAGAGCGCGCTGTACCCGGCCGCCTTCGCCCGCTCCAGGAAACTGCGGGCCACCTCGCGGTCCTTGGGCCAGTACAGCTGGAACCAGCGCTCCCCGTCGCCCATCGCCTCGGCGACCTGCTCCATGGGCGTGCTGGACGCGGACGAGAGGACGTACGGCACGCCCTGCGCGGCGGCGGCCCGGGCGGCGGCCGGTTCCGCGTCCGGGTGCATGATCGACAGGACGCCGACCGGCGCGAGCGCCAGCGGGGCGGGCAGCGGGCGACCCAGAACCTCGACCGAGAGGTCCCGTTCGTGCACGTCCCGCAGCATGCGCGGGACGATCCGGCGCCGGTCGAGAGCCGCCCGGTTGGCGCGCGCGGTGCTGCCGTCGCCCGCGCTGCCGGCGACGTAGCCGACGGGGCCCGGACCCAGGCGCCGCTCGGTGAGCTCCTCCAGCCGGGTCAGGTCCGTGGGCAGGCGAGGAACGGCCCCCGTCATGCCGTTGAGGTAGATCTCGTACTGGAAGTCCGCCCAGTGCTTCGCCATCCCAAGTCCCGCCTCTCGTCGTCGAGCTCGCATGCCGCCAGCACCATACCCACGGGTATGCCGGACCCCGCGGCCTGGGGTGACGGGCCTGTTTCGGGGACGTTTCCGGCCTATTGAGGAACGTGCGGATCACGCCATCCGGTCAGTTCGCGACTCAAGTACCGATCAAGAACCGGTCTCTTACGGACTTGGAACGTTCGAACTCTGTGACTTCGCGCCACTGATTCAATACGCAAGGTTACCGAAATCCATGGGGTCGAGATGAGTTTCGGGGCCGGACTCGGCAGACTCGCGCTCGCCGTTCCGGCACCCACCGGTGCGGACCGGCGACCACCCTCATCCCGAGCGGAAGGATGCACACAATGCGGAACACCGCGCGCTGGGCAGCGACTCTGGGCCTGACGGCCACCGCCGTCTGCGGGCCCCTCGCAGGGGCCTCCCTCGCCTCCCCGGCCACCGCCCCCGCGTCGCTCTACGCCCCCTCGGCCCTCGTGCTGACCGTGGGCCACGGAGAGAGCGCTGCCGTCGCCGCACCGGTACGCGCGGTCACCCTGACCTGTACCCCCAGGGCCTTGGGAACCCATCCCGACGCCGAGGCCGCCTGCGCCGAACTGCGCGGCGCGGGCGGCGACTTCGACGCCCTCAGAGCGGACCCCGGCGTCTTCTGCACCCGCGAGTACGCCCCCGTCGTCGTCACCGTCGCCGGCGTCTGGCAGGGCAGGCACGTCTCCTACGAACGCACCTTCGCCAACGAGTGCGTGAAGAACGCGGGCAGCGACAGCGTCTTCACGTTCTAGGACCGGGGCCGCCCGGCCCGTGCGGTGTGACCGGCTGCTCGCTACTGGGGAGTGCGAGCGGCCGCCGTACGGGAGGCGCGGCCCCGCACCGGGGACGGCGGACGGAGTGGGGCCGTCCGCCGTTCTCCGGGACCGGGAGGCAGTGGGGCGGTCGGCGGGGGATCAGCTCCTCACCGACGGCCCGTCGCCGGGGGATCAGCTCCCCGCCGACGGCCCGTCGCCGGGGCCGGACGACCTCGCGCGGTGGCTGGTGTCGCACCAGGGGTAGCGCCGGCTGCGGCGGCAGGTGCACAGCGCGACCCGGAAGCGATCGGAGGACACCGTCGTCCCGTCCTCAAGCTCCACCTCCACCGGCCCCTCCACCAGCAGCGGCCCCCGGCGCTGGACCTTGACCCGGACCGGGTCGCCGGACGAGGGGCGAGAAGAGTCAGACGGGGAGTTCGGCACGGACGACCACCAGCTCCTCCTCGTCGTCGGCCAGGGACAGCAGCCCGCGCTGCCGCAGCCAGCCTTCCCGGCCGCGCACCACGGGACCGAACGCGATCCGTCGCCGCCGGGTCACCGCCGCCTTCAGCCCGGCCTCGCGCAGATTGCCCACGGTCCGCTCCGGATCGCTGAGGGCGGACTGCACCAGCAGCAGCACGCCGCCGGGGCGCAGCAGGCCGGGCACCTCCCGGCAGATCCGGTCCAGGACCAGCCGGCCGTCGTGGCCCGCGTCCCACGCCCGGGCCGCACCGCGCGGCGGGCGCCTCGCACCCGGTGCCGGCACGTACGGCGGATTGGCCAGCACCAGATCGAACGTCTCGCCGCGCACGGGCGTGAAGAGGTTGCCGTGCTGGACACGGACGCGCAGCCCGGCCCGCGCGGCGTTCAGGCGGGCGGCGCACACCGCGCGCCACGACACGTCGACCGCGGTCACCCGGCCGCCCCGCCGGGCCGCCGCCAGCGCCAGGGCGCCCGTGCCGGTCCCCACGTCGAGTACGGCCGCGCCCGGCGGGAGCGACTCGTCGGACAGCGCCCCGGCCAGCAGGGCGGTGTCCTCCTGAGGGGCGTAGACGCCCGGAAGCACCATGAAATTCACGGAACCCAGGTACCCCGCCCGTCACGGAGTATGGGCCGCGCCGGACGGCTCGGGGGACCGGTCGGGCAGCCGGGTCCGCAGGGACGACCTGCCGCTTCGCCAGTCGGAGAGCAGCCGGGCCCCGAAGCGGTCCTCCAGGAAGCCGGTGGCGTCGATGCCGAAGACGACGTCCGCCGCGAGCTGAGGTTCCTGCTCCAGGAGGCCGTCGATCACCTCGTGCCGGACGATCTGCTCGTGCACCGCGTCGGCCTCGACGTGCTCGTCGTAGAAGTGTTCGGCGGCGGGACCGGCGCCGGTGCGGCGCATCGCCTCGGCGAGCCGCCGCGAACCGGGCGACGAGGTGATCTCGACCGCCGCGAAATGGCCGACCAGGGCGCCGCGCAGGGACCGGTGCAGACCGAACAGCGACATCATGTTGACCGTGGCCAGGCACTCGGCCGAGGCCGCGTCGAGATACCGCCCGTACGCCGTCTCCAGGCCCAGGTCCGTCATCAGGTCGGCGAACAGCCGGGCGTGCACCCGCTCGGCACGGCCGCCGCCGTACTCGTCGAACTCCACCGCCGCCATCGCCGCCTTCGCCCTGCCCCACAGCCGCGGCAGCACCCAGGCGTGCGGGTCGGCCTCCTTGAGGTGGTACAGGGACCGCTGGGCCGCGTACTCGCGCAGCTGCCACAGCTCGCCCTCGTCCCGCAGGAAGTGGCTGACGCCCTTCCCGTCGACGGGCTCCACGAGCAGCGCCCCTACCGCCTCCGCCACGCTGTCGTGGACCGGGGCGTCGGCCCGCAGCGCGGACAGGAAGCGGTCCTCCAGCGCGGCCCGGACACGCAGCAGGGCGGGGTCCCACTCGAGGCCGGGGGACACACCGGCGAAGCCCCGGTAGTGCAGCTCGTAGCACTGGTACAGGGCGAGTTGCAGGTCGTCGCCGTAGGGTGACGCGGCGGCGACCGTCTCCGGGTCCGGGAGCGGGCCCGTCCCGAGCAGATGGGCGCCGACGGCCTCGGAGAGCGGGCCCCGGGCCGTCGGCGGCCGTGGTCCTTCGCGGTCGAACTCCATGTGCGGCGGGTACCCGGACGGCACCGCGGCACCCCTGCCCGCGCACGGCGGGCGGCGTCTCACTCTCCTTCGGCGTCCTCCTGGGCTCCGGTGTTGGGCGAGGTGGCGTCGCCCGCCTCGCCCCGGCGCGGGCCCTCGTCGGACTCGGCGTCGCGCGGCCTGACCTCCTCGATCTCACGCAGGACCTCGTCGATGGCGGTCTCGGGCTCGTTGTGGTCGGAATCGCCGTTCCGGGACACGGATGCTCCTCTCCTCGTACGACCGGACCCCTTCGGCCCGGCCCGTTCACGCGGTCAGCCCGACGTGCCCGCGATGCGCAGGGGCACCGCGGCCGGGGCGGTCACCTCGTCGCTGTGGCGGGTGACCTCCGCCCACCAGGCGGGGCCGTCCTCGATGTGACGCAGCAGGACGCCCTCGCGGATCGCCCAGGGGCAGAGCGTGACCGACTCCAGGCCGGTCAGCTTCATCGTGGTGTGCCCGACCACCGCCCCGGCCAGGCTCTGCGCCGCGCGCGGCGCGGAGATGCCCGGCAGCCGGGCCCGCTCGTCGGCGGTGAGCGCGGCGAGGCGGTCGGCCGCCTCACCCAGGTCCGAGCAGAGCATCCGGCGCTCCACGAACGGACCGTGCCGGCCCGGCGGCGCCCCGCACAGCCGGCCCAGCTGCTGGAAGGTCCGGGAGGTCGCCACCGCGGTGCGCGGGCCCTCCCAGCGGATCCGCGCGGCGACGTCCCGCAGCTGGTGGCGGACCTTGCGGCGCATCGCCCGCACCTGCTCGGGCGGCGGCGCCTGCTCGCCGCCCTCCAGGAACTCGTGGGTCAGCCGGGCCGCGCCCAGCGGCAGCGAGGCGACGAAGTCGGGCAGCCGGCCGCGGCCGAAGGCGATCTCCAGCGAGCCGCCGCCTATGTCGAGCAGCGCGAGCGGCCCGGCCCGCCAGCCCATCCAGCGCCGGGCCCCGAGGAAGGTCAGCTCCGCCTCCACCTCGCCCGGCAGGGTGCACAGGGCGACGCCCGTACGGGCACGAACGGTGCGCAGCACCTCCCGCCGGTTGGGCGCGGCCCGCACCACGGCCGTCGCGAAGGCCAGCGGGCCGGCCGCGCCCCACCGGGCCGCCGTCCGGCTCGCGCCCTCGACCGCCTCGACGAGCCGCTCCACGGCCTTTTCCGGCACCGGGCCACCCGGCTTGACCTGCTCCGACAGCCGCAGCCGCCACTTCGCGGTGTGGACCGGCAGCGGTACCCCGCCCTCCGCGTCCGCCACCATGAGCCGGACCGTGTTCGACCCCACGTCCACCACGCTGATACGCATGAGGCGCAGGTACCCGTTTCCGGCCGGTCCAAGGGCCTTCCCGGCGGGTACGGCCGGAAACCGCACGGTCCGGGTCAGGCCAGCTGCCGCCGCACCAGCTCGTGCAGCCGGCCCCCCGTGTCCGCGAGCAGCTCGGCGGGCGGACCCTGCTGGGCGACCTTGCCGTCCTCCATCACGATCACGCGGTCGGCGTCCAGCACCGTGGACAGGCGGTGCGCGATCACCACCCGGGTGGCGTCGATGGCCTTGGTCGACTCGATCACCCGGCGCTGCGTCTCGTTGTCCAGGGCGCTGGTCGCCTCGTCGAAGAAGAGGATGCGCGGCCGGCGGATCAGCGCCTGTGCGATCATCAGCCGCTGCCGCTGGCCGCCGGATACCGCCCCGCTGCCCGAGACGATGGTGTGCAGCCCCATCGGCATCCGCTTGATGTCCTCGGCGAGCCCCGCCATCTCGGCCGCCGCCATCGCCTCCTCGGGCGTGTACGGCTCGGTGCCGCAGATGACGTCCAGGATGGAGCCGTTGAACGGCTGGGCGTGCTGGAGCACCACCCCGCACTGCCGGCGCACGGCCGACTGGTCGAGCGCGGCCAGGTCCTGGCCGTCGTACAGGACGCTGCCCGACAGCGGCCGGTCGAAGCCGATCAGCAGCCGCAGCAGGGTCGACTTGCCGCAGCCGCTGGGGCCGACGACCGCGACGAACTCGCCCGGCCGTACGGCGAAGGAGACGTCGTCCAGGACCAGCGGCCCGTCGTCGGTGTACCGGAACGACAGCCGCCGCGCCTCGACCGCCCCCGACAGCGGCCCCGGCCGGGTGCTGGCCGTGCGCACCTCGGGCGTGGCGTCCAGAACCGGACGGATCTCCTCGAAGAGCGGCAGCGCGGCCACCGCCGACACGAACGCGCCGGTCAACTGGGTGACCGAGGTCAGCAGCATCGTCACCGACGCGTTGAAGGTGAGGAAGTCGGCCGCCGACATCGAACCGCGCGCCGGACCCGCCAGCAGCATGAACATCAGCAGCGTGCACAGCGGCAGGTACACCGCGCCGAGTACCGAGTTCAGGTTCTTGATCCGCCCCGCCCGCCGCTGGAGCTCCCGGCTGCGCGCGAACTGCTCCGCCCATGCCGCGTAGGCGTAGTTCTCGGCGGCCGCCACCCGCAGCTTGGGCAGCCCGCGCAGGGTCTGGAACGCCTGGTTGTTCAGTTTGTTGGTGAGCTTCACCAGCCGCCGCTGCCAGCGCACCTGCCACAGTCCGAGCCCCAGGAACACGCCGGCGACGACCACCAGCATGCCGATCGCCGCGAGCGCCATCGGCACGCTGTACCAGAGCAGCAGCGCGAGGTTCATCGCCCCGACCGTCACCGACTGGGCCACCGTCGGACCGACGCCCGCCAGCAGTCTGCGGATGGCGCTGATGCCCATGGCCGCGCTCGCCAGCTCGCCGGTGGAGCGCTCGGTGAAGAACTTGGTCGGCAGCCGCAGCAGCCGGTCCCACACGGCGGGCTGGAGCGTCGCCTCGACGCGGCCCTCCAGCCGCAGGATGGTGAGGTTCTGCAACAGCATGAAGGCCGCCGCGACGACACCGCTGAGCATCACCGCGAGACACACCTGCGCGATCAGTCCGGTCTGCGCCTTCGGCACGAACTCGCCGAGCACCTTGCCGGTCGCGACCGGCACCAGCGCGCCCAGCGCCACCGTCACCAGCCCGGCGAGGACCAGCCCGGTCAGGTCACCGCGCGTGCCCGTCAGACAGAAGCGCAGCAGCCGCAGCGGGCTGAGCCGCCGCTCGGGCAGCGGCCGGTAGAACATCACCGCACGCGGCTCGAACTCCTCCGCGTTCGCCTTCTCGACCGGCGTCCGGCGCCCGGTCGCCGGATGGACGGCCACATAGCCGCCGCGCCGCCACAGCAGCGCGACCGGCGCGCCCGACAGGGCCCGGTGGCCGACCAGGGGCCCGACGTCGTCCCGCCACCAGCGGCCGTCCAGCCGCACGGTGCGGGTGCGCAGGCGCGAGGCGACGGCGATCCGCTCGACCGGATCGATCCGGTCGCTCTCCGTGCCGTTCCGCGCGGGCTCGGCGAGGGGGATCCCGGCGGCGCGGGCGACCAGTTGGCAGGCCGCGTACGTGGCGTCGGCGTCGGCTGCCGTGCTCCGCTGTCCCGACCGCTTGCCGATGGAGGCCAGCAGTGTCCGGTCCGCCTGCGCGCGCACCGCCTCACCGGCCTTGATGCCGGCCGCCGTACGGGTCTCGTGGGTGCGCTCCAGCTGCTCGATCCAGCGGTCCAGCGTGGTCAGCAGGCGGTGCTGCTGGTCGACCATGCTCTGCCACAGCGCGGGGTCCATCAGCAGGTCGGCCGCGGCCTCCTCGCCGTACAGCGCCCCGTACTGCACGCTGCCCGGCGGGACCTGCATCCAGAACACGTCGTCGTCGGTGGGCGCCGCCGCCCGCTCGCTCGCCATCGGCGCCTGGAACAGGACGGTCAGACCGCGGCCCACACCGAGGGCGAGGGCGTACTCCAGCGGGCTCGTCGTGGGCGGCACGTACTGCGGATCGCCGTACTCGTCGTACGACCAGGTCTGGGTGCTCGCCGGCTGGTACAGCTCGCGCAGTTCGATGCGGTGCACCACGCAGTCCCGCAGCGGACGGGCGACCAGGGTGTGCCGGGGGCCGGCGACCGGCCCGAGCAGCACCGAGCCCGCCTCCAGCCTGCCCAGGTGGTGCCAGTGGCCCTGCTCCCCGGCGTCCACCGCGAACAGGTCCACCGCGCCGGACGCCACCAGCCACAGCACCTGCGGCCCTTCCAGGTCGAGGCGGCCGAACCCGGCGCAGTCCACGCGGGTGCCCAGCGAACCGAGCGCCCCGAGGACGAGGTCGCCCTGCCCTTCGTGCACGGCTGTCATCTCACCGCTCCCTGACCAGCGCCGCGTACGCGCCACCGTGCGCGACCAGCGCCTCGTGCCGCCCGCGCTCCACGACCGTGCCGTGCTGGAGCACGACGATCTCGTCGCTGTCCCGCACCGTGCTCAGCCGGTGCGCGATCACCACACAGGCGCAGCCGCGCCGGCGCAGGTTGTCCATGACCACCAGTTCGGTCTCCGCGTCCAGGGCGCTGGTCACCTCGTCGAGTACGAGGATGCTCGGCCGGCGCACCAGGGCCCGCGCGATCTCCAGCCGCTGGCGCTGCCCGCCGGAGAAGTTCCGGCCGTCCTGCTCCACCCTGCTGTGGATGCCGCCCGGCCTGCGCATCACGACGTCGTACAGCGCGGCGTCGCGCAGCGCGTCCACCACGGCGTCGTCGGGGATCGACGGGTCCCACAGGGCCACGTTGTCGCGCACGGTGCCCTCGAAGAGGAAGACGTCCTGGTCGACGAAGGAGACGGAGGACGCGAGCGCCCCGCGCGGGATGTCCTCCAGCCGCTGCCCGTCGACGCGGATGACACCGTCCCACGGGGCGTACAGGCCCGAGATCAGCCGGGACACCGTGGACTTGCCGCTGCCCGACCCGCCGACCAGCGCGACCTGCTGCCCCGGTCCGACGGTCAGGTCGAAGCCGGTCAGCAGGGGCTTGTCCAGCGGGTTGTAGCCGAAGGAGACGTTCTGCAGCTCGACGTGGCCGTGCAGCCTGCGGGTGGAGTCGGCGGCGCCGCCCGGCCGGTCGTAGAGCGGGTCGGCGCGGAAGTTCTCCACGTCCTTGAGCCGGGCCACGTCGGCCGCGAAGTCCTGGATGCGGCCCGCGACGCCGTTCAGCCGGGTCAGCGGAGCCGTGAAGCGGACCACCAGAGCCTGGAAGGCGACCAGCAGACCGACCGAGATGTGCCCCTCGACCGCCCGCATGCCGCCGATCCACAGGATCAGCCCGCTGTTGAGCGTCGCCAGCGTCGGCGCGACCACGCCCAGCCAGGCGCTCGGCACCCCGAGCCGCTGCTGCTCCTCCAGCGTGGTGGCGTGCTGCCCCGCCCACTTGCGGAAGTAGCCGTCCTCACCGCCGGTGGCCTTCATCGTCTCGATCAGCTGGAGACCGGTGTACGCGGTGTTGGTCAGCCGCGCCGTGTCCGCCCGCAGCTTGGCCGTACGGGTCGCGCGCAGCCGGATGACGATCCGCATCGCGAGGATGTTGAGCAGCGCCACGCCGATGCCGACGAAGGTGAGCTGGGGGTCGTACGTGTACAGCAGGACGGCGTACAGGACGACGACGATCGCGTCCACGCCCGCCGCCGCGAGGTCCCGGGCCAGGGTCTCGGCGACCGCGTCGTTCGACTGGAGTCGCTGCACCAGGTCGGCCGGGCTGCGCTGGGAGAAGAAGGTCACCGGCAGCCGCAGCAGGTGGCGCAGGAAGCGGGCGCTGGAGAGGGTGGAGGAGATGATGCGGCCGTGCAGCAGGTTCGCCTGCTGGAGCCAGGTCAGCACGATCGTGAGCAGCACGCAGGCGCCCATCGACGCGAACAGCACGCCCAGCAGCGAGGTCTGCCCGCCGATCAGGAACATGTCGATATAGGTACGGCTGAGCGCGGGCACGGCCGCGCCGACCGCCACCAGCAGCAGGCTCGCCAGCAGGGCGGCGGGCAGCGTGCCCGCGGTGCCGCGCAGCCGGGCCGGCATCGCGCCGAGCACGCCCGGTCTGCGGCCGCCCCGGGTGAAGTCCTCACCGGGCTCCATGGTGAGCACGACCCCGGTGAACGACCCGTCGAACTCCTCCAGGGAGACGAAACGGCGGCCCTTGCCGGGGTCGTTGACGAACACCCCGCGGCGGCCGAAGCGGCGCCCCATGCCGTCGTAGACGACGTAGTGGTTGAACTCCCAGAAGAGGATGGCCGGCGCCGTCACCTCCGCGAGCGCGGCCAGGTCCATCTGCATGCCCTTGGCGGTGAATCCGTAACTCCGGGCCGCCTTGAGCAGGTTGCTGGCGCGCGAGCCGTCGCGGGAGACGCCGCAGGCGATGCGCAGCTCCTCCAGCGGGACGTGCCGGCCGTAGTGGGCGAGCACCATCGCGAGGGAGGCGGCGCCGCACTCGACGGCCTCCATCTGGAGCACGGTGGGCGTGCGCACCGTCTTCGCCCGCGCCTTGGGCACGCTGCGCTTCGGCGGGGCGGCGCGGCGTCTGCCCCGGGTCTCCCGTGCGGTGGTCTTCTGTGCGGCGCTCACGGCAGCAGCCAGTCGACGGGACGCTGATCGGCCAGCCGGATGGACCCGGTGGCCATGGTCATGGAGGTCAGCTCGAACGGGGGCCCGTCCGCGGACGACCACTGGTAGCCGCTCTTCGTGGACTTCGAGGTGTCCAGCCGGACCGTCACGGCCACCGGCCTGCCCTCCTTGGTGAACTGTTCGCCGAGCCCGCTGTCGCCGAGGAACGCGGCGATGGACTGCGCCGACTGCGCCGAGCGGTCCACCGACTTCACCTCCCCGTGCAGCACGCCGTACTGCTGCGCCGGCACCGACTGGACGGTCAGGTCGACGGAGGCGTGCGCGGGGATGGCGGCGGCGTTCTCGGCGGGGACGTAGACGGTGGCGTAGAGCGGGTCGTCGGCGTGGGCGACCCTCTCCACGGCGGCGACGTTCGCGCCGGTCCGGATGATCTGTCCGGCGGTGGCGGCGAGCGCGCTGACCCGGCCCGCCTCGAGCGTGCGGACCACGGCCTCGCCCTCGCTCGTGCGCACCTTCAGCACGGGGGAGTCGGCGGGCAGTCGCTGTCCCTGGCGGGCGAGTACGGCGGTGACCTGGCCGGAGACGGGGCTCTGGAGGAGGTAGCTGCCCTGGCCGTGGGTGAGGACGGCGGGGGCGCTGACGGTGGAGGCCACCGAGCCGCCGACCGCCCACACGGACGCGGCGGCCATGGCGACAACGGTCACGGAGAGCACCAGCCAGCCCTGCGGGCGGGCGAAGCGGACCGGGAGGTCGAGCTCCTCCGGCGACTGGAGTTTGGCGAGGGCCTGTTGGCGGAACTGCACGTCGGACGTATCCCAGTGTCTTGCGGAAAGGCGCGGGGAAACCGCCGAGAAGTCCCGGAGCCTGGCAGGCTCCGGGACTCAGCGGTACCAGGGCGCGATCAGAGACCGGCGACCAGGTTGGTGACCGGGGCCGTGTTCAGGCCGGTGACGCCCTCGACGGTGCCGACGGCGGTGTTGACCAGGCCGGAGACCGGGGCGATGCCGTCCACCAGGCCGGTGACGGTGCCGACGGCGTTCACGTTCAGACCGCCGGAGACGTTGTCGAGGTCGGCGTCGGAGATCTCGACGGTCTCAACCTGGGGGGTGGAGTTCATGATGGAACTTCCCTTCGTATAGCCATTTCACAAGGGGGGAGCGGCCCCCTCTGGGGACAGATGACGGCCGCGACCGCGGGCGCCGGGCGCCCGTTTCCGGAGCCCTCCGCGGCCCCCGCGGTGCGATGGATCAAAGCACGCGGCCGGTCCGGCCTTCCAATCAATCACCCCCTCTCACCAGGGCACTTGCGACGCCCAGGCGCCCAAGCGTGCAGGCGTGGGCACGCCTTCGCGGCGACTTCTTCACACGGGCCACGACATCGGCCCGCGCGACCCCTTGCCCGTACCCAGGCGAATCCGGCACTCCCGCCCCAAAGGCGTACGGCGCGGTGCGGGGTTGTGCAGATCCTCCAACGGGGGTGACCGGGTTGGGCATTCGATGTGCAGATTCACTGAAGCAGAGATTCCGCTCCGTGATCGGAACGGACCGTTGCCGACCGGATGCGGAGAGTGCTGATCCGGGGTGATCGCACGGCCCGGCTGAACGCCCCGCCCCGCCCGTGCGTACCAAGTGCCGTCCAGACGCCCCCAGGCAGCCGCCGGTTAGGCGGCACGGACCCCGTCCCAGGAGGTCGAGCAGGTTGAGTCACAAGCGAATTCCGAAGCGCAGGGCCGCGATGGCGGCGGGCGCCGTGGTGGCACTCGGCGCCGCCGCCGTCCTGCTGCCCAACGCCAACGCCTCCCAGGACGGCGCCGGAGCCGACGACGCGGCGGCACCGAGGACCCTCAAGGCGGCGGACGCGTCGGATCTCGCCTCACAGCTCGCCGGCCTGCTCGGCGACGCCTTCGCCGGCTCCTACTACGACGCCGACGAGCAGCAGCTCGTCGTCAACGTGGTGCCCGGCGACAACAACCAGGTCATCGTGCAGGCGAAGCAGGCCGGCGCGGACGTGCGCGAGGTCGACAACAGCATGAGCGAGCTGCGGACCGGCGCGCGGACCCTGAAGTCCGAGGCGACCATCCCGGGCACCTCGTGGGCGATCGACCCGCGCACCAACAAGATCCTGGTCACCGCCGACAGCACCGTCACCGGCGCCGAATGGGACCGGCTGGAGTCCACGGTCGAGGAACTCGGCGCGGGCATGGCGACCGTCAAGCGGTCCGCCGGCACCTTCAAGACCTTCGTGTCGGGCGGCGACGCCATCTTCGGCGGCGGCGCGCGCTGCTCGCTCGGCTTCAACGTCACCGCGGGCGACGGCACCCCCGCCTTCCTGACGGCCGGTCACTGCGGCGTCGCGGACGACCAGTGGTCCGACGCGCAGGGCGGAGCGCCGATCGGCACCGTCGACGAGGCGGTCTTCCCCGGCCAGGGGGACTTCGCGCTCGTCCGGTACGACGATCCCGCGACCCAGGCGCCGAGCGAGGTCGACCTCGGGGACCAGACGATCCGGATCAGCGGGGCCGCCGAGGCGACGGTCGGGCAGCAGGTCTTCCGGATGGGCAGCACGACCGGGCTGGCCGACGGGCAGGTCCTCGGCCTGGACGCCACCGTCAACTATCCCGAGGGCACGGTCACCGGCCTCATCCAGACGAACGTGTGCGCCGAACCGGGCGACAGCGGCGGCTCCCTGTTCACCCAGGACGGCCTGGCGATAGGCCTGACCTCGGGCGGCAGCGGCGACTGCGCGGTCGGCGGCGAGACCTTCTTCCAGCCGGTCACCACCGCGCTGGAGGCCGTGGGCGCCACGCTGGGCGGCGATGCCGGCGGCGACGGACTGGCCGGGGGAGACGAGGCCGGCGCGGGTGACCAGACCGGCGAGGATGCGGCCGGGGGCGGTGACGCCGTCGGCGGTGGTGACACCGTCGGCGGTGGTGACGGGCAGGGCGGTGCCGTTGCCGGGGTCGGTGAGGACAGTGCCGGAGCCGGGGGCGCGGGCGCCGGCGCGGGTGCCGGCGGCGATGACGGCTCTGGTCCCACGGGCTGATCCCGACACCGCGCACCGGCACCCGTAGCGGGTCCGGCCCTCCCGCCGGAGGGCCGGACCGGCACGCGAGGCGACCCTCACCCGCTCGCGTTCCGCGCCGCCCGCCCAGCCCGGCCCCTTTCTCCTCCCGATCGACTCTTCCCGCCCCGCAGGGGCTGCGCCGATGCCCCACAAGCGCTGTAATGGCGGCGTGGTCAGTGAGGGCGCGGTGGAACGCGGAGCGAGGACGCTGCGTGCCGAGGGTGCCCTGAAGGCGATCGTCTCCGTGCCGGACCCGGCGGAGCGGTTGCGCCGGGTGCTCGAACAGGCGCTGGTCTTCGCCGGAGCTTCCTTCGCCGCCCTCTACACACCCGGTGAGAACACCGAGCTGCTCTGCCTGGCGGAGTCGGTGGGCGTGCCGCGCACCCTGTACGGCGTACGCGACGGCTACCCCTCCTCGGGCGGCTCCCCGGTGGCCGACGCGCACCGCGAGGGAACGCCGGTGTGGCTCGGACCCGAGGAGTTCGCAGGTTCCGCGGAGTCCCGGCACGTGCCGTCGAGCGGCTTCTCCCTCGCCGCCCTGCCCGTGCGCGGCGACGGCGGCGGCTGCCTCCTGGTCCTGACCGAGCGCCCGGAGGGCTTCGGCGCCGAGGACCGGGCCTGCCTGGAACTGATCGCCCAGACCGTCACCTGCCCGGCCCCGGCCGTGGCCGCCGAGGGCGAGGAACTGCGGCCCGGTGCCTTCTCGCTGGCCATGGACACCGGCCGGGTCGAGGTCGGCGACGACATCCTGCGGCTGTTCGGCCTCGCGCCGGGCGAGTTCGACGGCAAGGTCGAGACGCTGCTCGGCCTCACCGTGCCCGAGGACCTGCCCTCGCTGATGTCGGTCACGGAGGCCGACCACATGTCCATCGGCGACCGCGAGCTGGAGTTCCGCGTGCTCCAGCCCACCGGCCCGCCGAAGTGGCTGCGGCTCAGCGGGCGCCTGCTGCCCGGCGGCGAGGGCCGGCCCGCCCGCCTCGTCGGCACCGTCGCCGACGCCTCCACCTTGCGACCCGACGTGACCGACGTGGCCCGCGTCCAGCGCCTCGCCGCCGCGCTGGCCACCGCCGGCACCGTCCGCGACGTCAGCCAGGCCGTGGTCGCCGCCCTGCGCAGGCCGCTGCGCGCCGACCGGATCGCGCTGGCCGAGCTGGAGAACGACCGTCTCGTCGTCACCGTCCTCGACCCGCCCGAGCCCGAGTCCTGGCCCGAGCTGTGGCGGCTGGAGTGGCGCACCGAGTGGCCCGACGCGCCGGTGCGGGCCATGCCCACCCTCGCCGCCGCGCTGCGCGAGGGCCGCGCCCGGATCTGGCCCGCCGGCACCGGCGACCTGGAGCCCGCCCTCGCCGACGTCGGCCCCGGCGGCCTCGCCGTACTGCCGCTGCCCGCCGGCGGCCGCATGGCCGGCGCCTGCCTGATCGGCTGGGACACCCCGCACGACTTCGGCCCCGACGAACGCGCCCTGCTCACCGCCTCCGCGGGCCTCGCCGGTCAGGCCCTGATGCGCGCCCACGCCTTCGACGCCGAGCACGAGCTCGTCGGCATGCTCCAGCGCCAGCTGCTGCCGCGCCGCCTGCCGAAGCTGCCCGGCGCGGTCGCCGTCGCCCGCTACCTGCCCAGCACGGCCGGACTGGAGCTGGGCGGCGACTGGTACGACGTCATCCCGCTGCCCGACCACCACGTGGCCCTCGTCATCGGCGACGTCCAGGGGCACAGCGCGGGCGCCGCCACCCTGATGGGCCAGATGCGCACCGCCCTGCGCGCCTACGCCGCCGAGGGCCACCCGCCGGACGTGGTGGTCTCGCACGCCAACCGGCTGCTCATGGACATGGAGACCGACCTCTTCGCCACCTGCGTCTACGTCGACCTCGACATGGAGGCCGGTTCCGCCTGGTGCGTGCGGGCCGGGCACCCGCCGCCGGTGCTGCGCCACCCCGACGGGAGCACCGAGATCGCGGAGGTGGAGGGCGGCCCGCCGCTGGGCGTGGTCCGGCAGGCCGACTTCCCGATGAGCCCGCTGCGCCTGCGCCCCGGCACACTGATCGCCCTCACCACGGACGGCCTCGTGGAGTCCGCCGACGCCGACATCGACGAGGGCATCGAGCGCTTCGCACACGCGCTGGCCGTCTGTGACCCCGCCCACCTGGGGCTGGTCGCCGACGCCCTGCTCGGAGGCGCCCGCCGCAGCGACGACGTCGCCCTGCTGCTGGTGCGCTACGACGGGATGGCGGTGCGGCCGCTGCGGGAGAGCTGGTCGGTGTGGCGGCTGCCCGAGGCCGTACGCCACGCCCGCCGCTTCACCCGGCGCACCCTGCGCTCCTGGGGCGTGCCGGACGTCGACGTCGACGGCGTCCTCCTGATCGTCTCCGAACTGGTCACCAACGCCCTCGTGCACACCGACGGCCAGGTCCGCCTCGACCTCGCCCTGATCAACGGCCGGCTGCGCGTCGCGGTCGCCGACGCCTCGCCCCGTACGCCCGTCAAGCCGACCAGCATCGGCTGGGAGGCCACCGGCGGACGCGGCATCCTCCTGGTCGAGGCGATGTCGGCGACCTGGGGGACCCTGCCGGTCAGCGGCGGCAAACAGGTCTGGAGCGAGGTCCCGGTGGGCCGCGGCCGTGGATAGGTGCCGGCGCCGCCCGGCCGGGTACCCGGCGCCCACACCACGACCGAGCAGCAGAATGAGGGATCACGTCATGACCCAGTACGTCCGCGACATCATGACCGGCCACCCGGTGACCGTGGAGCCGCAGACCTCCGTGACCGCGGTGGCCCGCCTCATGCGCGACCGGGACCTCGGTGCCGTCCTGGTCACGGACGGCGACGCACTGCGCGGACTGGTCACCGACCGCGACCTGGTGATCCGGTCCGTCGCGGACGGCGGCGACCCGGAGCAGACCACAGTGGCCGGCGCGTGCAGCGACGACCTGGTGACCGTACGGTCCGACGAGCAGCTGGACCACGCCGTCGAGGTGATGCGCGAACACGCCGTGCGCCGGGTACCGGTCGTCGACGACGGCCGCCCCGTCGGCATCGTCTCCCTCGGCGACCTGGCCATGGAGCGCGATCCGGAGTCGGCACTGGGCGACATCAGCGTGGCCCGGCCCAACCCGTAGGCGCCGGGCCCGGTGTTTCACGAGAATGCGCCGGGGGACCCGTCGGGCGACGGTGCCGGACACAGAAAGCAGAAGGAAGATGATGCTCCGTGACCACGGACACCAGTGAGAAACCCGTCGCCCGCCGCCAGGAGACCGGTTGGTCCACGGCCCGACGGCTGCGTGGCCGGGGTGCGATGCGCACCTGGATACCGGCCGTCGAGGACGGCACGAGCGCACACGCACCGCGGACGGGGCAGGAGTCGAACATCGTCAGGGGCGAGGACTGAACCGTCCCGGAGACACGAAGGACACCCCAGCGCGCCGGCCATGTGCCGGCGCGGTGCGCGTCCGGACCGGCCGCCGCCACGGGCGGCCCGCGGGTAATGTCGGCGAAAGGCTCCCGCCCGCCCGCCCCACCCCCTGCAAGGCACCGAACCGTCCATGAACCTCCTGGTCACCGGCGCAGCCGGATTCATAGGCTCCCGATACGTCCGGACACTGCTCGCCCCGGACGCCCCCGACGCGCCGCGGATCACGGTTCTGGACAGCCTCACCTACGCCGGCACTCTCGACGCCCTCCCACTCGGCCACCCCCGGCTGGACTTCGTGCACGGCGACATCCGCGACACCGCGCTGGTCGACAAACTGATGGCCGGCACCGACCAAGTGGTGCACTTCGCCGCCGAGTCCCACGTGGACCGGTCGATCGGCGCCGCCGCCGACTTCGTGCTCACCAACGTCGTCGGCACCCAGACCCTGCTGGACGCGGCCCTGCGGCACGGCGCGGACACCTTCGTGCACGTCTCCACCGACGAGGTCTACGGCTCGCTGGAGTCCGGTTCGGCCACGGAGGAGTATCCGCTGCGGCCCAGCTCCCCGTACGCCGCCTCCAAGGCGTCGGCCGACCTGCTCGCCCTCTCCTACCACCGCACCCACGGCCTGGACGTGCGGGTGACCCGGTGCTCCAACAACTATGGCCCGTACCAGTTCCCCGAAAAACTCGTGCCGCTGTTCGTCACCCACCTCCTCGACGGCCGGAAGGTCCCGCTGTACGGCGACGGGCGCAACGTCCGCGACTGGCTCCACGTGGACGACCACTGCCATGGCGTCGACCTGGTCCGTACCCGGGGCCGGGCCGGCCAGGTCTACAACATCGGCGGCGGCACCGAACTGACCAACCGCGAACTCACCGGCCTGCTTCTCGACGCCTGCGGCGCCGGCCGGGACCGGATCGAGTACGTCGCCGACCGCAAGGGCCACGACCTGCGCTACTCGGTCGACTGGAGCAAGGCCCGCGACGAACTGGGCTACCGTCCCGGCCGGGACTTCACGGCAGGGCTGGCCGGCACCGTCGCCTGGTACCGGGCCAACCGGGCCTGGTGGGAGACGCTCAAGCAAAGGACGGGGTCCGCCCCATAGGCTGGTTCCGTGCGACTGCTGCTCATGTCAGACACCCATCTGCCGAAGCGGGCGAAGGAACTGCCCGAAGCGCTGCTGGCGGAGATCCCGCGCGCCGACGTCGTCGTGCACGCGGGGGACTGGGTCGACACGGACACCCTCGACCTGCTGGAGCACCGCAGCCAACGGCTCGTCGGCGTGTACGGCAACAACGACGGGCCCGGCCTGCGTGCCCGGCTGCCCGAGGTGGCATACGCGGACCTCGGCGGCCTGCGCTTCGGCGTCGTCCACGAGACGGGCGCCGCCCAGGGGCGCGAGCGGCGCTGCGCCGCCCGCTTCCCGGACCTCGACGTCCTGGTCTTCGGACACAGCCACATCCCCTGGGACACCACCGCCGACACCGGCCTGCGGCTGCTCAACCCGGGTTCGCCGACCGACCGGCGCCGACAGCCGTACTGCACCTACATGACGGCCACGGTCGCCGACGGCCGGCTCGGGGACGTCGAACTGCACCGGCTGCCGCGGCGGTAGCGGGCCGGTTCAGCCGCCGGACGGGCCCGTCCAGTCCGCCGCCACGTGCCCGATCCGCACCCGCTGGGGGTGGTCGCCCACGGGGACGGACACCGACTTCTCGCCGGTCGCGAAGTCGATGGCGGTCACCTGGTCGGCGCCGCTCTCGGAGACCACGCAGTGCGTGCCGTCGCCGCTGACCGTGGCCCAGTACGGCTTCGCGGCGTTGACCAGCGGGCCCTCGCGCAGCGTCGCGCGGTCCACGACCGTCGCGTAGTCGTCCATCGTGCCCGCGACGCAGAGCTTGGTGCCGTCCGGGCTCATGGAGATGCCGTGGTGGCGCGAGTCGTTGACCCAGGTCGTGCGGTCGTCGTCGGTGGCCGGGTTCTCCGGCAGGGTCTTGGTGCGGGTGATCCGGTCGGTGGCGATGTCGTACTCGAAGAAGCCGTTGAAGAACGACACCTGGAAGTACAGCTTGGACTCGTCCGGCGAGAAGACGGCGGGCCGCACGGCGTCGGACCGGTCGCCGAGACCGATCGCGTCGAGGCGCTCGCGCATGTCGATCACCTTGACCTGCTCGTACGTCGTCGCGTCCACGACGGTGATGCGCCGGTCGCCCTTGGTCCAGTCCAGCCAGGGGGCGTCGAGCGCGGTGTTCACCTCGCCGATGGACATGTTCCAGATGTACCTGCCGTCGCGGGTGAAGATGTTCTCGTGCGGCTTGTCGCCGGTACGGAAGGAGCCGAGCTCCTCCCCGGACTCGATGTCCAGCACGTGCACGGTGTTGGAGGTGGACGCCGACACCGCGACCCGGGTGCCGTCGGGGGAGACCGCCATGTGGTCGGAGCGGTAGCCGGAGACCGGGAAGCGCCAGTTGATGTCACCGGTGGCGAGGTCCACGGACACGACGTCCGCGAAGCTCGGCCGGGAGACCACCACCGACGAGCCGTCCGGTGTCGAGTACATGTCATCGACGAACTGGTCATGCCCCTCGCCGACACTGTTGCGGATGGCCTGGAAGTAGATCCACTTGATCGGGTCGGCGTTGATCTCCGCCATCCGCTCCGCCTTGTCCGGGATGACGTCGATCCGGCCGATTCTCGCGAAGTCGCCGGTGGACCGGATGACGTCGGCGGTGCCGTCCCAGTTGTTGCCGACGAACATCACCTCGCGCAGAGCGGCAGGGGAGTCGGGGGCGGCCGCCGCGCCGGTCACGGGAGCGGCGGCGAGGGCGAGTGCGGTGGCGACGGCGGCGGCGCGGAGGAGCCTGGTTCGATGGGCGGGCATGCTGCTCTCCTCTGGCGGTGGGCGTGGCGGGGGCGCTGGCGCGCTGGCGCGCGCATTCTGAACACAGCCGCTTTCAGAGTGAACTTACTGCAAAGTAAGGAAGGAACGCCCTTCTCCACAAGACCGCGTACACGACAAAATTGGCCGCGGGTGGGGAAATGGCGGTGGCGGGCAGGGGGTGCGGGTGGCGGGCAGGCTCAGGGCGCCCACGGGACGCTACGGCGGCAAGTCCGCCGCACAACGCCAGGCCGAGCGCCGCCGGCGCTTCCTCGACGCCGCGCTCCAGCTCTTCGGCGACACCCCCGGCTACCGCGCCACGACCGTCGCCGCCCTCAGCGAGGCCGCGGGTCTGTCCACCCGCCAGTTCTACGAGGAGTTCCGCACCCTGGAGGACGTGCTCGCCGCCCTGCACCTCCAGGTCAACGACTGGGCCGAGCGAGCCGTCCTCGCGGCGGCGGCCGACGCGCGTGGGCTGCCCCTGCCCGAACGCGCCGGCGCGATCTTCCGCGCCTACGCCGCCGACGTCACCTCCGATCCCCGTCGCGTGCGCATCACCTTCGTCGAGATCATCGGGGTCAGCCCCCGCCTGGAGGAGCAGCGGCTGGCCCGCCGCGCCCGCTGGGTCGACCTCATCCGCGCCGAGGCCGAGTCCGCCGCCGCGCGCGGAGAGGCGGCGTCCCGCGACTACCGGCTCGCCGCCACGGCCTTCATCGGCGGCGTCAACGGCCTGCTGCACGACTACAGCGCGGGCTGGGTGGACGCGACCCTGGACGAGGTCGTCGACGAACTGGTCCGCCAGCTCCTGGCCGTGCTCCGGCCCCCCGGCTGGGGGGCCGGCCAGACGTGACCGGAGACCGATCCGCTTCCGGTCACTCGTCCCAGGCCTGGACGGTGGTCTGCTCGGCGATCGCGCCGCCCCGCAGCGACAGCATCGACTCGGCGAGCACCCGCACGCCGTCCGGGTACACGCACTCCTCGGTGAAGGCGACCTGGTCGCCCTGCACGAGGCACCGGGTCAGCCGGTGCGACATGTCGCGGCTGTACACGTCGTCGAGCATCTCGGCGATCTCGTCCCGGCCGTGCAGGACCTTGGGGCGGCTGGGCTGGTCGTACCGGTCGACGATGCGGACCTCCGCGTCCGGCGCGTAGAGCGACACCAGGGGCGCCGCCGTCTCTCCTTCGATGCCCCGGCGCAGTGCTTCGACGTCGAAGCCGGGGCCGGCCTGAGCGCTCATGACGACCTCCTTTCGAAGACCGCGGCCCGAGGGGGCGGGCCGCACGGGCCCTTACTCCGAGCCTCCTCCGTCCGGGCGCCCACGGCAACGCGGCCGGGCGACTGGTCCCGTCGGGTGAGCGGCGCCGCCCGCCCGTGTCCGTCCGGTGCCCGGCACCGTTGCTCAGGACATGACTTCAACACGACGTATCGCCGCCGCCGTCGGGCTCGCCGCCGGTGTCGCCGGCCTCGCCGCGCCGATGGCGAGCGCCGCCGAGGGTGGCGCGCTGGGCGCCGACAAGCTCAGCGTGACCAAGACGCTCGACTCGCTCGCGGTGAGCGACATGCCCGCCGAGGACCGGGCCCGGATGCCGCGGCCCTCCCAGCAGTTGAACCGGCTCAACGACCTCAACCAGCTCCAGCAGGTCACCGGGCTCGTCTCCCCGCTGTTCGGAGCCGTCCCCGCGCTCGGCTGACGACCCGCGCGCACCAGGCCGCCGAGGGCCGCCCGGCACCGGGCGGCCCTCGGCGGCGTGCCGCGGGCGGACTCAGCCGCCGGCGGCCAGGAACTGGGTGGCCGCCAGCTCCGCGTACAGCGGATCGGCGGTGACCAGTTCCCGGTGCGTGCCCACGGCCCGGACCCGGCCCGCGTCCATCACCACGATCCGCTCGGCCATCGTCACCGTGGACAGCCGGTGCGCGACGACCAACACCGTCGTCGTACGGGCCACGTCGGCCACCGTGTCGCGCAGCGCCGCCTCGTTGACCGCGTCCAGCTGCGAGGTGGCCTCGTCGAGCAGCAGCAGCCGCGGACGGCGCAGCAGGGCGCGCGCGATGGCGACCCGCTGGCGTTCACCGCCCGACAGCTTGGTGCCGCGATGCCCGACCAGCGTCTCGAGGCCGTCCGGCAGCCGCGCCACCAGGGAATCGAGGCGGGTCGTCTTCACCACCGCGGCGACGGCGGCGTCGTCCGCCTCCGGGTTGCCCAGCAGCAGGTTGTTCCGCAGCGAACCGGACAGCACCGGCGCATCCTGCTCCACGTAACCGATCGCGGCCCGCAGCGAGGCCAGGTCCCAGTCCGCAAGGCTCCGGCCGTCCAGCGAGATCTCCCCCGAGACCGGATCGTAGAACCGCTCGACCAGGGAGAATACGGTGGTCTTGCCCGCTCCGGACGGACCGACGAAAGCCGTCATCCCCCGGGACGGCACTTCGAAGGTCACCCCGTGGTGGATGTAGGGCAGGTCGTCGGCGTAGCGGAAGCGGACGTCACGGAAGGCGACGGACGCAGGCTCCGAGCCCGGCGACGGCAGGGGCGCGGGACGGGCCGCGGGCTCCGCGGGCAGGCTCAGCGCGGCCTGGATGCGGGCGAGCGCCGCCTTGCCCGTCTGGTACTGCGTGATCGCGGAGACGACCTCCTGTATCGGCGACATCAGGTAGAACACGAACAGCAGGAACGCGACCAGCGTGCCGATGTCGATCGCCTCCGTCGCCACCCGGGCCCCGCCCACCGCGAGCACCGTGATGAACGCGGTCTGCATCGCCAGCCCGGCCGTGTTGCCCGCCGCCGCCGACCACTTGGCGGCGCGCACGCTCTGCCGCCAGGACTCCTCGGCGGCCTCGTGCAGCGCACGCTCCTCCCGGGGCTCGGCCCCGGACGCCTTCACCGTGCGCAGCGCGCCGAGTATCCGCTCCAGCGCGGCGCCCATCACGCCCACCGCGTCCTGCGCCTGCCGGCTCGCCCGGTTGATGCGCGGCACGATCAGGCCCAGCACCGTCCCCGCCCCGGCGACCACCGCCAGGGTGACCCCGAGCAGCACCGGGTCGACCAGGCCCATCATCACCAGGGTCGCCACCAGCGTGAGCCCGCCGGTGCCGAGGCCGACGAGGGAGTCGGTGGTGACCTCGCGCAGCAGGGTCGTGTCGGAGGTGATCCGGGCCATCAGGTCGCCGGGCTCGGTGCGGTCCACCGCGGTGATCCGCAGCCGCAGCAGATACGACGACAGGGTGCGCCGCGCGCCGAGCACCACGGACTCGGCGGTGCGCCGCAGCACGTACCCGCCCAGCGCGCCCAGCGCCGCGTTGGCGACCACCAGTCCCGACATGGCCAGCAGCGCGCCGGTGATGGCACGGTCGTGCGACAGGTCGTCGATCAGCTCCCGCGCCACCAGCGGCAGCATCAGCCCCGTGGCGCCGGTGACGAGGGAGAGCACGGCGCCCGCGAACAGGGCCCTGCGGTGCGGCCGTACGTACGTCAGCAGCTGCCGCCAGGCGGGCTGACCGGCTTCTGTCCCAGCGGTGCTCACGGCACTCCTTCGGCAGGTGGGCGGAGACATCAGGCTACGTGGGCCCCGAACACGGTCGGAGCGTTCCTTGGCGATCAGTTGCGCGTAGGCTCGGGGGGAACGCTGAACGGCCGAAGAAGGGGTCCAGACCATGGCGCAGGAAGTACGCGGCGTGATCGCACCGGGCAAGGACGAACCGGTGCGGATCGAGAAGATCGTCGTGCCCGATCCCGGACCGGGCGAGGCCGTGGTCAGTGTCCAGGCCTGCGGGGTGTGCCACACCGACCTGCACTACAAGCAGGGCGGCATCAGCGACGACTACCCCTTCCTGCTCGGCCACGAGGCCGCGGGCGTGGTCGAGTCGGTCGGTGCCGGCGTCACCGACGTCGCCCCCGGCGACTTCGTGATCCTCAACTGGCGCGCGGTGTGCGGCAAGTGCCGGGCCTGTCTGCGCGGACGCCCCTGGTACTGCTTCGACACCCACAACGCCGAGCAGAAGATGACGCTGGCCTCGACCGGCCAGGAACTCTCCCCGGCCCTCGGCATCGGTGCCTTCGCCGAGAAGACGCTGGTCGCCGCCGGACAGTGCACCAAGGTCGACCCGGGTGCCTCCGCTCAGGTGGCCGGCCTGCTGGGCTGCGGCGTGATGGCCGGCATCGGCGCCGCCATCAACACCGGCAACGTCGGCCGCGGCGACACCGTCGCCGTCATCGGCTGCGGCGGCGTCGGCGACGCGGCCATCGCCGGCTCCCACCTCGCCGGAGCCGCGAAGGTCATCGCCGTCGACATCGACGACCGCAAGCTGGAGACCGCTCGCTCCATGGGCGCCACCCACACCGTCAACTCCCGCGAGACCGACCCCGTCGAGGCGGTCCGCGAACTGACCGGCGGCTTCGGCGCCGACGTCGTCATCGAGGCCGTCGGCCGCCCGGAGACCTACCGGCAGGCCTTCTACGCCCGCGACCTGGCCGGCACCGTCGTCCTCGTCGGCGTCCCCACGCCCGAGATGAATCTGGAGCTGCCGCTCCTCGACGTCTTCGGCCGCGGCGGCTCCCTGAAGTCCTCCTGGTACGGCGACTGCCTGCCCTCCCGCGACTTCCCGATGCTCATCGACCTCCACCTCCAGGGCCGCCTGGACCTGGACAAGTTCGTCACCGAGACCATCCGGCTCGACGAGGTCGAGAAGGCCTTCGAGCGGATGCACGCCGGTGACGTGCTGCGTTCGGTGGTGGTGCTGTGATGACCGCCCGCATCGAACGCCTCGTCACCTCCGGGCAGTTCAGCCTCGACGGCGGCAGCTGGGACGTCGACAACAACGTCTGGCTGGTCGGCGACGACCACGAGGTGATCGTCATCGACGCCGCCCACGACGCCGACGCCATCGCCGAGGCCGTCGGCGACCGCCGGCTCACCGCCATCGTGTGCACCCACGCCCACAACGACCACGTGAACGCCGCGCCCGCCCTCGCCGAGCGCACCGGTGCCACCATCTGGCTGCACCGCGACGACATGCCCCTGTGGCAGCGGACCCACCCCGACCGCGACCCCGACGCCTGGCTGACCGACGGCCAGGTCATCGAGGCAGCCGGCGCCGACCTGACCGTCCTGCACACCCCCGGGCACGCGCCCGGCGCGGTCTGCCTCTACGACCCGGGCCTCGGCACCGTCTTCACCGGCGACACCCTCTTCCAGGGCGGCCCCGGCGCCACCGGACGCTCCTACTCCCACTTCCCGACGATCATCGACTCGATCCGCGACCGGCTTCTGGTGCTCCCGCCCGAGACCGAGGTCCGCACCGGTCACGGCGACCCGACCACCATCGGGGCCGAGGCACCGCACCTGGAGGAGTGGATCAAGCGCGGTCACTGACCCGGTGCGCGACGGCACCGGCGGGAAACACCCGTAAAAGGTGACAGAAGATGTCCGGCTTCCGAGGCACCCTCGAACACGAGATCAGCAGCAGTCGTGGGAGAGGAACGGAAGCCGGACATGGCACAATCACCGAACAAGCCGCTGGCGGGCAGGGTCGCGCTGGTCGCCGGAGCGACCCGCGGCGCCGGACGCGGCATCGCCGTCGAACTGGGCGCGGCCGGCGCCACCGTCTACGTCACCGGCCGCAGCACCCGCGCCCGCCGCTCCGAGTACGACCGCCCGGAGACCATCGAGGACACCGCCGACCTGGTCACCGAGGCCGGCGGCCACGGCATCGCCGTACCGACCGACCACCTCGATCCCACGCAGGTCGCCGCGCTCGTCGACCGCGTCGCCCGCGAGCAGGACCGCCTCGACGTCCTGGTCAACGACATCTGGGGCGGCGAGCACCTCTTCGCATGGGACAGCCCCGTCTGGGAGCACGACCTCGACAAGGGGCTCAGGCTGCTGCGGCTCGCGGTCGAGACCCATGCCGTCACCAGTCACCACGCCCTGCCGCTGCTGCTGCGCCGCCCCGGCGGACTGGTCGTGGAGGTCACCGACGGCACCGACGACTACAACCGCGACCACTACCGCGTCTCGTTCTTCTACGACCTCGCCAAGACGTCCGTCCTGCGCATGGCCTTCGCCCTCGGTCACGAGGTCGGCCCGCACGGCGCCACCGCCGTCGCGCTGACCCCGGGCTGGCTGCGCTCGGAGATCATGCTCGACCACTTCGGCGTGCGCGAGGACAACTGGCGCGACGCCCTCGACCGCGTCCCGCACTTCGCCATCTCGGAGACACCCCGCTACGTCGGCCGCGCCGTCACCGCCCTCGCCACCGACCCGCACGTGTCGCGCCTCAACGGGAAGTCCCTGTCCAGCGGAGGCCTGGCGCGGGAGTACGGCTTCACCGACCTCGACGGCAGCCGCCCGGACGCCTGGCGCTACCTCGTCGAGGTCCAGGACGCGGGCAAGCCGGCCGACGTCACCGGCTACCGCTGACGGGCGGCAGCGGCCACCGGGCCGCGTGACCCGGCGGCAGGGCCAGATCCTCGCGTACGGCCGAGTAGTAACCCTCGCGGCCGGCGCGCTGCCGGTCCAGCAGAACCTGCCAGGCCTCCGGGTCGCGCGTCCCCTCGCGCAGGAAGCGCTCCATGTCCAGTACCGCCACGACCCAGACCCGCGCCATCTCCACGACCTCCCTGCTGCCCAGCAGGAGCAGCGCCTCCCCGGCCGGGTCCCGGGCGAGCGTGGCCTCGGCCTGGGCCGACGCGGCCTCCTCCGGGCTCAGCGGATGGGGGTGCGGGTCGTTGCCGAGGTGGGCGGCGATCCGGTACGTCAGCGTGACGGAGGCCTTCAGAGCCCGGGCGTAGTCGGCGTACACCGCGAGCCTGCGCTCCTCCCAGCGCGCCGCCGTCTCCCGGCGGAACCGGGCCTGGTCACTGCGGACCACGGCGAGATACGAACCGAGGGCACCGATCACGACGCCTATGAGCGCGGGCAGTTGCTGCAAGAACACGGACATGCGGGCACGTTAGCCGCCGCGGTGATCGTTCCGGCAGTACGGTCGGTGCCCATGACGGAGACAGGGCGTTTCACGAACCACGGAGCACTGGTCACGGGCGCGGCCCGCGGCATCGGCGCGGCCACCGCCCGGCGGCTGGCCGCGGAGGGGGCGCGGGTACTGCTGACCGACGTCGACCTCGCCGCCGCGCGGCGGACGGCGCGGGAACTGGCCGAGCAGGGACTCGGCGTCGAGGCCTTCGGCTGCGACGTCACCGACCGGGCGTCCGTGGAGGCCGCCGTCGCCCACGCCGCGGACACCTTCGGCACCCTCGACGTCCTGGTCAACAACGCCTACGCCTGTACGCCGGACGCCCCGTTCTTCGAGGACGAGGCCGACGAGGCCTGGGCCCGCGACCTCGACGTCACCCTCACCGGCGCCTACCGCTGCTGCCGCGCCGCGCTGCCCCACCTCGCGGCCTCGGGACGCGGCGCGATCGTGAGCGTCGGCTCGGTCAACGGCGTCCAGGACTTCGGCAACCACGCCTACAGTGCCGCCAAGGCCGGCCTCGCCTCGCTCACCCGTACCCTCGCCGGGCACGCCGCGCCGCGCGGTGTCCGCGTCAACCTGGTGACGCCGGGCACCGTGCGCACCACCGCGTGGGAGGGCCGGGACGAGGACCTGGCGGCGGTCCGGGGGCTGTATCCGCTGGGCCGGGTCGGCGAACCCGAGGACATCGCGGCGGCCGTCGCCTTCCTCGCCTCCCGGGACGCCTCCTGGATCACCGGCACGACACTGGTCGTCGACGGCGGGCTGACCGCCGTGAACACCGGGTTCCGGCGCGCGGTCGGGCCGGAGGCGGGCGGGGAAGTGGTGGAGAACACAACGGGCGGGGCATGTGCGGCAGAACACAGCCGCGGGTAACGAACTCGCCCGCAGCTCTTGACAGATGAGAAGATCGACGTGACCAGCAACACGGTCCGTTATGTCCGATTGGCTGGCGATTACTCACATCGCCTTCACGCCCGGCGCCGTATGCTTCACAGCATGTCCACCACTGTTGAACCCTCCTCCGAGCGATCGGCTGCCGAGGTCAACGAGGAGATCCGGGCCCTGTGGCTCCGGTCGGGCGGGACACTGAGCGTCGAGCAGCGTGAGGAGTACCAGCGGCTCGTCATGGAGTGGGCCGCCGCGGACCCGGAGCACGCCGCCTGACCGGCGGCCCGGGCCTCCTCCGCGCCTCGCGGCCCCGGCCCGGGATCACCCCCACGTCGCCGAGTAGCGCCGCCGGTACGCCTTGCGGTCCTGCTCCGCGCGGATCCAGCGCGTCGCCACCAGGGCGACCATGCTGCCCGCGACGACGAGCATGCCGGGACCCACGTTCCTGCGGTCGGTGAGCCGGGACAGGAGCGTCGAGCC
The DNA here is from genome assembly GCF_028473745.1 of Streptomyces sp. M92. NCBI lineage: Bacteria > Bacillati > Actinomycetota > Actinomycetes > Kitasatosporales > Streptomycetaceae > Streptomyces > Streptomyces sp. M92. Next base: position 5,042,400 of record NZ_CP101137.1, read on the forward strand.
GTCGACACCCGTCACCGGCGCCGCGGCGCCCGGAGCGGCACCGCCGCCGGCACCGGCCGGCGCGGAGGGCGCCGCTCCCGGCGCCGCCCCCTCCTCCTCCTCGGAGACGAGCAGCCGGACACCGAGCGACGCCATGGCCTCCGGCAGCGGCTGGAAGAACGTCGTGCCCCCCTTGTCGCAGTCGCCGTTGCCGCCCGAGGTGACGCCGAGCGCGATGCCCTCGGAGAACATCGGCCCCCCGCTGTCGCCCGGTTCCGCGCACACGTCGGTCTCGATCAGCCCGGTGACGGTCCCCTCCGGGTAGTTGACCGTCGCGTCGAGCGCGGTCACCCGGCCGTCGCGCAGCCCGCTGGTGCTGCCGCTGCGGAACACCCGCTGGCCCACGGCCGGTTCACCCACACCCGTGATGCGCACCCCCTTGCCCCCGCCGACGGCCACCACGTCGGCGCCGTCGCCCGCCTCGCCGTCCGCGTACTCCACCAGGGAGAAGTCGTCCCCCGGAAAGCTCCCGGCGACGGTCGCGCCGACCCGCCGCTCGCCCCGGCCGTCCCCGAACCACACCGACCCCGTCGGCCCGCAGTGGCCCGCGGTGAGGATGAAGTCGCCGCGCCCGTCGGTCACGTTGAAGCCCGCCGAGCAGCGCCCGGCCGTGGACAGGATCGGCTCGGCACCGTTCAGGCGCGTGGTGAAGGCTCCCTCGGTGCGCTCCATGCGGACAAAGCCGCCGATGCCCTCGGCGACGTCCGTCAGCCGGGACCAGTCGGACCGGGAGACCGTGCTGTCGCCCCGCACCACCACCTCGTTGGTCCGGTAGTCGAGTGCCCACGCCGTCCCGGCCACCCGAGGTGCCGAACGCAGCGTCGACGTCGCGGACCTCAGCTCGGACATGCTGTGCCGCACGACCTTCGCCTCGGCGCCGGCCCGGCGCACCTCACGCGCGGCCCGCTCGTCGGTGACCGCGACGACCGGCCGGCCGTCGGAGCCGACCCAGTGGCCCGCCGTACGGTCGGTGCCCAGCCGCGACACCAGGCCCGCGCCGGTGCCCGACGCGGACCGCGCCAGGGTGTGCGGCACGGCGGCGTCGGGAGGCTCGCCCGCCACGGCCCGGGTGACCATCGTCCCCCCGAGCAGCAGTCCGCCGACGGCCGCCAGTCGTGCGACTCGCCGGACGATGCGTCGTCGTGCGTGCCTCATGCGTGCGCTCCCGAACCCGGTACTCACGGCGTCACCGCCGCGGGGGCCCTCCGGACATCGAGCGCCCTCCTCCCATACGGGGGCGGGCACGTCCGCGTTCACCGTGCGGGCGGCCCCGTCCGGTCCCCGGCGCCCCTCCGGTACCGTTTCCCGCGCGCACCGTCGCCGCCTATCTTGTGCCCATGACCAGCTTCGAGGAGCACCAGTCCGGCGAGACGAACCCCCTCCAGGCCCTCACGCCCGACCAGCTGCGCCGCCGTACGAGCATGAAGTGGCGCACCCACCCGGCGGACGTGCTGCCGCTGTGGGTGGCCGAGATGGACGTTCCGCTCGCCGCGCCCGTCGTGCGCGCCGTCACCGACGCCATGGAACTCGGCGACACCGGCTACCCCGCGGGCACCGCCTACGCCGAGGCCCTGGCCGCCTTCGCGGGCAAGCGCTGGGGCTGGGACGACCTCGCCGTGGAACGCACCGCGATCGTGCCCGACGTGATGCTGGGCGTCGTCGAGATGCTCGAGCTGGTCACCGGACCCGGCGACCCGGTGATCGTCAACCCGCCCGTGTACCCGCCGTTCTACGCGTTCGTGACCCACGTGGACCGGCGCGTCGTCGAGGCGCCCCTCGACGCCGGCCTGCGCCTCGACCTCGGCGTGCTGGAGGAGGAGTTCCGGCGGGCCGTCGCCGGGGGAGGGCGCGCCGCCTACCTGCTGTGCAACCCGCACAACCCCACCGGCACGGTCCACACCGCCGACGAGCTGGCCGCCGTCGCCGCGCTCGCCGAGCGGTACGGCGTCCGGGTCGTCGCCGACGAGATCCACGCCCCGGTCGTCACCGGCCCCGGCGCGCGGTTCGTGCCGTACCTGAGCGTGCCCGGCGCCGAGCGGGGCCTCGCGCTGATGTCCGCGTCCAAGGGCTGGAACCTGCCCGGGCTCAAGGCGGCGCTCGCCCTCGCCGGGCCCGGTGCCGGCGCCGACCTGGCGCGGATGCCCGAGGAGGTCGGCCACGGAGCGAGCCACGTCGGCGTCCTCGCCCACACGGCGGCCCTGCGCGACGGCACCGCCTGGCTGGACGCGGTGCTGGCCGGGATCGAGGAGAACCGGCGGCTGCTCACCCGCCTGCTCGCCGAGCACCTGCCCGGCGTGGTCCACCGTCCCGGCGAGGCGACCTACCTGGCCTGGCTCGACTGCCGCCCGCTGGACCTCGGCGACGACCCGGCGGACGTCTTCCTGCGGCGCGGCCGGGTGGCCCTCAGCTCCGGCATCCCCTTCGGCACCGGCGGCGCGGGACACCTGCGGCTCAACCTCGCGACGTCGACGGAGGTGATCACGGAGGCGGTACGGCGGATGGCGGCGGCCCTGGACCGGGACTGAGGGGAGATGCCGGGCCGCCCACCGGACCGGTGCGCACCTAGACTCCCGGCATGGACGACGTCTCGATGGCCCGGCTCAGTGCCGGCAAGTACCTGCTGGTCACCACGTTCCGGAAGAACGGCACCCCGGTCGCCACCCCGGTGTGGGTCGTGCGGGACGGGGACGCGCTCGGCGTCTGGACGGCCGCCGGCTCCTGGAAGGTCAAGCGGATCCGCAACCGCGCGGACGTCCTGGTCGGCCCCTGCGACCTGCGCGGCCGGCCGACCGGCGACCAGGTCCCGGCGACGGCGGAGATCTGCGACCCGGCCACCACCGGCCGCTACCGCCGGCTCATCGCCCGCAAGTACGGAGTCGTCGGGCGGCTCACCCTCCTGGGCAGCCGGCTGCGCCGCGGCCCCGACGGCACCGTGGGCATCCGGATCACCTCCGCTCCCTGAGCGGCCGGGGCGCCGTGTCCCTCACGTCCAGGCGCGGTACGGTTCGTCGACCAGCTGGAAGACCGGCTCGCCCCGCACCGGGTCCTGGGCCGTGGACAGCCGGACCCGGTCGCCGCTGTGGATGCCGATGAGCGGGCCCATGACCCGGCCGCGCAGCACGAAGCCCTCGGCCATCTCGATCAGGGACACGTTGCGCGCGGCCGGGGTGTTGCGGTGCACCACCGTGGCGTGCCGCACCGTCCCCGTGCCCTCGCTGCGTTCGGTCCGCAGGTCGCTGCCGCGACAGACGGGGCACAGCACCCGGTGGTACATGGCGGTGCCGCACCAGGTGCAGCGCTGGAAGTGGATCGCCTCGGACTCCGGGGCCCTGGGGTCGAGCACGCCCGTCGCGGAGCCGGCCGTCTGCTGAGCGACGTTTCCTGAGTGGTGGTACACGCTGGTCAACTCCCTGCACTCGAGCCGGAATCCGCGTGCGCGGTCGCCCGGGCACGCGTGTGCGGGTGACCGTGCCACCGTGCACACGCTCAGGCTATGGCACTGCGTGCCACAGGTAAAGGCACTCGGTACCCTCGATTGCGGGGCGGAGCGGTTCCGTCGCCGAGGGCCGGTCAGTCGCCGGCGAACGCCGCCTCGACCTCCCGCACGACCTGCCACAGGGGTGCGCCGCGCCGCGTGACGACCACGACCACGTCCTCCTGCCCGGCGGCCGGCGGCGGCGCGGGAGAGCTGCCGAAGGCGGACTGCGCGTACCCGAGCGCGTGGTCGACCGCGGCGCCCGCGTCGTCCCGCCCGTCCGAACGCAGCCAGGACCGCAGGGCGTTGTTGTGCGCCGCGACCACCGCGGCCGCGATCACGTCCGCCTCCAGGGTCCCGTCCGGCCGTGCGCCGAGGCGTGCGCGCAGGTACTCGGCGAGGGCGCGCTCGTAGCGCCACACCACCGACAACTCGTAGGCGCGCAGCCCCGGGACCTTCTTGGTGAGGTGGTAGCGCTGCACCGAGAAGTCCGGGTTCTCGGCGTACAACCGCAGCACCAGCCGGGCCGCGTCGCAGACCCGCGCCACCGGGTCGGCGTCCTCGGGCGAGGCGGCCAGGAACGCCGTCATGTCCGCCAGGCACCGCTCGTGGTCGGGGAAGACCACGTCCTCCTTGGACGGGAAGTAGCGGAAGAACGACCGCCGTCCGACTCCCGCGAGCGCGACGATGTCGTCGATGGTCGTCTGCTCGTAGCCCCGCTCCAGGAACAGTCGGAACGCCGCCGCGACCAGTGCCTCGCGCATCGGCGGACGGCCGCCCGCCGCATCCGTGGCACCCGCCGCGGCGGTGCCGTCCCCGCGGCCGGGCGCCGCACTGCTGGAGCTCATGAGGGGGAACGTAGCAGCTCACCGCCCTTCATGGCACTCAGTGCAGCCGGAGGAGGGAACTGAGTGCACTCGTGGGGATCGCAGCGCCGATCGCATACGATCACTTCCGGTCAGTCCCGAGGAGTTCCGATCAGCCGCGAGGTGTTCCGCATGCCGTCCGCCCGCCCCCGTCTCCTCTACGTCACGGACCTGGCCTACCAGGCGCGCGGGCGGCGCTACTGCGACGAGGACATCTTCCTGAGCTCCCGCCTGCGCGACGAGTTCGACCTGGCGCTGTGCCATCCCGGTGAGGCCGCCGCGCTGCTCGACGCCTTCGACGCCGTCGTCGTCCGCAACAGCGGCCCCGTGCTCGGTCACCGGGCCGCGTACGAAGCCTTCCGCGAGCGCGCCGCCGAGCGCTCCACCCGCGTCTACAACCAGCTCACCGGCCGGGCCGACATGGCCGGCAAGCAGTACCTGCTCGACCTGAGCGCCGCGGGCGAGGCGGTCATCCCCACAGTCGGCCGGCCGGAGGACCTGCACCTGCTGCCGACGGCGGACGAGTACGTCGTCAAGCCCCGGCTCGGCGCCGACTCGGCCGGCCTGCGCATCGTGCCCGCGGACGGCCTCCGGCAGGCACTGCGCGACGACGACGCCGGGGACGTGCTCGTCCAGCCGCGCGTCGACTTCGCGTACGAGGTCTCCTTCTACTTCGTCGACGACGCGTTCCAGTACGCCCTGTACGCGCCGGACCCCGGCCGGCGCTGGCGGCTGGAACCGTACGACGCCACCGCGCGGGACCTCGAGTTCGCCCGGCGGTTCATCGAGTGGAACGGCATCGACCACGGAATCCAGCGCGTCGACGCCTGCCGCGCCCCCGGCGGCGAGCTGCTCCTGGTCGAGCTGGAGGACCTCAACCCCTACCTGTCGCTGGACGCCCTCGACGAGACACGCCGGGACTCCTTCGTCACCGCCCTGCGGGCGGCCCTCAGGCGCCTCCTCGCGGCCTGAACGCCTCTACCATGGCGGGCATGGACGTGTTCGTCGACCGGCTCGACCCGGACATGTGCGTGGTGACGGCCGCCGCGGGCGGGGAGCGGGCCGGGTGCCTGGTCGGGTTCTCCTCGCAGTGCTCCCTCGACCCGGTCCGGTACGCCGTGTGGCTCTCGGAGGTCAACCGGACCTACCGGGTGGCGCGGTCCGCCGACGTACTGGCCGTGCACCTCCTCGCCCGCGACCAGCACGAGACGGCCGAGCTGTTCGGCGGGCGGACCGGCGACGAGGTGGACAAGTTCCAGCGGGCCCGGTGGCGCACCGGCCACGGCGGGGCGTTGGTGCTGGAGGACGCCGAGGCGTGGTTCGTCGGCCGCGTCGTGGAGCGTGTCCCCGGCGGCGACCACGTGGGGTTCGTCCTCGACCCCGTCGAATGGGGCGGGCGGGGCAAGTCCGGCGGCCCGCTGCTGCGGATCTCCGACGCCGCGGACATCGCGCCGGGCCACCCGGTGGACTGAGGCCCGCTCCCGGCGGGCCGGCCGGTTCAGCGCCCGGAGCCGCGCTCGACCAGCGCCTCGGTGACCGCCCGCACGCTGCGCGCGATGTGCTGCAACTGCAGGACCTCCGCCGCGTACAGCTTGATGGTGTGCTCGATGACCGACTCGTGCAGCCCCAGCCGGGGCAGATCCGCCCGCGCCGTCTGCAGGGCGGTGCGCGCCACTCGGATCTCGTGCTGGACCTGGATCTGCGCGTGGCGGGCGAGGAGCACGGGGTGGCGGATCAGCGCGGGATAGCCGGCGTAGCGCGACGGCACCAGCTCGCGCAGCCACTTGGCCGCCGAGCGTTCCCAGTCGTAACTGCCGGGCGCCTTCACCTGGCAGGGCCAGTCCGGGTGGGTGCGCGTGGTCGTCAGGGGCATGATCATCGCTTCCGGTGTGGCGGCGTCGACGGGGTGGGCGACGGGTGGGGGCGGTCCCGGTCCAGGGGACGACCGGGACCGCCGCGGGCGCTCGCACAGGCGATGCCCGACGGAACATCCCGGACCCGCCGGAGCGGGTAGGAGTCGGCGGCCAGGGATGTTCGCGCAGGTGCGGACGCGCTCCGGGGCGGCCGGGTCGCGATCCGTGAGCAGTATTTATATATGCCATCCGCTTTGCAAGACGTATGAAAACATTCATGCCTGCTTTGAACCGGATGGCCCCTGTCTGCGCCGACCAATCGCCGGGACCGCACCCGCGAGCGGCGGCCGGGTCAGTCCCGCAGGAAGAACTGGTGCTGGTCCGCGACCTGCTCGTACTCCTCCAGCCGGGCCTGCGTCCGCTCCGGATCGGCGTCGGTCATGGCCTGCAGCAGGGCCGCGCACATCACGCCGGGCGCCGCGTAGGAGTCGAAGACCAGCCGGGACCCCGTGCCCGTCGCGAAGGTGACGTCGGCCTCGTCGACGACGGGGCCCAGCGCCAGGTCGGTGATGAGCGCCACCCTCAGCCCGGCACCGCGCGCCACCCGGACGGCGTTCAGCGTCTCGTGGGCGTGCCGGGGCATGGAGAAGGCCAGCACCCAGGTGCCGCCCGCCTCCCGCGACTGGAGCAGGGCGTCGTACGCGACGCTGCCGCCGCGGGTCACCAGGCGCACGTCCGGGTGGACCCGGCGGGCCGCGTAGGCGAAGTACTCGGCGAGCGAGACGGAGATGCGCAGGCCGAGGACGGTCAGCGGGGCGGAGCCGGCCAGCTTGCGGCCGACGTCGATCACCCGGTCGGCGTCGGCGAAGTCGCGCCGCAGGTTCTCCAGGTTCTCGATCTCGGCGTCGACGGCCGCCTGGAGCTCGTTGCCCCGGTACTCCTCGGCCGGGGTGCCGCCCCGGCTGCCCAGTGCGATCGACTGGAGCCGCTCGCGCAGTGCCGGGTAGCCGCTGAAGCCCACCGCCGAGGCGAACCGCGTCACCGACGGCTGGCTGACGCCCACCCGGTCGGCGAGGTCGGTGATCGACAGGAACGCCGCCTCGGTGAGGTGCTCGATCAGGTACTGGGCGATGCGCCGCTGCCCCGGGGACAGACGCGGCCGGTCGAACAGTGTCCTGAGCCGGGACGTGGCGGAGACCTCCGCCTCCTCGGCCGTACGTCCCGAGGTGATCGCCGATGCCTGTGCGCGGGCCTGCTGCGGCGATGGCACGGGTGCGCCTCCTTTGTCTCCCACGGAGGTCAACATAGCTCACCCCTCGTCACCGGCAGGGCGGTCGCATCCGGCGGGGATAGCCCCCCGCCCTCCGGGAACCCGTGGTCTGGCAAGCGACCACGGCGAGCACGAGAGGCACCGTCATGACCGTCCCGGAAGAGAACCGGCCGAAGACCGATACCACCGACGACGTCCTCGAGCAGCGCGAGAACGACGAGACCCTCCGGCAGCAGGGCGGCACCGGCCGCACCATGCGCGAGGCGCTGGAGGAGGCCCACGTCCGCCCCGACGACTACGACGAGCGATGACCGCGGGGTGATACGCATGGGCGCGATCAGTGCGCTGGAGAAGACGATCGAGAACCGTGTGGAAGCGCTGCGGGCGCGGGTCTTCGACAAGGACCCCGTCGAACTCCTCGACGCCCTGCGCACCGAGTGCGACAGCAAGGCCGTCGTCTCGCCCGCGGGGCGGGTCTTGGTCCCCAACGCCTACGACGTCGCCCTCGCCGGCGCGGTCCACGACGAGCTGGCGCGCCGCGGCGGCCAGGTGGGCCAGGTGCTCACCGACAGCCTGGCCCGGCACGCCGAACGGCGCGGCTACGAGTGGACCGGCCCGTTGGCCGTGCACGTCACCAGGTCGGGCGACGTCCCGGGGGGCGGGCGCTACCGCGTGGCGAGCGGCGTGCTGCCGCACGTGAGCGCCGGGGGCTTCCCCCACGCGAAGCCCCCGAGGCACGCGGGTTCATGACCGGTTGACCGGCATCGCCCCTTCGGGCACCACGAGGTCGGCGCGGTCCCGGGTGGCGGCCACCAGTTCGGCGTTGCGCTCGTCGCTGTCCCGCACCCAGGCGACCGCGTCCTCGTGGGACTTGCCGAACCGCTCGTGCCGGGCCACCAGGCGACGGACCCGCTCCGCCTGAGCGAGTTCGCAGAACCACACCTCGTCGAGCCGGGCACGCACCCGCGCCCAGGCGCCGGTGCCCAGCAGCAGGTAGTTGCCCTCCGTCACGACCAGCCGGGCCGATGGCGGCACCGGCACCGCGCCTGCGACCGGCTGCTCCAGCACCCGCTCGAAAGCCGGTGCGTACACGACGTCGCCGTCCGCGGCCCCGCCGTCCTCTGCCTCCTCGCGCAACCGGCCCAGCAGCGCCGCGTACCCGGCCGCGTCGAAGGTGTCCGGCGCGCCCTTGCGGTCCCGGCGGCCCAGCCGGTCCAGTTCGGCGTCGGCGAGGTGGAAACCGTCCATCGGGACGTGCGCCGCCCACGGCGTGCCGGCCCCGTTCAACTCCCGTACCAGGCGTTCGGCGAGCGTCGACTTGCCGGCCCCCGGGCTGCCGGCGATGCCGAGGATCGCGCGCCGTCCGCCACGGGGCAGGGCGCGGGCGCGGGCGAGGAGGTCGTCGAAAGTCAGCGGCACATCGCAGAGTGTGTCACCTGATCGGACCCGCCCCGGCGGGGAACTGTGTCGGGTATGACGACGCAGCTGGGACTTCCCGACTCCATCCGGGCCTGCCTCTTCGACCTCGACGGGGTCGTCACCAGGACGGCCGTGGTGCACGCCGCCGCGTGGAAGGAGACCTTCGACGCCTTCCTGCGCGAGCGCGACGGCACGGGCTTCAGGCCCTTCACCGACTCCGACTACGACCAGTACGTCGACGGCCGGCCCCGCGCCGACGGCGTGCGCACCTTCCTCGCCTCCCGCGGCATCGAACTGCCCGAGGGCGACCCCGACGACCCACCCGAGGAGCGGACGGTCAACGGCGTCGGCAACCGCAAGAACGCACTGGTCCTGGAGAAGATCCGCACCGACGGCGTCGAACCCTACGACGGCACGCTGCGCTACATCGACGCGGTCCGCGCCGCCGGCCTCGCCACCGCGATCGTCTCCTCCAGCGCCAACACCCGAGACGTGCTCCGCTCCATCGACGCCGAGCGCCTGTTCGACGTACGCATCGACGGCGTGGTCGCCCGCGAGCGGAAGCTCCCGGGCAAACCGCGCCCCGACACCTTCCTCGCCGCCGCCCGCGACCTCGGCGTCGAGCCGTCCCGGGCGGCCGTCTTCGAGGACGCCCTGGCCGGCATGGACGCGGGACGCTCCGGGCACTTCGGCTACGTCGTCGGAGTCGACCGCGTCGGCCAGACCGACGCCCTCTACGCCCACGGCGCCGACCGCGTCGTCAAGGACCTGGCCGAGCTGGGAGGCGAGGCGTGATCACCAACCGTACGTACAGCGTCGAACCCTGGTCCGTGCGCGAGACGGCCCTCAACCTCGACCTGCTCGCCCAGAGCGAGTCCGTCTTCGCCCTGTCCAACGGACACATCGGCTGGCGCGGCAACCTCGACGAGGGCGAACCGCACGGCCTGCCCGGCAGCTACCTCAACGGCGTCTACGAACTCCACCCGCTGCCCTACGCCGAGGCGGGCTACGGCTATCCCGAGTCCGGCCAGACGGTCATCAACGTCACCAACGGCAAACTGCTGCGCCTGCTGGTCGACGACGAACCCTTCGACCTGCGCTACGGCCGGCTCGGCAAGCACGAACGCACCCTGGACCTCAGGCGAGGCGTGCTGGAGCGGACCTGCGAGTGGACCTCCCCGGCGGGCACCACCGTCCGGGTGCGCTCCACCCGGCTGGTCTCGCTCACCCAGCGGGCCATCGCCGCCGTCTCCTACGAGGTGGAGCCCCTCGACCGCCGGACCAGGGTCGTCATCCAGTCCGAACTCGTCGCCAACGAGAGCCTGCCCGACCCCGACGGCGACCCCCGCACGGCCAAGGCGCTGAGGTCCCCGCTGGAACCCGAGGAGGACATGGCCGTCGGCTCCCGGCTGCGCCTGGTCCACCGGACCCGGCGCAGCGGCCTGCGGGTCGCCGTCGCCGCCGACCACGAGGTCGACACCCCGGGGGAGATCACCACCAGCAGCGAGAGCAACGAGGACGTGGCCCGCCTGACCATCACCTCCGTCCTGGAACCCGGCCAGCGGCTAAGGGTGCGCAAGACGGTCGCCCACGGCTGGTCGGGCGCCCGCTCCCGGCCCGCGATGAGCGACCAGGTCGAGGCCGCGCTGGCCGCCGCCGCGCACAGCGGCTGGGACGGCCTGGTGGCCGAACAGCGCTCCTACCTCGACGACTTCTGGGGACGGGCGGACGTCGAGGTGCACGGCGACGAGGAGATCCAGCAGGCCGTGCGCTTCGCCCTGTTCCACGTGCTGCAGGCCGGGGCCCGCGCCGAACAGCGCGCGATTCCGGCCAAGGGGCTGACCGGGTCCGGCTACGACGGGCACGCGTTCTGGGACACCGAGATGTTCGTGCTGCCCGTGCTGACCTACACCGAGCCCAGGGCCGTCGCCGAGGCGCTGCGCTGGCGCCGGGACACCCTGCCCGCCGCCCGGGACCGCGCCACCCAGCTCGGGCTGCGCGGCGCCGCCTTCCCCTGGCGGACCATCGACGGTTCGGAGGGCTCCGCGTACTGGCCGGCCGGCACCGCCGCCTTCCACGTGGCCGCCGACATCGCGCACGCCGCGGTGCGCTACACGGCGGCGACCGGCGACACCGCCTTCGAACGCGACACCGCCCTCGAACTCCTGGTGGAGACGGCCCGGCTCTGGCGCTCGCTGGGCCACCACGACCACCACGGCGTCTTCCACATCGACGGCGTCACCGGCCCCGACGAGTACAGCGCCATCGCCTACGACAACACCTACACCAACCTCATGGCGCGCTCGAACCTCCTCGCCGCCGCCGACGTGTGCGAACGCCACCCCGACGACGCGGCCCGGCTCGGCGTCGACGACGAGGAGAGCGCCGCCTGGCGCGACGCCGCCGAGTCCGTGCACATCCCCTACAACGACGAGATCGGCGTCCACGAGCAGCACTCCGGCTTCACCCGCCACCAGCGCTGGGACTTCGCCCGCACCGCCGCCGACCAGTACCCGCTGATGCTGCACTTCCCCTACTTCGACCTCTACCGCAAGCAGGTGATCAAACAGTCCGACCTGGTGCTGGCGATGTACACCTGCGGCAGCTGGTTCGACGCCCACTGCGACGAGGACCAGATCGCCCGCAACTTCGCCTACTACGAGCCGCTGACCGTGCGGGACTCCTCCCTGTCCGCCTGCTGCCAGGCCGTCGTCGCCGCCCAGACCGGGCACCTGCGCCTGGCCTACGACTACGCCGCCGAGGCCGCCCTGATGGACCTCGCGGACCTGGAGCACAACACCCGCGACGGGCTCCACATCGCCTCGCTCGCCGGTACGTGGATGGCGCTGGTCGCCGGCTTCGGCGGCACCCGCCGGGACGGTGACAGCCTGCGGTTCACGCCGCGCCTGCCCGAGAAGTTCAGCCGGCTCGCCTTCCGGCTCCAGTTCCGCGGCCGGTGCCTGCGCGTGGAGGTCCGCGCCGACGAGGCGACGTACACCCTGCTCCAGGGCGAGCCGCTGACAATCCATCACCACGGCAAGGCGCTGGCCGTGAACGGCGACGGACCCGTCACCCGCGCCATCCCCGCGCCCGTACGGCGCCCCACACCCGAACAGCCCCCGCACCGCCGCCCCAACGCCCGTTGACCGCCGGACCGGGGCCGGGACCGGCGCAAACCGCGCGGCTGGCCGAGTTCCGCCCTGCGCGGCCGTGGCACACGCACTAGTTTGACCATGTAATCCGACTTCCGGGCTCCCGCCAGTGGCGGCAGGAGGTGAGGACAGGACGAACGACCCCGCGACGCGCGGGGGCAAAGGGGTGCACGATGACCGACGGCGCGAACGCCGTGCTCGCCGGCGGACGACGCGGCGAGCGGGCCACACCGCCCCGCATCCCGCGACGCCTGCGCGGCGACGCCCTGATCGCGGCCGTGGCCGCCGTGTTCACGCTCGCCCAGCTCATCTTCGTCCATCCGTGGATGGGCCTCGGCTGGGACGAGATCGTGTACACCAGTCAGGTCACCACCCACCATCCGGCCGCCTTCTTCAGCGCACCGCGCTCCCGGGGCGTCTCCCTGCTGGTGGCGCCCGTCGCCTCCTGGTCCGCCTCCACCGAACTGCTGCGCGTCTACCTCGCCGTGCTGTCCGGCGTGGGCCTGTACCTCGCCCTGCGCGCCTGGAAGGGGCTGTTCCCGGCCCGCGTGCTGGCCACCGCCGGGGCGTTCTTCGCCACCCTGTGGGTGACCCTGTTCTACGGTCCGCAGGCCATGCCCAACTACTGGGTCGCGGTCGGAGCCCTGATCTGCGTGGGCTGTTTCCTGCGGTACCGGCAGGGGCGCTCCGGGCGGGCCGCGCTGTGGGGCGTGGTGGCCGGCGCCGCGCTGATGGCGTGGATGCGGCCCACCGACGCGGTCTGGGTGACCGTGCCCCTGCTCGTCCTGGTCCTCGTACGCCGGCGGTGGATGCTGCTGCTCGCCCTCGCGGGCGGCCTCGCCGCCGGGGGAGTGGAGTGGGTGATCGAGGCGTACGGCTGGTACGGCGGCCTCGGCGAACGACTGTCCAGGGCTTCCGAGATCCAGGGCGGCCTCGGCTGGAACGTCGCCGTCGACGACCAGATGCGCAGCCTGGGCGGCCGGGGCCTGTGCCGTCCCTGCACCGGCTCGATGCCCCACCCGGTGGTCACCGCCTGGTGGGTCGTCCTGCCGTTCGTCGCCGTCCTCGGCGTCGCCGTCGCGGTCCGGGCCCGGCGCGCCGCCCGCACCCTGATCCCGTTCGCCTGCGCGGTGACCGCCGCGGCGCCCTACCTCTTCATGATCGGCTACGCGGCGCCGCGCTTCCTCCAGCCCGCCTACGCCCTCCTGGCGATCCCGGTCGCCGACGCGCTGTGGCACCTGGTCAGGACGGCGCGGGGGCGGTGGCGGCGGGTGGCCGCGCCCCTGGTCGCGCTCGCGGTCGCCGGTCACCTGGCCGTGCAGTTCGCCGTCGTCGAGGGCACCGTGGACCGCAATGTCGCGAGCCGCGAGGACTGGGCCCACGTCGCCGACGAACTGCACCGGCTCGGGGTCCGCCCGCCCTGCCTGATCACCGGGCACGAGTCCATCCCGATCGGCTACTACACCGGCTGCTCCTCCGGCTCGACCAGCGGGAACAACGAGAACATCACCGCCGCCGAGATCGTGGACACCGCCCGCCGGCTCCCGGTCGCCGCCATCACCGGCCCGGGCGGCGGCACCCCCGGCTACGCCCGCGACTGGACGCCGTACCGGATCACCGATCTGACCGTCCGGGTCGCGCCGCGCGGGTGAAGACCACCCTCCCGGAACGGGTTAGAGATCGCGTATCGGGAAACGCGAACCGGACACCGAGACCACCATGCCGACGCAGCGCGAGAGGGAGGCAGCGATGGGCACGGACCCGATGGCCGACGACGCCTACCAGCCCACCGGGAACAACGAGGAGCAGGAGGACGCCGCGCCCCTCGACCTCCAGGACGCCGTCGACGAGCGGACCTACGACGACACGCTGGACGAGGGCTACTCCCCGCCGGAGAAGCCGCTCGGCGTGACCAAGTACGGCACCACGGCCGCCGAGCAGCACGACGGCGAGACCCTGGACCAGCGGCTCTCCCAGGAGGTGCCGGACGAGCCGGGGCCCGTCGGGGACGGCGTGGGCGACCAGCCCGGCGGCGAGGGCGAGCCGGTGGACCCGGAGGCGGGCACCGACCGCTCGGGGCGGCTGGTCGCCCCGGACGAGGGCGTACGCGCCGACACCACCAAGGAGACGGTCGCCGAGGACGTCGGCATCGACGGCGGGGCCGCGGGCGCGGAGGAGGCCGCCGTGCACGTGGTGGAGGACGAGACGGAGCTGCCGGAGGGCGGGGACGTCCGACCCGGCCGGTCCGTCTGATCCGCCCCTGACCCGGAGGGGCACACCCGTCGACTGGGCCGGGCCGGTGCGCGCCGCACACCGGCCCGGCCCGGTCGACGCCGGGGGCCGACGGCCGCCCGGTGTCAGGGCAGCAGCTTGTCCAGGGCGGCGGGGCCCTCCTCGGCCAGCTTGCGCCGGGCCCATTCGAGGTTGGCCGGTGTGATGTCCCGGCCGGCCGCGAGCACCACGTCCTCGGGGGACACGTCGGTGCCGGTGCGGGCGTGGAGCAGGTCGTCCGGTGTGGCGCGGTCGTCTCCCGCGCGGGGTTCGGACGGCCGGGAGGCGTCGGGCTGTGACGTCGACATGATCAGTGCTCCTCGCATCCGGTTCGCTGCTTCGGTGCCGTGCTGTTGTCGGTCCCGAATATCCCGATATCACCATTCAATGCCGAAGCGGACCGCGCATCCGGAGAACCGGACGCGCCGCACCCCGTCACGGCGGTGAGGGCATGAGAACGAGCATCGTGACGTCGTCCTCCACGTCCGGGCAGAAGCGCACGAGGTCGGCCCAGACACGCTCCGGGAGCGCGGCGGGATCCGCGTCCCGTTCGGCGAGGAGCGCGGTCAGCCGGTCGGCCAGCGGGTAGAAGGCGCCGCTGCCGTCCCTGGCCTCGACCACCCCGTCGGAGGCGAGGAAGAGCCGGTCCCCGGGGCGCAGCGCCACCGTGCACGCCTCGATCGCGCCGGCGTCCGCCAGCCCGAGCCCCAACGGCGTCCACGGGGAGACCTCCAGCTCCGTGGCACGGGCACCGCGCAGCAGGAAGGGCGGCGGATTGCCGCACACCACGACGCGCACCCGCAGCGCGTCGGCGGAGAACTCCAGCAGCGCGGCCGTCGCGAACAGCTCGGCGTGCCGCGCGCCCGAGGAGTCCACCAGCAGCCTGCGGTCCAGCCGCCCCGCCACCGACGCCAGGTCCGGCCGGTCCAGCACCGCCTCCCGGAACGCCCCCAGCAGCGAGGCGACCGTCGACACCGCCGACAGCCCGTGGCCCTGTACGTCGCCCATCACGGCCCGTACGCCGAAGGGCCCGTCCCGTACGTCGAAGAAGTCGCCCCCGACCAGGGTGCCGCGCTGGGCCGCCCGGTACAGTCCCGCGCAGCGCACCGCGCCGACCCGCTCGGGCAACGGCGGCGCGACGGCCCGCTGCGCGGCCTCGGCGACCGTGCGCTCCAGGTCCAGCTGGGCGTCGCGGCGACTGCGCACGAAGGACACGAAGACGCTGAGCACGGAGACGAACACCACGGTCAGCAGGTCTGCGTCGCCCGGACGGTCGAGCTGGAAGGCCGGGACGGTCAGCAGCGCGACCACCGCCCCGCACAGGAGCGCCGTCACCAGCGGACCGTACGACAGGACGGCCAGCGGCGGGATGGCGCCCAGCAGGAAGCCGATGTCGAGCCGGTCGTCGCTGAGCAGCGTCGCCGCGCAGATCACCCCGACGAGGACCGGCGGGAGCACCCGCACCCAGCGGGGCGGCGGAGCACCGCTCAGCCAGCTCCGCCGCTCCTCGCCCCGGCGCGGTGGCGGGGCCGGCACCTTTCGCACACCCACCACGGTCCTACGCCGCCCAGCCTCCCGCACGCCGGGCCCGGACGGGGCTGCCGCGGGGTGGCTGGAACGCGGTGAGGGTCAGCCGGAGCCGGTGGGCGCCGTGTCCTGGATCGCGCAGTCGGTGTAGCCGTCGGCTCCGTCGTCCGACAGCGCCACGGGTGCGACGGTGCCGTCAGGGGTGAGGCGCGGTCGCCGAGTTCCTACTGCGCATCCGGGGCGAACGGGCCTGGTCCAGGTGGAGGGACGAACCGTTCGCGGGGGAGGGGAGGGGCGGCTGACCCCGGTTCACCGCCGCCCGTCCAGCAGGGCTTCCGCCTCGGCGAGGATCTCGGTGACCCGCAGACCGAACCGGGCGTCGCACGGGTGAGGCTCCCCGCTTTCGGCGGCGTCGAGGAGCGCGTCCGCGGCCCGCACCAGCGCCGGCACCGGCCCCTCCGCCGTCTCGGGCAGCAGCGTCACCCCCGTCCGGCCGCGCAGTTCCACCGCCGCGCCCGCCGCCGCCGGCGGTGCCGTCAGGCTGAGCGTGAGCGTGCTGGACGCACCGCCGGAGTGGTCGAGGACCAGATGGACGGTGTCCCCCGCCCCGGGCGCCGCGGCCGACACACGCCGCACGTCCCCGAGGACCGGCAGCAGCACGGACAGGGCGTGCGGCCCCACGTCCCACAGGGCACCCTTCTCCCGCCGCCACGGGGAGTCGGCGAACGGGCTGTCCCCGCCGAACACCGCCCCGAGCCACTGCGCCCGCGCCGTGAACCAGTCGGCCACGGCGCCCTGTTCGGTGATCCACGCCTCCGTCTCCGACTGGAACCGGGCGGTGAAGAAGACCACCGAGGCGACGCCCGCCTCACCGGCCGCCTCGACCACCGCCCGCCCCTGCGCCACGGTCGCCGCGAGCGGCTTGTCGAGCAGCAGGTGGCAGCCGGCCCGCGCCGCCCGCACCGCCATGCCGGCCTGCACCGCCGGGGGCAGCGCGACCGCGACGGCGTCCACGTCCGAGAGCAGGGCGTCGAGGTCGTCGTAGGCGCTGGTGCCGTGCCGCCGCGCCAACTCCCCGGCGGCGTCGGGACGGCGGCCCCACACCCCCACGAAGTCCAGGCCCTCGTGCAGACGCAACGCGGGGGCGTGCGCCATGTCCGCCCAGGGTCCGGTGCCGAGCAGTCCGATCCGCATACCGTCGCCTCTCCACCGTGCCGGACCCGGTACCGGGCCCGCTGACGTTCCTCACACCGGCCGGCGCGCGCCGCCCGGCCGACGCCGAGCGTGCCACACCGACCGGGTGCCCGGGCAAGCCCACGGTCCCGCGCCCGAACCCGTCGCGGAAGACCGGTAATTCAGCCGATCCCCCCGGCCGCACCCCGCCCCGACAGTGGCACCGCCAGCTCATCGGCGACGTCCGGCGGTGGATGTCCTGGGCCGCGACCCCACGCGCCCCGGGACGTGTGCGACCACCGGCCGGTCCCCTCGCCACGACAGAGAGGACCACTCCCCGTGCAGCAGAACCCCCACACCCCCGCCGCGCGTCCGGCCTTCCGCGGTGCCCGCCGGCGGCTCGCCGGACTCACGGCCGCCGTGGCCGCCGCCGTCACGCTCACCACCCTCACCGGCCCCGGCGCCCAGGCCGCCGCCGACAACCCGTACGAGCGCGGCCCGGCGCCCACCGAGTCCAGCATCGAGGCCCTGCGCGGCCCGTACTCCGTGGCCGACACCACCGTCTCCTCGCTCTGGGTCACCGGCTTCGGCGGCGGCACCATCTACTACCCGACCAGCACCAGCGACGGCACCTTCGGCGCCGTCGTCATATCGCCCGGCTTCACCGCGTACCAGTCGTCCATCGCCTGGCTGGGCCCGCGGCTGGCCTCGCAGGGCTTCGTGGTCTTCACCATCGACACCAACACCACGCTGGACCAGCCCGACTCCCGCGGCCGCCAGCTGCTGGCCGCCCTGGACTACCTGACCGAGCGCAGCTCCGTCCGCGGACGGATCGACAGCAGCCGGCTCGGCGTCATGGGCCACTCCATGGGCGGCGGCGGCTCGCTGGAGGCCGCCAAGTCCCGTCCCTCGCTCCAGGCGGCGATCCCGCTCACCCCCTGGAACCTGGACAAGAGCTGGCCGGAGGTCAGCACGCCGACCCTGATCGTGGGGGCCGACGGCGACACGATCGCGCCCGTCTCCTCGCACTCCGAACCGTTCTACTCCAGCCTGCCGTCCGGAACGGACCGCGCCTACCTGGAGCTGAACAACGCCAGCCACTTCTCGCCGAACACGTCGAACACGACGATCGCGAAGTACAGCATCTCCTGGCTGAAGCGGTTCATCGACAACGACACCCGCTACGAGCAGTTCCTGTGCCCGCTGCCCCGGCCGAGCCTGACCATCGAGGAGTACCGGGGCAACTGCCCGCACGGCTCCTGACGTCCCTCCCGGCACCGGCCGGCGGCGGTCGCGCGCACGTCGCGGCCGCCGCCGGCCCGCTGTGCCGCCGCACGGCCGGTGGCCGGGACCGCTGGGCAGCGGCACAGTGCCCCTTCCGGTCGTACGCCGCACAACCGCAGGTGGCACGGCCGACACCCCGGCGGGTCTCGGCGGACCGACGGCTTCCGCGTCAGGTTACGCACGCGTAACCTCCCGTGGATGACCGGAGAGACGACCGTACGTACGGCCGTGCGGATCCACGGCCGAAGCGCGCACCGGGAGGCGGTGCGGGCCCTGCTGGACGGGGTGCGCACCCACAGCGGCCACCTCGTCGTGACCGGCGAACCCGGGCTCGGCCGGACCGCCCTCCTCCAGTGGGCCGCCCACTCCTTCCGGGCGGGCCCCGTACTGCACCTCGGGCCCGGTGCGGACCGCGGCGCGCACGCCACCGCCGGGGAACTGCTCGGCACCCTGAGGGCGGCGGCCGGTGACGCCCCCCTCCTCGTCTGCGCCGACGACGCGGACCTGTGGGAAGCGCCGGCCCGAGCCGCCCTCGGCCGCGCGGCCGAACGCCTGCACACCGTGGGACGCGTGGCGCTGCTCCTCTCCGTCGCCGGACACCGTGCCGTCGCCCCGGAGTACGCCCGCCTCCCCGTCGCCCGCCTCGACCCGCTCGCGCCGTCGCACGCCGACGCGCTGCTCGACGACGTGACCGGCGGCGCCACCGCCCCGGCCGTCCGCGAGCAACTGCTGGCCGAGGCGGAGGGCAACCCGGCCCTGCTCCTCGCCCTCGTCCGCCGGCTCTCGCCCGCCGAACTGCGCGGGCACCGGCCGCTGCCCCACCCGCTGGCCGACGCCGGGGCCCTGGCGGCGGTGGCCGGCCCGGCGCTGTCCGGCCGGTCCCCGGACGTCCACGACCTGCTGCTGACGGTGGCGGCGGCCGTACGGGCGTCGGACGGCCCGGACGCGGACACCGGCCTGGTCCTGGACGCCCTGCGACGCCTGCGCGCCGCTACCGCACCCGCCCCCACCGCCGACCCCCTCCCTGAGCCCCTCCCGGATCTCCTTGCCGGGGCCGGCGACCGGCTCCGCTTCCACAGCCCGCTGCTGTGCCGGGCCGTCCACGTCACCGCCGCGCCGCAGCGGCGCCGGGCCGCGCACCGCGCGCTGGCCGACGTACTGGAGACCGGCGGCCACCGGCTGCCGGCGCTGCTGCACCGCTCCTGGTCGCTGCCCGGCCCGGGACCGGCAGTGCGGCTCGCGGAGCGGCTGGCGGTGGCCGCCGCGGACGGAGCGGAACCTGCCTGCCACGGGCTGCGCGGTACGGCGTACGCCCGCGCCGCCGAACTGACGGCCGACCCGCCGGTCCGGGCGGAGCGGTACACGGCCGCCGCCGAGCAGGCCCTGCTCGCCGGTCGCCCCGACCGGGCACGTCCCCTGCTGGCGGCGGCCCGCGGCTGCGCCGCACCGGCCGCGGTGCGGGGGCGGGCCGAACTGGTGCGGGGCCTGGCGGAACTCCGGGACGGCCCCGTCGGCGACGCCCACCAGTCCCTGCTGCTGGCCGCCACCCTGCTGGCCGAGGACGCCCCCGCCGACGCCGCCACCGCCGCACTGGCCGCCGCCGACGCGGCCTGGGCGGCGGGCGACCTGCCGTCCTGCCTGTCCACCCTGGCGCCCGGCCCGCCATCGGTTCCGGACGCTGCCCCGGCCCCGACCGGCATCCTGACCCCGGACGAGCCCTGCGGACCGGCCGACGCTCCGGCCCCGGCCGGCTCCGAAGGGTCGGGGGCCCTCACGGCCCTGGATCCTCCCACGGCCTCGGCCGAACCTCCCGGCCGGGTTGAGGCGTTGGCCCAGGGCCAGCCTCCTGGGCCGGTCGGCGCCCCGGTCCCGGGTGAGTCTCGGGGGCCGGTCGGCATCCCGGTCCCGGGTGAGTCTCGGGGGCCGGTCGGCGCTCCGGTCCCGGTTGGTGCCCCAGGCTCGAGCGTCCCTACTTTCCCGGGCGTCCCTCTGGCCCCGGGTGAGCTCACGGGTCCGGCTGAGGCGTCCGTCCAGGGTCGGCTTCCTGGGCCGGTCGGCGCTCCGGTCCTGGGTGATTCTTCGAACCCGGTGAAGCCCCCAGACCTGAATGGCCTTCCGGCCTCACAGCCCCCCACGGTCCAGCCCCCCACGGCCCAGCCCCCCACTGCCCCGTCGCCCGGCGGCAACGGCGGTGGCGCCACCGGTGGCGTCCAGCCCCGGCCGAACCCGGCCGCCGGACCTGGGCCCGGAGGGGCGCACGTGCGCGCCCCGGAACCCGACCCCGTGCGCGATCACCGAGCCGGAATGCGTGCGCTGCTCGAAGGGCGGCTCGACCGGGCCGCCCCCGCACTCGGGCAGGTGGTGGAGCGGGCCCGGAACGACGACCGGCCCGAGCGGCTGCTGCGGGCCGCCTCCGCCGCCCTGCTGCTCGGGAACGTGGACGCCGCCCGGCGGGCGGGCGCGCGGGCGCTGGCCGCCGCCCGGCAGTCCGGGTCGGACGCGTTGGTGCCGCAGGCGCTGGAATACCTCGCCTACGCCGAACTGCGCGCCGGCCGACACCCCCAGGCGCGTGTCCACGCGGAGGACGGCCTGCGCACCGCGCTGCGCGTCGGGCAGCGCAACACCGCGGCCCACCACCAGGCCGTACTGGCCCTGGCGGCGTCGATCGAGGAGGAGCCGGAGGCGGTGGCCAGGCACGTGACGGCCGCGCTGGCCACGGCCCGGCGCCACGGGCTGGCCCAGGCGGCCACCCTCGCGGAGTGGGCGGCGGCCCGCGCCGACCTGGGCCGGGGCCGCCCCCATGACGCGGCCGACCGGCTCGGCCTCCTGGTCCTGCCCGGGCCCGGACGCGGGCACTTCGCGGTGTGGCGGCTCGCCGTGCCGTGCTTCGTGGAGGCCGCGGCCCTCGCCGGCCACCCCGAGGACACCCACGAGGTCCTCACGGACTTCGCCGGCTGGGCGGCGTTCGGCGCCGATCCGCAGGCCGCCGCGCAACTGGCCCGCTGCCACGCCCTGCTGGCCCCGCCGGACCGCGCCGACGACCTCTACCGGCGCGCGCTCGCCCGGCACGACGAGGCGGGCGGCGACTTCGAGCGGGCCCGCACCGCGCTGCTGTACGGCAAGTGGCTGCGCCGGCGGCGCAGACCCCGCGAGGCCCGCGGCTGTCTCGGCACCGCGCTCGCCGGGTTCGACCGGTGCGGCGCGGGGGCCTGGGCGGCGCAGGCCAGCGCGGAGCTGCGCGCGCTCGGGGCCGCGCCGCGGACCCGGGAGGCCGGACCGCTGACCCGCCTGACGCCGCAGCAACTGCGCATCGCCCGGCACGTCGCCGAGGGCGCCACCAACCGGGAGGTCGCGCTCACCCTCGCGGTGAGCACCCGCACCGTCGACTACCACCTCCGCAAGGTCTTCGCCGCGCTCGGCGTACGGTCCCGCCTGGAACTGGCCCGCATGGTGGAGCACGCCGAACGGGCCCAAGCGGCCGGAAGGTCTGAAAAGACCGGTGCACAACCCTAGGGACCGACCGGACGGTATGCCATCCTTCGGGGCAGGACGAGTCAGGGGGCATGCCCGGCACGGGCGGACGGCCCGCCGCGGGGCACCTCCGTAAGCCCTGGCCTGGGGGAGGACCGCGATGCAGCACGCCGTACGGTCACGAGCAGCGATCCGCACCGGACTGACGCCCGTTCCACGCCCGCGGACACCGAGCGTCGCGTCGTTGATGGACGCCGACGCGTTGCGGGTCCTGCACCGGGCCGCCCGCGCCCTGCTCGACGACCTGCCCGACCTGACCGACCGGCTGACCGCCCTGCTGCGGGAACAGGAACCGGCGTACCGCGTGGCCTTCACCAAGGACCCGACGGCCACCTGGCAGGAGGTCCACCGCTCCCTGCGGCACAGCGTGGCCTCACTCCTGGACCCCCGCGGCTCCCGGGACGCGGCCCACCGCTGCACCTGGCGGATCGGCGCCACCCGCGCCGAGCAGGGCCTCCCGCTCGACGCCCTGCTGCACGCCTTCCGCCTCGGCGGCTCGCTGGTGTGGCAGCGGCTGGTCGAGGAGACCTCCCGTACCGCGCCCGAGGACGTGCGCCTGCTCGTCCATGTGGCCGCCGACGTGTGGAACTTCGTCGACGAGCACTGCACCCTCGTCGCCGACGCCTACCGGCAGACCGAGTGGCGGATCGGCCGGCTCCGTGAGAACCGGGCCCGGCTGCTGGCGGCGGGCCTGCTCGACGGCACCAGCCGCATCGCCGACCTGCCCGAGGCCGCCCAGGCCCTGGGCCTGCCGGAACACGGCCGGTACGTCGTCGTCGCCGTCACCGGCGCGCGCCCCACCCGGTCGGACGCCGCCCGCGCCGCCGTAGCGCCGGGCGCCCGCGTCCACTGGCACGCGGGGGCGGACGTCGACTACGGCATCGTCCTGGCCGACGCGGACGACGAGGAAGGGTTCCTGGAGCCGTCGGTGCCCGCGGGCGGGGCGTACGCCCCGGTCCACGGCGTCCGGATCGGCATCGGCAGCGCGGTCGACGGATTGGCCTCGGTCGGTGACGCCCGCCGGTTCGCGGACACCGCCCTGGAGATATGCCCGCAGACCGGCGGCACGGTGAGACTGGCCGAGCACCTCCCCGCCGCCCTCGTCGCCTCCAGCCCAGAACTCGGCGGCGCCCTCGCCGAACGGGTGCTCGGTCCGCTGCTGCGGCTGGAGCCCGCCGACCGCGAGGTGCTGCTGGACACCCTCACCACTTGGCTCGACTGCGACGGCTCCGCGCAACGGGCCGGCGAACGCCTCTACTGCCACCGCAACACGGTCCTCAACCGCCTCCGCCGCTGCGAGCAGCTCACCGGCCGCTCGCTGGCCCGCCCGGCCGACGTGGTGGAGATCAGCCTGGCGCTGACCGCCCGGCGGGTCCTGCGCGACTGAGGAGCACGCGGACGCCACACGGGCCGCGCCGCGCACAGCCCGCCCGGCTGAGGCGCGATTCGGCACGGCACAGCGCGGCCTGGTCCGGTCCGGTCGGGAGCGGCCAGACCGGCCCGGCCCCGCCCGGTCCGGGTCGGTCTGGGCCAGGCACGACACGATCCGGGCCCGGCACGGCACAGCGCGGCTAGGCCTGATCCGGTCTGGTCAGGAGCGGCCGGGGCGCCATCGGTCAGGTTCGGCCCCGCCCAGCGCCACCTGGCAGGACGCGGTCTGGCTGAGCGCTACGCGGCGCGGCTCGGCCTCGTTTCGGTCCGACCAGGAGCGACCAGGAGCGACCAGGAGCGACCAGGAGCGGTCAGAAGCGGCGCGGCTCGGTCTCGGTCGATCTGGCGCGGCGCGACACAGCACGACCTGGCCCGGCACAGCGCGGCTAGTCCGGCCTGGTCCGGCCTGGTCAGGAGCGGCCGGGGCGCCATCGGTCAGGCTCGGCCCCGCCCAGCGCCACCTGGCAGGACGCGGTCTGGCTGAGCGCTACGCGGCGCGGCTCGGTCTCGGTCGATCTGGCGCGGCGCGGCACAGCACGACTTGGCCCGGCGCTGTCTGGCCCGGAGGCCCAGGTCGGCACAGCACACCACGCGCCGCACCGCACCGCACCGCGGCTCGGTCCCCTGGCCCCGGGCTGCTGGCGGTCGCGGGCGCGGCGGGCGTCGGGGGCGGCGGGCGTCGGGGGCGCTGTCGGCGTCGGCCGAGACGGCACGGTGACCGGCCCCGCAGCAGGTCCTCGGCGCGGACCCGCAACGTACCCGCAACGCGCCCGGCGGGACCAAAGCCGCACCACCCCGCCCCTGCCGCCCGGCCCGGCGGCAGCGCCCCCGCGTATCGCGCAGCCCGCCCCACCCCGAGGAAACCCGCGTCCCCGCCCACTCCGCCACCACCAGTGCCGGCCCGCCCTGGGCACCCGCACAGACTCTCCACCCCCGGACTGGGACGCCGCAGCGACCCGGCCGGCAACCCCTGTACGGGCACCCGGGCCCGTGCTGTCGTGAGCTCCCCCCTTCAGCCGTCACCGTGCCGGCCCCGGCACGGTCCCAAGGAGCCGCGATGCCCGCAGCACCACCGGACGGCGAGCCCGCGCTGCACGTCGAGAGCCTCGACGTGACGTACGGTCGCGCCCTGTCCGCCCTCCGTTCCGTGTCCCTGACCGTCCCGCACGGCGGTGTCGTCGCACTGCTCGGCGCCAACGGCGCCGGCAAGACGACGCTGCTGCGGGCCGTGTCGGGCACCCTGCGCCTGCACCGCGGCGCGATCACGGCCGGCCGCGTCCGCTACGGCGACACGGCCCTGGACGGCCGGGACCCGGTCGCCGCCGTACGCGCCGGAGTCGTCCAGGTGCCCGAGGGCAGGCGGGTGTTCGCCGGACTCAGCGTCGACGAGAACCTGCGGGCCGGGGGACTCGGCCTGAACCGGCGCGCCCCGGCCCAGGTCCGCGAAGCCCGGGAGCGGGTCTTCACCCTCTTCCCGCGGCTCGCCGAGCGCACCCGCCAGGCCGCCGGCCTGCTGTCCGGCGGGGAGCAGCAGATGCTGGCCATCGGCCGCGCCCTGATGGCCGCGCCCCGCATGCTCCTGCTGGACGAGCCCTCCCTCGGCCTCGCCCCGCTGATGGTGGACCGCATCGCCGAGGTCGTCCGCGAGATCAACGCCCAGGGCACCGCCGTACTCCTCGTCGAACAGAACGCCGGCATGGCGCTCTCCCTGGCCGAGCACGCCCACGTCCTGGAGGTCGGCGAGATCCGGCTGTCCGGTCCCGCCGCCGAACTCGCCCGGACGGACGCCGTACGCCGCCTCTACCTCGGCGAGGACACCGAGACCGCCGAGGACACCGAGACCGCCGAGAACGCCGAGAACGCCGAGGCCACGGACGACACCGAGGCCGCCGCTGAGACCAACGGCAAGGGGGCCGCGTGACCACCCGCACCGCCGCACCACCGGCGCTCGAGGTCCGCGACGTGACCGTGCGCTTCGCCGGGCTCGTCGCCCTCGACGACGTCTCCTTCACCGTCGCCCCGGGCACCGTGCACGCCGTCATCGGTCCCAACGGCGCGGGCAAGTCCACCTGCTTCAACGTCCTGTCCGGCCTGTACCGGCCCAGCGCCGGCACCGTTCGCCTCGGCGAGGCCGAACTGACCCGGCTCGCCCCGCACCGGATCGCCCTCCTCGGGGTGGCCCGTACCTTCCAGAACATCGTCACCACCCAGGGCACCGTCGCCGACAACCTGATGCTCGGCCGACACGCCCTGTCCCGCGCCGGTTTCGCCGCCAGCGCCCTGCGTCTGCCCAGCGCCGTACGCGAACAGCGCGCCCACCTCGCCAAGGCCCGGGAGATCGCCGAACTCACCGGCCTCGGCCCCCACTTCGACTCGCCGGTGTCCCTGCTGTCGTACGGCGACCGCAAGCGCGTCGAACTCGCCCGTGCCCTCTGTCTGGAGCCCCGTGTACTGCTGCTCGACGAACCGGTGGCCGGCATGAACGCCGCCGAACGTGTCCGGATGACCGAGGTCGTCCGGGAGATCCGCGCCGAACTCGGCCTGTCCCTCGTGCTGGTCGAGCACGACATGGGCCTGGTCATGCGCCTCGCCGACGAGGTCACCGTCCTCGACTTCGGCAGGGCCATCGCCCACGGCACCCCCGACGAGGTCCGGCGCGACCCCGAGGTACTGCGCGCCTACCTCGGCACCGGCGCCCCCCGGGGAGGACGCGGCATGACCGGCTTCCTCGACGCCCTCCTCAACGGCCTGTCCCTGGGCTCCGTCTACGCCCTGATCGCCCTCGGCTTCGTCACCATCTTCAAAGCCTCCGGCGTCCTGAGCTTCACCCACGGCTCGCTGCTGCTGCTCGGCGGCTACCTCGTCGCCGTCCTCCACGACGACCTCGGATTCGCCGGGGCGCTGGCCCTGGCCGTCGTCGTGACGGCGGCCGTGGCGGGCGCGCTGGACCGGCTGGTGCTGCAGCGGGTCGGCGGTACCGACCCGCACGCCGCCCACGTGCAGACCATCGTCACCATCGGCATCGACATCATCCTGGTGACCGACCTGGCCCGGCGGATCGGCGGCGACCTGCTGCCGCTCGGCGACCCCTGGGGCAACGCGGTGAGCGACCTCGGCCCGGTGACCGTCGCCGACAGCCGCATCGCCGCGATCCTGGTGTCCGCCGCGGCCATCGGCGGCGCCTTCGCCCTCTTCCGGTTCACCCCCTGGGGCCTGTCGCTGCGCGCGGCGGCCGAGGACCGCGAGGCAGCCGCACTCATGGGCGTACGGCTGACCCGCGTACGCACCGCCGCCTGGTGCCTGGCCGGCGGACTGGCCGCGCTCGCCGCGGTCTTCCTGGTCGCCTTCCCGGCGCCGGGACTGGAACGCACCACCGGGCAGATCGCCCTCAAGGCCTTCCCGGCCGCCATCCTCGGCGGCATGGCCTCCCCGGTCGGCGCCCTGGTCGGCAGCATGCTGATCGGCCTCACCGAGGCCTTCGTCGCCGGCTACCAGTCCGACCTGCACGTCCTCGGCGAGGGCTTCGGCGACGTGGCCCCGTACGCCGTCATGGTACTGGTCCTCCTGGTGCGCCCCGCCGGGCTCTTCGCGGCGAAGGGAGCGGCCCGTGTCTGACCTCCGCAAGCCGAACAGCCTTCTCGACGGACGCCTCCTCAAGCCCGGCAGGCTCCTGCTCGCCGCGCTCCTCCTGTGCGCCCTGCCCTTCTACCTGGACGCCTTCTGGCTGCGCATCGGCCTGTTCTCCATGGCCGCGGCGATCGGCGCCGTCGGGCTCAGCCTGCTCAGTGGCACCGCGGGGCAGCTCTCCCTCGGGCACGCCTTCTTCCTGGCCGTCGGCGCCTACGGCTACGTATGGCTGGCGGGCGAGCCCGGACCGGGACTGCCGCCCCTCCTCGCCGCCGTCCTCGCCGTGCTGCTCGCCGGGGCCGCGGGCGGCCTGTTCAGCCCCGTCGCCGGCCGGGTCAAGGGCGTCTACCTCGGTGTGGCCACCCTCGCCCTGGTCTTCCTCGGCCACCACGTCCTGCTCACCGCGGACTCCGTCACCGGCGGCTTCAACGGCCGCTCGGTGCCGCCGCTGGAGATCGGCGGCTTCGCCTTCGCCGAGACCGACCCCGGACTGACGGTCCTGGGCGTGCCGTTCGGAGCCGAGGAACGGCTCTGGTACCTGGGCCTCGCCCTGTTCGCCCTCACCTGGTTCACCGCGCGCGGAGTGCTGCGCGGGCGGCCAGGACGCGCCCTGTCCGCGCTGCGCGACAGCGAGACCGCGGCGTCCGTGATGGGCGTGCCCGTGGCTCGGTACCGCTCGGCGGCGTTCGTCGTCTCCTCGATGTACGCGGGCCTCGCCGGCGTCCTGCTCGCGCTCTCCTTCCGCCGTGTCGTGCCCGACTACTTCTCGCTCCTCCTCTCCGTCGACTACCTCGCCATGATCGTCATCGGCGGTCTCGGCTCGGTGGCCGGCGCCACCGCCGGAGCCGTCTTCGTCACCGCCCTGCCGCTGCTGATGACGCGCTACGCCGACCAGTTGCCGCTGGTGGCGACGCCGGGCTCCGGCGACGGCTCGATCGGCCCGACCGAGGCCGCCCGCTACCTGTACGGCGCCGCGATCGTCGTCATCCTGCTCTACGCCCCCGACGGCCTGCACGGACTGGCCCGCCGGACCCGCGCCCGCCTGCGCCGCCGACCGCCCGGTCCCTCCTCCGCCACCACGGCAGCCACCCAAGACGCCGCGGCCACCGCGACCACCGCCACCTCCGCGACCACAGCAACATCCGCACGAGCCAAGGAGCACACCCCGTGAACGTCACGCACCCCAGGCCCCGCACCACCCGGACCGCCGCCCTGGCCGCGGCACTGGCCGCCGTGCTGCTCGCGGGCACCGCATGCAGCTCCAAGGCGGAGGGCGGGGGCACCGACGAAGCCGCCGACGGCGTCAAGGCCGGCCCCGGAGTCAGCGAGAAGGCCATCAGGCTCGGCGCGCTGACCGACCTCACCGGCCCCTACGCCACCCTCGGCAAGTCCATCGTGCAGGCCCAGCAGATGTGGGCCGACGAGACCAACGCGGCGGGCGGCATCTGCGGACGCGAGGTCGAGATCGTCGTCAAGGACCACGGCTACGACGTGCAGAAGGCGGTGACCGCCTACGCCGACATCGCCCCGGACGTCGTCGCCCTGCCCCAGGTCATCGGGTCACCGGTGGTCGCGGCGCTGCTCGACGACATCGAGCGGGACGGCATGCTGACCTTCCCGCAGGCCTGGGCCGCCTCCCTGCTCGGCAAGGACGCCGTCCAGGTCCTCGGCACCACCTACGACCTCGACATGATCGCGGCAGTCGACTTCCTGACCCGTACCAAGAAGATCGCCAAGGGCGACACGATCGGCCACGTGTACTTCGAGGGGGACTACGGCGCCAACGCGCTGGAGGGTTCCGAGTGGGCCGCCGAGCAGGCCGGGATCAAGGTCGTCGGCCAGAAGATCAAGGCGACGGACACCGACCTGACCGCGCAGGTCTCCGCGCTGAGCAACGCCGGGGTGAAGGCCGTCCTGATCAGCGCGGGTCCCGCCCAGACCGCGTCCCTCGCCGGCGTCGCCGCCGCCCGGGGCCTGAAGGTGCCGATCGTCTCCAGCGCTCCCGGATACTCCCCGCAGCTGATGAAGACCCCGGCGGCACCGGCCCTGGAGGCCATGGTCCACGTCGTCAGCGCCGCACCCGCGGTCAGCTCCGACCTGCCGGGCGTCAAGAAGATGGTCGCCTCCTACTCGAAGAAGTACCCCGGGGAGCCGGTGGACTCGGGTGTGCTCTCCGGGTACAACGCCGCCCAGCTGATCGGCGCCGACCTGAAGAAGGCCTGTGAGGGCGGCAGCCTGACCCGCGAGGCGGTGGTGAAGGCGCACCGCTCGCAGAAGAACGCCGACACCGGCCTCGGCACCCCGCAGAACTTCACCTTCGTGACCGAGCCGGCCAGCCGGTCCACCTACGTGCTCAAGCCCGACGCCAAGGCGGTCGGCGGCCTGGTCGGCGTGGAGGACGCCCACAAGGCGCCCGGCGTCGACGCGTACCTGGCCGCGCGCGGCTGACCGGCGTGAGCGGCCGTCAACGCGCCTGCCCGACAGGCGCTTTGGCGGCCGCCCGGTCCGCGCACTGGTTTCCCTGACCACCGGGTCCCTAGGATGTACTCTCTGTCATGCCAGTCCAGTTGGCGCCCGTACGGAGCTGGGGGAACGATGCAAGCCGACAAGCAGCTGTCCACGGAGATCGACGCCAACGTGCCCACGGCCGCACGCATGTACGACTACTATCTGGGCGGCAAGGACAACTACGCGGCCGACCGTGCGGCGGTCGGTGAACTCGACAAGGTCGTCCCGAGCACCCGCCGGCTGGCCCTGAACAACCGGCGCTTCCTGCAGCGGGTCGTCAGGACCCTGGCCGAGGACTACGGCATCCGCCAGTTCCTGGACCACGGTTCCGGCCTGCCCACGCAGGACAACGTGCACCAGGTCGCCCAGCGCGTCGACCCCGAGTCCCGCGTCGTCTACGTCGACAACGACCCGATGGTGCTGGTCCACGGCCGCGCGCTGCTGGACCAGAACGACCGGACCGCCGTCATCCACGCCGACATGCGCTCGACCGAGGAGATCTTCTCCCACCCGGACACCCAGCGCCTGATCGACTTCTCGCAGCCGGTCGCCGTGCTGTTCAACTCGGTCTTCCACTGCATCCCGGACAGTGACACCGACGGCCCGACGGCGGTCGTCCGCCGCGTCACCGAGCGGCTCGTGCCCGGGAGCTACGCGGTCATGTGCCAGCTGGTCAGCGAGGACGCCGAAGTGCGGAAGTCCGTCACGGACTTCATGGACCAGGCGACGCAGGGGCACTGGGGACGGGTCCGCGAGCCGAAGGACGTCGAGGCCCTCTTCGAAGGCATGGACATCCTGGAGCCGGGCCTGGTGGAGGTCTCCACCTGGCGTCCGGACACCGATGTGGCTCCCCGCCAGCTCAGCGACGAGTGGATCGAGTTCGGCGGACTGGGCCGCCTCCGCTAGCGGACGACGTAGGTGAGGGCCGCGCGAGGCCGCGCGGCCCCTCTTCTCGCGGTGGCCGGTCAATCACCGACGGCCGCGTCGGTTACTTCCCGGGGTAGCGCTGCGCCATCGTCGAGCGCAGCAGCTCGAGTGACTCGCGCGGGGTCAGCGCCTCGTCGGCCAGCCGGTCCAGCGCGACCCGGTACTCCTCGGTCTCGTCGAGGTCTTCGAGGAAGTTGGCGCTGCGGATGTGCTCCAGGTACACCACGTCGGGCAGGTCGGCGCCGCCGAAACGCAGATACGTGACCGGGATCGCGGGCGCCGAAGCGTTCGTGACGTCCAGCGGCACGATCTGGAGCGTCACATGGGGCTCCTCCGCCATCTTGACGAGATGCTCCAGCTGCTCGCGCATGACCTCGCGGCTGCCCAGCACGCGCAGCAGCACGGACTCGTCGATGATCGCCCACAGCTGCGGGCCGTCCTTGCGGTGCAGCAGCTCCGCGCGGCGCATGCGCAGCTCCACCCGTCGCCGGACCTCGCCCTCGGGCGCGTTGGGCAGGCCCCGCTCGACCACGGCACGGGTGTAGTCCGGCGTCTGGAGCAGGCCGGGAACGTACTGGATCTCGAAGGTCCGGATGGTCGCCGCGGCCTCCTGGAGTCCGACCAGACGGTCGAACCACTCGGGCATCAGGCGCTTGTCGTACCGCTGCCACCAGCCCGGCTCACCGGCGCGCCGGAGCAGTTTGAGCAGGACCGAGGCCTCGTACGCATCGGTGCCGTACCGGTCGAGCAGCGCGCGGACGTCCTTCTCCGCCGGGGGCCTGCGGCCCTTGCCCGACTCGATGCGCGAGAGTTTCGCCGCGCTGAAACCCAGCTCGCGCGCCGCCTGCTCCTGGGAGAGGCCGGCGTCCTCGCGGAAGCCCGCCAGCTGCACGCCGACGAGCATCTTCAGCAGGGTGGGAGCCGGCTCGGCCCGGTCCAGATAAGGTTCGAGACGGGAGATGCGAGGCGACGCGGCGGCGGACATCCTGACTCCCAGCAGACCGGCAGACTTGAGAAACCACACTATCTCATCTCGCCTGTGCCTACCGCATCCGCCCGTGGAAATCGGGTAGTTGGCCTCCGCTTGGGCGAAAGCACCCGTCCCCCGCGGCACGCGTCGCCGTGGTCGCCGCCCGCCTCACAGCAGGTGGTCGAACTCGCCCTCCTTCGCCCCGGCCAGGAAGGCGGCGACCTCGGCGGGGGTGTAGACGAGCGCGGGGCCGTCGGGATCGCGGGAGTTGCGCATCGCGATGCCGCCGTCCACCAGGGCGACCTCGACACAGTTGCCCTCGGCGTTGCTGTGCCGACTCTTCTTCCAGCAGGCCTCCAACGAGCTGGCCCGCACTCCGTTGCGCACTGGTGGCACCGAGGTCTCCTTGCCGTTCGGGGGAGCGGACCGGGCCTCTTCGGTCCCCGTGCGCCCCCATCCGATTTTTTTCGCGCAATTTCCCGTGCAATTGCACGCGAGCGCTGTCAGCGTGGATAATAGCCGTGGCGTCAACCCCCCGGTAGGCGCCCCGTTCTGACGTCGCATCAGGGAGATGCCGTGTCGTCACCTGCGCATTTAAGGCTCCGGTCGTCCGGCGAACCCGCGTCGGAGGCAGGGGTGGCGAGCCGGTCCGGCGGGCTCCCCCACACGGCGCGGCCGGCCGTCGGCCGCGACCCTCGGCCGTTCGCCGCTCCCGACGCCAAGTCGGGCCTGCGGGACGGCAGTCCGGACGCCGCGGTGCTGCGGATCGCGTGCAGCGCGGAAGGCTTCGCCCGCGCCCGGGTCTTCACCCGGGAGACGCTCAGCGGCTGGTCCCTGGACCGGCACGCCGACGACGCCGTCCTCGTGATCACGGAACTCGCCTCCAACGCCGTGGCCCACGCGGTGCCGTCCGCCCGGGCCGGTGCGCCGGAGGTCAGGCTGGGACTCGCCCTGGGTCCCGGTCACCTGATGCTGACCGTCTCCGACCCGGGCGACAACGCACCCGTGCGCACCCCGTCAGACGGCTCCGCGCTGCGCGAGCACGGACGTGGCCTGTGCATCGTCGACGCCCTCGCCGACGACTGGGGCTGGACCCCGAGGCCGCCGGCGGGCAAGACCGTCTGGGCCACCCTGACGACCCGTCACCTCTTCTGACCCGACTGCCGCGGAGGGCCCCACACCATGCGCAGCGCTCCGACACCCGAGCCGAGCATCCGGCGCACCGACCGTCAGACGCGGCCGCCCGGCCTGCCCCGTGCCGCCGCCCCCCTCGCGGGGCTGGACGGAGTGCCCTGGAGCGACATCCAGGACTCCAGCGGTTCGGCCGCGGCCATTCCGCGCCTGCTGCGCAAGGTCGCCGGGGGTGACCCGGAGACCGCCCGAGCCGCCCTCGCCGATCTGCGGAAACGCATCTGCCAGTACGGCTTCGTCGTCGAGCAGGCGACCGCGGCGACCGTCCCCTTCCTCTGGGAGCTCGCGCAGCGGCCCCAGGTGAACTGCCGGGCCCAGATCATCCAGCTGCTCAAGAACATCGCCGACGCACGGCAGTGGGAGACCACCGCCACCGTCTATCCCAAGCTGCTCAACCACCGGGAGAACCCGGTGGCATGGGAGCGCGCGGCACGGCAGGCCGTCCGGGCCCGGCGGAACGAGCTGGAGCGGCTGCTCGCCGACGACGACAGTGAGATCACGCGGGCCACCACCGAACTCGCCCGCACGCTCGGAGACTGAGGCCCGCGCCCTCCACGGGGGAGAAGGCGCGGGTCTCCCCCCGGCGCGCGACGGACGCGACGACGTACCGGCGTGCCGGTGTACCGACCCGCGGGACACGGTGGCGTACTCCTTACCGACGGGGTAGGAAAGCGCGCGGAAGAAAGCGCTTGTACCCCTTCGGCCACCAGGAGGACCACGCCGATGGCGTCCCCGCCCGAAAAGCCGCTCGACCACCGCTACCGGGGCGAACACCCGATACGCACGCTCGTCTACCTGTTCCGCGCCGACCGCCACCGGCTGGCCGGCGCGGTCGCGGTCTTCACCGTCAAACACAGCCCGGTCTGGCTGCTGCCCCTCATCACCGCGTCCATCATCGACACCGTCGTCCAGCACGGCCCGATCGGCGACCTGTGGACCAGCACCGGGATCATCATGTTCATCCTGGTCGTCAACTACCCGCTGCACCTGCTGTACGTCCGCCTCCTGTACGGCAGCGTGCGCCGCATGGGCACCGCCCTGCGCTCCGCGCTGTGCACCCGCATGCAGCAGCTCTCCATCGGCTACCACTCGCGCGTCAGCGCCGGCGTGCTGCAGGCCAAGGTCGTCCGGGACGTCGAGACGGTCGAGCAGATGGTCCAGCAGACCGCCGAGACGGGACTCGGCGCGTTCACCGTCCTCGCCGGCGGCCTCGTCATCATCGCGGTCCGCACCCCGGAGTTCCTGCCCGTCTTCCTGGTCGTCGTCCCCGCCGCCTCCCTCCTGGTGGCGCGGCTGAGAGCCCGCCTGCGCACCCACAACGAACACTTCCGCCACGAGGTGGAGGCCCTGTCCTCCCGGGTGACGGAGATGACCCGGCTCATCCCGGTCACCCGCGCCCACGGCCTGGAGCGCAAGGCGCTGCGCCGCATGGACGGCACCCTGGACCGGCTGCTGACCTCCGGCATGCGCCTGGACCTGGTCAACGGCCGCTTCGGCTCACTGTCCTGGGTCGTGCTCAACGTGGTCGGAGTGCTGGTGCTCGCGGGCGCCGCGCTCATCTCGTACCACGGCGTCTGGGGCGTCACCGCCGGCGACGTCGTGATGCTCAGCGCCTTCCTGACCACCCTCACCAACTCCACGACAACGTTGGCAAGCCTCGCGCCGGTCATCACCAAGGGCCTGGAGTCCGTCCGTTCGGTCGGCGAGGTGCTCCAGGCTCCCGAACTGGAGGACAACGAGGGCAAGGCGGAGCTCGCCTCGCTGCGCGGAGCCGTCACCTTCGAGGGGGTCGGCCACGTCTTCGACGGCGACGGACGGCCCGCGGTGAGCGACTTCACGCTCGCGGTCGAACCCGGTGAGACGATCGCGCTGGTGGGCGCGTCCGGCGCCGGCAAGTCCACGGTGCTCAACCTCGTCATAGGCTTCCTGCGGCCCACATCCGGCCGCCTGCTGCTGGACCGCACCGACATGAGCACCCTCGACCTGCGCACCTACCGGCGGTTCGTCTCGGTGGTGCCGCAGGAGTCGATCCTCTTCGACGGCACCGTCCGGGAGAACGTCGCCTACGGCATGGACGACGCCGACGAGGAGGCGGTGCGCGGGGCGCTGCGCGACGCCAACGCGCTGGAGTTCGTGGACCGGCTGCCGCAGGGCCTCGACACCGTCGTCGGGGAGCACGGTGCACGGCTGTCCGGCGGCCAGCGTCAGCGACTGGCCATCGCCCGCGCCCTGATCCGGGATCCCAGGGTGCTGATCCTGGACGAGGCCACCTCGGCGCTCGACACCCGGTCCGAAGCCCTCGTCCAGCAGGCCCTGGCCCGGTTGCTGCGCGGCCGTACGACCTTCGTCGTCGCCCACCGGCTGTCCACCGTCCGGGGTGCGGACCGGATCGTGGTCATGGGTGACGGCCGGATCCTGGAGACCGGCACCCACGAGGAACTGCTGCGCGGGGGAGGGGCGTACACGGCGCTGCACAGCGGCCAGGTCGCCTGACCACGGCCGCCGGGCAGCGGTCACCTGCGACTGCCTGGCCCGGCGGCCCCTCGGTCCAATGTGCGAGGACCGGATCAACGGCCGTCAGGCCGAGGCTCCGCTGTCGACGACCAGGTCGGCGCCGACCACCGCGCCGGCCGCGGGCGAGGCGAGGTAGAGCACCGCGGCCGCCACTTCCTCCGCCTCCGCGACCCGGCCGAGCGGGTTCTCCGTCTTCACGCGCTCGGCGCGGTCGGCCTCACTCTCGCCGGGCAGCAGCGACATGGGGGCGGCGGAGGCGCCGGGGCTGACCGCGTTGACTCGGATGCCCTGGTGGATGTGGTCGAGGGCGGCGGCGCGGGTCAGCGCGGAGACCGCCGCCTTCGAGGTGACGTACGCGGCGGCGTTCGGAATCCGCAGGTGGGCGCCGAGGTTGGAGGAGATGTTGACGATGGCGCCGCCGCCGTGGTCCTTCATGTGCGCGATCTGGTGCTTCATGGCCAGCCAGACGCCGGTGACGTTGGTCCGCAGCACCGCATCCCAGTCCTCCTCGCTCACCTCACCGACGGGCACGGTGCCGCGGAGTATCCCGGCGTTGTTGACCGCGATGTGCAGTCCGCCGAAGCGGACGACGCTCTCGCGTACCAGGTTCCTCAGCTGACCGGAGTCGGTGACGTCGGCGGTGACGGCGGCGGCCGTGCCGCCTGCGCGCTCGATGAGGCCGGCCGTCTCGCGCAGTGTGGCCGCGGTGCGCCCGGCGGCGACCACGGACGCGCCCTCGGCCGCGAACGCGAGCGCGATCGCGCGGCCGAGGCCGGAGCCCGCGCCGGTGACGAGGACGGTCTTGCCGGTGAAGCGGTTCATTTCGGTGGCTCCTTGAGCAGTGGATTACCTGGTGCGGTGGTTCAGGAGGGCGACGGCGGCGAGAGCGGCCCCCGTCGCGGCGAAGGACGAGGCGTCGCTGCCGAGCGTGAGCAGGAGGGCGAACAGGACGGTCGGGCCGAATTCCATGGCGGTGTTCAGTACGCCGCCCGCGAGCCCGGTCCGCCGCCGCGGCACGCCCTCGGTGGCGAGCACGGCGGCTCCCGCGAAGGACGCCGCGGCGCCGGCCGGCAGCAGCACGAGGCCCGGCAGCAGTCCGTACCCGTACGAGACGTGCGGGTCGGTCCCGGTGAGCGCGAGGAGCGCGAGCCCGGCCGCGCCGGTGCCGAGCCCGGCGGACGTGACGGTCCGGGCCCCGTACCGGCCGATGAGCGGACCCGCCGCCCGGCCCGAGGCGACCAGTGCCACGGCGAACGGCAGGAACGCCGCCGAGGTCCGCATCTGCGACCAGTCGCGCGCCTGCTGGAGGTGGAGCGAGAGGACCACGAAGGTCATCGCGGTCGCGCAGGCGCTCAGCGCGATGGCCGCGAGGGCGAGGATCCGCCGCCGGTGCAGCAGGAAGCGGGGCGGCAGCAGCGGGTCGTCGGCGCGGCGCTCGGCGTACCAGAACCCGGCCAGCAGCACGGCCCCGCCGAGTAGCGGCACGAGCACACCGGCCGACGACCAGGGGTGGGTGTCGGTGACGACGAGTCCGTGACTGGCGAG
This sequence comes from Streptomyces sp. M92, assembly GCF_028473745.1. Lineage (NCBI taxonomy): Bacteria > Bacillati > Actinomycetota > Actinomycetes > Kitasatosporales > Streptomycetaceae > Streptomyces > Streptomyces sp. M92. The sequence continues at coordinate 5,078,973 of NZ_CP101137.1, forward strand.
AGTGATCCCGGCGGTGGCGAGCAGCGCACCCGGCAGGTCGAGGGTCCTGTCCCGGCTCGGGGCGGTGTCCGGCAGCAGCCGGGGTGCCAGGGCGAGGGCGGCGAGGGCCACTGCGAGCGGTACGGCGAAGGTCCAGCGCCAGGACAGCAGCGTCGAGATGACGCCGGAGAGCAGATTGCCCGCGGTCGCGCCGAGTATCGAGAGTCCTCCCCAGGTGGCCATCGCCCTGCCGTACGCGAGGGGAGAGGGGAAGACGGTGCGGAGCACGGCCATGGCGGCGGGCGCGATCAGAGCCGCCCCCGCCCCCTGCGCGAAGCGTGCCGCCAGCAGTGTCCCCATGCCGCCCGCGAGCGGGGCGGCGGCCGAGGCGGCGGCGAAGAGGACCAGGCCCGCGGTGAGGGCACGTCGCCCGCCGCAGCGGTCCGCGAGGCGTCCGCCGAAGAGCAGCAGCCCGGCGAAGGTCAGTCCGTAGGCGGCGCTGAGCAGAATCAGGTCGGCGCGCCGCAGGCCGAGTTCGAGCCCGATGCGGGGCAGCGGTACGGCGATCGCCGCGAGGGTGAAGATCAGCGTGGCCTGGACGCCACCGAGGAGGACGAAGGCGCACCGCTGCTGTGCGGTGGTGACGTCGGCGGCGCCCGTGGCGGTCATGCCGTTCTCCTGATATTTGACCGATCGGTTCATTATTCGGGCGCGCGGAAGGCGGCCCGGTGGTGCCGGTGGGTGTGCTCAGTCCAGCAGGGCCAAGGCCTGTTCGGCCGCGTCCCGCACTCGGGCGGGATCGTTCGACGCCTTGCCGACGACCCGTAGGCCCTGCATCAGTACGAGCAGCATGCGGGCGAGCGCCCGCGGATCGCGGTCCTCGGGCAGCTCGCCCTGGGCCCGGGCCCGTACGAGCGCGGAGTGCAGCGGGGTCTCGATGTGCTCCCAGCTGAGCTCGACCCGGCGGGCCGCCGCGGGATCGTGCGGGGCCAGCTCGGCCGCGGTGTTGGTGACGAAGCAGCCGCTCAGCCGGGCCTGGGGCGAGGCGGCTTCCGCGGCGAACCGGCGCACCACCGCCCGTACCGCGGGCAGCGCGGGGCCGGGTTGGGACAACTCGGCGAGGAGGGCCGGTTCGCGGGTCTCGGCGTACCGGTCCATGGCCTTCAGGTACAGCGCGTGCTTGCTGCCGAAGGTCGCGTAGAGGCTGGCGCGGCCGATGCCGAGGTGTTCGACGAGGTCCGACATCGACGTCGCTTCGTAGCCGCGCCGCCAGAACAGCTCGAGGGCCGACTGCAACGCGGCGTCCGGATCGAATTCCTTGGTCCTGGCCACATCGAGGACCCTAGGGGTATCTAGAACGTTCGGTCAAGTAACGGGAGAGGCGTCCGGTCGCACACGAAGTTGTTCTGCTCCTTTTCGATCAGAAGATTGCCGTCATTCGATGAAGGCTGGACAGCAAGCGACAGGTTTTCGTCAAATGCGGGTGGTGGAGAGCATGGTGGGATTGTTTCGTCCGGGTTCGGGCATACGGAGCGCAAATCGAGAGAGGGGCGTTTCGTGCTCGAACCGGACCCGAAGGTCGTCAGGGAGTTGCTGACGCGGTACGCGTCACTGCGGATCGCTCAGGCGGAGAGGCAGAGCCCGGCGGCGGCGCGCGAGCTGGCGGACGTCAGCTACACGCTCTGCGTGATGATGGCGACCACCGGCATCCACGACGCGGTGGCCAAGGCCGACGCGCTGCTGCTTGCCAAGGGGCGGACGGCGGACACCGCCCGCGCGGCGGACCCGGACGGGGAGAGCGGCCTGTCGCTGGCCGTGTGAGAACGCCGTGCCCCGGGGCCCGTCTCGGAGGCCGGGCCGCTGCCGGCGGACCGATCCCCGAGACGGGCCCTACGCGTCCCGTGCCGCAGTCGCGGACTTCCCGTGGAACGCGGCGCGATAGGCGTGGGGTGTCGTCCCTACCACCCGCCGGAACCGCTCCCGGAAGGCCGTGGGGGAGCCGAACCCGGCCTGCCGCGCGATCCGTTCGACCGAGTGGTCGCCGTTCTCCAGCAGGTACTGGGCGCGCCGTACCCGAGCCCGCAGCAGCCACTGCAAGGGCGTGGTGCCGGTCTGCTCGCGGAACCGGCGGCTGAAGGTGCGCTCGCTCATGCCCGAGCGCGCCGCCAGCGCCCCGAGGGTGATCTCCCCGGCCAGGTTGTCCTCGATCCACTCCAGCAGCGGCTCCAGGTCCGAACCCCGCGGCACCGGCGGGTACTCGTGCACGATGAACTGCGCCTGCCCGCCCTCCCGTTCCAACGGCACCACGCACATCCGGGCGGCGTGCGCGGCGACCGCCGACCCCAGGTCCCGGCGGATCATGTGCAGGCACATGTCGAGACCGGCGGCGGCGCCCGCCGAGGTGAGGATCTGGCCGTTGTCGACGTAGAGCACATCCGGCTCCACCCGCACGCGCGGATGGCGGCGGGCCAGTTCCGCCGCGGCGATCCAGTGCGTGGTGGCCCGCAGGCCGTCCAGCAGTCCGGCTTCGGCGAGGACGAAGGCGCCCACGCACACGGACGCGATCCGCGTACCGGCGCCGGCCGCCCGCCGCAGCGCCGCCAGGACACGTTCGGAGGGCGGTCCGGACTCGTCGGAGCGGCCCGGCACGATGATCGTGTCGGCCGACTCCAACGCCTCGAGGCCCTGGTCGACGCGGAGGACGAGCCCGTGCGTGCGCACCTCGGGCGACTCGGCGCACAGCCGCACCCGGTACGGGGTGCGCCCGTCGGGCAGCCGCGTCCAGTCGAAGGCCTGCATGGGCGCCGCCATGTCGAACGGCACCACGTCGTCGAGGACCAGGATCGCCACGGAGTGCATGAAAGCCACGATAAGCGGGATCCCGCCGCACACAGAAGGCCGTGTGCCGTACCGCGACATCGCCCGGCCCGATGGCCGGCGGCTGGTGGGGGCGTTGGCGAGAACCCGTTGAAGGCTGTCGTTCCAGCCCCTGTGCGATCACGCGACGCCTTCCTAACGTGGCTCTCACCGCACCGCCCCTCCCGCCTCCCGGAGCCCCGACCGATGACCAAGTTCCTGCTGTCCCTCCACGTCCTGGCCGCCATCCTCGCCATCGGCCCCGTCACCGTCGCGGCCAGCATGTTCCCGGCTGCCGTCCGCCGGGCGGCGGTGGCCCTGCCCGTGGGCGGGGGCACAGAAGGGACCGAGACCGGTGCCGGGGACACCGTCGGCATCGGCAACGTCCGGCTGCTGCACCGCGTCTGCCGGGTCTACGCCGGTCTCGGCGTCGCGGTACCGCTCCTCGGGCTCGCCACCGCCTTGGCGATGGGTGTGCTGGGGGACGCGTGGCTCATCGCGTCCATCACCCTCACCGCGGCCGCGGCGGGCATCCTGCTCGCCCTCGTCCTGCCGCGGCAGGAGGAACTGCTGGAGGACCTGACCGGCCGGCGGCCCGTCGAGCGTGCCGGGACGGCCCGGCTGGCGATGTTCACCGGCCTGTTCAACCTGCTGTGGGCCACCGTGACGGTGCTCATGATCGTCCGGCCGGGTTCCACGACCGGCGCCTGAGCGGCCGTCACCTTCGGACATGTGCGCACCACCGGGTGGGCGGACGCCTAGACTGCTCAGTCGCGCCTCCGTACGGGGGCGGACGACACGAAAGGCACGTTGACGGGTGTTCCAGGATTCCCCCATCTACGACCGACTCGTCGCCGAACGCGGTGACGTCCCCGAGCAGGTGCGAAGGGATGCCGAGCGCGTGAGCAGGGAGCTGGAGGTGGTCATGCGCCCGTTGCGGACGCCCGGTCACCTGCCCGGTGCCGAACGGCAGCCGTCCCCGGGCGCGGGCTGGCAGCGCACCGCCCTGCTGCCCGGCCCCCGCCCGAGCTGACGGGCGGCCGCGGCCTCACCCGACGGCCGCGGTGTCCGGGCCGCCCGCGTCCACCGGCTCCCCGGAAGCGGGGCGGGCCAGCCACTCGGCGATGGTGCGGGCGATCGGCTGACCCGTGTCCACCTCGACGAAGCCGAACTGCCCCGACTGGTTGCACTCCAGGAACCACCAGGTGCCGTCGCCGTCCTCGGCGAAGTCGAAGGCACCGTAGGCGAGGCGCGCCGCGCGGAGATAGGCGCGGACGGCCTCGGCGACGAGCGGCGGCACCTCGACGGGCCGCCACGGCTCGGGGGACGCCGTGAAGCGGACGTCGACGACCTCGGCGGGGTCCGGGCACGCCAGGGCCGCCTTCCGCGCGGCCAGCAGCTCCTCGCCGACGGCGGTGAGCCGGATGTCGGCGCGCTTGGCGACCCGGCGTTGCAGCAGCGTCGGGCCGTGGGCGACTGCGGAGAAGTCGGCCTCGGGCGGAACCCGACTGGTCGGCACCGCCAGGGGCGGATCCTGCGGGTGTGCGCCCGAGACGGGCTTGACCACCAGGTCCGGATAGCGCTCGGCGAACTCGCGCGCGGCGCGCGGAAACGTCGTGATCAGGGTCGCCGGCACCGGCAGCCCGCACCGCTGGGCCAGGCGCAGCTGCCAGGGCTTGTGCCGGGCCCGGTGCGCGGCGTCCGGATCGTTCATCCAGCGCGCCCCGCAGTCGCGGAGCATGCCGTACAGCGCCTGCCCGGACTCCTCGGTCAGCCACGCGGAGGGCTCGGCGGCCCGCGCGGCCGCACCGCCCGGCCTGCGCACCCAGACGGACCGCAGCCCGCCGATGCTCACCAGTCGGCCCCCCGAGGACAGATGGCCCCGGAAGGAGCCGTGCACGAACTCGCCGGAGAGAGCGACGGAACCGGTGAGATCGGCGGGGTCCAGGCGGACCACCGGTACTCCCGACGCGTTCAGGTGGACGACCACCATGTCCGCGGTGACGTCCTCGTCACAGGTCAGGATCAGAACGGTCATGTGCGACGGCCCGTGTTCAGTCGTCGAAGTGAGTCTTCGACCCCGCGGTGGAGGTCGTGGTCCCGAGCTCTCTCAGCAGCGCGTGGTCACCTGCGGCCACCCGCCCGTCCAGGAGCACGTTCAACTGCAGCCCGGAGTCGTAGACGTAGGGAGTTGTCGCTTCCAACTCCACTGCGGGCCGTGCGTAGTTGAGCGCGAACGGTTGCATCGTCTCTCCCTAGTCGGTGCTGCGCCGATCAGACGACGGCCCGGTCACGGCGTCGCCTGGTCCGCCGACTTCCTTCGGCTTCCAGAGACTTATACGAATCGAACGGGTGATTGGTTTCCTTACGCAGCGTAGTCATTGGGCGGACCGGCGTCCCGCCGCCGGTCCTCGGCGCCCCGCCGGCCGCCGAGAGGGCCGCGCGCGGAGCGCAGCGCGAGGAGCAGCACGCCCACGTCGTCCAGGTAGACCGGGTCCGGCAGGAGGTCCGCCGGCAGCACCAGGTAGAGGACGGCGCCCCAGAAGACCCACCGCGGACCGGTGGGCAGCCCCGCCCGTTCCAGATCCCGCCGGGTGCGGACCAGCCGCACCAGCACGGCCACCGCCGTCGCGAGGACCGCCACCGCGAGCGTCACCGCCGCGATGATCACCACTGTGGTCGTGTCCACCCCGCCCCCTCCTCATGGTGTGCGGCAGACGCCCTGCCTTGCGGATGCCCGTTCGCAAGGCAGGCAAGTCCCCGGCGGCCGGTCTCTCATCCCTGTGGCCCACTCCGGTGGCACGCCGGGGCGGACGTGCTTAGTAATGGTCAGCAGTCAGCACACAGCGCGTGTCGCATGTCGGGGACGCAGGGCGGCCGCACCCCCACCACACGGAGAGATCATGACCACCGGATCTTCCTCACCCCGTTCGCCCGAATACGCCATATCCGCCGTGGACCTGCCCACGGGGGAGACGACCACGGCCACCGGCACGTACCCGGTGCGTGCGCCGGGCGCGCGACCCGGCTCCGGGACGCCGGCCGGCCGCACCTCGGCCGCGCGCTCGCCCGCCCCCGGGGAACCGGCCCACCGGGAGCCCGACTCCGCCCCGCAGGAGCCCGTCCCGCAGCCCGCTCCCCGAGGCCCCGCGCGCGAGGAGGCCGCCGCGCCCGCCGGGAGGAGCTTTGCCGAGGAGCCGGCCGCCGACCGGCCCTCCCCGCAGGCCCACTCCCCGCAGGCCCCCTTCGATCAGGACGCCTTCGACCCCGACGTACTCGACCGGGAAGTGTTCGACCAGGACGCCGCCCAGGACGACGGCATGCGCGACGACGGCATGCGCGACGACGTCATGCCCGACGAGCCGGTACGCGAGTACGGCGACCCCGTCGGCGACCTGGTGCGCGCCGCCGTGGCCGACCGGCCGCTGGAGGAGGTCGTCGACCTCATCACGATGCTGGAGGGGTCCGCCCAGTACGCGCAGGCCACGATCGACGCGCTCCGCGCGGTCGGCGTGAACCGCTCGGTGGAGGACGTCACCCGGCTGGTCGGCCTGCTGACGCGGCCCCCGCGCAACCCGGACAGCGCGGACGAGGCGATCCGGGCCGCGGCGGAGTGCCGCTCCGTGGAGGACGTCACCCGGCTGATGGAACTGCTCCACCGCACGCCCCTGGAACCGCACTGCGGCCAGGAGGCCGTACGGGCCGCCGCCACCGGCCGCCCCGTCGAGGAACTGGTGCAGCTCATCGGCCGCCTGGCCGAGGACGGACGGGTACGCCCGGACCGGCCCGACGCCCGGCACCTGCGGGCGGCCCTGGACGGCGACGGCGACGGCCACCGCGAGGACGAGGAGCCGCCCGCCCGGCCGGCCGGACTGGCCGGTGTGTTCGCGGCGGGGGACCGCCGGGGCCGCGAACGCCGCCGGACCGCCCGCCCGGCCCGCCGGGGACGCGACCACGACGAGGCACGCGCCACCCGCGACCGCGGCCGGGACCGCGACCCCGGCGCGGAACCCGCGCGGCGCGACCGTGCCGCCCGCCGGGCCGACCGGGGCCCCGCCTGGCCCGTGTGGCTCACCGTAGCCGTCCTCGCCGGGTGCGGCGTCGCCTACTTCCCGCTCCACCAGAACGACGCCTCGGCCCGCGCCTACGGAGTCGCCCTCGGCCTGTCCGCGCTCTGCCTGCTGCTGGCGCTGCTGCTGACCGTGCGGCCCGCCGTGCCGCTGCTCGCCGCGGCCGTCGTCGCACCGGCGGCGCTGGCCGCGGCCAAGCTCTACGGCGGTGCCACCCCCTCGTCGCGGGTGTCCCGGGCAGTGGACCTCACCCTGGCGCCCACCCGGATCGCCGTCGCGGTCGCCGTACTCGCGTCACTGGTCGCGCTGACCGCCCTGTGCGTACGGGTTGCCTCGCAGGTGCCCGCCAGGCGCCGTCCGGCCGGCCCGATGCCCCGGGCGAGCCGCCTCGCGGACTGACCGGACGGCCACCGCTCAACCACCCCCCGCACACATCCGTGGCCCGCGCCGGCACCCGGCGCGGGCCACGGGCCGTGCGCTCACACGCCCAGCATGCCCGCGGGGTGCTCGTGCTCCAGCAGGGCGGTGAGCACCCGGTGCGGAGTGAGCGGGAGTTCCCGGAAGCGGATGCCGGTGGCGTGGTGGACGGCGTTGCCGACGGCGGCCGCCGAGCCGACGATGCCGATCTCACCGATCCCCTTGCTGCCCATCGGGTTGAGGTGGGCGTCCTCCTCGTCGACCCAGTACGCCTGGACGTCCGCCACGTCGGCGTGCGCGGGCACGTGGTAGGAGGCCAGGTCGGACTCGGTGAAGTCGCCGAACGCCGGGTCCACCGTGCTGTCCTCGGTCAGCGCCATGCCCAGCCCCATCGTCATGCCGCCGACGAACTGGGAGCGGGCGGTACGGGCGTTGAGGATGCGCCCCGCCGCGAACACCCCCAGCAGCCGCGTCACCCGCACCTCACCGGTGACCGTGTCCACGGTGACCTCGGCGAAGTGCGCGCCGAACGCGTGCCGCGCGTACGGGCTCTCGGCGTCCGCGGTGCCGGAGGTGTCGGCGTCGGCGGTGACGCCCTCGTCGGGCAGCGGCCCCGAGTGCCCGTCGAGCCGGCCGAGCAGCCGGACACACGCCTCGTGCACGGCCCACCCCCACGAGGCGGTGCCGGAGGAGCCGCCGGCCATCGGCGCGAACCCGATGCCGCTGTCGGCGACTTCGATGCGCACCCGGTCCAGCGGCACGCCGAGGGCGTCGGCCGCGATCTGCGCGCAGACCGTTCGGGCGCCGGTGCCGATGTCGGTGGCGTTGACCCGGACCAGGAAGCCGCCGTCGGGCAGCGCCCGCGCCGAGGCCGTGCACGGCGACACCAGCACCGGGTACGTGGCCGCGGCCACCCCGCTGCCGATCAGCAGCGGCCCGGCGGCGCGGGACCCCGGGCGCGGATCACGGTCCTGCCAGCCGAAGCGGCGGGCGCCCTCGCGCAGGCACTCCACCAGGTTCCGGCTGCTGAAGGGCTTGCCGCTGTCCGGTTCGGTCTCCGGCTCGTTGCGGATCCGCAGCTCCACCGGGTCGATGCCGAGCTCGGTGGCCAGTTCGTCCATCGCGGACTCCAGCGCGTACATGCCGGGGCATTCGCCGGGGGCGCGCATCCAGGACGGTGTGGGCACGTCCAGCCGGGTGACGCGGTGCGCGGTGCGCAGGGCGGGCGCGGCGTACATGACCCGGGCGGGGACGGCCGCCTGCTCCACGAACTCCTTCACCCGGGAGGTGTGCGTCGTCACCTCGTGCGTCAGGGAGGTGAGCCGGCCGTCGGCGCCGGCGCCGAGCCGCAGCCGGTGCAGGGTCGGCGCGCGGTGTCCCACGACGGCCGGCAGGTAGCGGCGCGGCAGCGCCACCGTGACCGGCCGTCCGGTCACCCGCGCCGCCATCGCGGCCAGCACCACGTCGGGGCGGGGCGTGCCCTTGGACCCGAAGCCGCCGCCCACGTGCTCGGCGAGGACCGTGACCCGGTCCCCGGGCAGCTCGAACATCCGGGCCAGTTCCGCGCGTACGGCGGTGGTGCCCTGGCTGGAGGAGTGCGCGGTCAGCCGGCCGTCCTCCCACCACGCCGTGCTGGTGTGCGGCTCCATCGGGTGGTTGTGCAGCGGCGGGACCCGGTACTCGACGTCCAGCCGGGTCCCCGACGACGCGAACGCGGCTTCGGCGTCCCCGTGTTCCGTGACGGCCGGGAACCCGCCGTTGGCCGAGTCGGGGACGTACGCCTCCGGATGGCCGGCGGTGAGCGTCACGTCGTGCTCCTCCGCCTCGTACGTGACCCGCACCGCCGCGGCGCCGGCCCGCGCCGCCTCCAGCGTCTCGCCGACCACCAGGCCCACGAACCAGCCCCGGTGCGGGACGTGCGGGCTCTGCAGCACGGCCAGGGTGGGGTCCTCCGGATCGGCGAGCCGGGGCGCGTTCTCGTGCGTGAGCACCGCGAGCACGCCGGGCAGCGCGAGCGCGGGCGCGGTGTCGACGCCGGTCACCCGGCCCCGCGCCACGGCGGCCGGCACCGGCCAGGCCTGTGCCCGGCCGGGGACGTCGTACTCGGCGGCGTACCGGGCGGTGCCGGTGACCTTCTCCCGCCCCTCCCGGCGCTCGGCCGGAGCGCCCAGGACGGTTTCGGTGCCGGTCATGGGGGTCCTCCTCGTGGACGCCGGTTCAGGTGGTGGCGGGCGGCGCGAGCCGGTCCAGTACGTCCAGGGCCAGCCGGCGGGCCAGCGGCACCTTGTAGGCGTTGTCCCGCAGCGGTTCGGCGGCGGCAAGTTCCAGGTCGACGGCGTGCTCGAAGGCCGCCGTGGTGGGCGCCGCGCCCACCAGCGCGTCCTCGGCCCGCCGAGCCCGCCAGGGCCGGTGCGCCAGCGCCCCGAAGGCGATCCCGGCGCGGTCCACCACCCCGTCCGCCATGTGCAGGACGACGGCGACGGAGGCCAGGGCGAAGGCGTACGACGCCCGGTCCCGCGCCTTGCGGTACGCCGAGGGCAGCCCGGCGGTGGCGGCGGGCAGGACCACGCCGGTGATCAGCTCGCCGGGGTGGATCTCCGTGTCCCGCTCGGGGTGCGTGCCGGGCAGGCGGTGGAAGTCGGCGGCGGGCACGCTCCGGGTGCCGTCGGGGCCGTGCAGCTCCACCCGGGCGTCGAGGGCGGCGAGCGCCACCGCCATGTCCGACGGGTGGGTGGCGATGCACTGCTCGGAGTGGCCGAGCACCGCGTGGTCGCGGTGCACGCCCTGGAGGGCGCCGCAACCCGTGCCGGGCTCCCGCTTGTTGCAGGGCTTGGACAGGTCCTGGAAGTAGGGGCAGCGGGTGCGCTGCAACAGGTTGCCGCCCGTGGTGGCGGCGTTGCGCAACTGCCCCGAGGCGCCCGCCAGCAGCGCCTGGGACAGCGCGGGGTAGCGGTCGCGGACGGCGGGATGGGCCGCGAGGTCGCTGTTGCGCACCATGGCCCCGGCCCGCAGCGAACCGTCGGGCAGTTCCTCCACGGTGTCCAGCGGCAGCCGGGTGACGTCGACGAGGGCGGCGGGCGTCTCCACGCCGAGCTTCATCAGGTCGACGAGGTTGGTGCCGCCGCCGAGGTAGCGGGCGCCGGGGTGGGCGGCGAACGCGTCGGTGGCCTCCTCGACGCTGCCGGCCCGTACGTAGGCGAAGGGCTGCACTCAGATCACGTCCTCGACCGCGTCGGCGATGCGCGGGTAGGCCCCGCACCGGCAGATGTTGCCGCTCAGCCGCTCCCGGATCTCCTCGCGGCCCAGCGGGACGGGCTCGCCGGAGGGGGCCTGCGGGTCGGTGACGTGGGACGGGTGCCCGGCAGCCGCCTCGGCGAGCACGCCCACCGCGGAGCAGATCTGTCCCGGCGTGCAGTACCCGCACTGGAAGGCGTCGCGGTCCAGGAAGGCCCGCTGCATCGGGTGCAGTTCCTCGCCGTCCCCGGCGAGGCCCTCGACGGTGGTGATCTCGCAGCCGTCCAGGGCGACGGCGAACAGCAGGCAGCTGTTGACGCGCCGCCCGTCCACGAGGACCGTGCAGGCGCCGCACTGCCCGTGGTCGCAGCCCTTCTTGGCACCCGCGAGACCGAGGTCCTCCCGCAGCAGGTCCAGCAGTACGCGGCGGTGGTCGACGGTGAGGGTGTGCGGTTTGCCGTTGACGCGGAGCGTGGTGTCCGACCGGGACGTCGGTGGCGGGGAGGCGGGGGCGGTGCCCTCGTGCTGGCTGTCCATGGCGTCGGTGACCTTCCGGGACGGGCCGTACGGCTGTGCGGTCCGCGTATCCACCTCCCGTCGCCTGACACGTGAGGGTGCCCTCAGTCAGCCGCCGGAGTCGCCCGGGGCGCCCTTCTCGCCGTCCTGGCCGGGAGGAGCCGTACGGCGTGACCGGCCGGTGCCCCGGAACCGTTCCAGCGTGCGGGTCAGCCCCCGGAACGGGGACGCGGGCGGCTCGGACGGCGCCCGCCCGGCCGGCAGGCCGCCGGCGGACTCCCGGTAGGCGGCCAGGGCCTCGGCCGCGCTCTCGGCCGCCTCCCGGTAGAGGTCCCGGGACTGCGTCATGGCCTCCAGGGCCTCGGCGTACATCGCCACGAGCTTGCGCTCGCGCTCCAGTTCCTCGGCCATGGTCAGCAGCCGCCAGTCCTCCCGCAGGGCGGCGAGGGCCTCCTGGGCGTCGGCCGTCAGCGGCCGCGCCAGGGCGTCGAACGACGTCACGGCGGCGATCAGGCCGGCCGGTTCGGACCCGTCCAGGAAGACGGTGCGCACGGAGAAGTCCCCGGCCTCCCAGCCGTCCGGGGCCGGGGTGCCGGGCAGCACCGCGGCACCGCCGCGCGGCACCTGGACGCCGAAGTCCTCCAGCGCCCAGTTCACCACCCGCAGCTGCTGGGGTGCGGCGCGGTGCTCGACCACGCGGTGCCGCAGGCCCGGCGGCAGCCGGTCCGCCAGCGGTACCCGGCCCCGGTGGTCCGGGGTCATCGCCTCGTGCACGACGACGTGGATGTTCCACGGACTGCGCCCGGCCTCCTTGAGCAGCCTGCGTACCGCCTTGTCGTCGTCCGGGAGGGTGTTGATGCCCCGCAGCCGCAGACCCGTGGCGATGTCCCGGTCCCAGGTGACGTCCGGGTCGTCTGGCCAGAACACGGTGGCGGGGGAGGGCCAGGCGTTGTCCCAGGCCGCCTCGGCCTCCGCCAGCAGCGTCCACTCCTGCCCGCCGGCCGAAGGGGGCGCCAGGGTCAGCCTGGCCCGCACGGTGACGGGACCCGGGGCCTTCCAGCGGGCCTCGAAGACCCGGACACCGGCACTCCGCTCCGGGGGCTCGTCGGGCAGCTCCAGGAAGTCGTCGACGACCTGGCCGTCCCTCATCCGCTGGAGGTGGTCCCGGACGGTGTCCTCGGCCGCGGATCCGACGTGGCGGCCGCGGGCGGACCACAGCGTGGGCGGAGTCGAGGGGAGGGCGGCGGAAGAGGTCGGCATGAGTCCATCGGGAAGCAGGGGCACGGACAGAGGCAAGTATCGTCGCCGCAGGTCAGCCGAGAGCACTCGGGGTCCGCCGACCGGGCGGGGCGAGGGGCGGCGCGCGGTGGCGCCGGCGGGTCCCGGGTGCGCCGTGCGCGAGAGTGGGCGGGAGCACGAGGACCGACCGTACGGCATGAAAGGGAGCGACCTGATGAACCTCGACCTCGGCGGGCGGACCGCACTGGTGACGGGCTCCTCGCAGGGCATCGGCGCGGCGATCGCCGCCGGTCTGGCCCGGGCCGGTGCCACGGTGGGCGTCAACGGACGCGACGCCGGCCGCCTGGAGGAGAGCGTGACGGGACTGCGGGCCGAGGTGCCGGACGGCGCGTTCGTGCCGGTGGCGGCCGACCTCGGCACCGAGGAGGGCGCCGAGCGGGCCCTGGAGACGCTGCCCGACGTGGACATCCTCGTGAACAACCTCGGCGTCTTCGGCGCCGTTCCCGCGCTGGAGATCAGCGACGCCGAGTGGCGCCGCTACTTCGAGATCAACGTCCTCGCGGGCGTCAGGCTGACGCGCGCCCATCTCCCCCGGATGAGGGAACGGGGCTGGGGCCGGGTGCTGTACATCGCGAGTGACTCGGCCGTCGTGATCCCGGCCGAGATGATCCACTACGGGGTCTCCAAGACGGCCCTGCTCGCGGTGGGCCGCGGCTTCGCCAAGGAGGCGGCCGGCAGCGGCGTCACCGTCAACTCCGTCATCGCGGGGCCGACCCGCACCGAGGGCGTGGAGGACTTCGTGTACCAGCTCGTCGACCGGGACCTCCCCTGGGACGAGGCCCAGCGCGCCTTCATGCGTGAACACCGCCCGCAGTCGCTGCTCCAGCGGCTGATCGAGCCCGAGGAGATCGCCAACCTCGTGGTGTACCTGAGCTCGCCCCAGGCCTCCGCCACCACGGGAGCGGCCGTCCGCGTCGACGGCGGATACGTCGACTCGATCCTGCCGTAGGCCGGGCGGGCGTCACTCGTCCGGCGACGCGCGCCGTCGGTCGGCCTCGTCCCATGCCCGCGTGTCGCGGGGCTCGACGTAGGGCTCCTCGTCCGGCGGATGGCCGCCGTCGATCACCCGTTGCCTCGCCAGCTCGGCGTCGAACTCCAGGCCGAACAGGATGGCCAGGTTCGTCACCCACAGCCACACCAGGAAGATGATGACGCCCGCCAGGGTGCCGTAGGTCTTGTTGTACGAGCCGAAGTTCGCCACGTAGAAGGCGAAGCCCGCGGAGGCCACCAGCCAGATCAGCAGCGCGAGCAGGCTGCCCGGCGTGACCCACTTGAAGCCCCTGCCCCGGGCGTTGGGGGTGGCCCAGTACAGGATCGCGATCATCGAGGTGACGAGCAGGACGAGCACGGGCCACTTGGCGTACGTCCACACCGTCATCGCGGTGTCGCCGACACCGAGCGCGGTGCCCGCCTGCTGGGCCAGGCTGCCGGTGAAGACGACGATGAGCGCGCTGACCACGGCGAGCACCAGCAGCACCACGGTCAGCGCCACCCGCAGCGGCAGCACCTTCCACACGGGGCGTCCCTCGGGCACGTCGTACACCGCGTTCGCGGCGCGGATGAACGCGGCCACGTAGCCGGACGCCGACCAGATCGCGCCGACCAGGCCGACCACCGCCAGCACGGACCCCAGACCGGCCTTGGCCTGCAGCTGTTCCACCGCGTTGGTGATGACGTCCCGCGCGGCGCCGGGCGCGAGCTTCTGGATGTTGTCCAGGACCTCCTGGGTGGCCGACTGCCCGGCGATCCCCAGCAGGGAGACCAGCACCAGCAGGGCCGGGAAGAGCGAAAGGATGCCGTAGTAGGTGAGGGCGGCGGCGCGGTCGGTCAGCTCGTCGTCCTTGAACTCGGAGACCACGCGCCGCAGCAGCGCGGACCACGAGCGTTTCGGCAGTCCGGTGGGGGAGTCCGGCGCGGCACGCTCGGTGGCGGCGTCCGGACCGTAGTCCCCGGACCCGGTCCGGTCCGGCGCGCGGTCCGCGTCCGCGGTGCCGTCGTTGGCATGTGCCCCGCGACGGGGGAGGTGAGGTCGGTCCATGGCCCCCGGGTTGCCCGCCACGCCGTACCCAAGCACTGGAGCACCCGTGTGCGGGAAACGTGCCGGGCGCGCGGCCCGCACCCGAGGCCGGCCCCGTTCACCCGTGGTCCGCCACGGCGCGCCGCCCTCACCATGGCCCTCGCGGACAGGCCCGCCCACCATCCGCACCGGGGCGGGCCTGCCCGCGCGATGCCCCTCCGCCGGGCCGCCGCACGGCCAAACACCGCAGTATGCCGCAGCGCGCGCACGTTCCTCTGGAAAATGCCAAAGCGCTCACCGGATGCGTGCACTTTCCGTAGTCTCGGCGTCACGTTCGCGGTACAGCCGTGCAGGGGAGGGGATCCGGCGTGCCCGGAATCGACGAGAGTCTGGTGGAAGCCATGCGGCTGCCCGGTGTGCGGGGCGCGTCGCTGGTCGACTGGATCAGCGGACTCGCCCTGGGTGCCGTCGGCGACGCGCCGGGCGGTGACTGGGAGGCGACCGCGGCGGAGACCGCCGAACTGGCCCGACACGTCGCGGAGCACGGCTCCCTGGGCGCCGGCGGCGCCGCCGGGCCGAACAAGGAACCGGCGGTCGAGGACCTGATCGCCACCACCGCCGACTCCTACCACCTGCTCCGCTTCGTCAGTACCCCCTTCGACAGCACCGTCTTCCTCCACCTGTGGCTGGACCGGGGCGACGGAAACCTCGCCCTGGCCCGCATCCGGCTGGCCGAGATGGCGGACCGTCTGGTGCTCGGGTGACGAGGGCGACCGGAGTGACGACCACGTGGACCGCGCACGAGACGACGTCGGCGGCGCTGCGGGCGCTCGCGGCCGAGGGAGCGACCGGTGCCCTCTCCGGCGAGCGGGGCATCGTCTACCTGTCGGCGGGCCGCGTCGTGCAGGTGGAGTCCGCCTTCACCCCGGACCTCGGGGCGCTGCTCACCCGCAGTGGCGCCGTCGCCCCGGACGGCTGGTGGGACGCGGTCGACCGGGGCAGAACCCAGCACCGGGTCGGACACCGGCTGGTGGACAGCGGCCGGCTCGCCGCCGGGGCGCTGGAGGTCTGCCACCTGGGCGCGCTGTTCGACGCCGCCTACTTCGTCCTCGCCCACGACACGCGCGCCCACCGCTTCCGTCCCGGCGCCGTGCACTGGCTCGGCGCGGTCCGGTCCGTGCCCGTGGACGTCGTGGTCCGCGAGACCGGACGCCGGCGCGCCCTGCTGGACCGCATCTGGCCGGACGCCGCCATCGACACCGCCCCCCTCACCCGGGTGCCCGACGCCCGCGCCGCGGCTCTGCCGGTGCGGCGCAGCCGGGCCCTGACGCAGGTCGACGGCGTCCGCACGGCCGCCGAGATCGCCTCGGCGCTCGCCTGCCGCACGTACCACACCCTCGTCGAACTGCGCCGCCTGGCCGCCGCCGGTCTCGTCGCCCCGGCGCCACCCGCGCCCGCACCGTCGCGCCCGGCGGCCGACCCGGGCAGGGGCGTGTGGGACGACCCGGACACCGCCCTGCTGCGCCGGCTCCGAGACGCCCTGGAGGCCCTGTGATCCGCGCGCGCCGTCAGCGTGCCGAAAGGAGACTGCTCATGGCCGTCGAGAGCGACGTGCTGGACGAACTGCACCGCCTGCGAGGCCGCGTGCCCCAGCTGACCGGCTCACTCGCGGCCACGGTCGACGGGCTCGTCCTGGCCCACGACGCACCGGGGACCGAACCCGAGGGGCTCGCCGCGCTCACCGCCGCCGCCCTCGGCGTCGCGCACCGCATGGCCGAGGCCACCGCGCGCGGCGGCTTCCGCGAGCTGCTGCTGCGCGGCGCGGACGGCTACGTCGCCACCTACGCCGCCGGTCCGGCCGCCGTGCTCACCCTGCTCGCCGACGGCCGGGTCAACGTGGGCCGGCTGCATCTGGAGGGCCGGCGCAGCGGCGCGCGGATCGGGGAGCTGGTCGCCGACCGCGTCGGCCAGGACCGCGCCCGCACCGCGCCCGCCAAGCACGTCACCCCCGCGGCCGCGGAGACGGACCGCCCCATCGGGACCCTGCCGGTACGCACCCCGCAGCGGCCCGCGCACCGACCCAGCCCGCAGGCCGGCGGCCACCGCCGGCCGACCTGATCAACCGATCACGTACCGAATCACGCACCGATCCCGCACCGATCACGTCCGGAAAGGAACCACGCATGGCCAACCTGGAGACCTCACTCAAGGAATGCCTCAGCGTTATCGACGGCGCGTCGGCCGCCGCCCTGGTCGACTACACCAGCGGCATGGCCCTCGGCACCCTGGGCGGCACCAAGGAGTTCAATCTGGAGGTGGCCGCCGCCGGCAACACCGACGTCGTGCGCGCCAAGCTCCGCACCATGGAACTCCTCGGCCTGAAGGAGGAGATCGAGGACATCCTGATCACCCTGAACAGCCAGTACCACCTGATCCGCCTGCTCAAGGGCCGCGGCGGCAACGGGCTGTTCCTCTACCTGGTGCTCGACGCGAGCCGCGCCAACCTGGCGATGGCCCGCCACCAGCTGCGCCGGATCGAGGGCGAACTGGAGGTCTGAGCCCGGGCGCGCGGCGCACCCGGACCGACGGGCGTGGGCCCGGGACGAGAGCACTCCCCTCGTCCCGGGCCCACGCCCGCGCGCTCCCGGACGGCTCAGGCGCCGCTCTCCCGGAGCATGTCCTCACGCTCGACGAGCTTCACGCGCTCGCGGCCCTGCGGCTCGCCCAGCGCCTTCTCCGCGGCGTCGAGCCTGTACCAGCCGTCCCAGGTGGTGAAGCGGACGTTCCGCTCGGCGAGGAAGGTGTCCACCGCCTCCGGCTCCGGCGCGGCGGGCGTCTGCAGCCGACCGCCCGCGTAGTCCGCCAGCAGGTTGGCGACCGTCTCGTTGGCGTCGCCCTTGGTGTGGCCGATCAGGCCGACCGGGCCGCGCCGGATCCAGCCGGTGACGTACGTCGACTGCAGGTGCTCGCCGGACTCCTGGATGACGCGTCCGCCCTCGTCCGGGACCGTGCCCGAGTCGATGTCCCAGGGCAGCTTGGGCAGCTGGTCGGAGAGGTAGCCCACGGCCCGGTAGACGGCCTGGACGTCCCAGTCCTTGAACTCGCCGGTGCCCTTGACATTGCCGGTGCCGTCCAGCGCGGTGCGCTCGGTGCGCAGGCCGACGACCTTGCCGTCCTCGCCGAGGATCTCCGAGGGCGACTCGAAGAAGTGCAGGAACAGCTTGTGCGGCCGGTCGCCGACGTCGCGGATCGCCCAGTTCTCGAGCGTCTTGGCGACCATGTCGGCCTGCTTGTTGCCGCGCCGGGTGGCGATCGAGCCGTCGTCGTAGTCGATGTCCTCGGGGTCGACGATGACCTCGATGTTGGGGGAGTGGTCCAGCTCGCGCAGCTCCATCGGGCTGAACTTCGCCTGCGCCGGGCCGCGGCGGCCGAAGACGTGGACCTCGAGCGCCTTGTTGGCCTTCAGGCCCTCGTAGACGTTCGGCGGGATCTCGGTCGGCAGCAGCTCGTCGGCCGTCTTGGCGAGGACCCGCGCGATGTCGAGGGCCACGTTGCCGACACCGAGGACGGCGACCTTCTCCGCCTCCAGCGGCCAGGTGCGCGGGAAGTCGGGGTGGCCGTCGTACCAGGCGACGAACTCGGCGGCACCGTAGGAGCCGTCGAGGTCGATGCCGGGGATCGGCAGCGCCCGGTCGGCCGTGGCGCCCGTGGCGAAGATCACGCCGTCGTAGAAGGCGCGCAGGTCGTCCAGGCTGATGTCGGTCGGGTAGTCGACGTTGCCGAAGAGACGGATCTGCGGCTTGTCGAGCACCTGGTGCAGGGCCGTGATGATGCCCTTGATCCGCGGGTGGTCGGGCGCGACGCCGTACCGGATCAGTCCGAACGGGGCGGGCATGCGCTCGAAGATGTCGATGGACACACCGGGGTCGGCGGCCACCTCGGACTTGAGCAGGGCGTCGGCGGCGTAGATCCCGGCCGGGCCGGATCCGACGATGGCTACCCGCAGAGGGCGGGGCATGTTCAGGTTCCCTTCGAGCGGTGACAGATCGACTCTTGGGGAAGCCTAAGCTAAGGCAAGCCTAAGTCGGTACGCGGGTCCGGTCTATGGGCCCATAAGTCGATCTTATGGGATGTCATGGCCTGACTTTGCCCCGGGCTCCGGGCCGGGGTTTGAACCCCCGGTCACGGGTGACCAAGGCGTGAGGCAGGCGATCGCGTCCACCTCACGAGGGGAGCCCCCGGTGCACCGTCCGGACGACCGCCCGGATCCGAACCGGTGGCGGGCCCTGTGGGTGACGCTGGTCGCCGGCTTCATGACCCTGCTGGACGTCACGATCGTCGCGGTCGCCCTGCCGTCCATGCAACGGGACCTGCACGCCTCGGCGGCGTCGGTGCAGTGGGTCGTGTCCGGCTACGCCCTCGCGTTCGCCCTGACGCTGGTCACCGCCGGCCGGGTCGGCGACACGTTCGGCAGGCGCCGCGTCTTCCTCGTCGCCCTGGCCGCCTTCGTCGTCTTCAGCGCCGCGGCCGGGGCCGCGCCGGGCATCGAACTCCTGGTCGTCGCGCGGCTCGCCCAGGGGGTCGCCGCGGGCAGCATCGCGCCGCAGAACTCGGCGCTCATCCAGCAACTGTTCCGGGGCGCGGAGCGCGGCCGCGCCTTCGGGCTGTTCGGTGCCACCGTCGGTGTCTCCAGCGCGGTGGGGCCGGTCGTCGGCGGACTGATCCTGGCCCTGGCGGGCTCCGGCGGCTGGCGCTGGATCTTCTACGTCAACGTGCCGCTCGGCGCCCTGGCCCTCGTGCTCGGCCTCCGCCTCCTGCCCCGGGTCGCCCCCGGTGGCCGGGGGCGGCTGGACCCCGTGGGAGTGGCACTCCTGGGCGCCGGCATCCTGGCCCTGATGCTGCCGCTGGTGCTCGCCGAGGGCGGCGGGGTCGCCAGGGTGTGGTGGCTGTTCCCGGTGGGGCTGGTCCTCCTGGCCGCCTTCGCGCGCTGGGAACGGCGGGTCGCCCGCCACGGCGGCGAGCCGCTGCTCGATCCCGGCCTGCTCACCGAGACCCGCGGCTACGCCACCGGCGCGGGTCTGGCCGCCCTGTACTTCGTCGGGTTCAGCGGCGTGTGGCTGGTCTTCGCGCTCTTCTTCCAGAACGGCCTCGGCTACTCGCCGCTCATGTCCGGCCTGGCGGTGACCCCGTTCGCCGTGGGTTCCGCCGCCGCCGCGGCCGTGGCGGGCCGGCTGGTCGAGCGGCTGGGACGGCTGCTGACGGTCTGGGGGCTGGTGGCCGTCATGGCGGGGCTGGGCACCACCGCCGTGGTGCTGTGGCTCACGCCCTCCGACCGGGCCGTGTGGTTCGCGGCGCCGGCCCTGCTGGTCGGAGGCCTGGGCAGCGGCTGCGTGATCTCCCCGAACATCACCATGACGCTGCGGGACGTGCCGGTGCGGATGGCGGGCGCGGCCGGGGGCGCCCTCCAGACGGGCCAGCGACTGGGCGGCGCCGTCGGCACCGCCGCGCTGCCGGGGCTGTTCTACCTGACGCTGAACGCCACCCACGACTACCACCAGGCCGTGGCCCTGTCGGTCGGCTCCGGTGTCGTCGCCATGCTGTGCGCGCTGACCGTCGCGGTCCTCGACTGGCGGCGGGACCGCGCGGGCCGCGCCGGACGCTGCCCGCCCGAGCGGTCCCACAGCCACACCCACGCGGGCCAGGGCTGAGGCGCCGCCCCGGTGGAGCGGCCGCTCAGCGCCGCTTGCCGAACTTCCGCAGCATCTGCTGGGCCTGGGCCCGCCGGCGCGGGTCCGCCGCCGCCCTGCGCACCTGCTCCGTCGCCCGGCGGCCCTGCGGGCTGCGCGCGAACCGCTTGATCCGGTCCAGTACTCCGGCCATGACGTTCCTCCGAGTCGACGACGGGTGTTTCCTGCCGACCGCCTACCCCGCGCTCGCCCGCTCACCCCGCGGGCCGCCGGGTTTGATCCGGCCGCGCCGGGCGACCCGCAGGGGCAGGACATCGCAAG
The DNA here is from genome assembly GCF_028473745.1 of Streptomyces sp. M92. NCBI lineage: Bacteria > Bacillati > Actinomycetota > Actinomycetes > Kitasatosporales > Streptomycetaceae > Streptomyces > Streptomyces sp. M92. The sequence goes on from NZ_CP101137.1 coordinate 5,099,369, forward strand.
CGAACGCCGAGAGGTGAGCCACTGTGGCCGGCAACCAGAAGTCCAAGGCCAAGACGGAACAGGCCAAGGGGAAGGCCAAGGAAGCGGCCGGCCGGGCCGTCGGCAACGAGCGCATGACGGCCGAGGGCCGCGCCGAGCAGTCCAAGGGCGACGCCCGGCAGGCCAAGGAGAAGGGCAAGGACGCGTTCCGGCACTGACACCGGAACCCGCGAAGGGCGTCGTGCCCGGCGGTGGGTCCGGGCCGCCCTCGTCACCTCGTCACCGCCCCGGGACGGGGGCAGGGCACGGCCCGGGGCGCGCACGGATGCCGCCGAAGCCCGGGCGGTTCCTCACCACCGCCGTGCATGACGATCGCGTCGTAGTACGCGAACTGCCCGGGCGTGCGCAAGTCCGTCCGCCTTTGCCTGCCGTACGGCCGGGCCGAAGCAGACGCGGTCGCGTTCGTCGTCCCGCGCCCGGCGGAAATCCGGATCGCGGGCGGCCCGGCGACCCTCGTGCGCGTCCGAGCCGTCGACCGCGCGCAGCGCCGGCAGACGGGGCGCGAGCACGTTGCGTGGAGCCCCACCAGGTCGAGGATGTCGCCGGTGCCGGAACAGCGGCCGATGATGCCGGCGGTGTAGCCGCGGCCGTCGCCGATGTCCTCGATGTACTGGTACTGCGCCTTCCCGTCGAGCGAGGAGTTCTCCGCGCTCGACACCAAGCGCATGGCGGTCTCCCTCTTCGGCGGGTCGTCGAGACCCGGAGCGCGCACCGTCGCCGAGGCCCGCTCGGGTGTCAGGAAGGCGATCGTCGCCAGTGACACGCCTGCCATGGCGTGCACGGCACGGCGCGAGGTGCCCGCGAATCCGTCACGGACGCGATATCGGCGCCCCGTCAGGGCACCGGCTGCTCCGCCCAGATGACCTTGCCGGCCGGCGTGTACCGCGTGCCCCAGCGCTCGGCGAGCTGCGCGACGAGGAAGAGGCCGCGCCCGCCCTCGTCCGTCATGGCGGCGTACCGCAGGTGCGGCGAGGTGCTGCTGCTGTCGAACACCTCGCAGATCAGGCTCCGGTCCCGCACCATCCGGACCTGGACGGTCTCCCCGCCGTACCGGATCGCGTTGGTGACCAGCTCGCTGAGGATCAGCTCGGTCGTGAAGGCCAGCTCGTCCAGCCCCCACTCGGCCAGCCGCCGGGTGACCTGGGAGCGGATCTCGCCGACCGCCGCCGGGTCGTTCGGGACCTGCCACTCGGCGACCCGGTCGGGGCCGAGCGCGTGGGTGCGGGCGACGAGCAGGGCGATGTCGTCGCCCGGCCGGTCCGGGAGCCGGGCGTCGAGGACGGTCCGGCAGGTCTCCTCCGGCGACTGACCGGCCGTCTCCAGCGCCCGGCGCAGGTGCTCCAGGCCGACGTCGATGTCGTGTTCCCGGGTCTCGACCAGCCCGTCGGTGTACAGCACCAGCCGGCTCCCCTCCGCCAGGCGCAGCTCGGTCGTCTCGAACGGCAGGCCGCCCAGGCCCAGCGGCGGTCCGGCGGGCACCTCCGGGAACTCCACGGTGCCGTCGGGCCGGATCAGCGCCGGCGGCGGGTGACCCGCGCGGGCCAGCACACAGACCCGGGAGACGGGGTCGTACACGGCGTAGAGGCAGGTCGCGCCGGTGACCGGGGCGGTGTCGTCGGCCGCCTCGTCCTGGTCGATGCGGCCCACCAGCTCGTCGAGCAGGCCGAGCAGCTCGTCGGGCGGCAGGTCGAGCGACGTGAAGTTGTGCACCGCCGTCCGCAGCCGCCCCATGGTGGCCGCCGCGTGCAGCCCGTGGCCGACGACGTCGCCCACCACGAGGGCCACCCGCGCCCCCGACAGCGGCAGTACGTCGAACCAGTCGCCGCCGACCCCCGCCTGCGCCGGCAGGTACCGGTAGGCGACGTCCAGGGCGTTCTGCTCGGGCATCCGGCGCGGCAGCAGACTGCGCTGGAGGGTGACCGCCATGCTGTGCTCGCGGGTGTAGCGGCGCGCGTTGTCGATCGAGACCGCGGCCCGCGCGACCAGTTCCTCGGCGAGCGTCAGCTCGTCCTCGTCGAACGGCTCGGGTTTCTCCGAACGCCAGAAGCTGACCACCCCGAGCACCAGGGTGCCCGCCCGCAGCGGCACGGTGATCAGCGAGTGGACGCCGTACTCCACCACCTGCGCGGAGCGCTCCAGGTCCTGTGCCTGCCAGCCCGGGGCCTCGTCCAGCCGGGGTTCGAGCACGGGGCGGCCCGTCTCCAGGGAGCGGCCCTGCGGGGAGGAGACCACGAAGCGGAGTTGCCGGCCGACCGGGTAGAGCGGGACCTCCTCGCGGATGCCGCTGAGCGCGGCGCGGCTCAGCGGGGTCGCGCTGCCCGGCTGACCGCCGGCCAGCACGGCGTCGTACAGGTCGACGCTGACGTAGTCCGCGAACCGGGGCACGGCCAGCTCCGCCAGCTCCTCGGCGGTGCGGGTGACGTCCAGGCTGGTGCCGATGCCCACACCGGCGGCGTACAGGATCTCCAGGCGTTCGCGGGCGGTCTCGGCCCGTCCGGACAGCGCCCGCAGCTCCGTCGAGTCCCGGAGCGTGGTGACGCTTCCGGCGGGGCCGCCGCGGATGTCCGTGGGGCGCTGGTTGACCGCCAGCAGCCGGTCCCCGACCAGGTGCACCTCGTCGGTGGCGACCCGGCCGGAGGCCAGCAGCTCCGCGGTGTCGTCCGGGAGGCCCAGTTCGCCGACCTGCCGTCCCTCGGCGTCGGCGGGCAGGTCGAGCAGGCGCTGCGCCTCGTCGTTGGCGAGCAGCAGCCGGCCGTCGGGGCCGACGATGAGCACGCCCTCCCGGACGCTGTGCAGGACGGCGTCGTGGTGTTCGTACATCCGGGTCATCTCGTGCGGCCCCAGGCCGTGCGTCTGCCGCAGCAGCCGCCGGCTGACCAGCGCGGTGCCCGCCGTCGCCAGGACCAGGCCGACGCCCGCCACGATCAGCACCAGCGGCAGCTGCCGGTCGGCGGCGCCGCCCACGTTCTCCGTCGTGATGCCGGCCGACACCAGGCCCACCACCTCGCCGTCCGGCGCCTCGACGGGCACGACGGCCTGCACGAGCGGGCCGATGGTCCCGTCGACCTGCTCGGTCACCGTCTCCCCGTTCAGCGCGGGGGCGATGGTGCCCACGAACTCCTTGCCGATGCGATCGGGCTTGGGATGGGTGTAGCGGATGCCGTCGGTGTTCATGACGACGACGAAGTCCACGCCCGTCGCCCTGCGCACCGCCTCGGCCCGGGGCTGGAGCACGGCCGTGGGGTCGGGGCTGCGCAGGGCCTCACGGATGCCGGGGGAATTGGCGAACGTCGAGGCCACGGCGACGGACCGATTGCGGGCCTCCACCTCGCTGTCGTGCCGCACCTGGAGCACCAGCGCCACCGCGGCCGCAACGACGAGCAGCAGCACGATGAACACGTTCAGGGCGAAGACCTGGCCGGCGACGCTGCGCCCGGACAGCGCGGAGCGCAGCGCCGCCGCGCGTCCTCGCCGTCCCGCCCCTCGCCATGACCGGTCCGCGTCTCGCCGGACCCGGGCGAGCGAACCGCTGGGACGACGGGGTGACCGCTCTCCCGATCGACCCATCAGTCGGACCATGTGCCCATGTCTACACTGCCGCGCCCGAGGAGGCGAGGGGCGCCCCCGGTGACGGAGCCACCGGACACGGGCAGGTCCGGGCCCGCGCTCATCCGGGACTGCGGTGCCGCGAGTGGCGCGTGGCGAGCAGCAGGGCGATGTCGTCGGGGCGGTCCTCGGTTCGGCGCGCGGTGCCGGTGAGCCGGTCGGCGACGCCCGCGAGCGAGCCGCCGTCCGCCCCCGTCGCCGGCGCGCCCTCCCTGGCCAGGGCCAGCCCGAGGGCGGTGATGCCGTCGTCGATGTCGGCGCCGGGCCGCTCCACCAGCCCGTCGGTGTACAGGGCGAGGACGGCGCCGGGCTCGACCCGGAACTCGGTCAGCGGGTACGGCGCGCCGGGGTCCACCCCGAGCACCACCCCGCCGGGCAGGTCCACGGGCTCGGTGCGTCCGTCCGGGTGGCGCAGCAGCGGCGGCGGGTGACCCGCGCGGGCCGCGCAGGCCCGCCCGGTGGCCGGGTCCAGCCGGATGTAGCAGCAGCTCGCGAACAGGCCCGGGTCCAGGTCGGTCAGCAGGTGGTTGACGCCGCCGAGCACCTCGTCGGGCGGACGGTCGCCGAGGGCGAAGGCGCGCACGGCGCTGCGCAGTTGCCCCATGGTGGCCGCCGCCTGCACGCCGTGCCCCTGCACGTCGCCGATGACCAGCGCCATGCCGTCGCCCGAGGCGACCACGTCGTACCAGTCCCCGCCCACCTCCATGCCCTGGGTACCGGGCAGATAGCGCCCGGCGGTCTCCAGCAGCGGGTGCGCCGGGAGGCGGCGGGGCAGCAGCGCCCGCTGCAGGCCGCGGGCGAGCGCGGTCTCGGACTCGTAGCGCCTGGCCTTCTCCATCGCCTGGGCGATCACCCCGGCGAGGGCGGTGAGCACGGAGCGCTCCTCGGTGCCGAAGCTCCGGGCGCGGTCGAAGCCCAGGATGCAGGAGCCGACCGGGCGGCCGGAGGCGATCAGCGGCAGGAAGGCGCGGGCGCCCTCCGTGGCGTCCAGCGGGATGCCCGGGTACGCGGCGGCCAGGGCCTGCATCGAGTCGAAGAAGAGCGGGCGGCCGCTGGTCAGCGTCTCGACCCCGGGCAGCCGGGCGTCCAGGGCCACCCCCTCGAAGGGGGCGAGGAAGCCGGGCGGGAAGCCCGTCTCCCACGCCAGGTACAGGTGCCGTTCCTGGAGCAGGTAGAGGGCGAGCCGGCGGCCGCCGAACGCGGGCAGCAGCTCCCGTACGACCACGGCGGCCACCTGGCGGGCGGTGACCGCCTCGGTCAGGGCCACGGCCAGGACGATGGGCCGGTACCCGGGCGGCGTGGTGGCGACGGCGGCGGGCCCGGGGTCCCGGTCCCCGGACGCCGCCCGAGCCGGGCCGTGCTCGGGTGTGAGACCGGCGGACGCGTCGGCCACCCGGTTGGCCGGGCGGAGCGTTCCGGTCAGCAGGTCCCGGCCGGGATGCACGGAGACCGCGAGCCAGTCGCCCTCGTAGGGCTGCGGGGCGGCCCGGCGGCCGTCGTCGGGCGGGCGGCGGACGTGGAAGTGGACCGGGTCCGGGGAGAGCAGGGCGCCGCGCAGGTGGTCCTCGTAGGCGGCCTGGTCCAGCCAGGGCACGGCCTCCCACAGGGAGTGGCCGAGCAGCCGGGCCCGGGGCAGGCCCAGCAGCCGGGCGGCGCGGGGATTGGCGTAGACGACGGTGCCCAGCCGGTCCACGCAGAACACGCCGTCCGGCAGCAGGTCGGCCGCGGCGTCCGCGACGGTGCCGCAGTTCGGCTCGCGTACGACGCCCCGCACCGGGCCGCGGGCGTGGCCGGCGGCCTGCGGCCGCCACAGTTCCACCAGGCGCAGCGTGCCGTCCGCGGCCCGCGCGTACAGGGGCAGCGGCGGCGGCAGGCCGGCGGCCGTCTGCCGCAGCGCCGCGGCGATCCGATGCCCGTCGTCGGGCGTCAGCGCGCCGGTGAGCGCGTCGAGTGTGACGACCGGGTGCCGGGCGTTGTCGGCCAGCCCGAGCAGGGCGCACAGCGGCTCGTCGACGGTGACGGCGCCGGAGCCGGGGTCCCAGGCGAAACTTCCGGCGTGCCGCGGGTGGCGCGCGGACGGCGGCGGCCGCAGGCACAGCGGTTCACCGTCCCAGAGCACGGGCGGCGCCTCCCGGTCCGCGGCCGACCGGTCCAGCAGCGCGCCGAGTTCCCGCGCCGTCTCTTCCATCCGGTTCAGGCCCTCCAGCACCTCGGCGGTGTCGGAGGCCGAGGGGCGCAGGACGGTCAGGACGCCGTACGTCCGCGCGGCGCCGGCGACGGGCACGTACAGGGAGCCGAAGGGGAACGGCAGGCCGGCCGCGAACTGCGGGTAACGGCGCATCGTCTCGGTCGAGTTGGGCAGCACCACGCGGGTGCCGAGCCGGTAGGCGTCGGCCACCGGGAACGGACTGTCGGTGTGCAGCCGCCACCAGGGACGGAACAGCGGTCCGGGCAGTCCGGCGAGGACGGCGAGCCGCAGCAGCCCGGGTGTGCGGGAGGGCAGGTAGATCCCGCCCGCGTAGCCGCCGGCCGCGCCGATCGCCTGTGCGCAGGCGTCGACGAGCAGTGCCGTCGGCCCTCCCGGCGTCCGGCCTGCGTCCCCGGCGCCTGCACTCATCGGCCCCACCTCGTCCGTGCGCCGTCACACCGTGCGCCGTCACGCGGGCGACACAGCAAGAATGCGCCACCCCACCGGCATCGCGCACGCGGTGGGGCCGCGCGGGTGAGCGGGACGGGGCGTTGACCGCGTGGGCCGGAGTCCGTAACCTCCTCCGCGACATTCGGAAATAACTCCGAAACTTTCGGATTTTCCGTTCTCCCGGACGGCTCCGAACGGCTCCCGCACACCGATACGAGGAACGGGATGACATGCGCATGACTCTGCTCCGTCTGTCCAGAGCGGCCACCGCCGGAATCGTCGCCGCGGCCGCGCTGACCGCTGCGGCCCATTCCGCCGAAGCCGCCCCGTCCGCCGGGCCCGCCGCGGCCGACACGCTCGGCTCCGCGGCGGCCGCCCAGGGCCGCTACTTCGGTGCCGCCGTCGCATCCGGCCACCTCGGCGAGGCCGACTACGTCTCCACCCTGAACCGGGAGTTCAACTCCGCGACGCCCGAGAACGAGATGAAGTGGGACGCCACCGAGCCCACCCGCGGCACCTTCACCTTCTCGGCCGCCGACCGGGTCGTCGACCACGCCCAGGCACAGGGCATGGACGTCCGCGGCCACACCCTCGTCTGGCACTCCCAACTGCCCTCCTGGGTGGGCGGCCTGGGCGCGGCCGACCTGCGCACCGCCATGAACAACCACATCAACCGCGTGATGGGGTACTACAAGGGCGAGATCCACAGCTGGGACGTCGTCAACGAGGCCTTCCAGGACGGCGGCAGCGGTGCCCGGCGCAGCTCGCCCTTCCAGGACAAGCTGGGCGACGGCTACATCGAGGAGGCCTTCCGTACCGCCCGCGCCGCCGACCCCGCCGCCAAGCTCTGCTACAACGACTACAACACAGACGGCATCAACGCGAAGAGCACCGCCGTCTACGACATGGTCAAGGACTTCAAGTCCCGCGGCGTGCCCATCGACTGCGTCGGCTTCCAGGGCCACTTCAACAGCAACTCCCCGGTCCCGGCCGACCGTCGGGCCAACCTCCAGCGCTTCGCCGACCTCGGCGTCGACGTGCAGATCACCGAGCTGGACATCGAGGGCTCCGGCGCCGCCCAGGCCGACGACTACGCCCGCGTGGTCGAGGCCTGCCTCGCCGTGGACCGCTGCACCGGCATCACCGTGTGGGGCGTCACCGACAAGTACTCGTGGCGCAGCGGCGGCACCCCGCTCCTGTTCGACGGGGACTACGCGGCCAAGCCCGCCTACGACGCCGTCCTGACCGCCCTCGGCGGCACCGGCGGCGGTGACGACGGCGGCGGCGACCCCGGCGACGGAACCGCGACCTGCACCGCCACCTACACCAGGACCGCGGACTGGAACAGCGGCTACAACGGCCAGGTCACCATCACCGCGGGCAGCGAGCCGATCGGCTCCTGGGCGGCGACCGTCACCTTCCCGGCGTCGCAGCGGGTCGAGGCCACCTGGAACGCCACGCCGGCCTGGAACGGCAACGTCATGACGGCACGGCCGAGCTGGAACGGCACCCTGGCACCCGGCGCGTCGACCAGCTTCGGCTTCACGGTGACGAAGAACGGCAGCGACGCCGCACCCGTGGTCGGCGGCTGCACCGCTTCCTGACCCGCCCGGGCGCACCGGGCCGCCGCCACCCCGAAGACGTCCCGGGCGGCGGCCCGGCGCGCCCCGCCACGACCACCGCCGGGTGCCCGGGAGCGACCGGGACGGCGTCCTTTCCGGCGCACTCGGCCCACGGCTGTCCGAAAAACGGCGCGTCCGGCGGAAGTTGGGGCAAAGAGACCGTGCTGGCGGTCCCGGTGCGTATCGTGAGGGGCCGGGGCCCGCGCTCTCCCTACCCGGCCCCGGACCGGACGGTGAGGCTCTGTATGACTCCGGCGCACAGACCCGAAGCCGCGGACGCCTCGGTCGTGTCCTCGGCGGTGGAGTTCAGGGGCGGCTCGGCGATGATCCCGGCCTCCCGGGACATCGTGCACGGCTTCGTCGACCGGCTCGGGGAGCGGGGCGTGGACCTGGCCGACGGCTTCCTGGACGCCGCCCGCCTGGTCGCCAGTGAACTGGTGACGAACGCGCTCCGGCACGCGCCCGGCCCCTGCCGGCTGGAGCTGACCCTGGTGGACGACGGTGTGGAGATCGCCGTGTCGGACACGGGGGAGGAGTTCCCCACGTTCCTGCCCCGCGACCCCCTGCGGGTCGGCCGGCACGGGCTGGAGATCGTGACCCGCCTGTGCGACGAGGTCATCACCAAGCCGCACGCGACGGGCAAGACGGTCTACGCCCGCCTGCCGCTGCGCTGACGCCGCCCGGCCGGCGGCTCAGGCGGCCAGGGCCCGTTCGACCGTCGGGAAACAGGCGATGAGGCCGTCGACGCCCACGAGCCGCAGTACGCGCTCGACGGCGTGCCGGGGTGCGGCGAGCCGGAACCAGACGCCGCGGGACTCGGCGGCCTGGTGGGCGGCGATGAGCACGTTGATGCCGCTGGAGTCGAGGAAGGCCACCTCCGCGAAGTCGACCACCGTGCCCGGCGCCGTCTGCACGCAGGACAGCAGCACGTCGCGGAGCTGACTGCTGCCGTCCAGGTCGACCTCCCCGGCGAGGGTGACGACGCTGACGCCGTCGCCCGTGGTCGTACGGGTGATCAGCAGCCGCTCGGGTACCGCCGCACCCTCGATGTCCGCCACGTTCCCTCATCTCCCGCATATGCCCGGCCCGTCGTCGGTGGCTTGATGTTAAGGCCCTTCGGGGCCGGCGGGGGCCACTTGTGCACAGTGGGGGCCGCCTGGGGCCGGGCGGTTCGGGCTCGGCGCGCGCGAAGGGGTTCCTCTGACTACGGTCGAGGTGTGGTGGCTCATACATTCGAGGAGCTCGTGCACAAGCGTCGTGCGGCGGACCAGGCCCGCCACCGGGTCGAGACGCTGCGCGACTCGTACGGGCCTCCCACACAGCATCAGTGGACCCCGCGGCAGTCGGACACCTACGAGACCGCCGTACGGGCCTGGCGCGACCTCGACCGGGACGCGCAGACCGCGATGACCGAGTACGTGAAGGAGGGTGGTCAGTCCCGGCACAAGATCGAGGCGAAGGTGCGCAAGGCCGTCCAGGACGGGGGCCAGGGCTCCTGACCGACCGGGGCGGCCCGGCACAGCCGGAGCACATCCGACCATCGAGAAGCCCCGCACCCGACCGGGAGCGGGGCTTCCTCCCGTCCCGGGAGGCGGGACTCCCGCTCCGGGGGCCGCCCGGCCCTTCGCTCACGGAGCTGCGAGCCGCCCGGCCAGGGCCTCGTCGTCCAGCAGACCGGGTACGGCGTCCGGTGCCGCTGCCCGGTCCTCGGGGCCCGGGGTCGTGAGTTGCGCGGCTGGGTCGGGTCGCCCGGCGTCCGGTGCCGCTGGGGCGCCCTGCGTCAGGCGGGCGGCCCGGGCCGTCGTACTTGCGGGGGTGCGTCCGTCGGGCCGGTACGGGGCTGGGTGTCGTGCGGGCCCGTCGGTGCCGGGCCGGTGTCACACCCGCCCGGTCAGGGCCTCGTCGTCCAGCAGACCGGGTACGGCGTCCGGTGCCGCTGGGGCGCCCCGCGTCAGGTGGGCGGCCCGGGCCGTCGTACTTGCGGGGGTGCGTCCGTCGGGCCGGTACGGGGCTGGGTGTCGTGCGGGCCCGTCGGTGCCGGGCCGGTGTCACACCCGCCCGGCCAGGGCCTCGTCGTCCAGCAGACCGCGTACGGCGTCCAGCGCCGCCGCCCGGTCCTCGGGCACCAGGCCGATGCGGGTGCGGCGGTCGAGGAGGTCGGACTCGTCGAGGGCTCCCTCGTGACGCAGGGCCCACAGGAGTTCGGCGCCCGTGACGGGGTGGTCCGGCAGAATCCGCTCGCCGAGCCGGGGGCCGCGGGCGGCGAGGGCGTGGACGGCCGGCGCCTCGGTGCCGTAGCGGCGGACCAGGCGGCGCGGTGCCCGCAGCGCGGCCAGGGCGTGCGGTGCGGCGGCGCCGACCAGCGGCAGCGCGGCGGTGGGGGACGGGCCCGCGCCGAGCCGGCGGGCGGCGACGGCGGCGTCCACGGCGTCCTCGGCCATGCGCCGGTACGTGGTGAGCTTGCCGCCCACCACGGTGACCACGCCCTCCGGCGAGGTGAGCACCGCGTGCCGGCGGGAGACGTCCGCCGTGCGGGGACCGCCGCCGGACCGGTCGGCGGGCCCCGTGTCCAGCAGGGGGCGCAGGCCCGCGAAGGCGCCCACCACGTCCTCGCGGCGCACCGGCACGTCCAGCACGGAACCGAGCACGTCCAGCAGGAAGCCCACATCGGTCTCGGGCACCTCGGGAACGTCCGGCACCTCGCCCTCCACGGGCTCGTCGGTCAGACCGACGTAGACCCGTCCGTCGCCCTGGGGCAGCACCAGGACGAAGCGGTTGGTCTCCCCGGGTATCGGCACGTGCAGGCCGGCGGGCAGCGGGCCGAGCCGGTCGGAGCGCAGGACCAGGTGGGTGCCGCGGGAGGGGCGGACCCGGATGCCGTCGGTGAGGTCACCGGCCCACACCCCGGAGGCGTTGACGACCGCGCGGGCGCGGATCTCGCCCTCCTCCCCGGTGATCTCGTCGCGTATCCGGGCGCCGGACGCGGTCAGCTCCAGCGCCCGCACCCGGGTCAGCACCCGGGCGCCGCGCGCGGCGGCGGTCCGGGCGAGCGCGGTCACCAGGCGGGCGTCGTCCGTGAGCCGGCCGTCCCAGGACAGCAGCCCGCCGCGCAGCCGCTCGGAGCGCAGGGCGGGGGCCAGGTGCCGGGTCTCCACGGCGGACAGCCGGCGCGGCGCGGGCAGGGTGGCCCGCGCGGTGCGCGCCGCCAGCCGCAGCGTGTCGCCGGCCCGGAACCCGGCCCACGCCAGCGCCGCCTGCCCCCGCGAGACCAGCGGCGTCAGCGGCAGCACGAACGGCTGGGCGTGCACCAGGTGCGGAGCCGTACGCTCCATCAGGACCCCGCGCTCGACCGCGCTCTCGTGGGCCACGTCCAGCTGCGCGGAGGCGAGGTAGCGCAGGCCGCCGTGGATCAGCTTGGAGCTCCAGCGGGAGGTGCCGAAGGCCAGGTCGTGGGCGTCCACGGCGACCACGCTCAGGCCCCGGGCCGCGGCGTCCAGGGCGACGCCGGCACCGGTCGCGCCGAGCCCGACGACCAGGACGTCCACGACGGGGCCGCCCACCGCCTCGGTGAGCTCGCGCGAGCGCCGCGCGGCGGACAGGGAGGCCCCGGCGGCGGGACTGCTGCTGGTCGGGCTCATGGGGCGAGGGTCCTCTCCAGGATGGTGCGCAGTTCCCCGAGGAAGGCCCCGGGGGTCAGTTCGGCGTCGTCCTCGTTGGTCATGGTGCGCAGCGACAGGGCGAAGGACTGGACGACCAGCAGGACGGACCGCGCCTGCCGTCCGGTGTGGGCCGGGCGCACCGACCCGTCGGCGTGGCCCTCGGCCAGTCCGCCGGCCAGCAGTTCCAGCAGTGCCTCCTGGCTCGCCCCGCGCCGGTCGAGGACGTAGGGGAGCAGCAGCTCGGGATCGACGTCGACGATCTTGCGGAAGAGCGGATGCGCGCGGAACGCCTCCACCCCGGTGACCAGTCCCTCGACGATGCGCGGGCGGGTGTCCAGGCCCGGCCGCGCATCGGGGATGGCGCCGGTGGCCACCGCGATCCACTCGCGGGTCATCAGATCGCCGACCAGGGTCCGCACGTCCGGCCAGCGCCGGTACAGCGTCATCCGGGAGACGCCGGCGCGGCGGGCCACGTCGGTCATCGTCGTGCGGCGGACCCCGACGGCCAGCACGCAGTCGCGCACGGCGTCCAGCACGGTGTCGTTGTCCGCGGCGTTCGGCCGGTCCGGGCTGCGGTCCGAGTCGTTGTGACGGTTGGGCGTCATGTGTAACAGTGTAACGCCCCAGGGGCCGCGCAGCCGGCATCCCCCCGAACCGACCGTGAGGACGACAGGCAATGGACATGCTGTGGAACGGCTGGGGAGACCCGGCCAGGGCGACACCGCTGCCCGACACGGTGACCGGGATGCTGCGCGAACTGCTCGGCGTGCAGCCCCGCGACACCGTCCCCGTCCCGCTGGAGGGGATCGGCGTACCGGCGTCGCCGCTGGACGGAGCCGCCCGCCGCGCCCTGGAGGCCGCCGTCGGCGACCGCCCGGACCGGGTGCGCACCGACGCCGAGTCCCGGGTCCGCCACACCCGCGGCAAGTCCACCCCCGACCTGCTGCGGATGCGGACCGGCGACACCACCGACGCCCCCGCCGCCGTCGTCCTCCCGGACAGCCACGACGAGGTGCTCGCCGTACTCGACGCCTGCGCCCGGCACGGCCTGGCCCTCGTCCCGTTCGGCGGCGGTACCTCCGTCGTCGGCGGCCTCGCACCCGAAGGCCGGTCCGGTCGCGCCGGCTTCGTCGCCCTGGACCTGCGGCACATGGACCGCCTGCTCGACCTCGACGAGGTCTCCCGCACTGCCACCCTGCAACCCGGCCTGCGCGCCCCCGAGGCCGAGGCGCTGCTCGCCGAACGGGGCTACACCCTCGGCCACTTCCCCCAGTCCTACGAGTGGGCCACCATCGGCGGCTTCGCCGCGACCCGCTCCAGCGGACAGGCCTCCGCCGGATACGGACGCTTCGACGAGATGGTCCTCGGCCTCACCCTCGCCACCCCCGAGGGCACCCTCGTCACCGGCCGCGCCCCGCGCTCGGCCGCCGGGCCCGACCTGCGCCAGCTGATCCTGGGCTCCGAGGGTGCCTTCGGCGTCATCACCTCGGTCACCGTCCGCATACGCCCCCTGCCGCAGGTCCGCCGCTACGAGGGCTGGCGGTTCGACTCCTTCGACGCGGGCGCCGCCGCCCTGCGCCGCCTCGCCCAGGACGGCCCGCGCCCCACGGTGCTGCGGCTGTCCGACGAGACCGAGACCCTGATCGGCCTCGCCCAGCCCGACGCCATCGGAGCCCTTCTCGACCGGCAGGACGCCGGCTGCCTCGCCGTCGTCGGCTTCGAGGGCACCGAGGAGGACACCGCGCACCGCCGCGAGGGCGCCGCCGCCGTCCTGCGCGAGTGCGGCGGCACCTTCGCCGGGGACGAGCCGGGGGAGCGCTGGGCCCGCGGCCGCTACTCGGCGCCGTACCTGCGCGACTCGCTGCTCGACGCCGGGGCGCTCGCCGAGACCCTGGAGACCGCGACCTACTGGTCCCGCGTCCCCGCGCTGTACACCGCCGTGCGCGACGCGCTCACCGCCACCCTCACCGGGGCCGGCACCCCGCCGCTGGTCATGTGCCACATCTCGCACGTCTACGAGAACGGCGCCTCCCTGTACTTCACCGTCGTCTCCGCCCAGGGCGAGGACGCCGTGGCGCACTGGACTCGGGCCAAGCACGCCGCCAACGAGGCGATCGGCGCCGCGGGCGGCACCATCACCCACCACCACGGCGTCGGCACCGACCACCGCGACTGGTACGTCCGGGAGGCGGGACCGCTCGGTGTGGCGGCCCTGGGCGCCGTCAAGCGGAGCCTGGACCCGGCGGGAGTGCTCAGCCCCGGCGTCCTGCTGCCCGGGGACGGTCCCGGCCGCCCGGCCCACCCCCACCCGTGAGACAACTGTCCGGCACCACCCCTCAGCCCGGAGGCACATCGATGCGACAGTTCACCGCCGTCGTCAACCCCACCGCGGGCGGCGCCACTTCGGCCGCCGCGCTGCTCGGGGTGGCCCGGCTGCTGCGGGAGGCGGGCGCCGGGCTGGAGACGGAGTACAGCCGCAGCCTCGGCCACGCCCGGGAGATCGCCCGGCGGGCCGGGGAGCGCGGCCGGGTGGTGCTCGCCGTCGGCGGCGACGGCATGGCCGGCGGGATAGGCGGCGCCCTCAGCGGCACAGGGGCGACGCTGGGACTCGTCCCGGCCGGACGCGGCAACGACTTCGCGCGCGCCCTGGGCCTGCCCACCGAGCCCGCCGCCCTCGCCGAGGTGCTGCTGCGGGGCGAGCCGCGCCCCGTCGACACCATCGAGCTCACCTCCGCCGCCCACGACCGCACCGTCGTGCTCGGCAGCGTCTACGCCGGTGTCGACGCGCTCGCCAACCGCCACGCCAACGAGACCCGTCTGCTGCGCGGCGCCGCCTCCTACTACGCGGGCGCCCTGCGCGCCGTCACGGGCTGGCGCGCCACCCGCTACCGCGTCACCGTCGACGGCGAGGAGCACGCCTTCACGGGCTACACCACGGTGGCCGCCAACTCCGGGTACTACGGCTTCAACCGCCGCATCGCGCCGTCCGCCCGGGTCGACGACGGCCTGCTGGACGTCGTGATGATCCACCACGCGCCCCGGCTGCTGTTCTTCGCCCTGATGAGGGAACTCGAGTCGGGCGGTCACGTCCGCCGTCCCCAGGTCCGCGTCCTGCGCGGCCGGGAGGTCCGCATCGAGGCGGACCGGGCCGTACCGTACGGCGCCGACGGCGAGGTCGAGGCCCTCGTCCCGGTCACGGCCAGGGTACTGCCCGGCGCGCTGCGCGTCCTGTGCTGAGCACGCCGCCGGGCCGGCCACCGCGGACGGTGACCGGCCCGGCGGGTGCGGCCCTCAGCCCCGGGGGGTGGTGAACCGTTCCCAGACGCGGTGCGAGCCCAGCAGTTCGGTGACCTGTTCCAGGGCCGCCGTGCCGGAGTCGGCGACGATCACACCGGGCGCGTCGACCGGAACCCCCGACGCCTCCAGCGCGACCTCGCCGCCCGCCCAGACGCCGATCGCCTTGCCGTGCCGGAACGCCTCCGACACCAGCAGGCTCACCCGCGGGTCGGTCGTCGCCGGCCGTGCGGGCGCCGGCCCGGACTTGTAGTCGCGCGGGGTGTACGCGTCGCCGCCCATGTCCGGCGCCCCCGCCAGCAGTACGGCGTCGAACTCGACGGAGCGCGCGGTGACGTAGCTGCGCTGGACGGTCACCGCGGCGTCGCCCGAGCCGAGGGTGCCGCCGTTCGGCGCCACCACCAGCGGCACCATCCCCGCGTTCAGCACCGCATGCCGCACGGCGTTCACGCCCTCCAGGTCGCCCCCGCCCGTGACGATGCCGACGACCCGGCCGTCGGTGGGCCAGGTCCGCCCGACCTGCGACAGCGCCGGGCTCGGCTCGACGTCGGCCAGCGGCACGGTCGGCTGCGGCGCGGGCAGGCCGAGGCCCTCGGCGACGCCCGCGCACAGCTCCGGGTCGATGTTGGCCAGCACCTGGAGCGTCCGCTCCCGGATCGCCTGCTCGTAGCACTTGCCCAGCTCGAAGGTGTAGGCACCGATGATGTGCTCGCGCTCCACCGGGCTCATGCTCAGCCAGAAGCGCCGGGGCTGGCTGAAGTGGTCCGCGAACGACTCCGGCGCCTCGCGCACCTTGGTCGCCTCCGGGACCCGCACCGGCGCCTCGATGTACGCGCCCTCGGCCGCGCCGGCCGTGAACGGGCAGCCGCCGTCCAGGGAGTTGGGCCGGTAGGGCGCCACCCCCCGGTGCACCGCCGTCTGGTGCATGCCGTCGCGCAGCATGTCGTTGACCGGCGCCTGCGGCCGGTTGATCGGCAGCTGCGGGAAGTTGGGGCCGCCCAGCCGGGTGATCTGCGTGTCCAGGTACGAGAACAGCCGCCCCGCGAGCAGCGGGTCGTCGGTGACGTCGATGCCCGGCACCAGGTGGCCCACGTGGAAGGCGACCTGCTCCGTCTCCGCGAAGAAGTTGGACGGGTTGCGGTTCAGCGTCAGCAGCCCCACCGGCTGCACCGGCGCCAGCTCCTCGGGCACGATGTTGGTCGGGTCCAGCAGGTCGATGCCCTCGAAGGTCTGCTCCGGGTTGTCGGGGAAGGTCTGGATGCCCAGCTCCCACTGCGGGTACGCGCCCGCCTCGATCGCGTCCGCCAGGTCCCGGCGGTGGAAGTCCGGGTCGACGCCGTTGATGAGCTGCGCCTCGTCCCACACCAGGGAGTGCACGCCCAGCTTCGGCTTCCAGTGGAACTTCACCAGCGTCGTCTCGCCCGCGGCGTTGACCAGCCGGAAGGTGTGGACGCCGAAGCCCTCCATCATCCGGTAGGAGCGCGGGATGCCGCGGTCGCCCATGAAGAAGATGGTGTGGTGGGTCGCCTCGGTGTGCAGCGAGACGAAGTCCCAGAAGGTGTCGTGCGCGCTCTGTGCCTGCGGGATCTCCCGGTCGGGGTGCGGCTTCGCGGCGTGCACCACGTCCGGGAACTTGATCGCGTCCTGGATGAAGAAAACCGGGATGTTGTTGCCGACCAGGTCGAAGACGCCCTCGCTGGTGT
This sequence comes from Streptomyces sp. M92, assembly GCF_028473745.1. Taxonomy (NCBI): domain Bacteria; kingdom Bacillati; phylum Actinomycetota; class Actinomycetes; order Kitasatosporales; family Streptomycetaceae; genus Streptomyces; species Streptomyces sp. M92. Next base: position 5,115,930 of record NZ_CP101137.1, read on the forward strand.
AGAACTTCGTCGCGAACCCGCGGGTGTCCCGCACGGTGTCCGACGACCCCCGGGAGCCGACCACGGTCGAGAACCGCGTGAACACCGGCGTCTCCACGTCGTCGGCGAGGAACGCCGCCTTCGTCACGGAGGCCGCCGTGCCGTAGCTCTGGAAGACGCCGTGCGCGCCCGCGCCGCGCGCGTGCACCACGCGCTCCGGGATGCGCTCGTGGTCGAAGTGCATGACCTTCTCGCGCAGGTGGTGGTCCTGCAGCAGCACGGGGCCGCGCGGCCCCGCCTTCAGCGAGTGGTCGGTGTCGTACAGCCGCGTGCCCTGGGCGTTCGTCAGGTAGGCGCCGGACTGCGCGACGCGGGCCTGGTCGGCGCCCGTGGGCTGGCCGGTGGGCGAGACGGTGTCCGGGCCGCTCTGGTCCGGCTTCGGGGGCAGCGGCTCCCGGGGCTCGGTGGGTTCGGCGACGGGCGGCGACTCGGGCCCGGGCTTGCCGGGGACGCCGTCCGCCGGACCGCCACCGTCGCCCTGCAGGCTCTCGGTGACCTTGTGGGCTACCCGCTTGAGGGGGTTGGCCTCGCTCATCAGCCTCTTCTCCGTTCTGGGCGGGCCGCTGCACGCGGCCGGTCGTGTTCGGGTACCGACTGCCGTGGTGGGCCGTGACCGCGTACCCAGCGAGCGGGACTCAAGGCATGGGCGCGAGGGAACGGACGCGGTCGTCTCAGGTGACGGACTCCCCGTCGTGCACGCCGCCCTGACAGCGTTTCGTGAAGGATCCCGTCCCCGACTGGTCGACCGAGACGACGATGAGTCCGCCGCCCTGGATGCACTCGGTCGCCGTCACGTCGGCCGGGAGGTGCGCGGCGGAGGACCCGGAGGCCTCGGCGGGAGCCGCGCAGAGCACCGGCACGGTCAGGGCCGTGACCACGGCCCACAGGGACTTTCGCATCAGTGGGACTCCTTCTCGCCGGTGCCCTACCAGCGTCACCGGGCGCGCTGCGGTCCGCCACTTCAGACGCGCGCACGAGGGAGGGCCCCGACCGGTCGCGCCGGCCGGGGCCCTGCCTGTGCTGAGCGGGTGAGGGCGTCAGTCCGCCGTGTGCGTCACCCGCACCGGCTCGAACGAGACGCGGGTGCGGCCGCCGCCGTCCGCCCAGACCACCTCGACCTCCCGCTCGCCGGGCACGACCTCCGTGACGGCGTCCGCCAGCGGGCCGGGCCCCGGTTCGCCGGTGAGCGCGGCCAGGCAGACGTGCAGGGTGGTGCCGCCCGCCTCGCCGGACAGCCGGGGCAGCTCGACCCACTGCGTGTACGCGGTGCCCTGCGGGGCGCGGACGGCCTCGGGCTCGGGGCTCCAGCCGTGCAGTCCGTGCAGCGCCGAGACCAGGGGTTCCTCGGGACCGGTGGCCCACCCGGTGTGCGTCAGGCGCGCGCCGGACGGCGCTCCGGTCACCCGGTGCACCCGCAGCTCGTACGGCCCCTTGCCCACGGTCACGCTCTCCACCCGCAGCCCCGGCACCATCGGGGGGCCGCCGGCGAACACCGGCCGGTGCCAGGACGCCGCCCAGCCCCAGCCCTCGCCCTGCCCCGCGCCGAGCGGGTGGACGCGGCGCCGCACACTGCCGCGGCCGTTCACCTGGACCGAGAGGTGGTTGTCCGCGGCGTTCGTGACGGCGGTGGGGCCGGTCCGGGTCGAGTACGCCTGCCGGCCGTAGTGCGGGTCGTCCTCGGCGGCCACCTCTCCCTCGTGCGGCCGGACGTGGTCGCTGCCGTGGTTGTGCAGCCGTACGATCCCGTCGGCGCGCGTCGCCTGGACCAGCAGCCCGGGTGCCGGCAGGGCGAGCACGCGGTCCGCCTCCTCCACCGGGGCCGGCTCCTCGGTGGCGGTCCACAGCGGGTGGCCGGCGGGGGCCAGGAGCGACACGAACGCCTTCGACGCCCAGTACGGGGAGGCCGGCCCCGAGTACGGCTGGAGGGTGGCCTCGTGGGGGCCGTGCCAGCCGAGGCTCAGCAGCCCGTCGTCGGTCAGCGCGCCGCGCTCCAGGAAGTACCGCAGGTTGCCGCTCACCAGCCGCCGCGAGGCGCCCGGCGACAGCGGCGTGTGCCCGGTGACCGCGCCCAGCCCCACGGCCGCGGAGGCCGCGAAGCGGTAGGCGAGCGAACGGCCGAAGTGCAGCGGCGCCCCGTCCCCGCCGAACATCAGCGCGTAGCCGTCGAGGTGCGTGCGCAGCCGTTCCCCGTAGCGGGCGGCTACCGGCCCGGTGTCGCCGGCCAGGTGGGCGTCGAGCACCGGGTACAGGTGCAGCGCCCAGCTGTTGTAGTGGTCGAAGGCGCGTCCGTCGCCGTCGGCGTACCAGCCGTCGCCCTGGTACCAGCCCTCCATCAGCTCCAGCGCCCGCTGCCGGGCCGCCGCCGTCTCCCGGTCCCCGCGGCCGACCGACTCCAGGAACCCGGCCACCGTGTACGGGAACAGGTACCAGTTGTTCGGCGCCGGCACGTGCCTGAGCGCCCCGCGCAGCCACTCCTCCACCCGGTCCCGCACCCCGGCGTCCAGGTTCTTCCACAGCCAGGGCGCGGTCAGCCGCAGCCCGAGCGCGACCGACGCCGACTCGACCATCGGCTGACCCTGCACGTCGTGGTCGAGGATCAGCGGCCAGGACTCGGTGTCCTCGCGGCCGGGTGTGCGGGTGCCCGAGTCGAGGCCGCTCGCGTAGCGGTCCAGCCAGCCGTGCGGGTCGTCGCCGCCGGCGCCGGCGACCCGGAAGGCCGCCGCGAGGAACGTCCGCGCGAAACCCTCCAGTCCGTCGGAGCGCACGCCCGAGCGCGACGGGCGCCCCGGCAGGTCCAGCAGGGCGCGGCCGGGGGTGCTCCAGCGCCACGCGGCCCACAGCAGCCCGTCCGCGACGGCTTCCCAGTGGGCCCGGGTGTACCCGGTGTACGGGCTCGGCGCACGGTCCTCGGTGGGCAGTTCGAACGGGATGCTCATGCCAGGAACGCCAGCCTTTCGCGTCGTACGGGATGGAGGAAGCCGGCCCCCGACGCCCAGTGGGTGGTCTCGGCGAGGGCGAGGTCGGCCAGGCGGCGCCACTCGTTGCCCTCTGAGCCGGCGAGGTGCGGGGTGATCAGCGCGTTGTCGCACTCCCACAGCGGATGGTCCGGCGGCAGTACCTCGGGGTCGGTGACGTCCAGCACCGCCCGGACACGGCCCGCCAGGACGGCGTCGGTGAGCGCGTCCTGGTCGACGACCGCGCCCCGCGAGGTGTTGATGAGCACCGCGTCGGGCCGCATCGCGTCGATCAGGGACCGGCCGACCAGGCCCCGGGTGGTCGGCAGCAGCGGTGTGTGCACGCTGACGGTGTCGCAGCGCGCGAACAGCTCCGGCAGCGCGACGAGTTCGACGCCGAGTCCGGCGGCGTCCGCGTCGCTCACGTACGGGTCGTGCAGGAGGACGTCCACGTCGTGCGGGCGCAGCAGCTCGACGACGCGGCGGCCGATCAGCGACGCCGACAGGATGCCGACCGTGCGCCGGTAGTTGCCGACGCCGCGCGGGGTGCGCAGCCAGTTGCCGCGCTCCCGGGACACCCGGTAGTCGCGGGCCCGCTCCAGCACCCGCTTGCCGGTGAGCAGGATCATGGAGAGCGTGTACTCCGCCACCGGCAGCGCGTTGGCGGCGGCGGCCGAGGAGACCTCGATCCCCCGCTCCCAGCACGCCTCGGTGACGTGTCCGCGGACGCTGCCCGCCGTGTGCACCACGGCCCGCAGCCGGGGCGCGGCCCGCAGCACGTCCTCGTCCAGCCGCGGGCAGCCCCAGCCGGTGACCAGCAGGTCCACGTCGGCCAGCACGGAGGCGGCCCGCGGCGTGGACAGGTCGTCGAGGACCGGGAACGGCGCGAGGTCGCAGACCCGGCGGAAGGCGGCGAGGGACTGCGGGTCGAGGACGGCCGAGGCGGCGTCCCGGGACATGGCCACGGCGGCACGGGGCCGGAATCCGGGACCGGGGGAGTGCGTTGTCACTTGACGGCTCCGGCGGTCAGCCCGCTCCGCCAGAAGCGCTGGAGCAGGACGAAGGCGAGGATGAGCGGCAGTACGGCGAGCAGTGAGCCCATGATCACCACGGGGTAGTACTCCGGCGACACGGACGCCGCGCTGTTCCACTGGTACAGGCCGAGACTGACGGGATACAGGTCCTGGTCGGACAGCATCACCATGGGCAGGAAGAAGTTGTTCCAGATCGCGGTCAGCTGGAAGAGGAAGACGGTGATCAGACCGGGCCCGAGCATCCTGAGCGCCACCCGGGCGTACGTGGTCAGCTCGCCCGCCCCGTCCACGCGCGCCGCCTCCAGCACCTCGTCGGGCACGTAGCCCCGCGCGAAGATGCGGCCGAGGTAGACGCCGAACGGGTTGAACAGCACCGGGATGAACACCGCCCAGAAGGTGTTGACCAGGCCGGTCTCGGACGCCATCAGGTACAGCGGCAGCGCGAGCACCGTCTGCGGCACCATGACCGCCGCCAGCACCAGACCGAACAGCTTCTCCTTGTGCCGGAAGCTGTACTTGTCGAAGGCGTAGCCGCAGGCCACGCTGATCAGCGCGCCGACGGCCGCGCCCACCACCGCGTACAGCAGGCTGTTGACGTACCAGCGGCCGTACAGCCCGCCGTCCATGGCGAACAGGTCCCGCATGTTCTGGAGGAAGGAGAAGTCGCTCAGGGACAGCAGGTCGCTGCTGAAGAGCGCGTCCCGGGTCTTGGTGGCGGCGAGCACCAGCCACAGCACCGGCAGCAGCGTGTAGAGGACGGAGATCGCCACGACCGCGTTGACCGTCGCGCGGCCCAGCAGTCCCGGGCGGAGCAGGGAGCTGTCGGTGGCGCTCATCGGGCCTCCTCCGTGACGTCGGCGCGGCTGGTGAAGCGGGTGACGCCGTAGGACAGGGCGATGGTGCAGACGAGCAGGACCACCGAGGCGGCCGCGGCGAGACTGTAGTTGTTGCGGGTGAAGGCCGCGTCGTAGATGTACATGCTGGGCGAGAACCGGGAGCTGATCATCGGGGAGGACTGGCTGAGCAGCATCGGCTCGGTGAAGAGCTGGAGCGCCCAGATCAGCGTGAAGATCGAGACCATCACGATCGAGGCGCGCACCAGCGGCGTCTTCACCTGGAGCGCGGTGCGCACCGGCCCCGCGCCGTCCACCACGGACGCTTCGATCACCTCGCGCGGCACGGCCTGCAACGCGGCGTAGAAGACCACCATGTTGTAGCCGAGGTTGCTCCACAGCGCGATGTTCACGATGGACGGGATCACCGTGTGGACGCCGAGGAAGTCGATGGTGATGTCGCCCTGGGCGAGCAGCTCGATCACCGGGCTGATGCCGGGTGTGTACAGGTACAGCCAGATCAGCGCCGCGATGATGCCGGGCACGGCGTGCGGCAGGAACAGGCCGAGCTGGGCGAAGGCGCGCAGCCGGACCACGCCGGAGTCCAGCAGCAGGGCGAGGGCGAGCGCGCCGACGACCATGAGCGGGATGTAGATGAGGCAGTACAGGGCGACCGTGCCGAGCCCGCCGAGGAAGGTCGGGTCGGTGAGCACGGCCGCGTAGGAGCGCAGCCCCACGAAGATCCGGCGTTCGGGGCCGAAGCCCAGGCCGGGCTGGTCGTCGCTGAAGAAGCTCAGATAGACGGCCGTGCCGACGGGGATCAGGAAGACGGTGACCAGCAGGGCGAAGAACGGCGTCATCAGGACGCCGGCGGCGGTCAGTTGCCGGCGCTTGGCCGCTCTGCGGGCGCTCGGTCCGGACGCGGAGGGCGCCGGGGCACCGGCGGGGGAGGCGCCGGCCGGCACCCGGGTGCGGGTGGTCGTGGTCATGGGGTGTCACCTGCCTTTCGTCGGCTCAGGTGCTGTGCTGGGTGGTGGACAGGCCGAGGGCCTTGAGGTCGGGCATGGTGCCCTCCTGGGCGGTGCGCAGCGACTCGACGAGGGAGCCCTGGCCGCCGCTGACGCGGGCGAAGGAGTCCTGCATGACCTTCTGGGTGGCGCTCATCCGCGGCCCCCACAGCCACTGCTCGCCGATCTTCTCGGCCTCCCGCTCGAACAGGGTGTAGATGTCCTGACCGCCGTAGTACGACCGGTCGAAGGCGTCGCGGCCCACGGAGACCAGGCCGGGGGCGGCCGGGTACTGGCTGCTGGCACCGCTGGACAGCCGGGCCCGCAGGGCGTCGGGGTGGGAGACCTGCCACTCGATGAACTCCATGGCGGCCTCGGGGTGTTCGCTGTCCGCGGTGACGGCGAACGTGGAGCCGCCGTGCGTGCCGGCGGCGGGGCCGGCGGTGTCCCACTGCGGCATCGGGGCGATCCGCCACTGGCCCTTCTGCCCCGGCCGCGCGTTCATCTGCGCGCCCGCGTCCCAGGCGCCGCTGAGCCGGGTCAGGACCAGGCCGTTCGCGATCTGCGCGTCGGACTGGCGGCTCTCGACGGCGTTCATGAAGACGTCGTCCCGGTCGATCAGGCCCTGCCAGTACTCGGCGACCCGCCGGGAGGGCGCGTCGGCGAGGGAGACGTTCCAGGCACCCTTGGAGGTGTCGAACCACTGGGCGCCCGCCTGCCAGGCGTAGCAGGCGAACTGCGTCATCCCGTCGGTGGGGAACAGCACCAGCCTGCGGTCGGGTGCCCGGCGGCGCACGGTCGCGGCCTGCTCGGCGAACTCGTCCCAGGTGCGGGCGGGCCGGAGTCCGTAGCGGTCGAAGAGGTCGGCGCGGTAGTGCATGACCATGGGCTCGACGTCCAGCGGCACGCTGAACACCCGGCCCTCGAAGGTGGTCAGCCCGAGCGACTGCGGCAGCAGTTTGCGGCGCAGGCCGTCGCCGACCAGATCGGTGATGTCACGGGCGACGCCGTCGATGGCGTACCCGGGCACCTGCGGATACTCGATGGTGGCGACGTCGGGCGCGTTGCCCGCGCGGGCGGCGTTGCTGAGCTTGGCGTAGCCGCCCTGCCCGCCGGACGGGATCTGGTTGAACTCCACCTGGATGCTGCGGTGGGTGCGGTTGAACTCGTCGACCACCTCCTGACTGCCGCGCAGGGCGGACCAGAAGGTGATGCGCGTGGCGCCGCCCGTGCGGGCCGACGATGCGCCGTTCCCCCCGCTGCAGGCGCTCACGGCTCCTGTCAGGGGTACGGCGGCCATCGCGGCGAGCACGGAGCGACGGCTGGGTCGTCCGGGCATGGCGCCTCCCGCGGCTCCTGCGGGCCGGCGTGGGTGCGGGCCCGACTGTTCGGGACACGGGAATCCTGAAGCCTTCGGCACAAACGGTCAATAGATCGATCAGAAGAAAATAAAACGTTCAAACGCTCACTCTTTGGCGGCGGTCGAACCGCGCACCATCAGCCGGGGCAGCAGTTCCACCCGGCTCGTGGGCCCGGGCACGCTCTCCCGCAGACGCCGGAGCAGCAGCTCGGCGGCGACCCGGCCGACCTCGGCGCGGGGCGGCGCCACGGCGGTCAGCGGCGGAGTGGCCAGCCCCGCGACCACGTCGTCGTACGCCACGACCGAGCAGTCCCGCGGCACCCGCACGCCCTCGGCCGCCAGCCGCTGCACGATCATCAACGCGTCCACGTCGCCGTGGAGCACGACCGCGCTCGCCCCCGTCCTGCGCAGCAGCACCGGCAGTTCGGCCGTCTCGTCCGCCGAGTACGGGCCCTCCGGCCCCGACTCAGGCGTGCTCAGCGCCCACGCCCACTCCTCCACCAGCGGGTGCGCGGCGGCGATCTCGGCCAGCGCGGACCGCAGCGTACGGGCGGTCGGACTGTCGTCCCGGGTCGCGAACACGATGCGCCGGTGCCCGAGCCCCACCAGGTGCTCCACCGCGAGGTGTGCGCCGTACCAGTGGTCCGAGCACACCGAGTCCAGCACGTGCGGCGCGCTGCCGCGCCGTGGCCGGCGCTCCATGAGGACCGTCGGCACCTCCAGCGCCGACAGCCAGGCGTGGTCCGTCTCCTCGACGGCCAGGCTGTTCCACCGGGGTGCGAGCAGCAGGCCCCGGGCGCCGTCCGCGAGGGCCCGCTCGACCAGCGGGTGCTCCGCGCCCGCCGCCTGCGGCGCGATGTGCAGCGCCAGGCGCACCCCGGCCTCCTCCAGTACCGTGCGCGCCCCGTGCAGCGTCTCGGTCAGGTACGAGTGCCGCTCCGGCACCACCACGGCCACCCGGTCCCCGCCGGCGGCCTCCCTGGCCGGCGCCTCCTGCGCGGGCAGCGTCGACCGGACCACGCCGTGCCCCCGGCGCAGCCTGCCCTCGCGCGTCAGCTCCTCCACGTCACGGCGCACCGTCACCACGGAGACCTGCAACTCGTCGGCGAGATCGCGCACCCGCGCGGTACCCCGCGCCTGGACCGCCGCCAGAATCCGCTGGCGCCTGAGATCGACCGGCTCCCGCATCAGGCCTCCCACCCCCGTGATGTTCGTTTGAGCGATTCCGGGTCATCATAGCGATCGCTCAAGGCGGGGTGCCCGTGCTCACCGGGGCGGTGCTACGGCTCCGGGGCCGCGAGGAGCGGCCCCAGCGGGCCCAGATCCAGGTTCAGGTCGCCGCGGTTGAGACCGTGCTGGGCGCACAGGTCGTCCATCCGCTCGTCGAGCAGCATCAGCGCCGTACCGAGCCGCTCCTCCTGCTCCCCGCTCAGCGTCCCCTCGTCGAAGCGGCGCACGGCCTGGCGCTCCATCAGCTGGCGCAACAGTTCCACGACGGTGAGGACCAGAGCCGCCAGGTCATCGCTGACCCGCTCCGGGTCCAGGTCGACGGAGTGGGCCCGGGGCGCGCTCACAGCGGCCCGCTGTCCGGCCAGGGGGCGGGCACCCGTTCGTTCACCGACGACAGCAGCGCGTGCAGCGAGATCCGCACCAGCGGCACGTCGGCGACGGCCAGCACCAGGTCCCCGCTGACGACGACACCGGTGGCCAGCACCCGGTCCAGGAGGTCGACCAGTGGTACGCCCACCGGCGCGTACGGCTCGGGCCCGCCCCATGGCACGGGTGCGGGGCCGGGCGTACGGGTGTCCGGGCCGATCACGCGCCCACCACCTGCGGTGCGCGCGCCGGGTCCACGTCCCAGCGGGCGAACGAGTACGGGATCCAGGGGCCCGACGCGCCGACCTCCACGGCCGTGAACCGCCCGTCGGCGGTGAGCCGGGACAGCGCGCGGGTGAAGGCGTCCGACTCCGCGTTCTCCACCAGGTATGCGGCATTGAGCACCTGCGGGGAGCGCCGGCCGGTGAGCCGCTCGCTCTGCGGCCGGTGGCGGGTCGCGGCGACGGCGTACCGCCTCAGTTCCGCGTCCACGGCCTCCGCCTCGGCCTGTGCCCTGGCATGCCCGTCGCGCCGGTCGCGGCGCCTCGCGCTGGCCCGGCTGAGGTAGTCACGCCCGCCGGCGCCGCGGTGGCGATGAGCACCGGAACCGGCTGCGGGCTCCGCCGGTCCCTCGACGGCGTGCACCTTCACCGCCCACTCCGTGCGGTCCCCAAGACGGTCGAGCAGCGCGTCCAGCGCCGCCTCCCGGCCGGCCACGGCCTGCTCCGCGCTCCGGTCCCCGCGGTACAGGGTCGCCATCGGCAGCGGTACGACCGGGCCGCCGGCGGCGGCAACCTCCACGCCCCGGTGATGGGCGCGGGCGCAGCGCTCCAGGTCACCGGGCCGGTTCAGGCGCTCGGCCAGCGCCTCCTCGTCGAACAGTGCGGCCGGGACGTCCTGCACGACCAGGCACAGACCGCCCGCGCGCAGGACGCGCAGCGGGCCGCCCTCCTCGTGCCCGGTCGCCGCGGCCAGCCGGGCGCCGTCCGGCGCGGTGCGGGTGACGGCGAAGGCGCACACGAGGTCCGGGTCCGCCGGTCCGGCGGGGTACTCGCTCACCGTGCGACCTCCGTCGTCTCGTTCTCGGCGCTCTGGCCCGGGGCTTCCTCCAAGGCGTCCTCCAGGGCGTCGAGCCGGGCCCGCAACCGCGCGTTCTCCTCGGCGAGCGCGTCCCGCGCGGCCCGGGAGGACAGCGCCGGGTCGGTCTCCCACCAGTCGATGCCCGCCTTCTTCGCGGTGTCCACCGAGGCGATGAACAGGCGCAGGCGGATGGTGAGCAGTTCGATGTCCAACAGGTCGATCTTGATGTCACCGGCGATGACGATGCCCTTGTCGAGGACCCGTTCGAGGAGGTCGGCGAGGTTGCCGGTGACGGGTGCGTAGGGCTGGGTGTCCGGGGCCGCGTAGCGGTGGTCGAGATCCGTCACCGCGTACTCCCCGAGGGGTCAGCGGCGGGGGCGGGCACGTTCGGGCTCCTCGTACTCGTCGTCCTCATCGTCGTCTTGGTACTCGTCTTCGTCCTCATCTTCGTACTCGTCGTCACGAGCGTCGTCGTCGTACTCACCTTCCTCCTCCAGCGCCTCCTCGTGGCTCCGGACTACCTCGCCGTCGCGGATCTCGCCGCGCCAGCCCTCGACCTCCTCGTCGTCGCCCGTCAGGGTCACGTGCCGGGCGAAGTGCTTGAGGTCCAGGCGCAGTCGGCGTCCCTGGGCACGCCAGAGGTTGCCGGTCTTCTCGAAGAAGCCCGCCGGGTAGTACTCCACGACCACGACGACCCGGGTCAGCCGGGGTGCCAGTTCGTGGAAGGTGACCACCCCGTTGGTACTGCCCTTGGCACCCTCGGAGGTCCAGACGATTCGCTGGTCGGGAATCTGCTCCTGGACGGTCGCCTTCCAACTGCGGGTCGAGAACGCGATCTTGGCGGTCCAGTCCGACGTCACCTCGTCGTGGGAGCTGACACTCTGGACGCCCTTGGTGAAGCCGCTGAAGTCCTGGAGCCGCGTCCACTGGTCGTAGACGGTGCGCAGGGGGACGCCGATGTCGACGCTCTCCATGATGTGCGTGGCCTTGACGCTGCCACCACTGCTCCCGGAGCCGCTTCCACCGCCGGAACCACCGCCGTCGGCGGAGGCGGTCAGGCGCTCCGTCAGCCCACCGATCCGTTCCCCCGCCTTGCCGACGAGGCTGTGCCCCGTGGCGGAGAGGTAACCGCCGAGCGCTTCCTTGAGGTCGCCGAGGGGCGACGGCCCGCCGTCGCCCTGCCGGTCGGGGCTCATCCGAGCTCACCTCCGCGCCGCCCCGGGTTCGCGGTCCGCTTCGCCGGGGCGGTCTTCTTGGCGGCCGTCTTCTTCGCGGTCTTCGCGGGAGGCGCGGTCTTGCGCACAGGCGCCTTCTTGGCCGCTTTCCGGGGCGGCGCGGCCCTCCGGGCCTCCGCCCGGTCCTCGTCGTCGAAGTAGGCGTCCTCGTCCGGACCACCCTCGTCCTCGTAAACGTCGTAGTCCTCGTGGTCCGCGTCGTAGCCGTCGTCCTTCCGGCCCGCGCCCGTGAGTGCGTCGGTGCGGTCGCGGAGGTTGTCCGCGAGGCCGGTGAGGGTGCGGTTCGCCGCGGCGGTGGCGGCCGTGCGTCCGGCGGTCAGCAGTTCGCCGCGCAACTGGTCCGTCAGTTCCTGGAGTTGTGGATTGCGCTGGAGACCGGACATGCCCTGGGAAAGAATCTGCCCGGGGGAGAGGCCGATGCGCCGGCCCATGAGGTAGGAACCGACCGCGAGGGCGAGTTTGGCCTTCCTCGTTCGGCCCATGAGATAGCCGCCGGCCACGGCCGCCGCCAGCGCCGCCTTGCTGTCGTTCATGCGTGCCTTCTCTGCGCTCGATGGGTGGTGGTGCGGCCGCTCGGCCGGGCCCGGCGTTCGAGGAGGGCGAGCAGACGCTCCTCCTCCCGCTCGAACGCCGCCTCGTCGAGGGCGCCCTCGTCCAGCGCCCGGTTGAGCGCGGCCAGGCGCGCCTGGACGACGCGCGGGTCGTGGGCCTGGCGCCGGGCCTCCTGGAGCAGGTGGTCGGCGATCCACGCCGTGCCGCGCACCGGGGCGAGGGGCAGCAGCAGGAGGCCGCTCACGATGCCCACCGCGTCACCGCCTGGCCTGTGCGGGACCCGGGTCGACGAAGCTGTAGCACGGCAGGGGCCCGGTCAGGCTGAGCGCCAGCCGGTCGCCGTGGTCGCGTGCCAGGGCGTCCACCTCCTGACGGAAGCGTCGCTCGTCGGCCGAGCGCAGCAGGAACGAGACGCTCAGCACCTGCTCGTCGTCGGTGCGGCCCGGTACGGTGCGGACCGCGAGCGGGGTCAGGCGGTCGAGCGCCTCCCGTGCCGCCCGGCGTGCCTCGCGGCGGACACTCTTGGCGATCGCCTCGCCCAGCCGGACGTTGGCCTCGTAGTCCGGACGGCGCCGGGTGCGCAGGGCCAGGGACCGCAGTCCCTCGTCCCGGCGGACCAGCTCGGCGAAGTGACCGGGCACGACCGTCCCCTTGACGTTGAGTTCGACGCACCCGCGCACCTCGTCGAGCTGCCGCGACAGGTGGGCGGCGTCCGCCCGCAGCTGGGAGAGCAGCGCGTCGGGCCGGGGACTGAGAACGGCGAAGCGCATGGGCAGCAGCGGCCCCTGGGCGGCCAGTTCGTCCAGTACGGCCTGGTGCGCCAGCAGGTCCCGGCGCCGGGGCCGGAGCCGCAGGGGCGCCGGCGACACCGCGGCGCACAGGCCCGAGCCGGTCAGCAGCCGCACTGTGACGCCGTCGACGCCCGGGGAACGGGGGGCCCGGACCCCCGCGGGGGTGATGCCGTAGACGTACAGGGCCTTGCGGTCGGTGGCGGCCCCGGCGGTGGCCGGGTTTCCGGCGGCGGTCGGGGTTCGGGTGGTGCTCGTGGTTGTGGTGGTGGCTGGCGCGGTCATTCGTCCTCCGTCTCCGTGCGCCGGCGGGGGCGGCTGCGCGGGCGGTCGTCCTCGTCGCGGGGGCGTGCGGCCGGCCGGCGGCGAGGCCGCTCGGCGCTGCTCCGGCCGCGCTCCGCGTACTCCCGTTCCGGAGCGCGGGAGCGGGTGTCCTCCGCCGCCGCCTCCTCCTCGGGCGTGAGGACGTCGCGCACCTTGTCGGTCAGGGAGCGGGCCGTCCGCTTGGCGCCGGCCCGGCCTATCGTCTTGGCGACCGGGGAGCCGAACATCTCGGGCACGGTCTTGGAGCGCACGTCGTGCTCCAGGTCCAGCCGGTTGCAGGCCTCGGCGAACCGCAGATACGTGTCGACGCTCGCGACGACGATGCGGGCGTCCACCTTGAGGATCTCGATGCCGACCAGCGAGACGCGGACGAAGACGTCGATCACCATGCCGCGGTCGAGGATCAGTTCCAGGACGTCGTAGAGGGTGCCGGCGCGGGGCGCGCAGACGACTTCGTCGTCGTAGGCGATCATGCGGTGGTCCTTCCGGGGACGGGCCTCACGGCGGTCACTGGTCCTGGGCACCGCGCCGGTAGCGGGCGACCCTGCGGTACTGGAGCAGGTCGCCGGCCGGGTCCAGCTCGACCTCGTAGGTGGCGAGGAGGCTGGTGGTGTCGGGGATGCGTGCCACCTCCAGCACGTCCACGTTGACGATCCAGCCGTCGTCCTCGCTACGGCACACCGCCGAGACCCCCTCGACGCGGTGCCTGATCAGCTCGGCCAGGGCGTCCGCGGCGCGTTCGGCGGCGCCCCGGGCGCCCCGCACGGAACGCTCGCGCGTGGTCGTGGAAGTCGTGCCGCGCCGCCGCTCGCCAGGTTCTGTCATGCTGCCCACTCTGGCCGCGGGCCCCGGCCGGCGCGTGCGCAGTTACCCCATCCGGGGCTGCGAGGGGGCCGGGCGCGGCGTGACGCCCGTGGTGCTCAGGCGCCCGGCGCGGGGTTGGGCGCGCGCCGGCAGTGCAGGAAGAGGTGGGGTTCCGGCCGGGCCTCGGGGTGGGCCGGCGTGAACATCGACGCCTCCTGCGCCAGCACCTCCAGGCCGGCCTCCTCGGCCACGGCGGTCAGGGCCTGTGCGGTGAAGCTGGTCACCCGCACCGGCTGGCCCATGAAGGTGGCGTCGACCCCCTCGACGTCCAGCGGCACCGTGGCCAGGACCAGGTGACCCCCCGGCTTCAGCGCCCGCACCAGTCGCCGGACGAGGTCCGCCTGCTCCCGCCGGTCGAGCTGGAGCAGCGAGAAGTACACGCAGACCGCGTCGAACGAGGCGTCCGGGAGCCGTACCTCCCGGATGTCCGCGCACTGGAAGGTGGCGGCCGGCACCTGACGCCGCGCCAGTTCCACCATGACGGGGGAGACGTCGACGCCCAGGACGTCGTGGCCGGCGCCGGCCAGGATCTCGGCGGTGGGCCGGCCCGTGCCGCTGCCCACGTCCAGCACCCGGCTGCCCGGCGCGAGGTGTGCGAGCAGCCACTCCAGGGAGCGCCGGTGTGTCTTCGACCCGGCGAAGGCCTTCTCGTAGTCGGCGCCCAGCGCGTCGAACGCGGCGGCGGCCTGCGGCCGTTGCTGCTCGTCGGTCACGACGTTCCCTTCGGTGGGGCGGGCCGGTGCCGCAGGCATCGTTCCACCGGCGCACGGCCGCCGACAAGGGCCCCTACGGGTGACCGGCCGGCCACGCCGCCCCGCCCTGCCGGCCGCCGGCGTCCGCCGTCCCGTTCTGCCCTACCGGTCGTCGTCATCCGGTGCCGTCCCCGGCTCCGCCATCCTCCGGTGCACGGCCGCCTTGACGCGGTCCGGCAGCACCTTGTCCGCCACGCCCTGCGCCTTCGTCTTCGCCGAACCCGTGACCAGCTTCCCCCGGCCCTTCATGACGGCGTCGTACGCCTGCCGCGCGACCTGCGCCGGATCGTCCTTGTCCATGGTGCCGACCTTGGTGTCCGTCATGCCGGCCCGCCGGAAGAAGTCGGTCTCCGTGGGTCCGGGCATGAAGGAGGTGACCGTGACGCCGGTGCCCGCGACCTCCTCCTGCAACGCCTGGGCGAAGGACTGCACGAACGACTTCGACGCGTTGTACACCGACTGGAACGAACCCGGCATCGTCGCGGCGACCGACGACGTGAACATCAGCCGTCCCACACCGCGTTCCACCATGTCCCGCAGCAAGGGCTTGGCGAGCCGCACGGTCGACGTCACGTTGAGGTCGATGACGGACTGGTCGTCGGCGGGGTCGGTGTCGACGAACGCGCCGCCCCGCCCCACCCCGGCGTTGAGGGCGGCCACGTCCACCGCGAGCCCGGTCAGCGCGGCGACCAGCCGGTCCACGCCCTCCGCGGTCCGGAGGTCCGCACGCACGGCCCGCACCTCGGCGCCGGTCGCGCGCAGCCGCTGTGCGGCGTGTTCCAGCCGGTCGTCCTCGGCGTTGACCACGAGGTCGTGACCGTGCTCGGCGAACAGTCCGGCCAGTTCGTACCCGATGCCGCTGGACGCCCCGGTGACCAGGGCGAGCGGCCTGCCGCCCGCCATGCTTCCCCCGTTCACCGCAGAGCCTGGTAGACCGAGGCCGTGGTGAAGCCGTACACGAGGTGCGGCACCAGGTCCGACACCCACGAGACCCGGTCCCACGACGTCGGGTCGGTCACCCCGAGCAGCGACGCCGGCACGTCGCTGCCCGCCATGGCGGCCACGCCGAGCAGCGGGCCGGCCACCCAGTCCGGCAGCGGGCCGCTCCGGCGCCGCAGCAGCCCGTAGGCGGCGCCGACGCCGAGGCCGGTGACGTATCCGAGGAGGGCCCCGGCGGCCTGCTCGCGGTTGGTCCTGGTCTCCTCGTCGCCCAGGTCGACGCCGGCCCGGTCGACGAGCAGGTCCGCCACCTGCGCGGGCACGTCGCTGGACCCCCGGCCGCGCAGCAGCATGTCGCCGTACGTGGTGAGGTTCAGCGCGATGGTCCCCGCCGCTCCGGCGACGAGGCCTTTGGTCACTGACATGCGGGGGCTCCCTCGGCGTGGGCGCTGGCGCGCGCGGACGGTAGCTGCGCGCCCCGGGTTCCCCGAACCCAGGTGCCTAACAGAGCCGACCGCGCCCCCGGCCCCGGCGGCGCGGTCACTCCGGGCGGGGAAGAGCCCCCTCCAGGGCGAGGTCCACCAACCCCCGCACGAGCGCGTCGTCCAGCGGCGCCCCGCTGAGCAGCACGCGGACGAACAGCGGACCGCTGACGGCCTCGACCAGCAGACCGGCGTCGGTGTCCGCGGCCAGTTCGCCCCGCTCCACGCCCCGCCTGACCATCACCACCGCGCGGTCCAGACGCTCGCTCCAGTAGGGGCCGCGCCGGTCCTGGAGGGTGTCGTCGTGCTCGACGCTCAGCCGCAGCAGCGCCCGGCCCTGCGCGGTGTCCAGCAGCCGGGCCAGCGAGGAGAAGAAGGCCAGCAGGTCGTCCCGGACGCGCCCGGTGTCCGGGACCGGCAGGGCGGAGTCCAGTTCCGTGGTCAGCGCGTCCAGGATCAGGTTCTCCCGTGTGCCCCAGCGGCGGTAGACGGAGGTCTCGTGCACCCCCGCCGCCCGGGCGACGGCGCCGACGGTCGCGCCCGCCAGCCCCCGCGTGGACAGCAGGTCCACGGCGGCGGTGAGCACCGCCCGCCGCATCCGCTCCCCCCGGCGGCGCAGGGGAGGGGCGGCGGGTTCGGGAGACGTCATGCGGCCCAGCCTAAAGCAGGCCGACCTGCGTTGAGTGGCTGACGCAAGTCGACTTGCACTGGGTGTACGGTTAACGCAAGTCGACCTGCGATGGACCGCCCGAGGCCGTCCGTTGGACCGCCGGGGGCCGTCCGGGGTCGCCACCGCACCGAGGAGGTCCCGTCATGGCGCAGATGCTCGCCGCCCGCCTGCACGTCCCGAGCCGCACCCTGCGGCTGGAAGAGGTGCCCCGCCCGCAACCCGGCCCCGGGGAGGTGCTGGTCAAGGTCGAGGCGGCCGGGGTGTGCCTGTCCGACGCGCACCTCATCGACGGCACGCTCACCCCGCTGCTCCTCCAGGGCGACACGGTCACCCTCGGCCACGAGGTCTCCGGCACCGTCGCCGAGGTCGGCCCGGGCGTCACCGCCTGGTCGCCGGGGGAGCGGGTGGTGCTGTACGCCGGTGAGGTGCGCGACGGCGTCACGTACACCCGCGGCGTCGACTACGACGGCGGCTGGGCCGAGTACGCGCTGTCGGCCGAGACCGCCCTGACCCCGCTGCCCGACGCCATCCCCTTCGAGCAGGGCGCGATCATCCCCGACGCCGTGTCCACGCCCTGGGGCGCGATCACCGAGACCGGCGCCGTCCGTCCCGCCGAGGCGGTCGGCGTGTGGGGTGTCGGCGGCCTCGGCGTGCACGCCGTACAGCTCCTGCGCGCGATCGGCGCCTGCCCGGTCGTCGCCGTCGACCCGAGCCCCGTCGCCCGTGAACGCGCCCTCGCGGCCGGTGCCGACCTCGCCCTGGACTCCGCCGACCCGGAGCTGCGCCAGGCCGTGCGCGCGGTGACCGGCGGGGCCGGGCTCGCCGCCGCCTTCGACTTCGCCGGCGTGCCGCCCGTACGCGAGCAGGCGCTGTCCGTGCTCGCGCCCAAGGGACGGCTCGTCCTGGTGGGGCTGACCGACAAGCCGCTCACCGTCACGGACGGGACCCGCTTCAGCTACCTCCAGCAGCGCATCCTCGGGCACTACGGCTCCGACATGCCGGTCGCGCTGCCGCAGCTCCTGCGGATGATCCAGGGCGGCCGGCTGGACTTCTCCGGGTCCATCAGCGGCGTACTGCCGCTGACCGAGGCCGCCGAGGCCGTCGCACGGCTGGAGAAGAAGGAGGGCGACCCGATCCGGCTGATCCTGCGTCCGTGAGGTGCGGGATCGGGTCTCTGAGGTGCGGGATCGGGTCTCTGAGGTGCTCGATCGCGTATGTGAAGTGAGGGATCGCTGAGAATTCCCGGGACGGCTGAACGCTCCGGCCCCCGGCTCCGTATGGAGCCGGGGGCATTTCATGTCCGAGTCCGCCACGACACAGGAGCACGTCTTGGGACACAACAGGCGCAGACGCCCGACCGGGGCGCGGCGCGCGACCTTCGGAGCATTCGCGCTCATTCTGGGAGGCGGCGGCCTGGTGGCCGTCAACGTGTTCGCCTCCGCGACCGAGGCCGGCGACACCGCTGTTCCCCTGGGCAGTTCCGGAGTGGCGGCCACCATCGACTGCCCCGACCTGAGCGAGCGGCTGACGGCGGTGCCGGAGCCGGCGCGGCCGGAGGTCGACACCGAGCTCGCCCGGCTCGACCAGCAGATCGCCACCGCCTACGGCCAACTCCAGGAAGCGGCCCGCACCGCCGACGACGGCGAGCTCGACGAGGCCGCCGTCCTCGACCCGCTGGAGAAGGAGCGGGCCGCGACGATCGAGCGCATCGTCGCCGCCGTCGACAAGGCCGGTGACCGCCCCGAGGGCCTGGAGACCGAGGCGGAGTGCACCCTGCGCCGCATCGAGGCGGCGCCGACGCAGGCGGCGAGCGGCAGCCCGGACCAGGAGCGCGGGCAGCAGGACGGCGGGGGCGAGGAAGCCGGTGACGGCGGGGACGGGCGGGACGGCGGCGAGCAGCAGCCGCCCGGCAACGGCGGACAGGCGGGCAACGGTCCCGTCGCGGCGGACTACGCCGACATCAAGTCGATCCAGCCGAACGTCGTCGAGGCACCGCGCCAGCGCGACGCCTCCGACGGCTCCTTCTCCACCAGTTGCGGAGTCAACGCCGAAGGCCTGTTCAACTCGGACAACCTGATCGCCGCACCCGGCGTCGGCAACGGCGCCCACCACTTCCACGACTACGTCGGCAACCAGGACAACGACGCCTTCTCCAGCGACGAGGACCTGGCCGCCGCCGACACCAGCTGCGCCGACCAGGGCGACAAGTCCTCGTACTACTGGCCCGTGCTCCGCCTCCAGAACGGCACCGTCGAACAGGACGCCCAGTCGCCCGGCGGCGGCATCGAGGGCAACGCCGGCGAGATCGTCACGCCGGCCGCGGTCACGCTGACCTTCGAGGGCAACGAGCAGGGCGAGGTCACGGAGATGCCGCGGCTGCTGCGCATCATCACCGGCGACGCGAAGGCGTTCGTCAACGGCGACGCGAACGCCAACGCCTCCTGGAGCTGCACCGGCTTCGAGGACCGGCAGCTGAAGGACAAGTACCCGCTCTGCCCCGCGGGCAGCGACGTGGTGCGCACCTTCACCTTCCAGAGCTGCTGGGACGGCCGCAACATCGACAGCGCCAACCACCGCACCCACGTGGCCTTCGCCGCCGCGGACGGGAGCTGCCCGGACGGGTTCCGGCCCATTCCCCGCCTGGTGCAGCGGGTCGTGTACGACGTGGACGCGCCGAGCCTCCAGGACGGGGGGAGGACGGTTCCGCTGTTCGCCGTGGACTCGTTCCCCGAGCAGCTGCACAAGCCGGTGACGGACCACAGCGACTTCATCAACGTCTTCGACGAGGACCTGATGCGGGAGATGGTCGACTGCATCAACGCCGGCCGCGAGTGCGGTGCGGGCGCGCCCCCGGACCCGGAACAGGACGGGGGTCAGGACGGAGGTCAGGGCGAGCACCCGCAGGAGCAGCCCACCGAGGAGCCCGGTGCCTCCGCGCCCCCGGCCGAGCGGACCGCCACGGCTCCGGCGCCCGCGGACCCGGGACAGGGCGAGCACGACGACGGCCGGCCCGCCCCTCCGGTTGAGGAGAACGGCGGTGAGGGCAACGGAAGTCAGGACACCGGAGGCCAGGACACCGGAGGCCAGGACACCGGAGGTCAGGACAATGACGCCCCGCGGACCGAAGCCCCGCAGGCCGGCGCCACCTCCCCGAGCGCCGAGCCCCGGGCGGCCACGACATCCGCCGGCACCGCGGACGACCGCGACGACGCCGCAGCCGCACCCCGGGGGACCCAGGGCGCGGGCGGCAGAGGCGACGGCGGTGACGACGTGGCCCCGGGTTCCGCGACCGAGCCCCAGGCGGCCCAGGGCGGACTCGCCGAGACCGGGTCAGGCATGGGGCTGTGGCCCGCGGCCGTCGGCGGCGTCCTCTTCGCCGGGGGCTGCGTACTGCTGTTCCGCTCGCGCAAGCGCGCGCTGTGAACCCCGCGTGACGCCATGACTCGGACGTCGGGTGGGCGGGACGCCGGCCCCGCCCACCCGACGTGCCGACCGAACCGAACCCGCCACCGCCCGACGGGAACTGGCGCATTTCAACTATTGCCATTCCGTTTCCCCGGGCGCAGCCTGGTCTCCGAACCGGTTCTGGGAGCGCTCCCACTGGCGCTCTCACCACTTACCCGCCCACACCGTCCCCCCACGAGAGAAGGACGTCATGGCTTGTCATGATCACGTCATTCAGGGTCGCGCCGGGAGAGCCCGCCGGGCCGCGACCCTCGCCCTCGGCGCCCTGACCGCCGCGCTTCTCGCCCTGATCCCCTGGAGCGGCACCGCCGTCGCCCACGGTTCGGTCGTCGACCCCGCCTCCCGCAACTACGGCTGCTGGCTGCGCTGGGGCGGCGACTTCCAGAACCCCGCCATGGCCCAGGAAGACCCCATGTGCTGGCAGGCCTGGCAGGACAACCCCAACGCCATGTGGAACTGGAACGGCCTGTACCGCAACGGCTCCGGCGGCAACTTCGAGGCAGTCGTCCCCGACGGCCAGCTGTGCAGCGGCGGCCGCACCGAGGGCGGGCGCTACAACTCCCTGGACACCGTCGGCGCCTGGAAGACCACCGCGGTCGCGGACGACTTCACCGTCAAGCTGTACGACCAGGCCAGCCACGGCGCCGACTACTTCAAGGTCTACGTCTCCCGGCAGGGCTTCGACCCCACCACGCAGGCCCTCGGCTGGGACGACCTCCAGCTGCTCACCACCACGGGCCGCTACGCCCCCAGCCAGAACTACGAGATCCCGGTGAGCACCTCGGGCCTGAGCGGCCGGCACGTCGTCTACACGATCTGGCAGGCGTCGCACATGGACCAGACGTACTTCCTGTGCAGCGACGTCGACTTCGGCTGATTCGCGCCATCCCGTCCCCCCACCCCCGCCGGGCGCACCGCGCCCGGCGGGGACACCGGTCGGTGTGACAGTCCCGCCGAAGTGCGCCGAGGCCGCCGCGGGCTGAGGTATACGTCCCCTCATGGACCCGACGGACTACTACGACCTCGGCACCCACGGCCGCCCCGTGACGACCTCGTCGCCCGAGGCCCAGCGCTGGTTCGACCGCGGGCTGGTGTGGACGTACGCCTTCCACCACGAGGAGGCGGTCTCCTGCTTCGAGGCCGCCGCCGCGGCCGACCCGGACTGTGCCATGGCCCACTGGGGCATCGCCTACGCCCTCGGCCCGAACTACAACAAGCCGTGGGAGGCCTTCGACGCGGAGGAGCTGACCCGGACCGTCGACCGCACCCACGTCGCCGTCGAACGCGCCCACGAGAGGGCGACCCTGGCCGCCACCCCGGTCGAACGCGCCCTGATCGGCGCCCTGCGCGCCCGCTACCCGCAGTCCCGGGCCGTCGAGGACTGCTCGGTGTGGAACGCGCCGTACGCCGAGAGCATGCGGGCCGTCCACGCACTCGCCCCGGACGACCTCGACGTGGCCACCCTCTTCGCCGACGCGCTGATGAACCTGACGCCCTGGCAGCTGTGGGACCTGCGCACCGGGCGTCCGGCCGAGGGGGCCCGGACCCTGGAGGCGAAGGACGTCCTCGACCGGGCCCTGGCCACCGAGGGCGGGCGCGCGCACCCCGGCGTGCTGCACCTCTACATCCACCTGATGGAGATGTCCGCCACCCCGGAGGCGGCCCTCACCGTCGCCGACCGGCTGCGCGGACTGGTCCCCGACGCCGGACACCTCCACCACATGCCCTCCCACCTGGAGGTGCTGTGCGGCGACTACCGGCGTGTGGTGTCGGACAACGCCGCGGCGATCGCCGCCGACGAGAAGTACCGCGCCCGGGCCGGCGCGATGAACTTCTACACCCTCTACCGTGCGCACAACCACCACTTCAGGATCTACGGCGCGATGTTCCTCGGCCAGTACGAGACCGCCCTGGACGCCGCAGCGCGGCTGGAGGCGTCCGTCCCCGAGGAACTGCTGCGCGTCGAGAGCCCGCCCATGGCCGACTGGCTGGAGGGCTTCCTCGCCATGCGGGTGCACGTCCTGATCCGCTTCGGCCGCTGGGCGGACATCCTCGGGCTGCCGCTGCCCACGGACCCGCGCCTGTACTGCGTGACGACCGCGATGCTCCACTACGCCCGCGGGATCGCCCTCTCGGCGACCGGCAGGGTCGACGAGGCGGAGGCCGAACGGGCGCGCTTCCGCGAGGCCGTCGCCCGGGTGCCCGGGACGCGCACCCTGTTCAACAACACCTGCGCCGACATCCTCGCCATCGCCGCCGCCATGCTCGACGGCGAACTGGAGTACCGCAAGGGCGACCACGCCGCCGCCTTCGCCGCCCTGGAGCGGTCGGTCGAACTGGACGACAACCTTCCCTACGACGAACCGTGGGGCTGGATGCAACCCACCCGGCACGCCTACGGCGCCCTGCTCCTGGAACAGGGCCGCGTCGAGGAGGCCGAGGCGGTCTACCGGGCGGACCTCGGTCTGGACGACACCCTTCCGCGCGCCCTGCGGCACCCCGGCAACGTCTGGTCCCTGCACGGACTCCACGAGTGCCTGGAGCGGCTGGGCAAGGAGGGGGAGGCGCGGATCGTGGCGCAGCAGCTCGGGCTCGCCGCGGCACTGGCGGACGTCCCGGTCGGCGCCTCCTGCTTCTGCCGCCTCGGCACGGCCCCGGACACCGACGGTACCGGCGCCTGCTGCGGCCCGGAGCGCTGACCGCCCTCCTGAGAGATCAGGCCGGTCGCTGTCCGCGTCCCCGAGTCGTTCGCCTCCCGCGCCGCTGCCGCGCCCGGCAGGGCTGTGCGGAAGTGGTGGCGGGGCCACCGGAGCCGGTGAGCGCGCCGGCCGGTCTATACGATGTCGCCTCGGACAAGGGACTGCGGCGGAAGGAGGCGGACCGTGACGGATCACCGGCGTCCGCGGCGGCGAGGCCAGGGCGAGCTGGAGGCACTGGTGCTGTCGGCGCTGCGCGAGGCGGACGGCCCGGCGACGGCCGGCTGGGTGCAGGAGCACCTGGGCGGCGACCTCGCGTACACCACGGTGATCACGATTCTCACCCGCCTGCTGGAGAAGGGCGCGGTCGACCGTGAGCGCGTCGGCCGGTCCTTCGCCTGGACGGCCGCCTCGGACCAGGCGGGCCTGGCCGCCCGCAAGATGCGCAAGGTCCTGGACTCCGAGAGCGACCGTTCGGCGGTGCTGGCCAGCTTCGTGACCGGACTCGACGCGGACGACGAGCGGCTGCTGCGCACGCTGCTGGGACACACACCCGACGCGGGGGACGGCTGACACCGCATGGGGGTCTTCGTCTTCCTGCCGCTGGTCCTGCCGCTGACCGCGTGGCCGATCGCCCGGCTGGCCGAACAGCATCTGCATCCGCGGACCGCCACCAGACTGCTCACCGCGGTGGCCGCGGTGATGGCCCTGTGCAGCACGGTGTGCCTGGCCCTGGTGATGGTGGTCGGTACCGCCCAGCTGCCGGGCAACCCCCTGCCCGACGGCTGGTCCGATCCCGAGGTGCGGGCGGCGGTGCCGTACGACGAGGTCGTGGGCAAGGCGGCGATCCCCGCGCTGTGCGCCGTGGTGGCGGCCTCGGCGCGGGCCCTGTGGCGGCACGGCAGGGTGCGCCGCCGCGCCCACCGGGCCCTGGCCGGGCTGCCCGGCACCGGGGTGGCCGTGCTGCCGGACGACGTGCCCTACGCGTACGCGCTGCCCGGCGGACGCCGGGACCGGGTGGTGGTGAGCACGGCTCTGCTCGACCGCCTCGAACCGGCCGAGCGCCGCGCGCTGTTCGCCCACGAGCGGGCCCACCTGGCCGCCCGCCACCACCGCTTCCTGCTCGCCGTCCGGCTCGCCGCGCTGGCCAACCCCTTCCTGCGGCCCCTGCGGACCGCCGTGGCCTACACGGCGGAGCGGTGGGCCGACGAGGCGGCCGCGCGGGTGGTCGGTGACCGCCGCGCGGTGGCGACGGCGATCGGCAAGGCGGCCCTCGTCTCCCGGGGCACCCCCGTCGCCACCCTCGCCGGGCTCGCGGCGCCCGGCCCGGTGCCGCGCCGGGTGGCGGCGCTGCTGGGGCCGGCTCCCGCGGTCCGCACCTGGCCCTCGCTGTTCACCTCGGTGGGCCTGGCGGCGTGGGCCGCGGCCGCCGGAACCGCCGTGTCGGCGATGTCGTCGGCGAACGCCGCCGTCACGATGTTCTTGATCCTGCGCGCTGCCACGCCTCTCTGAGCGACCTTCTTTTCCCGGAGAAGGCGCAGGTCACAGGCTCAGCCGCGACACACTTTCACTCGATCGGGTGAGCGGCCAATCCGGCGCCGGGCCGGCTCCGGATTCCCCGTGTGAGGGAAGAACCGAGGACACACCGACAGCGCACCGACCGACCGTCCTCCCCGCCGTCCGTACGCGCGGGGCGGCTCGGCCCCCACCTGCCCGCGCCGGAACCCCCGTCGAGCGGGCTCGGCCCCGCGGCGAGCGCGGAACCTCCGAGTGCGCTCGCCGCGAAGAGGGACGCCGACGGGGACCGGCGCGGGTCCACCGACTGACGACGGGCGGGGCCGCGCACCCCGCCGACCGACCACCACTTCACCGTACTCCGCACCAACGCGGCCTCTGTGCTGCCCTTTTTTCCGGGAGAATCCATGAACGCCCGTATTCGCCGCTCCGCCGTCGCCGTCGCCGCGGCCGCCGTGCTGCCCCTGGCCCTGGTCGCCTGCTCCGACGACGGCGACAGCGGCTCGTCGGGCTCCGCCCAGGCGGCCTCCTCCGCCCCCGCCGCCACCGACGACCGGTCTGCGGGCGACGACCAGTCCGCCGGCGGCGACACGGCCGGTACCGACGAGCCGTTCGGCCCGGCCTGTTCCTCCGTGCCGAAGGAGGGCGCCGGTTCCTTCGACGGCATGGCCGAGGACCCGGTGGCCACCGCCGCCTCCAACAACCCGGCCCTGTCCACCCTGGTGACGGCGGTGAAGAAGGCCGGCCTCGTCGACACGCTCAACAACGCCGAGAACATCACGGTGTTCGCCCCGACCAACGACGCCTTCGCCAAGATCCCGGAGGCCGACCTGGACAAGGTGCTGGCCGACAAGGAGATGCTCACCAACATCCTGACCTACCACGTCGTGGGTCAGCAGCTCGCGCCCCAGGACCTGGAGAACGGCTCCTTCGAGACGCTGCAGAAGTCGAAGCTGACCACCTCCGGCTCCGACGAGGCCTACACGGTCAACGACTCCGCGAAGGTCGTCTGCGGCAACGTGAAGACCGCCAACGCCAACGTGTACATCATCGACACCGTCCTCATGCCCAAGAGCTGACGTGCGGGCGGACGGCGCCGGGTGCGGTCGGGCAGACGGCCGCACCCGGCGCCGCCCCGTGCCTGCCTCCGGTTCAGTCCATCAGTCCGGCGGCGAGCGCGGCCCCCAGCTCCCAGCAGGCCTCGAGATCGGCCTTGCCGGGCTCACCGGCCACGGTCACCGCCGGCGCCGCCCGCTGCCAGCCGAGGCCCGTGGTGACCGCCTCGATGCCGCGCACCGCGCCGGTGGTGTCGCTGCCGCCGTGCACGTAGTAGCCGAACGGGCGGCCCCGCGTCTCGTCGAGGCAGGGGTAGTAGACCTGGTCGAAGAAGTGCTTCAGCGCCCCCGACATGTACCCCAGGTTGGCCGGCGTGCCCAGCACGTATCCGTCGGCCTCCAGCACGTCGGCCGCGGTCGCCGCCAGCGCCGCGCGCCGGACCACCCGTACGCCCTCGATCTCCGGATCGGTCGCCCCGGACACGACGGATTCCAGCATCGCCTGACAGTTCGGCGACGGTGTGTGGTGCACGATCAGCAAAGTGGTCACACCCGAAGCCTGCCGTCCGACGCCCCGCGGGGGCAAGGAACGCCACCCCGGTCCGGCTGCCCACCCACCGGCACGGCGCCGTCACAGGACCACGGGATCGACGGTCGTGGTGGCCCGGGTGAAGAGCCGGGAGGGGGCCGTGGCGGGGGCGAGGAGGTGGGCCACCGCCGAGGCCGCCGTGCGGTGCCAGCGGTCGTGGTGGCGGAGCATGGCGTGGTCGCCGCCCGCCACCAGCAGCATGCCGGCCCGGGCGCCGGCGGCGCGGGCGCGGGAGACGTACGCGGCGGACTCCCCGGGGTCGGTGATCCGGTCGCGGCTGCCGTGCAGGACGAGGACGTGCCGGTCCCGCAACTGCGCGACGGGCTCGCCGGGCGGGCACCAGGGAGCGAGGGCCACCACACCGCGCACCTGAGGGGCGTCTGCGGCCCGCAGCGCGGCCCGGCCGCCCATGGAGTGCCCCAGCAGCACCACCGGCACGTCACCCACCAGTTCACGCAGCTCGGCGAGCGCCCGCACGGTGTCCTTCAGGGGCTCCGCGCCCGCGCCGTTCCAGCCGCGCCGGCGGTAGCGCACCTGACCCAGCAGCACGTCGTCCCGGTCGGTCCGTGACCTCAGGGTGCGCAGGAAAGGGTGCATCCGCAGCGCCGCCAGGTGCCAGGGCCGTGCGGTCCGGCGGCTCTCCGCCCGGCCGCCGTGCAGCACTAGCACGGCCGCGCGCGCCCGCGCCGGCCGACGGCGTACCACCAGAGCCCTCGTCGACGCCTCGTCCCGCGTGCCCATCCGCTCCCCTCGTCGTCCACCGCGGTCACCACCGCTCACCGCGACCATCCTTGACCCGTTGCCGCACGCCCGCCGGACGGCCCGGGCCCGGTCGTCGAAACCTCCGCCAATCCGCCCGGCCCGTGGCGGTACCGCGCCCGGGAACGGAACGGACGGCCCGGGAACGGAGCGGACGGTGGGGACGCCTCGCCGTCCCCGCCGTTCGTTCCCGCCTGTCCGTCACAGTCGGCGGGAGAACACCACCCGGTCCTGCCCCGGACCGTCGTAGTCGGCCACCGGCTCGGAGCACTCGAAACCCAGGGCCGTGTGGAAGGCGATGGAGCGCGTGTTGTGCGGCGACGTGACCGCCTTGACGACCGTGCGGCCGGCCTGGCGCGCCCCGGCGAAGAACCGCTCGTACAGCGACCGGGCGAGTCCGGTCCGGCGCATCCCCGGGGCGACTCCGGTGAAGTGGATGTACGCCTCACCCGGCCGGGACGGGGAGAGGAAGCCGACGACGAAGCCCGCGAGCTGCCCGTCCTCACCCTCGGCGACCAGGCTGGTCCGGTGGAAGTGGTCCAGGTGGAGCCGGTTGAGCAGGCCGGACACCGGGCGTCCCCACCAGGTGTCGACCACCGCGACGATCGTGTCGAAATCCTCCGGACGTGCGCTGCGGGTCGTGACGGTGTCCGGCGTGGGTGAGAGAGTCATGGCCGAAGCCTTGCATCCGCGCCCGCCCGGCGGGCACCGAGGGGGCGGGCGCGGCTGACGCGGGGCCACCGGGCTCAGGCCGGCATGTTCAGCAGCGCGATCGGCGCGGAGGTCGGCCGCGCGGAGCCGCCCGCCGGCTCCACCGTGATCCCGACACCCGCCGCGCCGTCAACGGCGCCCTCCATCAGCACCGCCTGACTGGTGCGGCCGGGTTCCATCAGGCCCCCCGGGCGCATCGTGCCGTGGTCGTCGAACCAGAGCTGGTACACCTTGCCCTGCGGCGGCTCGGCCATGCCCGAGGCCAGGAACACGGCCCGGTCCTCGCGCTCGGACACGATCAGCGTCCCGGTCGCCCCGCCCGCCAGGCGCGTCGTGCGGGACTCGGCGTCGGGTGCGGCCAGCACGCCGACCAGGGTGCCGGCCCGCTGCTCCGCCCGTGCCGCCCGCTCCCCGGCGTCCTCGGCCCGCTGGTACTGCCAGACGGTGGTGCCGCCGAGCCCGGCCGCCGCCGCCACGCACGCGGCCAGCGCCCACCGGGCCAGACCCCGCCCCCGGGGCACGACGCGCCGCGCCCGCTCCACCGTCCCGCCGTTCGGCGGCACCTGGCGCACGGTGGTGATTCGCCGCAGCACCCGGTCCTTGAGGACGGGGCCGGGGGTGACGGTGGTGGCCAGGCCCAGCCGGGCCGCCGCCGCGGCCAGCTCCAGACTCTCCTGCTCGCAGGGGCCGCAGTGCGCCAGGTGCCGTTCGAACGCGGTCCGTTCGCCGTCGGGCAGCGCGTGCAGGGCGTAGGCGCCCGTCAGGCTGTGCAGGTCCTCGGTGCGCATCACGCGCTCACCCCCAGACAGTCACGGATCCGGATGAGCCCGTCGCGCAGCCGTGTCTTCACCGTGCCGAGCGGCAGCGCGAGCGCCTCGGCGACCTGCCGGTAGGTCAGGCCGCGGTAGTAGGCGAGGGTGACGGACTGGCGCTGGATCTCGGTGAGGGTGCGCAGACACCGCCGTACCTGCTCCCGCTCCAGCCGCGTCTCCACCTGCTCGGTCACCTCGTCGTACTCCGGCGTACGGTCGAGCAGGGCCGCCCTGTGGTCGCGGGCGGCGGCGGCCTCCGCCGACCGCACCCGGTCCACGGCCCGCCGGTGGGCGAGGGTCAGGATCCAGTTGATCACCGTGCCGCGCTCGGGCCGGTAGCGGGGCGCCGTGCGCCACACCTCCACCAGCACCTCCTGCGCGACCTCCTCCGACTGCGCCTGGTCGCGCAGCACCGCCCGGACGACCCCGAGCACCGGCCCCGCCACCGCGTCGTAGACCGCGGCGAAGGAGTCCTGATCGCCCAGGGCCACCTCACGGATGAGCTGTTGCAGATCAGGCCGGGCCGATGGATTTCTGCCGATGTGTACGGCTTCCTTCACGAGGGTGTCTCCAAAAAGAATGCGACGGGCGGGGGTGTCCCCGGGTAATCCGGGGCCGCACGGCCCGCGGATTGGTCGCGAGCCTCCCACGGTGCCCGGCGGGGCGGTGCCGGCGCGGCACCAGCCGTTTGCACTCCGGGCCGCGGGCAACCCGGGTGCGGATGCCGACCGCCGCACTGGAGGTGCCATGGTGCTCACCCGTGGGAGAACCGCTCGGACCGCAGCCGCCGCCGTTGTGGCCGCGACGGCGCTGGCCCTGACCGGATGCGGCGGGGACGACAGCTTCGAGCTGCGTGACTGGCACGCGCCCGGCCAGAACGCGAGCGTCGGCGACGTGCTGGTCCGCTATGCCCACGTGGCCGAGCCGAAGGGTGAGCCGTGGCAGATCGGTGACGACATACCGGCGTACGTCTGGCTCCTGAACGACGGGGACAAGACCGACCGGCTGGTGGGTGCGAGCAGCTCCAACGCCGAGTCGGTGGACATCGTGGACGCCGACGGCAAGCGTCTGCCGGACGGGGTGGAGCTGCCGCCGAACCAGCTCCAGCAACTGGAGCGGGGCAAGAGCCACCTGCTGCTGCGGGACGTGCGCCAGGTCGTCCGCGGCGGCGACTTCATGAAGATCACACTGAACTTCGAGAAGGCCGGGTCCGTCACCTTCAACATCCAGTCGCAGGTCCCCGCCTACGACACCAGCCCCACGCCCAGCGGGTGACCCCGCCGGCGCCGCACGGGTAGACTGCGGCCGTTCGCGTTCGACGCGCCCATGGATCGGGACGACGGGGAGGTGAGGTCGATGACCGCGCTCGAAGCCGCGTTTCGCGGCGCCCGGGTCTCCCTCGCGCCCCGGGCCACGTCCTGACCCAGCCGAACGCAACCAGGAACGGATCCTGACCCAGCCATGCCGCACACCTGGATCACCCGCGCCGAGACCGGCGCCGACGTCCCCGCCGTCCGTGCCATCGTCCGCGCCGCCTTCCCCACGCCGGAGGAGGCCGCCCTCGTCGACGCGCTGCGCGCCGACCCCGGGGCCTGGATCGACGGCCTGTCCCTCGTCGCGGTGGACGACGACGACCGCCCCGTGGGCCACGCACTGCTGACCCGGTGCCACATCGGGGACAGCCCGGCGCTCTGCCTGGCACCCGTCGCCGTGCTCCCCGACCACCAGCGCACCGGCGCCGGCGCCGCGGCCGTCCGTGCGGCACTCGCCGCGGCCGGACGCCTCGGCGAGCACCACGTCGTCGTGCTCGGGCATCCGGAGTACTACCCCCGGTTCGGCTTCGGCCGGGCCTCCGCCCACGGCATCGGCCTGACCATCGACGTCCCCGACGAGGCGCTCATGGCGCTCACCCTGGACGCCGCCCACCCGCTGCCGGCCGGCACCGTCCGGTACGCGGCTCCCTTCGGCATCTGACCGCGGGAGCCCCTCTGCCGTGTGTGCCGGGTGCCTCAGGCGACAGGCGCCGCGGGGCCCTTGTCCGCCGGGGCGGCGGCGGACTCGCCGGCCTCCTTGGCGAGGCGCTCCATGCCGCTGGTGGTCTTCAGCGGCTTCTCCTTGATGAAGACCACGGCGACCAGAGCCAGCAGCGCGAACGGGGTGGCCACGAGGAACAGGTCGGCGGTGGCGACGCCGTAGGCGTGCTGCACGATCTCCCGCATCGGGGCGGGCAGCTCGCTCATGTCCGGGACGGCCCCGTGACCGCCGCCCGAGCCGCCCTCGGCGGCGCCGGTGGCGCCCGCCTTCTCCAGGCCCCTGGTCATCTCGGTCGCGACCCGGTTGGCGAGGATCGCGCCGAGCACGCTGGTGCCGATCGTGCCGCCCATGCTGCGGAAGAAGGACAGCACGGAGGTGGCCGCGCCCAGTTCGGCCGCAGGGACGTCGTTCTGCGCCGCGAGCACCAGGTTCTGCATCAGCATGCCGACGCCGATGCCGAGGACGGCCATGTAGACGCTGAGGAGCCCGAAGGGGGTGTCGGCGTCGATCAGCGAGAGCAGCGCCAGACCGGCGGTCATGATGACCGCGCCCGCCACCAGGTAGCCCTTCCACTTGCCGGTCCGGCTGATGAGCTGTCCGGCGACGGTGGACGACACCAGCAGACCCAGGATCATCGGCAGGCTCATCAGACCGGCGACGGTCGGCGACTTGCCCAGGGAGACCTGGAAGTACTGGGAGAGGAAGACGGTCCCGCCGAACATGGCGACGCCGACCAGGAGGCTGGCGACCGTGGTCAGGGTGACCGTGCGGTTCCGGAAGATGCCGAGCGGGATCACCGGCTCGTCGGTGCGGGCCTCGACGAGGACCGCCAGGCCCAGCAGCACCACGCCGCCGACGACGAGCGCTGCGGTCTGCCAGGACGCCCAGTCGAAGCGGTTGCCCGCCAGGGAGACCCAGATGAGCAGCGCGCAGACACCGGCGACGATCAGGAAGGCGCCGAGCCAGTCGATCTTCACCTGGCGCTTGACGGTGGGCAGCTTCAGCGTGCGCTGGAGCAGGAAGATGGCCAGCAGCGCGAACGGCACACCGATGAAGAAGCACCAGCGCCAGCCCAGCCAGTCGGTGTCCACCAGCACACCGCCGATCAGCGGCCCGGCCACGGTGCCGACGGCGAAGACGGCACCGAAGATGCCCGAGTACTTGCCCAGTTCCCGGGGCGGGATGACGGCGGCCATGACGACCTGCGCGAGCGCGGTCAGACCGCCCGCGCCGATGCCCTGCACGACCCGGCTGAAGATCAGCAGCGTCGTGTCGTGCGAGAAGCCCGCGAGCAGCGAGCCGATCACGAACATCAGCAGCGAGAGCTGGAGCAGCAGCTTCTTGTTGAAGAGGTCGGACAGCTTGCCCCACAGGGGCACGGTCGCGGTCATCGCCAGCAGTTCGGCGGTGACGACCCAGGTGTAGGAGGACTGGCTGGCGCCCAGGTCGGCGATGATCGTCGGCAGCGCGTTGGACACGACGGTGCCCGCGAGGATGGCGACGAACATGCCGGCCATCAGGCCGGACATGGCCTGGAGTATCTGCCGTTGGTTCATGGAGGCGGGAGGCGCGTCGGCGGGCGCCTGAGCTGCGGTCACGGCATCTCTTTCGGTGGTGGTCTGACGAGTCGCGCCGGCGCCCGGCGCGGCGGCGGAGGTGGGAGTGAGGGCGGAGGTGGGAGTGGAGGCGCTTACACGGGAGGGGCCGGGAGACCGGCGGCCAGGAGGGAGAACACCTCGTGGAAGACGTCCAGGAAGGCGGCTTCCTCCTGGTGGGCCGACCAGTGGTCCATGGTGGTGCGCACCGCGGTGGCGGCCACCGCCGCCAGCAGCCGCGGGTAGAGACCGCCGGTGCCGCCGAGACGCTCGGCGATGGCTGCGGCCAGTTCCGCCTCGGCCGCCATGTGCGCGCCGACGCGGCGCGCCAGCAGGTGCGGTGAGGCGTGCAGCACCTCGGCGTGCAGCCGCCACAGTTCGTGCTGCTGCTCCGCCTCGGCGATCTCCGCGGCCATGGCGTCGCGCACGACCTCCAGCGGGGAGTGCCCGGCCGGTGCCTCGAGCACGGCGCGCCGCATGCGGGCGCTGGCGTCCGCGTCGATGACCACGAAGGCGTCGTCGCGGGTGTCGAAATAGTTGAAGAAGGTGCGTACCGAGACCCCGGCCGCGGCGCTGATCGCCTCCACGGTGACCTTCTCCGCCCCGTGCTCGGCGGCGAGCCGTACCGCGGCCTCGGCGAGAGCGGCACGCGTGGCACGCTTCTTCCGCTCCCGCAGACCGCCCCCCGCGGCACTCTTCTCCGTCATAAGTTGCATGGTATGCAAAGATGCACGGCATGCAAAATTGGCGGGCGCCGACCCTCGTGAGGGGTCGGCGCCCGCCGGCCTGAGGTGGCCCGGCTCAGCCGGCCAGGCGCGCCAGTGTCTCCTCGAAGGGGGCGGCGCTCCCGGCGGCCCGGTTGTGCGGCAGCCGGGCCAGTGCCGCCGCCATGCCGCAGGTGCCGGTCACCCCGGAGAAGACCAGGCCCGCGCCGACGGCGCCGGACAGCCAGTGCGCGGGGCGCCAGGCGCGGCCCGCCAGGAAGCCCAGGGCGACCAGCGAACCGGCGGCGAAGCGGACCTGCCGGTCCATCGGCCACGGCGTACGGGTGGTGCCGGCCGGGCGCTCGACCGGGTGGCCCGCCGTCGCCCAGGCGCTCGTGCCGCCTTCGAGGGTGGCCGCCTCGACGCCGCGTGCCGCCAGCCGGGCGCGCCCCTGCGCGGACCGGTTCCCGGAGGCGCACACGAGCAGCAGCGGACCGCGCGCGGCGGCCGCACCGAGCGCGGCGGCGGCCTCGTCCAGCCGGTCCAGCGGGACGTTGTGCGCGCCGGGCAGGTGGCCGCCGGCGTACTCGCCGGGGGAGCGGACGTCGACGACGGTGAAGTCGCCCAGGCGGTCCACCGCCTCCTGCGGGGTCAGTTCGGCGGGCGGTGCGGTGCGGGTGGTCATGGAAGAACCTTTCTCGTTGCGTACGACCCCGGGGTAGGATACCCGCGGGGGTATGTGGGGTCCGGTGGAGGAGGAAGCGTGGAACTCGACATGTCGGCCGACGAGCTGAAGTCGGCGCTCAACCGGCTGCGGCGTGCCCAGGGGCAGCTGGCGGGAGTCATCCGGATGATCGAGGAGGGGCGCGACTGCGAGGACGTGGTCACCCAGCTCGCCGCCGTCTCCCGGGCCCTGGACCGGGCCGGTTTCTCGATCATCGCGACGGGACTCCAGCAGTGCATGACCAGTGACGACCCCGAGGTGCGGGACTCGGCCCAGATGCGCGCCCGCCTGGAGAAGCTCTTCCTCTCCCTGGCCTGACCGGCTCCGACGGGCCGGCAGGCGCGGTGGGCCGGTCACAGCGCCGCCGTGACGCCCATCGCCACGGCGACGGCGAGCAGTACGGCACCGAACACGCGCCGCAGCGTCCCAGCGGGCACCCTGGCCGCCAGCCGCCTGCCGTCCCACGCCCCGAGGACGGCGGTGGCCAGGAACGGCAGGAGCAGCGCGAGGTCCAGGTGTGCGGCGCCGTACGCCCGGGCCGCGAGGGCCACCAGCGCGTTGGCCGTCACGACCAGGAGACTCGTGCCCACCGCCGCGCCCATCGGCACGGCCAGCACCGTCACCAGCGCGGGTACCGCGAGGAAGCCGCCGCCGACACCGAGGAACCCGGTCACCGCGCCCAGCCCGGCCCCCGCCCCGGCCGCCCGGACTCCCGAGGCGGGGCCGCCCTCGCTGGGCGCGCGGCGGCGCAGCATCCGCGCCCCGGCCAGTGCGGCCAGCGCCGCGAACAGCAGCGTCAGCACCGTCTCGGGGACCCGCGCGGACAGCGCGCCGGCCGCCGCGGCGGGCAGCAGACCCGCCGCCGCGAACACCAGCCCGGCCCGCCAGCGCACCGCGCCGGCCCGGGCGTGGGCGACCAGTGCGGTGACCGACGAGACGATCACGACGACCAGGCTCGCGGTGGTCGCCGCGGCCGGGGTGAAACCGAGCAGGTAGATCAGCGCGGGGACGGTGAGGATGCTGCCGCCCGCCCCCAGCGCGCCCAGGGCCAGGCCGGCCACGGCACCGGCCGCGAGGGCGAGGACGAGCGCGGTCATACGGCCCGGCCGCCCGACGGCGTGAACAGCGGGAGGCCGGCGTCCCCCGCCGCCGCGAAGCCGTCGTCGATCGCGACCACCTCACGGCCGGCGGCGTCCAGCACGGACGCGGCGACGGCCGCGCGCATGCCGCCCGCACAGTGCACCCACACCGTGCCCGGCGGCACCTCGTCCAGACGGCGGTGCACCTCGTGGACGGGGACGTGCACGCTGCCCTCGACCCAGCCGTGTGCGCGCTCGCTGTCCCGGCGCACGTCGAGGACCACCACGTCCGCGTCCTGCTGGCGCGCCGCGGCCAGGTCGGCGAACGTGGCCCGCCGGAACGAGGCCGGCCGGGCGCCGTCCGGGAGCCAGTCGGCCGGGGAGCCGACCGCCGCCGCGGCCGGCCGGTCGATGCCCACCCGGGTCAGCTCCCGCTGGGCGCGGGCGACGTCCGCGGCGCTCCCCGCCAGCAGCGTCACCGGCTTGCCCCACGGGATCATCCACGCCAGATACGTCGCGAGCTGCCCGTCGACCTCGAAGTTGAACGACCCGGCCACGTGCCCGGCGGCGAAGGCCACCCGGCCGCGCAGGTCCACGACCCACTCACCGGCGGCCAGCCGCCGGGCGATCTCGTCGGCGTCGGCCCGGCGGGGCTCGGTCAGGTCCACGGGGGCGGGACCGCCCGTGTTGACCGGACCCATGTGCGCGTAATAGGCGGGCACGTCGTCCAGCCCCGCCAGCAGCTGGGCGACGAAGGCCTCCACGTCCTGCACGAGCGCCGGGTTGCCCGCCTTCTCGGCGCCTATGGTGCTGTGCTCGCCGCCCGCCTGGGACGAGGAGCAGAAACTGCCGAACCCGTGCGTCGGCAGCACGGTCACCCCGTCGTCCAGCTGGTCGGCGAGGCGGTGGACGGAGGCGTGCTGGGCGCGGGCCAGCTCCTCGGTCAGCCGCGGTTCCACCAGGTCGGGGCGGCCCACGCTGCCGATCAGCAGGGAGCCGCCGGTGAACGCGGCCACCGCACGGCCCGACTCCTGAAGGACGTACGAGGTGTGGTGCGGGGTGTGACCGGGCGTGGCCACCGCGCGCAGCTCCAGTCCCTCGTCGACCGGCTCCACGTCCCCGTCGGTCACCGCCACCCGCGCGTACGCCACGTCCGCCCCGGCCGGCACCAGGTAGCGGGCGCCGGTGAGGCGGGCCAGCTCCAGGCCGCCGGTGACGTAGTCGTTGTGGACGTGCGTCTCGGCGACGGCGGTGATCCGCACCCCGCGCCGCGCGGCCTCGGCTATCACCCGGTCGATGTCCCGCGGCGGGTCCACGACCACGGCCGCGCGGGCGCCGCCGGCCAGGTAGCTGCGGTTGCCCAGTCCCTCGGTCTCCAGGACGTCGACAAAGAACACGGCACTCTCCTTCCGATTACCCCCTGGGGTATCCGTTCCCACCGTAACAGATATACCCAGGGGGGTATCGGGGCGACTGTCGGGACGGGTGGGGCCGGTGCAGGGTACGTACCGGGGCGGTGCAGGCCTCGCGCAACTCCTGCGTGCCATCCGAAAGTTGGGGTAAACGGTGCTTCAGCACGGCCGGCACCGGGGTCGGCGCCGGTGGCGGCCGTGCCATTCCGTGCCCGACTCCGTAACCCGACTCCGTGCCGGTCTCCGTATCCGTCCGGTCCGTACTCCGGCGTGACCCGAACGGTCCTGTCGGGTACCCGACCGGCCCGCGCGGGGTTGGGATGTGCACGGGGCACCCGGTGCCCGCGCGGCCCGATCGCTGTCCCGACACGGAAAGGACTCCCGATGTCCGCCGACACGCAGCAGGCGCCCTCGGGGCTCACGGACGAGGAGCTCGCCGCACTGGACGCCCACTGGCGCGCCGCGAACTACCTCTCCGTCGGACAGATCTACCTCATGGCCAACCCCCTGCTCACCGAGCCGCTGCGCCCCGAGCACGTCAAGCCGCGCCTGCTCGGCCACTGGGGCACCTCACCCGGACTCAACCTGGTGCACACCCACCTCAACCGGGTGATCAAGGCCCGCGACCTCGACGCCGTGTGCGTCTGGGGCCCCGGGCACGGCGGCCCCGCCGTGCTGGCCAACGCGTGGCTGGAGGGTTCGTACACCGAGACCTATCCGGACATCACCCGGGACGCGTCGGGTATGGCCCGCCTCTTCAAGCAGTTCTCGTTCCCCGGCGGCGTACCGAGCCACGTCGCCCCCGAGACGCCGGGCTCCATCCACGAGGGCGGCGAGCTGGGCTACGCGCTCTCGCACGCCTACGGCGCCGCCTTCGACCACCCCGGGCTGGTGGTCGCCTGTGTGATCGGTGACGGCGAGGCCGAGACCGGGCCGCTGGCGACGTCCTGGCATTCCAACAAGTTCCTCGACCCGGTCCACGACGGCGCGGTCCTGCCGATCCTGCACCTCAACGGGTACAAGATCGCCAACCCGACGGTCCTCGCCCGCCTCCCCGAGGCAGAGCTGGACGAACTCCTGCGCGGCTACGGCCACGACCCGATCCACGTCACCGGCGACGACCCGGCCGCCGTCCACCGTGTGATGGCCCAGGCGATGGACACCGCCCTGGACCGCGTCGCAGCCCTCCAGCGGGCCGCCCGCGAGGACGGCGCCACGGACCGCTCCCGCTGGCCCATGATCGTCCTGCGCACCCCGAAGGGCTGGACCGGCCCGGCCGAGGTCGACGGCCTGCCCGTGGAGAACACCTGGCGCGCCCACCAGGTCCCCCTCTCGGCGGTCCGCACCGACCCCGACCACCTGCGGCAACTGGAACAGTGGCTGCGCTCCTACCGCCCCGAGGAACTGTTCGACGAAATCGGAGCACCCCGCCCCGCCGTCCTCGCCGCCGTCCCCGAGGGCCCGCGCCGCCTCGGCGCCACCCCCTTCGCCAACGGCGGTCTCCTCCTGCGCGAGCTGCCCATGCCCCCGCTGGAGCGGTACGCCGTCCCCGTCGACCAGCCCGGCGCGAGCACGCACGAACCCACCCGGGTCCTCGGCGACCTGCTCCGCGACGTCATGGCCGCCACCGCCGACCGGCGCGACTTCCGTCTCGTCGGCCCCGACGAGACCGCCTCCAACCGCCTCCAGGCCGTCTACGGCGCCAGCGG
This sequence comes from Streptomyces sp. M92, assembly GCF_028473745.1. Taxonomy (NCBI): domain Bacteria; kingdom Bacillati; phylum Actinomycetota; class Actinomycetes; order Kitasatosporales; family Streptomycetaceae; genus Streptomyces; species Streptomyces sp. M92. The sequence continues at coordinate 5,153,298 of NZ_CP101137.1, forward strand.
CAAGGCCTGGCAGGAACGCACCCTGCCCGTCGACGAGGACCTCGACCGGCACGGCCGCGTCATGGAGATCCTGTCCGAACACACCTGCCAGGGCTGGCTGGAGGGCTACCTACTGACCGGCCGGCACGGACTGTTCTCCTGCTACGAGGCGTTCGTCCACATCGTCGACTCGATGGTCAACCAGCACGTCAAATGGCTGCGTGTGACCCGTCGGCTGCCGTGGCGCGCGCCCATCGCCTCCCTCAACTACCTGCTCACCTCGCACGTGTGGCGCCAGGACCACAACGGTTTCTCCCACCAGGACCCCGGCTTCGTCGACCACATCCTCAACAAGAGCCCCGAAGCCGTACGGGTCTACCTGCCGCCGGACGCCAACACCCTGCTCTCCGTCGCCGACCACGCCCTGCGCAGCCGCGACTACGTCAACGTGATCGTCGCCGGCAAGCAGCCCTGCTTCGACTGGCTCTCCATCGAGGAGGCCCGGGTGCACTGCGCGCGCGGCGCCGGCATCTGGGACTGGGCCGGCACCGAGGACGGCAGCCGGGAACCCGACGTGGTGCTCGCCTGCGCGGGCGACGTCCCCACCCAGGAGGTGCTCGCCGCCGCCCAGCTCGTCCGCCGCCACCTGCCGGACCTCGCCCTGCGCGTCGTCAACGTGGTGGACATCGCCCGGCTGCTGCCCAGCGGCGAACACCCGCACGGCATGAGCGACTTCGAGTACGACGGCCTGTTCACCGCCGACAAGCCGGTCGTCTTCGCTTACCACGGCTATCCCTGGCTGATCCACCGCCTTGCCTACCGGCGCACCGGCCACCAGCACCTGCACGTGCGCGGCTACAAGGAGATCGGGACCACCACCACGCCCTTCGACATGGTGGTCGGCAACGACATGGACCGCTACCGCCTCGTCATGGACGTCATCGACCGCGTCCCCGGCCTCGCCGTGCGCGCGGCCGCCGTGCGGCAGCGGATGGCGGACGCCCGGCTGCGCCACCACGACTGGATCCGCGAACACGGAGTGGACCTGCCCGAGGTCGCCGACTGGACCTGGGAGGGCGCACGGTGACCGCGACACCCTCGACCTGGGACTACGACCACTACGACCCGGCTGAGGAGCGGCTGCGCGAGTCACTGTGCACGCTCGGCAACGGCTACTTCGCCACCCGCGGCGCGCTGCCCGAGTGCGCCGCGGACGACGTGCACTACCCGGGCACCTATGGGGCCGGCTGCTACAACCGGCTCACCTCCTCCGTCGCCGGACGGGAGGTGGAGAACGAGGACGTGGTCAACCTCCCCAACTGGCTGCCGTTGCGCTTCCGGACCGCCGGAGGGGACTGGATCACGCCGGACACCACCGAGGTGCTCGACCACCGGCAGACCGTGCACCTGGACTCGGGCGTGCTGGAGCGCCGCACCCACTTCGGGATCGGCGAAGGGCGCGTGCTGACCTTGCGTCAGCTGCGCCTGGTGCACATGGCCGACCCGCACCTCGCCGCGCTGCGCACGGAGTTCACGGTGGACGCCGGCGCGGTGGACCTGGAGGTGGAGGCGGCCCTCGACGGCGCCGTCACCAACTCCGGTGTGCCGCGCTACCGGGACCTGGACGGCCGTCACCTGACCCACGTGCACACCGGCGTCACCGACGACACCACGGTGTGGCTGCGTTGCCGCACCCGCACCTCGGACATCCGGATCGGCCTGGCGGCGCGCACCACGGCCGGGGTGCCCGTCACTCCGGCCCGGGAGCACCAGCGGGTCACCCAGTACACGACCGTGCGCGCCGAGCCGGGCCGTACCGTCACCGTCGACAAGGTCGTCGCGCTGCACACCTCGCGCGACCCGGCGATCAGCGACCCCCTGCAGGCCGCCGTCGACCGGGTGACCGACGCCCCCGGCTTCGACGACCTGCTGCGGACCCACCGCACGGCCTGGGGCCAGCTGTGGCGCCGGGCCGAACTCGACGTGCCCGGCGAGGCGGGCAGCATCCTGCGCCTGCACCTCTTCCACGTACTGCAGACCCTCTCCCCGCACACCGCCGACCTGGACGTCGGCGTACCGGCGCGCGGGCTGCACGGGGAGGCCTACCGCGGCCACGTCTTCTGGGACGAACTGTTCGTCCTGCCCTACCTCAACCTGCACTTCCCGGAGGTGTCCCGGGCCCTGCTGCACTACCGGCACCGCCGTCTGGAGCGGGCCCGCGCCGCGGCCCGCGCGACCGGCCGGCGCGGCGCGCTGTACCCGTGGCAGAGCGGCAGCGACGGGCGCGAGGAGACCCAGCAGCTCCACCTGAACCCGCACTCGGGCCGCTGGCTGCCGGACCACTCGCACCTCCAGCACCATGTGGGATCGGCGATCGCGTACAACGTGTGGCAGTACTGCGAGGCGAGCGGCGACGCCGAGTTCCTGCACACCAAGGGCGCCGAGATGCTGCTGCAGATCGCCCGCTTCTGGGCGGACTCCGCCACCTGGGACGCCCAGCTGGGCCGGCACCGCATCCGGGGCGTCGTCGGCCCCGACGAGTACCACGAGGCGTACCCGGGCGCGGAACGGCCCGGCCTCGACGACAACGCGTACACCAACGTCACCGCCGCCTGGGTGCTGGCCCGCGCCCTGGAGGTCCTGCGCGACCTCCCCGAGCCCCGCCGCCGCGAACTCGTCGAGCGCACCGACCTGGACGACGCCGAGCTCGAACAGTGGGAGAGCGTCTCCCGCACCCTCCACGTCCCCTTCCACCAGGGGGTGGTCAGCCAGTTCGAGGGGTACGGCGACCTCGCCGAACTCGACTGGGCGGGCTACCGGGAGCGGTACGGCGACATCCGGCGCCTGGACCGAGTCCTGGAGGCCGAGGACGACAGCCCCAACAACTACCAGGCGTCCAAGCAGGCCGACGTGCTGATGCTGGGCTACCTGTTCTCCCCGGCCGAACTGCGCTCGCTCTTCGGCCGGCTGGGGTACCGCCTGGACGAGGAGACCTGGCAGCGCACCGTCGACTACTACCTGGCCCGCACCAGCCACGGCTCCACCCTCAGCGGCCTGGTGCACGGCTGGATCCTCGCCCGCGCCCGCCGCGCCGAGGCGTGGTCCTACTGCCTGGAGGCGCTCAAGGGCGACGTCGCCGACCTCCAGGGCGGCACCACCGGCGAGGGCATCCACCTCGGTGCCATGGCGGGCACCCTCGACCTGGTGCAGCGGGGCCTGACCGGGCTGGAGACCCGCTCCGGCGCCCTGTGGCTGGACCCGGTGCCGCTGCCGGAGCTGTCGTCGTACGGGTTCTCCGTCCGCTACCAGGGCCACTGGGGCGTGCGGTTCCGGCTGGAGCACGGCCGGCTGGAGGTCGCCGTGCCCGCCTCGGGCCCGCTGCCCATCGACATCCGGCTGCCGGACCGAGAGGTGCGGCTCGCGCCCGGCGACACCTGCCGGCTGGCGCTCCCGGAGTGACCGCCGGGAGCGCGGGGCCGGTCAGCCCGACAGGGGGTACGTCACCGTGCGCGGGTAGCCGTCCGGCCTGCCCTCGGTGTAGGTGAGGGTCAGCCGGGTGTAGTGCCGCTCGCCCGGTTCCGTCTGCGACGCCTGCGGCTGGTCGAGCCGGACGATCACGGGATACGGGCGGAAGGTGCCCGCGGCGCAGTACGGGTCGCAGTCGTTGACGACGTTGGTGCCCCGGCCCACCGCGGCGTTGGCGTCCCAGCGCATCCAGTGCAGGGAGACCAGACGGCTGTTGCCGTCCCCGCAGGCGAGGATGAACGCCTCGGGCCGCACCTGGGGCTGGAAGGCGCAGTCGACCAGCACCGGGTCCTGCGTGTGCCGGCCGTGCTCCGTCCGGACGGTGGTCGCGTGCTGCGCCGAAGGTGCCGCGGAGGCCGTGCCCATGGGTACTGCGAGCGCGGCGGCGGCACAGAGGGTGATCGCTGCCCTCATCGGGTTTCTGCCCATGTCTGCTCCCAGCCGTCTCGGGGTCGCTTGTCTCCGCTCCGTTCCCCGTACCCGACCGTACGGCCGACTCCGCGAACGCACCACTCGTACGGAGCAGCGCCCTGGGCTAACCGGGCGTGTCCAGCAGCCCGGCCACCAGGCGGCGCGCGTACCCGGTGTCGAGGCCGCCGGGGCGGAAGAGGATCCGGTACATGACCGGGGCGACGACGCGGTCCACGACCGTCTCCGTGTCCGGCACCGCCTCGCCGCGGTCGGCCGCTCGGGCGAGGACGATGTCGATCTGCTCGGCGGCGTAGGCCGAGCACCGGCCCGCGTTGCCGCCGTCCGGATCGCCCAGCAGGGCGTCACGGATGTAGGCGCGACCCGGGGGAGAGGCCATCTCGTCGAGGAACTGTTCGGCCCAGGCCGTCAGGTCCGCGCGCAGGCCGCCGTGGTCCTCGGGGCCGGCGTCGGGGCGCAGCCGTTCGACGGCCACGTCCGACAGCAGTTCCTGGAGGTCCCCCCAGCGGCGGTACACCGTCGACGGGGTGACCCCGGCGCGGGCCGCGACCAGCGGCACCGTCAGCGCGTCGCGGCCCACCTCGGCGGTGAGTTCGCGTACGGCGGTGTGCACCGACTCCTGGACCCGGGCGCTGCGCCCGCCCGGGCGGGCCATCGGTCTGGGACTCATGCCGACAGCCTAAAGCAAAGCGATTGCGTCAAGCGGTGCTCCGTTCGTAGGCGTGGCCCACACGCACCACGGTGGCCTCGTCGAACGGGCGCCCGAGCACCTGCATGCCGATGGGCATGCCCGCCCGGTCGGCGCCCACCGGGACGGTCAGCGCCGGGACACCGGTGATGTTGGCCGGCGCGGAGAGCCGGACGTAGGCGTCCGAGACGCTCTCCACCGTGCCGTCGGACCAGGTGACGGCGGACTGCCCGGCCGGTACCGCGGTGAGGGGCACGGTCGGTGCGACGACGACGTCGACCTCCCGGAGCAGGCGCGCCCACTCCCGCCGCATCAGCGTCCGCGCCCGCTGGGCCCGCAGGTGGTCCCCGGCGGACATCAGCTCCCCGGCCTCCAGCAGCACGCGTACGTCGTCCTCGTACAGGTCGGCGGCGGTGCGCAGGGTCCGCTCGTGGTAGGCGGTGGCCTCGGGCACCATCAGGCCCCACTGGACCGCCTGCACGTAGCGCGCCATGGGAATCTCCACGTCGACGAGGTGCGCGCCGAGCTCCGCCAGCCGCGCGACGGCGCCCCGGACGGCGGTCTCGACGTCCGGGTCGACGTGGTCGAAGTAGTAGGTGCGGGGCACGCCGACGCGCAGGCCCGTCAGGTCCCCCGGCCACGCGGCCGGCCGGTGGTCCGCCGCCGGGGCGGGCGTGGAGGCGGGATCGCGCGGATCGTGGCCCGCCACCGCGGCCAGGACCAGGGCCGCGTCCTCGACGGTGCGGGTGATCGGCCCCACGTGGTCCAGCGACCACGACAGCGACGTCACCCCGTGGCGGGGGACGAGACCGTAGGTCGGTTTGAGGCCGACGACGCCGTTCAGGGCGGCGGGCACGCGGATCGAGCCCCCGGTGTCGGTGCCGAGGGCGAAGGTGGCCGCGCCCGCCGCCACGGCGACGGCGGAGCCGCCGCTGGAGCCGCCCGCGATCCGGCCGCGGTCCCGGGCGTTGCGCGTCTGGGGCGTGGTCAGACCGTAGGCGAACTCGTGGGTGTGGGTCTTGCCGGCCAGCACCGCTCCGGCCGCCGCCAGCCGCGCGGCGACCGTGCTGTCGGCCCGCGCGCGATGCCCGGCGCGGACCCGAGAGCTCGCGGTGGTCGCCGTGCCGGCGACGTCGATCAGGTCCTTGAGCCCCATCGGTACGCCGTGCAGTGGGCCCCGGACGCTGCCCCTCGCCACGTCCCGCTCGGCCGCGCGTGCCGAGCGGCGGGCCCGTTCCGCCGTCAGCGTCACGTACGCGCCGAGCTCCGGTTGCACCTGCGTGGCGCGTTCCAGTACCGAGTCCACCAGTTCGACCGGCGAGAGCCGCCGGGTGCGGATGGCGTCCGCGGCCGCGGTCAGGGACAACTCATACGGCCGCACGACGCACCTCCTCGCTCCCGGTGTCCGACGCCTCGGCGGCGTGGAAGGCGGCAGCGGGCGGGGTGTCGCCGAAGTCCAGCTCCCGCAGTACCGAGACGACGCCGTGAATGTGCCGCGCGGTGGCCGTCACCACGGCCCGGCGCTCCTCTTCGGGGATGGGCACAGGCCCTCTCCTTCGCTCTGAGGTCACTTAAAGCTAACTGTTTGCGTTAGGGGACCATAGGGTTCTACGGTGGCTAAACGCAAACCAATGGCTTTTAACGAGTTCGACGAAAGACGGCACCGCCATGCACACCCCCTCCTGGACCGTGGGCGACACCACCGTCCACCGCGTCGACGAGACCCCCCTGCCGCCCGCCACCGGCCCCTGGCTGCTGCCCGGAGCCACCCCGGACCTGGTCACCCGCGAGAAGTGGCTGCGCCCCGACTTCGCCGACGACGACGGCGTCCTGCGCCTCGGCAGCCACACCTTCGCCCTGACCACCGGCGGGCTGCGCGTCCTCGTCGACACCGGCATCGGCGACGGCAAGACGCGCGCGAACCCGGCCTGGCACGACCTGCGCACCGGCTACCTGGAGCGGCTCACGGCGGCGGGCTTCCACCCGGACACGGTCGACCTGGTGATCCTGACCCACCTGCACACCGACCACGTCGGCTGGAACACGCGGTGCACCGACGACGGCTGGGTCCCCACCTTCCCCCGTGCCCGCTACGTCGTCTCCCGCGCCGAGCGCGACTTCTGGGCCGCGTACCCGATGGACGAGCCCCGGCGCCAGATGTTCCGGGACTCCGTGCACCCGGTGGAGGACGCCGGGCTGCTCGACCTCGTGGACGTACCCCCCGAGGGCGCCGACCTCGCGCCCGGCCTGCGCCTCCTGCCGACCCCGGGCCACACCCCGGGCCACGTCGCCGTGCGGGTGGGCGGACCCGGCGCCGACGCCCTCGTCACCGGGGACTGCGTCCACCATCCCGTGCAACTCGCCCACCCCGCGCTGGGCAGTTGCGTGGACATCGACCCCGCCCTCGCCGAGTCGACCAGGCGCTCCCTGCTCGCCTCCCTGGCCGGCACCGGCACATTGGTGCTGGGTACCCACTTCCCGCCGCCCACCGCGGGCCGGGTCGTCGGCCACCAGGACGCCTACCGGCTGACGCCCGTGCCCGGCCGGTTCGTGCGATAAGGCGCCGATTGCATCCACCGTGTGGTCCGGCGGACGGCCCGCAACCAGCCGCCGCCTCGCCGGTGTCTCCTGCCCTCGAGAACGCCGACCCACCAAGGCGACCCACCAAGTGGAGGACCGCGGTATGCACACCATGACTGCCCCGACCGCCGCCGACCCGGCGCGCTCCGGCGACACCGACGGCGACTTCCTGCTCCAGCCGCCCCACCCCGCCGAACGCGTGCCCTGCCGCGTCGACCCCGTCGACCTGCGACGCCTGGACCTGCTGGCCCTGCTCACCACGGCCGGCATCGCGCCCTCCGCCGGGGACCGGGCCGCCATCGAGCGGCTCAGCGAGCTCCCCGGCAGCGTGCACACGGCACTGCACCGGTGGCTGGAGCAGGCCTACGGGTTCTGCCGGTGACGGACGGCCGAGGGCCCCGGGGCGGTCAGAAGTCGACCGGGTCCCGCACCAGCGGGCAGGTCATGCAGTGCCCGCCACCGCGGCCCCGGCCCAGCTCCGCGCCCACGATGGTGACGACCTCGACGCGGGCCTCGCGCAACAGGGCGTTGGTGAGCGTGTTGCGGTCGTAGGTGAACACCACGCCCGGTTCGATCGCGACCGCGTTGTTGCCGCTGTCCCACTGCTGGCGTTCGGAGGCGTAGGCGTCGCCGCCCGTCTCCACCACCCGCAGCGAGGACAGCCCGAGCGCCTTGGCGACCACGTCGGTGAACGGCGTCGTGCCCTCGTCGACGACGTCGAAGCCCGGGGCCCGGTCCCCAGGGCGCAGCGAGAAGGTGTGCACCGCGTCCATGATGCGCGGGTAGAGGGTCACCACGTCACGGTCGGCGAAGGTGAACACCGTGTCCAGGTGCATGGCGGACCGCAGCTTCGGCATCCCGGCCACGACGACGTGCTCGGCGGCTCCGCCGCGGAACAGGGACGAGGCCACCTGGGTGACGGCCTGCCGCGAGGTGCGCTCGCTCATGCCCATGAGGACCACGCCGTTGCCCACCGGCATGATGTCGCCGCCCTCGAAGGTGGCCTGGCCCCAGTCCTGTTCGGGATCGCCCCACCACACCTTGGAGTCCCTGAGGTCGGGGTGGAAGAGGTAGAGCGCCTTCATCAGCAGCGTCTCGTCGTGCCGCGCCGGCCAGTACAGCGGGTTGAGGGTGACTCCGCCGTACAGCCAGCAGGTGGTGTCGCGGGTGTAGAGGGTGTTGGGCAGCGGCGGCATCAGGTACTCGCGGGCGCCGGTCGACTCGCGGGCCAGGGCGAGGTACGGGGAGCGGAAGTCCTCGGGCAGATCACCGACCGCGAGTCCGCCGACCAGGTACTCGGCCAGTTCCCTGGGCGAGAGGGTCTCCAGGTAGGCGCGGGTGGCGTCGATGAGGCCGACGCCGACCTGGTTGGCGGTGATCTTGCGGTCCAGGAGCCATGCCTTGGCCTGCGGGATCGCCATGATCTGCGCGAGCAGGTCGTGCAGTTCCACCACCTCGACCCCGCGCCGGCGCAGCTCGCCGACGAACGCGGCGTGGTCGCGCTGGGCGTTCTCCACCCACATCACGTCGTCGAAGAGCAGGTCGTCGGAGTTGGTCGGGGTGAGCCGCCGGTGCGCGAGGCCGGGGGAGCACACCAGGACCTTGCGCAGCCTGCCCACCTCGGAGTGGACGCCGAGCGGGGGCATCGGGGCGCTGTCGTTGCTGGTCACACGGCCTCCCTGAAGGGCGCGGGATGTGGGGGAGAGGGGATGTGGCTCACAGGCTGATCCATCCGGCCGCCAGCGCCACGAGGCCCAGCACCGCGCCGGTCACGGAGACGGCCAGGACGACGAGTTCCGCCGGGGAGAACAGGCGTCGGCCCTGCTCGCGGCGGGCCATCACGAACAGGGCGGTGGCCGGGGCGTAGAGGATGAAGGAGACCAGGACGAACTTCAGTCCGGCCGCGTACAGCAGGAACGCGGTGTACAGCGTGGCGACGACACCGACGGCAAGCTCCCGCCGGGAGGTCCGCCCGCCCTCCGTGCGCGGGTCGTCGCCAACGCCGATGCGCACCGCGAAGGCGGCCGCCAGCAGATACGGGATCAGGGACAGCGCGCTGGTCAGGTTGAGCGCGAAGTTGAAGGCGTCGTCCGAGAAACTGGTGGCGATCAGCACCACCTGGGTGAGCAGCGACGTCATCAGCAGTGCCGGCACGGGCACGTCGACGGCGTTGGCGCGGCGCAGGAAACGCGGCATGTCGTCGTCCTTGGCCGCGACGAACAGCACCTCGGCCGCCATCAGAGTCCACGCCAGATAGGCCCCCAGCACCGACACGATCAGGCCGACGCTGATGAACACCCTGCCCCAGGTCCCGACGGCCTCCTCCAGGACGCCCGCCATCGACGGCTGGCGCAGGTCCGCGATCTCGGCCATCGGCATGATGCCGTACGACACGATGGTCACCGACGCGAAGACCGCGAACACGCTGAGGAAGCCCAGCACCGTCGCCCTGCCCACGTCCGAGCGGCGCCCCGCGTGCCGGGAGTAGACGCTGGCGCCCTCGACCCCGAGGAACACGAACACGGTGGCGAGCATGGTGCCGCGCACCTGCGAGAACAGGGAGCCCGCGTAGTCCGACCCACCGAAGTTGTCGGCGAACACACCCGGCCGGAAGTACACCAGCGCCAGGATCACGAACAGGACGATGGGGACGAGCTTGGCCACCGTCACGATCTTGTTGATGGCCGTCGCTTCCTTCACCCCGCGCCGGATCATCCAGAAGAACGCCCACAGCCCGGCCGAGGACAGGACCACGGCGAGGGCGGTGTCGCCGTCACCCAGCTCCGGCCAGATCGAGCCGATCGTCGACATGATGAGCACCCAGTAGGTCACATTGCCCACACAGGTGCTGGCCCAGTAGCCGAAGGCCGCGAAGAAGCCCAGGTACTCGCCGAAGCCGGCCTTGGCGTACGCGTACACACCGGCGTCCAGATCGGGTCTGCGCACGGCGAGGGACTGGAAGACGAAGGCAAGCATCAGCATGCCGGTACCGGCGATCGCCCAGGCGATCAGCGCGCCCGCGACGCCGGTCGCCTCGGCGAACCGCCCCGGCAGCGAGAACACCCCGGCACCCACCATCGACCCGACGACCATGGCCGTCAGGGTGAACAGGGGCAGCTTGGCGGCCGGCGGGGCCTCCCCGCCGGTGTCCGTGGCAGCGGCCTGCGACATGCCGTCCCTCTGGGTCGCCGGGCGATTCGCGACCACTGTGCCCCATATGGTGGCTTGGGGCATCTTGTTCGTCGGTCACCCGGTCGCCGGTGACGCTCACCCTCCGGCGCGCAGATCCGCCCCTCGCCGGGCGAGCGTCAGGACGCCCACGACGATGAGGGCGACCCCGAGCAGCTGCGGCAGGACCCACCAGCCGCCGCGCACGTCCTCGCGGTAGAGGAACACGCCGAGCATGAGGCTCACTGCCGCGTCCCCCAGGGTGAGGGCGGGCTGGGAGGCGACCAGGGGGCCGCCCTGCATGGCGTGCTCCAGCAGGAGCACGGCACCGACCCCGGCCGCGGCGAAGCCGTACGTCTGCCACGTGGTCAGGAAGCCGGCCAGTCCGTCCGTGTCCAGGACGCGCATGGCGTCCTTCATGAGGGCCGCCGTCAGCGCGTAGCAGACCGCGGTGGCCGCACCGAGGCAGCCGGCGCGGGCCTTGCCGACGGGGCGCCTGAGACCGGCCGCCGCCAACAGCACCGCCGCTGTGGCACAGGCCGCCAGCGCGGGCAGCCAGCGGTCCAGGGGAACGTCCTCCCGGCCCGCGTCCGGCGCGGCCGACACCAGCGCGAGTCCCAGCCCGACGACCACCGCGCCCACGGCCAGCCACAGGGCGGGGGCCAGGTGGCGGCCGGTCATCAGCGAGGCCAGCAGCAGCGCCAGCGGAAGTTCCAGCACGAACAGCGGCTGTACGAGTGACAGCGGCCCCGTCGCCAGGGCCACCGCCTGTGCCACGCCGGCGACGACCACGGCGAGCATGCCGCCGAGCCACACCGGCCGCCGCAACAGGTCGACGACGAGCCCCGGGCGGAACCCCTGTGTCTGGGGCACGGTCAACGCCGCCCGGCGCTGGAGCACGGTGGCCAGCGCGTTGCTGAACGCGGCGAGGAGTGCGAAGAGCACCGGCAGTACGACACCCATCCACCGATACTCGCCCGGTTTCCCTGCGGCCGCGCGCGGCGGCCGTCAGTCTCCGCTCTGCGCGGACGTCGCCTTTTCCTCGGTGTCCTGCTGCTTCGCCGCCTCGGGCGCGTCGGTGGCGGTGTAGTAGACCGAGGTGCCCTGCTTGGTGCGCTGCGCCTGGTTCCTGGCGACGAGCCCCTCCAGAGTGGTGCGCACGACCGTGGTCTTGATGGTGCGTCCGGAGTGTGCCTGGCCGAGCGCCGTGGTGATCTCGGCGGCGGAGCGCGGCTCACTCTGTTCGGCGAGGTGGGTGCGGACCAGCTCGACCAGTGTGGGCTGGGCGGCGGCCTGCTGGGCGGACGCGGCCTGCGGCGACGGCTTCTTGGCCGCCGCCTTCCCGGCGGCCTTGGCGGACGGCTTCGGGGTCTGCTTGGGAGCGGACTTCGCGGACTTGGCGGCCGGCTTGGACCTGGCCGCGGACTTGGCGGCCGGCTTGACGCCCGGCTTGCCGCTCGGCTTGGCACCCGGCTTCGGTGCGGCGGCGCGCTTGGGAGCCGCGGCCGTCCTGCGGCCCCGCGTCCGCTTCCCGGCGGCCGGCTCCGCGGTGTCACCGTCGCGAGGTGCGGGAACGGTGGCCGAGCCGGCCGCGGCGGGCTCCGCCGCGGTCACCGGCGGGGAGGGCGGCGGGGTGATGCCCAGCGCCTGCTGCATGTTCACCAGCAGGGCGTGGTCGTGCTGCAGCGCGGCCAGCTGCTGCTGGAGGGAGGTGATCTCCGCGCTGATGCGTTCCTGCTCCTTGAGGTTGCGCTCCAGGTCGTCGGTCACCTGGACGCTGTACTGCGATGCCAGTTCGGTGGCGGGCTGCGTCGTGCTCTCGGACATGCTGCTGACTCTCCTCGATTCGCGGCCGTGAAGGCTCGGGAGGGACGACGGGACTTCGGGCGCGGGACATGGGGACCATGTCCGATCGGCGCCCGGCCGGTATACCACGTATGGCCGTCATCGCGGTATGTGCCGCCGTGTTTCCTCGTGCGTGCGTTCGGCCCGCGAACACCCCGCGCTTACCGGCCCTCGGGCAACTCCACGGTGTGCCCGTCCTTGTCGACGGTGTGTGTCCGCCAGTAGGTGTCCCACTCGTCATCGACGTGCTCGGGCACCTTGCCCGCCGGGTAACGGGTGTAACCCCCGGGCGGTTCCTCGCCGTTGGGCACGCACGCGCTGCCGGTGCCGCCGACGCCGACGACCGGGTACTCGCCGCCGCCGCAGATCGCCTCCTTCATGGAGCATCCGGTCAGCACCGCGGCCGCGGTCGCGCAGACCAGTGCGAGACCGATGACGGAACGTACGGCGCGCTGCTCGCGGCGCACGGCTGACGGACGGTGAACTCGGCTGACGACGCCCATGTCCTGCTCCTTCTGGCAGACTGACACGGCAAGCCTCCTCCGGCGTGGTCCGGCTCCTCATGAGTACGGGTACTCAGTCTTGTCCGCCGTACTACTCGACCCGGCCGGCCAGCCGGTCGGCCTGCCGTGCGGCCTCGCGTGCCTCGTGCGCGGCCCGGTCCAGGGCGTCCGCCGCCGAGTGCTCGCGCTCCTGTGACTCCCGCCGTTCCCGCTCGGCCCGCTCCAGTCGCTGTCGTGCCTGCCGCAGCCGCCGCTCGGCCGACGACACCTCCCCGCGTGCCCGGTCGAGTTCGTCGCCGGTGCGCCGGAGCGCGGAGTCGGCGTCCGCGTGTTCCGCCCGGCGGTCGCGCAGCTGCCGCTCGGCTTGCTCGGCGGCCTGTTCGGCGCGGGCTACGTCCTGCTGCCGTTTGCGGCGCCGCTCGGCGAGTTCGTCCTTCGCGCGGCCCGCGGCGGGAGTCCGCGCCCGGGAGGGACGCTCGCGCGGCGCGGGTTCGGCCGGGACCGTGTCCGGGGGGAACTCCGAGGGCGGGGTGAGCGAGCCCTCCAGCCGCCCGCCGGCCCATCGCGCGGCCGCGTCCGGGTCCGTGAGGACGGCTTGCAGCGTCGACTCGACCTCCCGCTGCGCCGCTTCGGACAGCCGGTGCCCCGCCTCGCGGGCGAGCAGGGCGGCCTGCCGGGACAGCGCGGAGACGATGCTCCGCCGCTGCGCGGAGAGCTCCTTGAGACCGTCGGCGTCCAGGGTGCGGTAGGCCTCGCGCAGCGCCTGCCCCAGGTCCAGGAACCGTCGGCTCTCCTCGGGCCGGGAACGGGCCAGCAGGTTCGCCGCCCATGCCGCGAGCGTGGGCCGGCGGGCCGCGTGGATACGGCGGGCGTCCTCCTTGCGGCCGGCGGTCCTGGCGGCCTTGGCGTGCTCCTCGCGGAGGGCGACGAAGCCGGACGGCGGTGCCGTGTAGAGCTCGTCGAGCACCGACTCGACCGGCTCCGCGTCGTGGTCGCCGCCCTCGCGCTGCATGGTCCTCCGCCTCCACCTCGACGTGTGTCCGCCACCGACGGCCGCGAACCCGCTACGACCGCGCGTGCCTCGCCGCCTCGTCCTCGTCGTCGTACACGAGGAGCCCGTCCGTCCGCAGCCGTGCCCCCGGGGTGGGGGAGTGGGGTGTCAGGCGGCCGTCGTGCATGAGGTGGTCCACCGGAGTGCCCCGGGCCAGCACGGCGAAGTCGGCGATGAGGCGCCGGTGGCAACGCCACCACACCGTTTCGCTGCACATCACCGTGGTGCGTTCCCGCGCGGCCTGCTCCAGCAGCTCGTCCATGGCGGTGACGAACTCCGGCGAACGGGTGTGGCCGGCGTACCCGCGGAAGGACTCGTTGCGCCACACCACGTCGGGCGAGTCCGGCGCCGGCTTGCGGAAGCCGCCCAGCCGCTGCTCCCACCGGTAGGCGACACCCTCCTCGGGCAGCCACCGGGCGAGCCGTTCCCGCAGCAGGTCGGGGTCGCGCCGGCTGCCCGGCGCCGTCCTGACGTCGACCACGGCCGGCACGTCGGCGCCCCGCAGCAGCTCGGCCAGTGCGGCGCGGCCCGCGGTGCCGTGTCCGAACGTGACCAGGTGGGGATGCGACATGTGACCCAGGTCCCCGCACCGCCCGCGCTCATGCCTCCCGGCCGCGCGCCCGCGGCACCGCCCGGCCGAACGAGCGCCGGTAGGCGTGCGGGCTGACTCCGGTGGTCCGCTTGAAACGGTCCCGGAACGCGGTGGGCGAACCGAAGCCGACCTGTGCCGCGACGCGCTCCACGGAGTGCTCCGTGGTCTCCAGCAGGTGCTGCGCCTGCCGGACGCGGGCCCGGTGCAGCCACTGCAGCGGGGTGGAGCCGGTCTGTTCCCGGAAGCGGCGTATCAGCGTGCGGGTGCTCATGCCGGCGTGGTCGGCGATGTCGGCGAGGGCGAGTTCGCGGGAGAGGTTGTCCCGCAGCCAGGCGAGCAGGGGTTCGAGGGCGGACCCGCGGGGCGTGGGCGGGCAGTCGTGCACGATGAACTGCGCCTGGCCGCCCTCGCGTTCCAGCGGCACGACCGACAGCCGGGCGGCGTGGGCGGCGACCGCCGAGCCGTAGTCCCGCCGGATCATGTGCAGGCACAGGTCGAGTCCGGCGGCGGCGCCGGCCGAGGTGAGGAACTGGCCGTTGTCGACGTACAGGACGTCCGGGTCGACCTCGACGTCCGGGTGCGCGGCGGCCAGGACGTCGGCGGCGGCCCAGTGGGTGGTCGCCCGCAGGCCGTCGAGCAGCCCGGTGGCGGCCAGCGGGAAGGTGCCCGAGCAGATGGACGCGATGCGCGTGCCGCTCGCGGCGGCCGCGCGCAGGGCGTCGCGGACGGCCGGGGGGAGCGGGGCGCCGGCGGTGGCCGTACCCGGCACGATGACCGTGTCCGCGTCCCGCAGGCCCTCCAGCCCCCACGGCGCGCGCAGGGTGAAGGCCCCGGCGTCGGTCTCGGGGTGTTCCGCGCACACGCGGATCTGGTAGCCGGGCCGCCCGTCGGGGAGGCGGGTGCGGGCGAAGACCTCGATCGGGGTGGACAGGTCGAACGGGATCACCTGGTCCAGCGCGAGTACGGCGACGGTGTGCATGGCCGGAACGGACCTCCTCACCGGACGGCGGCCGTGGCCGTGGCCGGCCACCAGCCCATTGAAACGCAGGTCGGAGACAGGTCAGGAGCCTTCCTGCCGCCGTGGCACTTTCCCGTTGGAAGTTGTCGGGAACGCCACGTCAGGCGACCACCCGGTCGACGAACGCCGCGACGTTGGCGACCGTCCGCCGGATCTTCTCCTCCAGCGTGATCGTCTCGTGCAGGCGCGCCCCGGCGTCCGGCTCCCGGATGCCCCGCACATACAGCGAACAGGCCAGGTCGCCGCATATGTAGGCACCCACCGAGTTGCCCTGCTGCCCGGCCTTGCCGGCCTTGGGCGCGACCATCAGCGAGACGCCGCCGGAGTGGGTCGTCAGGCACATCGAGCACATGCTGCGCCGGGTCTGCCCGGAACCCGCGCCGGAGGCGCGCATCGCGAGCCCGGTCGGACGGCCGTCCAGTTCGGTCACGAGGTAGGCGCGGTCCGGCGCCTGCGGGTCCCGCCAGCCGAAGTAGTCCAGGTCGTCCCACGGGCGGTCGGCCAGGTCGTGCGGCACGGACAGGCGCTTGGCCGCGCCCTTGGAGCAGTTCACGAAGGCGGCGCGGATCTCTTTGTCGGTCAGGGGTCTCATACGACGGAGAGTAGGTTGCCTAAAAGCCTTAGGCAAATGCATAATCGGTTCAGGTAAACGGAAGGATGGTTATGGTGCGCGTGGGGCTGACCACGGAACGCCTGGTCCGGGCGGGCGCGGAACTGGCCGACGAGGTCGGCTTCGACCAGGTGACGGTCTCCGCACTGGCCCGGCAGTTCGACGTCAAGGTCGCGAGTCTGTACTCGCACCTGCGGGGCTCCCAGGACCTCAGGACCCGCATCGCCCTGCTCGCCCTGGAGGAGCTGGCGGACCGGGCCGCCACCGCGCTGGCCGGGCGGGCCGGCAAGGACGCCCTGGCCGCCTTCGCGGACGTCTACCGCGACTACGCCCGGGAGCACCCCGGCCGCTACGCCGCGGCCCAGCTGCGCCTGGACCCGGAGACGGCGGCAGCGAGCGCGGGTGTCCGCCACGCGCGGATGACGCGGGCCGTCCTGCGGGGCTACGACCTGACGGAACCCGACCAGACCCACGCGGTCCGGCTGCTGGGCAGCGTCTTCCACGGCTACGTCAGTCTCGAGATGGGCGGCGGCTTCGACCACAGCGCCCCCGACACGCAGGAGACCTGGACCCGGATCGTGGACGCCCTCGACGCCCTGCTGCGCAACTGGCCGGCCCCCTGAACCCCGTACCGCGGAGCGAGACACCACCACAGCCGGAGAACCACATGCACACCCACGACGGCCTGATCACCACGCCGATCACCCCGGACCTGATCCGCGGCGCCCTCGACCTGGAGCGCACCGAACACGGACTGCTGCCGCACCGGCTGCCGGCCCGGGCCCGCGCCCAGAACACCGACGGACAGCTGGCCATGGCCGAGTCCCAGCCCTCCGGCGTACGCCTGGCGCTGCGCACCCGCGCCACCGTCCTCGAACTGGACACGCTGCCCACCAAGCGCCTCTACGCGGGCGCCCCGCCGCGCCCGGACGGCGTGTACGACCTGCTGGTCGACGGCCGCCCGGCGGGCCGGGGCAGCGTCGCGGGCGGCAACACCCTCACCATCGACATGACCGCCGGCACGGCCTCCGTCGAGCCCGGCCCGGTGGGCACCCTCCGTTTCCCGGACCTGCCCGAGGGCGACAAGGACATCGAGGTCTGGCTGCCGCACAACGAGACCACCGAACTCGTCGCCCTGCGCACCGACGCCCCCGTGGAACCCGCTCGGGACCCCGGCCGCAGGGTCTGGCTGCACCACGGCAGCTCGATCAGCCACGGCTCCGACGCCGCGAGCCCCACCACGACCTGGCCCGCGCTCGCCGCCTCCCTCGGCGGCGTCGAGCTGATCAACCTGGGGCTGTCCGGCAGCGCCCTGCTCGACCCGTTCACCGCGCGGGCCATGCGCGACACCCCCGCCGACCTGATCAGCGTCAAGATCGGCATCAACGTGGTCAACGCCGACCTCATGCGGCTGCGCGCCTTCGGCCCCGCCGTGCACGGCTTCCTCGACACGATCCGCGAGGGCCACCCCACCGCCCCGCTGCTGGTCGTCTCGCCCGTCCTGTGCCCCGTCCACGAGGACACGCCCGGCCCCCTCGCCCCTGACTTCGGCGAGGCCGCCGAGGGGCGGCTGCGCTTCGTGGCCACCGGCGACCCGGCCGAACGCCAGAGCGGGAAGCTGACCCTGAACGTCATCCGGGAGGAGCTGGCCCGGATCGTGGCCCAGCGGGCGGCCGACGACCCGAACCTGCACCACCTCGACGGCCGCGACCTCTACGGCGAGGCCGACGCCGCCGAGCTGCCCCTGCCCGACAACGTCCATCCGGACGCCGCCACCCACCGCCGCATGGGCGAACGCTTCGCCCAGCTGGCCTTCGGCGACCGGGGCGCCTTCAGCGGCTGAAGCCCGGCTCCCCACGGCCGCGGCCCCGTACGACCGCGGCGAAACACCGGGCGACCCCGTGCCAGACCGCTTCGGCGGCCGGCTCGTCGCGCTCCGCCCGGCCGGCACAGCTCCGCCGGGTCCAGCCCCCGCGCCCGCAACCGCTGCGGATCCCACGACCGCATCCGGTCCGCGCCCGCCTCGGGGTGGAACTGCACGCCCCAGGCCCGGTCGCCGACCCGGAACGCCTGGTACGGGCACCGCTCGCTCTCCATCAGCCAGGCGGCGCCCGGCGGCAGGGCGGTGACGGCGTCCACATGGTGCTCGACGGCCGTCACCCGCTCCGGGAGCCCGCCGAAGAGCGGATCGTCACCGGCGCCGGGCCGCAGGGTGAGCGGGGTGCTGCCGAACTCGGGTTCGCCGTGCTCGCCCCGTACCGTGCCGCCCGCGACGTGGGCGAGGAGCTGCCCGCCGAGGCAGATCCCGAACACGGGGGCGCCCCGCTCCAGCGCCTCGGCGACCAGAGCGCGCGTGGGCGCCAGCCAGGGCGCGCGCACGTCGTCGCCGGGCAGGTAACCGCCCCCGAGCACCACGACACCGTCGTGCGTGAGGCGACGGGGGAGCGGGGCGCCGGCGTAGGCGCGCACGACGTCCAGTGACACGCCGTCCGCGACGAGCCAGTCACCGAACCGGCCCGGCCCGCCGCCGGGACCGTTCTGCACCACCAGCAGCCGCGCCATCGCCCACTCCCCGCCTCAGACCCTAGGACACCACCACCCTGCCCGGGGCGCTCCGGCCCGCAACCCCGTCACGCGTCACAGACTCGCGGCGCGGTGTGTCGGATCGCCGTCCAGGACGGTCAACAGAACGGGTACGTCGGCCAGTTCGGTGGCCGGCACGGTGAGTGGGTCCGCGGCGAGCACCGTGAGGTCGGCGCGGTGACCGACGGCGATCCGCCCGGCCTCGTCCTCCTCGCCCGCCGCGTACGCCGCGTTCACGGTCGTGCCGCGCAGCGCCTCCAGCGCCGACAGCGCCTGCTCGGGGCCGTGCGGCGCCCGGCTGAGGTCGCGGGTCGGGCGGCGGTGGCGGGCGCCGGCCATGATGCCCAGCGGCGGGTAGGGGGCGATGGGCCAGTCGGAGCCGAGCACCACGACGGCGCCGGAGTCGTGCAGGTCGCGGCAGCGCCAGGCCCGCGAGGCGCGCGGTTCGCCCAGCCGCCGGGACCAGTTGTCGGTGTGGTCGGCCCGGGTGAAGTCGCAGCAGTGGGTGGGCTGCATGGAGGCCACGACCCCGAGTTCGGCGAACCTGCGCAGCGTGTCGTCGGGGACGGTCTCGATGTGCTCGACCCGGTGCCGCACCCCGCGTCCGCCACCCGCCTGGGCCTTCTCGACCGCGTCGAGGGCGTGACGTACGGCCGCGTCGCCGATCGCGTGGGTGGCCGTGGGCACGCCGGCCCGGTGCAGCTCGCCGACGACGCGGGTGTACTCCGCGGGGTCCGGCCAGAAGGCGTGCCGGGACTCCCCGTGGCAGTCCGGCTGCTCCAGCCAGGCGGTGCCGTTGTCGACGGTCCCGTCCATGAAGATCTTGACGCCGGCGGTCCGCCACAACCGGCCGCCCCTGCCCTGCCCCTCGACGAGGGCGCGCACCCCGTCCGCGCCGGTGCCCGGCTGGCACCAGGGCGCCACCCGGAGCCGCAGCGGCAGCCGTCCCGACTGGTCCAGCTCGGTGAAGAGGTCGAGGCTGTCGCCATTGGCGTCCATGACGTGACCGCCCGTCAAGCCGGTGGCCGCCATGGCACGCAGGGCCGCCGCCAGCCGGTCGAGGCGCTCCGCCCGGGTGGGCTGCGGGGCGATCCGCTCCACCAGTTCGCAGGCGGCGTCCTCCAGCAGCAGGCCCGTGGGCCGCCCCTCGGCGTCGCACACCACCTCGGCCGTGGCCTGCTCGAAGGTGCGCGGCCCGTCCACCCCGGCCAGCTCCAGGGCCCGCCGGCTGGCCAGCATGGAGTGCGCGTCGAAGAGCAGCAGCAGCGCCGGCACGCCGTCGAGTACGGAGTCGAAGGGCGCCGTCTGCACCGGCCGGTCGCCGAAGACGTTGGGGTCCAGTCCCCAGCCGTGCAGCCACGCGCCGGGGGCCAGGTCCCGCACCGCGCGGGCCAGCGCCTCGCGCACCTGGCCGACGTCGGTGCAGCCCGACAGGTCGAGGCCGTGGGTCAGTTCGGCACCGGTGACCGGGTGGATGTGCCCGTCGACCAGGCCGGGGGTCACCACGGCGCCCTTCAGGTCGACGACCGTGGTCGAGGCGTCCGCGAGCGCACGGATCTCCCGGTCGTCACCGAGGGCGCTGATCCTGCCGTCGGCCGCGGCCAGCGCGGTCTGCGGCAGGAAAGCGCCGGTGACCGGGTCGAGCAGCCGGGCCGAGAGCAGGACGAGAGAGGTGCGCACAGTCACTCCTTGAGGGGCGGTTCAGTTGGGGTCGGTGGTCGTCAGGGCGCCGGCGGGCAGGCCGAGTTCACGCTCGGCGGTGGTGATCGGCATTCGTCGCACCGCGGGCGGGTCGCCACCCGTGTCGGCGCTGTTGACGAGCATGCCGAGGCCGTCGAGGACGACCAGGATCTGGACGGCGGCCACCAGCGGGTCGTCGGTGCGGAACTCGCCCCGCTCGACGCCGTCGCGGATCACCGCCTCCAGCCGGTCGCGCCAGGCCGCCTCCTGGACGGCCACCCTCGCGCGCAGGGCGGGCCGGTAGCGGCTCAGGTGCCGGGCGTTGAGCCACAGCCGGCTGATGTCGTCGAAGTCCGGCCCGGTCGCCCGCGCGAAGAACCGGGCCAGCCGCCGGGTCGGCGTCGCGCCGTCCAGGTCGGCGGGGAGGAGTTCGTCGAGCTCGGCGGAGGCGGCGTCGCCGTACGCCTCGGCCACCAGGTCCTCCACCGCCGGGAAGTAGTGGCTGATCAGTCCGGGGCGCACGTCCAGCTCCTCGGCGACCCGCCGCAGAGTGATGCACTCCAGCCCTTCGGTCACTGCGACCCCGGACGCCGCTACAACGATTTCCGCACGTCTGGTGGCGGGAGACTTGCGGATTCGCTTGTTCGGAATGCTTGACGGCATGGAATCGATGCTATTGAGTGTGCGACCAACAAGCAAGCAGGTGGGACACCAGCACCCCGGAGGAGCCTCATGGCGTCCACGATCCCCGACCCGCACCCCGGCACCGGCGCCGCGCCCCGGGAGGCACCGCACCCGCCGCCGTCGGACCGGGCGGGCCGCGTCGAGGCCCACGGCATCGACCACATCCCCGACCACGAACGCCACGGCCGGCCGCGGCAGTTGTTCTCGGTGTGGGCGGCGGCCAACGTCAACTACCTGAGCCTGGTGACCGGCGGCGCCCTGGTCCTGATGGGCCTGACCCTGTGGCAGGCGCTGGCGGTGATCGTGGCGGGCAACCTCTTCTGGCTGCTCACCGGTCTGCTCTCGATGTCCGGGCCGGCGGCGGGCGCGCCGAGCGAGGTCATCACCCGGGCGATGTACGGGGTGCGCGGCAACCGCGTCAACAACGCGATCGTGGGCTGGCTGATCTCCGTCTGCTACTTCGCCCTCAACCTGGCCGCCGCCGCGACCGCCGCCTTCGCCCTCGTGGAGATGGCCGGCATCACCGCGAACACCGGTGTGAAGGTCGTCGTGGTGATGGTGGTCGCCGCGCTCACCCTGGTCATCGGCGTCTACGGCCACGCCATGATCATGAAGCTGTACCTCCCCATCACCCTGGCCCTGACGGCCGCCTTCGCGGTCGTCGCCGTGGGCGTGTTCCGGCACGCCGACCTCTCCTACGTGCCGGCCGAACCGCTCACCGGCACGGACCTGCTGACCGTCGTGGTCGCCGGCGTCACCCTCATCGCCTCCGCCCCGCTGTCGTACACCACCAGCGCCGACTTCTCCCGCTACCTCCCGCGCACCACGCCCGCCCGGGCCGTCGTCGGCTGGACCTTCCTGGGCGGCTTCCTGCCCGGCGTGGCCGTCTGCTCGCTGGGCGCCCTCGCCGCGACGGTGGCCGACATGACGGACCCGCAGGCGGGGCTGCGGCAGCTCCTGCCCGACTGGTTCGGCCCGGTCCTCCTGCTCGCCCTGGTCCTCGGCACCATCGCCATCAACGCCCTGACCGCCTACAGCGCGGGCCTCGCCCTCCAGGCCGTCGGCATCCGCATCCGCCGCTCCCTCAGCGTGCTCGCCGACGGCACCGCCGCGGTCGCCCTCACCCTGTACGGGCTCCTCGTCTCCGACTTCCTCGACACGGTCAGCAACGTCCTCCAGCTCACCGTCGTCCTGCTGGGCCCCGCCCTGGCCGTCTACGCCACCGACATCCTGCTGCGCCGCAACCGGTACGACGGCCCCGCGCTGATGGACGAGACGCCCGGCAGCCCCTTCTGGTACCGCGCCGGGGTCAACCCGGCGGGCGCCCTCGCCCTCGCCGGAGGCGTCACCGTCGCGGCCCTGTGCGTGAACACCCTCTACACCGGGCCGATCGCCCACGCCCTCGGCGGGGTGGACCTCGCCCTGCCGGCCGGTCTCGTCACCGCCTCGCTGCTCTACGCGGCCCTGTCCCGCGGCGGGGCACTCCGGACGCCGACGCCCTGAAGGACGGTCCCACCCCGGCCGGGGTCAGCGCCGCGCCATGTACAGCTCCAGCGCCTTGTGCAGCACCTTGTTGAGCGGGTAGTTCCACTCGCCGAGGTACTCGACGGCCCGGCCGCCGGCGCCCACCTTGAAGCGCAGCAGCCCGAGCAGGTGGTCGTCCGCGTCGAGGGTGTCGGTGATGCCGCGGAAGTCGTAGACCGAGGCGCCCAGTTCGAGCGCGTCGCAGATCATCCGCCACTGGAGGGCGGTGCTGGGCTGCACCTCGCGCCGGCGGACGGTGGACGCGCCGTAGGAGTACCAGACGTGCTCGCCGACCGTCAGCATCGTGGCCGCGGCCAGCACCTCCCCGTCGTGGTGGGCGAGGTAGAGCCGCATGCGGTCCGGGTCCTCGGCCGTCAGCGCCGTCCACATCCGCTCGAAGTAGCCGAGCGGTCGCGGCACGAACCGGTCCCGCTCGGCGGTCTCGACATAGAGCTCGTAGAACGCCTTCAGGTCCTCGCGGTCACCCCGGACGACCTTGACGCCGGCCTTCTCGGCCTTCTTGACGTTCCGCCGCCACTGCTGGTTGAAGCCGCTGAGAAGCTGCTCCGGGGTCCGCCCGGCGAGCGGCAGCTGGCACACGTAGCGCGGCTGTCCGGTGGCGAACCCGTCCTCGCCGCCGGACGCGGAGCGACGCCAGCCCGTCCGGCGCAGCCGCTCGGCCACCGCCTCGGCCCCGGGTTCCCGTTCGGTCGCCTCCACGTCCCCCAGCCGCCCGGCCTCCGGGTCGGCGATCGCCGCCTTGACCGCCTCGGGGCTCCAGCGCCGGGCCACCACCGGCGGCCCCATCTTCACCGAGAAGGCGCCCCGCCGCTTCAGGTGCGCGAGCATCGGCTCCAGCCACCGCTCCAGGTCGGGCGCGTCCCAGTCGATGACCGGACCCTCGGGCAGATAGGCCAGGTACCGCTTCAGCCGCGGCAGCGGACGCAGCAGCACCAGTCCGGCCCCCACCAGTTCGCCGCGCTCGTCGAACCAGCCCAGGCTCTCCGCCCGCCAGTCCGGCTTCACCTCGCCCCAAGCGGGCGTCTGCAGGTGGCTCACGGACGGCCGGGCCGCGACGAACCGCAGGTGCTCCTCGCGACTGATCGGCTTCACGTGACGGCTCATGGGCGGCGCCCCTCTGTTCGGCTCTGCGGCTTCGACGTGTGCTTCCTCGTGGTACGGCCGGCGCGGTCGCCGTCCCGCACCTCACAGGGAAACCCGGCGGCGGCCGATCCGCGCGCTGCCGGCCCGCCGCCCACCCGAGTGCGCCGCCCGGCGCGCGGGAGCGCGGGCGCGGTGTCAGTGTGGAACGCCCGAGCGGTACGGCAGGACGGACGGAGCGGACGGCGATGGCACGGGCGATCTGGACAGGCGTCATCACGTTCGGGCTGGTCTCGGTGCCCGTCGGGCTCTTCACGGCGACCGAGAACCACACGGTTCACTTCCACCAGCTCCAGCGCGGCACCTCCGACCGCATCCGGAACCGGCGCGTCAACGAGCGCACCGGCAAGGAGGTCGACCCCGGCGACATCGTCAAGGGCTACGAGGTGGGCGAGGGCGAGTACGTCGTCGTCGAACCGGACGAACTCGACGAGATCGCGCCCGGCCGCTCCCGCGCCCTGGAGATCACCGACTTCGTCGAACTGGACCGGATCGCACCGGTCTACTTCGACCGCACCTACTACGTCGCCCCGCGCGGCAAGGAGTACCTCAAGGTCTACGAGCTGTTGCGCGCGGCCCTCGCCGAGTCCGGCAAGGCCGGCGTCGCCACCTTCGTCATGCGCAACCGCCAGTACCTGACCGCGCTGCGCGCCGAGGACGACGTCCTGGTGCTCCAGACCCTCCACTGGGCCGACGAGGTCCGCGACCCGGTCAGGGAGCTGCCCGAACTGCCCTCGGACCGGGCCGGCCGGGGCAAGGAGCTCGACATGGCGCTGCGCCTCGTGGACGCCCTCAGCGGCCCCTGGGAGCCGGACCGCTACCACGACACGTACCAGGAGAAGGTCCGCGAGCTGGTGCGGGCCAAGGCCGAGGGCGAGGAGGTCGCGGTGGCGCAGGAGGCGCCGCAGGCGACCAACGTGGTCGACCTGATGGAGGTGCTCCAGGGCAGCCTCGAGCAGGCGAAGGGCGCGGGCGCGGGCACGGGCGGCGGAAAACCGGCCGGGAAGGCGAAGAGCGGCGAACGCCCCGCCGGGGCGCGCAGGAAGGCCACCGCCCCCTCCCGCGGGAAGCCGCCCACACGCGGCGAGCTGCGGGAGCTGAGCAAGGCCGAGCTCTACCAGCGGGCCACCGACCAGGACGTCGCGGGCCGCTCCAGGATGAGCCGCGACGAGCTGATCGACGCCCTCACCGGAACCGGCGGCCGCCGGCGGAAGAAGACGGCCGCCGCCTGAGAGTCGGCAGCGGCCGCCGGCCGGCTCAGGCCGTGCTGAGCATGCCCTCGCGCAGGCGGGCCAGCAGGCGCGAGATGAGCCGGGAGACGTGCATCTGCGAGACGCCCAGGCGTTCGCCGATGTCCTTCTGGGTCAGCTCCTCGACGAACCGCCAGTGGATGATCTGCCGGTCCCGTTCGTCGAGTTCGGCGATCATCGGGGCGAGCGCGTGGAAGTCGTCCACGAGCGCCAGCGTGGCGTCGTCGGCGCCGATGAAGTCCGCCAGGGCCGACTCGCCGTCCTCGCTGCCGCCGATGGCCGCGTCCAGCGAGGCGGAGTTGTAGCCGTTCGCCGCGAGGCGGGCCTCGACGACCTCGTCCTCCGGCAGGCTCATCAGCTCGGACAGCTCCTTCGTCGTGGGGTTGCGGCCCAGCCGGCTGCGCAGCTCCTCGGTGGCGCGGGCCAGCTGCACCCGGGCCTCCTGGAGCCGCCGCGGCACGTGCACCGCCCACGAGGTGTCCCGGAAGAAGCGCTTGATCTCACCGACGATGTACGGCACGGCGAAGGAGGTGAACTCGACCTCGCGGGTCAGCTCGAACCGGTCGATGGCCTTGATCAGGCCGATCATGCCGACCTGGACGATGTCCTCCATCTCCTCCGGACCGCGGCTGCGGAACCGGCCGGCCGCGAAGCGGACCAGGGACATGTTCATCTCGATCAGCGTGTTGCGCGCGTACTGGAACTCGGGCGTGCCCTCCTCCAGCAGGGTCAGCTGCTCGAAGAACAGCTTCGACAACTCCCGCGCGTCCTTGGGCGCCACCTTGGACGGGTCCGCGACCTCCGGCATGCCCGTGGTGGTGTGCGCGGTGGTCTGTGCGGTCGTCGTCGCCATGATGTGCCCTCCCAGTCGATCGGCCCCCGTCACCGTCGGCTCACCGGCCGACGACTCACCGCCTACCCCCGGCCATGGCTCTCATGCCTGCCCGCTCGCCGACCGGGACGACGAAGCGTCAAAAACCCGATTCAAACGGACATACGGCAGGAGTCGGCGACGGAGTCAGAGACCGACGTAGAAGCGGACCGCGGTGCCCTCGTCCCCCGTGTAGGTCCGGACCAGGTCGGCCACGTGGTGCACGAGCAGCAGCCCCCGCCCGCCGATCTGCCCCGGCCGCGGGGGACGGCGCCCGGCGAGCGGATCGGTCAGCCGTCCGGTGTCGCGGACCTCGCACACCACGTGCCCCGCCTCGGCCCACACCGCCAGCTTTCCCCGGCCACCGCCGTGAACCACGCTGTTGGTGGTCAGCTCCGCCACCGCCAGCTCCACGTCCGGCAGCCGCCGCTCGGACAGGCCGAGGGAGCCGGCCCGTTCGACGGCGAAGCGGCGCGCCTCGGGCAGCTCCGCGGTATCGAAACCCAGGACGGCGGCGTCCGGCCCGGGTCCCAGCGGCTCGTTGTACCGGGCGACCACCGCGCGCCAGTCGTAGGCCCCGCTGGCCCGTTCACCGCCCCGGTCGATGACCGTCGGATGGGTGACCAGGGCGTCCGCCAGCACGTCCGCGTCCAGCCGGGTCTCGTCGTACGGACACAGGATGGTCGCCGCACGCCCCGCGAACGCCTCGTTGATCAACGCCTCGTGCTGCGCGCACGCCGGGTACTCCGCCGCGCTCCGCCCGGCCCAGACCGGCTCGCCGATGATCCGCACCCGTCCCCGGTCGTGGCCGTCGGCGAACGCCCGGAGCACGCCGGGGATGATCCGCCCCGGATTGCGCCCGGCCACGCTCATGTCGAGGAAGGTGACCTCCCGCGCGTCCGTGCCCAGCCCGTTCCTGATCAGCTCGAGATTGGGGGCCGGCACCGCCACCGCCACCGGCTCACCGGCGGCCAGCCCTTCCCGTACGAACGACACCGTCCGGTCGGTGTACTCGCCCTCGGAGCGGTAGAACAGGGCCGGATGCGAGAAGGCCTCCTCGGTGCCCGTCGTGGTCATCGCGGCGCCACCTCGATCCGTCGCAGCGATGGCCAGAACAGCTCCAGCACCCGGGGCAGCTGCGGCGGCGGCCGCTCCACGACCACCCGCCCGCCGGACAGGTTCATGGCCGTGACGGCGAGAGCCGCCACGCCGGCCACGTCGACGAAGCGCAGGCCGGACAGTTCCACGTAGGACACGTCCGCGTGCCGCCGGGACAGGTCGGTGAGAGCGTTCTCCCAGGACCGGCGGGTGGTCACGCCGATCTCTCCGCTGGCACGGATGCCGGGACGGCCGGGCAACGGGCCCACCTCCAGCACGGCACCGCCCCGGTCCCGGGACGGCCCGCCCGTGGGGCCTGTGGCATCCACACTCGGTCTCCTTCGGAAATCCGCCGGGTGCCCCGTCCCTGCCCGGGTGCCCTCTCCGGCCAGGAGCCTATCGCGGGGCGGGCGCCGTACGCCGGAAAGAGGACAAAACATGCGACGGGCGAGCGAAGCGGGGAACAAGACAGTGAGCGCCTCCTCCGAAGGGAACACAGAACATGTTCGAAGCCGACAACATCCGTGACTGGCGGGGCCAGGACGTCGTGGACAGCGGCGGCCACAAGATCGGCACCCTGGAGTCCATCTACTTCGACACCGCCACCGACCGGCCCGCGTTCGCGGCGGTCACCATCGGCCTGCCGACCCGTCGGCGTCTGGTGTTCGTTCCGGTCGACAAGGCCACCGTCGGACCGAGCTACCTGAAGGTCACCTACGACAAGGGCCTGGTCAAGGACGCGCCCGGCATCGACCCGGACGGCGAGCTCGCGGCCGAGGACGAGGGCGCGGTCTTCGCCCACTACGACCTGCCGTACGAGCAGGGCAGCCGGGGCGAGCGGCGGCTCGGCCGGCGCTGAACCGTCCGGCGATGCTTCCCGAGGGGAGACGGCCATGAGCCTGTTCCTGCTGCTGTTGCTGGTGGCGCTGGTCCTCGGGGTGATCGGACTGGCCGCCGAAGGGCTGTTCTACCTGTTCGTCGTCGGCGTCGGGGTGCTGGTCGCCGACCTGATCCTCGCCGGCGTGCTCATCGGGCGCCGGACACGCCGCGGACGCTGAGCACCTGCCCGGCGAAGAGGGAGCGCACACGGGGCCGACCGCGCGTACTGCTCGGCGGTCGGCCCCGTGCTATCCCCTCCCGGGACGCCCAGGGGCTGTCGTTCGGATCACGCCGCAGACGCGGGGTCCGGCACGTACTCCCCCACTGCCTGAAGGAGTGGCGGAGGTGCCCCCCAGCGGCGTTGTCGCCGGCTGCCCCTGCGACCTGGTCCGAACAACAGTCCCTAGCCGAGTTCCGCCCCGCGCTCCGCCGCCTGTGTCTCGGAGGTCGCGGTGCCCGTGGCCAGGGTGCCGCCGGCGCTCTCCAGATGGGCCCGCACGAACCACTGGAACTGCTCGAGGTCCCTGAGCTGCCCGATCAGGAGGTCCTCCGTGGCCGGGTCGATCTTCCCGGCCTCCTCGACCGCCGCGCGCATCCCCTCGACCACGCCGGTGTAGACGACGTCGAGTGCGCCGAGGTGGGCGATGGCGTCGGCCCGTCCGATGGAGTAGTCGTCCCACTTCCGTTCGGAGACCAGGGCGCCGGGCGTGCCCTGGGCCACCCCGCCGAGCGCGGCGATGCGCTCCGCGACGTCGTCGGCCATCTCGCGCACCTGGTCGACCTGGGGGTCGATCATCTCGTGCACCGCGATGAAGTGCGGTCCCACGACGTTCCAGTGCACGTGCTTGAGGGTCAGGTGCAGATCGTTGAGGGCGTGCAGACGCATGCGCAGCACGCCGATCAGCCGCCCGGCGGCCTCGCGCTCGATGCCGGGGACCGTGTACTTCGGGGTCAGGTCGTGCGTCATGGCGGACTTCAGCTCCTCATGCGGTTCGTACGTCGTTGCACATGCACGAATGCCCCGCATCGGCGGCGGCAGACATGCACGGCCGGGGAGGACGGGTCTCCCGCCGGCGACGAGCCAATCGTCAGGAAGGCGGCGCGGGCAGCGGCATCGCGCTGAGTGCTCGGGCCGCGTGGACGAGGTTGGAGGCCATGGCCCGGCCGGTGGAGGCCGACCAGTCGTGGCCGCGGTCGTCGTCCAGGTAGTCCGGGCCGGGACCGGGGCCGAGGTGCCAGTAGGTCCACGCCTGGCCGGGGATGGTGTAGCCGATGTCCGTGAGCGCCCCGGCGATCTCGCTGATCACGTGGTGGGCGCCGTCCTCGTTCCCGGTGACCAGGACGCCGGCGACGCGGTTGTAGGCGACGGGGCGCTCATCGTCGTCGGTCTCGGAGAGCATGGCGTCCATGCGTTCGAGGACCCGCTGGGCGATGGAGGACGGGCGGCCGAGCCAGGTCGGCGACGCGATGACCAGGATCTGCGACGAGAGCAGCTTCTCGTGCACACCGGGCCAGTCGTCGCCCTCGCCCATGTCGGTCCGGACCCCGGGTTTCAGGTCGAGATCGACGGCTCGTACGACGTCCACCTCGACGCCGTGGCCCTTGAGAGCCGCGATGACCGTGCCGGCGAGGGCCTCGGTGTTCGAGGGCTGAGGGGAGGGCTTGAGGGTGCAGTTGATGACGAGTGCGCGCATGCCTGACCCTGTTCCCCGCGAGACGGCTCGTGACCGTGGTGGCGGGAAGGCGTTCACCCGCCCGGCCGCACGGCGGTCGCGGGCGGGTGTCCGGCGGCCCGGCGCGGCCCGTCAGGGCGCCGCGATGGCGTCCAGCCTGCCCCGCTTCGCGTCCTCGACCAGCGACGAGAACTGGTCGGCGCTCATCTGCACGCGCTGGCCGAAGTCGTCGGTCAGGACGATCCGCTGCTCCGCGGGGGCGGCCGGATCGACGAACAGCTGCGGGCAGCCGCAGTCGCAGTTGCCGCAGAACGTCGCGACGGGCTCCAGCCCGTGAAGGTCGGTCATACTCCTGCGCCTTCCGTGGGGAACGAGCGACCGCACCGGCGGCCGTGGGGCTGCCGGGGAGATACCCGCCGCGCCGGCCGCGGACGCGCGGACCGCGCCCGGCGCGGAGGCACGGCGGACGGCCACCGTGCGCCGGTGCACCCCGCTCCGCCCCCGCCGCTTCGACGACACGGGGACGGCCGGGAACCAGAAGGGGCCGCCGTCCGACCGTACGTGCGTGAGCCGCGGCGTGTGAGAGGTCGGCTGTGCAGGGGTATGGCGTGCCTCACACGTGTCGGATTGAGTGGGGAACCGGACCGGAATCCGTACTCACCGGCGATCAGGAAAGCCCGGATGCGAGGATGAGGCCGCGATGAGAGCAGGGTGGTGCTGTCGCACGGTACGGGCCGGGGTGTTCGCGGCCGTCTGTGTGCTGCTCGCCGCCCTGGGCCACCTCCTGATGTCCGGCGCGGTCGTGCCCTGGTGGGCCGTGGCGGCGGGCGCGTCGGCGACGGGCACGGCCGCCTGGTGGCTGGCCGGCCGGGAGCGCGGCCCCGTCGCCGTCGTCCTGCTCGCGGTGGCCGCCCAGACCGTCCTGCACGCCGCCTTCTCGCTCGCCCAGGCGACGGCCCACCCCGGTTCCACCGGCGACGCGTCCCTCGTACGCCGGTGGCTCGACGTCCTGCTGTGCCGGATTCCGTCGCACCCTGGCGCGGAGCCGGGCACCGTGCCGATGCCGATGGGCGCCGCGGACCACGGCGGCCATGCCGGGCACGCCACGCACGCCACGGACGCCGTCGGTCACGCCATGGGCGGCATGTCATCCACGGGGATGCTCGCCGCCCACCTGGTGGCCGCGCTGCTGTGCGGACTGTGGCTCGCCCACGGCGAGCGCGCCGCGTTCCGCATCGTGCGGTCGCTCGCCGCCCGGCTCGTCGCCCCGCTGCGCCTGCTGCTGAGGCCGGCCGCGCCGCCGCACCGGCCCCGGGTCCGTCCCGGCCGGGCGGCTTCCGACCGGGCGCCGCGCCGCCTCACCCTCGCCCATGCGATCACCTCCCGGGGACCGCCCGCCCGGAGTGCTGTCGCCTGACGACAGCGGCTCCCCGAGGCCGCCGGCGACCCCGCCGAGCCGTCGAGCCGACGGCGCCGCGCCCCGGGCCCCGGCCGCGCGCTCCCGCGCCCGGCCGCAACCCCGTCACCGGTCCCTGAGTGCCGCCTGCCCGTCCCGCGCGGGCGGGCCCGCCCGGAGACCGGATTCCTGATCCCGACACAAGGACGGACACAGGTGATCACTCCTGCCTCGCCCCCTGCCCGCCGGCGCCCGGACCCGGACGCCGAGGAGGCGTCCATCACGGCCTGGGCGCTCGCCGCGGGCACCGGCGACCCCGACGCGGTCGAGCACTTCGTACGCGCCCTGCACCGGGACGTCCGCCGCTACGTGACGTTCCTCGGTGCCGACCCGCAGAGCGCCGACGACCTCACCCAGGACACGTTCCTGCGGGCCCTCGGCAGCCTGCACCGCTTCGAGGGACGGTCCTCGGCCCGCACCTGGCTGCTCTCCATCGCCCGCCGCGCGGTGGTCGACAACATCCGCCACGATTCCTCCCGGCCACGGCCGGCGGCGACGGAGGACTGGGAGTCGGCCGCCGAACGCACCCAGCCGCGCGGTCTGCCGGGCTTCGACGACGGCATCGCCCTCGCCGACCTGCTGGCCACCCTCCCCGACGAGCGGCGCGAGGCGTTCGTCCTCACCCAGATGCTCGGACTGCCCTACGCGGAGGCGGCCGACGTCAGCGCCTGCCCGATAGGGACGGTGCGTTCCCGGGTCGCACGGGCCCGCAGCTCCCTGATCGAGTGGCTGAACGACGCGGAGCGTCCCGTGCCGGTGACCACCGCCGCGTGACGCGCGAGCCGCGTGACGCACGACGGTGACGGGCGGTCCGGAAACCGGCAGCCAACTGCGGGCCGACCCTGCCGGACCGCCCCCACGACCCGACGCTCTTGGGCAGCCATCCTGTCCCCATGGCCCGCTTCCAGCACACTGTCACGCTCGTCCCCGTGCCCCGCCGCCTGCTGGAGTCGTGCCTCGGCATGCTCCACGACCTCGCCGAAGGCACGGAAGCCGAAGGCACGGAAGCCGACGGAGCGGCGCTGCGGCTGCCCGACGGACGCCCGCTGACCGGTCTGGTCCTGACCGAGGGGCGCCACCTGCGGCCGGGCGCCCGCTACCGGGCCACCGGCGGGGCGGACGGACGCCCGGAGACCGAACCGACCGTCACCGTGTTCGCCTGGGACCGCCGCCGTGAGACGGCACTCGAGGTCGTCACGCAGGACGACGATCCGGCCCATCCCGCCCGGCTGGCCTGCGTACTGGGCGTCCGGAGCGCCGACCGGCCGCGCGAGGCGTGGCTCGAGACGACGGTGCGGACCGGCGCGGGGAAGGGGGCGAAGTACCTCGGCGGCACCGGACGGCTGCGCCTGGATCTCGGCAGATGGTGGGCGTCGGCGGCCGGACACGGCCGACGGTCCTCCGCCGCACCGGTGCGCGGGACCGTGACGCACGCACTCGCCCGCGCCACCGTGACGGTCGTGCCGCGACCGGCTCCGGACGGACGCTGGCGGGTGACCGTGAAGGCGCGCGTCAGGGGCCGTTCCTTCGCGCGTCCCCTGCTCCCCGTCGCCACGGCCGTGGCGGGACGCCGCGCGCACCGGGCCTTCGCCGAGGCGCTGGACGGTGCCGCGGCACAGTGGAACGCACAGGTGCCCAGTATGGTCCGGAAGGAAGTGGAGCAACTGCGCGCGGAGTTGACCGGGCACCTGTGCGTCCCTTCGCACGGATAGAGTGTCCGAATGAACTCCGTATCCGTGCGTGGCGCCACGATCGAGTACGACGACTTTGGCCCTGCGTCGGGGCTCCCGCTGCTGCTGGTCCACGGGCATCCGTTCGACCGCACCCTGTGGGCGCCCCAGGTGACCGCCCTGACGGCGGCCGGGTACCGGGTGGTCACCCCGGACCTGCGCGGCTACGGCCGCAGCGGTGTCACCGCCGGCAAGGTGCTGCTCGCCGACTTCGCCGACGACCTCGCCGCGCTCCTGGACCACCTGGGCATCGAACGCGCGGTGGTCGGCGGCGTCTCCATGGGCGGGCAGATCACCATGGAGTTCCAGCTGCGCCACCCGGAGCGGGTCCGCGCACTGGTGCTGTCCGACACCTCGGCACCCGCGGAGACCGCCGAGGGCAAGGTGTTCCGCAACCGGCTGGCCGACCGGCTCCTCGCGGAGGGCATGGAGGGGTACGCGCACGAGGTCATCGACAAGATGCTCGCCGCCTACAACGTCACCGCCATGCCGGACGTGGCGGCCCGCGTCCTGAAGACGATGTGCGCCACCGACCCGCGGGGCGCCGCCGCCGCGCTGCGCGGCCGGGCCGAACGCCCCGACTACCGGGACGTCCTGGCTTCGGTCCGGGTACCGGTCCTGGTGCTGGTCGGCGCGGACGACGTCTACACCCCCGTGGCGGAGGCCGAGGCCGTCCAGGGCCTCGTCCCGCACGCCGCCCTGGCCGTGATCGAGGGGGCCGGCCACCTCCCCGGCGTCGAGCAGCCCGAGCGCTTCAACGCCGCGCTGCTGCGCTTCCTCGCCGAGCGCCTGTGACCGCCGGCCCGCGTTCCGGCGTAGTGCTCTGGCGCGTGAACAGCGCACATCGCCGGTGAGTGAGCCCTGTACGCGCCCCCGTGACCGAACGGACAATGCGCAGTGGCCGTGATCACGCGGCGGGAGGCGAGACGTCGTCGTACCGCCGCCCGCCGGGAAAGCAGGTCGATCGCCATGCTGTTGCGTCTGCCCACGTCCGTGTCCGAAGCGCAGGAGTGCATGGCGGAGGGAGCGGTGCCCATCGGCGGGGCCACCCTGGTGTGGGCCGCCTGGCAACGGGACGGCTTCCCGGCGCTGGCCATGTCGCTGCGCGACCTGCCGGAGGCGAACGTGCTCGAGCCCGAGGCACTCGGGAGCGCCGTGGTCCTGCACCGCATCGACGACCGCGTGCCCGAGGTGCTGCGCCGGGCGGCCGGCACGGTGGGCACCGGAGCCGTACGCCGGACCGCCACGGTCGGCGGGAACATAGTCGGCAGCAGCCTGCGCTGCCTGCTGCCCGCCGCCCTCGTCCTGGACGCCCGTCCGACCGTCCTGGGACCGGACGGCGCCTACGAGACCGACCTGGCCGAGGTCCTGGCCAAGCGTCACCTGTTGCTCGGTCTGCGCTGGCGCACCCCGGTGGCCAGCGGCTACCGCAAGCAGCCCGCCGAGGCCGGCGGCCCACCGCCCCTGGTCGTCGCCACCGCCGTACACACCGACGACGAGGGCCGCCACCTGCGGGTGGCCGTCCGCGACGGCTACGAGGTGCTCAGCGAGAGCGCGCCGTGCGACGACGGGAGCGCCGAGCAGGTGGCCGCCGCCCTGGAACGCACGGACGTCGGCGCCCTGCCCTCCGGCGCCCGCGACATCGTGCGTGAGCAGGTCGCCGGCGTCCTGGCCTCCCTCTCCTGACGCAGCCGTCCGCCGGCCTCGGGGGGGCCGGCGGACGGACGGAGGACGTACGGCGGGCGTACGTCGGCGTCAGCCGTTGGCCAGCGCCTTGACGCGGTCGAGCGCCCCGTTGAACCTGTCGTGGTCCCCGACGGTCGGCCCGGTCGAGGTGTACTGCCACATCGTGTGGAAGTCCCAGCCGGCCGGGAGCTCGCCCACGCTCGACGCGTACCGGGCGACCCACAGCGGGTTGGTGTCGCCGAAGCCGCTGTAGTTGCCGGTGCACTGCTTCCACCAGTTGGTGGAGGTGTAGATGGCCGCGTGACGCCCGGTGCGCTCCTTGTAGCGGTCCAGGAAGTCGCCGATCCAGTCGACCATCTGACTCGCCGTCCTGCCGTAGCAGGTGGCGCCGTACGGGTTGTACTCGATGTCGAGCACACCCGGCAGGGTCCGGCCGTCCTTGGACCAGCCGCCGCCGTGGTCGACGAAGTAGTCGGCCTGCGCGGCGCCGCTCGCGCCGTCCGGGATCGCGAAGTGGTACGCGCCGCGGATCATGCCGGTGTCGTAGGAACCGTCGTACTGCTGCGAGTAGTAGGGGTTCCGGTAGGACGTGCCCTCGGTGGCCTTCACGTAGGCCCACTTCACCCCGCTCTTCCAGAGGGTGGACCAGGCCACGTTGCCCTGGTGGCTGGAGACGTCGACGCCCTCGGTCTGGGCGACGCGGGTACCGGCGGGCACACCCTGGACGCCCTCGTGGGCCAGGACGCCCATGCCCATGTGGGCGGTGCCGCGGGCGGGTGTCGCGTCCGCGCCGTCGGCCGACGCGGGGACCGCGGACAGGGCCAGCAGGAGCGACTGGGAGGCGAGGAGGACGCCCGACGCGAGCAGGCGGCGTGAGTGGCGGGACGCCACGGATATGGGTTTGCGCATGGCACCCATCCGATCCGCTGTCCCGCCCGGCCGCATCTCACAGTCACCCAGACGGTGTTGGCAAAGCCCCTAACGCTCCTCCGGACCGCCGTGCCGCGGCCCCCGCACCCCGCGTACCAGGACGACCAGCGCCCCCACCGCCACGGCCAGGGCGAGCACACCCAGCAGCGCACGGTCGGAGACGGCCTCCCCGATGCCGCTCATCCGCTGCTCCCAGGCGAACTCGGTGTCCACACCCAGCAGCGAGGGCAGCGCCGAAGTACCGTCGAACAGCAGGAAGACCGCGCCCAGGACGATGAACATCACCCCGCCCGCCAGCGACGTGGAGTGCGTCCGCAGCGGGCCCAGCCGTACCGGCCGGCCACGCAGCCAGTTCCGCCGGCCCAGGTCGAACCGGTCCCACAGGCCGGCCAGCACGAACATCGGCACGGCCATCCCCAGGGCGTACACCGCGAGAAGCGCCCCACCACGCCACGGGTCGCCACCCATCGCGGCCACCGTCAGGACGCTGCCGAGGATGGGCCCGGCGCAGAAGCCGGCCAGCCCGTACACCGCGCCGAGCGCCGTCACGGACAGTGCCGAACCCGACCGGCGGGCCCCGGCCGCCTGCTGCATCCGGCGCGAACCGAACCCCAGGCCCAGCACCTGTGCCACTCCGAGGGCGACGACCAGCCAGCCGCCCACCGTGACCAGCAGGTCCCGGTGCCCGTAGAAGAGGCGCCCGGCCAGCGACCCCGCCACGCCGAGGGGCACCATGGTCAGACACAGTCCCGCGTAGAACAGCGCGGTCCGCCCCAGCAGTCGGGTGCGGCTGGTGAACGAGTAGGCGAAGAACGCCGGCAGCAGCAGGGCCGAGCAGGGGCTGAGCAGCGCCAGCAGCCCGCCGAGGAAGGCCACCGCGAACCCCGGGTCACTCATCGGTCCCGCCCTGTGCGCGTGCTTCCCCGGCGGCGGCCTCGGCCGCCTCGACCGCCTCCGCGAACACGTCCGTGGGCTGGGCGCCCAGGATCGGCCGTCCGTTCACGAGGAAGGCGGGGGTGCTGCTGACGCCGAGCGCGTACCCCTCCTCGACGTCCCGGTTCACGGCCTCGTCCGCCGCGGCGGAGGCCATGTCCGCGCGGAAGCGGTCGAGGTCCCCGACGCCCGCCTCCTCGGCCATGGCGACCAGTTCCTTCTCCGCGAAGTCGCCCTTGTTGCGCTCGCGCGGCTCGCCGTAGGCGGTGTCGTGGAAATCCCAGAACCGGCCCTGCCGTCCCGCCGCCCACGAGGCCCGGGCCGCCTGCTCGGACTCCTCGCCGAAGATCGGGAAGTGGCGCCACTCGATCCGCAGGACGCCCTTGTCGACGTAGTCGCGCAGCAGTTCGGGCTTGGTCTCGCGGGCGAACCGGCCGCAGTAGGGGCACTGGAAGTCCGAGTACTCGATCAGTACGACGGGTGCGTCCGGCTCGCCCAGGGCGTACGGGTCGTCGGCGTCCCGGCGGGCCAGCGCGAGCAGCGCGGGATCGGCGGGCGGGGCGGCTGAGGCGGGGCCGGAGGACGAGGCGGTGGCCGGACGGTCGGCCGACTCGCCGCCACCGCCCAGAGAGACGGCGGCGACGGTGACGGCGGCCACGAGGACCAGGGCGGCCAGGACCACCCGCAGCCGGCGGCGCGGCGTCGGACGGGACTTGCCGGGCAGGCGTGATGCAGCGTTCATGGGTCGACTCCACGGAAGGAGGAAAGAGGGAGGACGAAGGGGGGAAGGGCCGCGGCCGGCGCTCAGACGCGGGCCGGCACCGGGCAGGCCTCGGCCGTCGACAGCCTGCGCAGCGCCGCCTCGGCGAGCAGCGCCAGGGAGGCGACGGCGACGACCGGCTGGAGCGGGGCCCAGTAGGTCAGCGCGCCGGAGCTGCCGAGGAGCAGCAGGACCACCTTGTTGCAGACGGGACAGCCCACGGCGAGGAAGGAGAGCACCCCGCCGAGGGGGCCCAGCCTGCTGCCGGGACCGTCGGTCCGCGGCGTGCCGGAAGCGCCGGGCGGGCGCACGAAGGTGGCCAGCACCAGGCCGGCGAGCACGGCGGTGGCCGCGAGCACCGGATGGTTCCACCACTGGACGGGGACCGAGCGGGAGAAGAAGGGCGAGGGCACGACCGCGGTGGGGACACCCACGACGACGGCGGTCAGGACGGCACCGGCCCCGGCGGCGGCCCACTGGGCGGGCCGCCAGGACACGAGGGCCGCTCCCGCCCGGCGCAGTGACCGGGAGGAGGAGGGCATGGGAGTGCTCCGTTCGAGAGGATGCGGCGGACGCGGCACGAACGGGCCGGTCTAGATCCTCAGAACGGTGGTCGAGGTACCCATGGCACAACTCGCGGGCGGCGCGGGCCCGGCGGTCACACGGACGGGCGGCGACGGGGCCGTACCGCGCTGGGCGGCCGAGTCCGCGGTGCCGGCGGTCGGCGCCTCCGGAACGCGGAGGTCCCCGCGCGTCGACGACTGCTCGGCCAGGCCCTTCTTCTCGCACGGACGCGGCGCCGCGGGCGACGCCTCGTCCCCCGGGGCATGACCGACGGCGAGTACGGCGACCGCGGACGGGGAACCGGCCACCGCGCTCTCCTCAGCGGCGCCCGAGGCCGGTGAACGGCCCGCCCCCGCCACGCACAGCACGGCGACGACCACGGTGACCATCGCCAGCGCACAGCGAAGCAGCGTCACCGCTCGGGTGTGCCTGCCGCGCTGGGACATGGGGACGGCTCCTACCGCAGGGACTGATCGGGGGCTGACTCGGGGACGACCCGGGGACGTGTGCGGAAGCCACCCTACATACCCCCCGCCGGGTGGAGAGCAACCGCCCGGAACGCCTGTATCACATCGCCGGGTTCGATCGGCGAGATGCCGGGGAAGTTCGCTCCTCGGTGGGGTCCGCGGTCGGTCCGGCTTACGCGCACCGGGCGCTGACTAGCATGAGCCGCAGGCCCGCCGACACCTGTCGGCCCGCCCCTTTTCCCCGCTCTCAAGGACCAGAGGGACCGCGGAATGTCAGTGTCTGCACCCCCCACCCCGCCCCGGACGCAGAAAGCCCGCCGCACCACCCCCGCCGTGCCCCTGCTGGTGCTGCCGGCGGCCGCCGCGGCCGCCGGCGCCGCCTGGGCGGCGGCCCCCGAGACCGCCCGGAGCTGGACCGCGACCCTCGCCGTGTCGTCCTGGCTGTGCGTCGCCGTGGCCGTCGTACTCGGCTCCCACCTGGTCGGTCGGGCGCGCCGGACCGCGTCCGACCGGAGGGCGGAGATCAGCGCCCTCAAGGCCCGCATCGCCCACGAGAGCGCGGGTTTCGCACACCTCGTCAACGTGGCCCTGCCGGGCATCGCCCAGCAGGTCCGCGACGGCGTGAGCGCCGAGGAGGCCGTGGCGAACACCGCGCCCGTCTCCGGCGCCCACCTGCGCCAGGTAGTGCAGAGTTTCGCCGCGCTGACCGAGGACGCGGCCCGGCAGTCCGCCGACGCCGACTCCCGCCACCGTCGGGCGGTTCAGGAGACGCGCCGGCTCACCGGGGAACTGGAACACCTCACGAGCAGCACCCTGCCCGCCGCGGTGGAGAAACTGCGCGACGGCACCTCGGCGGAGGTCGTCCTCGCCGAACTTCAGTGGCCGCGCGGCCCGCAGGCACGCGCCTGCGCCGAGCTCTTCGTCCGGGAACTGGCCCACAGCGAACGGCGTACCGCCGCGGCGCAGGCGGCCGCCGCCAAGTCCCTCAGCCGCGTCCAGGCCAAGGCCGTCGGCATGCTCGCCGACCTGCGCGAGATGCAGGACCGCCACGGCGAGGAAGTCCTCGGCGACCTGCTCCGCCTGGACCACAGCACCTCGCAGCTCGGCCTCGTCACCGACCGCCTGGCCCTCCTGATGGGCGGACGCTCCAGCCGGGCCTGGAACAAGCCCATCGTGATGGAGAGCATCCTGCGCGGCGCCGTCGGCCGGATCGCCGCCTACCGCCGGGTCCGCATGCACTGCTCCACCAGTGCCGCGATCTCCGGGTACGCGGCCGAGGGCGTGATGCACCTCCTCGCCGAACTGATGGACAACGCCGCCAACTTCTCGCCGCCCATCGACGAGGTCCACGTCTACGTGGAGGAACGTACCGCCGGAATCGTCATCACCATCGAGGACAGCGGACTGAAGATGGCCGACGCGGCCATGCGCCACGCCGAACAGGCGGTGTCGGGACGCATGAACGACCTGGCCCAGCTCCAGGGCACGCGGCTCGGCCTCGCCGTGGTCGGACGGCTGGCCGCCAAGTACCGGATCGGCGTCAGCTACCGGCCCTCCTCGCGCGGCGGCACGGGCGTCGTCGTCCTGGTCCCGCCGCAACTGCTCGCCCAGCAGCGGGACCCCGGCCCGTACGCGACCCTCGGCCGTACGGCCACCGGTGCCCTCACCGTCCCCGGCCCCGCGCCGGCCCCCGCGGACCGGCGGCGCGTCCCGGACGTCCGCCCCGACCTCCCCGAACAGCCGCCGACGCCACCCCGCCCCGCACCCGCCACCGAGGGAGGGCTGCCGGTGCGTTCCCCGGGCCGCACGATGGCCGCGGCCGAACGCGAACGCCGGGAGCAGCACCGCCGGGCCCCGGACCGGGCGGCGACGGCGCCCCGGGACGCCGGCTCCAGTTTCGGCGCCTTCCACCGCGGCCGCCGCAGCGGGGCGGCCGGCGGGGCACCCGGGACCGAACCGCCCGCCCACGGGTAGCCACGCCGCACTCGCCCCCGCCGCACCCCACGGCGCGCATCGGCGCCCCTCGCCCTTCGAGCTCGTGAGATTGGAGGAACGGGCCGGTGACCGCAGAACCAGGAACCACCGTCCCCCCACCCACCATGCAGACCACCGACAACAGCCTCACCTGGCTCCTGCAGAACCTCCTCGACCGCACCCCCGGCACCCGGCACGCTCTCGTCCTCTCCCGCGACGGCCTCAAGCTGTGCTGGACCGAACACCTCACCCTCGACCGGGCCGACCAGCTCGCCGCGATCTGCTCCGGCATCCAGGCCCTCGCCCAGGGCGCTTCCGTCGAGTTCGGCGACGGAACCGGCGGCGTGCGGCACTCCATGACCGAGTTCCACGGGGGACTGCTGTTCATCGTGGAGGCCGGCGAGGGCGCGCACCTGGCCGTCGTCGCGGTGGAGGACGCCGACCCTGGCGTGGTCGGCCACCAGATGACCGAGATGGTCGAGCAGATCGGTGAGCACCTGCGTGCCGAGCCGCGCCACGCCGTCCCCGGGAGCAGTACGCCGTGACGCGCAGGCCCGTGGACACCGGCGAACCCGACCGGCTCTACACGGTCACCGGCGGACGCAGCCGCGCCGACGACTCGTTCGACCTGGTCACGCTGGTGGTCAGCGAATGCGAGCCGGCGGCCGGCATGCAATCGGAACACGTCCGCATCCTCGACCTGTGCCGGCACCCGACGGCCGTGGTCGAACTGGCCGCCGAGCTGAGCCTGCCGATCACGGTGGTCCGCATCCTGCTCGGCGACCTGCTCGCCACCGGCCGGATCACCGCCCGCCATCCCCGCCTGGGGCAGTCCGCCGCGTCGCACCCCGATACCGCCCTTCTCCAGGAGGTGCTCCATGGGCTCCGCAACCTCTGACCCACCCTCACCGGCCGTCACGGCCTTGGGTCGCACGCCCCTGACCCACGCCGCGGAGACCGGCCTGAAGATCGTCGTCGTGGGCGGCTTCGGCGTCGGCAAGACCACCCTCGTCCGCTCCGTCAGCGAGATCCGCCCCCTCAACACCGAGGAGGTGATGACCCAGGCCGGCGTCGGCGTCGACGAGACCGGCGAGGTCACCGGCAAGACCACCACGACCGTGGCCTTCGACTTCGGCCGGATCAGCCTCAACGACCGCATGGTGCTGTACCTGTTCGGGGCCCCCGGCCAGGAACGCTTCTGGTTCCTCTGGGACCGGCTGTTCTCCGGCACCCTCGGCGCGGTCGTCCTCGTCGACACCCGGCGGATGGACGACTCCTGGTACGCGATAGACCGGCTGGAACACCACCGCACCCCGTTCGTGGTGGCCGTCAACCGCTTCGACGACGACCGTGCCCGCCACTCCCTCGACGAGATCCGGCAGGCACTCGCCCTGTCCGAGGACGTACCGCTGATCGACTGCGACGCACGGGTGCGGACCTCGGGCAAGCACGTACTGGTCACCCTCGTGGACCACCTCTACCGACTGGCACTGGCCCAGGAGAGCGCACCGTGACCGACATCGACCCCGCTCCCGACCGCACCGCACCGCCCGCGTGCCCCGCGCACGACAAGGCCGTGGCGCTCGCCGGACTGGAGTACCAGCAGACACCGTCGGAGCTCTACCGAGGCCTGCGCGCCGAGCACGGCGCCGTCGCCCCGGTGCTCCTGGACGGTGGCGTCCCCGCCTGGCTGGTCCTCGGCTACACCGAGGTCAGCTATGTCACCAGCCACGACGAGCTGTTCGCCCGGGACTCGCGCCGCTGGAACCAGTGGGACGCCATCCCGCCCGACTGGCCGCTGCTGCCCTACGTCGGCCACCAGCCGTCCGTCCTGTTCACCGAGGGTGAGGAACACCGGCGGCGGGCGGGTGTGATCTCGCAGGCCCTCGCGGGCGTCGACCAGTTCGAACTGGCCCGCGACTGCCGCCAGCTCGCCGACGGACTCATCGCGTCCTTCGCGGGCAGCGGCCGGGCCGAGCTGATGCGGGACTACGCCCACGCCCTGCCGATGCGCGCCGCCGTGCGCATGTGCGGGATGCCGCACAGCGGCGACGAGACCCGGCAGCTCGTCGAAGACCTGCGCGTCTCCCTGGACGCGGCGGAGGGCGACGACCCGGTCGCGGCGTACGCGCGGGTGGGCGAGCGCATCCACGGGCTGGTACGCCGGAAGCGGGAGCGGCCCGGCCCCGACGTCACCTCCCGGATGCTGACGCACCCGGCGGGGCTGACCGACGAGGAGACCGTCCAGGATCTGATCTCCGTCATCGCCGCCGCCCAGCAGCCCACCGCCAACTGGATCGGCAACACCCTCCGGCTGCTGCTCACCGACGAACGCTTCGCCCTGAACGTCTCGGGCGGCCGGCTCAGCGTCGGCGAGGCGCTGAACGAGGTGCTGTGGCTGGACACGCCGACCCAGAACTTCATCGGCCGCTGGGCCGTGAACGACACCCAGCTCGGCGGCCGCCAGATCCGGGCCGGCGACTGCCTGGTACTGGGCCTGGCCGCGGCCAACACCGACCCGCAGCTGTGGCCCGAGGCGCACGTGGGAGCCGAGAACTCCGCGCACCTGTCCTTCAGCAACGGCGAGCACCGGTGCCCGTACCCGGCACCACTGCTCGCCGACGTCATGGCCCGCACGGCGGTCGAGACGCTGCTGGAACGCCTCCCCGACCTGGTGCTCGCGGTGGACCCCGACGAGCTGACCTGGCGGCCCTCCGTCTGGATGCGCGGACTGACGGCCCTGCCGGCCCTCTTCACGCCCGTGGTGCCGTGACGGGCGAGGGCGGAGTGAACCGCACCGGCAGCGACTGCGGGCCCCGGGTGAAGACCCCCTGTTCCACCACGTCGAAGCCGTCGGCCGGCCGCAGGCCGGGCATGGCGTCCAGCAACTGGTCCACGCCGGTCTCGACCTCGGCCTTCGCCAGCAGCGCGCCGACGCAGAAGTGCCGTCCGAGCGCGAAGGCGAGATGGTCGGCGGCGGCCGAGAACGCGGTCGTCGTGGTGAGGTCGTCGCGGAGGATGTCGAAACGGTCCGGGTCGCGGTAGCGGTCCCCGTCCCGGTTGGCCGCGCCGATCAGACAGGTGACGGTGGCGCCCGCCGGTATGATGCCGCCGCTCAGCTCCACCTCGGTCGCGGTCTGCCGCATGATCATGTGGACGGGCGGTGTGTAGCGCAGTGTCTCGGCGAAGGCGCGGGGTATCAGGCTCCGGTCCTCGCGCACGGCCGCCAACTGCTCCGGGTGCGCCAGCAGGTTGGCGAAGATGCTCGCGATGGCCTTGTCGGTGGTCTCGCCGCCCGCTGCGAGCAGCAGACTGCAGAACGCCTTGATGTCCTCGTCGCTCATCCGTACCCCGTCCACCTCCGCGGCGCACAGGGCGGACAGCAGGTCGTCGCCCGGGTTCTCGCGGCGCTCCCGGATGACCGGGAACATGTACTCGGCGAACTCCACCCGGGTGCGGGCGCCCGCCGCCGTCACCTCGGGGTCGCCGGAGAGGTTGCCGAGGAAGGCGATGACGGACGTGTACCAGCCGTGGAAGCGGTCGTGGTCGGCCTTGTCCAGGCCCAGCATGTCCGCGATGACGTTGACGGGGAACCGGGTCGCGTAGTCGGCGACCAGATCGGCCCGCCCGGTGTGCCGGAAGGCGTCGATGAGTTCGCGGCTGTTGCGCTCGATGACCGGCAGGAACTTCTCCCGCAGCTCGGCCCCGCGGAAGGCCGGGGCGACCAGCGCGCGCCGCACCGCGTGCTCGCGGCCGCTCAGCTGGAGGATCGTCCTGCCGTGCACGGGCTCGATCTGCCAGTCGTAGTTCTCCGTGGTGAACTGCCCGGCGCGGTCCTTGAAGACGCGTTCCACGTCCTCGTAGCGCGACACGATCCAGCTCTGGGTGGCCTCGTGCCGGATGAGCGGCGCGCTCTCGCGCATCACCCGGTAGGCCGGGTAGGGGTTCGCCGCGAACTCGGGGGAGAGGATGTCGGGGACCTGCTGCGCGGTGGACATGGGGCTCCTCGGTCGACAACGGCCGTACCGCACCAGGCTATTGACGACCGGGCGGGCCCGACAGACCGCGCGGGCGCCCGCGTTCCCGTGCCTACGCCCGCGCGTCGAACGCGGGCCGTCACCCGCAGCAGGCCGGACACGTCCGAGCGCGTGGCCGGCTACCAGACCAACGTCTTCCCGGGCCGGGCCTCCGCCCGCGTCGACGGCCGTTTCCCGCCCGGCCACGAGCAGGAGCTGGTCGACACCATCGACGCCCTGCTCCTGCCCTCGGTCTCCCGGGAGTGGGTCAACCACGACATCTGGAGACCACCTTCGACGGTCCGCTCGTCGACGCCCTGTGCGCGGCGGTGTGCGCCGAGGACCCCGACGTCCATCCCGTGCCGTACTGCAACCCGGGCGGCACCGATGCGAAGGCATTCACCAAGCTGGACATCCGCTGCTTCGGCTCCAAGGGCCTCAAGCTGCCGCACGACCTCGGCTACGGCCGCCTCTTCCACGGCGTCGACGAACGGGTGCCGCTGGAAGGACTGCGCTTCGGCGTGCGGGTGCTGACCCGGCTGCGGCACAGCTGCTGACCGGGACGGCCCGGGGTGCACGTTCCGTTCCGCGAGGAACGCCGACCCGGCTCCGAGCCCCGGACCCGCACACCACGGCCCGGCGT
Source organism: Streptomyces sp. M92 (assembly GCF_028473745.1). Classification (NCBI taxonomy): domain Bacteria; kingdom Bacillati; phylum Actinomycetota; class Actinomycetes; order Kitasatosporales; family Streptomycetaceae; genus Streptomyces; species Streptomyces sp. M92. The sequence goes on from NZ_CP101137.1 coordinate 5,197,848, forward strand.
GTACCGGGGGCCGGGCCGTGGTGTGCCGCGTCGCGGGGTGCGGTCAGTCGGCCACGTCGACGCCGTAGCCCCGCGCCAGGGCCTTCAGGTCGTGGTCGTAGCCCTGGCCGACCGCCCGCAGCCGCCAGCTCTGCCCGCGCCGGTAGATCTCGGCGAGCAGCATGGTGCGTTCCGTGGTCGCGGCGTCCAGCGTCGCCTGCACCAGGGCCGCCGCTCCGGTGCCCGGCCCGGAGACGATGTGCAGGGCGCCGACGTCGCCGAAGACCGGGGAACCGTCGACGGCGGCGGCCACGACCACCTTGCGGGCCGACGGCGGCAGCGTCGCGAGGTCCACGCTGATCGTCTGCTCGGTGGGGCCGTCGCTCAGCAGCCGCACCGTCCCGCCCGGGTTCTCCGGGGCGCCGTAGAAGACGAAGTCCTCGTCGAACGAGACCTGCTCGTCCTCGTCCAGCACGAACGCGACCACGTCGATGTCGCAGGCGGTCTGCTGCGCCCAGGACGCGGTGACCGTCCAGCGGTGGGCGGGCCCCCGCCCGCCCTGCAGGGGCAGGTCGACGACACCGCCGCGCGGCAGCACGTGCGCCGCCGCGCGCCGGTCGCCGGCCCCTGGCGCGTCCGTGACGACCGGCGCGACCAGCCACGCGGCGTCGTGGGTGGGCAGGAGCAGCGCCCTGATCCGGGGCAGCCGCCGGTCGGCCTCTCCGCCGTCGAGGATCACCACGTCGGTGACGCCGGCGGACAGGTTGACGGCCGCGGCACCGCCCAACTCGACGACACGGGTACGGGCGGCCACCGCCTCGGGGTGGGTGCCGCCGAGCACCAGGACGCGCCGGCCGGTCAGCGGGCCGCGCGGGCGGGCGCGCCGAGCGGGTTTCGGGGCCTCGGCCGACGAGGCCGGCTGTGTCCGCGCGGCGGGGGCGGTGGTCCCGGTTTCCGGCGCGGAGGGCTCCACGGCGTCGGTGTCGGGTGTCTCCGGCGGGCGCGGGGCCGGGACGGCGGGCAGCGCCGGGGAGGCGGCGTCGGCCCGGGGCTCCCCTTCCTCGTGCGGGACGCCGGCCCGGACGTCGGCGAGCAGCCGCAGGAAGGTCTCCTCGTCGATGAGCGGTACGCCCTCGGCGAGTGCGCGCCGGGCCTTGGCGGAGCCGGTCGCGGAGTCGTTGGCGACCAGGGCGCTGGTGTGCCGGCTGACCGAGGTCATCATGTTCAGCCCCGCCGCCGCGCCCCGCAGCAGCAGGTCCGCCCGCGAGGTCCCGGTCTCCCCGGTCACGGCGATCTTCATGCCCTGCACCAGCGGCCCGCCCTCGGCGAGCCGTCCCGGATTGCGGAACGCGCACGGCGTCTTCGGCGGCTTCGGCGCGAACCGGGGGTCCTGCCGGGGCGGGCAGGCCACCAGGGGCAGCGGCAGGTCCAGACGTGCCGCCTCACGCAGGGAGGCCCGCAGCACGCCCGCCAGCACCCGCGTGTCGTCGAGTGCGTCGTGCGCCCGCGTCTGCACGACGCCGTAGTGGGCCGCGAGCGTGCCGAGCGTCAGGTCGTCGGTCGGCGGGTCCACGCGGCGGTTCAGGGCCAGGGTGCACAGTCGCCGGGCGACGGGCAGCCGCAGTCCCGCCCGTGCGAACTCGTGGGCGAGGAAGTCGTAGTCGAACTGGGCGTTGTGGGCGACCAGGACCCGGCCCTCCAGCAGCGCGGCGATCCGCTCGGCCACCTGCTCGAAGACCGGTGCCCCGCGCAGCCGCCGTGCGGTCAGTCCGTGCACGTGCGCCGGTCCCGGGTCGCAGCCGGGGTCGAGCAGGGTCGAGTACTCACCGGTCTGCTCGCCGTCCGGGCCGAGCGTCACGACGGCCAGGGACAGCACCCGGTCACGACGGGGGACCAGACCGGAGGTCTCGACGTCGACCAGGGCCCACTCGTGGCGATGGTCGAGCACGGCGGAGGAGCCGGGAGCGGCTGACGTGACAGACATGGAGAAAGGATGGAGCTCCGTCCACGGTTCCTTCAACTCGAACGCCGCTTGATCCGGTTTCGCCCTGTTCTCGGCGGGCGTCGGCCGCCGGCGACTCCTTTTGGGAGACTGTCGGGGTGTCATTCGCCAGGCGTTCAGGAGGACTTCGCCATGACCGAGCAACCGCGCGACCGGGTCGCCCGGTACGGGCGCCGTTTCGAGCGGGTCTTCGCGGAGTACTTCGACACTCTCGGCACGACGCTGGACGCCCCGGCGTTCAGCCGCTTCACCCCGGACTGCCTCGCGCTGCTGCGTGACCTGTCCCTGCGGGGAGGCAAGCGGATGCGGGTCGCCCTGCTGCACGAGGCCGCACGACTGGTGCGTGAGGACGCACCGTCCGAGGCACTGGACGCCGCCGCGCTGAGCATCGAGCTGCTGCAGACCCACGGCCTCGTGCACGACGACCTCATCGACGACAGCGCCACCCGCAGGGGCGGGCCCACCACCTACCACGCCTACCTCGACAGGTTCCCCGGCGACCCGCGGGCCGCACTCGGACTGACCGTCCTCGCCGGCGACCTGGCGCTCGCCCTCTCCCTGCGGGTGCTGCTGGACGCCGGGCTCCCGGCCGAGCTGCGGCAGGCGATGACCGAGGTCCAGGTCCGGGCCGCGACCGACACCTTCGTCGGCCAGATCACCGACCTGGAACGGGACTTCACCCCCGGCACACCCGACGACGAGGTCCTCCACGACGTCGCCGACCACAAGTCGGCCCGCTACTCGGTCCTCGCGCCACTGCGCCTGGGGCTCCTCGCCGCCGGTGAGCAACCGGGCCCCCACGAGACGGAACTGCGCCGCTACGCACGGCTGGTCGGCATCTGCGGCCAGATGCGCGACGACTACCTCGACCTGTTCGGCGACGCCGCCGCGATGGGCAAACCGACGGGCGGCGACATCCGCGAGGGAAGGCGCAGCTACACGGTCGCCCGCCTGCTCGCCACCGTGGGCGGCTCGGAACGGGCGCTCGTGGAGCGGGCCCTCGGCGACCGGGACTGCGCCGAGGAGACCGTCGCCACGATCCGTGAGATCGGCGAGCGCCACGGCGTGGCCGCCCGCCTGCGGGCCGACATGCGGCGCCACGCCGAGCAGGCCGCGCAGGTGGCGGCCGGCTGGCGCCCGCGGTGGCGCGAGGACGCGGTCGCCTTTTTCGAGCTGCTGCCCCGGTGGAGCGTCGACCGCGACGCATGACTCGCACCCCCTCCGACGCCTGTTCCCCATGTCGCTCAAAGGGGAAAACCGGATCTTCCGCCCGGACCGCCGGGTCATGCTCTGACCGGATGCGCCGCTGACCAGGCGCATCGGCCACGACGTGATCCCTGGGGGAGAACATGACGCACTCGGCGCGACGGGGCGCGGGAGGGGACGACCGGGCCGTGCTGCTGGCGGCCGGACTCGCCGACCTGGCGGTGAGCACACTCGGCTCGGCGGTCGGCGCGGTGCGCGGACTCCTGCGCCGCTCGGACACCGCCGACCTGGTCCGGGAAGCGGAGCACGACATCCGGTCCCGGGGCAGGCTGGCCCTGGACCGGTACGCGCACGTTCCGCCCGCCCACCTGGAGGTGCTCGCACGGCACGTGCGGGCGCGCCGGGCGGCCGACGCCGGCGATGACTGACCGCTGGGACCGGGACGCCTTCAAGGCGCGCGTCGACGGCGTGCTGCACGGCTTCCTGGACGAGGAGTCCCGCCACCTCCTGGCCATCGACGACACCCTCGCACCCGTGGCCGGGCAGCTCCGGAACGCGGCGGGGCACGGCAAGCGGCTGCGCGCGGCCTTCTGCTACTGGGGCTGGCGGGCGGCCGGACAGCCCGACAGCGACGCCCTGCTGCGGGCGGCGGCCTCGATGGAACTGGTGCACGCCGCGGCGGTCGTCCACGACGACCTCATCGACGACAGCGCCCTGCGCCACGGCCTGCCCACCGCCCACGTCGCCCTGGAGACCGCACTGTCCCGGTCGGGCCGCCCACGGGTCCGCCCGGCCGCCCGGTCCCTGGCCATGCTGGTGGGCGATCACCTGATGGCCCTGGCGGGGGAGCTGTTCGCCACCAGCGGCCTGCCCGCCGCCTACCTCGCCAGGGCCCGCCCCCTGTGGGCCGCGCTCGCCCGTGAACTCGTCGCCGGGGAATGCCTGGAGATATTGCACACCGGCGGACCACCGGACACCGGCACCTCACTGAAGGTGGTCCGGTACAAGACCGCCAAGTACACCGTCGAGCACCCCCTGCTCATCGGCGGCCTGCTCGCCGGCGCGGGCCCCGCGCTGCGGGACGCCTACTCCGCCTACGGCGTGCCCCTCGGGGAGGCGTTCCAGCTGCGCGACGACCTGCTCGGCCTCTTCGGCGACCCGCGGCACACCGGCAAGGAGGAACTGGACGACGTCCGCGCCCACCGCCCCACCGCGCTGCTCGCCGAGACCTGGCGGGCGGCCGACGCCCGGCAGCGCGAGCGGCTGCGCGGCGTGCTGGGCCGCCGCGACCTCGACGACACGCACTTCGACGACGTACGCGACCTGATGCGGGAACTGGGGGCGCCGCAGCGGGTCGAGCAGATGATCCACACCCGCGTGGAGCAGGCCACCCGCGCCCTGGACACCGCCGGCGCACCGCCGCACGCCCGCCGGGCGCTGCGCGACCTCGCCCGGCAGGCCACCGACCGCGTCCACTGACGAGGAGACCGTGATGACCTACACCGAGACGTCGATGGACGCCCTGCGCCGCGGCGGCGACGAACTGGCCGACGCCGTCGTCGCCACTCTGTTCGAGCGCGGCGAGATCGGCAAGTTCAACTCCCTGATGCGCTACGTCTCCACCGCCGGCCAGGAACTGCCCGACGGCCTGCCCGGCGTGGCCCGCGAGTACCTGCGCACCACCGGCACCCCGCCGGACTGGGTGGACTGGGCCGAGATGGAGAAGGCCCGCCTCTTCTTCATCGACAACAACGTGCACATCTCCACGGCACTGTCGTTCGCGTCCATGCCCGCCTGCTACGTCGTCCCGCACGTGGCCAGGCTGCTGTCGGCCACCCACGGACTGAGCTACCCCTCCAAACGCATGGCGGAGACCGGGCAGTTCACCGTCCACCTGATGCAGCCCGACGCCTTCGAGGCCGGCGGCCGGTTCATTCCGGCGGCCCAGAAGGTACGCCTGCTGCACGCCGCCGTCCGCCACCACCTGAAGCGGGAGGACCGCTGGGACACCGAGAACCTCGGCACCCCCATCTGCCAGGAGGACATGATCGGCGGGCAGATGTTCTTCTCCCTGCTCGTCCTGGACAGCCTGCACCGCCTCGGCATCCACATGTCCGCCGAAGGGGCGGACGCCTACTTCTACGCCTGGCGCGTGGTCGGCGCCGTCCTCGGCGTCGACCAGACGGCCGTACCCACGACGCTCGACGAGGGACGGCAGTTCCTCGACCTGTACATGCTGCGCCACATGGGCCCCTCCGAGGAGGGCGCCCACCTCACGCGACAGCTGATCGACCTGTACGAGGAGGTCGTCCCGGGCAGCCTCTTCGACCCGGTGGTGTCCGCACTGATCCGCTACCTCGTCGGCGACACGTGCGCCGACTGGCTGGAGGTCCCCCGCACCGCCTGGGACACCGCCGTGAAGGCCGCACCGCACCTCCTCGGCGTGCTGGAGACGATCGAGGACCGCTCACCCTTCGGGGCGTGGGCGCTGGACCGGCTCGGCCACCTCACCACGGTCCTGGAACTGTCCACCCTCACCCGCGGGCGCGTCATGCACTACGCGATCCCGGAACAACTGAGGAAGGAGTACGGCGTCACGGGCGCGGCATCCCGCACCCGCCGCTGGACCCCGCCGCCCGCCACCGTCTCCTGAACACCGGGCGCGCGGCCGGGCGTCAGGCGATGGACGCCGATATGACGGCCGACACGGCGACGTTGCAGGAGGCCGTCACCCACACCGCGGGGTGGGGCTCCGGCTCGACCAGCGTCGCGCCCAGCCGGCCCGGCGTGATCAGGTCCACCACCAGGAAGGCCACGGCCATCATCACGAGCCCCAGCAGCCCGAACGCCGCGGTCGACACCAGGCCCTTGCCGAAGTCCTCGTACGTCGTCCAGATGGAGGTGAAGACGATGCCGCCGATGCCGAGCAGCGCGGAGCTGAGCAGCACGGCCGCGTTGCGGTTGCGCTGCTCCCAGATCAGCCGGCCGAGCTTTCCCGGCGTCAGCACGTCGACCAGGACGATGCCGAGGACCAGGAGGACCAGGCCGAGACCGCCGTAGGCGGTGGCGCGGCCGAGTCCGTTGACGATGTCGCTCATGGGGTTGCCGGCTCCGTAGCGTCAGGGATCGTGAGTGATCGTGGTCAAAGCGTGGTCGGGGTGGTGCGAGACGCAGCGCGCAAAATGTAGCGCACGCGTTCGGTCCCCCGACCCGCGGTACGGCGATCCGGCGGCCCGCCGGACGCGGGGTCAGGACGCCGCGGCCAGGGCCCGGTTGCGGCGGACGGAGGACAAGAACGACGACCCGATCAGGACGACGCCGATGAGGCCCGTGACGATCTCGCTGATCTCGTACCGGATGGTCACCAGGAGGATGACGGCGAGGGCGCCGATGGCGTAGTGGGCGCCGTGCTCCAGGTAGACGTAGTCGTCGAGCGTGCCCTGGCGGACCAGGTAGACGGTCAGGGACCGGACGTACATGGCGCCGATGCCGAGGCCGAGGGCCATCAGGACGATGTCGTTGGTGATGGCGAAGGCGCCGATGACGCCGTCGAAGGAGAACGACGCGTCCAGGACCTCCAGGTAGAGGAACATGAAGAACGCCGCCTTGCCCGTCAGGGCCACGGCCGAGCGGGGTCCGCCGCCGCGCGCCGCCCGTTCCTCGGCGGCCCGCTCGCGCTCCTCCTCCCGTTCGAGCCGCTCCTCGAAGAAGCCGGACAGGCCGCCGACGACCATGTAGGTGATCAGCCCGCCGACACCGGCGAGCAGCACCGTCTCCGCTTTGTCGACGTGGGTGCCGCCGTGCTGGTGGGCGTGGGCGCCGAAGGTGAGCGCGGAGACCAGCAGCACGATCAGCGCCACGCACACCGACAGCATGTCGACCCTGCCGAGCCTGGCCAGCGGGCGCTCCAGCCACCCCAGCCACTTGATCTCCCGGTCCTCCAGGACGAAGTCCAGGAAGATCATCAACAGGAACATGCCACCGAAGGCGGCGATCGACGGATGGGCGTCCGTCACCAGCTCCTGGTAGCGCTGCTTGTCCGTGAGGGCCAGATGGACCGCCGACCACGGGTTCAGCCGGGCACTGATCGCGACGATCACCACCGGGAAGACCAGGCGCATGCCGAAGACGGCGATCAGGATGCCGACGGTGAGGAAGATCTTCTGCCAGAAGGCGCTCATCTTCTTCAGGATCCCGGCGTTGATCACCGCGTTGTCGAACGACAGGGAGACCTCCAGCACGGCGAGGATCGCCACGAGGCCGAAGGCGGTCCACCCGTCGTAGAGCACTCCCAGGACCAGACCGAGGGCGGTGGCGGCGAAGGCCCAGCGGAACGTCTTCAACAGCACGGGCTGATCACTCACTCCTGTTGTCGGGTCGTGCCGGGACACGGCATTCCCTGCCGGTGCCCACCACCCACGTTGTCTACACGATCGTCCGGGGCCGACCCGGCAGGCCGGACACGGCGGCGGCACACCGGCACCGGACGGTCACCGAAATGGATCGGTTCGTTTCCTTGAGTCGTTCGTGTTTGCGGGAGTAGGTTCACCGCCATGACCGCATCCCGGGACCCGGCCGTCGCCTCCCAACTGCGCGGAGCCGGACTGCGAGTGACCGCCGCCCGTGCCGCGCTGCTCGAGACCGTCCGGCGGGGCGATCACCTCGACGCCGAGGCGATCGCGGCCGGGGTGCGCCGCCGCGTGGGCCACGTCTCCCTCCAGGCCGTGTACGAGGCGCTGCGCGCGCTCACCGCGGCCGGACTCGTGCGCCGCATCCAGCCGCCCGGCGGCCCGGCGCGGTTCGAGGGACGGGTGGGCGACAACCACCACCACGTCCTGTGCCGGTCCTGCGGCGTTCTCGCCGACGTCGACTGCGCCGTCGGCGAGGCGCCCTGCCTGACCGCCTCCGACGACCACGGCTTCTCGATAGACGAGGCCGAGGTCATCTACCGGGGCCTGTGCCCCGACTGCTCCACCACCCGCAGTTCCCCAGCACCTTGATCCGCCCCGTTCGGAAGGATTCCCATGTCCGAGAACCACGACGCCATCGTCACCGACGCGAAGACGGAGGAGACGGGCGGCTGCCCGGTCGCCCATGGACGTGCCCCGCACCCCACCCAGGGCGGCGGCAACCGTCAGTGGTGGCCGGAGCGGCTCAACCTGAAGATCCTCGCCAAGAACCCCGCCGTGGCCAACCCGCTGGGTGAGGAGTTCGACTACGCGGCGGCCTTCCAGGCGCTCGACCTCCAGGCCGTCAAACGCGACATCGCCGAGGTACTGACCACCTCGCAGGACTGGTGGCCCGCCGACTTCGGCAACTACGGCCCCCTGATGATCCGTATGGCCTGGCACAGCGCGGGCACCTACCGCATCAGCGACGGCCGCGGCGGCGCTGGCGCCGGGCAGCAGCGCTTCGCCCCGCTCAACAGCTGGCCGGACAACGGCAACCTCGACAAGGCGCGCCGCCTGCTGTGGCCGGTCAAGAAGAAGTACGGCCAGAGCATCTCCTGGGCCGACCTGCTGGTCCTCACCGGCAACGTCGCCCTGGAGACGATGGGCTTCGAGACCTTCGGCTTCGCCGGTGGCCGCGCCGACGTGTGGGAGGCCGAGGAGGACGTCTACTGGGGTCCCGAGACCACCTGGCTCGACGACCGGCGCTACACCGGCGACCGCGAGCTGGAGAACCCGCTCGGCGCGGTCCAGATGGGCCTGATCTACGTCAACCCCGAGGGGCCCAACGGCAACCCGGACCCGATCGCCGCCGCCCGCGACATCCGGGAGACGTTCCGCCGCATGGCGATGAACGACGAGGAGACCGTCGCGCTGATCGCCGGCGGCCACACCTTCGGCAAGACCCACGGCGCCGGCCCGGCCGACCACGTCGGCGACGACCCCGAGGCCGCCTCCATGGACCAGATGGGCCTGGGCTGGAAGAACACCTACGGCACCGGCAAGGGCGCGGACGCCATCACCTCCGGCCTGGAGGTCACCTGGACCTCCACCCCGACCCAGTGGGGCAACGGGTTCTTCAAGAACCTCTTCGAGTACGAGTACGAGTTGGAGCAGAGCCCCGCCGGCGCACACCAGTGGGTCGCCAAGGACGCCCCGGAGATCATCCCCGACGCCCACGACCCGGCGAAGAAGCACCGCCCGAAGATGCTCACCACCGACCTGTCGCTGCGCTACGACCCGGTCTACGAGCCGATCTCCCGCCGGTTCTACGAGAACCCGGAGGAGTTCGCGGACGCCTTCGCCCGCGCCTGGTACAAGCTGACCCACCGCGACATGGGCCCGAAGTCCCTGTACCTCGGCCCGGAGGTCCCCGAGGAGACCCTCGTCTGGCAGGACCCGCTGCCCGAGCCCGAGGGAGAGGCCGTCGACGCCGAGGACATCGAGACCCTCAAGACCAAGCTCCTCGAGTCCGGTCTGTCCGTCCCGCAGCTGGTGTCGACCGCGTGGGCCTCGGCGTCCACCTTCCGCGGCAGCGACAAGCGCGGCGGCGCCAACGGCGCCCGCATCCGCCTTGAGCCGCAGCGCGGCTGGGAGGTCAACGAGCCCGACGAGCTGGCGCAGGTCCTGCGCGTCCTCGAAGGGGTGCGGGAGGAGTTCAACTCCGGCGCCGGCGGCAAGAAGGTCTCCCTGGCCGACCTGATCGTCCTCGGCGGCTGTGCCGCCGTCGAGAAGGCCGCCAAGGAAGCCGGCTACCAGGTGGAGGTCCCGTTCACCGCGGGCCGCGTGGACGCGACGGAGGAGCACACCGACGCCGAGTCGTTCGAGGCGCTGGAGCCGACCGCCGACGGGTTCCGCAACTACCTCGGCAAGGGCAACCGGCTGCCGGCCGAGTTCCTGCTGCTCGACCGGGCGAACCTGCTCACCCTGAGCGCTCCGGAGATGACCGTCCTGGTCGGCGGCCTGCGCGTGCTGGGTGCCAACCACCAGCAGTCCCAGCTCGGCGCCCTCACCCGGACGCCCGGCTCGCTGACCAACGACTTCTTCGTCAACCTGCTCGACCTGGGCATCACCTGGAAGGCGACGTCCGAGGACCAGACCACGTTCGAGGGCCGCGACGCCGCCACCGGCGAGGTCAAGTGGGCCGGTTCCCGCGCCGACCTGGTCTTCGGCTCCAACTCCGAGCTGCGGGCCCTCGCCGAGGTCTACGCGAGCGACGACGCGAAGGAGAAGTTCGTCCACGACTTCGTCGCCGCCTGGGTCAAGGTCATGAACCTCGACCGGTTCGACCTGGCCTGATCCGCTGTTGTCCGGGCCGGCCGGAACCGGCCGGCCCGGACGCCGCCGCCCCTACGCGCCGCCGCGGAACGTGTTGCGGTACGCCCGCGGCGACACCCCGAGCACCTCACGGAAGTGCTGGCGCATCGCCGTACCGGTGCCGAAGCCGGCCAGGGCGGCGACGCGGTCCACCGGTTCGTCGCCGCGCTCCAGCAGCCGCCGGGCGTAGTCCAGACGCTGCCGGCCGAGCCACTGCATCGGCGTCTCCCCGGTCTCCTGCCGGAACCTCCGGCTGAGGGTCCGCACACTCATCGCCGACTGCCGGGCCAGGTCCTGCAGGGTGAGGGGCTCGCCCAGCCGCTGGAGCGCGTAGGTGCGGGCGGCGGCCGTCGTCGAGTCGTCCGCCTGCCTGATGGGGCGGTCGACGTACTGGGCCTGGCCGCCCTCGCGGTGCGGTGGCACCACGGTGCCGCGCGCGACGGTGTTCGCCACCTCGGCGCCGTGGTCGCCGCGGATCATGTGCAGGCACAGGTCGATCCCGGCGGCGACACCGGCCGAGGTGAGCACACCACGGTCGTCCGTGTAGAGCACGTCCGGATCGACGTCCACCTCCGGGTAGAGCGCGGCCAGTTCGGCGCACGACTTCCAGTGCGTCGTGGCCCGCCGCCCCGCCAGCACCCCGGCCGCCGCCAGCACGAACGAACCGGTGCAGATGGACGCCAGCCGGGCCGTCGGGGGAATCCGCTCCAGGGCCGCGCGCACCGGTGCGGCGAGCCGCCCGCGCTCCTGCGGCGCGTAGTCCTCCACGGCCGCCGGCACCACCACCGTGTCGGCGCCTTCCAGTACGTCCGGCCCGTGCGCGACGTTCACACTGAAGTCGGTGTCCGTGGCGATCTCGCCGGGCTCGGACGCGCACGTGAGCACCGAGTACAGCCGCCGGCCGGCGTCGTCGACGGCGGTCCCGAACAGACGGTGCACGATCCCCAGCTCCATCGGCAGCAGTCCGGGACGTACGTAGACCACCACACGGTGCACTGCCTCACCCCTCATCCCTCGCCCAATGCCTGGCTCACGGCCGGATTCTGCCACCCTCTCGCTGCCGGGCGGCCCGAAAAGCGCTGGCCGCCCGGGACGCACGGTGCTGGGATGACCGGATGCGCAGCGAGATCTCGGCGACCGTGGACCGCGGGCGGTTCCAGGACGCGGTGACGCCCTGGGACGACGACGTCTGGCGGGCCGGCGTCCTCGACTGGGTGACGGCCTCGCTCGCCGCCCTGGGCGTGCGCCCGACGGGGGAGTGGCGGGTGCGGTCACGGCCGTGGTCCGTCCTGGCGCGGCTGTCCGTCGAGGGGCGCGACGCGGTCTGGTTCAAGGCGAACCCGCCGGCCAGTGCCTTCGAGGGCCTGCTGACGGCGGCGCTGGCCCGCTGGGCACCGGGGCACGTCCTGGAACCGCTCGCGGTGGACGCCGTCCGCGGCTGGTCCCTGCTGCCCGACGGGGGACCGCTGTTGCGGGACGTACTGGACCGCCGGGGCGCCGGCCCCGAAGCGTGGGAAGGGCTCCTGCGCCGGTACGCGGCCCTGCAGCACGCCCTGACGCCCCGCGCGCGGGAGATCGAACGGCTCGGGGTCCCCGGCACGCCCGTCACCGCCCTGCCCGGCGTCTTCGACCGGCTCGACGACACGCCGCTGGAGCCGGAGGAACGGCACCGGCTCCGCCGCCTGGGCCCCCGCCTCCTGGACTGGTGCGCGGAACTCGACGCCCTGGGCGTCCCGGACTCCCTCGACCACGCCGACCTGCACGACGGCCAGCTCTTCCACCCCGGGCCGGGCGCGTTCACCGTCTTCGACTGGGGCGACGCCGTCGTCTCCCACCCCTTCTGCAGCCTGGCGGTCCCCGCCCGCCGTGCCCGCGAGCGGCACGGCCCGCACGTACTGCCGCGCCTGCGCGACGCCTACCTGGAGCCGTGGACGGGCTCCGGCCGGACCACCCGGGAGCTGCGGCGCGCGCTCGTCCTCGCCTGGCGGCTGAGCGCCCTGCACCGGGCCGGCGCGTACGGCAGGGTCTTCCCCGGGTCCGGGGCCGCGGGTGCCGAGGTGGCGGCGGAGGGCGCCCGCTGCCTGCTGGAGCTGTTCGACGAGCCACCGTTCTGAGCCACTGTGCCGCCGTTGTCAGTGGCGGATGCGAGGCTGCGGGGCATGGATGAGGTGGAGTTCATGCGCGGCCGGGTCTACGGAGCGGAGCACGACGACCCCGGACCGCGCCCCGGACGCGCATACGCGCAACTGGTCGGCGGTCCGCTGGACGGTCTGCTCCTGGACGTCACGGACCTGTCGGAGCAGGAGTACGCCCGGGGCGTGTCACTGGCCACGGAGATAGGCCGCTACGGTCCGGGCGGCCGTTCCGCGTACGCGCCGAGGCCGGGCGATCCCCGCCGCCTCGACTGGCGCGGCGACGTCCCCTGACGTCACACCGCCGGCGGCGACGGGGCTCCCGTCTGCGCCACCAGGGCCGCGTACAGCCAGTCGTGGGCGGAACCGGGCGTCGGCTCCGGCCGGCGGCCCGGCTCGGTGACGACCTCGGTCACCAGGTCCCAGTAGCGGTCGATCCGCGGGTCGGCCGCGAGCTGCCCGGCCAGCCGGAGCCGGAACTCCGGGCTGTCCCGGATTCCGTACGCGCTGGTGTACGCGTCGACGAAGCCGTCCAGCGCCTCCCCCGGCCGCGGGTCCCGGCCCCGCCGCATCTGGACACCCGCCAGCTCGTACGCCTCCGCCAGTCCCGCGTACAGCACGGCGGCTCCCCGGGCACCGGCGGCCCGGTGCGCCTCGGGCTGGGGCCGCGCGGTGCCGGGGCACGGCGCGAGGGCGAGGGCGTTGAGGTGGGCGAAGGCGAGGACCTGGGCCGGAGCCGGGTCCTCGGGCGGCTGCGGTACGGCGACCTCCAGGAACGCCCGGACCGACCGGGCCGGCATCCGCGGCGGCAGCCAGCCCCGCCAGAACCGGACCAGCGGCTCCGTGCTGGGCGGCATGGACACCGCCCCGATCAGGTTCAGCCGTTCGGCCCGTTGCCCGGGCGGACACTCCTGCACCAGGCGCAGGGCCGCCTCCCGCCAGCGCAAGGCCCTCATCTCGGAGCCGAGTTCGCGCAGCCGCCCGGCGACCGCGTCCTCCAGCGCGCCACCCTCCCGTCCGCCCTCGCCGCCCGCCGCGTCCTCCTCCGCCAGGACCCGGCGCACCTCGGGTACCGACAGGCCGAGCGCGCGCAGGGAACGGATCAGGCGCAGCCGGCCCAGCGCGTCGGAGCCGTACCGCCGGTGCCCGCCGGCGCTGCGGGAGGCCTCCGGCAGCAGGCCCCGGTCGGAGTAGAAGCGGACGGTCTTCACGGTGACGCCCGCCCGGGCGGCCAGGTCCCCGATGCCGCACAGACCGTCGGACGACGTGATCACTTGAACCTCCCTCAGGGGGAGTTTCTACCGTACCGGCGAGCGCGGGCCGGTGACCGGGCCGGACCGCCGAGGTACGGAGGAGAGACCATGACCGCTTTCATCCTGGTGTCGGGCATGTTCACCGGCACCCACGTCTGGCAGGAGACGACCGCCCGTCTGACCGCCGCGGGCGCCGAAGCGCACGCGGTCGCCCTGACCGGGCTCGACGGCCCGCCCGGCCCGGCGGGGACCCGCACCGACCTGGAGACCCACATCGCGGACGTCCTCGCCGTGATCGACTCGATCGACGCGACGGACCGGAAGATCGTGCTGGTCGGCCACGACTACGGCATCCACCCGGCGCTGGGCGCCGCCGACCGGAGGGCCCCGCGCGTCGACCGGATCGTCTACCTGGACTCGGGCATGCCCGGCGACGGCGTCCCGGCCCTGGCCGCGGTGCCCGACCAGTCCCTGCGCGAGCGGCTGGCCGCGGCGGCCGGGGACGCGGACGCCGACGACGTGCTGCCGCCGCCGGCCACCCACGACGAGTGGCGCCTGTGGGGCAGCACCGAGGGCGTGCCCGGCCCGGCGCTGGACCGGCTCACCGCCCTCGCCGCGCCGCAGCCGACGGGCACCCTGCTCCAGCCGCTCCGGCTGACCGGTGCGGTGGCCTCGGTGCCCACCACCGGCGTGCTGTGCACCGGCAACGGCACGAGCATCGAGATGGTCCAGATGATGGTGGGCTTCGGCGATCCCGCGCTGCGGGCCCTGGTCGACCCCCGGGTGACCTTCTTCGAACTGGCCACCGGTCACTGGCCGATGCTCTCCAGCCCGGCCGGACTGACGGACGTACTGCTGCGGGCCGCGGCCGGCGAGGGGCACCGGCTGGAGCCCGTCGAAGCGACCGAACCGCCCCCGCACCTGCGGCCGTTCCTGCTGGACGTCCCCGAAGCCCCGCGGGAGCGGCACGGAAACGTCGACCTGCACCTGCCCGAGGCCGAGGAACCACGGCCCGCGGTGCTGTTCGTGCACGGCGGCCCGGTCCCCGCCGACGCACGGCCCACACCGAGGGACTGGCCGACCCTGACGGGGTACGCGCGCTGCGCGGCGGCGGGCGGTGCGGTGGGCGCCGTCGTCGACCACCGTCTGCACGACCTGTCGGACTACGAGCGGGCCGCCGCCGACGTGGCCGCCGCCGTGGAGCGGGTCCGGGCCGACCCACGTGTGGACGCGGACCGGGTCGCGCTGTGGTTCTTCTCCGGCGGCGGCCCGATCGCGGCGGACTGGCTGGACGCGCCGCCGTCCTGGCTGCGCTGCCTGGCGGCCACCTACCCGGTCCTGGCGCCACTGCCCAACTGGGGACTGTCCGGCGGCCGGTTCCACCCGGCGGACGCGGTGGCGAACGCCGGCGCCCTGCCCGTCGTCCTCACGCGCGTCGGACTGGAGATGCCCGAGATAGCCGCCACCGTCGAGAAGTTCCTCGCCGCGGCCGAGGAGGGCGGGGCGGACGTGGAGGTGGTGGACGTGCCGCACGGCCACCACGCCTTCGAGACCGTCGACCCGACGGACGAGTCCCGCGAAGCCGTGCGCCGCGCGATGCGCGCGGTCCTGGCCCGCCTCGGCCGGCCGGGTACGCGGTAGGCGCGCACACGGACACCGGCCCGCGGCACCGGATCGGTGCCGCGGGTCCCCGGGCGGCGCAGCGCGGCAGCCGCCAGGGACACGGGCCTCCCACGGCCGCGACGGTCACCGCCGCACCAATCCACCCGGTGCCCGGCCCCGGATTACCGGCGTGAGCGACGAAGCGAACGCACCGCGGCGGAACCCCCGGACGACCACACGGCTCTCGCTGGGGGCGTTGAGCGGACTCCTGGCAGGAGGTGCCGCGCTCGCCGTCGCCGAACTGGTGGCGGCGGCGGTGCGTCCGCAGGCCGGTCCGGTGGTCGCGGTCGGCGGTGCCGCCATCGACCGCACCCCGGCCGCCGTGAAGGACTGGGCGATCCGCGCCTTCGGCACCGACGACAAGCTGGTCCTCCGGCTCGGCATCCTCACCGTCCTGGCCCTGTTCGCCCTGGCCCTCGGCGTCCTCGCCGCCCGCCACCGGCGTACGGGGACCGCGGGCGTCCTGGTCTTCGGTGCCGTCGGGGCGGCGGCCGCCACCAGCCGTCCCGACTCCACGAGCCTCACCGACACCCTCCCGTCCGTCGTCGGGGCGCTCGCCGGTGCCGCACTCCTGCACCTCCTCGCCGGCCGCCTCCCGGCGGTGCCCCGGGGCGCGGGGCAGGAGCCCGGCGAGGGCTGGGACCGGCGCCGCTTCGTCCTCGCGGCGACCGCCGCTGCCGCCGCCTCGGCCGGGGCGGGTGCGGTGGGCCGGGCCCTGAACGGCGCCGGCGGCCGGGAGGCCGTGGCCTCCCGCAGGAACATCGACCTGCCGCCGCCCGCCTCACGGGCACCCGCGGTGCCCCGGGGAGCACAGGTGAGGGTCGCCGGTGTCAGCCCGTTCATCACGCCCAACGCGGACTTCTACCGGGTGGACACCGCACTGGTGGTCCCCAAGGTGGACGCCGGCGCCTGGCGGCTGCGCATCCACGGGGACGGAGTCACCAGGGAGAAGACCCTGACCTTCGACGACCTGCTGCGCCGCGAACTGATCGAGCGCGACGTCACCCTCACCTGCGTCTCCAACGAGGTCGGCGGCCCCTATGTGGGCAACGCCCGCTGGATCGGCGTCCGCCTCGCCGGCCTGCTCGAGGAGTGCGGGGTGCGGCCTCCTTCGAAGGGCGGCCCCGCCGACCAGCTGGTCGCCCGCTCGGTGGACGGCATGACCATCGGCACCCCGGTCGAGGACGTCATGGACGGCCGCGACGCGATGCTCGCCGTCGGCATGAACGGCGAACCCCTGCCCTTCGACCACGGCTTCCCGGTCCGCATGCTGGTCCCCGGCCTGTACGGCTACGTGTCCGCCTGCAAGTGGATCGAGGACATCGAGCTGACCACCTTCGACGCGTACGACGCCTACTGGGTCAAGCGCGACTGGGCCCGCGAGGCCCCGGTCAAGACGCAGTCCCGGATCGACACGCCGAAGCCGTTCGCGCGGCCGGAGGAGGGCGCCGTGATGGTGGCCGGCGTCGCCTGGGCGCAGCACCGCGGCATCGACAAGGTGGAGGTCCGCGTCGACGACGGTCCCTGGCAGGAAGCCACCCTCGCGGCCGAGGACACCCGCGACACCTGGCGCCAGTGGTCCTGTGCCTGGCAGGCCACGAAGGGCGGCCACACCCTCACCGTGCGGGCCACCGACCGTACCGGCGAGGTGCAGACCCAGAAGCGCACCCGCACCGTCCCCGACGGCGCGGACGGATGGCACTCCGTGGTGGTGACGGTGGAGTGACCCACCGGCTGGTGCGCCTCCACTCGGTGCACCGGCCACTTTGTCCCGCGACGGGAAAAAGAATCGAGATCTTGTGCGGAAGGGGTTACAGGTTCGGACCAAGCCCGCTAACTTCCTTGAAATGAACCGGTCATGAGTGTCTCCCGACCGGCGTTCGACGGCGCGACGGCGCGCGCCCGTACTCCCTCACGGCAGGACTCACACGCCTGCCGCCACCCCACACTTCCCGGGAGAACCCTGTGCGCACGAGACCGCTCGGACACAGACGTGTCCGCTCCTTACTGCCGGCCCTGGTGTGTGCCCTCGGCCTGATGCTGCCGGTGAGTCCGGCCACCGCCGCCCCGGCGGACCCCGGCGGCGACGGAACCGGTGCCGCCGTGGCCGCCGAAGAGTTCCAACAGGTCACCCTCGCCAAGGGCGTGGCCGAGACCGGCGAACCCATGACCCTGGCCGTCCTGCCGGACCGTTCGGTACTGCACACCTCGCGCGACGGCACGCTCCGGCTGACCGACCCGGCGGGGAACACCGCCGTGGCCGGCAGGCTCGACGTCTACAGCCACGACGAGGAGGGCCTGCAAGGCGTCGCGGTGGACCCGGGCTTCGCCACCAACCGCTTCGTCTACCTCTACTACGCGCCCGAGCTCGGCACACCGGCCGGTGACGCACCCGCGGAGGGCTCGGCGTCCGACTTCGCCCCCTTCGACGGCGTCAACCGGCTCTCCCGCTTCGTGCTGCGCACCGACGGCACCCTGGACCAGGCCAGCGAGAAGAAGATCCTCGACGTGCCCGCCTCCCGCGGCCTGTGCTGTCACGTCGGCGGCGACATCGACTTCGACGCGGCGGGCAACCTCTACCTGTCGACGGGCGACGACACCAACCCCTTCGCCTCGGACGGCTACACCCCCATCGACGAACGCGCCTCGCGCAACCCCGCCTACGACGCCCAGCGTTCCGCCGGCAACACCAACGACCTGCGCGGCAAGATCCTGCGCATCAAGGTGAACGCCGACGGCTCGTACGGCATCCCGTCCGGCAACCTCTTCCCGCCCGGCACCGCCCGGACGCGGCCCGAGATCTACGCCATGGGCTTCCGCAACCCGTTCCGGATGAGCGTCGACAAGGCCACGGGCACCGTCTACGTGGGCGACTACGGCCCGGACGCGGGCACCGCGAGCGCCTCCCGGGGCCCCGCCGGACAGGTCGAGTTCAACCGCGTCACCGAGGCCGGCAACTTCGGCTGGCCCTACTGCACCGGCGACAACGACGCCTACGTCGACCACGACTTCGCCACCGGCGGCGCGGGCGCCACGTTCGACTGCGCCGCCCCGAGGAACACCTCGCCGCGCAACTCCGGCCTCACCGACCTGCCGCCCGCCCAGCCCGCCTGGATTCCCTACGACGGGGGCTCCGTACCGGAGTTCGGGAGCGGCTCCGAGTCACCCATGGGCGGACCCGTCTACCGCTACGACGCGAACTCCGCCTCCGACGTGAAGTTCCCCGAGGCGTACGACGGCGACTTCTTCGCCGGCGAGTTCGGCCGCCGCTGGATCAAGCGCGTCGAGACCGGCGGCGACGGCACCGTGCAGTCCATCAACGCCTTCCCCTGGAGCGGCACCCAGGTGATGGACATGGCCTTCGGCCCGGACGGTGCCCTCTACGTGCTGGACTACGGCACCGGCTACTTCAACGGCGACGCCAACTCCGCCCTCTACCGCATCGAGCACATCACCGGCGGCCACGCCCCCGTCGCCCAGGCCGGGGCCGACACCACCTCCGGCACCGCCCCGCTGACGGTGGCCTTCTCCTCCGCCGGCAGCTCCGACGCCGACGGCGACGCCCTCACCCACGCCTGGGACTTCGGTGACGGCGCCAGCTCCACCGCGGCCGACCCCACCCACACCTACACCACGAACGGCCGGTACACGGCCACCCTGAAGGTCACCGACACGACGGGCAAGTCCGCGACGGCCTCCGTCCACATCACCGTGGGCAACACCGCGCCCAGCGTGCGCATCGACCTGCCCACCGACGGACGCGTCTACGACTTCGGCGCCGCCATCCCCTTCAAGGTGACGGTGACCGACCCCGAGGACGGCACCGTCGACTGCGCCAAGGTGAAGGTCACCTTCATCATCGGCCACGACAGCCACGGCCACCCGCAGACCTCGGCCACCGGCTGCACCGGCACCCTCCAGACCCTGGCGGACGGCGAACACGACCCGAACGCCAACATCTTCGGCGTCATCGACGCCGAGTACACCGACAACGGCGCGAACGGCCAGCCCGCCCTCACCACCCACGACCAGCACATCACCCAGCCCAGCCACCGCCAGGCCGAGCACTACGGCGACTCCTCGGGTGTCCAGGTCGTCAACCACGCGCCCGCGCACGGAGGCAGGACCGTCGGCCACATCGAGAACGGCGACTGGATCTCCTTTCGGCCGTACGCCCTCGACAACGTCACCGCCTTCACCGCCCGGGTCTCCTCGGCCGGAACCGGCGGCACCATCGAGCTGCGCGCCGGCTCCCCGACCGGCACCCTGCTCGGCACCGCGACGGTCCCGGTGACCGGCGGCTGGGAGACCTTCCAGGACGTGACGGCCGCCCTGAGCAATCAGCCGGCCGGCTCCACGACACTCCACCTCGTCTTCAAGGGCGGCCCCGGCTCCCTCTTCGACGTGGACGAGTTCTCCTTCACCACCGACGAAGGCGGTGCCCGGACCGGGCCGGTGCGGGGGGTGAACGGCAAGTGCCTGGACGTGGACAACGCGGGGACGGCGGACGGTACGGCGGTGCAGCTCTGGTCGTGCAACCAGTCGTCCGCGCAGGAGTGGACGGTGGCCGCTGACGGCACGTTGCGGGCGCTGGGGAAGTGTCTGGACGTGTCCGGTGGCGCGAGTGCGGACGGTACGCGCGTCCAGCTGTGGACGTGCAACGGGACGGGTGCGCAGAAGTGGGCGGCGCAGCCGGACGGCACGGTGCGCAATCCGCAGTCGGGCAAGTGCCTGGACGCGTCGGGCGGTACGTGGAACGACGGGACGCCGGTCCACCTGTGGACCTGCCACACCGGCCCCAACCAGAAGTGGACCCTTCTGTAGAGAGGAGGCGACCTCCATGCGCCACCATCTGAGAACAGCCCTCGGCCTGTTCGCCGCCGCCGTACTGTGCGCGGCGCCCCAGGCCACCGCCCTGCCCGGCGCCACCCCCGACACCGCCACCGCCCGCACCGCGGCACAGGCCGCGGCCGACCCCGCGTACGAAGTGCTCGTCTTCTCCCGGACCGCCGGCTTCCGCCACTCCTCGATCGACGACGGCATCGCGGCCCTGCGGGATCTCGGCGCGGCGAACAACTTCACCGTGGACGCCACCGAGGACCCGGGGGCCTTCACCACCGGGAACCTCGCCCGGTACGAGGCGGTCGTCTTCCTGTCGACGACGGGTGACGTGCTCGGCGACGCCCAGCAGACGGCGTTCGAGAGCTACGTCAACGCCGGCGGCGGATACGTCGGCATCCACGCGGCGGCCGACACCGAGTACGACTGGCCCTTCTACGCGGGGCTGGCGGGCGCCCTCTTCCACTCCCACCCCGCCATCCAGCCCGCCACCGTCGAGGTCGAGGACCGCGCGCACGACGCCACCGCGCACCTCGGCGGCACCTGGCAGCGGACCGACGAGTGGTACAACTACCGCACCAACCCGCGCACCACGGCCCACGTCCTGGCCTCGCTCGACGAGTCCAGCTACTCGGGCGGGAACATGAACGGTGACCACCCGATCGCCTGGTGCAAGGACTACGAGGGCGGCCGGGCCTTCTACACCGGCGGCGGCCACACCGACGAGTCCTACGCCGACCCCGCCTTCCGCAGGCACCTCCTCGGCGGCGTCCGCTGGGCGGCCGGCATGACCAACGCCGACTGCCGCCCGGAGAGCGGCTACACCTCCCTCTTCGACGGCTCCGGCACCACGGGCTGGCAGCAGGCCGGTCCCGGCGGGTTCACCCTCGCCGACGGTACCCTCACCTCGCACGGCGGGCTGGGCATGCTCTGGTACTCCGCCGAGGAGTTCACCGGGGACTACTCCCTCAAGCTCGACTGGAAGGCGGCCGGGGACGACAACTCCGGCGTCTTCGTGGGCTTCCCGGCCTCCTCCGACCCCTGGTCGGCGGTGGACAACGGCTACGAGATCCAGATCGACGCCACGGACGCGGCCGACCGGACCACGGGTGCCGTCTACGGGTTCCAGTCGGCGGACCTCGCGGCGCGCGACGCCGCGCTGAACCCGCCGGGGGAGTGGAACACGTACGAACTCCGCGTCACCGGCGAGCGGCTGGAGGTCTTCCTCAACGGCGTGAAGATCAACGACTTCACCAACACCGATCCGGCGCGGAGCCTGCGGCAGGGGTACATCGGCCTCCAGAACCACGGCGACGGCGACGAGGTGGCCTTCCGCGACGTCCGCGTCAAGCACGCCGGTACGCCGGGGCCCGATCCTGGGACCGGGCCGGTGCGGGGGGTGAACGGCAAGTGCCTGGACGTGGACAACGCGGGGACGGCGGACGGTACGGCGGTGCAGCTCTGGTCGTGCAACCAGTCGTCCGCGCAGGAGTGGACGGTGGCCGCTGACGGCACGTTGCGGGCGCTGGGGAAGTGTCTGGACGTGTCCGGTGGCGCGAGTGCGGACGGTACGCGCGTCCAGCTGTGGACGTGCAACGGGACGGGTGCGCAGAAGTGGGCGGCGCAGCCGGACGGCACGGTGCGCAATCCGCAGTCGGGCAAGTGCCTGGACGCGTCGGGCGGTACGTGGAACGACGGGACGCCGGTCCACCTGTGGACCTGCCACACCGGCCCCAACCAGAAGTGGACCCTGCCCTGACCTGATCCTGAGGGCACCGGACCCGGTACGTCCCGCTCATCCGCGTGAGCGGGACGTACCCGTTCCCCTCGACATGCGTTTCACGGCGCACGTCGTCTTGACGTGTACGCGCCTTCGTGGGTATATGGGAGCGCTCCCACAATAGTAAGCGCTTCCCCGCCTCCCCACTCCCTGGAGTCCCCGTGCGTACCGCGTCTCGCGCATCCCGGCAGCATTTATCAGCCCTCCTGCTCACGGCGCTGGCCGCCATGACCGGCCTGCTCGTCCTCGGCGCACTCTCTCCGGTGGCCGCCCTGGCCCAGTCGCCGCCCGGCGCCCGGGCGGCCACCGGTCTGCACATCGGCGGGGGCCGGCTCCTGGAGGCCAACGGCAACGACTTCGTCATGCGCGGCGTCAACCACGCCCACACCTGGTACCCCGGCGAGACCCAGTCGCTCGCCGACATCAAGGCACTGGGCGCCAACAGCGTCCGGGTCGTCCTCTCCGACGGCCACCGCTGGAGCGAGAACAGCCCCGCCGACGTGGCGGGCGTCGTCGCCCAGTGCAAGGCGAACCGGCTGATCTGCGTCCTGGAGGTGCACGACACCACCGGCTACGGCGAGGACGCCGCGGCCGGCACGCTCGACCACGCCGCCGACTACTGGATCGGCCTGAGGGACGTGCTGGCCGGTGAAGAGGACTACGTCATCGTCAACATCGGCAACGAGCCGTGGGGCAACACCGACCCCGCCGGCTGGACGGACCCGACCGTCGCGGCGGTGAAGAAGCTCCGCGACGCCGGATTCCGGCACACGATCATGGTGGACGCGCCCAACTGGGGCCAGGACTGGCAGGGCGTCATGCGGGCCAACGCGCGGACCGTGTACGACGCCGACCCCACCGGCAACCTGATCTTCTCGATCCACATGTACAGCGTCTACGACACCGCCCAGGAGATCACCGACTACCTCCAGGCCTACGTCGACGCCGGACTGCCCATCCTCATCGGCGAGTTCGGCGGTCCCGCCGACCAGTGGGGCGACCCCGACGAGGACACCATGATGGCCGCCGCCGAACGGCTGGACCTCGGTTACCTGGCCTGGTCGTGGAGCGGCAACACCGACCCGGTCCTGGACCTCGCCCTCGACTTCGACCCGAGCCGGCTCAGCTCCTGGGGCGAGCGCATCTTCCACGGCGCCGACGGCATCGCGCGGACCTCGAAGGAAGCGACGGTCTTCGGCGGCGGCACCCCGGACGACACCGAGGCGCCCACCGTCCCGGGGGCCCCGGCCGCCTCCGCCGTGACGGAGACCGCCGTCACCCTCAGCTGGGCCGCGGCGACCGACAACACCCGAGTCACCGGATACGACGTCGTCCGCGTCGACGGCGGCACCGAGACGCCGGTCGCGACCTCCACCACCGAATCGGTCACCGTGACGGACCTCACCGCCGGCACCGCCTACACCTTCGCCGTCTACGCCCGGGACGCGGCCGGCAACCGCTCGGCCCGCTCCGCCACGGTGGACGTCACGACCCGCGAGGGCGGCGGCACCCCCGGCGCCACGTGCGCGGTGACGTACCGCGTCGTCGGCGAGTGGCCGGGCGGCTTCCAGGGGGAGATCGCCGTCCGCAACACCGGGACCACCCCCCTCGGCCCGTGGACGCTCGACTTCACCTTCCCGGACGGCCAGACCGTCACCAGCATGTGGGGCGGGACACCGACGCAGACCGGCGGCGCGGTGAGCGTCGCCCCGGCCCCCTACACCGCCACCGTCCCGGCCGGTGGCACGGTCACCCTCGGGTTCACCGCTGGGAAGGGGACCGCGAACACCGCCCCGGCTGTTTTCAGCGTCAACGGGAACGCCTGCGCGTGACCGGTGTCACCACGACACCTCGCGGACGTCGGCCCGGCTCTGCGGCCGGGTCGTCGCCGTGATCTCCGACCGGTGGCGGCTCGCCGAGAAGGTCACCGTCAGTGTCTGCGGGCCGCTCTGCTCCGTGCTCACCGTGAACCCCCGGTTCGGCACCGCCGAGACCAGGCACACTCCGTCGTCGCCGAACCGCACGGTGGCCTTGCCGCCCTCGGAGGGCACCGTGTAGACGCCGGCACCGCCCTCGCACCCCGAGCCGCCCTGCTCGGCCGATCCGGCCGGCGTGCCCGGGGGAGTGGTGCGGGCGGTGGGTGTCGGCGTCGGTGTCGGGCTCGGCTCGGGCGGCTTCTCGCTGCTCCGGGACGGTGTGGGGCTGGGCCTGCGGCTGGTCGCCGACGGACTGGGTGAGGGCTCCGCGGTCCTCGACGGGCTGGGCCTCGGGGACTCGGGCGGCTCACTCGGCGCCGACTGCGCGACCGGCGCGGTCGGCCGGGTCGAGCCCACCACGAAGTGGATCGTGATGATGACGGCCGTGACACTGGCTGCCGTGCACGACAGCCAGATGATCAGGTAGCGCAGGAGGCGGGACACGACACCATAGTGACGGACCGGCTAACGTGCCTGCCCATGGCCTCCGTACTGGTCGTCGAGGACGACCCCGTGATCCGGGCCGCGCTGATCGAGGTCCTGACCGGGCACGGCTACGCGGTCAAGACCGCCCATCAGGGTTTCGAGGCGCTGCGCGACATCACCCAGAGCCCGCCGGACATCGTGGTGCTGGACCTCGGGCTGCCCGACCTCGACGGTCTCGACGTGCTGCGAATGATCCGGGGCATCTCCCGCGTCCCGGTCCTCGTCGCCACCGCCCGTGACGACGAGAGCGAGATCATCCGGCTGCTCAACGCCGGGGCCGACGACTACATGGTCAAGCCGTTCTCCGGCGGCCAGCTCGCCGCCCGGCTCGCCGCCGTACTGCGCCGGTCCGTGCCCGCCGACGTCAGGGCGGCGCGCAGGCCCGTCCTCCAGGTCGCCGACCTGCGCATCGACCCCACCGCGCGCACCGCCCACCTCGCCGGCCGGGAGCTCCCGCTCACCCGCCGCGAGTTCGACCTGCTCGCCTACCTCGCCGCCAACGCCGACCAGGTCATCTCCCGGCAGCGGATACTCGCCGAGGTGTGGCAGCAGCCGTATGTCGAGGACCAGACGGTCGACGTCCACCTCTCCGCACTCCGCCGCAAAATGGGAGAGAAGGCGCGAAAGCCCCGCTACCTCCACACCGTGCGCGGCATAGGCATCAAGTTGGTCAGCTCGCCATGAGACGTGCCCTCGCCGGGATCGCCCTGGCCGTCACCTCGATGGTGGCGCTGTCCTTCCTCATCCCGCTCGCCCTCCTCGTCCGCGAACAGGCCCGCGACCGGGTCACCACCGCCGCCGAGCAGCGGGCCTCCGCCCTGTCCCCGGTGCTCGCCCTCACCACCCGGCGCGCCGACGTGCAGCAGGCCGTCGCCGAACTCGGCTCCGCCGACCAGCTCGTCGTACGGCTGCCCGACGGCGGCTTCGTGGGCACCCCGCACGCGCCCCGGGACGCGCTCGACCGGGCCGTGCGCGGCCGCGAGACGCTCGCCGTGGACACTGACGAGGGCTGGGTCTACCTTCAGCCCGTCGTCCTGCGCGGGGACCGGGTAGCGGTCGTGGAAGCCTTCGTGCCCGCCGCCGACCTCACCCGGGGCGTGGCCGCGTCCTGGGGAGTGATGGCGCTCCTCGCGCTGGGCCTGGTCGGTGGCTCGGTGCTGGTCGCCGACCGGCTCGGCGCCCGCGTCGTCCGCTCCTCCCGCGGCCTCAAGCGCGCCTCGCTGGCCCTCGGCTCCGGGAATCTGGACGTACGGGTGGAACCGGGCGGGCCGCCCGAGCTGCAGGAGGCCGGCGCGGCGTTCAACACGATGGCCGACCGGGTCGTCGATCTGCTCGCCGTCGAACGCGAACTGGTCGCCGACCTCTCGCACCGGCTGCGCACCCCGCTGACCGCCCTCTACCTGGAGGCCGACCGGATGGGCGCGACGCCCAGTGCCCGGCGGGTCACGGAGGCGGCCGGGCAACTGGAGAGCGAGCTGGACTCGATCATCGCCGCGGCCCGCACACCGCTGGCCTCCGCGCACCTGGCCGGTGCGGGGGCGGGCGCGTCGAAACCGTGCGACGTCGCCGAGGTGGTCGCCATGCGCCTGGACTTCTGGTCGGTCCTCGCCACCCAGCAGGGCCGGCCCTGCGAGCGTTCCCTCACCCCGCGCCCGGCGCCCGTCGCCTTCCCCGAGGACGATCTCGCGGCCGTCGTCGACGCCCTGATCGGCAACGTCTTCCGGCACACCCCTCAGGGCACCGCCTTCACCGTGCGCGTGGAGCGGGCGGACCGGCACGTGATCCTCACGGTCGACGACGCGGGCCCGGGCGTGGCGGACCCCGAGGCGGCGCTCACCCGGGGCGTCAGCGTCGGCGGCTCCACCGGACTCGGCCTGGACATCGTGGCGCGGGCGGCCCGCGCGGCGGACGGCGAACTGACGATCACCCGCGCGCCGCTGGGCGGCGCACGGGTGCGGGTGTCGTTCGTACTGGCCGGCGCGGGCGGCGCCGGGACACGGTGACGGGCGTCAGCGAGGGGCGCCGAAGTTCTGCGTCCACCAGGGGCCGCCGTCGCCGAAGTGGACGCCGACGCCCAGCTCCTTGAAGGAGCAGTTGAGTATGTTCGCGCGGTGGCCGGGGCTGTTCATCCAGGACTCCATCACCGAGGCGGCGTCCGCCTGCCCCCGGGCTATGTTCTCGCCCAGCGTCGACCACTGGTACCCGGCGGCCTCGACCCGGGTCGTCATGGTGGAGCCGTCAGGACCCGTGTGGGACATCACACCGCTGCTCGCCATGACGTCGCTGTAGTCGTCGGCGGCCCGGGTCAGCCGGGCGTTCGCCGTGACCGGCGAGCAGCCCGCCGCGGCCCGCTCCTCGTTGACCAGCGAGAGCACCTGCGCCTCGGGCCCGCCGGACCCACCGGAACCGGAACCCGGTCCCGAGTCGGCCCCGGTGCCGCCCGGCTCCGAGTCGCCGCTTCCGCTCCCCCGACGGTCGCCGCCGCTCTTCGCCGTCGTCCGCACGGGCGCCTTCGACGCGGGCTCGGCCGACTTCCGCTCCGCACCGGAGGTGGGGCTCGCCGACCGCTTCGGCTTCTCCGTCGGCTTCGCGCTCCCGCTCGGCGAGCTGCTCGCCGAGGTGCTCGGGCTCGCCGGGGCGCTCGGGCTCGCCGAGCCGGAGGCGAGCGGCACCGCGCCGCCCGCCGCCTCCTCGGCGCCCGGCGCCTCACCGGCGCTGCTCGCCGCGACCCGGTCCGAGGCCCCGCCGTCCTCGCCGCCGGCGACGGCCAGGGTGATCCCGACGCCCGCGGTCACGGTGACGGCGCCCAGGGCCAGCGCGGTGCCGCGGGTCCTGAGCCCGCCGCGGGGACGGGCGTGGGAGCGGGACGGGCGAGCGGCTCGGCGGGAACCCATGCAGGACACCTCGGTCTGTCGGTCGGCTGGCTCGGCCCCCGTACCCGGTGGACGCGATCGCGTCCACCGGGACTGTGGGGGGTGGTCGAGAGCCTAGGACCCGGCGGGCGCGGAAACGCCCGTTCGAAGGTCATCTTCAAGAAGCCTTAAAAGAGCCGCCAAAGTCCGCTGAGGAACGGATGGTGGCCCTCCGGCGGTTACGCGCCCGCCGGCCGGCACCCTCGGTCCGCCGCGGGGCGCTTCAACGTGAAGAGCGGACACCGCGGTCCGCAGAAGCCCCTCGCGTGCTCCCAGTACCCCGCCGTCACCCCCTGCGGGGCGCTTGCCGTGCCGGGCCGCCGGACAACCTGTCGGCGTGCGCCCGGCAGATCGCCGCCGCGCGGCCGGCGCCCCCGGGGAGGCAGGGACCTCCCGCCCACCGCACCCCCGGGGGCGCCGCGCACCGAGAAGAAAGAGGTACGCACATGCCGTCCACCGCCGAGGAACGAAAGCTGCTCGACGAACTGCGGGACCTGCTGGCCGCGACGGTCGAGGACCTGTCCGTGGAGGAGATCGGACCGGACTCCTCCCTCCGGGACGAACTGGGCGTCGACTCCCTGGCCATGCTGGAACTGATCGCCGCGATCGAGGACCGCTGGCAGATCGAGGTGCCGCAGGAGCAGGCGGACCGGCTCACCACGGTGCGGCAGGTCGCCGCCCACCTCGCCGAAGTCGTCACCGCTCCCGCGGGCGGGACCGCGTGAGCCCACGCCACGCGGCCGGCCCGGCCCCCGGGGAACGGGCCGCCGTCGTCACCGGACTGGGTCTGACGACGGCGCTGGGCGGCGACGTCCCCTCCACCTGGCGGGCCCTGCTGGCCGGCGTGTGCGGCGTCGGACGCCTCGACTTCGAGTTCGAGGCACCGGACGGCCCCGCGCCGGCCTATCTGGCGGCCCCGGCGGCGGTGGAGCCCACCACCGTGCTGCCGCCCGCCAAGGCGGCGCACTGCGACCGCTCGGCGCAGTTCGCGCTCGTCGCCGCCCGGGAAGCCGTCCGCGACGCCGGGTTCGAGGAGGCGTCGTCCCTGGGCGCGAGCGGTGCGCGGGTGGCCGTGGTCGTCGGGGTGGGGCTCGGCGGGCTCACCAGCACCCTGGAGCAGAACCACCGCCTCCGGACCCGCGGCGCCCGCCGGGTGAGCCCGCGTACGATCCCGGTCATGCTGCCCAACCACCCGGCCGCCGAGGTGGGGCTCATGGTGGGCGCCAAGGCCGGGGTGCACGCCCCCGCCAGTGCCTGTGCCTCCGGCGCCGAAGCGCTCTGCCAGGCCCTCGGCATGATCCGGGACGGCCGCGCCGACATCGTGGTCGCGGGCGGTACCGAGGCCGCGCTGCACCCGCTCGCCCTCGCCGGGTTCGCGCGGCTGGGCGCCCTTTCCCAGCGCCTGGACGATCCCAAGGGCGCGTCCAGGCCCTTCGACGCAGGCCGGGACGGCTTCGTGATGGGGGAGGGCGCCGGCATGCTCGTCGTCGAGAGCGCCGCGCACGCCGCCGCCCGCGGTGCCCGCGTCCACGGGCGGCTGACCGGCGCGGGCATCACCAACGACAGCCATCACGTCGCCCAGCCCGCGCCCGGCGGTACGGGCTGCGCCGCCGCCGTCGACGAGGCCCTGCGCGACGCCCGGCTCCACCCGGAGGAGGTCCGGCACGTCAACGCCCACGCCACCTCCACACCGCTCGGCGACCTCGGCGAGGCCCAGGCCCTGGAGCAGGTCTTCGCCAAGGGCCTGGACGACGTGCTGGTCAGCGCCACCAAGGGCGCCTTCGGGCACACCCTGGGGGCGGCCGGCGCGATCGAGGCCGTCCTGACCGTCCTCACCCTGCGCGAGCGCACCGCGCCGCCCGCGTGCAGCCTGGAACGCGTCGACCCGGAGATCGGCCTGAACGTCGTGGGCCGCAGCCCCGTGCCCCTGCCCCCGGGGCCCCTCGCGGCCGTCAGCACGAGCATGGGCTTCGGCGGGCACAACGTCGCCCTCGCCTTCGCCGCCGCCTCATGAACCACGGCCCCCCGCTCCCGGCCGCGGGCACACCGCGCACCGTGCTGATGTGCCCCGGCCAGGGCGCCTACCTCCCGGGCGCCCTGCGCCACCTGCGCGACGTACCGTCCGTCGCGCGGGTGCTGCGGAGAGTGGACGACCACAGCGCGGAGCTCGGCGGCAGCGGCGGACCGCCCGCCGGGCTCCTCCTCACGGACCCCGGCGCGCCCGGCCCCGAGCAGCTCGTGCTCGCCGCACCCCTGGCCTTCGACCTCGCCACCTACGCCGCGGTGACCGCCTGCGCGACCCTCCTGCTCGACCTCGCGGACCCGCCCGTCCACGCGGTCCTCGGCCACAGCGTGGGCGACCTCGCGGCGCTCACCGTGGCCGGGGCGATCACCCCGGAGCAGGGCGTCCGGCTGCTGCACCTGCGCGACCGGCTGCTGCGGGACGCCGCGCTCCCGGCGGCCGGCCTGCTGGCCACCGACCTGACCGCCGACCGGGCGGCGGACCTGATACGGACCGAGGACCTGGCCCGGCTGCGCGTCGCCGCCCGCAACGCACCCGACCAGACGGTCCTGGCCGGTCCCGACGACCAGTTGGCCGCCGTACGGCGCACGGCCCGGGAACTCGGCCACCGCGCCACCCCGTTGACCAGCCGGACCGCCTACCACCACCCCCTGCTCACCGAGGTCCACCGGACCTTCCGCCGCCACCTGCGCACCGAGCCCGTCGCCCCGCCCGCGCTCCCCGTGTACACGGCCACCACGGACCGCTCCGTACGCACCCCGGCAGGGCTGCGCTCCGCGGCGGCCGCGCACCTCACCGAACCCATGGTCTTCCACCGCACCCTGGACGCACTGCGCCGGGCGGGTTTCACCACCTACCTCGACAGCGGTCCCCGGGCCCTGCTGAGCGCCCTGGCCAGGGTGGGGCTGCCGGACTGCACGACCGCCGCCCCCGCCCGCACACCGGCCGGAGTCGACCGGCTGCGGCTGCGCCTCGCCGCCGCCCTGCGGTGACGACGCCGCCGGGCCGGGTCCCGCGGCGGTATCGGGGTAGGCGGAGGGGAGCCGAAGGAGGAGTGCCATGACGACGTACGTCATCTCGGTGCCGGGCACGTTCACCGGCGCGGTCCAGGACACCGCGAGGGAGGAGCTGGCCCGCGCACTGCGCCCCGCCGACCCGCACCGCACCACCCACCTGGGAGACGAGGAGGACCTGGACGCCCTCTCGGTCAACGACGACGGCACCTTCACCATCCGCCTCACCGTCGAGGCCGACACCGCCGCCCACGCGGAGGGACGCGCCCGCGAGGTCGCCGACTCCGCCCTGCGCGCGGCCGGCCTGGACGACGGCAGCGCGCCGCTCGGTCCCACGGTCGTCACCGGGATCGACTCCGACGTCTGACCCGACCCGACCGTGACCTCACACGGCCGGGTGCCGGCCTGTGAGTGGCCCGGCTCACATGGCGTACCGGAGGCGGCGCCGACACCATGGTCTCGTCACCCGGCAGGCTGAAGGGATCAAGAATGTTCCGCAAGGTGCTGGTCGCCAACCGCGGTGAGATCGCGATCCGCGCGTTCCGAGCGGGCTACGAGCTCGGCGCGCGCACGGTCGCCGTCTTCCCGCACGAGGACCGCAACTCGCTGCACCGCCTGAAGGCCGACGAGGCCTACGAGATCGGGGAGCCGGGCCACCCGGTGCGCGCGTACCTCTCCGTCGAGGAGATCGTCCGCGCGGCCCGCCGCGCCGGAGCCGACGCCGTCTACCCGGGCTACGGATTCCTCTCCGAGAACCCCGAACTCGCCCGCGCCTGCGAGGAAGCCGGCATCACCTTCGTCGGACCGAGCGCGCAGATCCTCGAACTGACGGGCAACAAGGCCCGCGCCGTCGCCGCCGCCCGCGAGGCCGGGGTACCGGTCCTCGGATCCTCCGCGCCCTCCACCGACGTGGACGAACTCGTCCGCGCCGCCGACGACATCGGCTTCCCGGTGTTCGTCAAGGCCGTCGCGGGCGGCGGCGGGCGCGGCATGCGCCGCGTGGAGGAACCCGCCCAGCTGCGCGAGGCCGTCGAGGCCGCGTCCCGGGAAGCGGCCTCCGCCTTCGGCGACTCCACCGTCTTCCTGGAGAAGGCGGTCGTCGAACCCCGCCACATCGAGGTGCAGATCCTCGCCGACGGCGAGGGCGGCGTGATCCACCTCTTCGAGCGGGACTGCTCGGTGCAGCGCCGCCACCAGAAGGTCATCGAGCTGGCGCCCGCCCCCAACCTGGACCCGGTCCTGCGCGAGCGCATCTGCGCCGACGCCGTCAGCTTCGCCCGGCAGATCGGCTACCGCAACGCCGGCACCGTGGAGTTCCTCGTCGACCGCGACGGCAACCACGTCTTCATCGAGATGAACCCGCGCATCCAGGTCGAGCACACGGTCACCGAGGAGGTCACCGACGTCGACCTCGTCCAGTCCCAACTGCGCATCGCCGCCGGCGAGACGCTCGCCGACCTCGGCCTCGCCCAGGAGAACATCACCCTGCGCGGCGCCGCCCTCCAGTGCCGTATCACCACCGAGGACCCCGCCAACGGCTTCCGCCCGGACACCGGGCAGATCAGCGCCTACCGCTCACCGGGCGGCTCCGGCATCCGCCTCGACGGCGGCACCACCCACGCCGGCACCGAGATCAGCGCCCACTTCGACTCGATGCTGGTGAAACTCTCCTGCCGCGGCCGGGACTTCACCACCGCCGTGGGCCGCGCCCGGCGCGCCGTGGCCGAGTTCCGCATCCGCGGCGTCGCCACCAACATCCCCTTCCTCCAGGCGGTGCTGGACGACCCCGACTTCCAGGCCGGCCGGGTCACCACGTCCTTCATCGAGCAGCGCCCGCACCTGCTCACCTCCCGCCACTCCGCCGACCGCGGCACCAAGCTGCTCACCTACCTCGCCGACGTCACCGTCAACAAGCCGCACGGCGAACGCCCCCGACTCGCCGACCCGCTCACCAAGCTGCCGACCGTGCCCGCGGGCGACCCCCCGGCCGGCTCCCGGCAGCGGCTGGCCGAACTCGGCCCGGAGGGCTTCGCCCGGTGGCTGCGCGAGTCGCCCACCATCGGCGTCACCGACACCACCTTCCGCGACGCCCACCAGTCGCTGCTCGCCACCCGGGTCCGCACCAAGGACATGCTCGCCGTCGCCCCGGTCGTCGCCCGCACCCTGCCCCAGCTGCTGTCCCTGGAGTGCTGGGGCGGCGCCACCTACGACGTCGCCCTGCGCTTCCTCGCCGAGGACCCCTGGGAGCGGCTGGCCGCCCTGCGCGAGGCGGTCCCCAACATCTGCCTGCAGATGCTGCTGCGCGGCCGCAACACCGTCGGCTACACGCCGTACCCGACCGAGGTGACCGACGCCTTCGTGCAGGAGGCCGCGGCCACCGGCATCGACGTCTTCCGCATCTTCGACGCCCTCAACGACGTCGACCAGATGCGCCCCGCCATCGACGCCGTGCGCCAGACCGGCACCTCCGTCGCCGAGGTCGCCCTGTGCTACACCGCCGACCTGTCCGACCCCGACGAGCGGCTCTACACCCTCGACTACTACCTGCGGCTCGCCGAGCAGATCGTGGACGCCGGCGCCCACGTCCTGGCGATCAAGGACATGGCGGGGCTGCTGCGCGCCCCGGCCGCCGCGACCCTGGTGTCCGCGCTGCGCCGGGAGTTCGACCTGCCGGTGCACCTGCACACCCACGACACCACCGGCGGTCAGCTCGCCACCTACCTGGCCGCGATCCAGGCGGGCGCCGACGCGGTCGACGGGGCCGTGGCGTCCATGGCGGGCACCACCTCGCAGCCCTCCCTGTCGGCGATCGTCGCCGCCACCGACCACACCGAGCGGCCCACCGGCCTCGACCTCCAGGCCGTCGGCGACCTGGAGCCGTACTGGGAGAGCGTCCGCAAGGTCTACGCACCCTTCGAGGCGGGCCTCGCCGCACCCACCGGCCGCGTCTACCACCACGAGATCCCCGGCGGCCAGCTCTCCAACCTGCGCACCCAGGCCATCGCGCTCGGCCTCGGCGACCGCTTCGAGGACATCGAGGCCATGTACGCCGCCGCCGACCGGATGCTGGGCCGCCTGGTGAAGGTGACGCCCTCCTCCAAGGTGGTCGGCGACCTGGCCCTGCACCTGGTGGGCGCGGGCGTCTCCCCGGCGGACTTCGAGGCGGAACCGGACCGGTTCGACATCCCCGACTCCGTCATCGGCTTCCTCCGCGGCGAGCTGGGCACCCCGCCCGGCGGCTGGCCCGAGCCGCTGCGCACCAAGGCGCTGCGCGGCCGTGCCGAGGCCAAGCCGGTGCCGGAGCTGTCCGCCGACGACCGCACCGGGCTCGCCAAGGAGCGCCGGGCGACCCTGAACCGGCTGCTGTTCCCCGGGCCGGCCCGCGAGTTCGACAACCACCGTGCCTCGTTCGGCGACACCAGCGTCCTGGACAGCAAGGACTTCTTCTACGGGCTGCGCCCCGGCACGGAGTACACGGTCGACCTCGATCCGGGCGTCCGGCTGCTGATCGAGCTCCAGGCGGTCGGCGACGCCGACGAGCGCGGCATGCGCACCGTGATGTCCTCGCTCAACGGGCAGCTCCGCCCGATCCAGGTCCGCGACCGGTCGGCGGCCTCCGACGTCCCGGTCACCGAGAAGGCCGACCGGTCGGACCCCGGGCACGTCGCGGCGCCGTTCGCGGGGGTGGTCACCCTCGCCGTCGCCGAGGGGGACGAGGTGGAGGCCGGCGCCACCGTGGCCACCATCGAGGCGATGAAGATGGAGGCCACCATCACCGCCCCGAAGGCCGGCACGGTCAGCAGGCTCGCCATCAACCGCATCCAGCAGGTGGAGGGCGGCGACCTCCTCGTCCAGCTCGCCTGAGCACGGTGGCGGCCCCGGTCCGGGGCCGCCACCGTCGCGTCATGCCTCCTTCGGCGCCGCCTGCTGCACCACCTCGAACGACCACACCGTGGACCCGCTCGCCGCGGGCTTCGGCCGCTCCCCGCCCTCCGCGCCGCCGCCCTGGTGGGCCGCCTTCATCGGGCCCTCCATCCACGCCTGGAACGACGCCTCGTCGCGCCACCGCGTGTAGACGAGGTAGTTGTCGGTGCCCTCCACCGGCCGCAGCAGCTCGAACCACTCGAAGCCGTCGGAGCTCTCGACCGCGTGCGCCCGCGACGCGAAGCGCTTCTCCAGCGTCTCGCGCTGCTCGGCGGGGACGGTCAGTACGTTGATCTTGACTACGCTCATGGCCCCATCCTGCCCCATGCGCCCGGCGCCACCGTCAGCACGGCTCGCGCCAGACCCCGAGTTCCGGCCGCTTCCGCATCGACGACAGCCCGAGCCTGCGCGACTCGGCGCAGAAGCGCCGGGTCGGCTCGCCGTACTCCACGTGGAAGACCGCCTTGCCCGCCGCCGTGAACGGAGCGAGCCGCGCGCACTCGCCGTACTCGGCGCACTGCTCGTTGACGGCGAAGTCGAAGTCGTCCACGAGCTGCGGAATCTGCGCCAGGTCGTTCTTCAGGCCCACCGCGAGGCCGCGTTCGTGGGCGATGGCGGCGATCATGCGGTTGTACGCCAGCTGGTCCCGGGCGGTCAGCGGGAAGCCGGTCTGTTCGGCGTAGCCCTCCACCAGGTCGGGCTCCACCGCGTCGAAGCCCTTGTCCCGGCACATGTCGAACCGCCGCTCCATGATCGGCCGCAGTACGGACAGCCGGCGGATGTCCAGCCAGCGCTCGCCCCGCCAGCCGTTGGGCTCGCCCAGCACGGACCGGGGAAAGGCGTCCCGGTCGGGACGGAAGTCCTCCCAGGCACCCACGTTGACGTAGCAGATCACCTTGCGGCCGGCCCGGTGCAGCCGCGCCACGTCGAACGCGTCGTTCTCGAAGCCGTCGATGTCGTAGACCGGGACGTCGGCCGACGGGTCGACCCGCCCGTCGAGCTGCCACTGCCAGGCCAGTCCCGGCCGGGGCCGCCACACCTCGGTGGCGGACGGCTCCGGTGGCGGTGGACCGTCCGTACCGGAACACCCGGCCACCACCAGGGCGGCCAGTGCGGTCAGCGTCGCGGCGAACGCCCGCCCGCGCCGCCTCATGACCGCGCTCCGGTCAGTACGGGAGTCAGCCGCGCCCACGGATTGGGCAGCTCTCCCGGCACCGGCCCGGACACCGCCGCCCCACGCTCCCGCGCGGTGCGCACGGCGAGCGGTGCCAGCGCCTCCGGCACCCCGTACACCAGGTGGCACATCCGCTCCGGCCGGTGCCGCAGCGTCCAGTCCGGCCGGCTGAACGCGGACACGTACACCGGCCAGGGCCCCTCGAAGGTGACCAGGAGATCGGCGATCCGCGCATAGCCCGGTGCGGGATGGACCCCCGGGTTGAGCACGACGGTCGCCGAGCCCCGTCGGCGCAGCGCGCGCACCATCGCCCGGTACGCGGCGAGTTCGGTCGCCGCCGCACTCACCCGGTCCAGGAAGCACCCGTCGGCCCCGTACCACTCCCGGTGCCGCCGGGCGTCCTCGGCGACCTCCGCCGCCGCCCGCGTGCCGTAGTCCGTGTCGACGTAACCGAGCAGCCGGGCGCCCGCCGCGCGCAGCGCGCACGCCACCGAGGCGAAGGCGGGGTCGGGCTCGTCACCCGGGCCGTTCGCGGGGTTGAGGACGACCCCGTACGTGCGGTCGGCCGCCCTGACGAGCCGGTGCCAGGAGCCCGGGTCCTCGGCCGGGTGGACGTACAGCGGGATCAGCAGGCTCACGACGGACGGTCGCCTTCCGGGGGCCGGGACGGGGCGCCGGCCGACCACAGGGCGGCCAGTGACTCGTCCAGCGAGTACGACGGCCGCCAGTCGAGGGCGGTGCGGGCGGCGGTGATGTCGGAGCACTGCCAGGACACCCGCTCCGAGCGTGCCGAGCCCGCGCCCTGTTCCTCGATCCGGCCGCGGAAGCCGGCGACGCCCGCGAGCGTCCGCACCAGCCGGCGCACCGGCACGGCCTCGCCGCCGCCGACGTTCAGCACGGACGGCAGCGGACCGGTGGCGGTCACCGCGCGCTCGGCGGCCCGCGCGACGTCGCGTACGTCGACGAAGTCCCGGTACGCCGACAGGTCGCCCAGCCGCAGCTCCGCGTCCGGGTCCGTGCCCGCCGCGCGCAGCAGACCGGTGACCCGGCCGGGCAGAGAGGTGACCGGCGCGCCGGGCCCCACCGGGTTGCCGACCCGCAGGACCACGGAGTCCAGCTCCGCGGCGGCGACGGTGACGGTGCCCGCCAGCTTGGTGGCGCCGTAGGCGGTCAGGGGCCGGGTCGGCGCCGACTCCGGCACCGGGACACGCTCCGTGCCCGGACCGTACTCGGCGGCCGACCCCAGGTGGACCAGGCGGGCCGCGGGACGGGCCCGGCGCAGCGCCGCGCACAGCGCGGCCGGACCGCGGGCGTTGACCTCGGCGAGCGTCACCGGATCACCGCCGGTCGCGCCCGCGCAGTTGACCACGGTGTCGACGTCCGCCGCCGCCAGCACCCGCGTGAGCCGTTCGACGGTGTCGGTGGCCAGGTCGACGGGCAGGTCGGCGGCGGGGGAGCGGCCGCCGCCGAGGACCCGCGCGCCGGGCAGGGCGTGCAGCCGTTCGGCGACGTGGCCGCCCAGATAGCCGGTGAAACCCAGGACGAGGATGCGCATGCGGTGCTCAGGCTCCCTTGAGCAGCAGGGACTTGCGGCTGGTGAACTCCGCGTTGGCCCGGTCGTAGTCGTCGGGGCGGCCGATGTCGAGCCAGTAGCCGTCGAAGTCGTAGGCGTGCGGCGGGTTGCCCGACTTCAGCAGGTCGAGCACCAGCTCGTCGAAGCCCAGGGGCAGTCCGGCCGTGTACCCGTCGAGCGTCGACCGGGACAGCCCGTACACGCCCATGGAGACGCGGTAGTCCATGCTCGGCTTCTCGGTGAAGGCGACGACCCTGCTCGCGTCCGTGGTCAGGACGCCGAAGTCGATGTGCACCTTCCTGGCGTAGGTGGCGATGGTCAGCGGCGAGTCGGAGGCTCGGTGCCGGTTCAGTACGTCGGCGTAGTCGAGGTCGGTGAGGATGTCGCCGTTCATCACCAGGAAGTGCTCCGGCAGCCGCTCGCGCATGGTGAGCAGCGGGCCCATGGTCCCCAGCGGGCTCTCCTCGGTCGAGTAGTCCACGGTCAGGCCCCACTGCGAGCCGTCGCCGACGTAGGCGCGGATGATCTCGCCGAGGTGGCCTA
Organism: Streptomyces sp. M92; assembly: GCF_028473745.1. Taxonomy (NCBI): domain Bacteria; kingdom Bacillati; phylum Actinomycetota; class Actinomycetes; order Kitasatosporales; family Streptomycetaceae; genus Streptomyces; species Streptomyces sp. M92. The sequence goes on from NZ_CP101137.1 coordinate 5,235,590, forward strand.
TCGCGACCGTGCAGCCGGTGAAGCCGGCCGAGGCGAGCTGGCGCAGGACGATCTCCAGGATGGCGTGCTGGTCGCCGATGGGCACGAGCGGCTTGGGCAGCGCGGTGGTGTAGGGCCGCAGCCGGACGCCCTTGCCGCCGGCCAGGATCACTGCGTGCATGAGGTTCCCCCTCGGTGGACGTGTGCCGGACGTGGTCAGATGTTGTAGATGCCGGTCTTGTAGCGGGCGAGGTTGGCCGGGTCGCGGAAGAACTCCACGGTCTGCGCGAGGCCCTGCACCAGGTCGTGCGCCGGAGCCCAGCCGGTTGCCCCGCGCAGCCGGGTCGCGTCCGCGACCAGCCGCATCACCTCGGAGTTCGCGGGCCGCAACCGCCGCTCGTCCTCCCGTACGTCGAGCGCGGTGTCCATCACCTTGCCGATGAGCGCGACCAGGTCGCCGACGGAGATCTCGCCACCGGTACCGGCGTTGAAGGTACGGCCCACGACCCGCTCGGCGGGGGCGGTGCCGACGGCGAGGAAGGCCTGCGCGGTGTCCTTGACGAAGGTGAAGTCCCGGGTGGGGCGCAGGTCGCCGAGGGTGATGGTCCGCTCCCCGGCCGCCACCTGCCCGATGACCGTCGGGATCACCGCCCGCATCGACTGGCGGGGCCCGTAGGTGTTGAACGGCCGCAGCGTCACCACCGGCGTGTCGAAACTGGCGTGGTAGCTGTCCGCCAGCCGGTCGCCGCCCGCCTTGGACGCGGCGTACGGCGACTGGGTGTGGATCGGGTGCTCCTCGGTGATCGGCACGGTCCGCGCGGTGCCGTAGGTCTCGCTGGTGGAGGTGTGCACCAGCCGGGGCGTGCCCTGGGCGCGCACCGCCTCCAGCACGTTCAGGGTGCCGGTGACGTTGGTGTCCACGTAGCTGTGCGGTGCCTGGTAGGAGTACGGGATCGCGATGAGCGCGGCCAGGTGGTAGACGCAGTCGGCGCCCTCGACGAGGTGGCGGACCGAGCCGGGGTCGCGGACGTCGCCGAGGACGATCTCGACCTGGTCGAGGACGTCGGGGGAGAGGGTCTCCAGCCAGCCGTAGGAGGAGAAGGAGTTGTACTGCGCCATGGCCCTCACGCGGTGCCCGGAGGCGACCAGCGCCTCGGTAAGGTGGGAGCCGATGAAGCCCTCGGCTCCGGTGACGGCGGCGAGCGGTGTGGCGGTCACGCGGGGTCCTTCCGGTCGGTGGACGGGCGGGTGGATCGCTGGGTTGTGAGGCGCGGGCGGCGGACCGCTCGTGTCCGGTGGCGGTACGGCGGTGGCGCCGCGGGTCTCACGCATGGGCCGCCGGCCGGCCCAGCAGCCGCAGCACGCTCGCGGTGAGACAGAGCGCCGCGCCGCCGCAGCACAGGGCCAGGGCCGTCGCCGGACCCGGCGGGAGCCCGGCCAGGAGGACCGTGCCGGTGCCGGCGGCCGCCGTCAGGCACAGGACGGCCGGCAGCCAGGCCACCCCGAAGGCCTGGAGCAGCAGGGACGTCCACAGCACCGCCGCGAGCAGCAGCAGCGTGACGGGATCGGCGTCCACCAGCAGCGCGGCGGGCAGCAGCGGGCCGAGGTAGGCCAGCAGACAGCCGGCGAGGACGGCGGCGGACCGCACCCGGAAGCCGGCGGGGGTGGCGGTGCTCCGCAGCGCGGCCACCGACAGGCCCCGGTACCGGTACAGCAGCCACTCCGCCGGTCCCATGCTCAGCGTCAGCACGACCACCGCCCACGGGTGGTGACGCCCCGCCAGGAACACCAGCGACCCGGCGGCCAGCCCGAACAGGCCGTACGGCAGCGAGCCCAGCGGGTGCGGGCGGGCGGCGTTGGGGGCCGGCGCGGTGCCGAGCGCGCCGCGCAGCGCCCACCCCGCCGCGGTCACCGCGCCGAGCAGGGACAGCAGGGGCAGCCCCGCCCGCAGGACGTCGCCGGGATCCCACCACGGCAGCGTCGCCGCACCGGCGGTCACCGGCGCGAGCGCGGCCAGCAGGAGCCGCTCCCGGCCCAGCACCAGCAGCACCCCGGCCGCCGCGAGATACCCCGACTGCGCCGTCACCGCGAGGGCCGCCGCCCCGGACCCGGCGAGCCACACCCCGGCCGCGGTCGCCGCGAGGGCGCCCACGGGCGCTCCCTTGGCGAGGGTGCGGCCCGCTTCCCGCCGCCCGGTCGTCAGCCGCAGGTACGCCCGGTGGCCCAGCGCCTGGTTCCACGCCCAGGACAGGAGGCCGGCCACCACCAGGGCCCGTACCGTCCCCTCGGCGGGCAGCAGGTGCCCCGCGAGCGCGTAGGCCAGGCCCGGCAGCGCGAACAACGCGCCCCGCAGCGCGCACCGCACGTGGTCGGGCCGCCAGGGGTCGGCGGGGCGCGGAGGGTCGGGGAAGCTGCGCGGCACCCGCTCGTACAGTGCCGTGGCGAGCGAGAACAGGTCGCGGTGCCCGTACCGCTGCGCGATCACCTCGCCGGTCAGCCCCTCGGACTCCAGCAGCGCGGCCACCTCGTACGGATGGACGGCGGGTGCGACGCGGTCGGCGAGTTCGGCGGCCAGCCGGTCGACCGCCTCGCGCCGGACGTCGTGGCCGGGGCGGACCAGGGCGAGCGTGTGCTGGTCGGACCCGCGCACGGCGGGGGCGCGTCCGGTCGCGAGCCGGAGCGCCAGCGTGTCCTGTTCCGGGCCGCCCGGTTCGAGGGCCATGGGTCCGCTCATCCGGTCGCACTCCCCACCGGTGTCCCGCCCGCCGCCGCGAACGCGCCGTCGGTGACGGAGGCGGGCGTGGCCGCGCCGCCGAACGCCGACAGCTCCAGGTAGACGGACCGGAAGGTGTCGATGGTCTGGCGGAGGGTGAACTGCTCGATCACCCTCAGCCGGGCCGCCTCGCCCATCGCCCGGCGCCGCCCGGCGTCGCGCAGCAGCTCCAGCGCCGCGGCGGCCATGGCGGCCGGGTCGCGCGGCGGTACCACGAGCCCGGCGCCGCCGACCGCCTCCCGGACGCCGCCGACGTCCGTGGAGACGGTCGCCCGCCCGCACGACATGGCCTCGATCAGCGTGAACGGGAAGCCCTCGCTGATGCTGGACAGCATCACCACGTTTCCGGCGGCGTAGGCGTCCTTGATGTCCTCGACCCGGCCCTCGAAGGCGACCGCGTCCCCTTGGCCGAGCTCCGCCGCCAGCGCCTCGCAGCGGTCCCGGTAGGCCTCGCCGCCGCGTGGCGTGCCGCCGAACAACCGCAGCCTGGCGTCGGGCAGTTCGGCCCGCACCAGGGCGAAGGCGCGGATCAGGGTCTCCAGGTCCTTGATCGGGTCGACCCGCCCGGCCCAGCTGAGCACGGGTCGCGCGGGCTCGGGCCCGGCCGGCGGGAACGCCGCCGGGTCGACGCCGTTGTAGACCGTGCGTATGGACTGGGGCGCGGCGCCGCCCTGTTCCTCCCACAGCCGGTTGTAGCGGTTGCCCGGGGTGATCAGGGCGGCCCGCCGGTAGGTCTCCTCGGCCAGCAGCCGGAAGAAGCCCAGCAGGAGCGCCTTGACCGGCCAGCGGTAGGGGGCGGTGCGGTAGCCGAGGTAGCGCTCGCGCAGATAGACGCCGTGCTCCGTCAGCAGCAGGGGCACCCCGTGACGTTCCAGCCCGGCCAGGCCCGGCAGCACGGCGACACCGCCGCTGACCGCGTGCGCCACGCCCTGTTCCGGGTACGGCGCGGCCAGCGGACGCAGGGCGTGCTCCAGCAGCGCGGTCGCGGTCACCGCGTCGTGCAGGGAGGGCCGGGCCTCGCGCACGGGCAGCCCCGGCCGGTTCCAGACCGCAGTGAGGACGGAGATCGCCCGGTCGCCCCGCAGGAACGGGCTGAGCACGCCGTCCGCGGCGGCCCGCGCCAGCCGGTACAGGGCGGGAGCGAACCCGTCCTCGGCACGCGGATCGAGCAGCGCGGTCACGAACCGCTCGTAGTCGGCGGCGAGCCGGTCGGCCCGGCGCCGCCGGGGAGCGCGCCCGTCGGGAGCGGCCCCCCACATGGGGACGGAGACGACCCGGCCGACGTGCGCCGGAACGTCCCAGACCACCGGTTCACGGCCGGTGCCGGTGACGGCGATGACGTCGAAGTCGAGGTCGGGCATGCCGGTGACGAGCTGGTCGCACCAGACGCTCACGCCGCCGTGACTGTGCGGGTAGGTGCCTTCGGTGAGCAGGGTGACGCGCGACGCGCCGGAGCGTCGCGCGCCGTGGGGAACGTGCATGGCTGTGCTCCACGGCCGAGGTGGGTGTGCGGTCCTCCGGTGACGTGCCGTGCTCAGCGCTGTGCGCCGTACGGCACCGGTTCGGTCACGCCGGCCGGCACCCGGGTGCGGGGCGCGGTGGGGACGGCGGGGCCGGTCCGGTCGGCCGGGAGGGTGACCCCGTCGCCGGGCACGGCGGCCGAGGGCGGGAGGGTGAGGGCGAGCGTTCCGCCGGACGTGTTCGTCCAGCCGGAGAGCGCGCCGGCGTAGGCGTCGCCGAAGCCCGTGCCGCCCTGCCGGGTGCCCTCGGGCATCGTCGCCGTCACGGCCACCCCGTCGGGTGCCCGCACGGTGACGGCGTCGCCGACGCGGTAGGCGGTGACCTGTCCGGCGTCGACCGCGTTCCGCCAGGCGGCGCGGCGCCGCATCTCGACGCCGATGTCCGCCATGCGGAGGTTCACCACGGGGGCGCTGTCGGCGAACAGGCTGTCGTAGCCCCCCAGTACGCCGTCCAGGACGGGGTAGGCGATGCGGTCCTCGGCGAGGTTCGACTGGTGGATGAAGTGCGGCCTGGGATCGTTGGACAGGACGTGTCCGAGCGCGATCCGCGTCTCCAGCGGCACGATGTGCCCTGCGTAGCCGGTGGCCGGGTCCAGCGGGGCGGACAGGCAGGTGGACGTCGCGGGGTTGTCCTCGCAGATGCCGCTGCCGCCCTGGGCGCGGCTGGTGTAGATCCAGTTGTACTCGTCGACCTGCTCGGCCGCCCGGCCCGCGTTGTAGAAGATGTTCATCGGGTAGCGGGAGACCGTCGTGGCGCTGCCGACCCGCCGCTGGACGGGGTCGCGGGAGTTGTCCGAGGCGAGCCAGGCGATGCCGGTGTCCGTGAGGGCGGGGCCCAGGTTGGGGTTGTCCTCGGGCTGCTGCGGGGTGACCTTCAGGCCGGAGTGCTCGCCCGTCACCAACTCGTCGTTCCTCTGGGGGAGTCCGGCCGTCTCGCCCCAGACGCGGTTGGTGGCGATCTCGTCGGCGATCTCGTTCCGGCTGACCCACTGGGTGCTGCCGTCGGGGTCGGTCGCGCACTTCCACGGCACGACGGTGACGTCCTGCCGGCAGCCCAGGAAGGCGTGCGTGTAGGTGTGGTTGATCCAGCGGAAGCGGCCGCGGTCGGCGATCAGCTTGTCGGCGAGCGGGTCCGCGCCACCGTTGTCCTGGCGGTGGTCGACGCTCCCGGAGCCGTTGTAGGCGAGGTCGAGGGTGAAGTCCCGGCTCTCCTGCCAGGCGGTGGCGTGGTCGACGTCGGCCGGGACCATGCGGATCGGGTTCGGTGTGCCCTCGCCCGGCGGGCAGTCCACGTCGCCCGGCGTGCAGTTGAGCTCGGTGTCCCAGCGGTCGTCGGCCGCGAAGACGTCGTCCACGTGCACGGCGAAGTAGTTGCGGTCGGCGCCCAGGTGGACGCCCCCGGTCATCCACTCCACGATGCCCCGGGCCAGCAGCCGGAACTGCTGCTGGTGCCGGTTGTAGACGAAGGTGACGACCAGTTCGCGCCGCCCGTCGTGCCGGTACTCGCCGACCAGCGAGCCCTTCGTGGGCCGCCCCGGGATCGCGGCCTGGACGTAGGGCACGAAGTCGGCGCCGGGGGCGGGTGTCGAGAGGTAGGCGTAGGACTCGCCCACGGTGGGGGAGTTGTCCTCGAACGGCACCGCTGCGTCCAGGTACCCGAAGGGCCCGGACCGCCCCGCCTCGGTCACCTCGGCTCGGACACCGTCGACGCTGCCGGCGTACCCGGCGCCGACGGCGGGCTGGAGTCCGACCTCGGGGCGGGCGTACGTGTAGGCGTCGACCTGCGGGATCTCGTAGGCGCGTTCGTAGTCGGCGAGCGCGGTCATCTCGGCGGAGCCCGTCGGGAAGGGGTTGTCGTTGGGCAGGACGACGGCCTGGAACCGGGCGCGCGGACGTCCGTCCACGGTGTCCGCGAGGAACTCCGCGTCGATCACGGGCCGGCCGGCGTCCCGCAGGTCGACCTCCGTGTACGGCGTGCCCGCGGTCTCCAGTTCGGCGGCGACGGCGTCGGTGGCCGGGCCGCCGTCGGTCACGACCAGCACCCGCAGGTCGATGCGCGGGGCCGGTGCGTCGGCATGTACCGGCCCGGCCGGTAGAGCGAGCGACGCGATCAGCGCGCCCACTGCGAGCGCCGTGGTGCGTATGGTCCGCTTCATGCGGTGTGATTCCCTCCCCCGGGCAGGGGCGGACAGGCTCCTGCCGGAGCCCGCTCCTCCCCGTGACCACGCCGTCGCCCCCCTGAGACGCCGGTCGTCGACGTTTCCGTCGCGTCACATAGTGATGCGCGTGTGGAGCTTTTGTGTGCCCGCTGCGGAACTTGACGGAAAAGTGCGTGTGTCCATGTGCCCGTAACGGGCACGGTCGTGAGCGGTCGGCCGACGCGTCGGCCGTGTGCGGCGGACGGGGCATCAAGCCCCTGTGCTGCCGCGAGTCGCCGAGCGGCGGCCCCGGAAGTGCTGCTTCCGGGGCCGCCTGGTGTCAGTGGTCTCGACCAGTGCGCCAACCGGGGCCGGAGCGAGATCAGGTCAGTCGCGCCGTCGCGGTCAGGCGCACAGGACGCGGGTCTCGGGCGTGTGGACCGGGCCGCCGTTGACGCTCGTGCTGTCGCTGAACTCGACGTAGAAGTACGAGTAGAAGCCGATGTTGCCGTTGCAGCCGGAGTCGGCGGCGACCTGCAGGGTCAGGGTGACGGTGCGGCTCTGGCCGGGCGGAATGGTCGCTCCGTAGTTGGTGCCGAGGTTGGCGGGTCCGGTGCCGGTGCACGGGACGGCGCCGGCCTCCGAGGCCAGGCTGCATCCGGTGAAGGCGTACTTGAGGTCGGGCCGTTGGGTGGTCAGCCAGGTCGGGTCGATCGTCTGGTAGACGAACCAGATGTCGTACGTCTTGTTGTTCTTGATCGTCATCGACAGGTTCACCGTGCCGCCCGGCTGCGTGGTCGCCGCGTCGGTGGTGAACGTCAGCTCGGCCGGGGCGGGTTCGGCCGCGCTCGCGGAGGGCGCGAGGCCGAACAGGGCGAGGGCGAGGGCGATGATCGTGGCGAGACCGAGGCGTCTCGTTCGTGTGGATCGCATGGCCCGGGAGATTAAGCACGGCCCGGCCGCCCCGTCTGCACCGTCCGGAGGGTGCGGAACGAGGCCCGGCCGGAAGTGTGCGTCTGGTGAAGGAGTTGTGATGACGTTGTCACGGCGTGTGGCGGCCGCTGTCGGCGCACTACAGGGCGGGGTCGGGGGGCGCGCGGCCCCGCGCCGTGCCGGCTGTCCGGCGTCCTGGCGGCAATGGCGCGTTCCGGGTGCCCGCCGGACGGCCCGGCGGCCCGTCAGTCCGCCGGTGTGACGAAGGCTCCCGCTCGCGCCGCCGCCGCGGCGGCGTCGGCGGCGCGGTCCGCCGCCGCCTCGTCGAGAGCCTCGTCGGTGGTCAGCAGGCGGTAGTACAGGGGTGCGGAGACGGCGCGGATCACCTCGCGGGCGTCGGTGCCCGCCGGCAGCTCGCCGCGCTCGACGGCCTGCCGGGCGCAGGGCGCCCACTCCGCGACCCGGGTCTCGTAGAACCGGTGCAGGGCTGCCGCCGCGCGGGTGTCGCAGGTCGCCGCGGCGATCACCGCCTTGAAGAGCGCGCCCTGGCGCGGGTCGGCCAGGGTGCGCCGCACGAGCCGGGCGTTGGCGCGCAGGTCGCCGAGGAGGGTGCCGGTCTCCGTGCGGGGGAGCGACTGTTCCGCCATGTCGGCGAGCAGGTCGGCGACGAGGGCGACCGGAGTCCCCCAGCGCCGGTAGACGGTCGTCCTGCCGACCTCCGCACGACGGGCCACGTCGGCGAGGTCGAGCCCGGCCAGGCCGTGCTCGGCCAGCGCGTCACCCGCGGCCCGCAGGACGGCGGAGCGTACGCGCGCGGTGCGCCCGCCGGGACGGACGCTGCCCGGGTTCGCGGCTTCAGACGCCATAACGGTACTCCGGTTCCATTAGTCGCTCACTCCTGTTAGTCTCTCAACATCTTAACGGGATGCTCGTCCCGTTAGAGTGACGCGTGACGAAGGGGAGACGGTCATGGAATTCAGGAGACTGGGAGCGTCCGGCCTCATGGTGCCCGAGTTGAGCTTCGGAGCGGGCACCTTCGGCGGCCGGGGCGAGCTGTTCGGCGCCTGGGGCACCACGGACGCCGCGGAGGCCCGCCGGCTGGTGGACATCTGCCTGGAGGCCGGGCTGAACATGTTCGACACCGCCGACGTCTACTCCGGCGGAGCGTCGGAGGAGGTGCTGGGCGCCGCGATCCGGGGCCGGCGCGACCGGGTGATCCTCTCCACCAAGGCCGGGCTGCCCACCGGCGACGGTCCGGCCGACGCGGGCACCTCGCGCACACGCCTGATCACCGCCGTCGACGGGGCCCTGCGCCGCCTCGGCACGGACTACATCGACCTCTTCCAGTTGCACGCCTTCGACGCCGGCACCCCGGTCCAGGAGGTGCTCGCCACCCTCGACGACCTCGTACGGGCCGGCAAGATCCGCTACACCGGGGTCTCCAACTTCAGCGGCTGGCAGCTGATGAAGTCACTGGCCGACGCCGACACGCACGGGCGCCGGCGCTACGCGGCCCACCAGGTCTACTACTCCCTCGTCGGCCGGGACTACGAGTGGGAGCTGATGCCGCTCGGTCTCGACCAGGGCGTCGGTGCCGTGGTCTGGAGCCCGCTCGGCTGGGGCCGGCTCACCGGCCGGATCCGCCGCGGCACCCCGCTCCCGGCCGGCAGCCGGCTGCACGCCACCGCCGACTACGGCCCGCCCGTGCCGGACGAGCTCCTGTTCCGCGTGGTCGACGCCCTGGACGCCGTCGCCGAGGAGACGGGCCGGACCGTGCCGCAGATCGCGATCAACTGGCTGCTGCGCCGCCCGACCGTCTCCTCGGTCATCATCGGCGCCCGCAACGAGGAGCAGCTGCGGCAGAACCTCGGCGCCGTCGGCTGGAGCCTGACCGAGGAGCAGGTGGCCAGGCTCGACGCGGCGAGCGCGCGGACGGCCCCCTACCCGTACTTCCCCTACGAGCGCCAGGAGGGCTTCGCCCGGCTCAACCCCCACCCGGTGCGCCCCGCGGCCCCGTCGAAGGCCTGACCCGTGGTTCCCCGGCGGAGCGGGTCCCCATTGTCAGTGCCGTGCACAACAATGCGGGCAAGCGAGATCAATACCGGCCGGAGCGGGTAGGCGGTCTCGAGTCCCCTGTCCCGGAAAGGCCGCAGCCGATGCCGCTTACCGCCGTTCACGCGCAGACCGCCGACCCACGGGCGACCCGTCGCCGCGGGCCCCGCCCGTGCGGCCCGCTCAGCACCGCCGAGGCCGACGTCCTGCGCATCGTCGCCGACGCGCGCACCCCCGTGTTCGTGACCGTGCGCGAGGGCGGCCGGCGCAGATACAGCTACTGGCGGCCGCTGGACTCGGCCACCGGCCGGGGCGGTTGCTACGCGGCGCTGCCCACCGCCGAGTGCGACAGGCTGTACGCCGCCGGCCGGATAGCCCTGGGCGAGCCGCTGACCGACCCGGCCCGGACCACCCACCGCGTCACCGCCGTACGGGCCGGGGCGACGGCGCCCGCGCCCGCACGCGCGGAGCGGGTCCGGACGCGGCCGCGAGCGCGGGCCGCCTGACCGGACGGAGCGGACGGGAACGGCCGGCCTCCCAGGCGTCGGCCGGGCCCGTCGTCAGGGCGCCAGGGCGGCCCGGAGCGCGGGCTCCGACACCGTACGCCACACCGAAGGCAGCGCCTCCTCCCGCGCCCGGGCCCCCGCCCGCTCCTGGCCGAGCAGCACTCCCCAGGTGAACGCGGTCTCGCCGGCCGCGTGCGCCGCTACCGCCAGTTCCCGCAGCGTCTCCTGGGCGACGACGGAGTCCTGGTGGTCGCCCAGCAGTTGCTGGAGCCCCTTGGCGCGCTTGCCGAGGCGCTTGACGGGCTTGCCGAGCACCGGACGCGCGACCTCCGCGGCGTAACGCAGCTTCTTCGCCTCCTTGCGCGCCTGGTGAAGCGCCGCGTCCCGGTCGGCCCCCGGCGGCAGTTCCAGTGCGTGGTCCACCCGCCCGGCCAGGCGGTCGTACTCCTTGAGCACCGCCCGGGCCATCGTCCGGGCGGGCTTCCCCGCGGCCCCGGCGCGCAGCGGCGGCTGCCGCAGCAGACCCTCCAGCGCGTCCAGGAGACGCAGATAGCGGTCCGAGGCCAGGGCCTCGAGGGTGTGCGTCCTGCCCTCCTCGCCCTCCGACACGTCCCACACCCGCAGCCGGGCGGCGGCGGGACCGAGCACCAGGTCGCCGGGCAGCGCGGCGAGCCCGGCGGTCAGGCGCTCTCGCAGCACGTCCTGGTCCCGCGCCAACCCCAGTTCACCGGCGAGCCACTTCAGTTCCGCGCGCACCGGATCGGTGACCCGCCGGTCCAGCACCGACCGGTAGGAGCGCAGGCAGCTGCGCAGGCGGCGGCAGGTGACCCGCATCCGGTGCACCGCGTCGGGCAGATCGCGCCGGGCGGCCGGGTCCAGGGCCACGAGGGTCGCGACCTGCTCCTCCAGGTACGTCAGCACGTACCGGCCGGGAGACCCGGGAGCCGCCGCGGTGGCGTACCCGGGGCGCCGCGCACCCTCCGCCGCGGCTCCGGTGTCCCGCAGTGCCCGGACGAACTTCGAAGGGCTGTCCGCCCGGTTGATCCCCTTCTTGCGGAACTTCCTCTCCACGGTGTCGAACAGCCCGGCCCCCACCCCGTCGGCGAGTTCGGCCTCCACCTCCTGCCACTCGGCACGGCCGCCGCCGGGCAGCAGCGAGTTGGCGCGCACCTCGTCCAGGCTCAGCTCCGCCAGCACCGCGCCCTGGGCGTCCCGCAGGTGCCGCACGGAACGGGTCGACCGGATCCGCATCACCGGACGCAGGGGAGCGCCGCGGGTGCGGGACAGGAGCAACGCGCGCAGCGCGTCCGGCACCTCGTCCGACAGCGGTGCCCGCATCTCCTCCCGCGTGTCCCCGGCGAGCGGCAGCTTCAGGTGCCAGCCGGCGTCCGGCCCGCCCGTGCGCCGGCGCAACGTCGCCGAGGAGCCGGCCAGCCGCAGGTCGGCGGTGTCGTGGTACACCGCGTCCAACTCCTCGGGCCCCGACGCGGTGACCGAGGCCACGGGCCCGGCACCGGTGAGGTCCGGCAGCCCGCCGAGGCCTGAGGAGGACGGCTCGTACTTTCGCTCTGTCTCGCGCTTCGACTCGGTCATGCTCTGACCCTGGACGGTATCCGGCGGATCAAACGCGCCCGGCGTGCCGGGTGCGGCGACACGGCACCGGACCGGTTCTAGCCTCCGGGGGCCAGCCAGGGGCGCGGGTCGGTGTAGTAGCCGTCGAGGACCACCTCGAAGTGCAGGTGGGGGCCGGTGGACAAGCCGGTCGAGCCCACCCGGCCGATGGTCGTCCCGGCTTCCACGGACCGGCCCACGGCGGCCTCCAGGGACGACAGGTGACTGTAGGTCGTCTCCAGCCGCTTGCCCTCGATGGTCCCGTGGTCGATCACCACGCGGTTGCCGTACGCCGTGGTCGGCGCGGCGAACACGACGCGGCCCGGCCTCGCGGCGGCGACCGCCGTCCCCTGGGGCGCGGCGAAGTCCACACCGGTGTGCAGTTTGGTCACGCCGGTCAGCGGGTGCTCCCGCGAGCCGTACGGCGAGGTGATGGTGAGCGGACTCACCGGGGCGGCGAGGAGCGCTCCGGCCGCCCGGCCCGCGCCGCCGGCGGAGTCGGCCCGGTCGAGCGCCTGGTAGCGCGGGACCAGCGCCTCCACCTCGGCGAGGTAGGCCGCGGCCGCCGACGGGACGCGCCCCGCCTGCGTCACCGCGTCCGTTCCCTCCGCGTACGCGGCCAGGGTCAGGTCGACGAGGTCCCCGTTGACCCTGCCCTCGGTGCGCAGCTCCGTCACCTTCTCGGCCAGGGCGCAGTCCTGCCGGCCGAGTGCCATGATCGCGTCCGCCGGATCACGGGGGGACGGGTCTCCGTTGCCGTCGTCGTCCCCGCCCCAGGTCCGCCACTCGCTGTCGGTGAAGGCGGCGATGCCCTTCTGGCCCGAGAGCTCGTCCGTGTCGTCGCTCCAGCCGGAGAGCTGGTCGATCTGCGCGGCGAGTACCGACGGTTCCAGGACCGTGCAGGCCGAGGCCGCCTTGCGCAGCCAGGGAATGTAGGACGGGTCGATGTCGACCGCCGCCTGCTCCGCCTTCGCGTCCTGGGGCCACGGCGTCGGCAGGCCGCCCGTCAACGCCAGGAACGCGGCGACGCCGGTGACGGTCACCAGGCCCGGGAGCACCAGCAGGGTGAAGGGCCCCGGACCGCGGCGCCTGCGCCTCGGCGCCGGCTCCTGCCGTCCTTGCTGCCCGGGATGTTCTTCCGGTCGTTCGTCGTTCACCCGGCCGCCCGCCGGGACGTGATGCTCACGGACGGAGGGTAACGCCCGGTTCCGGCGGACCACACGGGACGCCGAGGCACGAAGCGATGCCCGAACGGGCAGAGCCGGCCAAGCCGTACGGCCGCCTCCGCCCGTACGAAGGCCCACTCCTGACCGTTGACCCCACGGAAGACGCGAACTACCTTGCCGGACTAGACGAAGGTTAATGGACAGAGCGTCCATTATCTCGCGCTCATCAACTCGTCCGTCGACTTGTCCGGTAGCCACCTGGAGCCGCTGTGGTCGTTCGCCCCCTCCCGTCCCGACGTCCCCCGGCCCCGCGGCCCCCGGACCCGACCGCGTACGACCGGCGCCGCGCCTGGCTGATCCTCGTGATGGTCGTCGTCTTCATGATGATCAACTACGCGGACAAGTCCGTGCTCGGCCTCGCCGCGGTGCCGCTCATGGACGAACTCGGCATCGACGAGAGCACCTACGGGCTGATCTCCAGCTCGTTCTACGTGCTGTTCAGCGTCTCGGGGCTGGTCGTCGGGCTGCTGTCGGCCCGCTGGTCGACGCGCACCATGCTCCTGGTGATGGCGGCGCTGTGGGCGGTGGCCCAGCTGCCGGCGTTGGTGGCGACCGTCCCGGCCCTCGTCGTGGGGCGGCTGATGCTGGGCGCCGCGGAGGGGCCCGCCGCGTCGATGTCCATGCACACCCTCTACGGCTGGTTCCCGCCGGGGCGGCGCGGGATGCCCTCGGCCCTGCAGATCGGCGGCGCGGCCCTGGGCACCGCCGTCGCGGCTCCGGTGCTGACCTGGTTCATCGTGCACCTGGGCTGGCGTTCGGCCTTCGTCGCGCTGGCGCTGACCAGCGCCGCGTGGTGCCTGGCCTGGTACGCCGTAGGCAAGGACGGCCCGTACGCCGGTGCCGCGGGGGAGGCCGCACCCGAGCGGGACGCCTCCCGGCCCGCGGCCCGGACGCCCGCGCCTTTGCTGTCCCGGCTGCTGCTCAGCGGCACCGTCGTGGGCAGCGTCCTCTCCGCCTTCGGGTCCCACTGGGCGCTCGCGATCTCCAGTGCCTGGCTGCCGGTCTACCTGCAGACCCAGCTCGACCTGGCCGCGTCGACCGCGTCGGTCGCCCTCAGCGCGGTCTCGGTGCTCAGCCTGCTCCTGCTGCTGACCGTCCCGGCCCTCGTCGACCGGCGCAAGCGGCGCGGCCGGGCCGGCCCCGCCGCCGACGGGCTCGCCCAGGGGGCGGCGGTCCTGGTGTCCGGCGCGGCGCTCGCCCTGCTGCCGTTCGCCGAGCAGCGCGCGGCGCAACTGGTGCTGGTGGCCGTGGCGTTCGCCGCCCACGCGGTGGCGATCCCCCTGCACTACGTGACCACGGCGGCCGTCGTCCCCGCGACCCGGCGCGGCGCCGTCTTCGGCGTGGTCGCGGCGACCGGCACACTGCCGGGCATGTTCGTGCCCTACCTCACCGGCCGCCTGGTGGGCGGCGCGGCCTCCGAGGCGACCGGCTACTCGATCGCCTTCCTGCTGTCCGCGGCCGTGATGGCCGTGTGCGGCACGGTCGCGATGCTCGCCATCCGCCCGGACCGCGACGCCCGCGCCCTCGGCGGGTGAGGCCTGTCCGGCAGTCCCCGTCGTCGCCCGAGGGGCGGCAGACGGGAACTGCCGGACAGGCCCTGGGGCCGGGCGGGCGGGGGCGGGCGGTCCGCCGTCACTCGGGCCGGTCGAACCCGGTGGCCCAGTACCGGCCGTGCAGCGCGAAGTCGAGCAGCATGCGCACGACCTCCTCGGCCGGCAGCGGCGGGGTCTCGTGCTCCACCCACCACTGGAGCACCGACACCTGCTCACCGACCCAGACCCGGGCCAGGAGTTCGGCGTCGATCCGCGGTTTGACGTCGTTGCGCTCGGAGCGGCCGCGGAACTCCTCGGCGGCGACGCGGGCGCACGCCTCGGTGAACATCCGCAGCGGCTTGCCGTCCCCCTCGCCCCGCAGCACGATCCGGTACAGGTCGCGCTCCTGCCGGGCGTGCCGCAGCATCTCCAGCACCGGCCTGCCGGTGAAGCCGACCGCGGTCTCCGCCATCGCCGGGCGCAGCCGTTCGTCGAGTTCGTCGAGCAGGTCCCGGGTGACCCGGGCGAACAACTCGTCCTTGTCCCGGAAATGGCTGTAGAAGGTCGCCCGCGCCACGTCCGCGCGCTGGGTGATGTCCTCGACGCTCAGCGCCGTGAAGCCCCGTTCCAGGACGAGTCCGACCAGGGCGTCGCGCAGCGCCCTGCGCGTCTTGCGAATGCGTCGGTCCTCGGCCATCCCCGTCGTCCGTCTCCCTGTCCGGTGTCCCGTCCCTCTCGGCCCGGCGGTCCGCGTCCGCCCGAGCGGCAGTCAGTCTACGTACTCTTGACAGCTCAAGCGTTACCGAACAACCTGTCTGGAAACATTCATCGAGTTCATGTTCTCGTATGGGAGTCCGTCGTTGAACCTCGGCAACTACCTGACCCGCAGCGCCCGCCACTGGCCCGAACACCCCGCGCTGGTCTGCGGCGACCGCACCTGGACCTACGCCCGCCTCGAGGAGCGCGCGAACCGGCTGGCCTCCGCGCTCGTCCGGCGCGGACTCGGCCCCGACGACGCCGTGGCCTCTCTGGCCTGGAACCGCGGTGAACTGGTGGAGGTGGAGTTCGCGCTGTACAAGGCCGGGCTGATCCGGGTGCCGGTCAACGCCAGGCTCGGCCGCGCGGAGATCGAGCACATCCTGCGCGACGCCCCCGTACGCGTCCTCGTCTTCGACGAGGCCCACCGCGAGGACGCCCTGGCGGCCGTGGCGGCGGCGGGCACCGACTGCCTCCCCGTGGCGCTCGACGCCTCCGCGTCCGACGACGGGGCGCGCGGCACCTCCCTGTCGTACGACGGCCTGATCGCCGAGGGCGGCACCGAGACCGTGGCCGTGGAGACCGCCGAGGACGCGCCCGCCGTCCTCAACTTCACCTCGGGATCCACCGGTTCGCTCAAGGCGGCGGTGCAGACCTTCGGCAACCGGCTCGCCAACATGCGCAAGACCCTCATGAACGACGAGTCGCGCCCCCGTCCCGACACCCGCTACCTCGCCTGCGGTCCGATCACCCACGCCACGGGCATGGTGCTGCTCGCCGGCGTCTTCGGCGGCTCCACCACCCATGTGCTGCCCGGCTGGAGCGCCGAGGCGTTCCTGGACACCGTCGAGCGCGAGCGCATCACCGCCACGTTCCTGGTGCCCGCGATGCTCAACGCCGTACTGGCCCATCCCGGCGCCGCCGGCCGCGACCTGTCCAGTCTCACCAGCGTCCGTGTCGGCGGGGCACCCGTCTCGCCGCAGCGACTGCGCGACGCCGTCGCCCTGTTCGGCCCCGTGGTCGCCCAGGGGTACGGCCTGGCCGAGACCACCAGCGTGGTGGCCGGCATGTCCGGCGCCGACATCGCCCGCGCCGTCACCGACGACCCCGAGCTGCTCCAGTCCTGCGGACGGGCCGCCTACGACACCGAGGTCCGGGTGGTCGACGAGCACGGCAGCCAGCTCCCGCCCCGCGAGGTCGGCGAGATCATCGTGCGCGGACCCGACTGCGTCCGCCGCTACTGGCAGGCACCCGAACTCTCCGCCCAGACCTTCCGCGACGGCTGGGTGCACACCGGCGACCTCGCCTGGATGCGCGAGGACGGCTACCTGTTCCTCGTGGACCGCAAGAAGGACATGATCATCTCCGGCGGCTTCAACATCTACAGCACCGAGGTCGAGACCGTGCTGTACGAGCACCCCGCCGTACAGGAGGCCTGCGTGATCGGCGTCCCGGACGAGAAGTGGGGCGAGGCGGTCAAGGCCGTCGTCGTCACCCGCCCCGGCACCCCGGTCACCGCCGAGGAACTGGCCGACTTCTGCGCCGAGCGGCTGGACCGCTTCAAGAAACCGCGCTCCGTCGACTTCGTCGGCATACTCCCGCACAACCGCAACGGCAAGCTCGACCGCAAGGCCGTCCGCGAACCGTACTGGACGCACGCCACTCGCCGCGTGCACTGAACCGTGCCGAGCCCCCGACACCCGCCGCCCCGCACCGAGCCCCCGACACCCGCCGCCCCGCACCGAGCTCCCGCGAACCCGGCGCCCAGCACCGAGCCGCCGCGAACCCGGCGCCCAGCACCGAGCCGCCGCGAAGCCACCGCCCCGCACCGAACTCCCCGGAGACCCGCCCCCATGACCTTCTCCTTCCGCCCCGTCCCCGACGACCCGCGCCTGGCCGACCTGGTCGAGCGACTGCGCGGCTACCTGGACGGCGAACTCGCCCAGTACGAACACGACAACGGCATCACCCACACCTCCCGCCTCACCCGCGCCGACCTGGAACCGGTCTGGAAACGCTGCCGCGAACTCGGCTTCTACGGCATCCACCTCCCCGAGGCGTACGGCGGCCAGGGCCTGACGTACACCGAACTCGCGGTGCTCAAGGAGGAGATCGCCGCCTCCGGACGGGTCCTCGGGCACAGCGTCCTCGGTGACATGGGCGGCCCGCTGCGCGCCGGCGACATCCTCCGCCACGCCACCGAGCACCAGCTCGGCACCTACCTGCTGCCGCTGGTGCGCGGTGAACGCGCCTGCTGCTTCTCCCTCACCGAGGCGGACGCCGGCTCCGACGTGCGGGCCATGCGCACCACCGCCGTGAGGGACGGCGACGGCTACCGGCTCACCGGCCACAAGGTGTTCAGCTCCGCCGGCCCCTTCGCCGACTTCGCCATCGTGGTCGCGCGCATGGCCGGCACGGAGGAGGAGTCCTACTCCGCCTTCCTGCTCGACCTCGACAGCCCCGGCTGCCGGGTCACCGACGGCGCCACCCCCATGTCCGGGGAACACATCGAAAGCGACATCGTCCTCGACGACTGCCGCGTCCCCGCCGCCAACCTCCTCGGCGAGGAGGGCAAGGGGCTGCGCATCGCGCTGGGCCGCGTCACCGTCAACCGCCTCCTGCACTGTCCCTCGGCCATCGGCGCCGCCCGCCGCGCGCTCCACCTCACCCGCGACCGTGCCCTCACCCGCACGGTGAACGGCAGGCCCCTGCTCGCCCTCCAGGCCATCCAGCACAAGCTCGCCGACATGGCCGCCGGCCTCTACGCGGCCCGCTCCATGACCTACACCGCGCTGGCCGCCCTCGACCGGGGCGAGGACGTGCGCACCGAGGCGTTCATGTGCAAGCTCTTCGTCGCCGAGTCGGCCTTCCGGCTGCTCGACGAGGCGGTGCAGATCCACGGCAAGGACGGACTGACCCAGGGCCACGAGATCGAGTACCTGTTCCGCAAGATGCGCATGTTCCGGGTGCTGACCGGCACGTCGGAGATCCAGCGCAACGGCATCGCCAAGGGTCTCGCCACCCTCGCCTGACCGCCCCCCCAACCGAGGAATCACCATGCCCGCCACCCCCTCCGCCCACCTCCCCGACGGCCACCGGGACATCGCCGACGCCGACCGGGGCTTCATCGCCCGGCTCAGCCCCGGTGTGGTGCGCGACGCCGAGGGCCGCACCGTCTGGGACGCCGACGCCTACGCGTTCCTGGACGACGACTGCCCGCCCACCGCGCACCCGTCCCTGTGGCGGCAGAGCCGCCTGACCGCCAAGCAGGGCCTGTACGAGGTGGTGCCGGGCGTCTACCAGGTCCGCGGCCTGGACCTGTCCAACGTCACCTTCGTAGAGGGCGACCGCGGCGTCCTCGTCATCGATCCGCTGATCAGTGCCGAGGTGGCCGCCGCCGCACTCGCCCTCTACCGGGAGCACCGCGGCGACCGCCCCGTCACCGGTGTCCTCTACACCCACTCGCACGTCGACCACTTCGGCGGCGTCCACGGCGTCGCCGACCCCGAGGACGCCTCCGCCGGACGGCTCCCGGTCATCGCACCCGCCGGCTTCCTCGTACACGCCGCCGGCGAGAACGTCATCACCGGCCCCGCCATGGCACGCCGCTCCGTCTACATGTACGGCGCCGCCCTGCCCAAGGGACCCGCGGGGCAGATCGGCTGCGGCCTCGGCCAGACCACGTCCCTGGGCAGCGTCGGCCTCATCGCACCCAACCTCGACGTCCGCACCACCGGCCAGAGCGAGACCGTGGACGGCATCCGCATGGTCTTCCAGCTCACCCCGGGCACCGAGGCCCCGGCGGAGATGAACGTCCACTTCCCCGGCCTGCGGCTGCTGTGCGTGGCGGAGAACGCCTGCCACACCCTGCACAACGTCCTCACCCTGCGCGGCGCCCTGGTCCGCGACCCCAGCGCCTGGGCCCGCTACCTCACCGAGACCCTGCGCCTGTTCGCCGACACCACCGACGTGGTCTTCGCCTCCCACCACTGGCCCACCTGGGGCCAGGAGCGCGCCCTGCGGTTCCTGGAGGAACAGCGCGACGCCTACGCCTACCTGCACGACCAGTGCGTACGCCTCATCAACGCCGGACACACCGGCGCCGAGATCGCCGAGGAACTGCGCTTCCCGCCCGCGCTGGAACAACGCACCCACATCGGCGGCCACTACGGCTCCCTCAACCACAACGCCAAGGCCGTCTACCAGCGCTACATGGGCTGGTTCGACGGCAACCCGGCACACCTGTGGCAGCACCCGCCCCGCGAAGCCGCCGTCCGCTACACCGAGTTCATGGGCGGCGCCGACGCCGTGGTCGCCAAGGCACGTCTCTCCTACGACCGCGGGGACCTGCGCTGGGTCGCCGAGGTGCTCAACCACGTCGTCTTCGCCGAACCCGAACACGCCGAGGCCCGCGCCCTCCAGGCCGACACCCTAGAACGCCTCGGCCACGGCTCAGAGTGCGGCCCCTGGCGCAACTTCTACCTCACCGGCGCCGCCGAACTGCGCGGCGGAGTCCTCGGCGCCCCGGGCCGCGGCGGGTCCGGCATGGTCGCCGCGCTGACCGCGGAGCAGATCTTCCAGTCCATGGCCGTACGGATCGACGGCCCGCGCGCCGCCGAGGCCGGACGCCTCCTCCTGCGCTGGGAGATCACCGACGGCACCCCGGACGCCCCCGCCGAGGTCTGGACGCTGCTGCTCTCCAACGGCGCCCTCACCCCGATGCCCGGCGACGCCCCGCGCGGCGAGAAGCCGCACCTCACCCTGCGTCTGACCCGCGCGACGCTCGACGCCGTGGTCGGCCGCGCGACCACCTTCCCCGACGCCGTCGCGGCCGGTCGGATCGTCCCGGACGGCGACCTCACGGCGCTCATCACCCTGGGCGGCCTCATGCAACGCCCCGATCACCGCTTCCCGATCGTCACCCCCTGACCCACCGGCAACGCGTAGACTCCCCGCCATGGGCGTCTCCTGAACCGACCGCACGGTCCGCAGCCATCCGCCCCGCACACGCCGGGCGTCGATCCAACGCGCCCGCGCGCTCACTCAGGAGACAGCCACCCATGTCCCTTCGCTCCGCCTCTCCCGCTTTGGACGACCGCATCGCCCGCCTGCGCCGGCTCGCCGAGTCGGAACCCCGGCTCGAAGGCGTCCTCCTCTACGGCTCCTGGACGGTCGGCGAGGCCGACGCCCACTCCGACATCGAGGCGTATCTGTACGTCGAGGACGAGCACCTCGACGACTTCGACGCCCGGGCGTTCCTCGAGAAGCTCGCCCCGCTTGAGCTGGCGTACACCAACATGTACGGCATCCTCGCCGTCGTCTTCGACGACCTGATGCGCGGCGAGTTCCACATCACGCCCGCCGGTGAGGGCATCGAGGAGGTCCCGGCCTGGGAGGGCATGGTCCATCTGCCCCGACCCGAGGCAGCCGTCCTCCTGGACCGCACCGGCCGCCTCACCCGGGCCGCCCGCCGCCTGGCCGCGTTCCGCCCGCCGGAGCCGGCCGGCACCGCCCAGCAGCTCTGCGACGAACTGGCCAACTGGACGCTGATGCTGGCCCACGTCCTGGCCCGGGGCGAAGTGGCCCGCGCCCACAGCCTGTTGCACTCGGTCGTCGCACCGCTGCAGCTCAAGTTGTGCCGGCTCCTGCGCGACTCCACCGCCCACTGGCTGACCCCCAGCCGGGCCCTGGAGCAGGACCTGCCCGCCGCCGACACCGACCGCTACATCGCCACCACCACCGCCGCCCGGGAGGCAGAGGTGCGCACGGCGGCCCGGAGCGGCTGGCAGTGGAGCCGGGAGCTGAGCGCCGAAGCCGCCGGCCGCTGGTCCGTCCGGGTGCCCGAG
This sequence comes from Streptomyces sp. M92, assembly GCF_028473745.1. Taxonomy (NCBI): domain Bacteria; kingdom Bacillati; phylum Actinomycetota; class Actinomycetes; order Kitasatosporales; family Streptomycetaceae; genus Streptomyces; species Streptomyces sp. M92. The sequence goes on from NZ_CP101137.1 coordinate 5,256,462, forward strand.
GAGCTGCACGAGCGGATCGCCGGCCTGCTGTCAGGACACCGTACGGACTGACGCCCGGCAGACGCGGTCACGAGGGGCGGACGGCGAGGAGGGCGATGTCGTCGCCGTTGTCGGCCCCCAGACCGATCATCAGCTCGTCGCAGAACGTGTCGAGCGGCTCGCGCGCCAGGTCGGCGGTGTGCCGCCGCAGCCGGCCCAGGGCCTCGTCGAGCGGCTCGTCCCGGCGCTCGACGAGGCCGTCCGTGTACAGCAGGAGCGTCGAGCCGGCCGGCAGCACGTGACGGGCCGTGCGGCGCGGCAGTTCGGGGTCCATGCCCAGGAGCAGGCCCGCTCCCTCGTCCAGGTAGCGGGTCTCGCCCCCGGCCGTGGTCAGCAGCGGCGGCAGATGGCCGGCGGACGAGTGCCGGAACTCCCAGCGGCCCGGCGCCCGGCCCCTGAGCAGGCCGTAGACGCAGGTGGCGGTGGCCTCCCGGTGGAGACTGTGATTCGCCAGGTCCAGCCGGCGCAGGACTTCCTCGGGAGGCTCCTCACGGTCCACCGCGATGCCGCGCAGCATGCTGCGCAACTGGCTCATGGCGATGGCCGCGTCGAGGTCGTGCCCCGTGACGTCGCCGATGACCACGGCGGTGTCCCCGCCGGGTACGACGAAACTGTCGTACCAGTCCCCGCCGACCTGCGCGGTGGTCGACGACGCGGCGTAGCGTGCGGCCAGCTCCAGCCCCTCCACCCGCGGCAGCACCGGCAGCAGGGAGCGCTGCAGCCGCTCGGCGATGGAGCGGGTGTCCTGGTACAGACGGGCGTTGTCGACCCCCAGCGCGAGACTGTGCACCAGGTCGTCCACGAGGGCCAGGTCCTCCTCGGCGAACGGCCGTCCGCCGGACGCGCGGGCGAGGGTGAGGGCACCGAAGATCTTCCGACGGGCCCGCAGCGGGGCGACGACGGCGCTGCCCGCCCCCAGCGAGTGGAACAGTTCGCGGTAGTTCCGGTCCAGCGCGCTGTCCGCTTGGCCCGGTGGCGGTACGTCGGTGAGCAGCAGCGGCCCCGCGCCGCGCAGCACCCGGGCGAGCGGGCCGCGTGCCTCCTCCGAGACGGCCGGGAGCCTGCCCTCGTACGCGGCGGGGCGCAGGGCTCGGGGGTCGCGGTGGACGACACAGACCCGCTCGACCTGGGCGTGCTCGGTGAACAGGTCCAGCACGCACCAGTCGGCCAGCCACCGCGTCAGCAACCGACCGGCGCGCTGCAGACCCTCGTCCAGGTCCAGGGCGTCGCTGAGCTGGGCGCCCAGGTCGGCCAGGAGGGAGAGCCCTTCCAGCGCCGGCACGGGGCCTTCGTCACCGTCCGCCCCCGCGTCGTCCGGCCGGGCGGGGGCCGGAAAGTCTCCGCCGGGCGTCCGGACGGGTTCCCGGACGCCGCCGAGAGAACTCGGCCCGTCCAGGGCCGCGGTGGCCCGCGGGGCGAGCTGGGCGACGAACACGGTGCGGCCGTCGGCCGTCTCCTGCGTCTGGATGAACAGCCGTACCGGAACCACACCGCCGTCACGGTGCCGGGCCGGGAGCGGCACGGAGCGGCCCACGATGCGGGTGCGGCCCGTCAGCAGCATCGAGCTGAACGCCGCCGTGTGCCGACCGCGCAGATGCTCGGGAATGAGCGTGGTGAGACGGCGTCCCACGAGGTCGTCCGGTACCCAGCCCAGCAGGTCCGCCGCCGACCCGTTCGCCGCGATGATCCGGTTGCCGTCGTCGGCCGCGATGGTCGGGATCCGGCTGGTCCGCACCTGATCGGGCTCCCACGGGACCAGCTCGGCGGAGCTGACCTCCGGAACGTGGGGCATCACGGTCCACGCGGTGGGCCGCCCCCCGTCCAACTGGTCGGCGATCTGGTCGAAGAACCAGTCCTGGAACGCCCGGCAGCGCGGCATGGCGGGCAGCGTGAGCAGCCTCTCCTCCCGCGCGGCCGCGTCGGCCAGGGCCAGGGTGCGGCGCAGCGCCCGCACGTCGGCCGCCGCGTCGGCCGGCAGCGGCAGCAGCAGGGAGCGCAGGCCGGATTCGGCGAGCGGCTCTCCGGGCGAGGCCGTCACACAGGCGCTGATCACGTTGTTGACGTCGACGGCGGCGTCGAGGTCCTCGGGCGGCACGCCCGCGGGGCCCTCGCCGGACGCCAGGAGGGTCAGCTCCCGCAGGACGGCGTGCCGGTACTGCCGGCACGTCGACTCGAGGGCGCCCGGTACGTCGACGAGCGTCACCGTCCGTTCCCCGGGGCAGGGCGCCAGGCCGGTCTCCCAGCCGGACGAGGGCGGGGGCGGCCCGTCCGGCCACAGCTCGAACCACACCGTCTTGCCGTCATCGCCGACGTCGACCCCGTACCGGGACGCCAACTGCTCCACCAGGGCCAGCCCCTGCCCGGTGCCCGCGTACGGCGGGCAGTCCTGCGGCACCAGGCCGCGGCCGGGCCGCCGGTCGCCGACGCGTACCCGCACCCGGCCGTCGAGGCGGGCCACCGTCACCTCCGCGTCGGTGCGCGCGTGCAGCACCGCGTTGGTGACCAGTTCGCTGACCAGGAGCTGCGCAGTGTCCACCAGGTCCGAGGTGGTTCCGTCCAGCGCCGCCCGCACGAACCCGCGGGCCGCCGCCACGCTCACCGGCCCGCCCGGGAATCGTCGTGACACCGTCGCCGGATCGAGGGAACCCATGTCCTCAGTGTGTGCCCGTTACGGCCCGCCGCGCAGCGCGCCGTACCGGCGGGCCGCGACCTCGGGCCGCCGTCGTCCGCCGGTCGGGTGACCGGCCGGGGCGGGAGCCGTGATCACGGTGCCGGCGCGGTGCTGGTAGCGTCGCGTGGTCGCGGCGGGCGGAGCGAGGGAGGTGGCGGCGCGTGACAGAGCGGCAGGACCGTGAGTGGGTGGCGATGACACCCGGCGACTTCGACCGGGACGCGCCACTCGTCCTCAACGTGGGCACCGGGCCCGCCACCGTCCCCGCCGAGCCGGACGAGTACGGCACCGCACCCCTGTTCGGTGAAACGGCGCCCGTACGGTCCGCCCCGCGCCGCGGCCGGCGAGGGCGGCCCGCCCCCGCCCAGGAACGCCTGTTCTGACCGCCGCGGCCGGGGATCGGTCCGGAGTCACGGCGCGCGGACCGCGTACGCGTCGCGGGCGGACGCTTCAGCCGTGCGCGGCGACGCCCGGTGCGTGGAAGTGCTCGGAACGGCTTTGTATCGAGCATGTATTGACATGTAACGGTCGAGGCCGCAGAGTCATGCCCCGAAAGCGTGCCCCCACCGTGATGCCGACCGCCCACGAGGAGTGTTGCCGTCATGTCCGAAACGCCCGCTGTCTCACGCCGACTCCTCCTGGGCGGTGCCGTCGCCACCGGCGCGCTCGCGGCCGGGATGACCGCGTCGGCCCCGTCCGCGGCGGCTGCCGAGCCCGCCCCCCGCCGCAGGCACGGTCAGAAGTCGATGATCGGCGTGCCGTTCGACGTCCACGGAACCGTCCGGGTCGCCGTCGTCGGCCTCGGCAACCGGGGCGGAGGCATGATCACGGGCTGGGCGGCCGTACCCGGCTGCACCGTGACCGCCGTCTGCGACATCCGTGCCGACCGCGCCAGGCGCGCCGCCGACCGCCTGGAGAGCAAGGGCCGCCCCCGGCCCGCCGAGTACGGCGGCTCCGCCGACTCCTACGCCCGGATGCTCAGGCGCGACGACATCGACCTCGTCTACATCGCCACGCCGTGGGAGTTCCACTACGAGCAGGGCAGGGCCGCGCTGCTCAGTGGCCGGCACGCCGTGGTGGAACTCCCCGTCGCGACGGAACTGCGCGAGCTGTGGGACCTGGTCGACACCTCGGAGCGCACCCGCAGGCACCTGCTGCTCTCCGAGAACTGCAGCTACGGCCGCAACGAACTGGCCATGCTCAAGGCCGCGCACGACGGCCTGTTCGGCGACCTCACCAACGGCCACGGCGGCTACCTGCACGACCTGCGGGAACTTCTGTTCTCCGACACCTACTACACCGACTCCTGGCGCCGCCTGTGGCACACCCGCAGCACCGCGTCCTTCTACCCCATGCACGGGCTGGCGCCCATCGCGGCCGCCATGGACGTCAACCGCGGCGACCGCATGGCCACCCTGAGCGCCACCTCGACCGCCCCGAAGGGCCTGGCAGACTACCGCGCACGCTTCGTCCCGAGGGACCACCCGTCCTGGAAGGAGGAGTACGTCAACGGCGACCTGGTCACCTGCATGATCGAGACGGCGAGGGGCAGGACGATCCGCGCCGAGCACGACGTCAGCTCGCCCCGGCCCTACAGCCGGATCAACACCCTCGCGGGAAGCCGGGGCATCGTCGAGGACTACGCCGGGCCCGCCCCGACCGGCGCCCGGATCTACGTCGAACCGGACCACAGCGGCCACACCTGGCGCGACTTCGAGGGCTACCGCAAGGAGTACGACCACTGGCTCTGGCAGAAGGTCGGCGACGACGCGGCCAACAACGGCGGCCACGGCGGCATGGACTACGTGCTGCAGTGGCGCATCGTCCAGTCGATGCGGGCGGGCCTGGTACCGGACATCGACGTGTACGACTCCGCCGCCTGGTGCTCGCCCGTCCCGCTGAGCGTGAAGTCGCTGGCCAGGGGCGGACGCCCGGTTGAGATCCCCGACTTCACCCGGGGCGCCTGGCGTGAGCGCAGGCCCGGCCTCGACTCGGCCCCCACCGACATGCCGCCCGTCGGCTGAACCGGACGGACCAGTTCCAGGCCACGGCTCCCTCCGGGCAGCCGTGGCCGGGAGGCCGCACGGCCGTCGCACACGAAGCGGGCCGGGCCGGGCCGGCCCGCAGCAGCGTCCGGGCGTCGAGCCGCACGCCCCGGCCCCGCACGGCGCCCTGACTGACCGACAGCCCCGGCCCGACGGCCCGCCCGCGCCCCACGAGACCCCGCTCGTGCGGGAAGTACCCCACCGCGGACCCGTCCTGCCGCGGCACCGCCACCCCGGCCCCCGGCCTCACCGCCCCCACGGCCGCGGTGAACGCGGGGTCCATGAGGATTCGCAGGTGCTCCACGAGCCGGTAACGGATGTCCGACGCGGGTGGACACCCGCCGTGGGGCGCCCTACCGCGCCAGGACCGGCTCCGGCCCCATCACGACGACCGGCTCCTTGTCCGGGTCCAGGGAGGTGAGCAGTGCGCGCATGTGCTCCTCGCTCAGGGACACGCAGGCGTTGGTCGGCCCGTCGTGGTCCACGTGGATCCAGACGCCGCCGCCCTTGTCCTCACCCAGCGGGCGGGTCTTGTCCAGCGGGGTGGTGCCGGGCACCCGGTTGTAGTCGATGGCGATCACGTAGTCGAACGAACCCTCCAGCGGCTCTCCGAGATGCCCCGTGCCCGACACCGCGAACTGCGGGTCCTGGTCGTAGGGGAGCCGGGTCCCCGGGTCGGGCAGTCTGCCCCCGGCGTCGCTCAGCCGGAACACGCCGACGGGTGTGTGCAGGTCGCCCGCCTCGTGGTCGTCGGTCCAGCCGCGCAGTCCGTTGTGCGCGGGCCAGGGACCGGCGACGGCACGCCAGCCCTGCGCGGGGTACCGCTCGTACAGGACCGCCCGGGCCCGGTTCGAACTCTCCGTCGCACCGGTGACGACCAGCGCCTGCCGGGTGGCGTCGGGCAGCCTGGCGCGCATGGCCGGCCCGACCCCGGGCAGGGGCCTGGGGAAGGCGCGCGGGGGACCGGCCTGCGGGGACACGGACGTGACGGGCGGCTGCGAGTCCCGGGACGAGGCCTCCTCCGACGGCTGCTGGGCGCACCCGGTCCCCAGTACGCCGGTGCACACGACGGCGCCGATCACCAGGGCCAGCGCTCTTGTGACGGTCATAACGATCTCCGACTCCGTTGGTGGACTACTCATTGCTTCTCCACTAACGGATCCGGGTTGTGCGGCCGCCTCGCCGTCTCCCCCGTATGGCCGAGGAGGCGACCGCGCGGCCGCCCGCCGAAAGCCCCGGCGGCACCGGGCCGTCGTGCCGCCGAGGCCGGCCGGAACGCAACATCGTTCCCGCTCGGACCCCTTACTCACTGGTGGGGCTCGGACATGCCGTGTAGCGTCAGCAGCAGATGTCGTGGTTCGCCCAGACCGCCCGCGCCGGAGTGCGGGCGGTTTGCTGTGCAATGCCGGAGGACCAGGACGACCACCTCCGGGTTCGCACGGTGCGGATCCGATATCGGCTGAAAGGCAAAAGGCATGGCCAGCGGAACCGTCAAGTGGTTCAACTCCGAAAAGGGCTTCGGCTTCATCGCGCAGGACGGCGGGGGCCCCGACGTCTTCGCGCACTACTCCAACATCAACGCCCAGGGCTACCGCGAGCTGCAGGAAGGCCAGGCCGTCACCTTCGACATCACCCAGGGCCAGAAGGGCCCGCAGGCGGAGAACATCACCCCCGCCTGACCGGGAGACCGCCGAAATGAGCACGGTGCCCGGGAGCCGCTCGGCTCCCGGGCACCGTGCCGTTGCCGCAGGCCCTCGCACCACCGTCAGGCAAGCCGCCGCAGGAAGGCGAGCAGCGCGGCGGTGAGTTCGGCGGGCGCGTCCTCCTGCACGAGGTGGCCCGCGCCGGCGATCGGCTCCAGGCGGGCACCGGGTACGGCCGCCGCGAGCTCGCGTCCCTTCGCCACCGGGATCCAGGCGTCGTCCTCGCCCCAGCAGACCAGCGTCGGTACCCCGATGGTCGCGTACCGGTCCTGGATCTCGTCGGTGTGCCGCTGATCGGCCTGGGCGATCTGCCGGTAGAAGGCCGACTGGCCCGGTTCGCCGAGCCACGGCCCCACCAGCCGCTCCAGTACCGCCGGGTGCAGGCCCGCACTGCTGGCGGAACCCACGTACTCGGCGACCAGAGCCCGGTGGAGCGACGGCGGCAGCGCCTCGAACACCTCGGCGTGGTCGCGGACCAGCCGGAAGAACGGCGACCCCCAGGGAGCCAGCGCGACCGGATCGACCAGGGCCAGAGCCCGGTAGCGGGCCCCGTGCAGCAGATGGGCGCGCAGCGCCACCGCGCCCCCGAAGTCGTGGGCGACCACGACCGGCTCCGCCAGACCCCAGTGGTCCAGCAGTTCGGTGAAGACCCGGCCCTGGGCGGCCAGGGACACGTCCTGGCCCGGGAACTTCTCCGACGTCCCGTAGCCCGGCATGTCCCAGACGAACACCTCGTGGTCCCGCGCCAGCGAACGGGCCACCGCGCGCCAGACGTAGGAGGAGAACGGCGTGCCGTGCAGCAGCACCAGCGGCTGCCGGCCCGCCTCACCCAGCCGGTTCCAGCGGACGGCCCCCGTACTGCCGGCGAACGTCTCGGGCAGCTCCCACGTGGACATGTGCTTGCCTTCCTCTCCGGGCTGGATGTTCTCGCCGGCCGGCGCTCAGGGCTTGCGGGCCAGACCGCCGTGCTCGCCGATGGGCTCCGGCGCGGGGGAGGCGGCGTCCGGACGCCACAGGGGGACGGAGACGACCCCGGGCTCCACCAGCTCCAGCCCGTCGAAGTACGCCGTGATCTCGTCCACGGTGCGCAGGTTGTACGGCACCGCGCCGCTCTCGTTGTACGCGTCCTGGGCCTGTTCGAACCCCGGATCGATGCCCCGGGAGCCGTCGTTGACGGAGAGGTAGCTGCCGGAGGGCAGTGCGTCCATCAGCCGGGTGACGACGGAACGCGCCCGGTCGTAGTCGGCGATGTGCCCCAGGATGTTGCTGAGGATGAGGGCGACCGGCCGTTCGAAGTCCAGCGTCCCGGCGGCGTCCCGCAGGACGCTGTCCGGGTCGAGCACGTCGGAGTCGATGTACGCGGTCGCTCCCTCGGGGGTGGAGTAGAGCAGCGCGCGGGCGTGCGCGAGGACCATCGGATCGTTGTCCACGTAGACGATCCGGGACTCGGGGGCGATGCGCTGGGCGACCTCGTGGGTGTTGTCGGCGGTCGGCAGGCCGGTGCCGATGTCGAGGAACTGACGGACACCGGCCTCGGCGACCAGGTACGTGATGTTGCGGCGCAGGAAGGCGCGGCTGCTGCGGGCGATGGTGACGATGCCGGGGAAGACGGCCGTGTACGCGTCGCCGGCCTCCTCGTCGACCGGGTAGTTGTCCTTCCCGCCCAGCCAGTAGTTCCAGATCCGGGCCGAGTGCGGCACCGAGGTGTCGATCCTCTGGTGCGCTGCGGGTCCGGGGGTCGTCACGGGGTCGCTCATGGGTACGGTCCGTCTTTCAGCCGAGTCATGGGTGCTTCGTCACAACCTACGCCGCAACTGCCCTCGCCCGCACACCGGTTCGCCTGCTCAGACGCGCGGCGCGCCCGTCACGGACATCACCAGCGAGTACAGACGGGTGGTGGCCGTGATGAACAGCCGGTTGTTCCTGGGACCGCCGAAGGCGATGTTGGACACCGGCTCGGGCACCCGCAGCCGTCCGATCAGGGTGCCGTCCGGGTCGTAGCAGTGGACACCGTCGGCGAGGGCGGCGGCCCACAGTCGGCCCGCGTCGTCGAAGCGGATGTTGTCGAAGTGCACGTCGCCGCGGGCCTCGGCGAAGACCTTGCCGCCCGACAGCGTGCCGTCCTCCCGGACGTCGAACACGTGGATCCGGGCGGCCCGGGAGTCCGAGACGTACAGCCGCTTCTCGTCGGGGGAGAGGATCACGCCGTTGGGGCCGTCGAAGCCGTCGGCGGCCAGCCTCACCCGACCTGACACCGGGTCGATCCGGTAGACGTTGCACGCGCCGATCTCCGACTCGGCGCGGTGCCCCTCGTAGTCGCTGAGGATGCCGAAGTCCGGGTCGGAGAACCAGATCGTGCCGTCCGAGCGCACCACGGAGTCGTTCGGGCTGTTGAGCCGCTTGCCGTCGTAGCGGTCGGCGAGGACGGTCACGGTCCCGTCGGCCTCGGTGCGGGTGACCCTGCGGTTGCCCTGCTCACAGGTGACCAGGCGGCCCCACCGGTCCAGGGTGTTGCCGTTGCTGTGGCCGGCCGGGGAGCGGAAGACGCCGACCGTGCCGGTGGCCTCGTCCCAGCGCAGGATGCGGTCGTTGGGGATGTCGCTCCACACGAGCTGACGCCAGGCCGGCACGTACAGTGGGCCCTCGGCCCAGCGGCAGCCGTCGTGCAGGACCTCCAGCCTGCTGTCGCCGCTCGCGCAGCGCCCGGTGCGGAAGCGGTCGTCCAGGATCTCGTACAGGCCGTCGGCGGACATGGTGCCCTCTCAGCGAGATGATCAGGATGGGCTCAACGTATCCCCGGCAGCACGGCGATGCCCAGAGGCCGTTCACCGACCGGCAGCCGTGTCACCCGGCCCGTGGCGGTGTCGACCACGCTCAGACCGTTCCAGTAGCCGGCACGGGTGAAGCCGCCGGAGACGTAGGCGGTGCGGCCGTCCGCCGAGGGGACGACACTCTCGTGCGGGCCGTCCAGCGGGATCACCCGCTCGTCGCCGCCGGGCGTCCGTACCGTCAGGGACGGACCGTCGTCCTCGGACGGATCGATCGGACCGGTCCCCACGACGTACAGCGTCCCGTCGGCACCGGCCGCCACGCCGTGCTGGTGCGTGTTGGCCGTCATGTCCTCGACGCGCACCCGTCCGGTGCGCGGATCGACCACGGCGAGGCGCTCGCCCTCGAACGGCAGCAGCAGGGCCCCGTCCGAGGGGCGTACGGCGGTGTAGTGCGGCTTGAGCCACGAACCGAGGCCGCCCTCGGTGCCGTACGGGGCGACCTCGATGCCGCGGGTCGTCCAGGCGCCGGTGTCGACGACGGTGACGTCGAAGGAGTCGTGGTTGGTGGCGTAGACGTGCCGCCCGTCGCGGGAGACGTCGACGTCGAAGGGCCGGCGCCCCACCGGCACGGTCCGCGTCACCTTCCGCCGTTCGGCGTCGATGACCTCCAGGGTGCCGTTGCCGCCGGGCACGTTGACGCCGACGTAGACCCGGCTGCCGTCCGGGGACAGGGCGATGCCCATGCCGCCGCCCCGGTACTCGCCGGTCGTCACGGGACCGGCGTCGGTCGTGTAGGGGATCAGGTCGGTGCGCTCGCGGGTGCGGGTGTCCACGACGGCGACGCCCTGTGCCGTCGCGACCCATGCCGTGCCGTCGTCGTCGACGGCGAGACCGTAGGGAGCCGTCCCCACCCGCACCGACCCCAGGCCGGCCGCCGCGCCCCGCCGGCCGGGGTCGACGAAAGTGACGGTGTCGGCGCCGAAGTCCGTCACCAGCAGCATGCCCTCGTGCGTGGTGGCCGTGTCCGTGCCGGGGGCCGGAGTGCGGGAGGGGGTCGTGGCGGCGGGCGGGGCGGACCCCGGCCCACCGGCCTCCGTGCCGCCGCCGGACGCGCATCCGGCCAGCGTCGCGGTCACGGCGGCCAGCACGGCGAGGCGCGGAGCGAGAAGGCGCCGGTTCACCGCTGTCCGCCCTTGCGGTGGGCGTCGGCGCCGTCCGCTTCGGCGCGCCGCAGCAGGTCCGCGATCGTGCGGAATCCCCTGCGTTCGGCGTGGGCCCGGGCCGTGACGCCGTCGCCGTCCGGCAGCAGGGGGTCGGCGCCCGCCGCGAGCAGTGCCTCCACCACCTCCTGGTGCCGACGCCCGCCGTCGCCGAGGACGACCGCCTCCAGGAGCGCGGTCCAGCCGAGCCGGTTGACGTGGTCGACGTCGGTCGCCGTCTCGGCGAGCACGGCCCGCACATAGGCCACGTGACCGCGTTCGCTCGCCGGGATCACCGACACTCCGCCGAAGCGGTTGGTCAGCGTCACGTCCGGGGCGCCGGGCAGCAGCGCCCGCATCATCGCGACGCTGCCCGTGACCCCGGTGACCAGCCACGCGCTGTCCTCGCGGGCGTCCTGCGCGTTGACGTCGGCGCCCCGGGCGACCAGCAGCTCCGCGACCGGCACCCGGTCGGCCAGCGCGGCCCGCAGCAGTGCCGTACGGCCCTCCTCGTCGCGTGCCTCCACGTCGGCGCCCGCCAGGAGCGCCGCCCGGACGGCATCGGTGTCCCCGCGGTGCGCGGCGGCGAGCAGGGCGAGGTCGGCTGGAGCGGCTGATGAGTTCGTCATGGGGAGGGAGCTCCGGAGTTTCGGGTGCTGGTGGCCCCAGCCTCCACCCCGCGGGCGGCGGAGCCGGTCGGCACACCGGTTCCTTCCGGTTCGCGGGACGGATGACGGGCATGTCATCCGATCGGACGACCCGTCCGGGCGCCGGGTGCTGGTCAGCCGACCGGGAAGGGCAGCCGCGCGGCCGTCCGGCCCGGTGCGGCCCGCTCCGCGCCGGTCGGTGTGGTCGCCGAACGAGGGCGGGAACGCCACCTGGGCGATCCGCTCCAGCATCTCCCGCGACCGGGCCAGCCCCCCCGCCTCGCCGGTCCCGGCACGTCCGGCAGGTGCGCGACCAGGTCGAGGTGGTGCAATGTCCCCTCCAGGACGTACGCGCCGAGGTGGTCGCCCGCGGTGAGCATCTCGTCGCGCGTACCGACCCGCCCCGCGGGGTCCGCGAGGGCGGCGGCCCGGCCGGCGGCGGAACCGACGTCGTCCAGTTGGAACTTGAGGGGCCAGGGCTCCCGGTACGCGGCGGCCAGCCGGACGATGAGCGCGTCGAGCGGGTCGTCACCGGTCGGGACGGCGACGACGTCCCAGTACGTCACCGCGTCCCGCGTCGGTTCCGCGGTGGCGGGTGGCCAGCGTGATCAGGACGTCCTGGGCGTCGACGACCAGGTGGCGCACCAGGTCCCGGACGAGCCAGCCGGCGCAGCCGGACGGCCGCGCGTAGTCCTCGTCACGCAGCCCGGCGACCGCGGCGCGCAACGCCGACCAGGAGCGCGAGAAGAGAGCCACGGCCGCAAGCCGGCAGCAAGCGGCCGTGCGACGGGGACGGTTCACGGACCCGGCCGGAGAGCGGGAGGGCGGACTCGTCCGGAGAGCAGGCACGGACCGGCCCGGAGAACCAGCAGGGTCCCGGGCCACGGACCCGGGTGCGGGGGAGGGGGCGCGGCCTTCAGCCGTGTGCCCGGGTCATGGGGTCGGTTCAGGGGTTGGGGCTGTGGGGCTGGCCCGGGGAGCCGGGTTGAGGGGCCGGTCCAGGCGCCGGGGGCCACGGACCCGTCCCAGGAACCCGCGCCACGGGACCGGCCCGGCAGCCGCCGCCGCCCGCGCCGTCCGCCCTCAGGCGTCCGCCGGCGCCGGTTGCTCAGGCGGGTCGACGAGCTGCTCGCGGACGTAGTTCCACACCACCGCGATCAGCGCGGCGACCGGCACGGCGAGCAGGCTGCCCACGATGCCGGCCAGGCTGCCGCCCAGCGTCACCGCCAGCAGGATCACCGCGGCGTGCAGCCCGAGGCCGCGGCTCTGGATGATGGGCTGGAACACGTTGCCCTCCAGCTGCTGCACCACGACGATGATCGCCAGCACGATCAGCGCGTCGGTCAGGCCGTTCGACACCAGGGCGATGAGGACGGCCACGAAGCCGGCGAACAGCGCGCCCACGATGGGCACGAACGCGGACACGAACGTCAGCACCGCGAGCGGCAGCACCAGGGGCACATCCAGGATCCACAGCCCGAGGCCGATGAAGACCGCGTCGAGCAGGCCCACCAGCGCCTGCGAGCGGACGAACGAGCCCAAGGTCTCCCAGCTGCGCAGGGCGACGGCCGGGACGTCCGCGGCGAGGCGACCGGGCAGCTGGCGGCCGAGCCACGGCAGGAAACGCGGCCCGTCCTTGAGGAAGAAGAACATCAGGAAGACGCCCAGGACGGCGGTGATGAGACCGTTGACCACCGTGCCCACCCCGGTGGCCACCGCGGTGACCACGCTGTCGACGCTGTCCTGGACGCGGGCCAGCGCCGTGTCGAGCGCCCCGGTGATCTGGGCGTCGTCGATGTTCAGCGGCGGACCCGCGGCCCACTCGCGCAGCCGATCGATGCCCTGAACCACGCCCTCGGTCAACTCGTCGGTCTGGGAGGACATCGGCACCGCGATCAGCGCCACGACACCCGCCACGACCAGCAGGAACCCCACGGTCACCACGGAGGCGGCGAGTGCCGGAGGCCAGCCGTGCCGCCGCAGGAAGCGGGCCGCGGGCCAGGTCAGCGTGGTCAGGAGCAGACCGACTATCAGCGGCCACACGACCGGCCACATGCGGCCGAGGAGCCACAGGGCCACCGCGAGCATGGCGAGTATCAGCAGCAACTCGGCAGAGACACGCGCGGTGGTGCGCACCGCGGCGCGCGTCCTCGCGGAACTCAATCTGGGAGACATGGGGATCACCTTATGGTGACGCCCGTCTCCCGCCCGAAGCGGTCGTCAGGTCCGGTTCACTCGACCTTGACCCAGTCGAGCGTGCGCTGGACCGCCATCTTCCAGCCGGCGTACCCCTGCGCGCGCCGGTCCTCGGACCACCGGGGCTCCCAGCGCCTCGACTCGTGCCAGTGGGTGCGCAGTTCGTCGGTGTCCCGCCAGAACCCCGTGGCGAGCCCCGCCGCGTAGGCCGCGCCGAGCGCGGTGGTCTCCGCGATCACGGGGCGGCTGACGGGGACGCCGAGGACGTCGGCCTGGATCTGCATGCACAGGTCGTTGGCCGTCACCCCGCCGTCGACCTTGAGTACGTCGAGGTGGACGCCGGAGTCCTGCTCCATGGCCTCGACGACGTCGCGGCTCTGGTAGCAGATGGCCTCCAGCGTCGCCCGGGCCAGATGCGCGTTGTCGTTGTAGCGGGCGAGGCCGACGATCGCGCCGCGAGCGTCGGAACGCCAGTAGGGCGCGAACAGTCCGGAGAACGCGGGCACGAAGTACATGCCGCCGTTGTCCTCGACGGCGCGCGCGAGTACCTCGCTCTCGGCGGCGGTCTTGATGATCTTCATCTGGTCGCGCAGCCACTGCACGGCGGACCCCGTCACCGCGATGGAGCCCTCCAGCGCGTAGACCACGGGGCTGTCACCGAACTGGTAGGCCACGGTGGTGAGCAGTCCGCTGCGGGAACGGACCAGTTCCGTACCGGTGTTGAGGACCAGGAAGTTCCCGGTGCCGTACGTGTTCTTGGCCTCGCCGGGCGCGAAGCAGACCTGTCCGACGGTGGCCGCCTGCTGGTCGCCCAGCACCCCGCCGATGGGCACGGCGGCGCGCAGCGGCCGGGAGGTGCGGGTCGCGCCGTACGCCTCCGGGTGGGAGGAGGGGTTGATGGTGGGCAGCATCGCGCGGGGGATGCCGAAGAAGCCCAGCAGTTCGTCGTCCCAGTCGAGCGTCTCCAGGTCCATCAGCATGGTGCGGCTCGCGTTGGTCACGTCGGTGGCGTGGATGCCGCCGTCGGGACCGCCGGTCAGATTCCACAGCACCCAGGTGTCCGTGTTGCCGAACACGGCGTGGCCCGCTTCCGCAGCCTCCCGGACGCCGTCCACGTTCTCGAGGATCCACTGGATCTTGCCGGCCGAGAAGTAGGTCGCCGGCGGCAGTCCCGCCTTGCGCCGGATGACCTCGCCCCGACCCGACCGCTCCAGGTTCGCCGCGATGGTGTCGGTGCGGGTGTCCTGCCAGACGATGGCGTTGTAGTACGGGCGCCCGTTGCGCGGGTCCCAGACCACCGTGGTCTCGCGCTGGTTGGTGATGCCGATGGCCGCGAGGTCGGTCCCCGACAGACCACTGTGGCGCAGCGCGTTCTGCATCACCGAGTTGGTCCGCTCCCAGATCTCGACGGGGTCGTGCTCGACCCAGCCCGGGCGGGGGAGGATCTGTTCGTGCTCCAGCTGGTGCTTCGCCACCTCGTTGCCGCCGTGGTCGAAGATCATGAATCGGGTGCTGGTGGTGCCCTGGTCCACCGCGCCGATGAAGTCCGCCATGATGTGCCGCCTCTCCGGCCGGTGTGTCAGTCCTCGGGCGCCGGTACGCGCCCTGTCGGCTCGGGCTCCGCGGTCGGCAGGAACCGGCCGACGAGCGCCTTGTACAGTCCCGCTCCGAGCACGCCGCCGATGAGCGGCCCGAGGATCGGTACCCAGAAGTAGAGGTTCCCGTACTGGTCCCGCCAGGCCCCGCCGTATCCGGTGAGGAAGCTCGCGAGCCGGGGGCCGAAGTCGCGGGCCGGGTTGATGGCGTAGCCCGCGTTGGTGCCGAAGGCCATGCCGATGGCGACCACCACCAGGCCGATGATGAACGGGGCCAGGTTGGCGCCCGGCGGTGTGTTGAGCAGGTCCGTGATGGCCATGACCAGCAACAGCAGGATGGCGGTGCCGATGACCTGGTCGCGGAAGGCGCCCCACTCGTGGACCGGCAGCGCGGTGTTCCCGTTGGCGGGGAGCGTCGAGAACACGGTCTGCGTCTTGATGGTGTGTCCGGGGTCGGCCTTCGCCAGCGCCTCGGAGTAGTTCCAGCGGACCAGGAGCGCGGCCACGAAGGCGCCGGCCGTCTGGGCCAGCGCGTAGGGCGCGACCTTCCGCCACGGGAAGCCCTTGAACACCGCGAGGCCGAGCGTCACCGCGGGGTTGATGTGGGCGCCGCTCAGCCGCGCGGCCACATAGACGCCCAGTGTGACGCCGAGGCCCCACGCCCACGAGATGCTGTCGTGGTCCCCGAGGCCGCCCTCCGGATCGGTGAGGGCCCCGCCCGCGGCCACCTGCGCCACCACACCGCAGCCGAAGAGGATGAGGATCATCGTGCCGGCGAACTCCGCCGACAGTTCACCGAGCAGACCTGACTTCTTGAGCCGTGCAGCCATGGAAGCTCACCTTCCGCCGGCTGGACCGGCGTCGACCGACCGCGTCTCTCAGTCGACACATTAAGGTGATAAGCGACAAGCCGCACATAGAGTGCGGCTTGACGGGCGTGGGTGGAGCCTCAGGGGCCGATGGGCATCCGGCGCTTGTGGTCCGTCGCCCGGTAGCGGGAGACGATCTTCTCGAAGGCGTCCTGTTTCACCGGCTTGCCCTCCAGGAAGTCGTCGATGTCGTCGTAGGTGACACCGAGGGCGTCCTCGTCGGCCTTGCCGGGGGCGAGGGACTCCAGGTCGGCCGTCGGGACCTTCCCCACCAGCTCGGCCGGCGCACCCAGCGCCTCGGCGACGGCACGCACCCGGCGCTTGGTGAGTCCGGTCAGCGGGACCAGGTCGGCGGCGCCGTCGCCGAACTTGGTGAAGAAGCCGGAGACCGCCTCGGCGGCGTGGTCCGTCCCCACGACCAGCCCGTTGTGCGCGCCGGCCACGGCGTACTGGGCGATCATGCGCTGTCTGGCCTTGATGTTGCCGTGCACGAAGTCCTGGTGGTGGGCGTCGCGGAAGGCCACGTCGGCGGCGAGCAGCGCGTCGAGCATGGCGTCGCTCGCGGGCTTGATGTCGACGGTCAGCACGTGGTCGGCCTGGATGAAGGAGAGCGCGCGCTGGGCGTCGTGCTCGTCGGCCTGGACGCCGTGCGGCAGCCGCATCGCGTAGAAGCTCGCCTCGTGCCCCTCGGCCCGGGCCCGCTCCGCGGCGAGCTGGCACAGCCGCCCCGCGGTGGTCGAGTCGACACCGCCGCTGATGCCGAGGACCAGGCAGCGCAGGCCGGTGGAGGTCAGCCGCTCGGTCAGGAAGGCCACCCGGCGCTCGATCTCCCGCTCGGCGTCGAAGGTCTCGGCGACCTCCAGTTCCCGGGCGATCTCCAGTTGCAGGGCGATGGACGCCGGCTCGCTCAATTCCGCTCCTTGTTCGATGTGCGGTGACTCCTCACTCAGCGTACCCAGTGGTCCCCGGCGGATACGGGCCGAGTGTCGGACGGCGCACGACGTGCGGGGCGGCCGCCGACGGCCACCCCGCACACCTCGCCCCGCCCGGGATCAGCTCAGCGGCTGAATCCGGATGTCACGGAACCGGACCTTGTTCCCGTGGTCCTGCAACCGGATCGCCCCGGCCGCCGGTGTCTCGGCCCGGCCGCCCGCGGTCGGACCGTCGAGGACCACGTCGTCGTGGACCTTCTCGCCGTTCCACACCACGCTCACCCGCGCGTCGGCGGTCTTGCGGCCGCTGTCGTCGTAGCGGGCCGCGCGGAAGACGATGTCGTAGGTCTGCCACGTCCCGGGCGCGGTCGCCGCGTTGGTGTCGGGGGCCTTCTTCAGGTACAGCGCCCCGGCCTCGTTGTCCGCGAGGGTGGTGTCCCGGTAGGAGTCGAGGATCTGGAGTTCGTAGCGGTCCTGGAGGTAGATGCCGCTGTTGCCGCGGTCCTGGCCCGTCACGTCCGGCGGCAGTTGCGGGACGCGGAACTCCACGTGCAGCTTGAAGTCCTGGTAGGCGTCCTTGGTGCGGATGTCGCCGCAGCACACCTCCATCGACCGCTCCTCGGCCAGCGGCCAGGCCACGTCCCTGCCGTCCGTGTGCTGCCACTGGTCCTGCGAGGCGGCCGTGCCGTCGAACAGGTCGACGGGCGCGCCCCGCCGGTGCACGGTGATCAGGTCGAGGTTGACATGGCCGGTGTCACCGGGGTCGTACCGGTAGGAGACCGTGTTGTGTCCGGCCCGCAGGCGCACGCCTTCGGTCCGCGTGGACCAGGTGTCCCAGTCCCCGGTGGAGGGCAGGTCCGTCTGTCGCACCTTCTTCCCGTTGGCGTACAGGGAGAGGGACTTGGTGCCCTCGAAGGGGTGCGGGCCGTTGGAATAGCGCAGTCCCACGTCGTAGGTGCCCGCCCTCGGAACGGTCACGTCGAAGGTCGTGGCGGCCTCGCCCTCGGTGGCGTAGCGGTCGACGAATCCGCTGCCGGAGTAGCCGACGTGGTCGGTGTCGATGCCGGCCTCGCCGGTGAGCCGGGCCTCCTCGGCCTCGTAGAGGGTGGCGGGCGGCGGCTGCTTGCCGGGCATCTCGTTGAGCGTGTACCAGGCCTCCGTGCTCCACAGCGTCTCACCGGACGCGGAGGTGAAGGGGCGCGGTGAGCGCACGTGGACCACGCGGTCCGGCTTGAGCCCGTCCAGGCGCAGTCGGACGGTCCGGCCGTCCTTCGAGAGGGTCGCCGAGCGCACGGACAGCTCCTCCTCGGCGATCTTGGGGCCGCCGTAGTCGGCGGTCGGGGTGTAGTGCCACTGCCGGACGTCGTAGCGCTCGGCCAGCTTCGCCGCGGTCTCGTCGGACACCGGCTGGGTGTACGTCAGGTCGAAGCCGCCGGGCACGGCTCGCATCTTCTGGATGTCGAAGGTGTCGCGGCCGTTGGGCGTGAGCTTCTGCAGGCCGAACTTCAGCTTGCCCGCCTGGCCCCAGTTGCCGTCCGCGCCCAGGCCGCCCGCGTAGACGGCCCCGTCCGGTCCCATGGTGACGCGGTTGACGCCGGCCTCCAGGCCCTGGGTGTAGCGGAAGACGGCGCCCTGGTACTGGCCCTTCACCTTCTCCAGGTAGGCGCGCTGCAGACCGCCGTAGGTGACGTCGCCGATCAGCATCTGGCCGGCGAACACCCCCTTCTTCAGGTGCAGCGGGGTGGAGGGCGAGTTGCCGATCTCGTTCTGCGGCAGCCACAGCACCGGCTCGGTGACGGGGGAGTCCTCGAAGGGGCCCGCGGGCTCGGTGTAGTGGTTGAAGAAGCGGTCCTGCTTGATCTGGACGAGCTTCGACGCGGGCAGCCATCCGCCCTGGTTGTCGGTGACGAAGAGACCGCCGCCGGGGCCCCAGCCGATGCCGTTGGGCGTACGCAGACCGCCCGCGATCGGGGTGATCTTCCCGGTCTTCTTGCTGATCTTGTAAGTGGTCCCGCGGTCCGGTGCGGGCTGCGGGTCGGTGGTCGCGCCGCCCAGGTCGATGGCGACGGACAGGTTCACGTAGAAGTAGCCGTCGCGGTAGAGCAGGCCGAAGGCGAACTCGTGGAAGTTGCCGCCGTACGGCCAGGTGGCGACCGTGCGGTACGCGTCGGTCACGTCGTCGTCGTTCTCGTCCACCAGCCGCGTCAACTCGTGCTTCTGGGAGACGTAGAGCGAACCGTCGACGTACTTGATGCCCATGGGCTCGCGCAGCCCGTCGGCCACCTTCTTCACGGTGACCTTGTCCCGGCTGGTCGCGCCGGTGACGTTGTCGAGCAGGTACACCTCACCGGCAACGTTGTCGGTGCCGCCCCAGGTGCTGATCGCGAGGCGTCCGTCGGGCAGCCAGTCCATGCCGGTGACCTGCGGTTCGAACCCTTCGGGACGCAGGTCGGTGAGGGTGAGGTCGGGACGCACCGAGGTCAGCGGCAGCCCGTCGCCGGGCGTGTCGGTGCCGGCCTCGCACTCCTTGCGCCCCGGCGCCGTCACGCGGACGACCCCGGCGTCGGTGGTCAGCGCCTCGTTGGGTACGACGGTGAACCCGGTCTCGCCCGGCGGGCGCCAGGAGAGCGTGAGCTGCTGTCCGCCGCCGCGGTCGAAGTGCTCGACGCGCAGCGGGTGCGATCCCGCGGTGAGGTCGAGCGCGCCGTCCTTCGGCTCGGCCCCGTGCAGTCCGTCGTGGTCGATGACCGTGGTGCCGTCCAGGGTCAGCCGTGAGCCGTCGTCGCTGGTGAGCCGGAAGGCGTAGGTGCCGTCGCGCGGCGCGACCAGGTAACCGGTGGCCTCCGAGACGAAGTTGTCGGCGATGCCTCCGAAGTCGGCGGTGGTCGACCAGTCGACCGTCGGCATCAGCTTGTCGTGGTTGGGGGTCTGGCCGGGCTTGAGGGTGCAGATCTCGCTCAGCGGCGTCTGCACGTCGAAGACGCGCAGGGTGACTCCGGGTTCCTGCGG
Organism: Streptomyces sp. M92; assembly: GCF_028473745.1. Lineage (NCBI taxonomy): Bacteria > Bacillati > Actinomycetota > Actinomycetes > Kitasatosporales > Streptomycetaceae > Streptomyces > Streptomyces sp. M92. The sequence continues at coordinate 5,276,138 of NZ_CP101137.1, forward strand.
CGGGATGTCCGCGCGGTCCGCTGCGGACGCGGGGGCGGCGAGGAAGCCGCCGGCCGAGACGGCCGACGCCAGCAGGAGGATGAGGTGTCTTCGGGCACGCGGGAACAGGCGTGGGCGCATTGGTCCTCCGGGACGTGGGGACCGGACCGTGCCGGATGTCGCTCCGGTCTTCGTGCGGTACGACTGTGGTTCCGCCGCCAAGGTAGGAGACTTCCGCTTGACATGTCCATACTTTGTCATCGCTGTGTTCAAAGTGGCCCGGTGCCAGGCCCGGCGGAAGACGGGACCCGCTCAGTCGCGCCGGCCCGTGCGGACGCGCCGGTGGCTCCAGGCGAGCAGGGCGAACAGGACGACGCCGGAGACGATCAGGCTCGCCCCGGTTGCCCATCCGGAGTACGGCAGCCGGGGCATCAGGCCCCAGGCCACGCCCGCGCCGACGAGGCACAGCCCGGCCGTGACCGAGCCGGCGATCCGCCACGGCGAGGACACGCTCTCCTCGGCCGCGCGCATGGCCTGCCGCCGGACGGGACCGACGAACCGGTCCAGGGCGGGGACGGCGCGCGACAGCAGCACCATTCCGGCGAACACGAGCAGCAGGCCCGGACCGGGCAGCACCAGCAGCGCGAGGCCGACCGCGACCAGTACGCCCCCCAGGGAGCCCAGGACCGTTCGCCGGACCGCTTCGACGCTGCGCGCCATGTCGCCGTACCTCCCCGGTTCGACCCAGTTCCGGTATGCCTCAGTGTGCCCAACCTTAGGCACCGGACGGCGTGCGGGCGATTTCGCGCGACTGGCAGGCTGCTCCCATGAATCACACGGAAGTGCTGCTCATCGGAGGACGTGCGGGTGTCGGCAAGACGACGGTGGCGTGGGAGGTTTCGGTGCTGCTGCGGGCCGCTTCGGTGGCCCACGTGGTCGTCGAGGGCGATTTCCTGGGCCAGGTGCACCCCGCCCCGGAAGGCGACCCCCGCAGGTCGCGCATCACCGAGAGCAATCTGACGGCGGTGTGGGCGAACTACGCCCGGCTCGGCCACCGTCGCATGGTCTACACGAACACCGTGAGCGTACTGCCCGAGGCGGAAGGCATGTTCCGGCGCGCGATGGGGGCGGACGTGCGGCTCGTCCGGGTCCTGCTCACGGCGTCCGACGCCACCGCCGGCGCGCGTCTGACGGGGCGGGAGCTCGGCTCGGAGCTCCAGCAGGAGCTGGCCGGCAGCGCCCGCAAGGCGCGGCTGCTGGACGAGGGGGCGCCGGCGGACACCGTCCGGGTGGGAACCGACGGGCGCCGGGTCGTGGACATCGCCCGGGAGGTGGTGGGCGTGACGGGGTGGACGGTGAACGGATGACATTTGCTGGTCAAATTTGACTAGACTGGGCCGCATGGCCGAGAAGACGATCCCGATCCTGCCGTGCCGGACCCTCCAGCCCGTGCTCGACTTCTACACCGCCCTCGGCTTCGAGGTGACGTACCGGCAGAACAGCCCCAACCCGTACGCGGTCGTCGAGCGGGGCGGCATCGAGTTGCAGTTCTTCGCGCTCAAGGCGCACGAGCCCGCCGCGTCACTCGGCACCTGCTACGTCCTCACCGACGACGTGGACGGGCTGCACGCCTCCTTCCGGGCGGGGCTCAAGGCGGCGTACGGCAGGATCCCCACGCGCGGGCTGCCCCGCATCGGGCCGCTCAGGGACATGTCGTACGGGGTGCGGCAGTTCCTCATGACCGACCCGGGCGGCAACTGCGTCCGCGTCGGACAGCCCTCCGCCGGCCCCCGCCGCCGGAGCGCCCCCGAGGAGACCTTCGCCCGTGCCCTGCACCACGCCCTGCTCCTCGCGGACTCGAAGGAGGACCCGGCGGGCGCCGCGAAGGTCGTCGACCGGGTGCTCGGTCTCGACGACGAGCGGCCCACGCCGGCGCAACTGCTCCGGCTCCTCGTGCTGCGGGCGGACGTCGCCGGGCGGCTGGGCGACGAGGGAGCCAGGGCGTCGGCGCTCGCCCGGGCGGCCGCCGTCCGACTCACGGCCGGTGAACGGGAGTCGCTCCGCGAGGACCTCCAACGTCTCGCCGAGCTGCGCGACTGACGCCCGGTCACCGCCGTCGCTCCCCAAACTCTGGCCGGAGGAGGGAACTTGTAGGCCCCATCGACGTACGACCGCATCACTGCTACACCTGCGTCACATGCACCACCTGCACCCACCGTCCGAGGAGGAGCATGTGAGAGCACGTCGCGCGGCCGCCCGAAGCACCTCCGCGCTCATCGCCACCCTCGCCCTGACCGCCGGCCTGGCCGGCCCCGCCGCAGCGGCGGGAGAGGCGCAGGCCCCGCCGGTCGCCACCGCGACCGACCCCGTCACGCACGAGGAGAACGACCGTGTCCCCGAGGGCTCGGTCTGGACGCAGCACTACTTCCCGTCCTCCGACGACTCCGGCACCGAGCTGCACGCCGACGTCCTGCTGCCCGAGGGGCTGTCCCGCGACGACAAGGTGCCCGTCATCCTCTCGGTCGGCCCGTACTTCGCCCACGCCGGGCAGACCGGCCCGGAGGGCTGGAGCCACACCGGGCCCTCGGCCCGCTTCCAGGACTTCGTCGAGGGCACCGACCTGTTCGACGAGGGGTACGCCTTCGTCATGGTGGACCTGCGCGGCTTCGGCGGCTCCACCGGCTGCTTCGACTGGGGCGGACCCGGCGAGCAGGCCGACGTCAGGGCCGCGATCGACTGGGCCGCGAAGCAGCCGTGGTCCACCGGCGCGGTGGGCATGTACGGCAAGTCCTACGACGCCGTAACCGGCCTCATCGGCAACAACCTGGACCAGCGCGCGCTCAAGGCCGTCGTCGCCCAGGAACCCCTGTGGGACATGTACCAGTACATCTACTCCAACGGCGTGCCCCGCCCGAACGTGACCGGCACCGCCGGCGCGTACAACTCCATCGCCACGATGCCCCCGATGGCGGACGACGACCCGCGCTACCGGGCGAACGCCCGCTACGAGCAGACGCGTCCACAGTGCCTGACGGAGAACTCCGCCGGGTACCGAAGAGCCGACCAGCGGGACGAGCACTGGGCCTCCCGCGACCTGGCCCGGATGGCCAGGGGCAGCGACACACCGCTCTTCGTCACGCAGGGCTTCGTCGAGCCCAACACCAAACCCGAGGAGATGCAGGAGTACCTCGACAACCACGAGGGCCCCGAGCGCGGCTGGCTCGGTCAGTGGGACCACGTGCGCGGCGGTGACCGCACCCCCGACGGACGTCTCGCCATGGGCCGCGAGGGTTGGTACGAGGAGACGCTGTCCTTTTACGACCAGTACCTCAAGGGCGTCAGGCCGGAAGTCCGCTACCCGGCCTACGCCGTCGAGGACTCCACGGGCGCCTGGCGCGCCCAGCGCACCTGGCCGGTCACCGAGCGGTCGGTCACCCTGCCGCTCGGCGGCGGCTCGTACGTGGACGACGGCGGCGCGTCCGCCCGCGCGGCGCTGACCGCGTCCGGCACCCCGGCACCGCGTCCGCCCGCGCCGCCGGCCGGCCGGTGGGACATGGAGAACGCACCGGCCACCGAGCACACCGCCCCTGAGGGACTCGCCGGGGAGGCGGCGAAGCGGCAGCGGGGCGGTGCGGTCGGCTCCAGCTTCTTCGTGTGGTCGAAGCCGCTGAAGCAGGCGGTGCGCGTCACCGGCACCCCGCAGGTGTCCCTGACCGCCAAGGGCGAGGGCAACATCATGCTCAAGCTGTACGACGTCGCCCCGGACGGCACCGCCGTCATGTTCGACGAGCAGGTGTCCCTGGTGGACCGGGGCCGGCTGACCGTCGACCTGAAGGCCACCGACTGGACGCTGGCGGCGGGGCACGTCCTGGCCGTGGAGATCGGTTCGATCCAGACCGGCTCATGGCGCGACACGCCCTCCGGCGAGACCGTCGAGGTCCGGGGCGCCAGGCTCCGGCTGGCCCTGGACGACCCCGCCGACGACGTCGCCACCCCCGGCGACCGCTCCCCGTTCCTCGACACGTACCTGAGCCGGTACACGGTGGAACTGCCCGCCGGTCCGGGCACGTTCAGGGTGGTCCGGGGAGGTCGCCTCTGACGGCGGCCGTGCCGTCGGCGCGCCGTGCGGATCAGGGACGGCTGGTCAGGTATCCGCCCATGGAGGTGAAGTACTCCGTCGCGGGCAGCTCCCGGCCGTCCTCGGTCCGTACCCGGGTGATGGCCAGGCCGTGGTTGCGGCCGGTCCGGGCGTCGGCGCCGGCGACGATCACCACGCCGTCGCCCTCACGGTAGAAGACGCGGCCGGGAGTGCCGCCGTAACGGCCCTGGGACACCACTGCGGCGAGCACTTCCAGCCGCCTGCCCCGGTGGTAGGTGAAGGCGCTGGGGTAGGGCTCGGACTGGGCGCGGACCAGGCGCTCCAGATCCTGGGCCGGCCAGCCCCAGTCGATCCGGATGTCCTCGGCGGACCGTTTGTGGAAGAAGCTGGCCCTGGACCGGTCCTGCTTGGTGAACTCGGTCCGGCCGGCGGCGATGAGACCCAGTGCGCCGATGGTGACCGGCGCGATGAGGTCGACGGTCTTGTGGAAGAGGTCGGTCGCGGTGTCCGTCGGTCCGACGGGCACCGCCTCCTGCCGGACGATGTCCCCGGCGTCGAGTTCGTCGTTCATCATGTGCGCGGTGACGCCCACTTCGGACTCGCCGTTGATCAGCGCCCAGATCAGCGGGGAGAAGCCGGCGTACTCGGGCAGCAGCGAGTCGTGCACGTTCAGCGTGCCGTGGCGCGGCAGCCCGAAGATGTGCGGGGGGATCCACGTCCGCCAGTTGTTCGCCACGATGATGTCGGGGTCGGCCTCTTTGAGGCGCTCGAACAGCTCGTCGTCGTCGGGACGGTTGCGGATCAGCACCGGGACGCCGTGTTCCTCGGCGAGGTCGGCGACGGAGTCGCTCCAGATCTTCTCGTACGCGTGCTCGCTCCTCGGGTGCGTCACGACCAGCACCACGTCGTGTTCGGAGTCCAGGAGCGCTTGCAGGGTGCGGTGCCCCCAGGTCTGGTAGCCGAACATGACGACCCGCATGGGGTACCTCCTCGAGGCAGGGGACGGCGGCCCGGGCAGTAAAGCAAGGCTTACCTTAGTGGACAACGGCCTTGCGCGGCACCCCGGTTGGGGGTGGAGGCTTCCCGATCGCCCTATCGACAGTCCGCATCGCATTAGCTTAGGCTCACCTAAGTTTCGGCGGCCGCAGGATGGGAGTGACATGTCACAGGTTCTTCCTGATGACGCAACACTGGTCCACGACCTCATTGGCATCGGCTTCGGGCCGTCCAATGTCGCCATGGCGATCGCACTGAGTGAGCACAACGCACGCCCCGACGGACGGGAGCCGGTCACCGCCCGCTTCTTCGAGCAGCAGCCGCGCTTCGGCTGGCACCGGGGCATGCTGATCGACGACGCCACCATGCAGGTGTCCTTCCTCAAGGACCTGGTGACGCTGAGGAATCCGGCAAGCGAGTTCAGCTTCCTCTGCTACCTCCAGAGCAAGGGACGGCTGATCGACTTCATCAACCACAAGAACCTCTTCCCGCTGCGGGTCGAGTTCCACGACTACCTCGAGTGGGCCGCGGCCAAGGTCGACGACATGGTCTCCTACGGCCACGAGGTCGTCGGCGTCGCACCCGTCGAGCGGGACGGGGCCGTGCGGCACCTGGAGGTGACGGTCCGTTCGGGGGAGGGGCTGGAGGTGCACCGGACCCGCAACCTCGTCATCGGCACCGGGCTGCGACCCCTCCTGCCCGAGGGCGTCGAGCGCGGCGACCGCGTCTGGCACAACTCCGAACTCCTCACCAAGGTGGACGCCTTGGAGGGCACCTCGCCGTCCCGGTTCGTCGTCGTCGGCGCCGGGCAGAGCGCCGCCGAGAACGTCGCCTACCTGCACCGGCGCTTCCCGCGCGCCGAGGTCTGCGCGGTCTTCGCCCGCTACGGCTACAGCCCCGCCGACGACAGCGGTTTCGCCAACCGGATCTTCGACCCCGAGGCGGTGGACGAGTACTTCGCCGCCCCCGCCGGTGTCAAACGCCGGCTGATGGACTACCACGGCAACACCAACTACTCCGTGGTGGACATCGACCTGATCGACGACCTGTACCGGCAGACGTACCGGGAGAAGGTCCTCGGCACCGAGCGGCTGCGCTTCCTCAACGTCTCCCGGCTCACCGAGGTCAAGGAGACGCCGGAGAAGGTCCGGGCCACCGTGACCTCCCTGGTCACCGGCGAGGAGACCCTGCTGGACGCGGACGTCGTGGTCTTCGCCACCGGCTACCGCCCGGCCGACCCCCTCGGCCTGCTCGGCGAGGTCGCGGACCGCTGCCTGCGCGACGACGAGGGCCTGGTCAAGGTCGAGCGCGACTACCGCGTCGCCACGGACTCCGGCCTGCGCTGCGGCATCTACCTCCAGGGCGGCACGGAGCACACCCACGGCATCACGTCGTCCCTGCTGTCCAACACGGCCATCCGGGTCGGCGAGATCCTGCGGTCGCTCCTCGGCCGGGGCGTCGGCACCGCTTCCGGCGCGGTCACCGACGGGACCGGCAGCGCGGCGCGTTAGTGTACGTCGCCATGACCACGACTGCGCCCCGGAGCACGGCGCCTCCGGGCACAACACCGGCCCGCCGAAAGCGCGTTGTGGGCCTCGGTGTGCTCGTGGCGCTCCTGGTGGCGGCGTCGGCGGCGTCCCTGGCGGTCGGCGCGCGCGCCTTGAGCCCCGCCGACGTGTGGCAGGGGCTGCTCGCGGAACCCGGGTCCGGTCAACGGCTCACCGAGATCAGGCTCATCGTGCAGACCGTACGGGTCCCCCGCACGGTGCTCGCGGTCGTGGCGGGCGTCGCCCTGGGCGTCGGCGGTGCGCTGATCCAGGGCTACACGCGCAACCCCATCGCCGACACCGGCCTGCTGGGCGTGAACTCCGGTGCCTCGTTCGCCGTGGTGACGGGGATCGCCCTGTTCGGGTTCACCAGCCCGTTCCAGTACGTCTGGCTCGGCTTCCTGGGCGCCGCGGCCGCCGGTGTCGTGGTCTTCGGGCTGGCGAGCATCGGCCGGGGCGCCGGCAACCCGCTGACGCTCGCCCTGGCCGGGCAGGGGGTCACCGTGTTCCTCGCGGCGATGACCACCGCCGTCGCCCTGTCGGACAAGGAGTCGCTCAACGCGCTGCGGTTCTGGAACGCGGGCTCGGTGGCCGGCGTCCGGTTCGACGTCATCTGGCCCGTGACGGCGTTCATCGCGCTCGGCCTGCTGCTGGCCTTGTCCACGCTGCCCGCGATCAACCTGCTGAACCTGGGCGACGACGTGGCGCGGGGGCTGGGGCTGAACATCGCACGGAGCCGGACCGTCGGCATCGTCGCCGTCACGCTGCTGGCGGGCGCGGCGACCGCCGCGTGCGGGCCCATCGCGTTCCTCGGGCTGATGGTGGCTCACGTGGCCCGGTACCTGACCGGCCCGGACTACCGCTGGCTGGTGCCGTACGCGGGGCTGCTCGGGGCCGTCGTCCTCCTGGTCTGCGACATCGTGGGACGCCTGGTGGTGCGGCCGGGCGAACTGGACGCGGGGATCGTCGTCTCCCTCCTCGGCGCCCCGTTCTTCGCGGTGCTGGTGTGGCGTGGAAAGTTCAAGAGCGCGTGAACGGGGCGGACGTGAGGACCGATCGGACGGACGCGAAGACGTCCCTGGCGCCGGGCGTGCGGCTCGGCGGTGTGTCGTTCGTCTGGCGGCCCTGGCTGGCCGGTGTCACCCTGCTGCTGGCGGCGGGGACCTTCCTGCTGTTCTGCCTGTCCATCGGTGTCGGGGACTTCCCGATCGCCCTGCCCCGGGTGGTCGCGACGGTCTTCGGCGGCGGCGATCAGGTCGACGCGTTCGTCATCATGGACCTGCGGATGCCGCGCGCCCTGGCCGGGCTCGTCGTCGGCGTCGCGCTCGGAGTATCGGGGGCGATCACCCAGTCCATCGCGCGCAACCCGCTGGCCAGCCCCGACGTGCTCGGCATCACCAGCGGCGCGAGCGCGGTCGCGGTGTTCCTGGTGACCGTGTCGGGCGGCACCGCCGCGGCGATCACCGACTCCGTGGGGCTGTCGGCGGCGGCGCTCGCGGGCGGGCTCGGCACCGGTCTGCTGGTGTACTTCCTGGCCTGGCGCCGGGGGATCGACGGCTTCCGGCTGATCCTCATCGGCATCTCGGTGACCGCGATGATGCAGGCGATCACCACCTGGCTGCTCGTCACCGCCGACCTCAGGGACGTGGCCAGGGCCCAGGCGTGGCTGGTCGGCTCGCTGGACGACCGGTCCTGGGACGAGGTGTCGCTCGCCCTGTGGTGCACGCTCGCCCTGCTGGCCGTCGTGGCGTGCGTCGCCTTCCAGTTCAAGCCCCTGCACTTCGGCGACGAGATCGCGGCCGGCCTCGGCGTCCGGTACGCGACGGTGCGGGCCGTGCTGCTGCTGTGCGCGGTGCTGCTGGCGGGCGCGGCCGTGAGCGCGGCGGGACCGGTCCCGTTCGTCGCGCTGGTGGCGCCGCAGGTGGCGATGCGCCTGGGCAGACATCCCACCCCGCCCATGGTGGCCTCCGGCATGGTGGGGGCGCTGCTGCTGACCGGCTCCGACCTGGTCGCCCGCGCGGTGTTGCCGGTCTCCCTGCCCGTCGGTGTCGTCACCGCCGCGATCGGCGGCCCGTTCCTGGTCTATCTGCTGGTACGGGCGAACCGCCGGTAGCTGGTACAAAGTAAGGCGAGCCTAAACAAGGGGGCCCTGTGGTCGTTCAGTCCATCACCGGAGTGAAGCCCGTAACCGACGGAAACGACGGAAACGACGGAACCGACGGAAACGACGGCGCCGCACGGCTGGCGGCCAGGGGCGTCACGGTCGGGTACGGCGCCCGGACCGTCATCGACGACCTGGACGTGACCGTCCCGCCCGGGGTCGTCACCACCATCATCGGCCCCAACGGGTGCGGGAAGTCGACCCTGTTGCGCACCTTGTCGCGGCTGCTGAAACCGGCCGGCGGCAAGGTGGTGCTGGACGGCGACGACATCGCGAAGCTCCGGACCCGGGACGTGGCGAAGAAGCTCGGCCTGCTGCCGCAGGCGCCGGTCGCGCCGGAGGGGCTGACGGTGTCCGACCTGGTCGCCAGGGGCCGTCACCCGCACCAGAGCTGGCTGCGGCAGTGGTCCTCGGACGACGCCGACGTGGTGGCACGCGCGCTGGCCATGACCGGCGTGTCCGACCTCGCCGACCGCCCGGTCGACTCCCTCTCCGGCGGCCAGCGCCAGCGTGTGTGGATCTCGATGACCCTGGCCCAGGGCACCGACCTGCTCCTGCTGGACGAGCCGACCACCTACCTGGACCTGGCGCACGCGATCGACGTCCTGGACCTGGTGGACGACCTGCACGAGTCCGGGTGCACGGTGGTCATGGTGCTGCACGACCTCAACCTGGCCACCCGCTACAGCGACAACCTGGTCGTGATGCGGGAGGGCGCGATCCTGGCGCAGGGGCACCCCCGCGACGTGATCACCGCCGAACTGCTGCACGAGGCCTTCGGGCTGCGGGCCAAGGTGATCGAGGACCCGGTGGGGGACCGGCCGCTGATCGTGCCGATAGGCCGGACCCACGTCGAACTCCACTGACCGGCAACGGAGTTGTCGTAGTGAGGGTAGGCTAACCTCACTCAACCGCGATAAGGTTTGCTGCCCTCAGACGGGGCGCACGGACAGCGCGACAGCAAGGGATCCCCGGATGCTCTTCCTCAGAACGACGCGTACCAGGTCCTGGCGACGACTGGCGGCGGCACTGTCCGCCGCCGCCCTCGGTGCCGGCCTCCTCGCAGGATGCGGTTCCGAATCCGACGACCCGGCGGACAAGGCGGCGGGCGACGCCCCGTCCGCCGGCGGCGACTTCCCGGTCACCGTGGAGCACGCGTTCGGCACCACGAAGGTCACCGAGGCTCCCGAGAGGGTCGTCTCCGTCGGCTACACCGACGACCAGACCGTCCTGGCCTTCGGCATCAAGCCGGTCGGCATGGTCGACCAGTACCCGAACCCGGCCGGCCAGAGTCCCGACATCAACACCCAGTGGCCCTGGGTGAAGGACAAGTGGGGTGACACCAGGCCCGAGGTCGTCATGAAGAACGGCGACGACGGCCCCAACTACGAGAAGATCGCCGCCCTGCGCCCCGACCTGATCGTCGCGGTCTACTCCGAGATCGACCGGGCCGCCTACGACAAGCTGTCCAAGATCGCCCCGACGGTGGCCCGCACCAAGACCGAGAAGGAGCCCTTCAGCGCGCCCTGGCAGGACAACGCGCTCCACATCGCCAAGGCGCTCGGCAAGGCCGAGGAGGGCGAGAAGATGGTGGCCGGCATCCAGGCCAAGCTCGACACGGCCAAGAAGGAGCACCCCGAGTTCGCGGACCGGACCGCGGTGGTGCTGTCCTGGTACGACAAGTCGGTGGCGCCCTTCACCTCCACCGACGTACGCGGGCGCCTCGTGACCGGCATCGGGTTCAAGTACCAGACGAAGATCGACGAGGTGGCGGGCGGCGACTTCTACACGACGCTCTCCCCGGAGCGGCTCGACCTGGTCGACGTCGACCGCGTCTTCGTCATCAACGACCGGGCGGACCAGGACGCGCTGAAGAAGTTCGAGCTGTTCAACAACCTGAACGCGGTGAAGAACGGCAAGGTGTCGTACCTGCTCGACAGCGAGGGCCCGGCGGTCGGCGCCGCCATCTCCCAGGGCACCCTGCTGTCCATGCCCTACGCCATCGACGAACTGGTCAAAGCGGCAGCGCAGGGGTGAGCCGCACCGACACAGCCGTCGCCCCGGCGATTCTGCGCACGGCGACCGGACGCGAGGCCGCCCGCTGGGTCGCGGCGCACTGCCGCGAGGTGCCGTGGCTGACGACCGCCACCGTGCTCACCACGGTGGCTGGAGCCGCGCTCCAGGTGCTCCCGGTACTGCTGCTGGGCCGCGTGGTCGACGCCGTCGTCGAGGGCGAGTCGCAGTCGGTCCTGGTCACGATCGGGGCCCTGATGGTGGCCGCCGCGCTGCTCGGCGCGGCGGCCGGCGCGGCGTCCACGTACCTCGTCGGGCGGCTCGGCGCCGACCTGCTCGCCCGGCTGCGGGAAGGAGCCGTGCGGGCGGTACTGGGGATGCCCAGCGCCCGCGTCGAGCAGGTCGGCCGGGGAGACGTGCTCTCCCGGGTCGGCGACGACGTGGCCGTCATCTCCAAGGGCATCCGCACCGCCGTCCCCACGGTGTTCTCGGCGGGCGTCCTCGTCGCCATCGCCACTGCCGGGATGTTCGGCCTGGACTGGCGACTCGGTCTCGCGGGCGCCGGCGCGCTGCCCGCGTACGCGCTGGCCCTGCGCTGGTACCTGCCCAGGTCCGCGCCGCTCTACCGGAAGCAGCGCAGGGCCCAGGCCGACCGTGCGCAGGCCCTGATCAGCGGACTCGACGGCATCGACACGGTCCGCGCGTACCGGCTCGAGGAGGTCTTCCGCGAGCAGGTCACCCGCGAGTCCTGGCGGGTGCGCGACCTCGGCATCGAGGTGTTCCGCTTCTTCGGCCGGTTCGTCGGCCGGGAGAACCGCGCCGAGTTCATCGGTCTGTCCCTGATCATCGTGGTGGGGTACGCCCTGCTGGAGGCCGGTGCCGCCACCCTGGGCGAGGTCTCGGCCGCCCCGCTGCTCTTCCACCGGCTGTTCACCCCCCTGGGCGCCATCATGTTCACCTTCGACGAGGCGCAGAAGTCGGGCGCCGGACTCACCCGGCTGGTCGGCGTACTGGGGGAGGAGGCCGAGGAGCGGCTGGTGGGCGACGCGTCCGCGACGGCGGACGCCGGGCCGTACCCCGTGACGGTGAAGGGGCTGACGTTCCGCTACCCCGGCACCGAGCAGCCGGTGCTGCGGGACGTCTCCCTGACCATCCCGGCCGGCGGCTCGCTCGCCCTGGTCGGGGCGACCGGCGCGGGCAAGACCACGCTGGCCGCGCTCATCGCGGGCATCGGCACCCCCGAGGCGGGGTCGGTGCGGATCGGTACGACCGACCTGGCGTCCCTCGACGAGGCCGGGGCGCGGGCCCTGGTGAGCATCCTGACCCAGGAGACGCACGTGTTCTCCGGCCCGCTCGCCGACGACCTGCGGCTGGCCGCGCCGGGGGCGACCGACGCCGAACTCACGGACGCTCTGCGCACGGTGGGAGCCGGTTACTGGGCCGACGCGCTGCCCGACGGACTGCACACCGCGGTCGGCGAGGGCGGTGAACGCCTCGACGTCACCAAGGTCGCCCAGATCGCGCTGGCGCGGCTGGTGCTGAGCCGGTCGCCGGTGGTGGTGCTGGACGAGTCGACGGCGGAGGCGGGCAGCGAGGGCGCCGCCGAGCTGGAACGCGCCGTGCTGGCCGCCTGCGCGGGCCGGACCACCCTCTTCGTCGCCCACCGGCTGACCCAGGCCATGGCGGCCGACCGGATCGTAGTGCTGGACGCGGGGCGGGTCGTCGAGGAAGGCACGCACGAGGAACTGGTCGCCCTGGGCGGCCGGTACGCACGGCTGTGGCGAGCCTGGCGGGAGGGCAGCCAGGCGGCCTAGTTAGGTAACCCTAAGTCAGGCTAGCCTGCCTTCATTCCTTGGAAGGGGCGTTGAGTCTTCGATGATGGAACCGAGCGCTCGTCACATACCGCTTTCCCCCGGGCAACTGGCCGGCGTCCGCCGCCGCACCGGCGACTTCTCCGACCGCACCATCGCCGAGGCCTGCGCCGTCGGGCTGGAGTACTGGGCCACCGGCCGCAGTCCCGACGGCATCGACCTCGCACCAAGCACCCTCTTTCCCGACGTACTCGGCTGGGTCGACAACGGCGGCTCCGCGAGCGGTGGCGGGGCGGCCGGCGCCGACGGCCGGAGCGTCGTGCTGCCGGCGGGCGTCGCACCCGACGACGCGCGGCTCGCCCTGGACGACCTCGCCGACTTCCCGGACCGGCCCCTCGGCACCATCGCACCGGCCGACGCGGCGGCGCGGCGGGAGCAACTGGCCCGGTGGAACGACACCGGCGCCGACCGCGTCCGCCCGACCCTGATGGAGATGTTCCGCGAGCAGGCGCGGACCAGGCCGGACGCCGTCGCCGTCGTCGACGAACGGCGGACGCTGACCTACCGCCGGACGGCCGAGCTCTCCGCCCAGCTGGCCCACCGCCTCGTGACGCTGGGGCTCACCGGCGAACAACTGGTCGGCATCTCCCTGGAGCGCTCCGCCGACATGGTCGTCGGACTGCTCGGCGTGCTCCAGGCCGGGTGCGCCTTCGTGCCGCTCGACCCGCACTGGCCGGCCGAGCGCCGGGCCGCCGTCATCGAGGACGCCGGCGTCGTCGTACAGCTCAACGCCTCGGGGGAGCACCCGGCCGGTGAACCGGCCGCGGTCGCCGTGGACCTCGCCGACTGGCACCACGGCGCACTCCCCGCCCAGGCGCCCGAGGTCCCCGTCCCCGGCGACGCCCTGGCCTACGTGATCTTCACCTCCGGCTCGACCGGGCGTCCCAAGGGCGCCATGATCCGGCACGAGGCCATCAGCGAGCGCCTGCTGTGGCAGGCCCACGAGATCCTGGGCTTCGGTCCCGACGACGCCTCGCTGTTCAAGGCGCCGCTGTCCTTCGACATCTCCGTCAACGAGATCTTCCTGCCGCTGGTCCGCGGCGGCCGCCTGGTCGTCCTGGGCCCCGGCGGCGAGCGCGACCCGCACCACCTGCTGGGCGTCATCGCCGAGCAGCGCGTCACCTTCACCTACCTCGTGTCGTCCATGCTCGACGTACTGCTGGAGATCGCGGGCGACTCCGGGCGCCTGGACGGCCTGCGGCACGTCTGGTGCGGCGGCGAGGTGCTGACCCCCGAGCTGTACGAAAGGTTCCGCACCCGGCTCGGCATCCCCATGTACCACGGCTACGGGCCCGCCGAGACGACCATCGGCGTCTCCCACGTCGTCTACCGGGGCGCGGCCGAACGCCTGTCGACGTCGATCGGCAAGGCCAACCCGAACACTCAGTTGTACGTGCTCGACGACGAGTTGCGCCCGGTCCCGGTCGGCGTCGGCGGCGAACTGTACGTCGGCGGCCTCCTCCTGGGCCGCGGATACGTGAACGCGCCGGGCCTGACGGCGTCCCGGTTCGTGGCGAACCCCTTCGCCGACGACGGTTCCCGGCTCTACCGGACCGGCGACCTCGCCCGCTACAACCCCGACGGCTCACTGGACTTCCTCGGCCGGGCCGACAACCAGATCAAGATCCGCGGGATGCGGCTGGAGATCGAGGACGTGGAGACCGGACTCGCCGAACACCCCGGCGTCCGGCACACCTGCGTCGTCGCCAAGAAGAACGCCGCGGGCGGCACCTACCTGGTGGGCTACGTGATCCCGGCCGGAACCGAGACGCTGCGGGCCGCCGACGTCAAGGCCTGGGCCGGCGAACACATGGTGGAGTACATGGTGCCCGCCCACGTCGTCGTCCTGGCGGAGTTCCCGCTCACCGCGAACGGCAAGCTCGACCGGCACGCGCTGCCCGAACCCGAGCTCACGACCGCCTCGGCCGTGCCGCCGACGACGGAGAGGGAACGCGCGGTGTGCGCGGCGGTCGCGCGACTGCTGCGACTGGACCGGGTCGGCGTCGACCAGGACTTCTTCCAGCTCGGCGGAGACAGCATCCTCGCGATCTCCCTGCTCGCCGCCCTGCGCGAGGCGGGACTCCACGTCACGACACGGCAGATCCTCACCCACAGCACCCTGGGGGCGCTCGCGGCGGTGGCGGCGAGCGGCGAGGACACCGCCGTCGTGGACCACCGCGACGTGGCGACCGGTCCCGTGGTCGGTTCCCCCGTCGTGCAGTGGCTCGGCGAGACCACGGACGCCGTCGACGGCTTCGTGCAGTCGGTCGTCCTCAACACCCCGGCGGAACTGACCGCGGACGCCCTCGACGAGATGCTCGCCGCCCTCGTCGCCCGGCACGCCATGCTGCGCGCCCGGCTGGTCCGCGGCGAACGCTGGAGCTTCGACATCCCGGAGGCGGACGGCTCCACGCCCCGGTGGCGGGAGAGCGACCGGCCGCTCGACGCATGCCTGGCCCTCGCCACGGCCGGGCTGGACCCGGACCACGGCGCCATGCTCAGCGCCGTGTGGAACCGGGACGCCCGCCGACTCGTCCTCGTCGCCCACCACGTAGTGATCGACGGCGTCTCCTGGCGCATCCTGATGGAGGACCTGGCCACCGCGTGGCGCCAGCACGCCTCCGGAACGCCGGTCGAACTGCCCCCGGCCGGCACGTCGTTCCGCCGCTGGACCCAACTGCTGGAACGCGCGGCGTTCGACGCGGACAGCACCTACTACCGCCGGCCCCTGCCGGGCCCGGACCGGCCGCTGGGCAGGCGGGCGCTGAACGAGTCGGACACCGTCGCCCGGGAACGGCTGCGCACCGTCTCGGTGGACCCCGAGGTCACGGCCGCGCTGCTGGGCGAGACGCCCGCGAAGTTCCACGCGGGCGTCAACGACGTCCTGCTGACCGCGCTAGCCGTCGCCCTCGCCCGCCGGCGCCGCGACCTCGGACAGGACCAGACCTTCGCCCACGTCGAACTCGAAGGCCATGGCCGCGAGCCGCGGTTCGTGGCACCCACCGCCGGCTTCGAGCCCGAACTGTCCAGGACCGTCGGCTGGTTCACCACTCTCTTCCCGGTGACCGTGGACCCCGGACCGGTCGCCGACCCCACCACCCCCGAGTACCTGGCCGCCGCACTCAAGGCCGTCAAGGAAGACCTCGCCGGGGTCCCGGACAACGGCGTCTCCTACGGTGCCCTGCGCCACCTCGCCGACAGCGAGTTCGACGCCCCCGCGCCCCAGGTGCTCTTCAACTACCTGGGCCGCTTCGAGGCGGGTGCGCCCGGCGACTGGCAACTCTCCGACACCACCGGGCAGCTGGGCGAACGCCGGGACCCGAGGATGCGTCTGCCGCGGCTCCTGGAATTCAACGCGATCGCCGAACCCGACCCGGCCGGCGGTTACCGGCTCGCCACCACCCTCTCCTGGCCCGACGGAGCGTTCACCGAGGAGGACATCGACACCCTCGGCGCCTACTACCTCCAGGCCCTGACCGGGCTGGCCGCCCTCGAACACGGCGGCCACTCGCCCAGCGACTTCGCCCCGCTGACACTCACCCAGTCCGACGTCGACGCCCTGGACGGCCCGGCGCTGCGGGACATCCTGCCGCTGACCCCGCTCCAGGAGGGGCTGTACTTCCACTCCGTCTACGACGAGGACGCCACCGGCAGCTACATCGAGCAGCAACTGCTCACCCTGGAGGGCGAGGTGGACGCCGGCCGGCTGGCCGCGGCGGCCACCCGTCTGCTCACGCTCCACCCGAACCTCGCCGCCAGGTTCGTGCCCCTCGCCGACGGCCGGGTGGTCTCCGTACTGGAAGGCGGGACCGAGGCACCCTTCACCACCCTGGACCGGCCCGGCATCACCGACGACGAGATCCGCGACCTGGCCGAGCGGGACCGCCGCGCCGGCTTCGACCTGGCCACCGGCCCGCTGATGCGCTGCACGCTCGTCCGCGCGGGCACCGGCAGGAACGTCCTCGTGCAGACCGTCCACCACATCGTCGCCGACGGCTGGTCGGTGACGCCGATGCTCCGCACCCTGCTGGCCGAGTACCACGCGCCGGGGACGGCGTACCCGCTCGGCGGCTTCCCCGACCACGTACGCCGGCTCGCACGAGGCGACGACGGGCTCGGTGACCGGGTGTGGAGCGAACAGCTCGCCGGAATCGCCGGCCCCTCACTCGTCGCCGAGGGACACACCCCGTCCGACCGGTTCGCCGACACGGCGGTGGAACCGGCGGACGACATCGACGCGGCCGTCCGGTCGGCCGGCGTACCGCTGAGCGTGGCCGTGCACAGCGCCTGGGCGGTGACGCTGGGCGGGCTCCTGCGCCGCACCGACGTGGTGTTCGGCTCCACGGTGTCCGGACGGGACGCCGACGTGCCCGGCGTCGAGGACATGGTGGGTCTGTTCATCAACACCATCCCCCTGCGCGCCCGGTGGTCCGCCGACACCAGCGCCCGTGAACTGCTCGCCTCGGTCCGTGACCACCAGAGCGCGGTACTGCCCCACCAGCACGTCTCGCTGTCCGCGCTCGCCCGCGCCGCCGGCACCGGCACCCTGTTCGACACCCTGGTGGTCTTCGACGTCGCGCCCGACATCGAGGCTCTGCGGCGGCCCGGCGACACGCTGGTCATCACCGGCGTCGAGAACGAGGGCGCACCGCACTACCCGTTGACGCTGGTGGCGGAACGCACCGGCGACGGCCGTCCGCGCTTCAACCTGATCTACGACGGCGAACTGCTGCGGGAGACGAGCGCCCAGGGGCTCCTGCGCACGTTCGTCCGGACCCTCACCGGCCTGCTCACCCGGCCGGACGCCCTGGTCGACGACGTGGCCACCGAGGGGACCCGACTCCCCGAACCGGTCGTCCGGACCACCCTGGCCGGGCTCTTCGACGCCGCCGCACGCCGCGATCCCGCGGCCGTCGCCGTCACCCAGTGCGCTCTCGACGGCGCCAGGCGATCCCTGACCTACGGCGAACTGGACACCGCGTCAGCCGCGTCGGCCTCGGCACTGCGCGCGGCCGGCGCGGGACCGGGCCGACTGGTCGCCGTCGCCGTCCCACGCTCCGTCGAACAGGTCGTCGCCCTGGTCGGGACCGTGCGCGCGGGCGCCGCGTACGTGCCGCTCGACCTGGCCTACCCCGACGACCGCCTGGAGTACGTCCTCGCCGACGCCTCCCCGCAGGTCGTCCTGGTCGACTCGGAGCGGCACGACCGGATCAGCCGGCTGCTGTCCCGGGCGGGTGTACGGGCCCGGGTACTCGTCCGGGGGGACGAGCCGCCGGGAGGCGTCACCGGCCAGGACACCGGACCGGGGTGGCACGATCCGGCGTACGTGATCTACACCTCCGGATCGACCGGCCGGCCCAAGGGCGTCGTCGTCCCGCACTCCAGTGTGGTGACGCTGCTCGCCAACACCCGGCGCGACATGGCCTTCGGCCCGGACGACGTCTGGGTCCAGTTCCACTCCTTCTCCTTCGACTTCGCGGTCTGGGAGCTGTGGGGCGCGCTGGCGCACGGCGGGGAACTGCTCGTACCGGAGTACGGCCTGACCCGTTCCCCGGTCGACTTCCACCGCCTGGTCCGCGACCGGGGGGTGACCGTGCTCAACCAGACGCCGTCGGCGTTCTACCGGTTCATGGAGGCCGACCGGCAGGCCGGCGAACCGCTGCCCGCACTGCGCCGCGTCGTCTTCGGAGGCGAGGCACTGGACCTCGGGCGGCTGCGCGACTGGGTCGCCCGGCACGGCACCGCCTCGCCCGAACTGGTCAACATGTACGGCATCACCGAGACCACCGTCCACGTCACCCACCGAGTGCTCACCGACGCGGACTTCACCACCGATGACGACGCCAGCCCGATCGGCGGCCCGCTGCCCGGCCTGGTCACCCACCTGCTCGACGACCGGCTCCGCCCGGTCGGGCCGGGGGAGGAGGGAGCCATCTACGTCGCCGGTGACCAGCTGTCGCTCGGCTACCTGGGGCGCCCCGGACTCACCGCGGGCCGCTTCGTGGCGAACCCGTTCACGGGCGACGGCTCCCGCATGTACCACACCGGCGACCTCGCCCGCCGCACGCTCGACGGCGAGCTGGAGTTCACGGGCCGCGCCGACGACCAGGTCCAGCTGAAGGGGTTCCGCATCGAGCTCGGCGAGGTGGAGGCCGCGATCAGGGAACTGGACGGCGTGGCCGACGTGGCCGTCACCGTCGCGGACAGCGGCGACCACCTCGTCGCGCACGTCGTGGGCCGGGCGCCCGGCGACCTCACCGGGGCCCTGGCGGCCAGGCTGCCCGCGTACATGGTGCCGGGCCGGGTGCTGCGCCTGGACGCCCTGCCGCTGACGGTCAACGGCAAACTGGACCGCAAGGCACTGACCGAGCGCGCGGCACGGGAACACGCGGAGGGCGTGCCGCGGGGCGCGGACGGTACCGCGCTCGACGCCCTGGTGGGGATCTTCACCGACGCCCTGCCCGGCGTACCCGTCGACGCCGACACCGACTTCTTCCGCGCCGGAGGCGACAGCATCGTCGCCATCACCGTGATCAACCGAGCCCGCGCCCTCGGCCTGTCGGTCGCCCCGAAGGACGTGTTCCTCCGCAGGACCCCCCGCGCGCTCGCCGCACACCTGGCGACGGAGGGAGCGGGCCCACGACCGGTGGCGAAGGAGGCAACCGTCCGTCACGAGGACGGTCCGCTGCCGCCCACCCCCATCGTCCTGCGCCAGCGGGAACTGGGAGGTTCACTCGCCCGGTTCGCCCAGGCCAGGGCAGTACCGGCGCCCGAGGGCACCGGGTTCGCCGACGCCGAACGCGCCGCCCGCGCCGTCGTCGCCGCCCATCCGGTCCTGCGGCTGCGGCTGCGCGTCGACCACGGGGTGTGGTCCCTGCGTACCGGGCCCGCCCGCGAGGTCACCGTCGAACGGGCGGACTCGGACGCGACCACCGCGGCGAACGAAGCCGCGGGACGGCTCGACCCCGAATCCGGACACGTCGTCGCGTTCTCCTGGCTGGAGACGACCCGGACCCTGGTGGTCACCGTCCACCACCTCGCCGTCGACTCGGTTTCCTGGCTGATCCTGCTGGACGACCTGACCGCCGCCATGCGCGGAGCGCCCCTGCCCCCACCGACCACCCCCTACGCCGAGTACGCCGCAGCGCTCGCCTCCCGACCCGTCTGTGAGGCCGACGACCTGGACCGCTGGATCACCGCGCTCCAGGCGCCCGCGCCGCTGCCCACCGGCGGCGCACGGCGCGAGTCCACGGTCGTGCTCGCCCCCGACGTGAGCGAACGCCTGACGCGCACCGCACCTGCCGCGCTCGGCATCGACGTCACCGAACTGCTCTGCGGCGCCCTGCGCGCCGCCCTCACCCGCGTCCAGCCCGAGCCCACCGACCTCGCGATCGACCTGGAGCGGCACGGCCGCCTGCCCGCCCTCCCGCACCACGACTACACCCGCACCGTCGGCTGGTTCACCGCCATCGCGCCCGTGCGGCTGACGGCGCAGACCGACCCCGTGGCGGCCGCGAAGGAGGCCGACGCACGCCGCCCCGACGACGACGCCCACGCCGCCTACGGACGGCTCAGGTACCTCGACCCGCAGACGGCGCCCCTGCTGACCGCCCGCGCCCAGGTGCTCCTCAACTACCTGGGCCGGGGCAGCGAATCCCGCGCGCTGCCCCTCGCCCCCGGAGACCAGGGCAGCCCGTACGCAGTCGAGGTCAACGCCTGGACCGACGAGGCCACCGGCGGCCTGCACGCGGCCTTCACGCTCGCCGAGGGCGTCCCCGACGGGATCACCGGGCACTGGCACGAGGCACTGGCCCGCATCGCGGACGCCGCCGCGACGGCCGAGCGCACGGCACCGGTCACCCCGCTCCAGCGCGGCCTGTACTTCCAGGCCCAGCTGACGGGCCCGGCCGGACACTACGTCGCGCAGAACTGGTTCACCTTCGACCGGCGCCTGGACGCGGGCGCGCTGGCCGACGCGATGGCGTACGTGGTGGCGCGGCACCCCGTCGCGGGCGCCGGCTTCACCACCGACGCGGACGGAAACCCGGTACAGGTCCTCTCGGCGGGCCGACGGGTCGACGTCACCACGGTCGAGGCGGCGACCGACGCGGAGGTGGAGGCGCTGCGGGCCAGGGACCGGAGCACCGGCTTCGATCCGGCGCGGCCCCCGCTGATCCGGCTCACCGTGGTGCGCCTGCCCGGCGACCGCGACGGACTGCTGTTCAGCTACCACCTGCTGTTGTGGGACGGCTGGTCCCGCGAGATCGTGCTGCGGGACCTGTTCGACGCCTACCGGGCCGTCCTGGCGGGGAAGCCACCGGCCCCGGTCCCGGCCACGCCGGGCTTCGAGGACCACGCCCGGTCACTCGCCGCCAAGGACCCCGCCGTCGCGGAACGCTTCTGGGCCGGGCACCTGTCCGGCCTGTCCGGACCGACGCTGCTGGCCGGACCGGCCCCCGACCTCCCCGACGACCTGCCGCGGGCCCTCGTGCACACGCTCTCCGCCGAGCGTTCCGACCGGCTGCGGGCGGCCGCCAGGACCCACGGCGTCACCCTGAACTCGGTACTGACCGGAGCCTTCGGCCTGCTGCTGGGCGCCCGCACGGGCCGCGAGGACGCCGTGTTCGGCGTGACCGTCTCCGGCCGGGAGGGCGAGGGACTGTCCGGCGTCGTCGGCGTCCTGCTCAACACCGTGCCGACGTGGACGCGGCCCCGGCCGGGCGACACGGTGCGCGAGTACCTCACGGCCGTGCAGACGGCTCGCACCGAGGCGATGGAGCACGAGTACCTCGGGCTCGGGGAGATCCAGCGGGCCAGTGGACACGACACCCTCTTCGACAACCTGTTCGTGCTGCAGAACTTCCTCGACCTGGACGCCCTCGCCGAGCTGAACGCCGAGCACGGCATCACCTCGGTACGCGCCGACGATTCCACGCACTACCCGTTCACCTGGGTCGTCACCCCCGGCGACCGGCTCACCGTCAAACTGGAGTACCGCGACCAGGACACCGACCGAGCCCGCCGCCTGCTCGACGACTACCTGCGTGTACTCGACGACCTGACACGGTCGGCCGGACCCGTCGGCGCACTGCCGGGGGCGGGGCCCGAGCCGGCTCCCGCCCGCCGCACGGACGTCGGCACGGACACCGTCGTCGACCGCTTCGACCTGGCCGCGGACCGCGACCCGGAACGGGTGGCGCTGGTCGCCCACGGTGCGGCCATGTCCTTCGCCGAGCTGCGGGACCGCAGCCGCGCGGTGGCCGGTGTGCTCGCCCGGCGCGGCATCGGTCCCGAGACGACGGTGGGCATCGCGGTCCCGCGCTCCCTCGACTCGATCGTGGCGCTCTTCGCCGTGCTGCGCGTCGGCGCCGCGTACGTGCCCCTGGAACTGGACCACCCCGACGAGCGGATCGCCGCGATCGTCGCCGACGCCCGCCCGGAGGTGATCCTCACGGTCAGCGCCGTGTCGCCCCGCCTGACCGGCGACCTGATCGAACTGGACCGCCCGCTGCCCGAGGCCGAACCGTTCGCGACGTTCGACCCCGACGACCCCGGCCGGCTGCGGCACCCCGCGTACACGATCTACACCTCCGGTTCGACCGGAAAGCCCAAGGGCGTGGTGACCGAGTACGCCGGACTCACCAACATGCTGGTCAACCACCAGCGGCGGATCTTCGGACCGGTGCTGGCCGAGCACGGGCACCGGGTCTTCCGGATCGCGCACACGGTGTCGTTCGCGTTCGACATGTCGTGGGAGGAGCTGCTGTGGCTCGCCGACGGCCACGAGGTGCACATCTGCGACGAGGAACTGCGCCGCGACGCGCCCCGGCTGGTCGCCTACTGCCTGGAGCACGGCATCGACGTCGTCAACGTGACCCCGACCTACGCGCAGCAACTGGCCGCCGAGGGCCTTCTCGACGACCCGGCGCGCAGGCCCGCGCTGGTGCTGCTCGGCGGCGAGGCCGTCACCCCGGCCCTGTGGCAGCGGCTCGCGGACACGGAGGGGACGGCCGGCTACAACCTGTACGGGCCCACCGAGTACACCATCAACACCCTCGGCGTCGGCACCTTCGAGTGCCCCGACCCGGTGGTCGGGGTGCCGATCGACAACACCGACGTGTACGTCCTGGACCCGTGGCTGCGACCGCTGCCGGACGGCGTGCCCGGCGAGCTGTACGTCTCCGGCATCGGCATCGCGCGCGGCTACCTCGGGCAGCCCGCGCATACCGCGCACCGCTTCGTCGCCTGCCCCTTCGGCGCGCCCGGCGAGCGCATGTACCGCACCGGGGACCTCGTGGCGCGGCGGCCCGACGGCAACCTGACGTACCTGGGCCGCACCGACCAGCAGGTCAAGATCCGGGGCCACCGGGTCGAACTCGGCGAGGTCGAGGCCGTGTTCGCGGCGCACCCGGCAGTGCGGTTCGTCGCCGCGGTCGCCCAGCCCGACCCGCGGGTCGACGGCGCCTACCGGCTGGCCGCCTACCTCGTGCTGGACGGCGCCGACCTGGCGGAGGTCGCCGCGGAAGTGGGCGCCGGGCTGCCGGACTTCCTGCGCCCGACGCACTACGCGCAGGTCGACGCCATCCCGCTGACCGTGAACGGGAAGGCCGACACCAAGGCGCTGCCCGAGGCCAAACCGCTGGGCGCGCTGACGACGGCG
Organism: Streptomyces sp. M92; assembly: GCF_028473745.1. Classification (NCBI taxonomy): domain Bacteria; kingdom Bacillati; phylum Actinomycetota; class Actinomycetes; order Kitasatosporales; family Streptomycetaceae; genus Streptomyces; species Streptomyces sp. M92. The sequence goes on from NZ_CP101137.1 coordinate 5,299,464, forward strand.
GGGGAGCGCGGTCCGGTGACGGAGACCGAGACCGCGGTGTGCGCGTTCTTCGCCGAGGCACTGGACCTGGACGACGACGAGGTGAGCGCGGTGAGCGACTTCGTGTCCCTCGGCGGACACTCCATGCTGGCGGTGCGGCTGACGGGGCTGCTCCGCCGGGAGTACGGTCCGGTGATCACCATCCGCGACCTGTTGACCCTGCGAACCCCCGAAGCGATCGCCCGCCACCTCGACGACCACTGACACGAGATGACCACTGCTGACACGAAGCGGCCCCGACCGGGGTCCGACATCCTGCGGACCGCCCTGCGCCGCAATGTGGGCGCCATGGCCGGGGGCACGTTCCTCATGGGCCTGTACCAGGCCGGTGAGACCGCCTTCCCCATCGCCCTCGGCCTCATCGTCGAACACACGATGCGCGACCGGAGCCCCGGCTCCCTCGGTGTGTCGATCGCCGCCCTCGCGGTGATCATCACGACGGTGTCGCTGTCGTGGCGGTTCGGCATGCGCGTCCTGCAGAAGGCCAACACCACCGAGGCCCACCGCTGGCGCGTACGGGTGGCGGAGTGCGGACTCCAGCCGGTGGCCAGGGACGTCGACCTCAAGTCCGGCGAGGTGCTGACCATCGCCACCGAGGACGCCGACCAGACCGCCGACATCATCGAGGTGGTGCCGCTGCTGATCAGCTCGCTGGTGGCGGTGCTGATCGCGGCCGTCGCCCTCGGGCTCGCCGACCTGCGGCTCGGGGTGCTCGTGATCGCGGGAACAGTCGCCATCCTGACGGTCCTGAGCGTGATGTCCGGACGGATCGGCTCCAGTACCCAGGAGCAGCAGGCCCGGGTGGCGCGGGCTGGCGCCAAGGTCGCCGATCTGATCACCGGCCTGCGTCCGCTGCACGGCTTCGGCGGCAACCACGCGGCGTTCCGGTCCTACCGGAGGGTCAGCACGGAGGCGAAGCGGCAGGCCGTCACCGTCGCGAAGGTGAACGGCGTGTACGCGGGCACCGCGCTGGCCCTCAACGCGGTCCTCGCCGCCGCCGTGACGCTCACGGCCGGCTGGCTGGCGTTCGAGGGCCGGATCAACATCGGTGAACTCGTCATGGCGGTGGGGCTCGCGCAGTTCATCATGGAGCCGCTCAAACTCTTCTCCGAGATGCCGAAGTACGTGATGGTCGCCCGCGCCTCCGCCGAACGGATGGCGCTGGTGCTGAACGCGCCGCCGGTGACGACCCCGGGGACCGAACGGCCGGCCGCCGGCGGCGGGCTGGAGGTCGACTGCGTGCGCCACGGCGCCCTGCGCGAGCTGAAGTTCCACGTAGCGGCCGGGGAGTTCGTGGCGATCGCCGCCTACCAGCCGCGCGCCGCCGCCGACCTCGCGGCGGTGCTCGCCCTGCGGGTGCCGCCCGACGCCTACGAGGGGGCGGTGCGCGTCTCGGGCCGGGACCTCGCGGACCTGTCGGTGGAGGCACTCCGCGCGCAGCTCCTCGTCAATCCGTACGACGGGGAGATCTTCGCCGGCACCCTGCGCACCAACATCGACCCCTCGGGCACCAGCCGTACGGTCCCCGAGGCCGTCGAGGCGTCCATGCTGACCGACGTGGTCGCCCTGCACCGCGACGGCCTCGACCACCCCGTCCGCGACCGGGGCGCGAACCTGTCCGGCGGACAGCGCCAGCGTCTCTCCCTGGCCCGCGCCCTCGCCGCCGACGCCGACGTCCTCGTGCTGCGCGACCCGACGACGGCCGTCGACGCCGTGACCGAGCAGCTCATCGCGCGCAATGTGGCCGGGCTGCGCCGGGGCCGCACCACCGTCGTGATCACCAGCAGTCCCGCACTGCTGGACGTGGCCGACCGGGTCCTCGTCCTGGACGACGGCGTGATCACCGCCGAGGACACGCACCGCAACCTCCTGGCCACCGACGAGGGCTACTGCCTGGCGGTGGCCCGGTGACCTCCGGGAGCGGTGACGCGCGCCACCTGTTTGCTTCCGTTTCGCGTGTTTGCGACAGCGTGACTGGGAAAGGGGCTCTGTGATCACCGGTGGTGACAATCCGGTGCACACTGTCCGGAAATATGAGAAACAGGAGGTTTCGATGTCCTCGAAGCGACGTCGCAAGAAGAAGGCCCGCCGCAAGAACGGCGCCAACCACGGCAGCCGTCCGCAGAGCTGAGGGCGGTACGAAGCACCGGGTGGGTGGCCGACGCCACCCACCCCGGACGCCGCGGCGCCCGCAACGGGGCCGCGGGGTCACCGCTACGACCGGCGGTAGGACCCGGAGAGAGCCCAGGCGACGTCCCTCAGCAGCGCGTGCCGCCAGCCCGCCCGGTCGTGGCCCGAGGGCGACCGCGCGATGCGCACCGTCGCACCGGCCCCCGCGGCCAGGCTCTCCACCAGCTCGCAGTGCGGAAGCATCCGCCGCTCATGCTCTCCCACGTCGAAGGCGACCCGCAGGCCGGACAGATCCGGCCCCTCCCGCAGCAGCTCGGCGAGAGACCCGCCGACCGGACCGCCCAGCGGGTCCGCGAGCTCCGCCGAACCGGGCGTCCACCAGCACGACGCCGACTGGCAGGCGACCCGCGACACCAGGTCCGGAAACCTGAGAGCCGCGTACAGGGCGCTCAGCCCGCCGAGGCTCTGCCCCGCGACCACCAGCCGCCCCGGGTCGGCGGGCACCCCGGAATCCGCCACCAGCGGCAGCAACTCGTCCCGGACCGCCTCCCACAGCTCCGGACGGCACCCGAACTCCGCCGTCCGGTCCCTGGCCGGCAGGAACACGAGGGTGACCGGCGGCATGTCACCGCCGGCGACCGCCGATTCGAACGCGGTCGTCGCCGGGTGCAGATGCAGCCAGTCGTCCCCGTCCAGCAGCACAACCACCGGCCCACCGCCGCCCACCGGGTGGACCCGCACCGTGCGCCGCCCGCCGAGCAGCCCACCGATCCAGCGCAACCGGGTGCGGGGCAGCGGCAGTACGTCGTCGGCGCCGACGGCCGGCCAGTGCGGCTGGGCCGGTGCGTCGGGCGTCGCGGCGATGGACCGGTCGCCGCCCGCCCCCACCGGGTTCAGCGGGTCGGCGTACGCCGCGCCGCCCACGCGGAACCAGTACGTCACCCGCAGCCGTGCGGGCATCCGCACCTCGGCGTACCAGCAGTCCGTGTCACCCCACCGGCGCAGCTCCACCGGTTCCGACCAGCTCTCGAAGACGACGCTCGCCGCCTCGGACCCGCGCCGCAGGAACAGCGTCGTCCAGCCGTCGCCGTCGGGTACCGCCACGGGCGCGCTCGCGGCCGCCCAGAAGCCGTCGCCGCCCGGTGTGCCGCGCAACCCGTACACGGCGAACGCCTCTTCCTCCACGAGCCTCATCGATGTCTCCTTGTGGAGCGGAAAGCGGGAAAGCTAAGCTCGATCTCGATTTAGGCGAGCCTAACCTAATGCATCGGGAGGCCCCGCGTATGAGCACCAACCCATTCGACGACGCAGACGGCCGTTTCCTCGTTCTCGTCAACGACGAGGGCCAGCACTCGCTCTGGCCGTCCTTCGCCCAGGTGCCCGGCGGGTGGACGACCGTCTTCGGGGAGGACTCCCGCGACGCCTGTCTCGCCTACGTCGAGGCCAACTGGACGGACCTGCGCCCCCGTTCCCTCACCCGTGCCACCGAGGCCTGAGGCACCGTGCTCCACACCCGGCTGACCAACGCCCGCTTCCTCACCATGGACCCCGGCCACCCCGTCGCCCACGACCTCGGCGTCTGGCGCGGCCGGATCGTGGGCCTCGACGACGCCGTGACGTCCCTGCCCGCCCGCGAGGTCGTCGACCTGCAGGGCGCCACCGTACTGCCGGGCTTCATCGACGCCCACGTCCACCTGGCCTGGACCGGGTTCAAGCAGAGCACCCCGAGCATCGCCGGGCGCACACGGATCGACGACGTCCTCGCCCGCGTCGAGGAGGCCGTCACCCGCACGGGTTCGCCCGGCACCTGGGTGAGCATCGCCGGATACGACCAGCGGGTGCTGGGCCGCCACCTGACCGCCGCCGAACTCGACAAGGTCAGCCACGGCCACAAGCTGTACGTGACGCACGACTCCGGACACGGCTGCGTCGTCAACTCCGCCGTCCTGGACCTGCTCCCCGCCGGCACCCCGCACGAGAACGGCTTCCTCGCCGAGGGGGCCATGGGCGCCGCCCGCGCGCTGCGGCTGCCGTACGCCCAGGAGGAGCTGGCCGAGGCGATCGGGCGGGCTGCCCGCACCTGCCTGGCCGAGGGGGTCACCGCCTGCGCCGAAGCGGGGATCGGCGGCGCCCTCCTGGGACACAGCCCGGTGGAACTGGGCGCCTACCAACTCGCCCGCGACAAGGGCCTGCTGCCGCTGAGGGTGCGGCTCATGGTGGCCGCCGACACCCTGCACCCGGTCGCCGCACACGAGCGCGACGGCATCCCCCGGTCGCTCGACCTGGGCCTGCGCACCGGCTTCGGCGACGACCGGCTGTCCGTCGGCGCGCTGAAGGTCTTCACCGACGGCGGCATGATGGCACGCACCGCCGCACTCACCGCCCCGTACCAAGGGCTGGACCACGCGGGCCAGTTGCAGGACGACCCGGACGTCATCGCCGGCACCATCGTGGACGGCCACCTCGCCGGCTGGCAGCTCGCCGTGCACGCGATCGGCGACCGTGCCGCCGACGTGGCCCTCGACGCCCTCGAACGCGCCCAGCGGCTGCGCCCGCGCCCCGACGTCCGGCACCGCGTCGAGCACGCCGGCCTGATCCGTCCCGACCAGCTCCCGCGCTTCGCACGGCTCGGCGTCAGCGCGGTCGTGCAGCCCAACTTCCTGCGGTACTTCGGCGACGACTACGCCGCGATCATGGGCGAGGAGCGCGCCCCCTGGCTCTACCGCGGCAGGGCCTTCCTGGACCACGGCGTCCCACTGGTGGGCAGCTCCGACCGCCCCGTCACGGACGGATCACCGCTGCGCGCCGTCCAGTTCATGGTCGAGCGCGCCTCCGAGTCCGGCCTGACCATCGGCCCCGAGGAGGGGATCACCGTCGACGAGGCCCTGCACGCCTACACGGTCGCCGCCGCCCACGCCTGCCACTGGGAGGACGACCTGGGCAGCCTCACCCCGGGCAAGCGGGCCGACCTGGTGGTGCTCGGCGACGACCCCAGGCGGGTCGGCACCTCGCGCATCGGGGACATCGAGGTCGTGGAGACGTACGTGGACGGCCTCCCGGCCGGAGGCCCGGCCGTGTGAGCCCGCCACTCCTGGACGGGACGCGTCGGAGAAATCCGGTCGACACGGCGACGGGCGACGCCGTTCCATGGCTTCGACCGCCCGCCGCCCGCAGCGGGCAGACGTCAGGAGACGTCCTTGCCGACCGGAAGCACTCCGGACCGCCCCTCGATCACCACCGAACTGGTGAGACACCTGGTGGACAGCCAGTTCCCGCAGTGGGCGGAACTGCCGTTGGAGCGGTTCGAACCGGCGGGCTCGGACCACGTGATCCACCGGCTCGGCGAAGACCTCGCCGTCCGGCTGCCCTGCCACGCCGGCGCCCTCGGGCAGGCGAGCAAGGACTCCGAGTGGCTGCCCAGGCTCGCCCCGCACCTGCCTCTGGCGATCCCGGTTCCCGTGGCGGTGGGCGCCCCCGGCTTCGGCTACCCGTGGGCCTGGGCGGTCACGCGGTGGCTGGACGGTGAGGCGGCCACGGTCCGGACTCTGGGCGACTCCTGCGAGGCCGCCGTCGGACTGGCCGGATTCCTGAGCGCACTTCAACGGTTCGCGCCCGGCGAGACCGCGTCACTGGGCACCCGTGCGGACCTAGCCGGCTCGCCGCTGGCCGCCCGGGACCGCGCGACGCGCGCCGCCATCGCTGAGCTCGACGGCGTGTTCGACGCCGCCGCCATGACCGGGCTGTGGGACGCGGCGCTGAACGCCCCGGACTGGGACCGTCCTCCGGTCTGGTTCCACGGCGACTTCCACACGGGCAACCTGCTGACCGCCGGCGGCCGCCTCAGCGCGGTCATCGACTTCGGCGGACTCGGCATCGGCGACCCCGCCCGCGACCTGACCATCGCCTTCACCCTGATGTCGGCCGCGCCGCGAGCGGCCTTCCGCGCCGCGCTCGGTGTGGACGACGCCACCTGGACCCGGGGGCGCGGCTGGGCCCTCGCGACGGGCCTCAACGCCTTCACGAACTACGCCGCCGTCAGCCCGAGGGTCGCGGCACAGACCACCCGGCAGATCACCCAGGCCCTCATGGGCTGAACGGCCGACGGTCCGCGCAGACGGCCCTCGCCACGCCCGGTCACCGGACGGCGGGCCTCAGACCACACCCCGGACGCGATAGGTGACGTGCGTGACCAGGCTCGCCGACCGCGACGACACCTGCTCCAACCGCGAGGGCGGTACGCCGTCGAACAGCCGGGTACCCGCGCCGAGCGTCACCGGCGCGATGTGCAGGCGCAGTTCGTCGATCAGGCCGGCGGCGAGGTACTGGTTCACGGTGGTGGCGCCGCCCTGGATTTGTACGTCGCCGTCGCCGGCCGCCTCGCGGGCCCGCGCCAGCGCCGACGCGATCCCGTCGGTGACGAAGTGGAACGTGGTGCCGCCCTCCATCGGCCGCGGCTCGCGCGCGTGATGGGTGAGCACGAACACCGGGGCGTGGAACGGAGGGTCGTCGCCCCACCAGCCGTTCCAGGGCCGGTCCCAGGCGCCGCGCACCGGGCCGAACATGTTGCGTCCCATGATGAACGCCTTCGCGGCGGCCAACTGCTCGAGCTCGGCCCGGTTCTCGTCGGGGGTGTCGAACATCCAGGCGTGCAGTCCGGCCCCCGAGCCGTCGCCGCCGTCGTCGCCGAAGGGGCGGTCCTGCGTCTGGTTGAGCCCGGCCGAGAACCCGTCGACCGAGATCGTGATGTCGCCGATCACCCTGCCCGGTCGATCGGTCATCGCTACTCCTTCGCACCGAGAGCGGCGGCCTGCTGGGTGGACGGGCCGATGTCTCACATCCTCTCCCTCCGACGGGGAGCTGTCGACTCGCCCGGCCGCCCGGTGGCGGCGGGGCGACGGGCTCCAGAGAGCCGGCCCGCGGGAACGGGACGCGGTCAGGGACGGCGTGCGGCCCACACGGTGCGTTCGGTGCGCACGGCCGGACCGCCGCGGCGCAGTACGCCGCCGTCCTCCCCCCCGGCTCTCCGTCCGCGGTCGGAGGGACCCCCGAACCGGTCGGCCCGAAGATTCCGTGAGGCCGGGCCGCCGGCGTCCGTTCCCCTCCGGGCGGGCGACACATACGATCTGCCCGTCCGATCCGGAGGTTCCGTCCATGCCCGTGCCCGTGCCCCCGCCGAGCCTGCTGGCCGTCTTCGCCCACCCGGACGACGAGTCGTTGTCGGCGGGCGGGGTGCTCGCCGGGCACGCCGCCGCGGGAGGTCGCACCGCGGTCGTCACGGCGACCTGGGCCGAGGACAGCCCGCGGGCCGCTGAGTTGGCCGAAGCCCTGCGGACGCTCGGCGCGGGCGCGCCGCGAATGCTCGGTTACGCCGACGCGCGTGTCCCGTCGTCGGCGCCGGGCAGGCCGAGGCTCCGCGACGCGCCGCTCGACGAGGCGGTGCGGAAACTGGTGGCGCACATCCGGGACTTCCGCCCGGAGATCGTCGTCACCCACGACGCGTACGGCGGGCTGACCGGCCACCCGGACCACCTGCACACCCACCGGGTGGCCGTACTGGCGGTCCAGGCGGCAGGGCTCGACCTGCTCCACCCGGACGCCGGCGCCCCCTGGAGCCCCCGGGCCCTCTACCTCGCCACCCACCCGCACTCGGCCGTCCCGGCCCTGAACGAGGTGGTCGGGGCGCGCAAGGCGCGGTTCACCGTCCCGGACGAGCACATCACCGCGACCGTCGACGTCCGCCCCTGGCTGGACCGGAAGATCGCCGCGGTCCTGGCCCACCGTTCCGAAGTGCGGCGGGGCGCGCTGCCGGGTGTGATCGCCGGACTCACGCCCGAGGCCCGGGAGCGGTTGCTGGCGACGGAGTGGTTCGTCCGGCACCCGCCCGCCCGCGTGGCCCCGGTCCAGAGCGAACTGACGGCCTGACGGCTGCCGGACGCGCGGCCCAGGTCGAAGGCCGGTCTGGTGACTCCGAGGGTGCTGGCGGAAGCCGCCCGCCGACATGGGATAAAGTCCCGAGGCCGACCGCACGCACGGTCGTCTGCCGCGCCGTCCTCGGACAGGTCGCCGCGTTCAACACCATCCCCGGGGGGCCCGTCATGACGTATGCGTCCACACCCATGCCCAGTTCGCACCCGCCCGCGCCCGGCCCTGTGCTGCGCTCGCCCGTCGGCCTCGCGCAGGCCGTCACCGTGCTGCTCGGTGTCGTCATCGTCGCCGATCTGCTGATCGTCGCGGCATCGCTCAACATGCGGTCCCTGATGGGCAAGGTCGCCTCGGGCGGCGTGGTCGACTTCGACGAGGGCGAGGCGAACCGCGCCGACTACGCGATGGCCGGGTCGGCCATGCTGTACGTCCTCGCCATGCTGGCGACGGCCGTGGTCTTCGTCATCTGGTTCCACCGGGTCCGTCACAACGCGGAGGTCTTCGCGCCCGACACTCAGAGCAGGACCCCCGGCTGGGCGATCGCCTGCTGGTTCATCCCGATCGCCAACCTCTGGATCCCGCGCGGCATCGCCGCCGACGTGCTGCGAGCCGCCCAGCCCGACCCCTACGGCGGGGCGCCGCGGCACCGGGGACTCCTGAACGCCTGGTGGGGTGCCTGGGTCTGGGCCATGGTCTTCGACCGCTACGCGTCCAGGACGTACGACAAGGCCCAGGACATCGACGCGATCCACGACGCGGCCGGACTGGTCATGGCCAGTGCCGGTTTCGACGCCCTGGCCGCGGTGCTCGCGATCCTCTTCGTACGCCGGCTGACCGCCGCACAGCACGGCAAGGCCCTCGCGGGGCCGGCCGTGCCGGGGCACTGAACCCTCCGCGGGGCCCGCGAGCCCGGCCCTGGTGTACGGCCGGGACGCGGCGCCCCACTCCGGCGAAGGCCTGTCTGATGACGATCGTCGACCCGCGTCGGTTCGCACGGCTCGCCGTGGTGTCTCCGGAACCGGAATCCGCTCAGGTTGTCGTCCCGGAAGAAAGCCGAGGAACATTTCCCGCGGGCGCCGGGCCCGTCCGGCTCCTCCCCGGCCCCCGGTGACGCGACGCGGGCCCCGCCCCGGGCGACCGCAGCCGACCTGGTGGCCGAGCTGGGGTGCGCCCGTAACGGGGGAGGACCGGCTACTCCGGCCAGGCGGAGTTCTCGACGACGTCGACGAAGTCCGTACGCCGGAAGCCGGGCACGAAGTGCTCCAGCACGTCCGCGTTCACCGTGCCGAACGTGGTCTCCGGGCGGTGCTCGAAACCGTCGGTGAACGCCCGCAGGATCTGTTTCTTGAAATCCGGGCGGGGATGCGCGGCGGTGACAGCGTCGATCTGCGCCCGCGTGAGCCCCTCCAGGCGCAGGCCCAGTACGTCGGTCTCGACGCCCGCGGTGGTCGCCGCGATCTCGGGGGCCATCCGGTACGGCACTTCCGGCGTGGTGTGGAGGGCGACGGCCGTCCACACGGTGTCGGCGTCGGCCTCGCGGACGCCGTGGGCGAGCAGGAAGGCGCGGGCCTGGTCGGCGCCGTCCATCTCGAAACGCTGGTCGTCACCGCGGTAGGGCGGCACCAGGCCGGTGTCGTGGAAGAGCGCGGCGACGTAGAGCAGCTCAGGGTCGGGGCGGATGCCCAGGGCGGCGGCCTGGAGACTGCCGAAGAGGTACACCCGGCGCGAGTGGTGGAAGATCAGCGGCGGTGTGGTGTCCCGGATCAGGTCGGTCGCCTCCCGCGCGAGCCTGCTGTCGGGAATCTCGATACCGGCGATCGTCTCGGCCATGGCTGCCCTCCAGGGGATCGGTGCCGTCGTTCGTGTCCCCACTTTCCGCCGGGCACCACCCCGGTGTCCGCTGCCCGATGGCCGACAACCCCTCGGAAACGGCCGTGGCACCCCGCCACGCCTCACCCGCCGTCCGGCCGCGCGCGGGCGCCCCGCCCCGTGGTGGCGAAGCGGTGCCGGTAGCGGGCGGGGGACAGGCCCAGATGCCGTGCGAAGGCGCGGCGCAGGCTCTCGTAACTGGGAAAACCCGACAGCGCGGCGGCCTCCGTGGCGTTGTGCCCGGCGTCGAGCAGGGCCTTGGCCATGTCGAAACGGATCAGCTCGACGTACTTCACCGGCGTGACGTCCAGCTCCGCCCGGAACATCCGGGTCAGATGCCGCGGACTGACCCGCACGCGCGCCGCCAGCGCCTCCAGGCTGTGGTCGGCGGCCGGATCGGCCTGCACCGCGTCCTGGATGCGGCGCAGCACGGGCGTCCGCGGGGCCGGACCCCGCAGCGAGGCCGAGAACTGGGACTGGCCGCCGGCCCGCTGCATGTACACCACCAGTGAGCGGGCGACCTTCCGGGCCAGGTCGGGCCCGTGGTCCTCCTCCAGCAGGGCGAGGGCCAGGTCGATGCCCGCCGTCACACCCGCGGACGTCCAGGTGGCGCCGTCCTTGACGAAGATCGCGTCGGGCTCCGCCCGCGTCGACGGACAGCGGCGGGCCAGCGTGCCGGCGTGCTGCCAGTGCGTCGTCGCCCGCCTGCCCTCCAGCAGCCCGGCCGCGCCCAGGACGAAGGCGCCGGTGCATACCGAGGCGACGCGCCCCGCCCGCTTCACCAGCGACCGCGCGGCCTCGCTGAGCGCCGGATCGACGGACGAGGCGGGCGGCACGTCACCGCCCACGACGACCAGCGTGTCGTAGGCGGCGGGTGACCGTGCGTCCGCGTCGGCGGGCACCAGCATGCCGATGGACGAACGCACCGCCGCCCCGTCCGGCGAGACGATGCTCAGCCGGTACCGGCCGCCGTACCGATTGGCCTCCGCAAAGACTTCCGCCGGGCCGGACAGGTCGAGCATCTTCATGCCCTCGAACACGAGGACGCCCACGTCATGCGGTCTCGTTGCCATCTCTCCCTCTTCCGTGGGCCGCGGGGCCCCGAACGCATTCTCCCGGTGAGACATACCGGACATGGGCGTAGGGTGGCTGGCGTGGATTCGACCGGGGTTGCTGGTCGCGCAACCAGGTCCGCCGGCCGCTTCTGACAGAACTGACGGAGACGCGGAAGGAACAGTGATGGGCAGGGTCACCACCTCCGACGGCACGAGCATCTTCTACAAGGACTGGGGGCCGCGCGACGGCCGGCCGGTCGTCTTCCACCACGGGTGGCCGCTCACCGCGGACGACTGGGACAACCAGATGCTGTTCTTCCTCGCCCACGGTTTCCGCGTGATCGCCCACGACCGGCGCGGCCACGGGCGTTCGAGCCAGCCCTCGACGGGCCACGAGATGGACACCTACGCCGCCGACGTCGCGGCGCTGACCGACGCGTTGGACCTTCAGGGCGCCGTGCACATCGGGCACTCGACCGGCGGCGGCGAGGTCGCGCGCTACGTGGCACGTGCCGAGCCGGGCCGGGTGGCCAAGGCGGTGCTCGTCGGCGCCGTGCCACCCGTGATGGTCAAGTCCGAGACCAACCCCGGCGGCACCCCGATCGAGGTCTTCGACGGATTCCGGACGGCCCTGGCCGCCAACCGCGCGCAGTTCTACATCGACGTGCCCTCCGGCCCGTTCTACGGCTTCAACCGGGAGGGCGCGAAGGTCTCCCAAGGGCTCATCGACAACTGGTGGCGGCAGGGAATGACGGGCGCGGCCAACGCCCACTACGAGTGCATCAAGGCGTTCTCCGAGACCGACTTCACCGAGGACCTCAAGCGGATCGAGGTCCCGGTGCTGGTCGCGCACGGCACGGACGACCAGGTCGTGCCGTACGAGGACGCGGCGCCGCTGTCGGTGAAGCTCCTCAAGAACGGCACGCTGAAGTCGTACGAGGGACTCCCGCACGGCATGCTCGCCACCCACCCCGAAGTACTCAACCCCGACCTGCTGGACTTCGTGAAGTCCTAGTCCGGCTCTATCATCACCCCATGGATGTTGAAAGTGGAACTTTCATGTCGGCGTCGGCGGGGAAGGCGCGGTGAGCGTGAGCAACACGGAGACACACCCCGCGGAGATGAAGTGCGGCGCGTCGGAGGGCGACGTACCCGCCGCCGGCATCGAGGTCCTCACCGCCCGTGACGTCCCCCTCGGCGGCCCCCGCGCCATGAAGGTGCGGCGCACGCTGCCCCAACGGGCCCGGACGCTGATCGGAGCCTGGTGCTTCGCCGACCACTACGGTCCCGACGACGTGGCCGGGTCGGGCGGCATGAACGTCCCACCGCACCCGCACACCGGTCTCCAGACGGTCAGCTGGCTCTTCAGCGGGGAGATCGAGCACCGGGACAGCCTGGGCACCCACGCGTTGGTCAGGCCGGGCGAACTCAACCTCATGACGGGCGGCTCCGGCATCGCCCACTCCGAGGTGTCCACCTCCGGCACCACCCTTCTGCACGGTGTCCAGCTCTGGGTGGCCCTGCCGGACGAACACCGCGGCACCGGCCGGGACTTCCAGCACCACGCGCCCGTACCGGTCACCCTCGACAACGGCACGGTGCGCGTCTTCCTCGGCTCGCTCGCCGGGGACACCTCACCCGTCAGCACCTTCACGCCGCTGCTGGGCGCCGAGGTGTCGCTGGACCCGGGGGCCACCATGTCCCTGGACGTCGACGCGGGGTTCGAGCACGGCGTTCTCGTCGACAGCGGTGACGTACGCGTCGACGGCGACACCGTACGGCCGACCGAACTGGGCTACCTCGCGCCGGGCCGCCGGACGCTGACCCTGACCAACGAGTCGGCGGCGACCGCCCGGCTGGTGCTGCTCGGCGGACCGCCGTTCCCCGAGGAGATCATCATGTGGTGGAACTTCGTCGGACGGTCGCACGACGAGATCGTGCAGGCGCGTGAGGACTGGATGAAGGGCGACCGCTTCGGCGAGGTGCGCGGCTACGACGGGGCTCCGCTGCCCGCGCCGGAACTGCCGAACGCGCCTCTGAAGCCGCGGCGAAGGGCGCGCTGACCTGCGGATGCGGTGCGCCGTACGTCGACAGGACAGATCGCTGGGCCCGCCAGAGGCATGTCCATCCCCTTCTGGTCGGGTGAGGAAGCCGTGCCCGGGTGCAGCCCGTGCAGCGCGGCGAGGAGGGCGGCGGCAAGGTGGAGCGGGTCGGGCCTGGACGGTATCCGGCCCCGGTGGTCAGCCGGTGAAGGGCGTGGGACCGAATCGGCCCCATGCGATGAAGGCAGCCAGGGCGAGGTAGATCAGGTCGCCGGTGATGGTGGCCTTCTCGCCACGGCGCAGGCGCATGGTGACCGCGCAGGCGAAGAGCAGAACGAGTCCGGTGGCGACCAGCGGCACCAGCACCGGCGCGATGCCGAGCGCTGCGGGCAGGATCAGCCCGATTGCAGCCAGCAGTTCGATTGCGCCGATGGCCTTGAGAGCGCCGGGGCTGAACTCCAGGACCCACTGTGCAGAGGCGCCCACCGCGGCCAGCTTCTTCTGCGGCACGAACATCTTTGAGCTGCCCACCAGACAGACAGCGGCGAGCACTCCAGCGGTGATCCACAGCGCGACGTTCATCGTCAACTCCCTGATCGAGGACTTCCGCACCCGAGACGAGATAGCGCCTGGGCCTGTGACATGCCCGAACCCGAACGGTGCGGAGACGTGGGTCACACCGCGCCGTGTCACAGGAGCGAGGGCCGCCTCGTCTCGGGGGTGAAGGCATCGACGAATGTGGAGGAGCACATGCTCGACGGGCAGATCCAGACCATCCGCTCGGTCATCAACCCCGACAAGCTCGGCCACCTCGGTCCGGTCGCCGACGCCTGGGCCGTTGACCGAGAAGTGAAGCAGACCTGTAAAGAGACCAGGTGACCTCCCAAGCGGTAGGACCTGAATCAGAGCAGTCGCAGGTCAAAGCCACCGGAGTTTTGTCATACCACCTGGCCCGGACGAAGGAGTCAACGGAACGGAGCACAGCGTGCGCGACGTGGACCTTCTGGTGTCGGCGATTGAGCGACCCCGGACGAACGTGTTCGGGCCGAGCTGTATCCCACGCTGCACGAGAAGGCCGCGGCGCTCCTGCACTCCGTCGCCCGCAATCACCCGCTGGTCGACGGCAACAAGCACACCGCATGGCTCGCCATGCGTGTCTTCCTGCGGTTCAACGGCGTCAGCGGCAGTGCCGTCCCGCCTCCAGTCTCCGTTGCCGGCCCGTTCGTAGAGGGTGTCGCGCAGGACAACATCGTTGTACGGGCCGTCGCCCAGTGCCTGGTTCCCCGGTGCCTGACGTTCGACGTCGTGAGGGCCGGGCACTTGCGTGCCCGGCCCTCACGCGTTGTACCGGCCTGCTCGCATCGGGAGTGAGCCGAGACGCTGTGTACCGGAGGGCACGGCTCCTGTTCCGGCCAGGGCCGGGGCTCCACACCTGTGCGGTTCGTCTTGAGGTCACTGACCCGCGCGGCGACCGCCGGCCATCGGCGTCCGGCATCGCATCGCTGTCACCTGGGCTCGGGGGCGACGGGGCGGGGGCTCGTTTCCGTACGCCATTCCGGCCTCGGCAACGACCGGTGGTGAGTCAGTCCTGTTGATCGAGTTGCTGATCGCTCACGGTCGGCAACTCACCCGCATTCCAGGTACCGCGTGGACCGGGCATCCCCGACACCGGGCTGTCAGGCGGCCCTCTGCTCGAAGAGCCAGTCGCGCAGCGGGGTGATCTTGTAGGCCGGTTCGAAGGACGCCATGTGCTCGCTGTTCATGGCGGGGTCGGAGGAGGCGGAGTCGGATGCCTCCAGCACCGTACCTGTCTTGAACGTGGCGAAGTTGATGCTGTCACCGGCGTCGAAGAGCTTCTCGGCGGCAGTGGCGTACTTTGCGGCGGACCAGGTGGCGTCCCAGGTGGCGCTCTGGTACGAGACTCCGGCTTCCTTGAGCATGGCCTTGACGTCGTCCTGGCCGCCGGAGGCGTTCTCGTCGCCGCCGGCGGCGATGTAGAAGAACCTCTCCTCGGCGAGGTTGTCGAGTTCGCTGATGTCCCACTGGCCGGAGACGAAGAGTTCGGCGGCGAAAAGGCCGGGGTGCTTGGCGGTCAGATACATCACCGTCATGCAGCCCATCGACTGCCCGGTGCCGTAGATCCGCTTGTCGTCGACGCTGTACTTGCCGGTGATCGAGCTGAGCAGACGGGTGGTCATCTCGACGTAGTCGGTGGTGGTGAAGCTGCCGTGGTCGTCGATGATGACGGACGGGTATTCGGGGACCAAGACGAAACTCTCGTGCTTGGCCTGCTCGTCGGCGCTGGCCCAGATGAGCGCGCCGTATTGGGACAGCGGGGCGGTGACGTCCTGCCCGACCAGGCTGGAGTCGGCGATGTAGAGGACCAGGGGGTAGGACTTGGACGCGTCGTAGCCCTCGGGGATGTACAGGTTGTAGGGCAGGGACTCACCCGTCTGCGAGTCCTCGTAGGTGAACTGCTTGAATGAACTCTTCACCTGTGAGGTCAGGTTGTCCAGACTGGGCGGTTCCCCGACGCTGGTCGCCTTGGTGGTTTCGGTGGCCTCGGCGGTGAGGGTGCTGCTGGAGGCGGCGGCGGAGCTGTCAGAGGAGGTGCCGCAGGCGGTGACCCCAAGGAAGACGGCGCCGAGCGAGGCGGCGAGGAAACCGCGTCGCGGCAGGTGAGAGGTGTTCATGCGGCGATTGTCCGGACGCCGGCTGAGGGAATCGTGAGGCGCGCCTTTGAGGTGACTGTGAAGGAGTAGCGGGACCGGATGATGCGCTCGAGCGGTTCGGTCGGTTGGCCGGCCGGGGCGCCGCCCCTCGCGCACCGCGATGACCCGG
The DNA here is from genome assembly GCF_028473745.1 of Streptomyces sp. M92. Lineage (NCBI taxonomy): Bacteria > Bacillati > Actinomycetota > Actinomycetes > Kitasatosporales > Streptomycetaceae > Streptomyces > Streptomyces sp. M92. The sequence goes on from NZ_CP101137.1 coordinate 5,315,362, forward strand.
ACTTCTTCGCCGAGAGCAGGTTCGCCCGGCCGGAGGCCGAGCAGGTCAAGGTGCCGCTCCTGCACATCGGCAGCTGGCTGGCCCACTTCCCGGCCAACACGGTCCGGCAGTACTGCCTGACCAGGGACCACGCGGACCCCGCCGTGCGGGACGCCCAGCGGCTCGTGATGGAACCGTGGGGACACGGCGGCTTCACCCGGAACGAGTTCGGCAGCGTCTTCCCGGGCGGCGCCGTCGACTACGCCGGCATGAACGTCGAGTGGCTGGGCCGCCGGCTGAGGGGCTACTCCCTCACCCGGCCGGACCACCCGGTCGTGCTCTACGTGATGGGCGCCGACCGGTGGCGGGCGGAGCATGCGTTGCCCCGTCGTGCGCGGCCGCTCGGCCGGCCAGGACTCCGGGGAACGCCCCGACCGAATCCGCAACCGGCCATCGGGACAGCTCCCCTGCACCGTCGCCGCCCAGGCGATAACCACCGGTGATGACCGCAGTAGGAACTCTGTGCTTCTGCGCACGTCCGTGCCGACCTAGCTTGAACACAGCCCGATCACCTCGGGTGTCGCCGCGCGTTCACGGGCGACTGTGTCCGGCAACCCGGAAGGAAGTGCGAGTCGTATGCCCCCTACCGCCGACTGGTCGGTCGCCATCGCCGGCGAGTGCATGGTGACGAGGCCGTTCTCCATGCACTCCGAGGCGGAGTTCCTGCACATCCGGGAACTGTTCGAGAAAGCCGATGTCGCCTACGCGCACCTGGAGATGAACTTCGGCGACGCCGCCGATCTGCACCCGGGCCGCGGCGACTGGTACGGCAGTTACATGCTGGCCGAGCCCCATGTGGCCAAGGACCTGCGGTGGCTGGGCGTGGACGTGATGTCGACGGCCAACAACCACAGCCTGGACTTCGGCGCCAAGGGACTGTTCTCGACCGTCCAGGCCCTCAAGGACGCCGGAGTGGCCGGCGCCGGTACGGGCCGGGACCTGGACGACGCCCGGATGCCCACCTACGTCGAGACCCCCCGCGGCCGGATGGCGCTGATCTCGACCACCTCCGGCAACCGGCCGCACGAGTGGGCCGGCCGGCCCAAGGAGACGATGCAGGGGCGTCCCGGCATCAATCCGCTGCGGGTCACGACGACCTACGTCATTCCCCGGGAGGCCGCCCAGCACCTCAAGGCCACGGCCGAGGGACTGAACATCCTGCGCACCGGTAAGGACTGGAAGCCGGGCAAGACCGGCCGCGTCCTGCGCGACGACGAGTTCCAGTACAACCTGCCCGGCGGGCAGTCGGCCGCCGGCGAGATGGTCTTCCGCGAGGGCGACGACTACCAGATCCTCACCGAGTGCCACGCCGGTGACCTGGAAGGCAACCTGCGCGCGATCCGGTCGGCGGCCCACATGTCCGACCTGGTCATGGTCGCGCACCACTTCAACATCGCCGAGGGCCCGCGCGGCGACCGGCCGCCGCGGTTCGTCCGGGAGTTCGCCCACCGCGCCATCGAGGAGGGCGCCGACATCTTCGTCGGCCACGGCTGGCACAAGACCCTCGGTATCGAGATCTACCGGGGCAAGCCCATCTTCTACGGGCTCGGCAACTTCTTCGCCCAGTCCGAACTGCTCGAACGCGTCCCCTACGACAGCTACGAGACCTGGGGCCACGACGTCGACGCCCTGCCGACGCTCACCCCGGACGCGCACCCCCTGCACCCGGGTCTGGACACTCCCACCCCGACCTGGTGGAGTTCAGCCGTGATCGAGGTGCACCTCACCGACGGCCGGCTCACCGGCATCACCCTGCACCCCGTCGAGCTGGGCCGTGAGGTGTCGAAGGAGGCGAAGATCACCCGCGGTACCGGCAAGTCGGCGCAGCACCCCGTGACCGAGGGGCGTCCGCTCGCCGCGGACCAGGTCAACGGCGCCGAGGTGCTGGAGCGCTACCGGCAGCTGTCCGCCGAGTACGGCACCACCCTGGAGACCGACGGACGCGTGGCCCGGCTGCGGCTCGGCGACTGATCCCCACACGATCACGAACAGGAGGTACCGAGACGCATGGCTACGCTGACCCGACAGCCGACCTCCCCGCCGCGGGCGGACCGGAAGCGGACGCGGACGCGACGACGGGGCCCCGGGGTCCTCATGGTCCTCGTCGTCCTGCTCCTCGCCGTCCTCGTCTTCCTGCCCACCGCGCTGGTGTTCGTCCGTGCCGTCTCGGAAGACCCGCGCGACGCCCTGTCCACCTTCACCCTGGACGCCTTGAAGGACTCCTACGGCTCGTGGGAGATCTGGCGGGTGCTGGGTGAGACCATGGCCATGTCGCTGGCCTGCGGTGTCATCGCCACCGCCATCGGCGGGGCACTCGCCTGGGTGCTGGCCCGCACCGACGTGCCGCTGCGACGGTTCTTCGAACTGGTCGTGATCGCCCCGCTGTTCCTGTCGCCGTTCATCGGTGCGCTGGCGTTCCTGGAACTGGGGGCGCCGCGCACCGGCCTGCTCAACCAGCTCGCCCGGGACATCGGACTGCCCGGCTGGGTGTCGATCAACGTCATGACCTTCCAGTGGCTGATCGTCATCCTGGCCCTGCACTACGTGCCGTACGGATACCTGCTGGTCTCCGGCAGCCTGCAGAACATGGACGCCAGTCTGGAGGAGGCGTCCCACATGAACGGGCGGGGGACCCTCCACACGGCGTTGCGGATCTCCCTGCCGGCCGTCCGGCACGCCACCTTGTCGTCGGTCATGTTCGTCACCATCAGCGCCACCGGCATGTTCTCCGTGCCGGCGCTGCTGGGCGCCAAGATGGACTTCCAGCCGCTGGCCGTGACGGTCTACCGGGCCACCAACGGCTATCCGAGCGACTACGCCCTGGCCGCCGCCCTCGGCACCATGCTGGTGCTGCTCAGTGTGATCGGACTGTGGTTGTACCAGCGCGGGCTGCGGCAGTCCTCGAAGTTCGTGACCGTCACCGGCAAGTCCCGCAACCGCAAGCGCATTCACCTGGGCGGCGTCAAGTACCTCTTCGTCCTCCTGCTGGTCCTCTACGCCCTGATCACCACCGTGCTGCCCTACGCGGCCCTGGGCCTGCGGGCCTTCAGCAAGTCCACCAACCTCGACGAGATCGACCTCACCCTCGACGTCGTCCGGCAGGTGTGGCGGGCGCCCGAGCTGAAGAACGCGCTCGGCAACACGGTGATCGTGGCCGTGGCCACGGCCCTGTGTGCGGTGGCCGTCGGCATCCTGACCTCCTACGTCACCGAGCGGGTCCGGCACCGGGGCTCCGGCCTGCTCAACGCCGTCGCCATGTCCCCGCTGGCCGTTCCGGGCATCGTCTTCGCCACCGGGGTATTCGCCCTCTACCTCGGCACCCCGCTGTACGGCTCGCTCGCCATCATGGTGGTCGCCTACGTGGCCTCCTACCTGCCGCACGCCACCCGCGTCACCGGCAACGGCTTCGCCCAGATCGACAAGTCCCTGGAGGAGGCGTCCCGCATGTGCGGGGCGGGCCAGGGCCGCATGCTGTGGACCATCCTGCTGCCGCTGATGCGGCCGTCGATCGCAGCGGGCGTCATCATGGTGTTCCTGTTCACGGTGCGGGAGATCAACACCGCGATCCTGCTGTACACCCCGGACACCATGCTGCTGTCCATCCTCTCCTTCAACTACGCCCAGCAGGCGTCACTGCCGGCCGCCGCCGTCGTCGGTCTCCTGGAGACCGCCCTGATGATCGCCTGGATCGTCGTCATGCGGCTGCTGCTGAGGCCCGGAAAACTGCACCAGCGCGCCTGACGCGCACGGACCAAGCCGCCCGAAACGTGAACGAGGTGAACAGATCGATGGACGAGCCGCACCGCGACCCCGTGGACCACGGCCTGGTAGTGCGAGGACTCTTCGCCGAATACGGTGGCACGACGGCGGTCTCCGACCTCAGTCTGGAGATCGGACGCTCGGAATTCGTCACCCTGCTCGGGCCCAGCGGATGCGGGAAGACGACCACGCTGCGCTGCGTGGCCGGCCTGCACACCCCTTCCTCGGGCGAGATCACCCTGGGGGGACGGCCGCTGTACGCGTCCGACGCGAACATCCCACCGCACAAGCGGGACATCAACATGGTGTTCCAGTCCTACGCGGTGTGGCCGCACATGACGACCGTGGAGAACGTCATGTACGGCCTGAAGGCGAAGAAGACGCCGAAGGCCAGGGCCCGCTCCCAGGCCGAGCACATGCTGGAGCTGGTCGGCCTCGGCGAGTTCACCCATCGCAACGCCACCGACCTCAGCGGCGGACAGCAGCAGCGCGTCGCACTGGCCCGCGCGCTGGCCACCGAACCCAGCCTGGTGCTCATGGACGAACCGCTGAGCAACCTCGACGCCCAGCTGCGGGCGCGGATGCGGGACGAGATCCGGCAGATCCAGCGCCGTACCGGCATCACGGTGCTCTACGTGACGCACGACCAGTCGGAGGCGCTGTCCATGTCCGACCGGGTGGTGGTGATGAACAAGGGAGTCATCCAGCAGGTCGGTGACCCCTGGTCGCTCTACCACCGGCCGGCCAACGGCTTCGTGGCGACGTTCGTCGGCGAGGCCAACGTGGTACCCGCGGTCGTCGTCGAGGTGGGCGTGCGCACCTTCACCGTCAAGGTGCCCACGCTCGGCCCGGACACCGTGCTCGACATCGCCCACGCCACCGCCGCGGTCAGCCCCTCCCGGGGCGACCGGCTCTCGGTGGTGTTCCGCCCCGAGTGGATACGGGTGGGCCGGGAGACCGGACCGCTGCCGGACCGGCTGGATGCCAACGAGTTCCGGGCCCGGCTGGTGGCCAGCGAGTTCCTCGGCGACCACTTCGAGCGCACCTACGAAGCGGGGGAGCACCGCTTGCGCGTCCAGGCCGTCACGGGGCCGACCTCCCGGCCACCGGAGATCGGCGCAGACCAGACGCTGCTGCTGACCCCGGACAACGTGACCTGGTTCCCCGCCGAGGATGCCGACCCGCAGGGTGACGCGGGCCCGGCGACGACCGTGGACGAGGGTGAGGGCCTGCCGGTCGGTGCGCGCACGGAGGTGCTCGGCAACTGACGTCACCGCGCCGCGCCGGTGCCCCTCACGCGGGCACCGGCGCGGCCGTGCGCTGGGCCGGGCTGAGCGAGGACTCGATCTTGGCCGGCAGCATGCCGAGGAAGGCACGGGCGGCCCGGGAGACCTCCCGGTCGGGCGGCGCGAGGATGACGGCGCCCCGGGTCAGGGGCAGTCCCGGGGCCACGGCCCGGCGCAGCAGGCCCGCCCGCTGGTCCTCGTGCACGCAGAACTCCGGGAGGACGGCCAGGGCCAGCCCCCGGGTGACGTAGGTGCGCATCGCCTCCAGACCGCGGGACTCCAGCACCACCCGCAGTGAGACACCCACCTTCTCGGCCCAGCACTCGACCAGCTGACGGCTGCGCATGCCGTCCGCGAACGTGGCGAAGTCGGCCTGCGCGAGATACGGGACGCGGTCGGCCTCGGGCAGGGCGTGGATCTCGTCGTCGGGCCGCGCGTAGAGGTACATCCGCTCCTCGATCGCTCCGAGGGTGGGGAACTCGCTGGGCGCCGGGTAACGGCAGATGCCGAAGTCGGCCCGGCCGTCCGCCAGGGCCCGCGTGCACGCCTGCCGGGAGGGCTCGTGCTTGATGACGACCCGGACCGACGGCGCCGTCTCCTTCATGGCCATGACCGCGCCGACCAGCAGGTGCTTGATGTGGTCGGAGTCGCTGACGACGGTCACCGCCGAGCTCTCCGGCAGCTCCTTCATCCGCTCCAACCGCTGGTGGAACCGGTCGGTGCGGGTCAGTACCTCCTCGGCGAAGCCGAGCAGCTCCCGCCCCGCGGCCGTCAGTTCGGACCGTGCACCCTGCCGGCGTTCCAGCAGGGTGCAGCCCAGCAGGCGTTCGAGGTGCCGGATGCGCTGGGAGACCGCGGGCTGGGTGAGGGCCAGCTCGGCGGCGGCGGCGCGGAAGGAGCCGGCGCGGACGAGGGTCTGGAAGGTGTACATCTGGTCGAACGTCAGTCCCGCGATCAGCCGTTGGCGGCTGGTGTGACGCCAGGCGCTGGTTTCGAACATCATGGTTCCTCCTGTCGGGCGAGCAGGACCGGGCAGGCGTAAGCCCGGGGCGGACCTGGCAGGCCAGGCCCTCCCCGGGACGGGTGGGAGGCGTCAGGAACGGCCGCTCACTTCTTCAGCGTGGCGTTGACCTTGCTGACGAAGTCGGCGAAGCCGTCGCCCTGCAACTCGGGCTGGGTGGCCATGCCGTACCAGATCTCCGGCTTGGAGTACCAGGTCTCCTTGGCGATGGCCCGCTCGTCCACCCACCCGGTCCGGCTGCCGGCCCCGGTCCCGTAGGTGGCCATCAGGTCGTGACCCTCGTCGGAGCTGGCCCACTCCAGGAAGAGGCGAGCGGCGTACGGATGGGGGGTCGCCGTCGGCAGGCCCATCATCCACAGGGCGGCGTTGGTGGGCGTCGGGTAGGCGTACTCGACGGGGGCGCCTTCGTCGATGTAGTCGTTGTAGAGCGTGTCGGTGCCGAACGTGACGGCGTACTCGCCCTTCACCAGCTGTTCGGCGATGGGGATCTGACTCTCGAAGAGTGCCGGGTCGTTGTCGGCCACCCCGTCCAGCCAGTCCCAGCCGTACTTGTCGGACTGGTGCAGGATCACGTTGGCGTAGTTGCCCGCCGTGGTCGCGCCGCCGGTGTCGCCCAGCGCGATCCTGCCCTTGAACGCGGGATCGGCCAGGGCGGCCACCGGGTCCTCGCGAAGCAGTTTCTGCTGCTCGGGCGTGGTCACCTCGGTGTTCCACGCGATGGCACCGATGCTCTGGTGCAGGGGGTAGATCTTCCCGGCCAGTCCGGTGCCGGGCAGGACCTTGTCGTAGTCGTAGGCGTCGTAGTTCTGGGTCTGGTAGTCGGTGATCCAGCCCTCTTTCTCGGCGTCCTGCCAGAGCTGGTAGACGTTCTGGATGACGACGTCCGCGTTGTCCACACCGCCGCCGACCTCCTGCGCCCACTTCTGGAAGAGCGTGGTGCTGCCGTCGCGGTAGAGCTTGACCTGGATGCCGTACTTCTTCTCGAAATGCTCAATCCAGGCCGTGGTCGACTTCTCCGTCGTGGCGGCGTACAGGCTGACCTCGCCCTCTTCCTTGGCCTTTTCGATCAGCGAGTCCATGCCCCCCGCGTCGGCGACGTTCTTCGGCAAATTCTCGGAGGTGCCGCTCCCGGAACCGCCGCACCCGGCCAGCAACAGCGAACTCACGGCCGCTATTCCGACGAGTACCTTTCGGATTCTCATGCTGCCCCAGCCTCCAACTTCCTTGTTCTCGGGGGGAGACGCAAAAGTCCGTAACTGCTGGGAAACAGTAGGGCCGTGCGTCAGGACCGGTAAGCGTCGGGTTTCTACTTCACCGATAAGCCCGGTCTTATCGCCGGGACGGAGAACATCACGGGCGGCCCTCTTGCGCACTGATCGGTTACGGCGAATCGTCGACAATATCGTCGGCAGCAGCGATGACGTCAGGGACAGTACACGTCACACCGCGCGTGCGAAACGGTGCCGACGTGACCGAACGCGTCCGCTGGGCCGGGCCGTGCTCCACCCGTGACAGCCAAGGAGACCGATGCGCGTGTCAGAGCCGGCCGTTCCCTGGCGGCAGTTGCTGCCGACCGCCCTCGTCCCCAACGTGCTGCACGGCTGCGGCCAGGGCGCCGCGATGCCCGTGACGCTGCTGGCCGCGAAGGCGCTGACCGGCTCCTCGGCCGCCGCCGCGACGGTCACGGCTCTGCTGACCGTGGGACAGCTGCTGCTGGCGCTGCCGGCCGGATGGCTGGTCGGACGGTACGGGGAGCGGCGCGTCATGCTGCTGGCGACTGCGGTGACGGCGGCGGGAGGCATGACGGCGTACCTGGCGCACTCGGTGTGGCTGCTCGCTGGGGGAGCGCTGGTGATCGGCAGCGGTGCGGCCGTCTTCACCATGGCCCGCCACACCTGGGTCACCGTCGCGGTGCCGGCCCCGGTGCGCGGCCGCTCGCTGTCCGCACTCGCCGGGGCCACCCGGCTCGGTCTGTTCGCAGGCCCCTTGCTGGCCGCCGCCGCCATGCGCCTCACCAGCGGTGTCCATGGCGGGTTCCTGGTGGTCGTCGTCGCGTGCGTCCCGCTGGCGGTGCTGGTCGGGTCGGCCCCCTTCCAGGAGGCGGGCTGCGACGGCGCGGGCGACGAGGCGGCGCCACGCGTGCTGCGTACCGTCTGGGAGCGCCGCCGGGTGCTGCTCACTCTCGGTCTCACCCTCTCCGTGGTCAGCACGATGCGGACCACCCGGCGCATCCTCGTGCCGCTGGTCGGGACCGCGGTGGGGCTGGACGAGGTCACCGTCACCGTCGTGGTCGGCCTGGCCGCCGGGCTCGACTTCTCCCTGTTCTACGCGGGCGGAGTGGTGACCGACCGCTGGGGAAGAGTCGCGGTGGCCCTGCCGGCCCTGGTGGTCTTCGGTGTCTGCCACCTCGGCCTCGCGTTCGCGCCGCGACTGCCGTTCGCGGTGCTCTGGTTCCTCGGCAGCACCGCGCTGATGGCGATCGCCAACGGGTGGAGCGGCGGGGTGGTGCCCACCGTGGGCTCCGACCTCGCGGACCCGCGGTCACCCGCACCGTTCCTCGGTTCCTGGCGGCTGGCCACCGAACTGGGTCCGTCCGTGGCGCCGTTCGCCGTCGCCGCGCTGGCCGGCGCGCTGTCCCTGGCCGCCGCGTGCGCCGCGGTCGCGGCGCTGGCCGCGCTGGCCGCGCTGCTCCTGCCGGCCCACGCCCGCAGACACCTTCCCCGGCGGACCACCTGACGCACGGGGCACCACGGCTGCTTATCGGCTCATCACGGATGCTTTCGAACCGGGCATTGCGCTCTCCGGCCCCGGCTTCCGACCATGGCGGGAACCGGAGAGGAGAGTCACATGACATCCCCAGGCAAGAGACGCGGCTTCGGCCGTCGCGCGGCAAGTGTGGTGACGTCCGGCGTTCTCGTCGCGATGTGCCTTGCGGCGGCGGCCCCGTCCGCCGCCGGAGGCGCCGACGCCACGGACGCCGCCGCCCGGGCGGGCCGGGACTCCACCGGAACCGTGCTGCGGGTGAAGGTGCACGGGAAGTCGCTCGAGGGAAACCTGGAGGGCGATTCACCGGACCGGGACGTCTCGGTGTACCTGCCTCCCGGCTACAAGTCCGACTCCCACCGGCGCTATCCCGTGCTGTACATGCTGCACGGATTCACCAACACGGACCTGAGCTACTTCGGCGACGGTGCCGGGACCCACATCCCGACCATCACCGACCGGGCGATCGAGGGCGGCACCGCCCGCGACATGATCATCGTCACGCCGAACGCGATGACCGTCTACGGGGGCAGCAACTACTCGAGCGGCGCGACCACGGGGGACTGGGAGTCGTTCGTCTCCCAGGACCTGGTGTCGTACGTGGACAAGCACTTCCGCACCATCGACCGGGTCGAGGCCCGCGGGCTGGCGGGCCACTCCATGGGCGGCTACGGCGCGATGCGGATCGGGATGAAGCATCCCGAGGTCTTCTCCTCCCTCTACATCCTCAGCTCCTGCTGCATCTCGCCGACCAGCAACATCCCGGACACCCCCGAGGAGATGGCGGCGTTCGAGGCGTTCACCGAACGCCCCGACGACTACACCCAGGTCCCGTCCAACATCAGGACGGCGGTCGCCGCCGCCGCGGCGTGGGCCCCCGACCCCGACAACCCGCCGCTCTACTACGACTCCCCGGTCCGGAACGGCGAGCTGGACCCGGCGGTGTTCGCCCGGATGACCGCCAACCGGCCGCTCGCCATGGTCGACCAGTACGTCAACAACCTCAGAAAGCAGCACATCGCCTTCGACGTCGGGAACGAGGACACCAACATCCTGGCGAACCTCACCGAGTTCGACCGGGTCCTGACCTCGTACGACGTGCCGCACACCTTCGAGGTCTACCAAGGCAACCACGGCAACCGCGTCCCCGAGCGCTTCGAGGACGAAGTGCTGCCCTTCTTCTCCAAGTACCTCGCACGGAAGCCGGCGAAGGAGTCCTCTTGAGCAACACCGACCTGGCCGCCGCCACCGGCACCCGGGCCCGCACCGCCACCGGTGCCACGGCGTTGGCCGACGCCGTGGCCCGCACCGGCTGCACCCATGTCTTCGCCCTCATGGGAGACGGCAACATGCACCTCCTGCTGGCGCTGGAGGAACGCGGCGTCGGCGTGGTGGAGGTCCGGCACGAGAGCGCCGCCGTGGCGATGGCCGAGGGATACACCTGGTCCGCGGGGCGGACCGGTATCTGCTCGGTCACCCACGGACCGGGACTCACCCATGTGGCGACGTCCCTGGTGGTCGCGGCGCGCAACCGCACGCCGCTCGTCGTGATCGCCGCCGAGACACCCGCCGGCTACCAGGGTGCCCAGCGCTTCGACCAGGCGTCCTTCGCCGCCTCCTGCGAAGCCGTCTACCGCACCATGGGACGGGACGACGACCCCGAGGAAGCCCTCACCGCGGCCCTCGCCGTGGCCCGGAACCGGTCGCGGCCGGTCGTCCTGGGAATCGCCGCGGACCTCCTCACCGCCCCTGCGGCCGAACGCGCAACGCGGGGACCGGCGGTGTTCCCCGCTCCGTCCGGGGCACCGTCCGCCGAGGACGACGCCGTCGCGGCCGACCGGCTGGCCCGGCTGCTCACCGACGCCGAACGCCCGGTGCTGCTAGCGGGCCGCGGCGCGGCGGACGGTCACTCTCCCGACCTCCTGCGCTCACTGGCCGACCACTTCGGCGCCGGCCTGGCCACGACCCTGCCCGCCAAGGGCATGTTCGACGGCCACCCCCTCGACCTGGGCATCGCCGGCGGTCTGGCCCACCCCGCCGCCGAGCGCCTGCTCGGCTCCGCCGACCTGGTCGTGGCGTTCGGCGCCTCCATGGGCCGCAGCACCACCCAGTCCCGGCGCCTGTTCGCCCGGGCGCACGTCGTCAGGGTCGTCGACGAGGTACCGGGCGGGAGCTCTGCGGGGGCGCCGGGAGGCGGCGGCCGGACGGAGACGTTGCGCGGCAACGCGGCGGGCACCCTGCGCCGCACCGTGTCCCTGACGCGGGCGCTGAGCGGTGCGCGCCGACCGTGGTTCGGCCCGGTCGGCCCGGCCGCCGACTGCTGGCGGGAGGACCTGCGGGACTTCGCCCCGCCGGTTGCCGACGGCACTGTCGACCCACGGCGCGCGGTCGCCGGGATCAGCGAGCGCCTGCCCGAGGACGCCACCGTCGTCATCAGCAACGGCCACTGCTCGGGCTTCGCCGCCGCGTTCGTCACCGTGCCCGCACGGGGCCGCTTCTTCGCCGCCCAGGGCTTCGGTTCCATCGGCCAGGCGCTCACCACGGCCATCGGCGTCGCCCTGGGCACCCCGGACCGCAAGACCGTGGTCTTCGAGGGGGACGCCGCGTTCATGATGCACATACAGGAACTGGACACCGCGGCCCGCGCCGGGGCCGACCTGACCGTGTTCGTCCTCAACGACCAGGCGCTGGGCACCGAGTACCAGCGCCTGCACCGCGACGGCGACAACGCCGGGGCCGCCGTCGTCCCGCCGCCCGCGATCGCCCCGCTCGCCGCAGCCTTCGGCGCGCGGTCGGCGACCCTGGACGCGGCCGGAGCGGGGGAGATCCTCAAGGAGGCGCTGCGCCCCGGGCTCGCCGTCGTCGACGTACGCACCGCCCGGTCCGTGCTCAGTCGGCACATGCGGCTTCCGCACACGCTGACCGGGCAGAACGACGGGGCCGGACAGTGAGCGAGGAACTCACGGCGGACATCTGCGACCGCTTGGACGGCACGGTCCAGACCTGCACCACCCAACTGCGGTCCTACGGCGGCCGGACCAGGTTCTCCGGTCGCGTCGAGACAGTCTCGTGCCTGGAGGACAACGTGCTCGTGCGCGCCGCCCTGTCCCGGCCGGGACAGGGCCGGGTGCTCGTGGTCGACGGGGCCGGATCGCTGCGCACGGCGCTGATGGGCGACGCGATGGCCGAACTGGCCAGGGGCAACGGCTGGGCGGGCGTGATCGTGCACGGCGCGGTGCGGGACGTTGCCCGGCTGCGCGACACCGACCTGGGGGTGCTCGCCCTCGGGTCGAACCCGCGCCGCAGCGGCAAGGCCGGGACCGGCACGGCCGGGCAGCCGGTGGTGTTCGGCGGCGTGGTGTTCACACCGGGTGACACCGTGCACGTGGATGAGGACGGTGTGGCCCTGGTGCCCCGCGAGAAGGAGTGAGATGACCGGGGCACCGCGGTTCGCCATGCAGTTCACCGTGCTCGAACCGATCCTCACCCGCGAGCATGCCCGTCGGCTGACCGACCTGGCCAGGATGGCGGACGACTACGGACTGCACTCCATCGGTGTCGGTGACACGGGCTTCCGTCTCAACGAGGCGGCGGCCCGGGTCACCCTGCTCGCGCTTGGCACCACCCACACCTACGTCGGAATGCGCCCCACCAACCCCTGGACGCGTGACCCGCAGATCACGGCGGCCTTCCTGGCCACCATCGACGGCATCACCGGCGGCCGTGCCTTCATGGAGGTCGCCACGGGTGACTCCGCTGTGCGCAGTGTCGGCCGTCGGCCCGCCACCCGGGCCCGCCTGGAGGAGTACGTCACCTGCGTCCGCGACCTCCTGGCCACCGGCCACGGGCGCTACGACGGACGCGACATCCGCGTATTCACCGGCCCGCGCGACCCGGTGCGCATCTCGGTCGGCGCGGAGGGACCGCGCATGCTGCGGCTGGCCGGGGCCGTCGGCGACGCCGCCTCCATCGGTACCGGCCTCACCCCCGAGGTCGTGGCGTGGTCCCTGGAACAGCTCCGTCAAGGAGCGCGGGAGCGAGGCCGGCGGACGGCCGCCGAGCCGTGGTTCACCGTCCGCAGCGCTCTGGACGCCGACCGGGAGGCCGCGCGGGACCGGCTGCTTCCCTCGCTCGCCTCGATCCTGCACCACAGCATGCGGCACGGAGTCGAGGACCGGCTGGTGCCCGAACGCCACCACGCGGCCGTACGGGAGTACGTGGACGCCTACGCCCTGGCCGACCACCAGCGGGCCGACGGCGGCAACGCGCGGCTGATGGGGGAGCTGGGGCTGGCGGGTTTCGCGATGGACCGCTGGGGCATGGCGGGCGACGCATCCGACTGGATACGGAGGATCGAGGAACTGGCCGGCCGCGGCGCGCGCCGCATGTGGCTGGCCAACCGCGGCGGCCTCGACGAACTGGAACGCACGCTGCGCGCCTTCGGGGAGGAGGTGCTGCCCAGGGTGCGCTGAACCGAACAGCGGCGGTGCCCGGCACGCGGGATGCGTGCCGGGCACCGCCGCTGTGCGGACCGGTCAGGCCAGCGGCTTCTGCCAGAAGGCGAGGTTGTGTTCCGCGGGGAAGTCACGGCTCGCCTTGGAGCAGGTGGCCGGGGCGTCGCCGCTCGACGTGGATCGCCCCGCCGAACGGGAAGTCGCGGGCGGACGGGTTCTCCTGCTGGATGCGGAAGATGGACGTGAAGTGCGGGGTGTCGCTCTCGGCGAACTCGTAGGCGTAGGTGGGCACCCACTTCGACAGGGTGCGGGTGAGCTGCCAGCGGGTGTAGGAGGTGGAGCCGTTCTGGGCGTCGGTCCACGCCTCGCCCGGGGTGGCGTAGTCACCGAGCGGGTACTCGGCGAGTACGGCGACGGCGTCCGCACCGTAGGCGGAGCGGACGGCGGACTCGTACTGGGCGGCCGTCATCGGCGTGCCGAGATCGTCGTAGTTCTGGAAGGTGGACAGGCCGCGTTCGCTGTCGGTCTGGCCCAGCATCACCGGGACCCGGTTGAACGCGCCGGTCCGGACGGCGGTCGCGGGGTTGACCGGGAAGGCGCGTCCGCCGGTGGACAGGCTGACGCCGGACTCCTTCTGCGCGGCGAGCAGCTCGGCGGCGGGTTTGGCGCGCAGGCAGGCCAGGACGTCGGCGGCGGTGGCGCAGCCGGCCTCCTTGGCGAAGGCGGTGCTCTGGGCCTGGCCGGAGGCGGCGGACTGGAGGTTGCAGCCGCCGCTCATGATGACCGCGCGGGAGAAGAGTCCCTTGGCGGTGGGCGAGGCCAGGTGGTCGCAGACCGAGCCGGCGCCGGCCGACTGGCCGGCGATGGTGACGTTGTCCGGGTCGCCGCCGAAGCGGGAGATGTTGGAGTGCACCCAGCGCAGCGCGGCCTGCTGGTCGAGGAGGCCGTAGTTGCCGGGGCCGTCCTTGCTCTCGGCCTGCAGCTGGGGCAGGTTGAGGGTTCCCAGGACACCGAGGCGGTAGTTGATGGTGACGACGATCGCGCCGGTCTGGGTGACGAACTTGCGCGGGTCGGTGTCCTGGCCTGCGCCGCCGGTGAAGCCGCCGCCGTGGATCCACACCAGCACGGGTGTCCTGGCGCGGGCGGTGTCGGGGACGTAGATGTTCAGGTCGAGGCAGTCCTCGGTGGTGATGGTCTGCTCGTAGCCGGGGTCCCAGCCGGTGTTCTGCGCGCACCGGTCGCCGAAGGAGGTGGCGTCGCGGACGCCGGACCACTTGGCGGCGGCCCGGGGCGCGTCCCAGCGGCCGGCGCCGGCGTAGGGAATGCCCAGCCAGGCGTCGTAGCCGGTGCGGTCGGTGCCGCGAACCCTGCCCTGGCTGGTCTGCACCACGTCCGAGACGGGGCGGCTGCCCGCCGACGAGGACCACTGGGCCGACCTGGCCGACGCACTGGGGTCTCCCGCACGCGGCTCTCCAACCACCTGGCCTGCCTGCGCGACTGCGGCCTGGTGGTCACCGTGCCCGACGGCCGCCGCACCCGATACGAACTGACCGACGACCGCATCGGCCACGCCCTGGACGACCTGCGCACCGCCGTCGTGGCCGTCGAGACCGACCGGTCCTGCGCCGACGCCGACGCGAAGGGCTGCTGCTGATCATGATCACTGAGACACCCGAGACCACCGGGAGGCCGCGCGCAGGGAGGCGACGGCCGCCGCGACCGCGGTGGAGGCGGCTGGCGAGACCTGCGCCATGAACGGTGACGACACGCCGCTGCCCGGCTGGATGTGCGGGGTGGAGAAGGGGTGGGTGACGGTCAAGAGAATGTCGGCCGGCTCGACGTCGGCCGCGTCGGAGGCGATCGTGCGCAGCGCGGCGACCCCCTTGGAGCTGATCGAGGTCAGATCGAGGACGACCAGTGCGCCGCTCTGCTCGGCGCCGCGCACCAGCAGCACCCGTACGAAGAGGTCGTCGTGGACGGTGGTGAAGCCGTCCAGCGGGAGCGTCGACGACGGCAGTTCGATCACCGCCCGCTCCGCGCCGGCCCGCGGTTCGCCGCTACCGGTCTCCGCGTCGGCGGTCACCGCCCAGGCGCCGCCCGCGGCGGTCGTTGTCGCCGCCACGACAGAACCGCCCAGGAACGCCCGGCGGCGCAGCGGTCTGCGATGGCCACGGCTCTTCTCGTCGTCCGCGTCGTTCACCCTCACTGGCGGGTTCCCTTCCATCGGTGCACGGTGTCATCTCCCTTGCAGAAAATGAGGGTTGATCGCGTGCGTCGTTGGGAAACCCCTGCGCGCATATGGCAGAGCCACCAGTGGGACCGCTGTGGAAACCTGTGCGGGAGCTGTCCCGCCGCGCCGCCGACCGGACGGTCGGACACGCGCCACGCCTTGACAGCTCCCGCACAAGACGCCGGCGAATTCGGCTCGGGCCGGCTCAGGCACCCCAGTCCGCGGTGGCGGAGGTCTGCGGCAGGAAGGCCACCCGGGTCAGGAAGTCCCTGAGCAGGATGCGCCACACGGACCATTGGTGGCCGCCGTCGATGAAGTCGCTCTGCACGTGCACACCGGCCGCGGTCAGGTCCCGTAGCGCGCGCAGCGGGCCGCGGTGGTGAGTCAGGTACCTCTGATTGATGGGGTCCTGCCAGCCGCCGCCGACGAAGACCGAAACCTTCGCCAGCGCCGACTTCAGCTCTGTCCGACGGGACGTATACCTGGCTGTACACGGCTGCCGACCCGGTCGTGTTCCAGGCAGGGTTGGCGGGATCGGTCGTCGCCGTGCAGCCGCTCAGACATCGGCTTCGGCCTCGAACGGCCTGATGGATGACGGCCGGGGCTGCGGTGGTCCCGGCCACACTGTGTGCGGCGAGCCGGTATCGGGCGTACGGCGAATCGGTCCGCGCACGTCACTGGGTCAGGTGGTTGCTGGTGGTCCCGACGCACCCGGCGGCTCGGGGGCGTGAGCTGAGATGCGGCCCATTCAGAAGCCGAAGGAAAAGTACGGCTGATGACGATCTTTTACGTTCGCGCGATCAACATGTCAACGGTCTTGTCGCAGGGCACAGGGAAGCCGGCGGGCGGGAGGCGGGCAACCCTTCACGAGGGAGAGGTGAGCGTGAGTCGCAGAAAACGGCCGCGAGATTGCTGTGCATATTGTTAACAATCTTGTAGCGTGCGTGACGCCTCGATCCCGAGGCATCGGCCACTCATTCGATGCCCAGTGAGGGAGACCCCGTGCAGCGGCTCTCGGCGTCCCACGGACGCGACACACTCAGCCACTCGACCGGTATACGGAAAGGACGTCCGGTGACCCACACACGCCTGCTCAGAGGTGTGGCGTTCGCGGGTTCCCTCGCGCTCGCGGCCCTCGCGGTGCCCACCTCCGCCGCCGTGGCGGCCCCCACCGCCGGCCGGGGTCACACGGTGGACCCGCAGGACGCCGCGCTGGACTTCGACTCCGCCGCCTACACGACGATCACCGTGACCGTGGACGGCAGTCCGGTGAACGTGCGCTGGTACAAGCAGATCTGCTACGTCGCGAAGCCCGTCGCGGCGGCAGCCCAGCAGCCCGGCGGCCCCGGCGGTGGCACGACCACGATCACCGACACCGCCTGCGGCTACCAGAGCATGAACGTGTTCGTCCCCGAGAGCGCCTTCGGCAACCAGCGCACCCCGATCTACTTCGCCGTCAACAACAGCGGCTGGAAGGCCAGCTACCTGCGGGCGAGCGTGACCGCCGGCGCCTCCTACACCAGCGCGACCAGCAAGGTCGGTGCTGCCCTGAAGGCGGGCTACGTGTTCGTCGACGTCGCCAACCGCAGCCGTGGTCTGGCCGGCGCCGACGGTACGGCTCCCGGCAAGGCCCCCGCCGCGGCGGTCGACGCCAAGGCCGCCGTCCGCTACCTGCGTCTGAACGACGCCGCGATGCCCGGCAGCGCGGAGCGCATCGTCGTCAACGGCACCAGCGGCGGCGGTGCGCTGGTGTCGATCCTGGGCGCCTCCGGCAACACCGCCGAGTACGACCCCTACCTCGCCGAGATCGGCGCCGCCGGAATCGACGCCAAGGGCCGCAGCACCCTGCGCGACGACGTCTTCGCCGTCAACGCGTACTGCCCGATCACCGACCTGGGCAACGCCGACGTCGCCTACGAGTGGCTGTACAACGTCCTCGACACCCGCGACACCGTCGGCTCCAACCCCTCGCCCGAGGCGGCCGAGGAGATGGCGTCCCGTTTCGCGGCGTACGAAAGGAGTCTCGGGCTGCGCAACCCCGACGGCTCCAGGCTCACCGCCGCCTCCATGCTCGACACCGTCGAACAGGAGGTCATCGACTCCGCCGAGACCTACCTGAAGGCCGACCCGGCTCACACCATCCCGCCGCTGGGCGGCACCTTCGAGATCGCGTCCGGCTCGGCCACCAAGTCGTACGTCAACGACTGGATCGACGTGGACGCGGCCACCGGCAAGGTCCGCTCCGTCGACATGACGAAGTACCTCGCGTTCGTCGCCACCCAGAACAGGCTGAAGACGACACCGGCCTTCGACGCCGTGGGCGTGGACGGCAACATCACCAGCGGCACCGAGACCGACCTCTTCGGCCCGCCGACGCAGAAGTACATGAACTACACCGCCTACAGCTGGGACCACAACGACGTGGCCGGCGACGGCAGCGGCCTCGACGACACCGGGCTGACCTGGAAGCAGTACACCGCGAAGAAGAGCACCACCGTCGACGACCAGGTGCACCTGATCAACCCGATGGACTTCATCGGCACCAAGGCGGACACGGCGCCGAACTGGTACGTCCGCCACGGCACCCGCGACCGGGACACCGCGTTCACCGTCTCGGTCAACCTGGACCGCGCCCTCGCCGGCGACAAGCAGGTCGACAACCTCGACTACCAGCTCGCCTGGAATCAGCCGCACGCCGGCAACTACGACGTGCCCGAGGCCATGGCCTGGATCGCCGAGGTCGTCCGCAAGGCCGGCGACCCGCTCGCCTCCGGACACGGTCGCTGAGTCGTCGGCACGCTCCGAGAAGGGCGGGCGGCGCGGCCTTGCCCCGATGCGGCGACGACCCGCCCGCGCCGCTCGTTGGGACGACCACCGGGTGGCGCGGGCGACCTCGGCCTCTGACGAAGCCTCGGGCCCGGAACACGGCACCCGGGTGGGACCGGCAGGACGAGCGGCGCCCCGGCGGCTTCGGAACCGTCGCGGGGCGCAGGTGCCCCGGCCGGAGGGCTGCCCGCGCCCCGGTCGGCAGGGTGAGCATCAGGCACGGCCGGTCCACGGCGGTCACGACTTGTCACAGTGCCCGCGCCGGCACGCACCACAGGACTGTGGTCGCGTCCGGCCGACGGCGCGCGCCGAGGGAACGGTCGGTCAGACCGATTCGCGGACGACGACCCGGGCGGGCGGCGGGCGCAGGCCGTCCGTGTCGAGGTTCAGGGCGAGGCGGGCGCTGAGCCGGCCGTGGGCCTCGGCGTCGACATGGACGCTGGTCAGCCCGGGGGTCGTGTAGGCGCCGTAGCCGTTGTCGTCGAAGCCGATGACGGCTACGTCGTCCGGCACCCGACGGCCGAGGTCGCGCAGGGCCATGAGGACGCGGAGGGCGATGTCGTCGTTGAAGCCGGCGATGGCGGTCACCTCGGGAGCGCCGGTCAGGAACGCCTGTACGGCTTCGGCGCAGGCGGAGCGCTCCGGCGGGGTGACGAAGGTCCGGGGGACCTGAATGCCGAGATCGCGCGCGGCGTGCCCGGTGAACTTCAGCCGGGTCGCGGCCAGCGGGGACTCGGTGTCGGGCAGGGCAACGGCGACGGCGGAGTGGCCGGACTCCACCAGGTGACGCAGTTGCATCGCGGCGTGGGCGGCGAGGCCGTCGCGCCAGCCGCCACCGAGGTCGTCGAGTTCGCGGCCGGTGAGGTAGGTCTCGCCGAAGCGGATGACCGCGCGGGGCGCTATGACGTCCAGGATCTGCTGGGTGGACTGCGGGGTGTGCCGACCGTGCCGGACGAGCAGCACATGGTCGTGGGCGGCGAGCTCGGCGTCCAGGCCCTGGATGTAGCTCCGGGAATAGTGCCCTTCCAGGCCGGCGTCGATGTTCAGCACGACGACACGCGACGAGCCCTCGCGCAGGGCGCGGGCGACTCCGTGCGGTACGTACCCCAGTTCCCGGGCGGTCTGCTTGACCCGGTCCCGGGTCGCGGCGGAGATCGTCTGGTGGGGGTCGTCGTTGAGGACGAAGCTCACCGTGGCGCGGGACACACCGCTGGCCGCTGCCACGTCGTTCAGCGTGACTCTTCCGGAACTGCCCATTACCCCTGCTCCGATGCGGTCGGCGCACCGTTCGCCCTGCGGGCCGGCGCACGGACATTCTAGGATCCCCGGCCGGCGCCGGGTGCACTGCCGTCACACGGCGTGCGTTCCGGGCCGTCGCCGCGCGTGTGATCGCGACGGCAGTTTCCGCCTCCGCGGGTGTGGGTTCTGTCGGATTCGGGCTTCACGGGGAATGTGGTTCGCCTCGTCCTCCGGCTGCGCTCCATGGTTCCCGAGTCATTCGACCGACAGCGGCACGTCCGCGGTCGAGAAGGAGTTCGGAGTGGGTGCAGCAGTGGAACAACGCCGTGACCGGCGAACAGCGGCGCTTGTCATGGCCTGTCTGGGGGTGTTCGTCGGCTACTTCCCGGTGACCACGGTCTCCGTCAGCCTGCCGGTCATTCAACAGGCACTCGGCGCGTCGACGGCCGACCTGTCCTGGGTGTCCGACGCCTTCGTGCTGCCGGTGGCCGCGCTGATCCTGACGGCTGGGGTCTTCGGCGACGTGCACGGGCGCAAGAAGGTCTTCCAGGCGGGTCTCGGATTCTGTGTGGTGGGTGCCGCGGTCGCCCTGTCGGCCCGGTCCATCACCCAGGTGTGGATCGGACAGGCCCTGCTGGGCGTGGGTGCTGCCGCGCTGCTGCCGATGACACTGGGGCTCATCAGCCACGCGGTTCCCGACCCGCGCGAGCGGGGCAAGTACATCGGACTGTGGACGACTTCGATGATGGGCTCACTGGCCGTCGGCCCGCTCATCGCCGGCGTCGTCACGGCGCACGCCGCCTGGCGCTGGATCTACCTGCTGCCCATCCCGCTTTCGTTGACCACCATGGTCGTCGCGGGATTCGTCCTCACGGAGTCCACCGGCCAGGCGGGCCGGAAGCTGGACTGGCCGGGGCAGACCACCGCCGCTCTCGCCATCGTCGCCTTGGTCTACGGCGTCATCGAGGGCGGCGCCGGCTCCTTCGGGGACACCCGGGTGATCGTCGCCCTGGCGGTCGCGGTCTGTTCCGGCGCGGCCTTCGTGGTCTGCGAGCGGCGCAGCCCGAGCCCGATGCTCGACCTGACACTGTTCCGCAGTGCCGCCTTCACCGGCTCGGCACTGGTCGTCATGATCAGTTTCCTGGGCCTGATCGGCTTCTTCTTCGTCCTCAGCCTCTACCTGGGCACGGTGCAGCGGCTGAGCACCCTGGATGCCGGTCTGCGGCTGCTGATGGTCACGGCGCCGCCCATGGTCCTGGGCGCCGTCGTGGGACGGTTGATGCGCTACCTGTCGCCCCGTGTTCTGATCACCGGTGGGCTGACCGCCACGGCAGTGGCCCTTTTCACCCTGACGGGCGTGGGGACCGACACGTCCTTCGTGTCGCTGGGATGGCGCCTGGCCCTGCTGGGCCTCGGGCTCGGGCTGGCCTTCCCCTGCATCACCGCGACCGCCGTCTCCTCGGTGCCGCACCACCAGGCGGGCATGGCGGCGGCGGGCAACAACGCCTTCCGACAGGTCGGCGGCGCTCTGGGGCCCGCCATCCTGGGCGCGTTGCTGACCGGCAGGGGGCTCGCCACCCTGCCCGATCATCTTGCCGCCGTCGGACTGTCCGGACCGGTCAGCGGCGAGATCCTGCGGGCCGTGGACGTCGACGGCCTCGGAGCCGTCGCCGGCCTGCCGTTGGGCCCGGACACCGGGCCGGCCATGCATGCCCTGTCCCAGTCCTTCTTGGACGGACTGCGGCTGTGCCTGGTCGTCTCGGGCGTGGTCATGCTGCTCGGCGCCGCCGTCGCGGGCCTGCTGCTGCGGCCCGCGGGTGGCGGCCGTGCCGTCGTCTCGGCCGGTGGCCGGCCGGCCGAGACGGGGCAGGCCCGGACCACCACGACCGGCGTGGTGGCCGACCGGACGTAACCGACATGCTCCCCCGGGACGGGAGTTCGCCCGCCGCGGATCCCCGGACCTCTGCCCCGCCGCGGCGGCAGCGCGGCGACCCCGTGCCCATCCGTGGGGACGGGGCGGCACCGGCCGCCCCGTCCCTGGCCCTCACCGAGCGAGGGCCAGGGACACAGCGTTCGCGTGTCGCAGCGCCCGCGTGGCCCCCGCCCCGTGTGACCCTCCGCTGCAGACCGCGTTCTCAGGAAAGGCGACCCTCGTGTACCAGCCCGACGCGCTCGACCTGTCCTTGTTGCGGGCCCTGCAACTGGACGGCCGCGCGCCCTTCAGCCGGATCGCGAACGTCCTCGGCGTCTCCGACCAGACGATCGCCCGCCGATACCGCAGACTGCGCACCGAGGCCCGGCTCAGAGTGCTGGGCATGGCCGACCACACCAGGCTGGGCCGCACCAACTGGATCGTCCGGCTGCGCTGCAACCCCGATGCCGCAGAGCAGTTGGCGGACGCGCTGGCCCGCCGGCCCGACACCTCGTACATCGGGCTGATGTCCGGCGGCACCGAGGTGATGTGCGCGATGAAGCCGCGCAGTCGGCAGGACCGCGACGACCTCCTGCTGGAACGGCTTCCGAAGACCCGTCGGGTCACCTCGGTCGATGCCTGCTGCGTCCTGCACCAATTCTACGGCGGACCGTTCGGCCGGCTGAACAAGATCGACGCGCTGGACCCGGCGCAGGAGGCGGCATTGCGGCCGCAACCGCCAGGGAACGCGGCGGAGACGGCCCTCCTCGACCGTCTCGACGAGGAACTGCTGGAGCTGCTGCGCAAGGACGGGCGGACCACAGGCACCGATCTGGCCACCGCGACCGGGCAGACCGAGACGGTGGTCAAAAGACGGCTGCGAGCGCTGCGCCGGGCAGGAGTGCTGTACTTCGACATCGAGTACGACCTCGAACCGTTCGGGCACGGCACCGAGGCGGTGCTGTGGCTGAGAGTGGACCCGACACGGCTCCGTTCGGCCGGACAGCTCCTTGCCGGCCACCGCGAAGTGCGGTTCGCCGCGGTGGTCAGCGGCGAGGCCAACGTCGTCGTCTCGGTGCTGTGCCGCACCCCGGAGGAGCTGTTCGCCTACCTGGCCGACCGGGTCGGCTCGATACGAGGCGTCCGTGCCGTCGAAACGGTGCCCACCCTCCGGCAGGTGAAGGCTCTCACGTACGAGCCTCGTCGCTGAGGCGGTTCCAGAGTGCGGTCAGTGGCCGGGTGCGGGTGGTGGGAAACGCGCTCACACCCCGGCTGACAGCTCTCCCCTGCGGCCCGGCCGTTGTGAGGTCAGACGTCGGCCGGTCCGGTCGACGGGGCCGTCGAGACCGTGCTCATGCTCAGCCGTTCCGCCTGTCCTCCGCGGCGGCAGCGGCAGCGGCGGCGATGGGCGGGCCGGGCCCGGCACCGCGCGCAAGGTGACCTTGCGGCTCACCGGAGCCTCCGGCTCTACGCCTCCCACGTCGCGACCGCGACGGCACGACGTTCGCCCGCACCGCGCGCTCGCGGCCCGGCCGCCGGCACCCCGCCTCGCGCCGGTACGACGTAGCCCGAGGCATTCCCGGACACCAGCTCACCGCAGCGCTCGTGAGCCCTCGCCGAGCTGAGCACCGGCGTCTTCACCGCCCCCTTCACCGCCGGAGAGATGACCGCAGGCCTAGAACGATTTGGCGAAGCGTTGTGACGTGCCTGCCACATCGATTCGGCTATTCCAGCGCACCGGCCGGTGGTCTGCAGTTGTCCGAGGAGGCCGCCGACGCCTCGGCGCGGTAGTCGACGCACGAGTCTGGTCAGCCTTCCCGCCCTTCTGTTAGCTTGCGCTAGATCGTTCTAGCTCAGACGAGTGGCCCTTGCCCCGTTTCCGTCCCGAGCACGAGGCCCGAGCAAGTGGCCACTGGGCCGCGGCACTTCCCCGGTCGGAGCCGACGGGACCCAACCACCTGGAAACTAGGAGTCGCATGACAACCCCCAGCCTTCAGGACGGCATCGACAAGGCGGGCTCGCCCGTCGACCTGCTGTGGCAGCCGGACGCCGAGCCCTGGACGCCCGAGGTGGTGGAGCGCGAGTACGCGGGCTGGCGCACGGAGCAGCGTGCCTGGCACGAGGGCGTGGCGCTGCTGAACCTGTCGCACCACATGTTCGACCTGTGGATCGAGGGCCCGGACGCCACCCGCACCCTGGCCGAGTACGGCGCCAACAACTTCGACAGGTTCGCCGTCGGCCAGGCCAAGCAGTACGTGCCGGTGACCCGCCACGGTCACATCGTCACCGACGGCATCCTCTCCCGGGAGGCCGAGAACGCCTACGTGCTCAGCGGTGTCCCCGCCTCCCAGCACTGGGTGCAGTACCACGCGGAGAAGGCCGGCCACGACGTCTCCTTCGCCACCGACCCGTCGTCCGCGTTCCGGCCCGGCGGTGGTGACCCGAAGCTGTTCCGCTACCAGATCCAGGGACCGCTCGCCCTCGAACTCATAGCGAAGATCTTCGGCAGCCCGGTCCCGCAGACCAAATTCTTCCACTCCACGCCGGTCACCCTGGACGGCCGCGCTTTCAAGGCGCTGCGGCACGGCATGGCCGGCCAGGCGGGCTACGAGTTCGTCGGCCCGTGGGAGCACGCCGCTTACGTGCACGAGGCGTTCGTGAAGGCCGGGGAGCCGCTCGGCCTGATCCAGGTCGGCGCCCTGGCGTACGCCACGCCGAGCGTGGAGAGCGGCTGGATCCCCTCGCCGGTCCCCGGCATCTACACCGATCCCGAGCTGGCCGGGTATCGCGACTGGCTCCCGCTGTTCGGTATCGAGGGCAAACGCCCGCTCCACGGCAGCTATTACTCCGAGAACATCGAGGACTACTACGTCTCCCCGTTCGAGCTGGGCTACGGGAAGATGATCCACTTCGGGCACGAGTTCCACGGCCGGGACGCCCTGCTCGCGGCCAAGGAGAGCGAAAACCTGCGCAAGAAGGTGACCCTCGTCTTCGACCCGGACGACGTGCGCCGGGTCGTCGGCGGGGGAGCGGGCCCCGGCTTCGTGCTCAGCTACGCCCGCCACCGGGTGGAGACCTCCGCCGGTCTGGCCGGTGTCACCATGCAGACCGCTGCCATCGACCCGGTCGGCACCGTGCTGTCCCTGACCCTGATCGATCCGGCGCACGCTGCACCGGGCACGGAGGTCACCGTGGTCTGGGGCGAGCACCCGGGCCGAGGTACCGCCCCCGAGGCCGACCTCGGGTTCCCTCGCATCCGCGCCACCGTTCAGCCCAGCCCGTTCGACCGGCACGCTCGCACCGACTACCGCCGCGACGCCTGACCAAGTCCGGCAGCAGGTGTGCGGACGCCGCCGTGCCGCGGCGGTCGGCCGGATGCCGCCCCGACCGGTGCGATGCAGGTCGGCCCGCCCGGCCCCCGTGCTCGGTGGGTCGGAACCGGGCGCCCGGCCGGCTGCCCCGAAATCCTTCCCCAGGAGGCATCATGAACCCCGTCAGCACACCCTCCCCAGCGGTGAGTACGCCACTGCTGGAGGACTTCTCCCTGGAGATGACCGGCAAGGACATGCCCAAGCTGGAGGAGGCCGCCGGCCTCATCCCGCAGGGCACCCGCGTCAACGTCACCTTCCTCGGCAACGAGACCCTGCGGATGCGCCTGGACGCCGCCCGGGCGGTCAAACGCCTCGGCTTCGTCCCCGTACCGCACATCTCGGCCCGCCGTCTCGGCTCCCGGGCGGCCTTCGAGCAGTTTCTCGCCGGACTGCGCGACGGCGGAACCGGCACGGACGTCTTCACCGTCGGCGGCGACCCGGCCCGGCCCGAGGGCCCGTACGAGGATTCCCTCTCCCTCATCGAGTCGGGGCTGTTGCCGGAGTACGGCGTGCGGCACGTCGGCATCAGCGGATACCCGGAGGGTCACCCCGCCATCGTCGAAGACGTGCTCTGGTCGGCGCTGCGCGGCAAGAATGCCGCCCTCACCGCCCAGGGGCTGGACGGCAGCGTCATCACCCAGTTCGGCTTCGACGTCGACCGGGTCCTCACCTGGATCGAACAGATCCGCGGCCACGGCATCACGCTGCCGGTCCGCGTCGGTGTGCCCGGGCCCGCCGGTGTGCGGCGGCTGATGTCGTACGCCACCCGGTTCGGCGTCGGCACCAGTGCCTCCATCGCCAAGAAGTACGGACTGTCCCTCACCAACCTGATGGGAACGGCCGGCCCGGACAAGTTCCTGGGTGCCCTCGCGGAGGGCTACGACCGGGGACGCCACGGCGAAGTGAAGGTCCACTTCTACACGTTCGGCGGCCTGAAGGCCACCTGCGATTGGATCGTCCAGTTCAGGAAGGAAGCTCGCGCATGACGGTCACCCAGGCCGCCCCCGTCACCCCCGCCCGGAGGGACAAGAGAGCCGGTCACCAGGCGTCCCTGATCGTCCAGGGCACCGACGCGACCGGCATCGTCGCGGCAGTCGCCTCGGTGCTGAGCGAACACGGCGCGAACATCGTCTCGCTCGACCAGTACTCGGACGATCCGCAGCGCGGCTCCTTCTTCCAGCGCACCGTTTTCGGCCTGGACGGCCTGCGGGCCGCGCTGCCCGCGGTGCGCGCCGACCTCGACGCGGCGCTGGTGGACAAGTACGGCCTGGCGTACACGTTGCGGGACATGTCGGTGCCGAAGCGGATGGCGATCTTCGCCTCGAAGTCCGACCACTGCCTGCTCGACCTGCTCTGGCGTCACCGGCAGGGCCAGCTGCCCGTCAGCATCCCGATGGTGATCTCCAACCACCCCGATGTGGCCGAGGAGGTACGCGGCTTCGGCATCCCGTTCTTCCACGTACCGTCCATGGGCCCGGACAAGTCCGCCGCCGAGGCCGAGCACCTCAAGCTGCTCAAGGGAAACGTCGACTTCATCGTCCTCGCCCGATACATGCAGATCCTCTCGGGAGACTTCATTGAACGGGTCGGCGTCCCGGTCATCAACATCCACCACTCCTTCTTGCCGGCGTTCATCGGGGCCGGCCCCTACGCCAAGGCCAAGGAACGCGGCGTGAAGCTGGTGGGTGCTACCGCCCACTACGTCACCGAGGACCTGGACGAGGGCCCGATCATCGAGCAGGACGTCGTCCGCGTCAGCCACGCCGACACCGCCGCCGATCTCACCCGCCGCGGCGCCGACGTCGAACGGGCCGTCCTGTCCCGCGCGGTGCTGTGGCATGCCGAGGACCGGGTCATCCGCGACGGTAACCACACCATCGTCTTCGCCTGAGCATCCGGTTCAGCCCCTACCCCACAGGGATGTGTCCGGAACAGGGGCGGGTGGTCCTGTCACGCGCCGGAACAGGCCGAACAGGCCACTGGGACGGAGGACACGGCATGGTCCGGACATCTTCGACGCCCCGGCCTCCGACGCCGTACACCGGCGTCTCGCGGGGCCGCGCCCAGTGATGGACGTGAGTTCGCGTCTCGTCACGTGAGTCGCGGTTCGTTTCGGATGATGCATGATGCGAGTCGGCAGAGGGTGCCGGACACGCAGCAGGGAGGCGGCCGGTGCAGGTCCCAGGGGCGGCATCGGCCGTCGTAGATCCCCCGACCTGGCGGGCGGCAGGTCGGCCGGTGCCCGCACCGGATCAGTAGTCGGCGGGGCAGTACAAAGGGGCCGTGTCGGCGTTGCCCTTGGTGACCAGCCGGATCGGGGTGTGATCGATCTTCTCGGCCTTCCTGTCGCGCAGCAGGGCGATGGTGTTGCGGACGGCCAGTTCACCGGTGTTCCCGGCCGAGTTGGACACCGTCGCGGAGAAGCGTCCGTCCTTCAGCGCGTCGAGGGCCTCGTCGGTGCCGTTGACCGTGACGATCCTGACCCGGTCCGCTCCGGCCGCGTCGAAGGCTTCGCGGGCGGCGAAGGCCATCTGCTCGTTGGCGACGAAGGCGTAGTCCAGGCCGGGGTGGGTCCGGGCCATGCCTGCGGCGACTTCTCCGGCCTTGTCGGCGTCGAACATGCCGGGCTCCTCGGCGACCACCTCGGCGTTGGCGGGCAGGGCCTCGGTGAAGCCGTCGGTGAGCAGGTCGG
This sequence comes from Streptomyces sp. M92, assembly GCF_028473745.1. Taxonomy (NCBI): domain Bacteria; kingdom Bacillati; phylum Actinomycetota; class Actinomycetes; order Kitasatosporales; family Streptomycetaceae; genus Streptomyces; species Streptomyces sp. M92. Next base: position 5,342,954 of record NZ_CP101137.1, read on the forward strand.
AGGCGGCGCCCGGTGCCCCCGCGATGACGGCGACCTGTACGTCCCGGCCGTCGGCGTCGTCGGTGATCCACTGGGCGTCGAGCCGTCCGACGGCCTTCAGGTCGACCACCACCGCCCCCAGGATGCTGTCCGGGTCGGTGCTCACGGAGGTCAGGAAGACGGGGATGTCCGCCGCCTCGGCTTTCTCGATGTCGCGTTTCAAGGCGTCGGTGTCGACGGTCTGCAGGATGATCGCGTCGACCTTGCGCGCGATCATGTCCTCGATGTTGCTCAGCTCGGTCGAGGCGTCCTGCCGGGAGTTGGCCGTGACCAGCCGCGCGAAGTTGTTCTTGGCGGCGATCTCCACGGACTGCTGGAGGCAGGTGTGGAATTGGCTCTCGCCACCGTTGACGAACCCGAGGGTGAGCGGGCCGCCGTCCGCGGAATCGGTGTCGTCCGAGTAGAGGCCGCAGCCGCTGAGCAGCAGACCGACACCGAGGAGCAGAACGTGCGTGGCTCTTCGGCGACGCGAGGACGTGGGCATGGCTGGGCCGCCTTTCCGGGGTGTACTGGGGAGCGTCCGATGCGTCCGTTCACCGCCTGCCTGGCAGCTGCGGCGTTCGCGCGGGGTGGCTGCGGCTCCTGCAGTCGCGTGACGGCGCAGACGGTACAGCCGTATGAAGGGCGTACACCCTGTCCGGGAGCGCAAGGTAATCCTGCGCGGTTCGCTTGGTCCTCGGCCGCTCGCGGGTGTCCGAAGGCGCCGCGGGGGAGACCGCCGACGGCCTGGTCGGCCTGAACGTCGTCGGCATGTGGACGGGGCCCGTCACCTACCGCCACTGAAAGGCGACGGGAGATGACGGGCACCGGTGTACGGAGACGTCAGCGCGCGAGGCGGATCCGGGTGATGGTGTCCTCGGTCGCGGTGGCGCCGGACTTGTCGACCACGTAGGCGATGCCGTCGGCGATCTCCACGTGGTTCGGGTTGGCGCCGGTGGCGATGGTCTCCTCGATCACGCCCTTCTTCACGTCGACCCGTGTCACGTTCGCGTCGGTGCGGTTGACCACCAGTACGTCGCCGGAGCGCTCGTCGGTGGCCACGGACAGGGCGCCGGCGCCGGTCGCCACGGACTTGGTGAGGACGCCCTTGCGGAGGTCGACCACGGACAGGGTGCCCGAAGTCTGGTCGGCGGTGTAGGCGATCCTGCCGTTCTTGGACAGCGAGACCGAGATCGGGCCGTCACCGGTCGGGAGGAAGCGCGGGGTCGCGGATCCGCGCCGCAGCTCGATCAGGCGGTCGTTGTTGAGGTCGGCCGCGTAGAGCGCGCCGGTCTTCTCGTTGACGGTCAGGCCGGTGGGGCCGGCGCCCTCGACGGTGATGCGCTCCTTCTCCTTCAGGGTCTTCGTGTCGAAGGCGACCAGGGCGCCGTCGCCGAATGCGCTCGCCCACACGGTGTTGTGCTTCTCGTCGACGACGATCTCGCGGGCGTGGTTGACGTTCGGCAGGCTGGCGAGGTGCTCGCCGGTGCGCTGGCTGTAGACGGATACGGTGTTGTTGCGGGTGTTGGTCGTCCAGACGGTGTTGTGCTCGTCGTCGACGGCGACGCCGTAGACGGCCTCGACGGCGCCGGTGGTGGTGTCGGTGACAGGCGGGTTGAGGTCGGCCTCGATCTCCAGGGTCTTCGGGTCGACCTTCAGCAGATGGGACTCGGTGACCGGCGGGCGGCCGACGGCGGCGGTGACCCACAGCGTGTCGTTCCGCTCGGAGTAGGAGGACTGGTACAGGCCCTTGGTGAGCTTCGCGGTGGTGACCTGCGAGCCGGCGGGGTGCGCGGAGGCGGTGCCCGCCAGGGTCAGGGTGCTGCCCGCGGCGACCGCCACGGCGACGGCGGTGGCGACCGCGGTGCGGCGGCGGATGGGGGTGGCAGGGCTGGACATGGTGGTGAAGCTCCTCTTCTGGGGAATCAACGGACAACTGCAGAGGGACAAGTGGCTCAGGTGGGGGGAGGAAGGGCGACCACGCGGCTCAGCCGGGCACCGGAGGGCGAAGCGGATCTGTCAGAGGTCATGAGGGCTGCTCCTGGCAGGCGAAACGTCATGGAGGAGGACGTTCGAGAGAGAGGGCACGTCGGGGCGGCGACAGCCGGCGCGGATCACGATGTGCGACCTAGTAAGGTAAGGCTAACCTAATCTATAGATCATGGACAGTCAATTGCGATCCGCACCCACGCATCTCCCGAGGTCTCCGGAGAACACCCCCGGTCACCCGCCCCGCCTGCCCAGGCCGCATCCGGTGCCCCGTCTCGCCCGGCCGACGTGCACGCTGCCCGGGCCGGGCGGCGAGGACGCCTTCTGGGCAGACGTGCGGGCCCGCGGTGGTACGCCCCTCGTGGGCCCCGACCCGCGAGGCAGCGCCGACCACCGGGCGGTGACGTTCCTGTGGCGCGGCACTGCGGGCACCCGGGCCGTCCAGGTGCTGCCGAACAAGCTCGGCGACCCGCGCGACCCCGACGGCAACCTCATGGAGCACGTCCCCGGCACGGACGTCTGGCACTGGACCCTGCGCCTGCGGCACGACTGGCGGGGCACCTACGACCTGTACGTCGACGACGGCGACGGTCCGGGCCCGGGAACACCCGCGTACCAGCGCCGTCTGCGCGCCCTGCGCCGCACCGATCCCTTCAACCCCCGCAGGCTGCCTCATCGCTGGCAGGCCGAGCCGGTGTCGTACGCCGAACTCCCGGCCGCCCCGCACGCGGTGGACTGGGAGCCGCGGCCCGGCGTCCCGCGCGGCACCGTCACGGAGCACACCGTGGCGAGTACCCGCCTCGGCGGTTCCCGCCGGGTCTGGCTGTACGAACCGCCCGGCACAGTAGGGGAGTCGGAGCGGCTGCCGGTGCTGGTACTGCTCGACGGCGAGCACTGGCAGCCCCGCCTCGGGCTCTCCCACCTCCTCGACAACCTCATCGCGGACGGCCGGGTCCCGCCCGTCGCCGCCGTACTGCCGGAGGCCGTGGACGAGGCCACCCGCTGGGCCGAACTGTCCTGCCGGCCCGACTACGTCGACTTCCTCGCGGGCGAGCTGCTGCCGTGGGCGGCAGGACTCCTGCCCCTCAGCGACGATCCGGCGCACACCGTGATCGCCGGACAGAGCCTCGGCGGGCTCACCGCCGCATACGCCGCGGCGGCGGCACCGCACCGCTTCGGCAACGCCCTCGTCCAGTCGGGCTCGTTCTGGTGGCCGGTAGGGCCGGACGCGGAGTGGCTCACCCGGGCCCTCGCCGGTCTGCCCCGGCTGCCGGTGCGGTTCCGGCTCTCCTTCGGCACACAGGAATGGGTGGCCCTGCCCGCCGCGCGCAGACTGCGCGACACCCTGACGGCCCTCGGCTACCACGACTCCTCCTACCGGGAGTTCAACGGCGGTCACGACTACCTCTGCTGGCGTACGGAACTGGCGGACGGACTGGTGGAACTGCTGGGCCGCTGAGTCTTGCTTCGGATGTCACCCCCGGCCCCTCGTCACCCGGTGCACGCACCGCCCGCGCGGTGCGGGGCCGAAGCGGGGAGTCCAGCCGGACGGCACCGCTCGCCACGCGGGCCACAGGGCCGGTGGCCCGCGGCGTTCTCCAGCAGCAGGTGGCCCTCCCGGCCGACGGGCGAATGCCAGGGGCCGAAGGGGCCGGCCGGTTCCGGAGTCATGCGTCCAGCTCCTTCAGCCGGGCGGCCAGGACCGTCGCGACGTCGTCGAGGTACCGGTCCCGCATCAGCTGCGGGTGGGTGCAGTCGAGGTCGTGGTTGTCGACGGTGCCGGTGACGTGCGGCCGCCAGGACTCCCTGGTCAGCCAGTCCTCGGCGCGCGGGGCGGCGGCCGTGAAGAACAGCACGTCGCCGTCGTACGGGCGGTGTTCGTGCTCGCGCATCATGCGGGCGTGGTTGGGCACGATGTCGACGATCCGGGACAGGGCGCGGTCGGTCAGTCCGGCCAGCGGGCTGCCTGCCCGGCGCAGCGTGGCGAGCACGTCCTCTCGGGTGCGTTCGCCGGTGCGGTCGAAGCCCGCCATGCGCAGGACGGCCGTCAGCGCGTCGCCCTCCTCGGGAGCAGCCCGATCGCGCCACTGTTCGGAGGGGAAGGCGTCCAGCAGCGCGAGGAGTTCGACCCCCTCGCCGGCCTCTTGGAGCAGTACGGCGACCGTGTGCGCGAGGACGCCGCCGACCGACCAGCCCAGCAGGCGGTACGGGCCGTGCGGCTGGACCTCGCGGATCCGCCCGGCGTAGTCCTCGGCCTCCTCCTGGAGCGTGCGCGGCAGGGCCTCGTCACCGGTCAGGCCGCGGGCCTGGAGCCCGTACACCGGCTGCCGCGGTCCGAGCCGGGAGGCGAGTCCCGCGTAGCACCAGGCGAGGCCGCCTGCCGGATGGATGCCGAACAGTGGCGTCAGGTCGCCCTCGGTGCGCAGCGGCAGGACGACGCCGAGGGCGTCCCCCGCAGCCGGTGCGGCGGCGTCCAGCCGGGCGGCGAGCGCGGCCGGCGTCGGCGCCTCGAACAGGGAGCCGAGGGTCAGCTCGGCGTCGAATTCCTCGCGGACCCGGCCGACCAGGCGCACCGCGAGCAGCGAGGTCCCGCCCAGGTCGAAGAACGCGTCGTCGGGGCCGATCCCCGCCACGCCCAGAACCTCGGCGAACAGGCCGGACAGCGCTTCCTCACGGGCGGAGGCATACGGCCGTCCGCCGGTGCCGCCGACGAACACGGGGGCCGGCAGGCCACGCCGGTCCAGCTTGCCGTTCGGAGAGAGCGGGAAGGCGTCCAGCGCGACGACGGCCGCCGGGACCATGTGCTCGGGCAGCTCCCGGGCCAGCGCCGCCCGGACCCCGGCCGGATCGGCGCCGCCGGTCACGTAGCCGACGAGCCGGTCGTCACGGACCAGGGCGCACGCCGCGCCCACGCGGGGACGGGCGGCCAGCGCCGCCTCGATCTCGCCGAGTTCGATGCGCTGGCCACGCAGCTTGACCTGGTGGTCGGTGCGGCCGAGGTACTCGACCTCGCCCTTCTCCGTCCACCGGGCCAGGTCTCCGGTGCGGTACATCCGGGTGCCGGCCGGACCGAAGGGGTCGGCGACGAAACGGGCCGCGGTCAGCTCCGGCCGGCCCAGGTAGCCGTCGGCGAGCTGCGTGCCCGCCAGGTACAGCTCACCGGTGACACCGGGCGGGCAGGGCTGGAGAGCGGCGTCCAGGACGTACAGGCGGGTGTTCCACACCGGCCGCCCGATGGGGACCGGGCCCCGGTCCGCCGGGTCGCACGCGTGGTACGTCACGTCGACGGCGGCCTCGGTCGGCCCGTAGAGGTTGTGCAACCGCACGCCGGGCAGGGCGCGGGCGAACGCGGACACGGTCTCGCGAGGGAGGGCCTCGCCGCTGCAGAACACTCGGCGCAGCACCGCCGCACAGCCGGAGGCCTCCGGGGTGCCCAGGAACACCTGAAGCATCGACGGGACGAAGTGGCAGGTGGTGACGTCCTGTTCGCGGATGAGCCGGGCCAGGCGGACCGGGTCCTTGTGGGCGCCGGGCTCGGCGACGACCAGCGTCGCGCCCTCGCGCAGCGGCCAGAAGAACTCCCACACCGACACGTCGAACGACGACGGGGTCTTCTGGAGCACCCGGTCCGCGGCCGTCAGCCCGTACTCGTGCTGCATCCACCGCAGCCGGTTGTCGATCGCGCGGTGCGGCACGACCACGCCCTTGGGGCGGCCGGTGGAACCGGAGGTGTAGATGACGTACGCGGGATGGGCGGGGGTGAGGGCGCGGGCCGGGTCGGTCCAGGGGTACGACGACACGTCGAGTCCGTCCAGTACGACCACCTCGGCGTCGGTGCCGTCAGGGAGGCGGTCGGCGCGGTCGGTGACGGCGCACACCGGCGCCGCGTCCCGCAGCATGTACGTCAGGCGGGCCGCCGGGTAGTCCGGATCCAGCGGCAGATAGGCCGCGCCCGCCTTCAGCACCGCGAGCAGGGTCACGATCAGCTCCACCGAGCGCGGCACCGCCACCGCCACCACCGTGCCCGGCCCGGCGCCCAGGGTCTGGAGGTGCCGGGCGAGCCGGTTGGCGCGGGTGTTCAGCTCCGCGTAGGTCAGTGTGGTCTCCCCGAGGACCAGCGCGGTGGCGTCAGGGGTGCGGGCGGTCTGCGCCTCGATCGGTCCGATGAGCGTGGTCGGCGGCAGTGGCCGCTCCGTGCGGTTGAACTCGTCGACGACGAGGCCGACCTCCGCCGAGGTCGCGACGGTGTGCACCGCGAGGGGCTGCTGCGGGTCGGTGCCGGCCAGCCGGTCCAGCAGGTTCAGGAACCGTTCCTGGTGCGCGGCGAGGTCGGAGTCCTCGTACAGCGCGGGGTTGCCGTCGTGGTCGACGCGCAGGCCCCGGCCGTCGGCGCGGTCGTAGACATTGACCGTCAGGTCGTCCACCGGGCCGGCCGACAGGTTCTTCGCCCGGGCGGGAGCGCCCGCGAAGTCCACACCGTAGTCGAAGGGCATGACGTTGACGAGCGGGCCGACCAGCGCCCGGCTCTCGCCGAGCAGGCCCAGGTCGCGGCGGATGTCCTCGTAGCGGTAGCGCTGGTGGCGGCGGACCTCGCGGACGCCGAGCACCACCCGCCGGACCAGTTCGGCGAAGGTCTCCTCGGGGGAGACGGCCAGCCTGAGCGGCAGTACGTTCATGACCATGCCGGGCACGCGCAGCGCCACCGAGCCCATGCGGCCCATCATCGGCAGGCCCAGCACCACATCGGTACGGGCGGTGGCGCGGGCGGTGTACAGGGCCTGTGCGGCGATCAGCACGTCCGGCCAGGTCGCGCGGAGCCGGGCCGCGAGGTCCTTGAGCCGCCCGGTGGTGCCGGGGGAGAGGTGGGCGGTGCGGCGCAGGAAGGTGCGGGACGGCAGCGCACCGCGGCCCGCGAGCCGTGCTGCCTCCGGCCGGTCGGCGAACGCCTCGGCCCAATGCGCCCGGTCGACCTCGAACGCGGCCGACTCCCGGTAGGCGGTGTCGTCCGCGACCAGGTCGGCCAGGTGGCCGAAGTCGCGTGGGGCGGGCTCCTCGCCGCAAACGAGCGCCGAGTACACCTCGGCGGTGCGGCGCACCAGGAGCGAGTAGCCGTAGCCGTCCATGACGAGGTGGTGGATACGTTGGTACCACAGCCACCGCTCGGCGCCGACCCGGAACAGTGCGTGGTGGAACAGCGGCCCGGAGGACAGGTCGAACGGCTCCGCGAGGTCGGCACGCATCCACGCCACGGCCTCCGCCTCGGTGCTCGACTCACGCAATGTCAGCGGCAGTTCGATCGTTTCGGGCACGTGCTGCACGGGGCCGTCCGGGGCGTCCTCGATCCGGACCCGAAGCGCTTCGGCCTCGTCCGCGACCCGGCGCAGGGCGCGGGCGAACAGCACCGGATCGAGCGGACCGTCGATCTCCAGGTACTCGGCGGTGTTCTGCGCGGGACTGAGCGGGTCCAATGCCTGCGCGAACCACATGCCCGACTGGGCCGCCGTCAGGGGCAGGACCCTCATACCGCCCCCAGCAGGGGCGCCCACGCCTCGATGGCGGGCCGCTCGGCGAGGTCGGCGAAGGAAGCGGTCACGGCGTGATCGCGGCGCCAGCGTTCCAGGAGCGTCATGACGCGGATCGAGTCGAGACCGTGGTCGACGAGGTTCTCGTCCACGGGTATGTCCGCCGGGTCCTCTCCGAGGCAGTCGGCGACGTCTGCGCGTATCCGCTCAATGCTCAGCGTCATGGGTCAGTCCTTCGAAAGAAGCGCGTCGGTGGTGGTGACGACCGCGCAGCGGCCGGCGGCGTAGCCCAGTGCCATGTCGTGGTCGGCGCGGGAGAAGTCGGCGACGGCGTCGGCGACGACGAACGCCTGGATGTCCCGCTGCCAGGCGTCGGCGGCGGTCATCAGCACGCCGATGTGCGCGTACACGCCTGCGACGACGATCTGGTCGCGGCCCCGCTCGCGCATCAGGTCCGCCAGCCCGGTGCGGACGAACGCGCTGTACTTCCATTTGGTGAGCACCGTCTCCCCGTCCTCGGGGGCGGCCTCCCCGGGCGCGGCGAGCCGCTCCGGGTCGTCGGGGACGCCGGGGCCCCAGAAGTCGAACTGGAGGCCGCGCTGGTCGCGGGTCTGACCGCCGCGCTGGGCGGAGTGGACGACCGGTACGCCGAGGCGGCGGTACTCCTTCAGCAGGCGGGCGGTGTTGCCGAGCATTCCGGTCAGGGGCTGCTCGCCGGCCGGGAAGGCGCCGAGGAAGTGCTGCTGGAGGTCGTGCACGAGCAGGACGGCACGCGCCGGGTCCACGGTCCAGGACACGCGGTTCGCCGGGAGTTCGTCCGGTTCCGGGAGCGGATAGGGGGCGATGGCGGGAAGTGCCATGGGGGGTGCCTCTCGATACGGTCAGGACTGTCCGGCGGCGGAGCGCAGCTGCTTCTTGCTGATCTTGCCGACGCCGGTCTGCGGGAACTCCTCGACGAACTCGACGCGGTCGGGGACCTTGTAGGCGGCGATGCCGCGCTCGCGGACGAACCTCTTGATCGCGGCCGGCTTCAGCGGTTCGGCGTCCCCGCGCGGGATCACGTAGGCGAGGGAGCGTTCGCCGAGGTACGCGTCGGGCACCGAGACCACCGACACGTCGTGCACCGACGGGTGGGCGAGGATGATGTTCTCGACCTCCTCCGGCGCGATCTTCTCGCCGCCCCGGTTGATCTGGTCCTTGGCCCGGCCCTCCACCACGAGGTGCCCGCCGGGGAGTCGGCGCACGATGTCGCCGGTGCGGTAGAAGCCGTCCCCGGTGAAGGACCGCCGGTTGTGCTCGGGGGCCCGCCAGTAGCCGCGGATGGTGTAGGGGCCGCGGGTCAGCAGATGCCCGAACGCGCCCTCGGGGACGTCCTCGTCCTCGTCGTCGACGATGCGGATCTCGTCGTCCGGGGAGATCGGCCTGCCCTGTGTGGTGACGACCGTCTCGGTGTCGTCGTGCAGCCGCGTGTAGTTGACCAGCCCCTCCGCCATGCCGAACACCTGCATCAGTCGGCAGCCGAGCGCGGGCTCGAGCCGGCGGGCGGCCTGCTCGCTGTACTTGGCGCCGCCGACCAGCGTCAGCTCCAGGCTGGACAGGTCGTGCTCGGCGGCCGGAGCGGCCTCGGTCCACACCAGGGCCAAGGGCGGCACCAGGGCCGTCATGGTGATCCGCTCGGTCTCGATCAAGGGGAACGCCGTGTCCGGGTCGGGCTTCGGGGCGAGCACCACCGTGCCGCCCGCGTACAGGACGCCGAGCCAGCCCGGTGAACTCATCGGGAAGTTGTGCGCGGCGGGCAGCGCGACGAGGAAGCGGGTGCCGCCGTCCACGCCGCAGATCTCGTCGGAACCCCGCAGCGAGTACATGTAGTCGTCGTGGGTGCGCGGGATCAGCTTGTTCAGACCCGTCGTCCCGCCCGACAGCTGGAGGAACGCCAACTCGTGCGGCTGTGGCCCGTCGAACGGGCCGGACGGCTCGCACGGCACCTCGCTCAGCGCCGTGTGCTCACCGGCGTCCCCGGCGACGAAGACGTGCCGCAGGCCAGGTGTCCGCTCCCGTATCCGCGCGGCGAGGTCCCGGTGGTCGAAACCGGCGTGCGTGTCGGGGACGACGTAGGCGACGGCCTCGGTGAAGGAGCAGAAATGGGAGATCTCCGTGTCGCGGTGCGCGGGCAGCGCGTACACCGGCAGCGCGCCGATACGGAACAGGGCGAAGACCACCTCGATGAACTCGCCGATGTTCGGCAGCTGTACGACGACCCGGTCGCCCTTGGCGATGCCGCGGGCCAGGAACCCGGCGGCGAGGCGGTCGGCGCGTGCGTCCAGCTCGCGGTACGTCCAGGTGCGCCGCTCGGGTGCGGGGTCGACCAGGGCGATCCGGTCGGGATGGGCGGCGGCCCGCTCGCGCAGCATGCCGCCGAAGGTCTCACCGCGCCAGTGACCGGCGGCCCGGTAGCGGTCGGCGAACTCGGAGGGCCAGGTGGGGGCGTCCACGCCGGGGGTGAGGGTCACAGCGCTGCTCCTACGGCGTGCAGGAAGGTACGGAACTTGGCGGCGGTCTCCGCCGTCTCGGCCTCCGGTGTGGACGCGGCCACGACCCCGGCACCGGCGAAGAGCCGCAGGGTGGTGCCCTCGGCCTCGGCGCAGCGGATCGTCACCACCCACTCGCCGTCACCGTCGGCGTCCTGCCAGCCGACCATCCCGGTGTAGGCGCCGCGGTCGAAGGGCTCCGACTCGGCGATCACCCGCCGGGCCGGCTCGGTGGGCGTGCCGCAGACCGCCGGGGTGGGGTGCAGAGCGGACGCCAGGTCGAGGGCGGTGGTGTCCGGGGCGGAGACCTCGCCGGTGACCGTGGTCGACAGGTGCCACATGGCGGCGGTGCGCCCCAGCGTGGGCCGCGCGGGCACGTCGAGCGCGGTGCAGAACGGTGCCAGCGCCTCCTGTACGGCGGCCACGACGACGGCGTGCTCGTGCAGGTCCTTCTCGGACTCCAGCAGGGCGACCGCGCGCCGCACGTCCTCGGCGAGGTCCGTACTGCGTGGCGCGGAGCCCGCGAGGGGGTTGGCGATGAGCCGGCCGCCCCGGCGGGAGACCAGCAGTTCGGGGCTGGCGCCGATCAGGGTGCGGCCGGGACCGCTCGGCACGGCGAAGGTGTATCCGGCGGGGTCGCGGCGGGCCAGGCGGCGCAGCATGGCCGGCAGGTCCGGTTCCCGGGCGGAGGTCAGCTCCAGGGTGCGGGCGAGGACGACCTTGTCGAACTCCCCGGCCCGCATCCGCGCCACCGCGGCGGCGACCGCCTCGCCGTACCGTTCCGCGGCCGGGACCTCTCGGACCTGCCACTCGGGACGGTCTGCGTCTTCGGGGACGGGCAGTGCGATCAGCGGGTCCTCGCGCAGCGGCGGCGCCCAGCGCACCGAGTCGGGCACCGCCAGCGCGGCCGGGGCGTCAGGGGCGAAGGGGAGTGCTCCCACGACCACCGGCGCGGGTGAGCCCGGGCGGCGCAGCGCCTCCAGTGCTTCCCGTACCCGCCTGGCCGGCGGGCGCGAGTCGTCGGGTATCTCGGCGGCGGTGCCGCGTCCGAGGAGTGTGCGGTGGGGGGTGGAGAGGAAGCGGTCGGTCGGGGGTCGGTAGGACTCCAGCAGCGCGGTGGCGGCGCCGGGGGTGACTGGTGTGCCGGTGGGCCGGTGCAGGACTTCGTGCAGGGGTTCGTGCATGGAAAGGGACATGGCTGTCTCCAGGGGGAGGACGTGTGCCGCGGGCCCGGTTCAGGCCCGCAGGGTGGCGCCGCCGTCGACGTACAGGTCGTGCATGGTGATGTGCCGGGCGCGGTCGGAGGCCAGGAAGACGACGGCGTCGGCGATGTCGGAGGGGTCGGCGATCCGGCCGAGCGGGATGCCCGTGCGGTAGGACACCAGGTCGCCCTCGACCACCCGCCGGGCGGACGCCTCCTCCTCGCCCGAGGTCCACAGGGCGCGCTGCATGCCGGTCATGGTCGAGCCGGGGGAGACGGTGTTGCAGCGCACGCCTTGCCGCGCGACTTCCAGGCCCAGGCACTTGGTGAACATGACCGCGGCGGCCTTGGAGGCGGCGTAGGCGGCGAGGCCCGCGCGGGGGATGCCGCCCGCGTTGGAGGCGACGGTGACGATGCTGCCGCGGCCGCGCCCGGTCATCCGGCGGGCGGCGGCGCGCGAGACGTGGAACACCCCGGTGGTGTTGACGGCGAAATGCGACGCCCAGTCGTCGTCGGAGAGATCGGCGACGGGCCCGTCGCGCAGGATGCCGGCCACGTTGACGGCGATGTCCAGCGGGCCGAGGGTGTCCTCGGTCTCGGCCACCAGCGTCTCCACCGCGGTGGCGTCGGTGACGTCCAGCTGCCGGGAGGTGACCAGCTCACCGTGCCGTGCGGCGAGTGTCTCCACTCCCGCGCGGTCGAGGTCCGTGGCGACCACGCGGACGCCCTCGTCGACGAGGGCGGTGACCACCGCCGCGCCGATGCCCCGGCCCGCCCCTGTCACGAGGGCGAGCCGGCCGTCGAGTCCGGGCGTCACGGGGCGAGCGCCTTCGTCACGTCGTCCAGGACGATCCGGGCGGCCAGCGGGCCGCCGGCGCTGTTCCAGGCGGAGCCCTGGACGACCACGACGTGGCCCTCCCGCTCGGCCTTCAGCCTGCTGAAGTTGGGCACCTTCCGGGCCTCGGCGTACGCCTTCTCGCCGTCGGCCTTCTCGCCCAGGGTGCCGAAGAACAGCCAGTCGCCGTCGATGGTGGACAGCTTCTCCAGACTGACCGGCTCGCTGTGGCCGGTGCCCACGCCCTGTTGGTCCTTGGGCCGTTCGAGGCCCAGGGCGGTCAGGGTGGCGCCCACGTGGCCCACACCGCGGCCGACCGCCGACGGAGCCTTGTTCTGCCAGCGGATCACGCTGACGACCGCTCCGGCGTTGTCGCCGAGCTTCGCCTTGGTCGCCGCCACGTCGGCGTCGAAGCCGGTGAGGAACTCGTCGGCCTCGGCCTTCCGGTTCAGCGCGTCGGCCGTGGCGGTGAACGCCTTCTTCCAGTCCTCGTTCAGCTTGGCGGTGACCACGGTCGGGGCTATGGACTCCAGCTTGGCGACCTCGCCCTTCACCGCCGTGGTCTCGTCGAGCAGGATCAGATCGGGCTGGAGCGCGGCCAGCTTCTCCATGTCGGCCTCGGCGACCGTGGCGACGACCTGCGCCTTGCCCGCCTTGTCGGCCAGATACGCGGACACGCCCTTCTGTCCACGCCCGGCGGTGGCGCCGACCGGCTCGATGCCGAGCGCGAGGGCCGCGTCCAGGGTGGGCTCGCTGAGCGTGACGACCTTCTTCGGCTCGGCGGGCACGTCGACCTGGCGGCCCGTCGCGTCGGTGACCTGACGAGTGCCGGCCGCGTTGCCGCCCGCGCTGTCGCCGCCGTCGTCACCGCAGCCGGTCAGGAGCAGCGCCCCGGTGGCCACGGCGGCGGTGGAGGCGAGGACGGTTCTGCGGGAGGCACGTGCAAGGGACATGAAGGGTCGCTCCTCGGAAGGGTGGTGGGACAGGAAAGGGGAGCCGAAGTACGGAAAGGGATCCGGACTACGGAGGGGGACGGAGCCGCGCGAGGCGTCAGGAAGCGGGGCCGCCCAGCAGACGGACCAGGCCGTCCGCCAGGGCGCCGTGCCAACAGGCGTAGTCGTGACCGCCGTTGAACTCGTCGTACGTGACCCGGTGGCCGGTGGTGCGCAAAGCGTCGTACAGGGCGCGGCTGTGGTCGACCATGGCGCCCTCGTGCAGTCCGACATCCAGATGGACTCGGAGGGGCCGGGCGATGCCGGCGGCGAAGCGGGTGACGAGCCAGGGCGTGCCGTGCACCGGCGGTTTGGGTCCGGCCGGTGGTGGCAGCCCGGGCCGCCACCACAGGGAGGCGGACTGGGCGAGGACGTTGCCGAACCGGTCGGGCCGCAGATACGCGGCGTACAGCGCGGTCATGGCGCCGAGGCTCTGCCCGGCGACCACGGTCCGTCGCGGGTCCGTGGCCAGGGGCCAGCGTCCGGCCGCCCAGGGCAGCAACTCGTCGGCCAGGAAGCCGACGAACGGCTCCCGACCGCCGAGGTCGCGCCAACGGGTCCGCCGGTCCACGGCGTCCGGCGCCACCACCGCCAACGGTGGTAGCGCGCCGTCGGCGATCAGCGCGTCCAGCGTGTCGCCGAGGCCGAGGCGCCCGAACCACATGTCGCCGTCGCACAACACCACGACCGGCAGGGGCGCGCCGGCGCCGCGTTCGTGACCCGGCGGCAGATACACCCAGGCGTCCCGGTCGCCGACCGGTGCCGAGCCCGGTACCCGGTGCCGCTCGACCCGCCCGGCCGGCACCGTGCCCCGCCGCTCGGCCCACGGCTGGGCGGGGGCGTCGGGCAGGGCGAAGACCGAGGCGTCGGACTCCTGCCGGCGGGTGGCGACAGTACGGCGGTTGAGCGGATCGGCGGCGGCGAACGCGGTCAGCGACCGCAACCGCTGCTGGAGGCCGCCCGGGTCCGGCGGCGGTTCCTTGAGCGAGATGTCGGCGGCCAGCCGGTAGGAGCCTCGGTGGTCGGCGCGCAGCCGGAGCCCCAAGTGCCAGACGTCGGTGCCGGGTACCCGTTCCAGCAGGGAACCGGCCAGGTGGGCGGGGTCGGCGAGGCGGTTGCCGCACAACAGCACGTACCGCGTGGCGCGATGCCCCCGCCACAGGAACGTGACCACCCGATGGCCGGGCGAGCCGTCGAGTTCCTCGACGAGCGGGGTGCCCAGACCCTCTGCCGTCTTCCAGAAATGGGCGGCCAGGGCTGCCCGTCGGGTGTCGTCAGCGCCTTCCACGGCATCCAGCAGCCGAGCGACGCGCGGCCCCGTCACCCGCACCGGGCGGGCGTCCGGCGCGGTGGCACCGCGAAGGGTGAAACGGGTGAGCGTGGTCATCGGCTTTCTCCGTGAACTGCTGGTCGGAGGGCAAGGCAGGCCCCGGACTGCCGACGAAATCGTCAACAGCCAAGGTAAGGCTAGCCTAAGCTAAGCACATGTCCATCGGAATATGTGCCATGCACCTAGTCGCTCCGGCGCCCGTCGTCCGGCGCCTCGCCCCCCGGACGGCCGCCTCATGAGGACCACAGTGGCCACCGCCACGGGTCAGGAGCGCGCGGAGAAGCCCGGCCTCAGGGCGTCCCGACCCGCGGGGGGCCTGCTCCTCGGCGTCTTCCTGCTCGCCGGCGCCGCCGCCCTCTCCCTGGCCGTAGGCGCCAGGCAGATTCCGCCCGACCAGGTCTGGGCCGCCCTGTTCGACCCGTCCGGCACCGAGAACGACGCGATCGTCCGGGACCTGAGACTGCCCCGCACCCTCATCGGTGCCGCGGTCGGCGCCGCCCTCGGCCTCGGGGGTGCGGTCATGCAGACCCTGACCCGCAACCCGCTCGCCGACCCCGGGCTCCTCGGCGTCAACGCGGGCGCGTCCGCGGCGGTCGTCACCGCGATCGGGGTCCTCGGCATCACGTCCTTCACCGGATATCTGTGGTTCGCCCTCGCCGGAGCCGCCCTCGCGGCCACCGCGGTCAACGCCCTCGGGGGCGGCCGATGGGCGACGCCGGTCCGGCTCGCGCTGGCCGGAACCGCCGCCAACGCGGCCCTGTTCGGCTACGTCAACGGGCTGTCGCTGTGGCATCTGAGCACGCTGGACGAGATGCGGTTCTGGGCGGTCGGCACCCTCGCCAAACGCGAGGTGTCCCTGCTGCTCACCGTGGCGCCGCTGCTCGTGGCCGGCGCGCTGCTCGCCTTCGCCCTGGCGCGGCCGCTCGGCGCCCTCGCCCTCGGCGAGGATCACGCGCGGGCGCTGGGCACCCGGGTGCGGCGCGTGCGGGTGCTCTCCGTCGTCGCCATCACCCTGCTGTGCGGCGGCGCCACCGCGGTGTGCGGGCCGATCGGCTTCATCGGTCTGATGATCCCGCATGCCGCCCGCGCCTTCTGCGGGCCCGACCCGCGCTGGATGTTCCCGTTCTGCGCGCTGTACGCGCCGGTGCTGATGCTCGTCTCCGACGTGATCGGGCGCGTCGTGATGCCGCCGTCCGAGATCGAGGTCGGCACGGTCACCGCGTTCCTCGGCGGACTCCTCTTCATCCATCTCGTACGGCAGCGGAAGGTGGCCCAGCTGTGAGCCTTGTGAAGAACGCTTCCACGCGGGCCCGCGTGGAAGTGCGGCGCGGACTGCTGCGCACCGCCCGCTGGTCGCTGCGCTACGACACCCGGGCCCTCCTGGTCTGCGTACTCCTCGCCGCGGCCGCGGCGAGCGCCATGGTGCTGGCCATCGGCACGGGAACCTACGAACTGTCCCCGGCCGAGGTGCTGAACACGCTCGCCGGCGACGGACCGCCGGGCGCCGGCTTCGTCGTGCTCGACCTGCGCCTCCCCAGGGCCCTCGTGGCCGCGCTGGTCGGCTTCGGGCTGGGCATGGCGGGCGCGGTCTTCCAGTCCCTGACCCGCAACCCGCTGGGCAGCCCCGACATCATCGGCTTCGGCAACGGCGCCTCGGCCGGCGCGCTCGTGGCGATCATCGTCCTCGACGCGGGCGCCGCGCGAACGGCCGTCGGCGCGGTGTGCGGCGGGGTGTGCACGGCCGCTGCCGTCTACCTGCTGGCCTGGAAACGCGGGGTGCACGGCTACCGGCTGGTCCTCGTCGGCATCGGCGCCTCGTCGGTGCTGGGTGCGGCGACCAGCTTCCTGTACCTGCGTGCCGACATCGGCAAGGCCGCGCAGGCCGCCGCCTGGACGATCGGCTCGCTCAACGCCCGGGACTGGAACGATGTCCGTGTCGCCGCACTGGGGTTGGCGCTGCTGGCGCCAGTGGTTCTGGCGTACGGACGACGGCTGACCCTGCTGGAGATGGGCGACGACGTCGCCGCCGCGCTCGGGGTGCCGCCCGAGCGGAGCCGTCTGGTGCTGCTTGGCGCGGGCACGGGCCTCACCGCCATGGCGGTGGCCGCGGCCGGACCTGTTCCGTTCATTGCGATGGCCGCCCCGCAGGTGGCCCGTCGGGTGACGCGGGCGGCGGGCCCGAACGTCCTGGCCGCCGGGTGGACGGGAGCGTTCCTGGTCACCGTCGCGGACCTGGTCACCCAGCGTCTGACTGGCTCCGCCCTGTTGCCGGTCGGGGTGGTGACCGGCGTAGCCGGCGGGGCCTACCTGGCCTGGCTGCTGCGCGCCGAGCGTCGGGACTCCCGGCTGTGACCGGGGGCCGGCCGTCAATGGGGCCGACTCAGCCGAACGCTACGCGCTGCGGGGCCCCGGGACCCCCACCGGCGGTCCATCTCTCGGAAGAGACCGACATCGTGCAGGCGCTCCCTCGCATCACCTGTCGGCATGCCTCAGGACGGGCCGCGGCCGCCCTCCTGCGTCGGCTCAGCGTGCCCCCGAGTGCGCGCGGGAGCCAGTCACGCTGCTCGGCTCGTAGGCGTCGTACCACACGCGGACTGTGCGGCAACGGGAGCGGTGGGGCGGCATCGCTCGGGCGTCCCGACCGGACGGCCGCCTGCCCGGTGGGTGCTTCGGCATCCCGAGAGGACGCGTCTGGCAGATGCCAGGGCGGGCAGCGTTCGGCGCAGCAGGGAACGGCCGGGCGTTGCCGGGCGAGTAGTCGCAACGGCACTGCGGCTGGTCGGTGAAGCTGACTGGACCATTCACCGTGTTGGTGGCCGGGCCAGGGGTGCGGTGCCGCCGAGCGCGGACGGAATCCGCCCCCTCCTCTCATGGCCATGGACCACCATGGCCTGACCGAGGGCCTCGCCTCTGCCGACAGGCCCATGACCTTCTCACCCGAGGGGCCGGTCGCATCACCTGCCAGGGCGGTTCCAGGGAGAACCACCGGCTCAGGCGTGTCATCAGCGCGTCTCGGGTGCTGCCGGTGCATGTCAGAACCCTTCCTCGGGAAGAAATCTAGCCAACAAAATTGTTGACAATCTTGTTTGGCTAGATTTACGTTCGACAGGCACTCACTCAGGGAGGGCAACCATGCCGAACCAAGCCCGTCCGAGCACCGGGGAGCAGGCGAAACAGCTTGCGCTCGGGCAACTGCGGCAGGCGATTCTGCGCGGTGACATGGCACCGGCCCAGCGGCTGGTGGAGAACGAGCTCGCCGAGCAGTTCGGTGTGACCCGGGCCAGTATCCGGGCCGCGCTGATCGATCTGGAGTCGCAGGGGCTCGTGGAGCGGATCCGCAACCGGGGTTCCCGGGTGCGGGTGGTGACCGTGGAGGAGGCGGTCGCCATCACCGAGTGCCGACTGGTCCTCGAGGGACTCTGCGCGGCCAAGGCCGCCGCGGCCGTCGACGACGGGCAGCTCGCCGAACTGAAGGACCTGGGTACAGCGATGCGCAAGGCCGTGGCCGGCGGCGAGCCGCTGGTCTACTCGGATCTCAACCACGAACTGCACGCGAGGATCCGGGAGTTCTCCGGCCAGCGGACGGCTGTGGAGCTGCTGGAGCGTCTCAACGCCCAGCTGGTGCGTCACCGCTTCCAGTTGGCGCTGCGCCCGGGGCGTCCGCAGCAATCCCTGAATGAGCATCTGGCCATGATCGAGGCGATCGAGGCCGGGGATCCGCAGGCGGCCGAGGCGGCCGTCCGGGCCCACCTCACCAGTGTGATCGAGGCGCTGCGCGACTGACACACGCGTCGAGGCGGGCGTCACCTGTCCACCAAGGAGATTTCACCCATGACGCACGGCAATGCGCCCGCTGCCACCCCACGGTCGACACTCGTCGTCACCGCGCACGCGGGGGACTTCGTGTGGCGGGCGGGCGGCGCCATCGCCCTGGCCGCCTCGCGCGGAGAGAAGGTCACCATCGCGTGCCTGACCTTCGGCGAGCGCGGCGAGTCCGCCAAGGCCTGGCGGGAGGGGAAGAAGCTGGAGGAGATCAAGGCGATCCGCCGGGAGGAGGCCGAGAAGGCGGCCGTCACCCTCGGCGCCGAGGTCCGCTTCTTCGACGCCGGGGACTACCCGCTGCTCGTCACGCCCGAGCTGACCGACCGGCTCGTCGAGGTCTACCGCGCCACCCAGCCCGACGTCGTGCTCACCCACCCGGTCGAGGACCCGTACAACGGCGACCATCCGGCCGCCAACCGCATGGCCCTGGAGGCCAGGGTCCTCGCCCAGGCCATCGGCTATCCGGGCGAGGGCGAGATCATCGGAGCCCCGCCCGTCTTCTACTTCGAGCCGCACCAGCCCGAGATGAGCGGCTTCAAGCCGGAGGTGCTGCTCGACATCACTCAGGTGTGGGAGACCAAGCGCAAGGCCATGGAGTGCCTCGCCGCCCAGCGGCACCTGTGGGACTACTACACCGACCTGGCCGTCCGCCGCGGCGTCCAGCTCAAGCGCAACGCGGGCCCCAACCTGGGCCTGGCCCACAGGACCATGGCCGAGGCGTACATGCGCCCCTACCCGCAGATCGCGCAGGAGCTGGCATGAGCGGCGTCATCGTCACCAACCCGCCCAAGGCCGACGCCGAGGACGTCGCGGCGCTCGCCGGGTACGGCGTGGCCACCGTCAGCGAGGCGATGGGCCGCACCGGCCTGCTCGGGCCGGGGATACGTCCCGTCCAACAGGGCGTACGGATCGCCGGCACCGCGGTCACCGTGCTGAGCTGGCCCGGCGACAACCTGATGATCCACGCCGCCGTCGAGCAGTGCGGCGAGGGCGACATCCTGGTCGTCACCACCACCTCGCCGTCCACCGACGGCATGTTCGGCGAGCTCTTCGCCACCGCCCTCCAGCGGCGCGGCGTGCGCGGCCTGATCATCAACGCGGGCATCCGCGACACCCAGGAGCTGCGCGAGATGGGCTTCGCCGCCTGGTCCCGGGCCGTCTCCGCGCAAGGCACCGTGAAGGCCACCGGCGGCTCGGTCAACGTGCCGGTCGCCGTCGACGGCCAGGTGATCCGCCCCGGTGACGTGATCGTCGCCGACGACGACGGCGTGGTCGTCGTACCGCGCGAGCAGACCCGGCAGGTCGCCGAGGCGTCCGAGGCCCGGGAGAAGAAGGAGGCCGCTTCCCGCGCCGCGTTCATCGAGGGGCAACTCGGCCTGGACCGCTACGGGTTGCGCGAGAAGCTGGATCGGCTCGGCGTCACCTACCGGTCGTACGAGGAGTACACCGCCGGGGAACAGCCGTGACCGGTCCCGAGGAGGTGCGCTGCACGCTGATGCGCGGCGGCACCTCCAAGGGCGCCTACTTCCTGGCCGGGGACCTGCCCGCCGACCCCGGCGCCCGTGACGACCTGCTGCTGCGGATCATGGGCAGTCCCGACCCGCGCCAGATCGACGGCCTGGGCGGCGGGCACCCGCTGACCAGCAAGGTCGCCGTGGTCTCCCGTTCGGACGACCCCGCGGCCGACGTCGACTACCTGTTCCTCCAGGTCGCCGTCGACCGTCCCGAGGTCACCGACCGGCAGAACTGCGGCAACATCCTCGCCGGGGTCGGCCCGTTCGCCGTCGAACGCGGGCTGGTGCCCGCCGGCGACGCCGAGACCTCCGTACGCATCCGCATGCTCAACACCGGCGAACTCGCCGTCGCCACGTTCCCCACGCCGGGCGGACGCGTCGACTACGCCGGGGACGCCGCGATATCGGGCGTGCCTGGCACCGCCGCCGCGGTCGTCATCGAGTTCCCGCAGGGCGACAGCCCGCTGCTGCCCACCGGCAACGTCCGGGACGTCGTCGCCGGCGTCGAGGTGACCTGTGTCGACAACGGCATGCCGGTCGTCCTGATCCCGGCCGGTGCCCTGAAGACCACAGGGTACGAAGAGCCCGGGGACCTGGAGGAGGACGTCACCCTAGCCGACCGGCTGAGAGAGATCCGGCTGGAGGCAGGCCGGATGATGGGCCTCGGCGACGTCGAGGGCGCCACCGTTCCGAAGCTCAGCCTGCTGGCACCACCCCGGGCGGGCGGCGCGGTCACCACCCGCACCTTCATCCCCGTCCGCTGCCACACCTCCATCGGCGTCCTCGGCGCCGCCAGCGTGGCCGCAGGACTGCGCCTCCCCGGTGGCGTGGGGGAGGGCATAGCGAAGCTGCCCGGGACGGGCGGCCGCGTCCGCGTCGAGCACCCCACCGGATTCCTCGACGTCGAGACCGACGTCGACCCCGGAACCGGTGACACGCCCCCGGTGGTCCGCCGTACCGCCGTCGTGCGCACCGCACGGAAGATCTTCGACGGGACCGTCTTCCCGCGGTCCGCCGAGACGGCACCGATACCCGCACAACCCTCTGGAGGCCACCATGACTCCGCCGCTCGGTGACATCGCCCATATCGGTCACGCCCAGTTGTTCACGCCCGACCTGGACGGGAGCGTCGCCTTCTTCACCGACTACCTCGGCCTGACGGTCAACGGGCAGGACGGCGACACCGTCTACCTGCGCACCTTCGACGACTACGAGCACCACAGCCTGGTCCTCACCGCCCGTGAGGCGCCCGGCCTCGGCCGACTCGCCCTGCGCGCCTCCAGCGAGGACGCCCTCCAGCGGCGCGTCAGGGCGCTGGAGGAGGCCGGCCGCGGCGGGAAGTGGGTCGAGGACGAGCCGGGCATCGGCAGGCTCTACCTCACCGCCGACCCGGACGGGCACGAGCACGCCCTGTACTGGGAGAGCGAGCATTACCGGGCCCCGGACGGGCTGAAGCCCGCGCTGAAGAACCAGCCCCAGGCCAAGCCCAACCGGGGCGTGGGCGTACGCCGCCTGGACCACGTCAACTTCCTCGCCGCCGACGTCCTCGCCAACGCCGAGTTCCAGGAACACCTCCTCGGTGCCCGGCCCACCGAGCAGATCCGGCTCGACTCCGGGAAGATCGCGGCCCGTTGGCTGACCTTCACGAACAAGTCGTACGACGTCGTCTACACCGAGGACTGGACCGGCACCTCGGGCCGACTGCACCACATCGCCTTCGCGGCCGACACCCGCGAGGACATCCTGCGCGCCGCCGACCTCGCCATCGACACCGGCGTGTTCATCGAGACGGGCCCGCACAAGCACGCCATCCAGCAGACGTTCTTCCTGTACGTCTACGAGCCCGGCGGCAACCGAGTCGAGCTCTGCAACCCGCTCACCCGCATGGTGCTGGCGCCCGACTGGCCGCTGATCACCTGGACCGAGGAAGAGCGGAAGAAGGGCCAGGCCTGGGGCCTGAAGACCATCGAGTCGTTCCACACCCACGGCACTCCGCCGGTCGCCTGACCGAGGCCCGCACCACCGGGGGGTGGGTCCGCGCATGCCGGTGCGCGGACCCACCCTCCAATCGTTGCTGAGATTGTTAACAAAAGTGTTGACACTCCAGGAGTGCGGTCCTTAGCGTCGCCCCATCACCCCGTCCCCTCCAGGCACCGCCTCCTGGACGAGAGGAAAACAACGATGTCCTCCTCACCCGCCGCGCTGTCCGTCCGCGGCAGCAGACTGGCCCTCCTGGTCGTCGGCCTCTGCTGGCTGGCCGTGCTCTTCGACGGCCTGGACATGTTCATCTACGGCTCGGTGCTGCCTCACATGCTCGAGGAGAAGGCGCTCGGCATCACCTCGGGACAGGCCGGCGACCTCGGGAGCTACGCCACCTTCGGCATGCTCGTCGGCGCGCTGGCCGCGGGCACGGTCGCCGACCGCATCGGCCGCAAGAAGCTGATGGTCTCCTGCGTCACGCTCTTCTCACTGGCCTCCGGCCTGTGCGCGGTCGCGAACGGCGTCGCCGTCTTCGGGCTCGGCCGGACCCTGGCGGGCGTCGGCCTCGGCGGCCTGCTGCCGACCGCGATCAGCATGGTCTCCGACTACGCCCCGCGCGGACGAGCCGCCCTCACCATCGGCCTGCTGATGACCGCCCACCACGCCGGCGGCATCCTCTCCGCCTACGTGGCCCTGTGGATCGTCGAACCGCTCGGCTGGCGTGCGGCCTTCTGGGTCTGCGTGGTGCCGCTGCTCTTCGTCCCGGTGCTCGCCAAGTGGCTCCCCGAGTCGCTGAGCTTCCTCGTGGCCCAGGGGCGCACCGCCGAGGCCCGCGAACTGGCCGGCCGCTACGACGTCGAACTGCCCGCCGCCTCCGACAAGCCGGCCGCGAGCGCCCGCTGGGCCAACCTGCTGGGCCTGTTCCGCGGCGGCGAGTGGCTCCAGACCCTGCTGTACTGGCTGGCCTCCTTCGGCGGCCTGCTCCTCGTCTACGGCGTCGCCACCTGGCTGCCCACCCTGATGCGCAGCGAGGGCTACGAGCTGGGTTCCGCCCTCACCTTCGTCGTCCTGTTCAACCTCGGCGGCATAGTCGGCATGCTGGTCGCCGGCCGGGCCTCCGACCGTTTCGGCGCCCCGCGCATCTCGGCGATCTGGTTCGCGCTCACCGCGGGTGGTGTGTTCCTGCTCAGCGTCCACATGCCGCTGGCGCTGACCTTCGTGGTCGTCTTCCTCACCGGCGTCTTCCTCAACAGCGCGCAGACCATGGTCTACGCGACCGTCTCCATCGGCTCCGCCGCGGCCAATCGCGCCACCGCCGTCGGCTGGACCTCCGGCATGGGCCGCTTCGGCGCCGTCTTCGGCCCCTGGCTGGGCGGCCAGCTGCTCGCCGCGAACAAGGGCGACTGGGGCTTCACCGCCTTCGCCCTCGCCGGCTTCTCGTCCATGGTCTTCATCGGCGTCGCGGCCCTGCGCACAGCGAGGCGGACGGTCGCCACCGGGATGAGCGAGCGGACAATGATCGGCGCTCAATGACCGGCGCTCAATGACCACCTCAGACGGCGCGGGCACGCACGCCGGCCACTGCGAGGGCGCAGTGGCCGGCGTCGGCGTACGAACTGGCATTCCATGCCATGGCACAGTACGGCCAGCAGTGTGGCGATGATGGTGCAGCGGCGACGGGACCTCGGTCGGCGTGGGCGTCGGGTGTGAGGCGTCGCTGAGTTGTGGGGCCGTGGTGCTGCGCGCGGAGGGCCGGGCGGGAGGCCAGGCCGTGACGTCAGGCAGGACTGGATCGATCGTGCCCGGTTCGACGTTTGCCGGGCGCGTCAGACGCAGAGGGACGGTTTGCGATGGGTGGAGCGTCAGCCGGCTGTGCGGCGCTGCGTCCGGTCAGGGGCGTCCAGTAGCTGGAGCACTTCCACCTCGTCGCGCGTCTGCAGGAGAGCGTCGGCTTGGGCGTATCGCGCTGCTGGAGCGGCGCGATCCCCCTGTGTGACCTCATGCGGACACACAGGGTGCGGAATCATGCGACTCGACGCCGTCTTGAGCACGTCGGCGTGCGGCAAAGGTGACCCGCGATGTGATTCAGCGGGACAGTTCGTGGGAGCGACCAGAAGGGGCCGGCCAGGGCCGGTAGAAGCTGCGGCCGGCTCAATCGCGGCCCATCAGATCCTCCGCCGAGAGGTGTTCAACCGTCTGGCCGGTCTCCGTGAACGTACGCGTGACATGACCCGATGAGTACACCCACAGGATGCGCAACGGCGTGTCCCCGATGTTCCGGAAGAGGTGCGGAATCGGAGAGGGGATGTACGTGGTGTCGAACCGCTCCAACCTCGTCACCTCGCCGTCGACCCATACCTCCGCCTCGCCGTCCAGGATCGTCACGTGCTCGTCGCAGTTGTGGGAGTGCAGCGGCGCACCCGAGCCCACCGGATAGACGCTCATCCCACTGGTGATGCGGTTCTCCCCGCCCGCCGAGGGCGTCGTGATCAGCGGTGTCGTCACAACGGCGCCACCACGGTCGAGCGGAGGCACCGACGTGGCCTTGATGATCGTGGTCATCCGAAACTCTCTCCTTCTGGGGTGCGTCGAACGACGGTAGGTCGGCGCCGGACGAATGGGTGCCCTCCGGCATGCAGCTTTACCTTGCACTCCGGGAGGGGTGAGCTTCCTTCCGGCCGGTTGTACCGTCACCTGGCATCGCACGGCGTCTGTTCCGTGGCTGAAACGCACCGGAAAGAAGAGGCAGGTAACAGTCAGATGAGGCTTCCCGTTCTCACCGATGAGGAAATGGATCCGCGGCAGCAGGAGCTGGCCGCGCGGATCGCCGGCCGCCGCGGAGCCGTCCGCGGGCCGTTCCGGGTCTGGCTGCACAGTCCGGAGATGTGTGAACGCGCCGAGTCCCTCGGTGCCTTCGCCCGCTTCGACTGCAGCCTCCCCAAGCACCTGCGCGAGTTGTCGCTCCTGATGGCCGCCCGGAACTGGGATGCCCAGTACTCCTGGAACGCCCACGTGCAGCAGGCGATCGAGGCGGGCGTCCCGGAGGCGGCCGTGAAGGCGATCGCCGAGCAGCGCGAGGCCGTTTTCGAGGAGGAGGGGGACCAGGCCTTCTACCAGTTCTGCCGGGAGGTCCTCGAAAACCACTTCGTCACCGACGAGACCTTCGCCCGCGCTCACGCCCACTTCGGCGCCAAGGGGCTGGTCGACACCATCGGCGCGCTCGGGAACTTCACCATGCTGGGAATGTGCCTGAACACCTTCCAGGTGGACCTTCAGGCCGACAGGGAGCCGCCCTTCCCCGACATCCGCGGTTACGGGCGCGTCGAACCCGGCCAGGACGCCCCGTCGCCCTGACGGTCCTTCCCCCGCTGCCCCTGCCCCACGGCACCACCGCGCTCAACGGTGCGTGTTCCTGTTCCATCCGCGATCTTCCCCGCAGTGCTCGGCGCAAGGAGGCGCTCAGCCCATGAAAAGCAGCAAGAACAGCACCAAGCCCAAAGCCCTGGCCCTGGCCTCGGTGGCGGCCGTCATGGTCCTCGCGGGCTGCTCCGGCAACGCCGCGAGCCAGGACAAGTCCACCTCCGGCACCCTGGCCGCGAACTGGGGCGGCTTTCCGGAGAGCTGGGCGCCGGGCGCCGAGATGGAAGCCGGCTATATGCGGGTCCCGTACGAGAACCTGGTGGCCCTCGACGGTCAGGGCGAGATCACACCGATGCTCGCCACCAAGTGGGAGCAGACGGACAAGGCGCTGACCCTCACCCTGCGCGAGGGCGTCACCTTCCACGACGGCACTCCCTTCGACGCCGACGCCGTGAAGGTCAACCTGGAGTCCATCCGTGACGGCAAGACCGCCTACGCCGGTCCGCTCAAGGTGATCGAGTCGGTCGACGCCGTAGACGCGCACACCGTCCGCCTCAACCTCTCCGAGCCGAGCCCGTCGCTGATCACCCAGCTCTCCACCCGCGGCGCTCCCATGGGCAGCCCGAAGGCGATCAAGGCCGGCACCATCGCCCAGACCCCCGTGGGCACCGGCCCCTGGGCGTACGACGCGAAGTCCTCCACCAAGGGCACCCGGATGACGTTCGAGTACTACGACGGCTACTGGGGCGGCGCGGACAGCGTCGGCTTCCAGACGGTCGAGCTGTACGCGATACCCGAGGACAACGCGGCCACCGGCGCGCTCGCCACCGGCGAGATCTCCCTCACCGACACCGAGACCACCCAGTTCAGCCGCATCGAGTCCAACGCGAGCCTGAAGCACCTGTCCTACCCGGCGATCCGCAACAACCCGATGTTCTTCGACCGGGGCGAGGGCGGCGCCTTCGAGGACGTCAGGGTCCGGCAGGCCGCCTGCTACGCCCTCAACACCGAGGAGATCGCCAAGCTGGAGCCCGACTTCAAGGTCCGCAGCCAGCACTTCAGCGAGGGCGAGCCCGGCTACAACCCGGACGTCACGGGCTACACCCACGACCTCGCCAAGGCCGAGGCGCTGATGGCCGAAGCCGGTAACCCCGAGGTCGAGGTCGAGATGATCGCGGCCCCGTTCAACGAGAAGCAGATGCAGGTGTACGCCGAGCAGCTCGGCAAGATCGGCATCAAGGTCTCCGTGCAGCCCGCGGCCCCGCCGCAGTACTTCTCCCAGTGGAACAGCGGACGCTACGGCCTGGGCCTCGGCTCCAACGACGAGCTGACCCCCTACGACTGGTACCAGGCGTGGTTCGCCGAGGAGGCCCCCGGCAACCCCGCGCACGTGGAGAGTGCCGAGCTGAAGAAGGCCGCCGACGCGGCCATCGCCGCCGGCGCCTCCGACGAGGCGGACGCGCTCTGGCAGGACGTCACCAAGATCATCTCTGATGAGGCCCTGACCTGCGCCCACGTGGCGGGTGAGGAGCTGATCGCCTGGAACACCAAGGTCGTCACCGACGTCAAGCCCTCCACCCAGCCGTGGGAGACCAACGCCATCGACTACAAGGCCCTGCGCCCGGCCGGAAAGTGATCTGACATGACCTTCGCCCGCACCGCTGACGGGCGCGGGGCCCGCGCGGGTCGGAGGCGATGATGGGCAAGCTCATCGCCTACCGCCTCGCCCTGGTCCTGCCGCAGTTGGCCCTGGTCTCCCTGCTCGTGTTCTTCCTGACGTACCTGGTGCCCGGCAGCCCCGCCGCGGCCATCCTCGGCGCCGGCGCGACCCCGGAGAGCCTCGCCCAGGTCGAGTCCGACCTAGGACTGGACCAGCCGTTCGCCGAGCGGCTGGTGGACTGGTTCGGGGCCGCGCTCACCGGCGACCTCGGACTGTCGTACTCCAACAGCCTGCCGGTGAGCGACCTGATCGCCGAACGGCTCCCCGCGACCCTCTCCCTCGTCGGCGGCGGCCTGGTCTTCGCCGGTGTCTTCGGCATCCTGCTCGGCGTGCTCGCCGCGCTCAGGCCCGGTCCCCTGGACCGGGCGATCAACGGCGTGACGTCCCTGGGTCTGGCCATCCCGGAGTTCTGGTTCGGGCTGATCCTGTCGCTGGTCTTCGCCGTGCAGCTGGGCTGGGTGCCGGTGGTCGCCTACACGCCCCTCGTCGAGGACCCCGCCGCCTGGTTCACCGGCATGATCCTGCCGTCCGTCGCGCTCGGCGCACCCGCCGCCGCCATGGTGGCCCGGCAGACCCGCGGTGCCATGGCCAAGTCCCTGAGGGCCCCCTACATCGACAACCTCACCGCGGTCGGCGTGCCCCGCACCCGAGTCGTGGTGCGGTACGCCCTGAAGAACGCCATGATCCCCGTGCTCGCCTCCACCGGCCTCACCCTGCGCATCCT
Organism: Streptomyces sp. M92; assembly: GCF_028473745.1. NCBI lineage: Bacteria > Bacillati > Actinomycetota > Actinomycetes > Kitasatosporales > Streptomycetaceae > Streptomyces > Streptomyces sp. M92. The sequence goes on from NZ_CP101137.1 coordinate 5,370,489, forward strand.
GATCGGCGCGAGCTTCGTCGTCGAGACGGTCTTCGCCGTTCCCGGCCTGGGCGAACTGCTCCTGCACAGCGTGATCGGCAAGGACTTCCCCGTTGTCCAGGGTGCCGTCCTCGTGGTCGCCGTCCTCGTCATCGGCGTCAATCTCGTTCTGGACGTGGGCTACGGCCTGCTCGACCCGAAGGTTCGCCCCCAATGACCGTGACCGAGAAAACACCGGCGCCCGGCAAGACCGAGCCCGCACCGCCGAGGAAGCAGAACCGCCACGGCCTCGTGCCCCGCCTGCTGCGGCAGCCGGGAACCGTCGCCGGCGTGGGCGTACTGCTGCTGGTGGTCCTGATCGCCGCTGCCGCCCCGCTTCTCGCCCCGCACGACCCGGTCGCGCACAACTACGACGCCGTCCTCCAGGGCCCCGGCGCCGGACACTGGCTCGGCACCGACGACCTGGGCCGTGACACCCTCAGCCGGCTGCTGTACGGCGCCCGCGTCGCCCTGCTGGTCTCCGTCGGCGCCGTCGGCATCGCCATGCTCATCGGCGTGCCCATCGGACTGCTGCTCGGCTACCGCGGCGGGTGGACCGACCGGCTCGGCTCCCGGCTCCTCGACGTGTCGGACGCGCTGCCGGGCATCATGGTCGGCTTCGCCGTGATCGCGATCCTGGGCCGCGGCCTGTTCTCCCTGATGCTGGCGGTCGGCCTCATCTTCTGCATGAGCTTCGCCCGGCTCACCCGTGCCGTGACCCTTGCCGAACGCGAACGCCAGTACGTGGAGTCCGCGCAGGTGGCCGGGTTGCGCACACCGGAGATCCTCTTCCGGCACGTGCTGCCCAACCTCACCGGGCCGCTCGCCGTGCAGGCCGCCGGGTTCCTCGGCCACGCCGTCGTCATCGAGTCCGTCCTCAGCTTCCTGGGCCTCGGCCTGGAGTCCGACACCTCCTCCTGGGGGGCGATGCTCTCCCTCGCCGCGGAGCACCAGGCCGAGCAGACCTTCCTGCCGTTCCCGCCCGGCATCGCCATCGTGATCACTGTGCTCGCGTTCAACGTGATCAGCGACGGCATCAACGACGCCCTCATGGGCGGCGGCCGAACCTCCGTCAGCCGCCGGTTCCGCGGCACCCTCAAGGCCGCGGCGGCCGCGTCCGCCGCCGGCGCCACGGCGCGGCAGGACAGGACCAAGAATGACGTCGGGGACGGCGACAGCTTCGACGACTCCGACGCCGTGCTTGCCGTGCGGCACGTCACGGTCGCCCTCGACGGTTCCGACGGACCCGTCCCGTTGGTGAAGGACGCCAGTCTCACCCTGCGCGACGGAGAGGTCCTCGGCCTGCTGGGCGAGTCCGGCTCGGGCAAGTCGATCCTGTCCCGCTCCGTCCTCGGTCTGCTGCCCCGCGGCATCCATGTGACCGCGGGGTCGGTGCGGCTGGGCGGCGAGGACATGGCGGGCCTCGGGGAGAAGGAGATGCGGCGCCACCGCGGTTCCGGCATCTCCGTGGTGCTCCAGGACCCGATGACCGCGCTCTCCCCGGTGCACACCGTGGGCAGGCAGCTCTGCGAGCCGCTGCGGCTGCACTTCGGCATGTCGAAGGAGCAGGCCAGGGCCCGTGCCGTCGAACTGCTCACCCGGGTCGGGGTGCGTGACGCCGAAGGACGGCTCAACGACTACCCGCACCAGTTCTCCGGAGGCATGGCCCAGCGCGTGGCCATCGCCATGGCGCTGGCGGCCGGGCCCAAGGTGCTCATCGCCGACGAGGCGACCAGCGCGCTCGACGTGACGACCCAGAGTCAGGTCCTCGACCTGCTGCTGGAACTCCGCGACGAGTTCAACATGTCCATCATCATGATCACCCATGACCTGGGTGTGGTGGCCGAGACCTGTGACCGGGTCGCCGTCATGTACGCCGGCCAGATCGTGGAGGTCGGCGAGGTGTCCGGCGTGCTCCACCGGCCCCGCCACCCGTACACCGCCGCCCTGATGGCGTCCAGCCCCTCGGGAGAGGTCACCGGAGGACGCCTGGCCACCATTCCCGGCCAGGTGCCGCCGGCCGGCTCCTGGCCCGTCGGCTGCCACTTCGCCGACCGCTGCTCCTTCGCCGAGGACGGCTGCCGTGAGCACCCCGTGCACCTCGCGGAGAACGTCCGCTGCATCCGTGCCGACGACCTCGTCCTGGAGGTGACCAAGCCGTGAAGACCGCACCCCTCACCGAGTCCGCCGCCCCGGGGCCGGACGACGCCCCCCTGCTGGAAGTCCGCGACCTCAGCGTCAGCTACCGCACCGGACGGGCCGCCTCCTGGCGGCACACCGACACCCCCGTCGTCGACCGCGTCAGCTTCGACATCCGGCCCGGGGAGACCCTGGGCCTGGTCGGCGAGTCCGGCTCCGGCAAGTCGACCATCGGCCGCACCATCCTGCGCCTCATCGACCCGGTGTCCGGCACGATCACGTTCGACGGACGCGAGGTCACCGCCTTCGGCCGGTCCACCCCGCTGTCCTACCGACGGGACGTGCAGGCCGTCTTCCAGGACCCGGCTTCCTCGCTCAACCCCCGGCACATCGTGCGCGACGCCGTCACCGGGCCCCTGCGCCGCCACGGCAGGGGCTCGCGCAAGGAACGGGAGGAGGCCGCCGCCGAGGCGTTCCACATGGTCGGCCTGAACCCGGCCCTGCTCACCCGCTACCCCATGGAACTGTCCGGTGGCCAGCGGCAGCGGGTGGCCATCGCCCGCGCCATCGCGCTGAAGCCCCGGCTGGTCATCTGCGACGAGGCGGTCAGCGCGCTGGACGTCTCCACCCAGAGCCAGATCGTCAACCTGCTCGCCGACCTCCAGGAGTCCACCGGGGTCAGCTTTCTGTTCATCACGCACGACCTGCGCCTGGTGCGCCACATCTCGCAGCGCCTAGCCGTCCTGCAGCACGGCCGACTGGTGGAGTTCGAGGAGACCGAGCAGTTGTTCCGCACGACCAAGCAGCCCTACACCCGCAGGCTGCTGGCGGCCATCCCGGCCACCGACCCAGAGGGCCGCGAACACCGCAGGGCCCGCCGCGCCGCCCACCGCAAGTCTCCGGATACCACATGAAACTGTGAGGTCAGAACCCCTTTACTCAGCGGAGAGATCTCTTAATCTGAAGTGCCCGCCATGAGAGGGAGCAGCCTCTCCGGCCCCCTCCGGGCGCGTCCTTCACCAGCACGTCGCGCAGCCGGCGGCAGCGTCGTCTGACCGCCGTGGGCCCAGGAGGAAACCGTGGACCGCCTACTCCTCATGCACAGCTTCGTCACCGTCGCCCAGGTGGGCAGCTTCAGCGGTGCCGCGAAAAAGCTGGGCTCGTCCGGTTCCCTGGTGTCCCGGCACGTCGCCGAGCTGGAACGGCAGGTGGGTGTCCGCCTCGTCAACCGCACGGCCCGGTCGGTGAGCCTCACCGAACCGGGCCAGCGGTACGCCGACTTCGCCACCCGCATCCTGGACGAGATCGAGGCCGAGGACGCCTCCATCTCCCAGCTGCACGACCGCGCCGAGGGCACCCTCAGCATCATCTGCCCGAAGTGGATAGGCAGCCTCGACCTCGGCGAGGCGATCGCCGCGTTCTCGGCGGAGCACCCGAAAATCCAGGTCCGCTTCGAACTCGGTGGCATGTCCGACCGCACCTACGACTTCCTCGACAGCGGTTTCGACATCGCCTTCCATACCCGCGATCTCCGCGATTCCGGCGTCCGGCTGAAGAAGATCGCCTCGCTGCCGTTCGTGCTGTGCGCGTCCGAGGGGTACATCGCGCGGTGCGGCGGTCTCGACCACCCGAACGACATCGCCGCCCACGACTGCCTGGTCCACGTCAACGACCCCGTGTGGCGGATAGGCCACGGTCACGCCAGCACCCTGCACAAGATCCGCAACATCGCCTTCTCGTCGAACTCCTACATCGCCCTGCAGAAGGCCGCCGTGCACGGCCGCGGCATCGCCCTGCTGCCCCAGCGTCCGGTCTACGACGACCTCGTCTCCGGCGCCCTCCAGGTGCTGCTGCCCGAGCTGGCGGTGCCGGACCGCCCGCTGTACGCGATCTACGGTCCGGGACAGGACACCCCGCGCAAGGTCAGCGTGTTCCTGGACTTCCTCGCCGCATGGTTCTCCCAGAACCCCATTCCCGCCGTGCGCACCTGAACGCGGCCCGGCCGCGCAAGAAACGATTGCGAACCCGGGAGACCTCGGGCCATTGAGGCCCCCGCGCCCGCAAACCTACGCTCACCAGGCGAGACGGAAACGAGGAATTCATGGGAATCCAGAGAATCGAATCGGTCACCTACAGCATCGACGACCTCGGCGAATGCATCCGGTTCTTCGAAGACTTCGGCCTCTTCCTGCTGGAGCGGACCGACGAGCACGCGGTGTTCGAGACGCTCACCGGACAGACTCTCCATCTCGACACCGGCCCCGGCCCGCTGCTGCCGGCCCCCGTGGAGAACGGGCCCACGCTGCGGGAGGTCGTCTGGGGCGTCGACACCCGCGAGGAACTGGACCGCCTGCTGGCCGCCGTCGGCCGCGACCACACGGTCCGCGAGAGCGCCGACGGCGTCCACCACACCGTCGACCGCAGCGGCTTCGGCGTGGGCCTCACCCTCGCCCGGCCCAAGAAGGCGGCCGCCGCCCCCCGCCCCGCCAACACGCTGGGCCACGTGGGCCGCTGGAACCAGGCACTGGAACCGATCACCCGCGCCCACCCGCTGCGCATGTGCCACGTGGCGCTCAACATCGCCAAGGAGGGCAAGGACGAGGCCGTCGCCTTCTACACCGACCTTCTCGGCTTCCGCCCCACCGACGTCGTCGAGCCCATGGGCGTCTTCATGCAGGCCCCCGGAGACGACGACCAGCACACCATGCTGCTGTGCCACCGCCCCGACCGGACCGGCATCAACCACATCGCGTACGAGGTCCCCGGCTTCGACGACGTGATCGAGGGCGGCAACTTCATGATCGAGCGGGGCTGGCGGGAGGCCCGCAAGCTGGGCCGGCACACCATCGGCTCCAACGTCTTCCGCTTCCTGCACGCCCCCTGCGGCGGCCGCGTCGAGTACGCCACAGACATGGACCGGGTCGACGACACCTACGAGACCCGCGTGCACGAAACCACCCCACCGCACCACATTTGGGCACTGCGCACCAATCGCGACCAGGACGCCCCCGCCTCCTGAGCCCGGACAGCCCCGAACCACCACCCCCGCCAGCCTGAGAGGGCACCCACCCATGACCACCGATCACGGCTACCCCGCCGTCCGCATGCACATCGCGGGCGAGTGGTGCCAGGGCGGCACCGGACGTACCGCCCCCATCGTGAACCCGGCCACCGAGGAGGTGATCGGAGAGGTACCGCTGGCCACCCCCGCCGACCTCGACCGCGCGCTCGACGCCGCCACCGAGGGCTTCCGGGTCTGGCGGGACACCCCCGTCGCCGAGCGCACCCGCATCCTGCACGCCGCCGCAGACCTCATCGCCGAGCGCGCCGCCGACATCGGCCGCGTCATGACCCGGGAACAGGGCAAGCCGCTCAGGGAGTCGACCGGCGAGGCCCGCCGCACCGCCGAGACCCTGCGCTGGCACGCGGACGACGCCCGCCGCGCCTACGGCCGGATCATCCCCTCCGCCCCCGGCACCGTCCTGACCGTGCGGCGCGAGCCGATCGGACCCGTCGCCGCCTTCGTGCCGTGGAACTTCCCGGTGGGCGGCCCCAACCGGAAGATCTCCTCCGCGCTCTCGGCCGGCTGCTCCCTGGTCATCAAGGCCTCCGAGGAGACCCCGGCCACCGCGATGGAACTGGTCCGCTGCTACGCCGACGCGGGTCTGCCGGCCGGAGTGCTCAACCTCGTCTTCGGCGAGCCCGCGGAGGTCTCCGACCACCTGATCGCCTCCCCGGCCACCCGGCTGATCGCCTTCACCGGCTCCGTCCCGGTCGGTAAGCTGCTTGCCGGCAAGGCCGGCGAGGTCATGAAGCCGTCACTGATGGAGCTGGGCGGCCACGCCCCGGTGATCGTCTGCGCGGACGCCGACCCCGTCAAGGCCGCCCGCAGGGCAGCCCAGGCCAAGTGGGCCAACGCCGGACAGGTGTGCACCTCACCCAGCCGCTTCCTCGTCCACGAGTCGATCGTGGAGGAGTTCACCGCCGAGTTCGTGGAGGCCGCCGAGGCCGTGGCGGTCGGCGACGGACTGGAGGACGGCACCACCATGGGCCCCCTCGCCAACGAGCGCCGGCTGAAGGCCATGGAGCGCCTGACCGCCGACGCCGTCGCCCGCGGTGCCAAGGTGCTCACCGGCGGCGAGCGCCTGGACCGCCCCGGCTACTACTTCGCGCCGACCGTCCTCACCGATGTGCCCGAGGACGCGGAGCTGATGAGCGAAGAACCGTTCGGTCCGCTGGCGCCCATCGTTCCCTTCAGCGACCTCGACGAGGCGCTCGCGACCGCCAACGCGCTCCCCTACGGACTGGCCGCCTACGGCTTCACCGACTCCGCCGCGACCGCCGAGAAGCTGTCCGAGGAACTCGAGGCCGGCATCCTCTCCCTGAACCACTGCGGCGGCTCCGTCCACGAGGCCCCCTCCGGCGGCGTCAAGGACAGCGGCTACGGACGCGAAGGCGGACCGGAGGCCCTGGACGCCTACCTGGTCACCAAGCGCGTCTCCCACCTGCTGGCGCCATGAGGTACGCACGCGTCTCCGTCGGCGGACGGGCGGTGTGGGGCCGCGTCGGGCAGCACGACGTCGAACTGCTCTCCGGCTCCCCTCTCGACGAGACCGACGTCCACGTCATCGGCACGGTCCCGCGCGCCCGCGCGCAGTGGCTGCCGCCGGTAGTCCCGTCCGTCTTCTACGCCGTCGGCATGAACTACCCCCGGCACATCGAGCACGCGGGAGTGGCGACCCCCGAGCGCCCCGAGGTCGGCTACCGGGCCAACAACGCCCTCACCGGCCACCTCTCGCCGATCGTTAAGCCCGCCGAGGTGACGGGCCGCTTCGAGGCCGAGCCCGAACTCGTCGCCGTCATCGGCCGCACCCTGCGCCGCGCCACCCACGACGAGGCCCGCAAGTCGGTCTTCGGCTGGACCATCGGCAACGACGTCAGCGCGCGCACCTGGCAGCACCAGGACCGCACCTTCTGGCGCAGCAAGAACAGCGACACCTTCAAGCCGATGGGCCCCTGGATCGAGACCGACGTCGACGCCCTCGCGCAGACCACCATCCTTCGCGTCAACGGCGAGACGCGCGCCGAGTTCCCGACCGGCGACATGGTCTTCGACCCCTACGACCACATCGTCGAGATCACCAAGCACATCACCATGCACCCCGGTGACGTGCTGTGGATGGGCGCCGAGTCCGTCTGCCAGATCGAGCCCGGCGACACCGTGGACGTCGAGATCGGCGGCATCGGCGTGCTGTCCAACCCCGTACTCCTCGAAGGGAACCAGTCATGAGCGCAGAACCCCGCTACATCCACCACGTCAACTTCCCCACCACCGACCCGGACCGCACCGCCGAGTGGTACTCCAGGGTCTTCGGCATGAAGCGGATCCAGCCCAAGTCCAACACCCGCGTGGTGCTGATGACCCGCGGCAACTTCGACCTGCACTTCACCCCGGTCGAGGAGATGGAGCGCATGGCGCCCTACCACTTCGCCGTCGAGGTCGACGACTGGGACGACTTCCTCGCCCACCTCAAGGAGCTGGGAATCCGGCACACCCGCCCCATCCAGCGCCCCGAGAACCAGTCCAAGTTCTGCTACATCCACGACCCGGACCACACCATGATCGAGCTGGTCTACCACGCCAAGCGCCCCAACTAAGCGTTTCTGCTGAGGAGTTACACCCCATGCCCTACGCCGACTCCGACGGCACCTCCATCTACTACGAGCGCCACGGCAGCGGCCCGGCGATCGTGTTCGTGCACGGCAGCGGCGGCCACCACGCGGCCTGGTGGCAGCAGGTCGCCGCGCTGCGCGACGAGTTCACCGTCGTCACCGTCGACCTGCGCGGCTTCGGCAAGTCCGACAGCTCCATGCCCGAGTTCGACGGCCAGGATTTCCCCGGTGACGTCGTCGCGGTCCTGGAGGCCGAGGACCTCACCGACGCCATGCTGGTCGGTCAGTCCATCGGCTCCGTCGCCGCCCTGCGCGCCGGCCTGCTGCGCCGCGGCCGGGTCTCCTCCGTCGTCCTCGGCCACTCGCTGGGCGGCATCAGTCACCCCGAGCTGAAGGAGCTGGCCGCCGCCGACCGCGCCGAGGCCGTGAAGCTCCCGGTCATCGACCGGCTGCTGACCAAGGAGTTCCAGACCGGCCGCGCCGACCTGACCTTCCTGTTCCAGCAGATGGGCACGTTCAACGTCGCCAGGATGCAGGACCTGCGCAACCTCGACACCGACGGCCCCAGCCTGGAGGAGATCCGGGAGTCGGGCGTCAAGGTCGCCTTCCTCGCCGGCGAGAAGGACGCCGTCCTGAGCGTCAAGACCGTCACCCGCGCCCACGAACTGGTGGAGGGATCGCACCTGGAGATCGTCCCCGGTGCTCCGCACTCCATGTACTGGGAGACGCCCGAGCCGTACAACGCGGCCGTCGCCCGCCTGCGCCGCACCCTGACCGCACCGAAGGAAGCCGCATGAGCAACATCAGCCTCGACGCCGCCGAGGAGATCATCGCCGCCGCCCAGAAGCGGGCCCAGCAGATCGGCAAGGCTGTGAGCGTCGCCGTCGTCGACGCCGGAGGCTTCGTCGTCGCCGTCCGCCGACCCGACGGCGCCCGCCCGCTCACTCCCGACATCGCACGTGCCAAGGCGTACACCGCGGCCGTCATGCAGCGTCCCGGCAAGATGCTGAAGAAGTGGCAGGAGAGCCAGCCCGTCTTCTTCTCCCAGCTCTCCCAGCTGCCCGGCGCATCGATGCCCATCCTCGCCACCGAGGGCAGCGTCACCATCAAGAAGGACGGCGAGATCATCGGCGGCCTCGGCATCGCCGGCGGCACCGCCGACGAGGACCAGGTCATCGCCGACGAGGTCCTGCAAGCCCTCGGCTACGAGCTGGAGTTCGCCGCCTGGGGCGTCGCGGCCACGCCCGCTCCCTCCGCTTCCGACGCCGGGAAGGACTGACCCATGGCGGACACGTTCAACTACCGCATCGACCACCACGGCAGCCTGGTGCGCCCCGCCGAACTCACCGCCGCCCGCGCGGCCGGTGACCCGGAGGCGCTGAAGGAGGCCGAGACCGCGGCGGTCGAGGAGGCGGTGATCCTCCAGCGCAAGCTGCGCTCCACCGTCGTCACCGACGGCGACCACCCCCGCGAGGACTTCCGCGGCGCCGTGCTCGGCACCGTCTCGGGCTTCCGCCGTACCGACGAGGCGGGCCCCGACGGCCTGGTCCGCTGGGTCGCCGAGTCCCTGCCGAAGGTCAACGGCCCGCTGCTGCCCGACTACGGCAGCCGGCTCACCGGGCTGACGGTGATCGCCCCCAAGGCCACGCTGCCGTCCCCGGCCTACCTCGCGGCGACGACGTACCAGGACGGCCTCGGCGTGACCTCCGCCCGGGAACTCGGCGAAGCGCTGGCAGAGATCGTCCGGGCCGAGATCGCACTGCTGGTCTCCCAGGGAGTCCGCCTGATCCAGCTGAACAACCCGCTCCTGCTGGACCAGGTCGCCGCCGATCCGGCCGCCGCCCCCGGCGCGCTGTCCTTCGAGGACGCCCTTGCGGTGGACGCCCTGGCGGTACGGCTGGACGAGCGCCCCGAGGGCGTGCGGATCGGCGTGGCGCCCGGCTGGGCGGCGCCGGCCGCCGTGGACCGGGGCCGCGCCGAGCGGCTGTACACGGCCGTCCCCGCGGACCGCTGGGTACTGCCTTTCGACCAGGGCACCGAGGCCGAGGTGGATCTCGTACGGGCGTTGCCCGAGGAGCGGGACTTCTGCCTGGGCGTGGTAGACGCCACCCGGCCCGAACTGGAGGACGTCGACACGGTGATGTCCCGGATCGACCCGCTCGAGGCGTTCAAGGACCTGGAGGACGCCGCGGTCTCCCCGTCCCGCGGCTTCGCCGACGTCGCGGACCGGCCGCTGCTGAGCGCCGAGGACCAGCGCAGGAAGCTCGTCCTGGTGGAGACGGTCGCTCGCTACTGCTGGGGCAACGAGTTCTGAGACGGCCGCAGGGCCGGGAGCGGACGCCTCCCGGCCCTGCGGACTTGTGCTCACACCACTGCTGGTCACAACACTTCGGCGAAGGTCACCGACCGGTCCGTCAACAGCGGCCACACGGTCTCGACGATCTGCTCCTCGAAATGCGGCGCAGCCTTGTGCGCCTCGAACCCGGCGACGTCGTCGTACCGCTCGTACAGCAGGAACCCGCCGGGCTGCTCGGCCACGGCGTGCACCTCGTACAGCTGGTTCGCCGGTTCCGCGCGGGTCGCCTCGCGCGCCTTCAGCAGCGCGGCACGCACCGCGTCCTCGTCGGCGGGCGCGCAGCGGTAGTGGGCGACGACTGCGTAAGCCATGTTCGGTCACTCCTCGGCTCCCGGCGGTGCCGTGCGCACCGTCCGGCCTGCCGATTCCAGCATGGATCACCGCCCGGACGGCCTGCGCGCGATGCAACCAATGCCTTCCGCCGCAGGCCTGGTGAACCCACCACCGCATGGTGTGTCGTCATCTTCACCAGCACCGCGGCCGACGAAGGAAGAAGTGATCCGATGCGCACACTGGAAACACTCCTGGGCGGAGAGTGGGCGACGACCGGTGAGTGGATCGACGTCCACGACCCGGCCGACGTCCGCGCCCCTGTGGCCCGGGTCCCGGCACTGTCCGCCAAAGACGTCGCCGGGGCCTACGACCAGGCCGAGCAGGGTTTCGGCGTCTGGAAGCGCACCAGCCCCTTCGAGCGGGCCCGGGTCCTCACCGAGGCCGCCCGCCTGATCCGCGAGCGGCTCGACGAGATCGCCGCCGACGTCACCGCCGAGAACGGCAAGACGCTGGCCGAAGCCCGCGGCGAGGCGGGCAAGGCCGCCGACTTCCTCGACTACTACGCCGGCCTCGCCCGCCAGGGCTACGGCACCCTCCTGCACGACGCCCGCCCCGACACCCGTACGCACACCCAGCGCGAGCCCATCGGCGTCATCCTGGTCATCAGCCCCTGGAACGATCCGCTGATCACCCCGGCCCGCAAGCTCGCCCCGCTGCTCGCGACCGGCAACGCGGCCGTGTTCAAGCCGGCCACGGACACGCCGATGTCCGGACTGCACTTCGCGCGCGCCCTGCACGACGCGGGACTGCCGGCCGGCGTGCTGAACGTCGTCACCGGCCGCACCCGGGAGATCGAGGAGGCGCTTCTCGACGACCCGCGGATCGCCGGCATCACCTTCACCGGCTCCAACGAGGTCGGCAACTCCATCCGCCGCCGCCTCGGCGACCGCAACGTCCGCTTCCAGGGCGAGCTGGGCGGCAAGAACGCCTCCGTCGTCCTGAAAGACGCCGACCTGCCGTCTGCCGCGAGGAGCGTCGTCGCCGGCTCCTTCGGCCAGGCCGGCCAGCGCTGCACCGCCACCAGCCGGGTGGTCGTCGAGCGGCCGGCGTACGAGGAGTTCACCCGGCTGCTGGTCGCCGAGGTCGAGAAGCTCAAGGTGGGTCCGGGCAGCGACCCGGCGACCACCATGTGCCCGCTGTCCAGCCCCAAGCAGCGCGACAGCGTCCTCGCCGACCTGTACAAGGCGGTCGAAGAGGGCGCGGTGGTCCTCACCGGCGGCGACGCCGACACCGAGGGAGACCACGCGCACGGCTGCTACGTGCGGCCGACCGTGCTCGGCGACGTCACCCCCGAGATGGCCGTCTGGCGCGACGAGGTCTTCGGTCCGGTCCTCGCCGTCCGCGCCGTCGACGACTTCGCACAGGCCGTCCAGGCCGTCAACGACTCCGTGTACGGCCTTGCCGCAGCCGTCTTCACCCGCGACATCGGCGCCGCCTACCGCTTCGTCGACGAGGCGGAGTGCGGCCAGATCGCGGTCAACCATCCGACGCCCGGCTGGGACGTGCACCTGCCCTTCGGAGGCTTCCACGACTCCGGCACCGGCTACAAGGAACAGGGCGAAGAGGTCCTGCGCTTCTCCACCCGCGTCAAGACGGTCGCCATCAACTTCGGCGCCTGACGGCGGGGGAGCGGCAAGAACAGAGAGGAGGATGCCGATGGCTGACGAGACGATCGGCATCGTCGGCGCCGGCATCGTGGGTCTGGCCACGGGTCGCGAGATCGCGCTCAGGCGCCCCGGCGCCCGTGTCGTGGTGCTGGAGAAGGAGCAGCAGGTCTCGCTGCACCAGACCGGTCACAACTCGGGCGTCGTGCACGCGGGCATCTACTACACGCCGGGCAGCCTCAAGGCGAACCTGACGGTGCGCGGTGTGGCACTGCTGCGCGAGTACTGCCAGGGCCGGGAGCTGCCCTACCGGGAGATCGGCAAGCTGGTGATGGCGGTCCGCCAGGACGAGCTGGGCCGTATGGAGAACCTCTACGAGCGGGCCAAGAACAACCACGTGCCCGACCTGCGGAGGGTCTCCAAGGACGAGATCAAGGAGCTGGAGCCCAACGCCGGCGGCATCGCGGCCCTGCACTCCCCGCGCACCGCGATCACCGACTACCCGGCGATCGCTCGGGAGTTCGCCAAGGACATCACCGACGCGGGCGGCGAGGTCAAGCTCGGTTTCCCCGTCACCGGCATCACCAACGTGCCGGGCGGCATCGAGGTGGCCTCCGGACAACAGCGCCTCAAAGTGGACCGGCTGATCCTGTGCGCCGGCCTGCAGTCGGACTCCGTGGCCAGGCTCGCCCAGGACAAACAGGAACCCAGGATCATCCCGTTCCGGGGCGAGTACATGCTGCTCAAGCCGGACCGCACCCACCTCGTCCGCGGCCTCGTCTACCCGGTGCCGGACCCCCGATACCCGTTCCTCGGGGTCCACTTCACCCCCCGGGTCGACGGAACGGTGGAGGTCGGGCCCAACGCCGTTCTGGCACTCGCCAGGGAGGGCTACAAGCTCACCAAGATCTCCCCGAAGGACCTGCTCGGCCTCGCCGCCTATCCGGGTTCCTGGAGGATGGCGGCCCAGCACTGGCGCACCGGCGTCAAGGAGTACCGCGGTTCGCTGTCCACCACAGCCTTCATGAAGGACGCGGGCCTCTACGTCCCTGGCGTCGGCGCGGGGGACGTGGTCCGCGGCGGAGCCGGCGTACGGGCCCAGGCCCTGGACCGGGACGGCACCCTCGTGGACGACTTCCGCATCCACCAGGTGGGCAGGATCACCGCCGTGCGCAACGCGCCCTCGCCGGCGGCCACCGCCTCCATGGCGATCGCCGAGCACATCGTCGGCGCCGTCTTCGGCGGGGCCTGACACACGCCGAGAACGCCCTGTTCACAGCGCACTTTCGCGCAACAACAGCTTGCATCCCAGGCTCTCGGCAAGACCCCGACGCCCGCATAGCGTCTCTCTCACAGCACTCACCAGCCCCTTCGAGAAAGCGAGTTCACGACATGTTCGTCGTCGACACCCAGATCCACATCTGGAAGGAAGAGACCCCGGACCGCCCCTGGGTCCCGGGCGCCCGTGAGCGCATCCGCCTCAACGGCCACCGAGAGGACCCCTTCTCGTACGAGGAGGCCCTGGAGCTGATGGACGAGGCCGGCGTCAACCGGGCGCTGATCCTCCCGCCGTCCTGGGAGGGCAACCGCATCGACTACGCCCTGGAGGCGTGCGAGGCACACCCGGACCGCTTCGGCATCATGGCCCGCGTCCCGCAGGACAACGAGGCCGAGGGGACGGCGATGCTGAAGGACTTCGCCCAGAACCCGCACATCAAGGGCACCCGGCTCACCTTCCACCGCCCGCAGGACCGCAACTGGATGATCGACGGCACCAACGACTGGTACTGGCCGATCGCCGAACAGCTCGGCATCCCGACCATGGTCCACGCCCCGATCTGGAAGCGCGAGCTGGGCGAGATCGCCGCCAAGCACCCCGGACTGAAGATCATCATCGACCACATGGGCATCATGGCCCGCTGCGTCGACGACGCCATCGGATACTGGGTCTCGGAGACCGCCGACCTGGCCGCCCACCCCAACATCTACGTGAAGGTCTCGGCGCTCCCGGGCTACTCGACGCAGCCCTTCCCGAACAACAACATCCAGAAGTACGTCCGCGAAATGGTCGACAAGATGGGACCGCAGCGGTGCTTCTACGGCACCGACATCACCCGTCTGCTCGGGCACGGCATCACCTACACCGACACGATCGAGCAGTTCACCAAGCACTGGGACTTCACGCCCGAGGAGCTTGAATGGATCATGGGCCGAGGTATCTCCGAGGTCCTGAACTGGCCGATCGAGGGCTGAGGAAGCACACGAGATGACGGACAGCAACAACAGGCCGGGCGTCGACGGCGGTGACGCCGTCGTCTCCGCCTTCAAGGCCGTCGGCGCCGACTACATCTTCTGCTCATCGGGGTCCGAGTGGGCCCCGGTGTGGGAGTCGCTGGCCCGGCGTCACCGCGACGGTGAGCCGGCGCCGGAGTACCTGGACCTGACCCACGAGACGGTGGCGGTCGGCATGGCCACGGGGTACGGCCTGGTCGAGCGCCGCCCGCAGGGCGTGCTCCTGCACGCCGCCCCGGGCCTGCTCCAGGGCTCGATGGCGGTGCACGGCGCCCTTCTCGCCGGTGTCCCGATGGTGGTCACCTCCTCGGAGTCGACCACGTACGGCGACGGCCCCGGGCAGGACCCGGGCGGGCAGTGGTACCGCAACCTCTCCATCGTGGGCGGACCGCACCACGTGGCACAGCCGTTCACCAAGTGGTCCAACGAGGCCGCCGGCATCCACACACTGCCCACCATGATCACCCGGGCGGCGGAGCTGGCCTGGCGGGCTCCGGCGGGCCCCGCCTACCTGAACGTCCCGCTGGAGATCCTTCTGGAGGAGTGGGACGGCCGCGAGGCCAAGCCCATCGTGCAGCCGGGCTCCATGCACAGCTCGCCCGAGGAGGTCGACCCGGTCGCGGCGATGATCCGCGAGGCGAAGAACCCCGTGATCGTCACCGAGACGGCCGGCCGCGAGGCGGGCGGCTTCGAAGCACTGGTCACCTTCGCCGAGGCCTGGAACATCCCGGTCGTCGAGCCCGACTCGGCGGTCTGCGGCAACTTCCCGCGCACCCACCCCCTGCACGCCGGCAACGACATCGGACCGTGGATGGACGAGGCGGACCTGATCCTCCTGGTCAACTGCCGCGCCCCCTTCTACCCGCCGAGCCGCAGGCCGGCCAAGGCGAAGATCGTCGTCATCGACCAGGTGCCGCAGCGACCGCACATCGTCTACCAGGTGCTCTTCGCGGACGTCTACCTGGAGGGCAACGTCGCCAACACGCTGCGCCAGCTGGCCAAGCGGGCCAAGGACCTCGACGAGGAGACCGTCACCGCACGCCGTGCGGCGCAGGAGGAACGCCACGCCGCCGAGCAGGCCGCCATCGCCGCAGCCGAGGCGAAGGCGGCACAGTCCGAGGGCGTCGACCCGGTCCTGGTCGCCGCCAACCTGCGCAAACTGCTCGCCGGTTCCGGCGGCGTCGTCGTCGACGAGACCATCACCCACAGTCGCGTCGTCAAGCGGCACGTGCAGACCGCCGACCCCGACTCGTACTTCTACGTGCAGGGCGGACTCGGCCAGGGCATCGCGGTCGCCCTCGGCGTGAAACTGGCCGTCAAGCAACGCCCCGTCGTACTCACCATCGGCGACGGCGCCTTCACCTACAACCCGGTTATCCCGTCGTACGACGCGGCGAAGGCCTACGACCTGCCGGTGCTGATCGTGGTCTTCAACAACCGTGTCTACAAGTCCATGAACCTCAACCACCGCCGCTTCTACCCCGAGGGCGCGGCTGCCGACACCGGCGAGTGGCTCGGCACCGACCTGCACCGGCTGCCCCGGCTCGCCGGCTTCGCCGAACCCTTCGGCATGCACACCGAGACCGTCGACACCGCAGACGCGCTCGCTCCCGCTCTCGAGCGCGCCCTCAAGGCTGTGGCGGACGGCACCACCGCCGTCGTCGACGTCCTCGTCACCCGCTGATCCAGGAGGTCCCCGCCAGCATGACCGACTCACCGAACCCCAAGCCAGGCAAGGTCCTGGTTCCCGCGGAGAACCTGCGGGTTTTCGCCGCCGCCCTGCTCCAGAAGGGCGGCCTGAGCCCCGACCACGCCGGCACCACCGCCGAGGTGTTCGTCTGGGCCGCACAGCGCGGCGTCGACTCGCACGGCATCGCCCGCGTCCCCGCCTACCTGGAACTGCTTGCCAAGGGCATCGCCAACGCCAGCCCCGAGATACGGCTGGAGTCCTCCACGCCGGCCGCCGTCGTTCTCGACGCCGACCGCGCGCCCGGTCCGGTGGCCCTGACCGCGGCCGCCGAGGAGGCCGTGACGCGGGCCAGAACCACCGGCATCGCCGCCGTCGGCGTGCGTCGCACCGTGCACACGGGAGCCATCGGCCGCTACGTGTCGAGGATCGCCGAACAGGGCCTGGTCGGCCTGGCGTTCGTCGCCGGCATGCCCAACATGGGGTACACCGGGGTCAAGGGCGCCGCGGTGGCCACCAGCCCGCTGGCGATCGCGGTGCCCGCCGACGGCCGCGCCCCGTTGCTCCTCGACATGGCCACCGCCACCATCGCCCTCGGGAAGATCCGCCAGGCCAAGGCGTCCGGCACCCCGCTGCCCGAGGGCGCCGCCGCCACCGAGGACGGCACTCCGACGACGGACCCCGAGAGGGCCGTGATGCCGCTGCCGCTCGGCGGGGCCAAGGGGTCCGGGATGTCACTCGCCTTCGAGCTGCTGACCAGCGTGCTGGTCGGCGCGCCCATCTTCGCCGACTTCCACTCCGGCGACCCCAAGGGCCGCAAGCACCGCCAGAACGCCCTGCTGATCGCCGTCGACCCGGCTGCCTTCGGCGGCGCCGAGCCGTTCGCAGAGTCGGTCGAGACCACCCTGGCCACCCTCAAGACCCTGACCCCGGCGGACGGCGCCGAAGGCGTGTACTACCCCGGCGAACGCAGTGCCGCCGTCGCCGCCGAGCGGTCCGCGAACGGCATCCCGGTCGCCCCGAAGGTGTGGAAGCAGCTGACCGAGGCTGCCGGCGAGCTCGGCGTGGCCCTGCCCGCCCTCGCCGGCGAGCGGGCCCGCTCCACGGCACGGGTGGTCACCGAGCGGCCGCACCGCTACGCCAAGCAGCTCGTGAGCCACCTCGGCCGCCGCGCCGAGACCTCATGGGACGACGAAAGGGGCGAAGGTCGGCTGCTGTTCCAGGACGGCGTGGGCACCCTCTCCGCCGGGGACAGCGCGCTGCTGCTGACGGTCGAGGCGGAGGGTGGCTCTCTGGAACGGCTGGAGGCGGTCGTCGGACGCCATCTCGTCCGCTTCGGCACCAAGGACGAGCTGGTGGTGGAATGGCTGCGCGACGGCGGCGAGCCCGGCGGGGCCTACCGGGCGGAGTGACGTCTCGCGGGCCGCACGTCGCGCGTGCCTGGCAGCCGGCGCGCACGGCTATCTGGGCAATGTTCCCAACCGGCCCCCCGCCAGACAAGCTGACGGCTGACGGCCACGAGGCGCGCGCCGTCAGCCGACGGTGGGTTTTGACCGTGCGCAGGGTGAGCATTGCCTCCGCCACCTGAACACCGGACGGCGCACTGATCTGCTCGGTCAAGAAAGGCGAAAGGAATCGGGAGGTGTCCGGTAGAGCACCGAGAACATGAGATCGGTGCGGGGCGGTGACCGCGGCGGCGGACCGCAGCTCCCGCCGGGTGGCGAGCGCCCGGGCCGCTCCGGCCAGGCCGTGGGGAGCGGCGGTCAGCCGGACCAGTGCCTCGACGCTCTGGTCGAGCGGTTCACGGTCGTACTCGACGGCGATGTGCCGCACCCCCCGTGGCACGCAGTTGTTCGAGGCGCTTGCGCACCGCGGTCCCGGACAGGCCGGTCACCCGTTGCAGATCGGTCAGGGTGCCCCGCCCATCGGCGCGCAATGCCTCCCACATGGCGTGGGCGACCGCGTCCGGAATGGCGGGGCCTCCGGGATTTCCGGGGCGCGGGTGCTCTCCTCCTCCGGCTCCAGTGCGCTGATCTCGGGCAGCCAGCTCAGCGAGTGGCCGTAGAAGGAGTGCAGGAGGCACTGGGTGGTACCGGAGGTGACAAAGTACGGCTACGACAACTCCTACGTTCTCGACAGCAGCCACCACTGGTCCGAACGCTTTGTCGCCGTCGGCACCGTCGACCCGCTGCGTCCCGACGCCGCTGCGAACCTCAAGGCCGCGGTCGGTGAGGGTGGTCTGTCAGGTGTCCGGCTGTCCACCAGCGGCAGCACCGTATCTGCCCAGGGGGAGCGGTTCGTCGCTCCGGAGGCGTTCCCCTGGGAACAGGCTGCGGAACTGGGCCTGCCGGTCTGCCTACAGATGCGCCTCGGCGCGGCCACTGGGCAGTTGGTGGAGCTCCTGGAGCGATTTCCCGACGTGAAGGTGCTCCTGGATCACATCGGCTACCCCGACATCGCTGCGTCCCCCGCCCGCGCCGGCGCCGAGGTCGCGGCCCTCGGCAAGCAGCCCGGTCTGCACCTCAAGAAGCTCACCCACCGCAACCTGAAGCGGATCAAGGACGCCGGCGACCGGGAGGGTGACTTCCTCACACCGGTCGTCGAGGCGTTCGGCGCCGGACGGATCGCCTGTAAGTTGAACCTGCCAGCGGCCGAACAGTCCCTGCCCGAGCTGCGGGCTCTTACCGAGGACATCCTGGGGGGACTGCCCGAGGCGGACCGGCAGGAGATCTTCGCGGGCGCGTCCCGACGGCCTGCCCGGGCCAAGGAGGACTCCGTTAGGCTTCGGGCGAGATCCTGGCCATCGCTCGCACGGTCAACGGCACCGAGCACAGGGTGCGCGACATGGGCCTTCCGGTGTCAGCGATCGAGCGCCCCGGACGTCCCCCGCTGCCAGAGAAGGCTGCGGTACTGCTGCACTCCGTCGCCCGCAATCATGCGCTGATCGACGGCAACGAGCGCACCGCCTGGCTCGCCATGCGTGTTTTCCTGCGGTTCAACGGCGTCAGCCCCAGTACCGTCCCGCCGCCCGTTTCCGTTGCCGGGCCGTTCGTCGAGGACGGCGCACAGGACCACGTCGATGTACCGTCAATTGCCAAGCGCCTGTAGGCCTGGTTCCCCGTTTCCTGACGTCGACGACGCCGGCGAACGAGGGCCCCGGAGGGCCCCTCACCACGCGAGATAGACTCGCCCGTATGGCCCGAACGTCTCGCGCTGCCGCAGAGGGGAACCCCGGGATGTGGCGGCGTGAGGCCGGCACCATCATACGGCGGGCCCTCGCCCTTCCGGAGCAGGCGGCGAGCGGCGCCATAACGGCCGGCTCCCACGTACCGTGCGTGCCCACCGAGTGGGCGCCGCACTCCCACCCCTCCCACGAACTCGTCTGGGTCCGCGGTGGCACGGTCACCTCCCGCGTACAGGACCGCGTCTTCACCGTGTCCGAGGGGTACGGGCTGTGGATGCCCGCCGGAGTGGTGCACGGAGGGCGGGCCACGGCGGGCGCGGAGTTCCACGACGCCTTCTTCGCCCCCGACCGTACGCCGTTCGCGTTCGGGGGGCCGAGGACGATCACGATGACGCCGCTCCTGGAGTCACTGCTGACCCATCTCGCTCGTACGGATCTCGACGACGCGGCCAGGGCGCGGGCGGAGTCGGTCGTGTTCGACGTGCTCCAGCCGTCGGAGCAGCAGTTCGCCCTGCCGCTGCCGCCCAGCAACGGCCGGATCGACGCTATTGCCGAGGCTCTGCTGGCCGACCCCGCCGACCGCCGGTCACTGGAGGAGTGGGCACGGGCGCTGGGTATCAGCGACCGCACGATCACCCGTGCGTTCCGCCAGACGACCGGCCTCTCCTTCGCGCAGTGGCGGCAACTGCTGCGGGTCCACCGCGCGCTGGCGCTCCTCTCCGAGGGCTTCGACGTGATGACGGTCTCCGAGACGCTCGGCTACGCGCAGCCCAGCTCCTTCATCGCCGCGTTCCGGCGGGTCATGGGCACCACCCCTGGGAATGTCCGGAATCCCGTATCGGCTGTCCATAACTCCTGATTGTCGACCTGGCGAGCGGAATATAGCCTTCTCTCAGTTAGGTAACCCTTAGTTGTTGCTCGACGTGGACCGTGCTGCCCGTACGCAGAAGAGTTCGCGGCAGAGTGCGCGGCTCGGCCGGTGATGGCCGGACAGAGGGTGCCGCACACCTCGCCCCTGCGACCACCCGGACTCATCGATGTTCACACGCCTCTCCCGGCACACCGGCCGCCCGGCTGCCGACCCCACCACGCCGGTTGCCGCTCTCAACGGGCACGGACTGGAGCTGAGCCATGGCGGCAGGGCCGTCGTCCACGGCGTCTCCATCGGCCTGGCGCCCGGCCGGGCAACCGCCCTGGTGGGGCCGAACGGCAGCGGGAAGTCCACTCTGCTGCGGGCACTCTCCCGGCTGCACCGAGTGGACGACGGTCGGGTGACGCTCGGCGCGCCCGAAGGCGAGCCCGAGCGGGACGCGACGCTGCTCAGCGCCCGCCAGTTCGCCCGCGAGGTCACGCTCTTCTCTCAGTCGAGGCCGGCGCCGCAGGGCCTGACGGTCGCGGAGGTCGTGGCGTTCGGACGCAACCCCTATCGGCGCGGCTTCGCGGGACTGACCGCCGAGGACCGGGCCGCCGTCGACCGTGCCATGGGCGTCACGGGCGTACGGGACATGCCCGGAAGGCCGGTCGGCGAACTCTCCGGCGGTGAGATGCAGCGCGTCTGGCTCGCCGCATGCCTGGCCCAGGACACCGGCGTCGTCCTGCTCGACGAACCCACCAACCACCTGGACCTGCGCTACCAGATCGAGACGCTCGACCTGGTGCGAGACCTCGTCCGCGACCACAGCATCGCGGTCGGCATCGTGCTCCACGACCTCGACCAGGCGTCCCGCGTCGCGGACACGCTGGTCCTTATGCGCTCGGGCCGCGTGCACGCGGCGGGCGCCCCCGTCGACGTCCTCACCGCCGAGAACATCGGCGAGGTCTACGACATCCGGGTCGAGGTCGCCGTCGACCCCCGCACGGGCCGCCTCCGCATCGACCCCATCGGACGGCACCCCGCATGACGCGGAACCCTGCCCCCCACACCACCTCATATAAGTAAGCAAGAAAGAGGAACCCTTCATGAACTGTGCCCGTCACCTGGCGGCGGCAGCCTCCACGGGGCTCGTGCTCCTCGCCGCAACGGCCTGCGGCACGACCGACGTCGACGCCAAAGCCGATGCCGCCAGCGCCTCGCCCGCGTCGAAGGACTGCGCCGAGGACACGACGACCACATCGACGGGTCCAGTCTCCTTCAAGGACGGTGTGGGCCGGACCGTGAAGCTCGACAAGCCAGCCGAGCGCATCGCGGTTCTGGAGTGGCAGCAGGTGGAGGACGCGTTGACCCTGTGCGTCACCCCCATCGCCGTCTCCGACGCGAAGGGGTACAGCACCTGGGTCAGTGCGGAGAAGCTGCCCAGCGGGGTGACGGACATCGGTACCCGTGAGGAGCCCGACCTCGACACCCTCTACGCGGCCAAGCCCGACCTGATCGTCGTGGAGGCGTTCGATGCCGACGACGAGACGGTCAAGAAGCTGGAGAGGCGGAACGTCCCGGTCATGGTCACCAAGGGCGCAGACCCGAAGGACCCGATCGGCAACATGCGGAACGTGTTCAGCATGATCGGCGAGGCGACGGGCCGCACCGAGCGGGCCGACAAGGTGCTCAAGGAGTTCGACGAGCACCTCGCGGAGGCTAAGCAGCAGGTCACCGACGCCGACCTGCCGACGAAGGACTTCCTGTTCTTCGACGGCTGGCTCCAGGGCGGCAACCTCACCGTCCGTCCCTACAGCGACGGCGCCCTGTTCACGGAGATCGGCAAGGAACTGGGCATGACACCCGCGTGGACCGACGCGATCAACAAGGACCACGGTGACGGCGGTGTCGACCCGTCCTACGGTCTCGCCCAGACCGACGTCGAGGGTCTCACCGCAGTCGGCGACGCCAACCTCTTCTACGCCAACGACGAGGGTGCCGGCGGTTACGTCGAGGCGCTGAAGAAGAACCCGATCTGGAAGACCCTCCCGGCCGTCAAGGAAGGCCGCGCGCACTCCTTCCCGGCGCGCGTGTGGGGCGCCGGCGGCCCGCGTTCCTGCGAGCAGGCCATCGACGCCTACGTCGACGTCCTTGACAAGAAGTAAGTGACACCGCGAGAAGTGAGCGCATCGCAAGAAGTGAGTGCGTCCGGGATTCCGGCACCTGGCGGGGAACGGCTGCGGCGCGCCGGGCGCGGCGGCGGCCCTGCCGGGGGCGCCATCCTCGTGGCGCTCGCCGCCGTGACCGTCCTGGTCGGCATGTGGCACGTCACGCAGGGGACGTCGGGTGTCGGCGTCGGCGACCTGGTGCGGTACCTCCTCGGGGACCGGGACGGCACCGGAGGCACGCCGGTCGGTGAGATCATCACCGGGTCGCGCCTACCGCGGCTCCTGGCGGGCGTGGCAGTCGGCTTCGCCCTCGGCACCGCCGGCATGCTGCTCCAGTCCGTCACGCACAACGCCCTCGCCTCGCCCGATACCCTCGCGGTCACGGCTGGCGCCCACCTCACCCTCACCCTCGTCGCGGCTTTCGGCCTGGCCGTCCCGCTGTGGGCATCAGGCGCCGTCGCCTTCGCCGGCGGTCTGCTCGCGGCGGCGTTGGTCCTGCTCCTCGCGGGCCGCGGTGCGGGCACCGCAGGCACCCGGCTGATTCTCGCCGGATCGGCGATCGCGATGGCGCTGGACGCGGCGACCGGCACGCTCCTCATCCTGTTCAATCAGAACACGACCGGCCTCTTCGCCTGGGGCAGCGGTTCGCTCGCACAGGTGAACATCGACGCGTCGCTACGTGCGTGGCCGCTGGTCACTGTCGTGCTGTGTCTCGCCCTGGCCCTGTCCCGGCGGCTGGATGTGATGAACCTCGGTGACGACACCGCGTTCACGCTCGGTGTGCCGATCCGCACCACTCGTGTGACCGCCGTCCTCTGCGCGGTCCTGCTCACCAGTATGGCGGTGACGCTCGCGGGCCCCATCTCCTTCGTCGGTCTCGGCGCCCCTGTCCTGGTACGCCTGATCGCGAGCCGGGTCCGGGCACTGCGTCGGCATCTGTACGCGGTACCAGCGGCCGGATTGGTTGGCGCGCTGCTCATTCTCCTCGCAGACGCCGTCCTGCGCGCCGTGCAGGGCGCGGACGGCGCCGCCTCCATCCCGACCGGAGTGCCGACCGCGCTGCTCGGCGCGGTCGTCATCGTCGTCCTCGCGTTGCGCCTGCGGGACACCGGCCAGGTCGCGCGCGCGGCGCACGCGAGGGTCTTCGCACGGTCGCCGCGCAAGTACCTCCTCGTCGTGCTCGCCGCAGTTGTCCTTCTGGCGGCCGCGGCCGTCGTAGGGGTATTGGCGGGGAGTCTCTGGCTGCGTACGGGGGACGTCGTGCTGTGGCTCCAGGGGTCGGCCCCGGACCTCATCGGCATGGCGCTCGACGACCGGGTGCCGCGCGTGACCGCCGCCGTCGTCGCCGGAGCGGCACTCGGACTGGCCGGCTGCGTCGTGCAGGGCGCGGTACGCAACCCCCTTGCCGAACCCGGCATCCTCGGCATCACCGCCGGCGCCGGACTGGGAGCGGCGGGCGTCGTCACGTCGGGCCTGTCCGGCGGACGGACGGTACTCATCGTGGTGGCGATCGCGGCGGGGCTCGCCACGTTCGGGGCGATCGCCCTGCTGTCCTGGCGCGGCGGCTTCCTGCCCGACCGGTTCGTCCTGATCGGCATCGGCTGCGGCTACGGACTCAGCTCCGTCACCACCTTCCTCCTCCTGCGCGCCGATCCGTACAACACACCCCGCATCTTCACCTGGCTCTCGGGCACCACGTACGGCCGCACGTTCCCCGATGTCCTACCGGTCGCGGTCGCCCTGGCGCTCACACTGCCCGTACTGCTCGCCATGCGCAGCCGCCTCGACCTGCTCGCGGTAGACGAGGACACCCCGCGCATAGTCGGCGTCAAGGTGGAGCGCACGCGCATCTTCGTGCTGGCAATTGCGGCCGTACTCGCGGCGCTCAGCGTGGTCGCCGTCGGCGTCGTCGGTTTCGTGGGTCTCGTTGCCCCGCACCTCGCCCGGTCCCTCGTGGGCGCCCGGCACGGCCGCTCGATCCCGGTCGCGATGCTGCTTGGCGGCGTACTGGTCTGTGCGGCCGACGCCCTCGGCCGCACGGTCGTCGCACCCTCCCAGGTACCGGCGGGACTGATGATCGCACTGGCCGGCGCACCGTACTTCGTCTGGGTGCTCCGGCAGTCCCGCGCCTGACACCCACCCACCCTTCCCTCACCCCCGGGAGCACCGGATGCCGATCCAGCAGGAGACGCCGGTCATGAGCGTCGTCGTACCGTTCGAGGCCGGAATGCCCGTCGGCCGGCACGAGGTGCCGAAGCGCTGGCACGCGGTCGACCGCTCGGCGCACCACCCGCACATCGTGGCCGTCGTGGGGGACGACGGTACTGAGTGGACCGCCGCCGCGCTCGTGACGGCGCGTCCGCAGGCGGCCTACCTGAAGATCGTCGATGCCGTCGGTGACGTACGGGTGGTCGTCGCCGCGGTCGTCGACCATGCCCGTCGGCAGGGCCTGGCGCAGGTCAAGTGGGAAGGCTGGACGGTGAGTCCCGAGGACGCCGCCGCAGCGGGCTTCACCGCACTGCGCCCGCCGCTCGGTCAGGGAGTCGAGCAGGGGGAGGAGACGGCGGGACCCACCACGGGATACGTGCTCTGGTTGGGCGACGGGACACCGGCCCCGCCCCCGTACTACGGCCAGACAACCCACTTCACCTGCGGTGCCGTCACCGCCCTCGTCGCCCAGACACATGCGGGCCAAGTATCCCGGGAGGCACTCGACCGCCGCGCAGAGCTGTCGTTCTGGCGCGGCGCGACCAACTTCCCCGCCTGCGAACCCGTCGGACTGGGCGTCGCCGTACGCCGAGCCTGGCCATCGTCCTCCGTCACGGTCCACCTCGACACCGACCGGCCCGTCCTCCTCGGCCACCTCCCCGAACACGAACAAGAGTGGCGCGCGATCCTCCAGCGGACCTCGCGTACGGAGGCGGAACAGACCGGCGTCCCGGTCGACCCGGACCGCCTCCCCATGACCGCCATCCGCGCCGCAGTCGAACGCCGGGAACATGTACTGCTCCTCATCTCGCTCGACGCGATGCTCGGGTTCGACGTACCGCACTGGGTGCTCTGTCACGGCGCAGTGCCGGGCGCCCTCGTGATCGACGATCCATGGGCCAACACGGCGACGGGGGACACCTGGCTCGACGCCCACTTGCTGCCCGTCCCGGACACCGCGCTCGACATGATGTCCACCCACGCGCCGGACAGCTTCCGCGGCGCCGTGACCATCGCAAGTGCGCGGGCCCCTCATCCGTGTTGTGACTGTTCCTGAAACCGCCAAGTTCACGCCCGACCGTCGTCCTTGAGGGTACGGTGGGTTCCACCGTCGGGTCAGTCAGAAGGACATCGCGCTGGCGGAACCAAGCCCTGTACTGGCAAGTAGCATCCTTGGCTGCGTGCGTCAGACTCGCGCACGCAAACGCCCACAGTGCACGTACTGATTTCGGCTCGTCAGGGTGAGGCTGGTTCGTCGAGGGTGCCGGACCGGTACTGAAGGCGCTTGAGCCGGTTGCGTACGAGTGCTTCGAGCCGGTCGAGGGCGACGACGGCGAGGTTGGCCAGGCTGCGTTTGACGTGCGCCCATACCCACTCGACGGGGTTGAGGTCAGGTGAGTAAGCGGGCAGGAGGAACACCTTCAGCCATGCACGCTCGGCGATCAGCTTGCCCATGGCGTGGGAGACGTGGGTGTTCAGCCGGTCTCAGACCAGCACGATGGGTGCCTTGACGAGTTGGTGGACGCCGTCGATCAGCGCGATGAAGTCCCGCTCGCCCATGCGGCGGCGTGTGTTCTTGCCCGCTCGGTGAACGCGCAGGCGGTGGCACAGCCGGGCCCGGGAGCCGGGCCGCATGGCGATCAGTCCGGCCACGGACAGGAGCGGCGGCCGCTCACCGTCACCCGCGGAGTCACTCCGCGCCGGCCCCAGGTGCGTCCCCGGGGCGGCCGACGGGTGAACCCAGTTTCGTCCTCGAAGCAGATGTACCCCCCGCAGGCCGCCCGGGCTCTTTTACCTCCGCCCAGGTCGCCTCCCTCCACACGGTGACGGCCCTCTCGTCGCGCTCGGCAACCCTGCGTGCGGGCACCTGCGGACTGAAGCCGAGCCGGTGCATCAGCCGCGTCGCGCCGACTCCCACGACTGAAACTGACAGTTTGCTGACCGTCAGGCATTCGACACGCCTCTGAACTGCGGAAACGTCGATGAAGCTCGCTATGTGGTGGAACTTCGTCGGACGGTCGCACGACGAGATAGTGCAGGCGCGTGAGGACTGGATGAAGGGCGACCGCTTCGGCGAGGTGCACGGCTATGACGGAGCTCCGCTGCCCGCGCCGGAACTGCCGAACGCGCCCTTGAAACCGCGACGAAGGGCGCGCTGACATCCTGCGGCGACCGCGTTCGGCTTCAGCCGCGCCTTTGCCGCCCTCACCGGCGTCAGCCGTGGTGTTCCGAGGCTCCGTCCGCCGTGGGCACACGGCCCAGCGTAGGCCGCAGGACCGGGGCATGGCGGGCCAAGAATGCCCACAGCTGGTCGGCGACCGGTCCGTGAGGCCGGTCGCGTCGGCGAGCTGCGGAGAGCTCTTCGACCACACCGGGAAAGTGCCGTCCGGCGATGGAAAGCAGGCTCCCGTCACGTAACTCGGTCTCGATCAGGAAACGCGGCACGTGTCCCCACGCCATGCCGTGCAGGATCAGTTCCTTTTTCATGAGGTGATCAGGAACGGAGGTCCGGGGCGCGCCTTCGACCAGGAAATGGCCTTGTTCGGACGGATGCCGCGCCGAATCCCGGATCACGCATTGGGTGAAGGGCTGCATCCGCTGCGGCGTGATGTCGGTGTCCGGAGGAAAGGGCAGGAAACCGGGTGCCACGACGGGCACCGCCGCCACGCGACCGAGATCGATCCATTCCATCCGCACGTCGCTCTTGGGGACGCGGTGCACGATGAGGTCGGCTTCGTCCTCCAGCAGCCGCTCCCAGGGGCCCGTGACCGTCTCGAACTGGAGGTGCAGCCGCGTCTGCGGGTGTGAGGCGAAGAAGCGGCTGAGCATCTCCAGCACCGGTGGGAGCGGACACAGGTCCCCGACGACCACGTGCAGTTCGGCCTCTTCGCCCATCGCCAACTGGGTGGCGTAGGTCTGTAGTTCCTCGGCCTCGTGCAGCAGGAAGCGGACCTTGCGGTGAAAGGCACGGCCCGCCTCGGTGAGCTGGACCCGGTAGCCCGAGCGATCCAGCAGGGCCAGCCCCAGCTGGCGCTCCAGCTTGGCGACCGCCGCGAACACAGAGGGGTGCGAGCGGTGCAACCGCTCGGCGGCGGCCTGGAAACCGCCGTGGAGCACGACGGCGTTGAAGCACTGCAACTCGTGGAGCGTGAAGTTCGACATTGTTCCGACAACCTACAGAGTACTTCCAGTTTTTGTAATAGAAGTCTGCAAACGGCGTCCATAGGCTGGGCACACAACCGCTGGACAACTGGAGCTGGCATGACTTCTCCGACCCGTACCACCACCATCACGACCGGCGACGGCGTCCGTATCGCTTACCGATTCGACGGAGACGGGAGCAAGCCGGTACTGCTGCTCTCCAACTCCATCGGTACCGACCTCCACATGTGGGACGGCCAGGTGCCGGCTCTGACCGAGCACTTCCGGCTGCTGCGGTACGACGCGCGCGGCCACGGCGCCTCCGACGTCCCGAGCGGCCCGTACTCCCTGGACCGGCTGGGGCGCGACGTGGTGGAGCTGCTGGATGCCCTGAAGCTGCGGCGGGTGCACGTGCTGGGCCTGTCCCTGGGTGGCATCGTCGCGCAGTGGTTGGGGATCCACGTCCCGGAGCGTGTCGACCGCCTGGTGCTCTCCAACACCGCCGCGTACCTGGGCCCGGCGAATCAATGGGACCGCCCCATCGCCGAACTGCTGGCAGCCCCCGACATGCGGGACACCACGGAGATGTTCATGAGCAACTGGTTCCCGGCCCGCATGCTGCGAGGCGACGACGAGGTCGTCGAGGGTTTCCGCCGCACCCTGCTCGTCACGGAGCGCGAGGGCGTGGCCGGGAGCTGGGCCGCGGTGCGCGACTACGACCTGCGCCGCACGGCCGCCCTCATCGACAGTCCGACGCTGGTCGTAGCGGGTGAGCACGACACCGTCACGTCCGCCGAGCACGGGAAGGAACTCGCCGCGACCGTTCCCGGCGCACGGTTCACCGTGCTGCCCACGGTGCACATGGCGAACGTCGAAGGTCAGGCCGAGTTCCTGACCGCCGTGCTGGCCTTCCTGACGGAACCGTCCTGACAGGCGGCACTGCCCACAGGTTCCAGAACGCGGCCGATCCAGCGGTCCCGGTGGCTGGTGCCGCCCCTGGCACTAATCCGTTCACTTGCGTCGCTGATGCCGATGGGCTGCCGCGGTGACACCCGGTTGACTTCGGAGTTGTCCGACAGAAATCGAGGAGACAGCCCTTCATGAACCTTGTGTCACCGGTGCTCGTGGGCATCGTCTTCTGCTTGCTGATGTCCCTGATCAAAGAACCGCACCGGCGCCGCTTCAACGCGGTCATCGTGGGCGGAGCCGGTGCCGCGTATCTGAGCGGAGGCGGTTTCGGCCCCTGGGAGCTCCCGTTCGTCGCGCTCGTGGCCTACATCGCCTACCGCGGCTTGGACTCCTGGACGTTCATCGGTGTCGGCTGGCTGCTGCACACCGCTTGGGACGTGGTCCACCACCTCAAGGGCAACCCGATCCTGCCCTTCCACCACGACTCGTCCCTCGCCTGCGCGATCTGCGATCCGGTCATCGCCCTGTGGTGCTTTCGCGGAGGGCCTTCCCTGGTCAGGTCCCTCCGCCTCCGGTTCGGGCCCGACCGGAGGGCGGACCACGCGCACGAGCACGCTCGCGCCACCCCTTGACCGGGTCGGCGTGGCGCTTCCCCCATGACCGTCGGCTCAGTGCGCGTCCCCGGACGGCAGGGTGGGCAGGTACGCCGGTGCTCGCCAGGCGCCCAGCCGGCGCTCCACCGCCGCACCGAGGGCCAGCAGTCCGGCGTCCTGGTGTTCGCCGGCCATCAGGAGCAGGCCGACCGGGAGTTCGCCGACGAACCCGGCGGGCACGGACAGGGACGGGTACCCGGCGACGGCGGCGGGCGTGGAGGACGGGATCACGTCGTCGTCCCCTCGCCCGCAGTCGGTGGTCCACGCGGGCGGGTTCGTCGGGGCGGCGATGGCGTCCAAGCCGTGTTCGGCCATGGTCTCGTCGATGGACCGCCGGGAGAGGTCCCGCAGTTCGGCGCGCATCGCCCGGTACCGCGGGTCGGTCGTCGGCGGCGCGGCCAGGGCCTGCTCGAACAGTTCCTGGCCGGCGAAGCAGGCCTGTTCGGCCGGGTGGGTGCGGTTGAACTCGATCAGCTCGGTGAGGTCCTGAGGCCCGTCGCGCGTGGTGAGGTAGGCGTCGATGTCCCGGTGGAACTCGCTCAGCAGGGCCGGGAACTCGAGTTCGGCGAGTCGCTCCTGGTAGGGCGGGGTCACCTCGACGATGTGTGCTCCCGCGGCACGCAGGTCAGCCGCGGTACGGGTCATCAGGGCGTCCACCTCCGAGCCGAGCGACGGCAGTCGCCACAGCCCGATCCGCTTGCCGCGCAGTGCGCCTGGCCGGGTGGCGGCATCCCTGAGCTGCCGTGCGCGCTCCCCGCCGGCCTCGTTGCCGCTGCCGTCCTCGGTGATCACGGAGAGGGTGAGAGCGGTGTCGGTCACGTTGCGTGCCATCGGGCCGGCCGTGTCCTGTTCGGCGGAGATCGGGACGATGCCCGACTGGCTGACCAGCCCGAGGCTGGGTTTGAGGCCGACCACGCCGTTCATCCCGGCCGGGCAGACGATCGAACCGTCGGTCTCGGTGCCGATCGCCACCTGCGCCAGCGACGCGGCGAGCGCGGCGGCCGAGCCGGAGGAGGAGCCGCAGGGATTGCGGTCCAGCACGTACGGGTTGTGCGTCTGGCCGCCCACCGCCGACCACCCCGAGGTCGGCTTCGCCGCGCGGAAGTTGGCCCATTCGGACAGGTTGGTCTTGCCGAGGATCACCGCGCCGGCCGCCCGCAGCCTCTTCACCAGTGCGGCGTCGGTGGCCGGCGGACTCCCGGTCAGGGCCAGCGATCCGGCGGTCGTCGGCATGTCCCGGGTGTCGATGTTGTCCTTGAGGAGTACCGGGATGCCGTCGAGCGGGCCGCGGGTCCGGCCGAGGCGGTGCCGTACGTCGCTGGCGGCCGCCTGACGCAGCGCGGTCGGGTCGGTGCGCAGTACCGCGTTGACCGTCGGGTCGACGGCCTCGATCCGCCGGAGGTAGGCGAGGGTCAGCCGGTACGACGTCAGTGACCCGCGCCGCATGTGTTCCTGCAACTCGGGAATCGTCACCGTGTCCAGGTCCACCCCGCGCACGAGCGCGGCCTCGGCGGCGGCCGACGAGACGCCGGTACCGGACGCGGTGGGCTCGGCGGCCACCGCACGATGGCCCGGCACGCCCGCTGCCAGGAGCGGTGCCACGGCCAGGGCGGCGGTGAGCGCCGCCATGCTTGTCGTCCTCATGGGCCACAGCTCACTACAGGGTCCCGTCGGGCACAAGAGGCCGTCCTTCCAGGGGGGTTCATGTGATCCGGCCGCCCGCGAGAGGCCGTCCTTCCAGGGGGGTTCATGTGGTCCGGCCGCCCGCGAGCGCGCGGCGAGAGGGTCCTGGCTGCCCGGCGGTTGCCTGTGCCCAACCCCTTGACGCCCCCTCATCTGCCGCTAAGGTCTAGACCTGCGAGGTGAAGGTCTAGACCTAATTCGGGTACTGGCCGGTGACGTCGTGAGCCGGGGCGGGCTGGTCCGGTGCGGACCGCGTGGATCGAAGGGAATGAGATGTCATGCGCATGAAAAGAAGAGTCGCTGTCGCCGTGGGAGCTCTGGTCGCTCCGGTGATCGCCGTGAGCCTTCCGGCGCCCTCCGCGAGCGCTCACGGCTGGGTGGTGTCGCCGGGGAGCCGGCAGGACCAGTGCGCCGCGGGCGTCGTGGACTGCGGTCAGATCAAGTACGAGCCGCAGAGCGTGGAGGGCCCCAAGGGACTCAACAGCTGCAGCGGCGGCAACGCCCAGTTCGCCGAACTGGACGACGACAGCAAGGGCTGGCGGGTCACGCCGGTCGGCTCCACGCACACCTTCACCTGGCACCACACGGCTCGGCACGCCACCGCCAACTGGCAGTACTTCATCGGCAACCAGAAGGTCGCCGAGTTCGACGGCAACGGCGCCCAGCCCGCCCCCGACGTGAGCCACCAGGTGAACTTCGGCGGCTTCACCGGCAAGCAGAAGGTGCTGGCCGTCTGGAACGTCGCGGACACCGGCAACGCCTTCTACTCCTGCATCGACGTCAACATCGGCGGAACCGGCGGCGGCGACGGTGGCGGTGACGGCGGCGGCGACGGTGAACCGGGCGACTGCGTCGCGGCGGCCTGGAACGCCGGGAACGTCTACAACGGCGGCGACACCGTCTCCCACGGCGGCCACACGTGGCGGGCGAAGTGGTGGGTGACCGGCGAGGAGCCCGGTACCACCGGCGAGTGGGGCGTCTGGGAAGACCTCGGGGCCTGCTAGAGCTCCCCACCCCTCGAGCGCGACCGGCCGGCGTACGCCCCCTCCGAGGGGCGCGCGCCGGCCTCCGCACGCCCGCACCCGGGCCGGGGTGTGTCCGCTTCTCCCTCCGGGTACCCGTCCGCGGCGAACGGCCGGCCTCCGGGATGTGAGCACGATGGTCTCCGAAACCGCACGGGTGCCCTCGGCAGCGGTGACCCTGACCGGCGACCTCACGGCCCCCGCCGGGGCTCGGGGCCTTGTCCTGTTCGCGCACGGCAGCGGCAGCTCGCGTCTCAGCCCCCGCAACCGGGCGGTCGCCGCCGGTCTGCGGCGGGCCGGGCTGGGCACGCTCCTGCTGGACCTGCTGACCGAGGACGAGGAACGCGAGGACGCCGCCACGGGCAGCCACCGTTTCGACGTCACCCTGCTGGCCCGGCGCCTGGCGGACGCCGTCGACTGGCTGGAGCGGCGCCCGGACACGGCCGGCCTGGCCGTGGGCCTGTTCGGCGCGAGCACGGGAGCGGCCGCGGCCCTCAGGGCGGCCGCGGAGCGGCCTCGGCGGGTGCGCGCGGTGGTGTCGAGGGGAGGCAGGCCGGACCTGGCCGGCGACGCGTTGCCCCTGGTCGCCGCACCGGTCCTGCTCGTCGTCGGCGGCGACGACGCCGCTGTCCTCGGTCTCAACCGCGAGGCGGCGCGGAAACTGCCGGCGCCCCACCGCACTCATGTGGTGCCGGGCGCCACCCACCTCTTCCCGGAACCGGGTGCCCTGGAGGAGGTCACCGAGGTCGCCGCCGACTGGTTCCGTGCGCACCTGACCGAGGGAGCAGTCGACCGGGGCTCCGGCCGGGACTCTCCCGGACGGCCCACGGAGTGACAGCCTTCCACACTCACAAGCAGACAGGCGGAGCGGTCATGCGATTCCACAACCGCCGGGAAGCCGGCCGGCAACTCGGTCTCCGGCTCATGGAGCGGGCCTCGGAGCGCGAGTTCCTCCGGCCCGTCGTTCTCGCGCTGCCCCGCGGCGGCGTACCGGTGGCCGCCGAGGTCGCCCAGGCGCTCGGCGCACCACTGGACGTACTGGTCGCACGCAAGATCGGCCTTCCCGGCCGGCCGGAGACCGGCATCGGAGCCGTCGTGGGCGACGACCCGCCGCTGTTCGACCAGCGTGCCCTGGAGATGCTCGGTCTGACCGAGGACCGGCTCGCCCCCGACGTGGCCCGCGAACGTGACGAACTGAGACGCCGCACCCTGCTCTACCGGGGGCACCGCTCCGCGCCCGACGTCAGGGACCGCACCGTGATCGTCGTCGACGACGGCCTGGCCACCGGCGCCACCGCACGCGCCGCCCTCCGCCACCTGCGCCCGCTGCGACCCGGCCGGCTGATCCTGGCCGTCCCCGTCGGCGCACCCGAGACCGCTGCCGAGATGCGCTCGGAGGCCGACGACGTGGTCTGCCTCCGGCAGCCGCCGGACTTCCGGGCGGTCGGCCTCTGGTACGACGACTTCGACCAGGTGGACGACGACGAGGTCGTCGAGGCGCTGGACGCCCGGCGCGCCTCGACGCGCGGCACCTGAGACGGCGGCGCTCAGGCAGGCAGCCCGCAGCCCGCAGCCCGCGGCTCAGGGCAGCGGTGTCCCTCCCGTCGCGTTGAGGATCTCCGCGGTGACGTAGCCGGCCTGCTGGGAGGCGAGGTAGACGTACGCCGGTGCCAGCTCGGCCGGCTGGGCGGGGCGGCCCAGCGGACTCTGCTTGCCGAACTCCACCGTGTCCGGCAGCGTCGCCGGGATCAGCGGAGTCCACACGGGGCCCGGCGCCACCGCGTTCACCCGGATGCCGCGCTCGGCGACCATCTGGGCGAGCCCCTGGGTGAAGGTCACGATCGCGCCCTTGGTCATCGCGTAGTCCAGCAGGTGCGGACTGGGCTTGTACGCCTGGACCGAGGTGGTGTTGATGACGCTGCCGCCGGCGGGGATGTGCGGCAGCGCGAACTTGGTCAGCCAGAACATGCCGTAGAGGTTGGTCCGCATCACCCGGTCGAACTGCTCCGTCGGGATCGCCTCGATGCCGTCCGGCTGCGCCATCTGGTACGCCGCGTTGTTCACCAGTACGTCGATGCCGCCGAACTCCGACACCGCCCGGCCGATCAGCGACCGGCAGTCGTCCTCCTCACGGATGTCGCAGGAGACGGCCACGGCCTTCTGCCCGGCCTCCTCCACGAGCCGCGACGTCTCCCGTGCCTCGTCCTCCTCCTGCGCGAGGTGGGTGAACAGCACGTCGGCGCCCTCCCGGGCGAAGGCCAGGGCCACCGCGCGGCCGATGCCCGAGTCACCGCCCGTGATGACGGTCCTGCGGCCCCGCAGCCGCCCCGACCCGCGGTAGGACTCCTCACCGTGGTCGGGCGGCGGGTCCATCGGCCCGCTCCAGCCGGGGTGCGGCTGGTCCTGGGCGGGGAAGTCGGGGCGGGGGTACTCGTCGGTCGGGTCCCGCTGGTCGTTCGCCACGTCGGCCTCCTGAGTGTCGTACGGCGAAGTCAGCGACCGTGTTCCCCGGGCGGGCCGGCCGAAAAGGCGGGAGTGTGGGCCCGGAACCCGGCCGGCGTCGAGAAACGACAGTGCTCAATGCCATGAGCCGTTCTTGTTGGACGGCCGCACCGACCTCGCGCGATGATGACGCGACGTCCGTCGTCACGGACCACCCGGCTTCCTCAGCAACACGGAGAACCTTCATGAACCACGTCGCCGACCCCGGCCGGTACGACGGCACGATGCAGTACCGGCGCACCGGACGTTCCGGTCTCGACCTGCCCGTGCTGTCGCTCGGCTACTGGCACAACTTCGGTGACGACAAGCCGTTCGAGACGCAGCGGGAGATCGCCCTGCGCGCCTTCGACCTCGGCATCACCCACCACGACCTGGCCAACAACTACGGCCCGCCCTACGGTGCCGCGGAGACCAACTTCGGCAGGATCCTGCGCCAGGACCTGGCACCGTACCGGGACGAACTGGTGATCTCCACCAAGGCCGGCTGGGACATGTGGCCCGGCCCCTACGGCCAGGGCGGCGGCTCGCGCAAGTACCTCCTCGCCTCCCTCGACCAGTCCCTCAGGCGCACGGGCCTGGAGTACGTCGACATCTTCTACTCCCACCGCCTGGACGCCTCCACGCCGCTGGAGGAGACCATGACGGCGCTGGACACCGCGGTGCGCCAGGGCAAGGCCCTCTACGTCGGCATCTCCTCCTACGACGCCGAGCGCTCCCGGCAGGCCGCGGCGATCCTGCGCGAACTGGGCACCCCGCTGCTGATCCACCAGCCGTCGTACAACATGCTCAACCGGTGGATCGAGACCGAGGGCCTGCTCGACGCGGCGGCCGACGAGGGCTTCGGCGTCATCGGGTTCACCGCCCTCGCCCAGGGCCTGCTCACCGGCCGCTACCTCGACGGGGTCCCCGCCGGGTCCCGCGCCACCCAGGGCAAGTCCTTCACCGCCGACTGGCTCACCGAGGACACGCTCGGACGGCTGCGCGCCCTGAACGACATCGCGGCCCGCCGGGGGCAGAGCCTGGCCCAGATGGCGCTCGCCTGGGCCCTGCGCGACCCGCGCGTGACCTCGCTGGTCATCGGCGCCTCCCGCACCGAGCAGCTGGAGCAGAACGTGGCCGCGCTGGACAACCTCTCCTTCAGCGAGGAGGAACTCGCCGAGATCGACAAGCACGCGGTGGCCGTCGCCGGTGTCGACCTGTGGCGGCAGGCCCGCACGGGCGCCCTCGGCTGAGGCACCTGAGGCACCAGCGTCACAGGACGTCGTAGGTCACGTGCGTGGCCGTGGTCGTCGCGGTCACGCGGCGCTGCACCAGCGTCCGCCGCGCCCGGCCGGTGAAGAGGGGCGTCCCGGAGCCCAGCACCACGGGCGCGAGGTGCAGCGTCAGCGTGTCGAGCAGTCCAGCGTCGAGCGCCGAGCCGACGGTGGCCCCGCCGCCCATGAGTACGACGTCGAGATCCTCGCCGCCGCGCGCCGACGCCGCCTCGGCGCGCTCGCGGGCGGCGGCGACGGCATCCGGCAGGCCGGTGGTGACGAACGTCCAGTCGAGGCCGGCGAGCCGCACCGCCTCGGGCTGCGATCTCGTCACGACCACGAAGGCGGGTCTGCCGACCTCGTGGGCGCCGTAGCCGGTCGTGTCGTCCCAGCCCTGCGGCCCGTCGACCACGTCGAAGAGCCGGCGGCCGAGGACGACGGCCCCCGAACGGGCGGTCGCCTCCCGCAGGACCCGCCGGTCGTCGGGGTCGTCGGAGAACGCCCAGGTGTGCAGGGCCTCGCCGCCGGTGCCCAGACCGCTTTCCGGGCCGGGATCCGGACCGGTGACGAAGCCGTCGAGAGAGACGGAGATGTCCGCGATGATGCGTGTCATACCAGTGCGGACCCGATACGCCACCGAATCTCATCGCGTCCCGTGACGCACCCTGGTGTTATCGATGCCATCTCCACTATGGTCCCCGTGTTCTCCGGTCGGCGGAGCCGGCCGTCCCGAGGAGCCGCTGGATGGTAGCGATGAACCTGCGAGAACCCCGAACACCCCGGCCGTCACCAACACCCGTGCTCCCGCCTTCGAGGCGTACGGCCCGGTGGAGACCGGGCGCGGCGGCCGCGGTCGGCGCGATGCTGGTCGTGAGCGCCTTGTCGACCGCTGCCATACCGGCCCACGCGGACGGCGGGACCCCTGCCTCGCCCGCGGACGCGGCCGCGGCGTGGGCGCCGGTCCCGCCGCCCGAGCCCGACGACCCGGCCACCCCCGTCGCGCTGTCGCGCGCCGGCCTGACCGTGCGGGTCGCCGAGGAGTTCCCGCAGGTCGTCTCGTACGACCTCGACGGCCGCCGGCTGGACGGCAAGGCGGAGGTCCTGGACACCTTCACCGTCAACGGCAAGCCCTACAAGGCCCGCACGACGATGAAGGCGAACCGGCACCGGGCCACCTACACCTCCACCTTCGCCGATCTGCCGGACCTCACCCTGACCTCCAGCATCACGGTCACCGACCGGCGCACCGTGGTCTTCGCCGTCGAGAAGATCTCCGGCGGCGCCGCGGCGGACGTCAACGAGCTGTCGGTACCCGGCCAGTCACTCGTCTCGGTCGACTCCGCCGACCGCGGGGCGAGCCTGGCCCGTACGAGGATCTCGACCGACTCCACGACGACGGCGGACCGGTTCGTCGACATCACCGGCGCCACCGAGCCCGACAAGGGGCCGATCGGCACGCCCTACGGCTTCGTGTCCCATGACGGGCTGGCGGCGGGGCTGATCACCAACGCCACCGACGACTCCGCGCAGGGCAGCAACGACAACTGGAACACCCGGCTCCAGTCACGGATCGTGGACGCCGGTGACGGCGCACGCCGCGCCGAACTGTCCGTCGGCGCCTACACGTACGCGCCCAAGGGCGCCACGGACCCGCGGGTCGCCCGCTACGAGCTGCCGAGGACCACCGTCGTCCTCGCCGCGGACGCCAACGGCGACGCCGCCGTCGACTGGCAGGACGCCGCCATCGCTCACCGGAACGCCATGACCCGCCCGCCGGGCGCCGACCGGGTGCCCGAACGGGTCGTCCAGCACATCCCGTTCAACTTCGCGAGCCAGGCCACCAACCCGTTCCTCAAGACGCTCGACAACGTCAAGCGGATCTCGATGGCGACGGACGACCTCGGCCAGTGGGTCCTGGAGAAGGGCTACGCCGGAGAGGGCCACGACTCCGGGCACCCGGACTACGGCGGCAACGAGAACGTCCGGGCGGGCGGCCGCGCCGAACTCAACGAGCTGATCCGCGAAGGCGCCCGCTACAACGCCGACTTCGCCGTGCACGTCAACGCGACCGAGGCCTACCCCCAGGCGAAGAACTTCAGCGACGTGCTGATCAAGGGCCAGGGGCTGGGCTGGAACTGGCTCAACCAGGCCTACCACATCGACCAGCGCACCGACCTGGGCAGCGGCGCCGTCCTGGACCGCTTCCGGCAGCTGCGCGAGGACTACCCCCAGCTCAAGAGCGTCTACATCGACGTGTACTACTCCAGCGGCTGGCTGGCCGACGAACTCGCCTCCGAGCTGCGCGAGATGGGCTTCGAGGTCACCACCGAGTGGGCGTACAAGTTCGAGGGAACCTCCATCTGGTCCCACTGGGCGAGCGACAAGAACTACGGCGGCGCCACCAACAAGGGCATCAACTCCAACATCGTGCGCTTCATCGCCAACTCCGACCGCGACGTGTGGAACGTCGACCCGCTGCTGGGCGGCACCAGCATCAAGGAGTTCGAGGGCTGGACCGGGCAGGACGACTGGAACACCTTCTACCGCAACATCTGGACCGACAACCTGCCCACGAAGTTCCTCCAGCACTACCGGGTGATGGACTGGGACTTCGGCAGGAGCGCACGCCTGACCGGCGACGTCGCCGTCACCAGGACCGACGGGGACGAGCGCCGGATCACCATGGGCGACGCGGTGGTCCTCGACGACGACACCTACCTGCTGCCCTGGGGCCGCGCCGGCAAGAAGGACGGCACCTCGTCACCGAGCGACGCCGACAAGATGTACCACTACAGCGCTTCTGGCGGCACGCACACCTTCGACCTCACCCGGCAGTTCGCCGGGACTGAGGACTTCACGTTGTACGAGCTGACCGACCAGGGCCGCTCCGACCCCACCCGGGTCCGCGCCCGTGACGGCCGGGTGACACTGACCACCGAGGCGGACCGGCCGTACGTGCTGGTGCCCCGCGGCGGCGAGGCACCGCACGCCGACCCGCGCTACGGCGCGGGCACCGGCCTCGACGACCCGGGCTTCAACGCGGGCGACCTGGACGCCTGGCACCCGCGCGGCGGCGCGACGATCGAGCGGGCCGACAACGGCGACAACGTCACCCGGCTGGGCACCGAGGACTCCCGTATATCCCAGCGGGTGGACGACCTGACGCCCGGCAAGCGGTACACGCTCAGCGCCGACGTGGAGATCGCCGCCGGACACCGACGCGCCACCACCCTGAGCGTGGCCGGAGCCGGCGAGGAGGCCGAGAACACCTTCGACATCACCCCGGCGCGCAACTGGACGGCCGCCGACGAGAAGCGGGACACCTACTCCCAGCGGGCCTCCGTGGCCTTCACCGCCCCCGCGAACGGCGAGGTCACCGTCGCCGTCGCCGCCGAAGCCGGAACGGCCGCCGTCGTCCTCGACGATCTGCGGGTCATGCCCGACACCACCGCGCCGCCGCCGCGTGACAGCGGAGTGATCGCGCAGGACGACTTCGAGGGCAACCAGCCCGGCTGGGGACCGTTCGTCAAGGGCGACGCCGGCGGCGTCACCGACCCCCGCACCAGCATCAGCGAACTGCACGCCCCCTACAGCCAGAAGAAGTGGAAGAACAGCCACGCGCCGTACGACGAAGGCACCCTCGACGGCAAGGCGGTCGACGACGTGGTCGGCGGCGGGCACTCGCTCAAGTCGCACGCGGAGAACACCGGGCTGGTGTACCGCACGGTCCCCGCGACCGTGCCCTTCGAGGCCGGACACAAGTACGCCGTGTCCTTCCGCTACCAGACCAACGTCCCGGGGCAATGGGCCTGGGTGACCGGTGCGGACACCGTCGGCGACGGGAAGACCGAGGCCAGGGAGATCACCCGGGAGACCTTCGAACCCGCCCTGGACACCGCCACGTACACCAGGGAGATCGTCGCCGGCTGCGGCGACACCTGGGTCGGCCTGCGCAAACTCGGCGGGGCCGCGGGCACGGACTTCGTCCTCGACGACTTCCGGGTCGAGGACCTCGGACCGGTGGACGGCGGCCCGGCCTGCGCCCGGCTGACGGCTCCGGCCGACGCCGACCTCAGCCCGGGCTCGCCCGGCGAGTACCGGACGACGTTCACCAACCACGAGGCGACCGACGCGCGCGACGTGGCCGTGAGCCTGGACGACGTCCCCGCCGGCTGGACCGTCGAGGTGAAGGAGGAGGACGGCAACCTCTTCGACTCGGTCGCCCCCGGCGAGACGGTCACGACCGACTGGCTGCTCACCCCGACCGAGGATGCCGCGGGCACCACGGCCGGCTGGAAGGCGACGGCCGTCTACGACGAGTCCGGCGTCACCAAGACCGTCACCGCGCGCGCCGGGGCCGCCGTCTCCGACGTACCCGTGCTGTCCCCGGCCTCGATGACGGCGACCGCCGACTCGGAGAACCGCTCCTCCGGCAGCGGGGAGGGCCCGGTCGGCAACGTGCTCGACGGCGACCCCGCCACCATCTGGCACACCGACTACACGGACACGGTCGCGCCCTACCCGCACTGGGTGGCCCTGGAGCTGGGCGGGGAGGCCGAGGTGAACGGCCTCGGCTACCTCGGCCGGCAGAGCGGAGGACCGAACGGCCGGGTCGGGGACTACGAAGTCGCCGTGTCCGACGACGGCCAGGAGTGGACGACGGTGGCCGAGGGGTCGCTCGTGGACGCGCGGGACATCCAGCGCGTCTCCTTCGACCCGGTACGGGCCTCCTACGTCCGGTTCACCGCGCTGAACGCACTCAACGGGCAACCGTTCGCGGCCGCCGCCGAACTGCGCGTCCACGGCACCCCGGCCGACCCGCCCTCCGGCTTCCCGCCGGGCACGCGGCCGTAGGGTCCGGTCCGGCGGATCAGCCCGCGGAGAGCCGGCGGGGCCTCGGCAGTGCGGGTGAGCGGGAACCGGTGCGTCCGGCTGCGAGGCGGAGGCGCGCGCCGACGCGACGGGGCCCCACTGGAGTCGGCGACCGGCGACCGGCGACCGGCGACCGACGGCAACGCGGCCGGGGCGGCACCTGCCACGCCCTCCAGGCAGTGGGCGAGGGCGTTCCCGGTCCCCGCGTCCGCGGCATGTCCGCCGGACAACAGTCCCGACGGTCACCGCGCGCACCGCCCCGCCTCAGCCGGCCCCGCCGGCGGCCGGGGCGGTGCTGGCGCGTACGACCAGTCTCGGCTCCACCGAGGCAGGTTCGGGTCCGGCCGCCGGATCCTCCATGCGCCGCAGCAGGTGACGGAACGCCAGCGCGCCCATGTCCGTGAAGGACTGCGAGACGGTCGTCAGCGACGGGGAGCAGTACGCGGCCAGGTCGATGTCGTCGACCCCGACGACCGAGACGTCCCGGGGCACCTCGCGGCCCGACTCGTGCAGGGCCCGGATGACGCCGAAGGCCATCTCGTCACTGGCGGCGAAGACGGCGGTCACCTCGGGGATCCGGGCCAGGACCAGGCCGTTGCGGTAACCCGACGACGGCGTCCAGTCGCCGGTGAGGACGGGTGGGACACCGCGGCCCTCGGCCTGTAGCGTCTCCTGCCAGCCCTTGAGCCGGCTCTGCGCGTCCAGCCAGGCGTCGGGGCCCGCCACGTGCCAGACCGTCTCGTGGCCGAGGTCGAGCAGGTGACGCGTGGCCAGCCGGGCCGCCTCCACCTGGTCGACGGCCACCACCTCCGAGGCGGCGGTGCGGGAACCGTCCACGGTCACGGTCGGCAGCGACCGGGTCAGCTGCTCGATGCGCGGGCTGACGTGGATCAGCGGGATGGCGAGGACGACGCCCTCGACGCCCTGGTCCGCGAGCCTGGCCAGCGCCGCCTCGACGACGGAGGTGTCGAGCGACTCGGTGGAGGCCGTGACCACCGACCAGCCGGCCGCGCGGGCCGCCTGCTCGATGCCGAAGGTCAGGGTGACCCGCGAGTAGAACGTCGTCTGCAGCGTCACCACGCCGACGGTCCGGCTGCGTCCGGAGGAGAGCGCCCCCGCCGCGCTGTTCTTGCGGTAGCCGAGCTGTTCGACGGCGGCGAGCACCTTGGCGCGCGTCTCGGCGCGGACATTGGGGTGGCCGGACAGCGCGCGCGACACGGTCTGCGCGGAGACCCCCGCCACCCGGGCCACGTCCGTCATACCGGGCGCCCGTCCGGCGGCCCCCGCACCCTTCGCCGTCTCCATGGGGTCCTCTCTCGTGTGAGCGCTCCGGATGATACCGGGCGGGTCCGGACCGCGGGCGACGAGGAATTGGCATCGATAACATTCTGTGCCATAGTTCCGGCCACGGGGGCGGGAGGCGCGCGGCCCACCCGCGCACCCACCAGCCCGCGCGGCCACGAGGAGGGACCGTGCCCGCCCTGCTGACCCGCCCGGACGGCCGTCTGCTGCGCGCCGGACGGCCGCACCGAGTCCTGGCCGGTTCGCTGCACTACTTCCGGGTGCACCCGCGCCAGTGGGCCGACCGCCTGGCGCGTCTCGCGGCGATGGGCCTGAACACGGTGGACACCTACGTCGCCTGGAACTTCCACGAGCGCCGGCCGGGGGAGCCCCGCTTCGACGGCTGGCGGGACGTCGAGCGCTTCGCGGCCCTCGCCTCGGACACCGGGCTCGACGTGATCCTGCGCCCCGGACCCTACATCTGCGCCGAGTGGGACAACGGCGGCCTGCCCGCCTGGCTCACCGACCGGCCCGGCATGCGCCTGCGTTCCTCGTACACCCCCTACCTCGACGAGGTCGCCCGCTGGTTCGACGTCCTCGTGCCCCGGATCGCCGGCCTCCAGGCCGCCCACGGCGGACCCGTCGTCGCCGTCCAGGTCGAGAACGAGTACGGCAGCTACGGCGACGACCACACCTACCTCCGGTGGGTGCACGACGCCCTGACCGCGCGGGGCATCACCGAACTGTGCTACACCGCCGACGGCCCGACCGGGCTGATGCAGGACGGCGGCTCCCTCCCCGGCGTGCTGGCGGCGGCCACCTTCGGCTCGCGCGCCGCCGAGGCCGCCCGGCTGCTGCGCTCGCGCCGCGACGGGGAGCCGTTCGTGTGCGCGGAGTTCTGGAACGGCTGGTTCGACCACTGGGGCGAGAAGCACCACACCCGGTCGTCCGAGAGCGCGGTGGCCACTCTGTCCGAGATCCTCGCCGAGGGCGGCTCCGTCAGCCTCTACCCCGCGCACGGCGGCACCAACTTCGGCCTGTGGGCGGGCGCCAACCACGCGGACGGCACCCTCCAGCCCACGGTCACCAGCTACGACTCCG
This sequence comes from Streptomyces sp. M92, assembly GCF_028473745.1. Lineage (NCBI taxonomy): Bacteria > Bacillati > Actinomycetota > Actinomycetes > Kitasatosporales > Streptomycetaceae > Streptomyces > Streptomyces sp. M92. Next base: position 5,413,421 of record NZ_CP101137.1, read on the forward strand.
ACGCGCCGATCGCCGAGCACGGTGTCCTGACCGACAAGTTCCACCGGATGCGCCAGCTGCTGCTGACCGTGACCGACCGCCCGCCGCGGCCGCTGCCCGAACCGCCCGCGCTCCTGCCCGCCCGCACCCTGCCCGTCACCCCGGGACCGCCCCTGCTCCGGGCGCTCGAAGCCGTCGGCGAGGCCGTGCACGCCTCCGACCCGCTCACCTTCGGGGAACTGGGCCTGTCCCGCGGGCTCGTCCTCTACCGGGCGCACCCCGTCCTGCCGTGCGGCCGGGTCGAGCTGGGCGTGTCCGGGCTGCACGACCGGGCGCAGGTCTTCGTCGACGGAGCACCCGCCGGAATCCTCGACCGCGAGACGGGCACCCTCACACTCGACGGGGCGGGCCGGGCCGTCCGCCTCGAACTCCTGGTCGAGAACCAGGGCCGCATCAACTACGGCCCGCTCCTCGGACAGGGCAAGGGCATCCTCGGCGGGGTCCGGATCGACCGCCGCCGGGTGCACCGCTGGACCATGCGCCCGCTGCCCCTCGACGAGTGGACCGCCGACGACCTCGACCGGGCCACCGCCGCCTCGGAGCTCTCCGCGACCGCGCCGACGTCGGACCCGGGCGTGCCGGGCCGCCGGGCGGGATTCGCCACGGCCACCTTCACCGCCGACGGAGCGGCCGACACCTTCCTCGCCCTCCCCGGCTTCCACAAGGGCTTCGTCTGGATCAACGGATTCCTGCTCGGCCGCTACTGGAACACGGGACCGCAGGTCACGCTCTACCTGCCCGCCCCCCTCACCACCGCCGGCGACAACACCCTCACCGTCCTCGAACTGGAACGGGCGGGCGACCGCCTGGAACTGCGCGAGCGCCCCGAACTCGGTCCGCCGCAGGAGTACGTCGAGACCTTCGACTGAACCCCCGGACCCGGCCGGGCCCGCTCGGTGTGCCCGCGTCGCCGGCAGGTGGGAGACTTGCCGTGTCCGGGGCACAGGGAGGTGCCCTCCGGCGAGGGACGGGCGGAACGGATGATGCGGGGAGAGCAAACCGTCGGAGCCGCCCGGTCCGTGCGCGATCCCGGAGCGGCCGATGTTCCGCAAGCGTCCGGCATCTGACGGCGAAGAGCTCCTGGACCGTCTCGCCACGCTGACCACACGGGCGAGGGAGCTCGCCGAGCTGCGGCGCTCCCAGGTGGAACTCGCCATCGCCCTGCAACGCGACATGCTCCCCGCGGACCTGCCCGCGGTCCCCGGCTTCCACCTCGCCGCCCGGTACGCGCCCGCCTACGCCGGGCTCAACGTGGGCGGCGACTGGTACGACGCCTTCATGCTCCCCGACGGCAGGTTCGGCCTCTCCGTCGGCGACGTGCAGGGGCACGCCATCGACGCGGCGGCGTTCATGGGCCAGGTCCGGGCCGGCCTGCGCGCCCTGGCCTCCGTGACCGGTGAACCCGGCGACCTCCTCGCCCGCACCAACGACCTCGTCCTCTCCCTGGGCAAGGACCTCTTCGCCACCTGCACCTTCATGCGGTTCGACCCGGCCACCGGGGTGATGGAGAGCGCCCGGGCCGGCCACATCCCCTGCGTCTGGGCCACGGCCGACGGGAGGGCGGGGGTGTCCGACGACGAAGGTGGACCGCCGCTGGGGGTGGTGAGTGGTGTCGAGTATCCGGTGACCCGGTACCGGCTCGCCCTGGGCGGAGTCTTCGTGCTGCTCACCGACGGAGTGGTCGAGGGACCCGCGCTGAGTGTCGACGAAGGCCTCGAGAGGGTCGTCCGGCTGGCGGGCATCGCGGCCGTCGCCGGCATGGACGCCCCCGCGCTCGCGTCGGCCGTGCTGAAGAACGCCGAGCTGGTCGGCCACGACGACGACGCGGCCGTCCTCGTCGTGGGGCACGACGCGCGCGCCGTTACCCCATAGGGCGGCGTACGGGGGGCCTCCCGCCTCGCCGACGCGGCGCGGGCGGTGTCTGATGGCTGCTGTGGTGGGTATTCGCGCGTGGCCCCGGCCGGTCGTCCTCGCTCTCGGGACCCTGCTCGTCGCCGTCTGCTACTACGCGGCGGGACGGCTCGGGCTCATGCAGCAGCTGGTCGCGGAGGGCGCCGTGGTCACGCCCATCTGGCCGCCCACCGGAGTGGCGGTGACCTGCCTGCTGCTGTTCGGTCCGGCGTGCGTACCGGGCATCGCCGTCGGTGCCCTGCTGGTCGTCGCCTCCATCACCCCTCCGGGGCCGGCCGCCATCGGTGTGGTGGCCGGGAACACGGTTGCCCCGGTCTGCGCGTACCTGATGCTGCGCGCCGTCGGCTTCCGCACGGACCTGGCCCGCATCCGCGACGGTGTGGCACTCGTCTTCCTCGGGGCGCTGGCCGCCATGCTGATCAGTTCGGGAGCGGGCGTCGGCATGCTCGCCCTCGGGGACAAGCTGCCCGCGGGCCACGTCTGGTTCGTCTGGCTGGCCTGGTGGGTGGGGGACGCCATGGGCGTCGTCCTCGTCACCCCGCTGCTGCTCCTGCTCCACCGAGGTCGCCGCGCGCCTCCGCGCGGCCGGTGGGCGGAGGCGGCGGTGCTCGTGGTGGCCGCGGGCGCGGTGGTGCCGCTGGCCGCCTACAGCCGGGTCAGCATGCTGTTCCTGGTGTATCCGCTGCTGATCTGGGCCGCGCTCCGCTTCCAGCTGGCCGGCAGCATGCCGTGTGCCCTCTTCGCCTCCGTCGTGACGACCGTCGCGGCCAGCGACGACGCGGGCTCCTTCGGGCGGCTGACCGACGTCGAGGTGATGGTGAAGCTGCAGGCGTTCAACGGCACCATGGCCCTCACCGCGCTGCTGCTCTCCGCCGTCATCAGCGAGCAGCTGCACACCCGGCGCTCGGTGGAGCGCGCCTGCCAGGAACTGGTCGAGGCGCTGCAGCACCTGAGCGCCGGAACGCCTCCCGGCCCGTCCCGGCACACCGGGTCAGGCGGCCCGTCCGGGGCGTCGGGGGGGTAGGGGCAGGCGCCCCCGGACGGGCACCCGTCCCGGGGCGTCGCGGAATGTGACGCAGATCGCATGGAAAAGTCAGGACGCCGGGAATCAGCCAGTGCTGCGATAACCGGATATCGGACAGTCCCCGCCCGACTGCCGAGATCAGTGGCCGCAGCCGCTTATCAATCTTTGAACTAAAGGTTGAATGCCGATCATGGCCCGGGAAACCATGGCGCAACGTACTGGCGGGGGAGGGGCGCCAAGAACCGGAACCACGGAAACCGCAGGATTTAACGTCTCGTTCATGACTCAGCTGGACGTAAGGCCCGGGGCCGACGACACGGGCGACGGAGCCACCGCAGACGGCGTGCGGGCCAAGGGCCTCAGCGGCAACTCCGTGGGGCTGCTGGGCAGCGCCGTCATCGGTGTCTCCACGGTGGCCCCCGTCTACTGCCTCACCTCCACCCTCGGCTCCACCGCCGGTGAGGTCGGCGTGCAGATGCCGGCCGTGTTCCTCGCCGGCTTCCTGCCGATGCTGCTCGTCGCCTTCGCCTACCGCGAGCTGAACCGGGCCATGCCCGACTGCGGCACCTCCTTCACCTGGACGGTGAAGGCCTTCGGCCCGCGGGTGGGCTGGATGTGCGGCTGGGGCCTGGTCATCGCCACGATCATCGTGCTGTCGAACCTGGCCGGGGTCGCCACCTCGTACTTCTGGCTGCTCGCCGGAGAGGTCACCGGAAGCGAATCGGTGGCGGCGCTCGACGACAACAAGGCCGTGCACATCGTGACCTGCCTGGCGCTCATCGCGATCGCCACCGTGATCAGCTACCGCGGCATGACGGCGACCAAGGGCCTGCAGTACGCACTTGTCGCCCTGCAGTTGCTGGTGCTGGCCGTGTTCGTCGCCATGGCCTTCAGCAAGGCGGGCGACGCGCGGTTCCCCACCTCCACCGAGTTCTCCTGGTCCTGGCTGAACCCCTTCGCCATCCAGTCCTTCGCCGCCTTCACGGCCGGGCTCTCGCTGTCGATCTTCATGTACTGGGGCTGGGACGCCTGCCTGACGGCCAACGAGGAGACCAGCGGCAGCAGCCGTACGCCGGGCCGCGCGGCGCTCGTCGCCATGGTGGTGCTCGTCGGCTCCTACCTGGCTACCGGAGTCGCCGCACAGATGGTCGTGGGCTCCGGCGACCAGGGCCTCGGACTGGCCAACCCCGAGACCTCGGACAACGTCTTCGCCGCGCTCGCCGGCCCGGTCATGGGACCGGCCCTGGGCGTGCTGCTGTTCGTCGCGGTGCTGGCGTCGGCCGCCGCCAGTCTGCAGACGACCTTCATCCCGGTGGCCCGTACGGTGCTCGCCATGTCGGCGTACGAGGCGCTGCCCGCCTCCTACGCCGAGGTGCACCCCCGCTTCCGCACGCCGGGCCGGGCCACGGTGACCGCCGGTGTCGCCACCGGCGTCTTCTACACGGTGATGACCCTGGTCAGTGAGCACGTCCTGGTCGACACCATCTACGCGCTCGGCCTGATGATCTGCTTCTACTACGCCCTGACGGCCTTCGCCTGCGCCTGGTACTTCCGTGCCGACCTCCTGCGGTCCGGCCGTGATCTGCTGTTCAAGGGGATCTGCCCGGTGCTCGGCGGAGTGCTGCTCGCGGCCGTCTTCACCAAGACCCTCGTCGACATGTGGGACCCCGCCTACGGCAGCGGATCGTCCGTCCTCGGCGTCGGCTCGGTCTTCGTCATCGGCGTGGGCCTGCTCCTGCTCGGCGTGGTCGTCATGGCGGTGATGAGCCGGCGCAGCCCGGCCTTCTTCCGCGGCGAGGTGCTCACGAGGTCGACTCCCGCACTGATCGCCGAGAGCTAGTTAGCTTAGGCTAACCTTCTCTCATGGCGAAGGTCCGGCGGCTGGTGCCGCAGAATCCCAGGATGTTCCGTGCCCGCGTCGTGCGCACCGAGCGCGTCTCGCCGTCGATGCACCGGGTGACCGTCACCGGAGCGGACCTCGGCGAGTTCCCGTGGCTGGGCTACGACCACTGGTTCCGCCTGTTCCTCCAGCTGCCCCACCAGCGCCGCCTGCGGCTGCCGGAGTTCACGGGCACCCGGTGGTGGCAGCCGTACCTGGAGATCCCCGAGGAGGAGCGGCCGCACTGCGCCAACTACTCCGTGGCCGACTTCCGCCGGGACACGGCGGAGATGGACATCGACTTCGTGGTGCACCGCGACGCCACCGGCGCCGTCGAGGGCAGAGCGGCCGTCTGGGCCTGCGCCGCCCGCCCCGGTGACGCCCTCGCCGTCCTCGACCAGGGCGTCCTGTTCGACCGCCCGCGCGACGCCGCGGAGATCGTCGTGGTGGCTGACGAGACCGGCCTGCCCGCCACCGCGTCGATCCTGCGCTCACTGCCGCGGGACACCGTGGGACGGCTCATCCAGGAAGTGCCCACCGACGGCGACAGGCGTCTCCTCGACGCCCCGGCCGAAGTCACCGTCACCTGGGTCGTGCGCCGCGACGGAGCCTCGGTGCCCGGCGCCGCGGCACTCGACGAGGTACGGAGGATCGGCTCCGTCAGCCCGGCGGGCTACGCCTTCGTCGTCGGCGAGTCGACCCTGGCCACCGAGGGGCGCAAGCACCTGCACCGCCTCGGCCTGCCCAAGGAGCGCATCACATTCTCGGGCTTCTGGCGGCACGAGACGTCGGCGCAGGCCGCCTGAGACGGACTCAGCGGCGGCGGTGCGCGAGACGGCGGAACGTCCGCGCGCCGCCGGTGGGCGCCGGCAGCCGGCCCGCGACCGCGTCGGCGAGCAGCGTGCCCACCGTCTCGGCCGCGCACCGGCGGTTCGCGCCGATGCCGCCCGACGGCCCGCGCTTGATCCAGCCCACCACGTAGGTGCCGGGCAGGCCGGTCACCCGTCCTCGCTCGTGCGGCACGGTCCCCGAACCCTCGTCGAAGGGCAGCCCCGGCTGCGGCACCCCGCGGTAACCGACGGCCCGCAGCGCCAGACCCGCGGCGATCTCCTGCTCACCGGCGCCTCCGGTGGTCCGCACGGCCCTGAGGCTCTCGTCGCCGCGCATCTCCAGTGGCTCGGAGTGGAAGCGGAAGACGATGCGGCGCCGCCGCCCGGACGGGTCCGGCGGCGCGGACCAGTCGACGGCCTCGCGCGGCACGTCCCGGAACAGCGCGGCCTTCTCCGCCGCTGCGGCCGCGTCGATCGCCGCGCCGACGCGCGGATCGTGGTCGTCCACGACCAGGTCGACGCCCGGGAGGTTCTTGAGGGCGAGGAGTTCGGTCCCGGTGCAGGCGGCGTGCTCCGGGCCCCGGCGTCCGAGGAGCACCACCTCGCGCACCTTGCTGCGGCGCAGTTCCTCCAGCGCGTGGCCGGCGACGGCCGTGCCGGTCAGGGCCCCGGGGTCGCAGGCCAGGATGCGGGCGACGTCGAGGGCGACGTTGCCGTTCCCGACCACGACGACCCGGTCCGCGGAGAGGGCGACGGCGTCCGGGGCGACCTCCGGGTGGGCGTTGTACCAGGCCACGAACCCGGTCGCGGCGATGCTGCCGGGCAGGTCCTCGCCGGGTATGCCCAGGCGCCGGTCGGTGGCCGCGCCCACCGCGTAGATCACCGCGTCGTGGTGCGCGGCGAGTTCGGCGGCCGTGACGTGGGTGCCCACGTCGAGGCCGAGGTGCATGCGCACCCGGGGGTGCGTGTGGAAGCGGGCGAAGGTCTCGCCGATCCGCTTCGTCGCCAGGTGGTCGGGCGCCACGCCGTACCGGATCAGTCCGCCGGGCGCGGGGAGCCGGTCGACGAGGGTGACCTCGGAGCGGGTGTGCAGCAGCAGGTCCTCCGCGGCGTACATCCCGGCCGGCCCGGTGCCGACGATCGCCACCCGCAGCGGCGCGAAGTCGGCGGGCAGCACACGCTCGAACTCCGGCGTGCCCCAGGCGTGGAAGTTCGGCCCGTGGTCCACCGCCTCCCGCGGTCCCGGCTGCCCGGACCGCTCGAAGTAGGCGGCGTTGATCGCGGCGTACGGCTGCTGCGCCGGCGTCAGCTCCTCGGCCGGACGGACGGCGTCCACCGGGCAGGCGTCGGCGCAGGCGCCGCAGTCGATGCAGGCGGCCGGGTCGATGTACAGCATCTCCGTGGCACCGAAGTCCCGTTCCCCGGGGGCGGGGTGGATGCAGTTGACCGGGCAGACGGCCACGCAGGCGGCGTCGGTGCAGCAGTTCTGGGTGATCGCGAAGGTCATGTCGTCCGCTCGCCGGGTGGTCGTCAGATGAGGTGGGCGCGCTTGTAGAAGAACAGCGCGGGCTTGGTGAGCAGGCCCACCGAACTCAGGAACGTCATCAGCCCCGAGCAGCTGGAGCGCATCATCGCCTTGTGGTGCTCGTTGGCCTTCGCCTCGCGGAGCGCGCGCTCCTCGTCCAGCCCGGCGTTGGCGTACACCTTCCGGTTCACCATGCTGGTCACGATGACGTACGCGGCCACCGCGATGAGCAGGGCGTGGATCCGCACGCGTATCCGTCCGGCGCGCGCGAGGTGCTTGCGCGTCTCGTCGCGGGCGAACTTCATGTGCCGCGACTCCTCCACGACGTGGATGTTGTTGATGGTGCGGACGAACGGCACCACCCGCTCGTCGCGCATCCAGTCCCGCTGCATCACGTCGAGGACCTCCTCGGCGACCAGGATCGCCGCGTAGGCCGCCTCGCCGAACGCGACGGTCTTGAAGAGCCTGCCGAGTTCGACCGCCACGCGGTGCGGCCGGTAGGCCGGCGCCCCGAGCTTCTTGGCCCCGCGGGCGAACATGATCGAGTGGCGGCACTCGTCGGCTATCTCGGTCAGGGCCCACTGGAAGGTGTCGTCCGTCGGGTCCTTCGCGTAGATGTCCCGCAGCACCATCTGCTGGAGGATCATCTCGAACCAGATCCCGGTGCTGGCCACGGACGCGGCTTCCTGGCGGGTGAGGGCCTTGCGCTGGGCGTCGGTCAGCTCGTCCCAGTACCGCGTCCCGTAGAGGGTGCTCCACTCCGGGCTGGCCCCGTGGAAGCCCTCGTCGAGCGGGGTCTCCCAGTCGACCTCGGTGAGGGGGTCGTACGAGAGCTGCGCGGACGAGTCGAGCAGCCGCCGCGCGATGCTCTCGTCCGGGGTGTGGCTCTTGGTCCTTGGCCGCGAGAGGTGGATGGCCATGCAGGGGCTCCTCGAGTCGAGTCGGGGACGGTCCTCGCCCAGCGCTGCTATTACCGTCGGTAACGCAGTCTCCTTGTTGACGGACTTTATAGCAAGGGTCGCCGTGTGACTACCCACTGGTAACGGGAACGTGCGCGGCCACCGGTCAGCGGGGCGGAGCGGCGAGGGTCGCGAGCAGTCGGTCCGCCGGGAGCGCGGGTGCCGTCCGTCCCCCGAAGCCGGTGGTCGTGGTGGCCGCGAGCAGGGAGTTGAGCACCGCTTCCTCGACACCGTCGAGCACGGCCTCGAAGAGCGGGCCGAGTTCGGCGTCCGCCACCGGTCCGGCCGTGGGGGAGCCCGTGCCGAAGGCGACGGCGTAGTCCCCGCTGCCGTGGCTGTACGCCGCGCCCGTGCGGGCCAGCGCGAACACCGCGCGCCGCGCGACACGGGTGAGCTGCCGGGCGTCCAGCGGTGCGTCCGTGGCCACCACGATCATGCACGAACCGGCGTCCGGGCCGGGCACCGGAGTACCGGAACCCAGGGATGACGGGGTGAGGGCGCGGCCGAGGACCCGCAGCGTGCCGCCGAAGTTGGCCTGCACCAGGACGCCGGCGGTGCGGCGGCGGCCCGCCAGGTCCGTGACGCGTGAGGCGGTGCCGATGCCGGCCTTGAAGCCCAGCGCCACCGTGCCCGTGCCCGCGCCGACGCACCCTTCGTCCACCGGCCCGCCGGAAGCGGTGTCGAGCGCCGCCCGTACGTGCTCCTCCCGCACCGGCCGGGCGCGGATGTCGGACAGCAGGCCGTCGTTGCACTCGCCCACCACGGGGTTCAGGCTCAGCACCTCCCCGCACCCGGGCCGCTCGAGCATCCAGCCGACGAGCGCGTCGGCGACGCGGAAGGCCGACAGGGTGGAGGTGAGCAGCACCGGGGTCTCCAGCGTGCCGAGTTCGGCGAGTTGAGTGGTGCCGATGAGCTTGCCGTAGCCGTTTCCGGTGAACACCCCGGCCGGCAGGGGCGTCCGGGGGCCTACGGGATCGGGTACGACGGCGGTGACTCCGCTGTGCACGTCGGGCTCGCGGCGCACGGTGCTGTGCCCGACGCGGACGCCGGGCACGTCCGTGATGGCGTTGTGGGGTCCGGGGGCGGCCGTTCCGATGACGATGCCGAGGTCCCGGGAGCGGGGCCGGGCGGGAACGGACGGGCGCTGGGGGAGGGGCGGTTGTTCCATGCGGGGACGCTACTCGTCGCGTCACCCGGCCTGCCGAGCGGTGTCAGCGGGACTTCGCTCGGCTTTCCGCCTCGCAGCTCAGGCACCGTTCGAGGTGGGGGAAGGCGTGCAGGCGCTCGGGGGCGATGGCCTCGCCGCACCGCGCGCAGCGCCCGAAGTCGCCGGAGTCCAGGCGGGCCAGGGCCGCCTCGGTCCGGGCGAGCAGTTCGCGTGCCTCGTGCGTCTCCTTGCGGTGCCGCTCCAGCGCCTCGGCCGCCGCGCCGGCGTCCGCCGCGTCCAGCAGGCAGTCGGCCCGCAGCGCCTCGTCCCGCGCCGGGGCCGCGGCGATCTGACGGCGGAGTACCGCTGCCTGCTCGGTGAGCCGACGGCGCGACTCCTCGTCGGCCGCGGGGGTGCCGTCGGCCGGCGGGTCGTCGGTCATGGTCGTCCTGCCTCCACGGTGGCGTCCGGCACGGTCGGCGTCTTCGCCGACCTCACCCCCATTGTCCGGACGCGGACCGCCCGGCGCGCCCGCGCGCCGGTCAGCCGAGCGTGAAGCGCACCGGCGTCCCGGCCACGGCCTGGGCCGCCGCGGCGAGGGCGCCCGGCGCGACGACCGCGACGACGGGGTAGCCCCCGGTCGTCGGGTGGTCGTGCAGGAAGATCACCGGACGTCCGTCGGGCGGAACCTGCACCGCGCCCAGGACCATGCCCTCGCTGGGCAGTTCTCCCTCCGACACCCGTTCGAGCGCCGGTCCCTCCGTGCGCAGGCCGATGCGGTTGCTGTGCGGGGAGACGCGGTAGGTCGCCGAGGTGAGGACGCGCAGGGCGCCCGGGGAGAACCAGTCGGCGCGGGGCCCCAGCCGCACCGGCAGGACCAGCTCGGCGGGGGGCGCGGGCCAGGGGGCGGCCACGGGTACGGCGACGGGGGACGCCGGGGTGCCCACCGGGACGACGGCGCCGTCCCGCAGCGGCTCGGGGCCCAGCCCCGACAGGAGGTCCGTCGAGCGGCTGCCGAGGACGGGTTCGACGGTGACGCCTCCCGCCACCGCCACGTACGAGCGCACACCCGCCGCCGCCGTCCCCACGTTCAGGACCGCACCAGCCGGCACCCGCACCGGGACGCCCCAGGGCGCGGGGCGCCCGTCCACGGTGACGGCGCAGGGGGCGCCGCCGGCCACGACGGTGACGGCGCCATCGGGCCGCAGGGCACAGCCGGTCAGCGTGGTCTCCAGGACGGCCGCGTCCCGGTCGTTGCCCAGCAGCCGGTTGGCGAGCCGCATCGCGGGCTCGTCCAAGGCTCCGGAGCGGGGCACCCCCAGGTGGGCGTGGCCGTGCCGGCCCGCGTCCTGGACCGTGGTGAGTGCGCCGGCCCGTACGACGGTGAGCTGAGCCGTCATGCCGCGGCCACCCCGCGAGCGGTGTCCGCCACGACGAACCGGACGCGCGTCCCCGGCGCGAGCAGCGCCGCCCGCTCCCGCCCCGGGTCCCACAGCGGCCCGGGGTCGGGCATGGTGCCGATCAGCTGCCAGCCGCCCGGTGTGGCACGCGGGTAGACGGCGCTGTAGGGCCCGGCGAGGGCGACCGCGCCGGCCGGTACCCGGGTCCTGGGCGTGGCCCGGCGGGGCACGTGCAGCTCCTCGGGCAGCCCGGTGAGGTAGCCGAAGCCGGGGGCGAAGCCGCAGAACGCGACGCGGTAGGCCCGGGCGGCGTGGAGTGCGGCGACCTCTTCCGTCGCGACACCCCACAGGGCCGCCACGTCGGCGAGGTCCGGCCCGTCGTAGCGCACCGGGATCTCCACGACGTCCCCGTGGTCGGCGGCGGCGGGCGGCACCTCCCAGCCGCCGAGCACACGGGCCAGCGCCTCCGGGTCCCGGACACCGTCCAGCAGCACGGTCCGCGCTCCCGGCACCACTTCCTCGACGGGCGGCAGCGCCCCGGCGGCCCGGCGGCGCAGCACCTCGGCGTGGAAGGCGGCGGTGCGCCCGGCGTCGGGCAGTTCGACGAGGAGGGCGTGCCGGCCGACGGGGCGCGTCGTGAGGGCCGGGTTCCACGTCATGCGAAGGCCCCGATCGGGACCCCGGCCGCCTCCAGCTCCCCGCGGACCCGCGCCGCGATCCTCGCGGCGCCCGGAGTGTCGCCGTGCACGCACAGCGACCGCGGGGTGACCTGGACGGTCGTACCGTCCACGGCCTCCACCGAGCCGTGCACCGCGAAGGCGAGCGCCCGCCGGACCACGGCGTCCTCGTCCGTCACCACCGCGTCCGGCTCGCGCCGGGACACGAGGGTGCCCCGCGGGGTGTAGGCGCGGTCCGCGAAGGCCTCGGGCACGCCCGTGAGTCCGGCCTCCGCGGCGGCGGTGAGCAGCAGTGAGCCGGGGAGGCCGAGCACGGGCAGCGCGCCGCCCGCGAGCCGTACGCCGGCCGCGACGGCACGGGCCTGCTCGGCGTCGTGGACGGTGCGGTTGTAGAGCGCGCCGTGCGGCTTCACGTACGCCACCTCCGCCCCGGCGGCCTCGGCGAAGACCCGGAGCGCGCCGATCTGGTACGCCACCTCGGCCGCCAGTTCCCCGGCGGGTACGTCCATGGCGCGCCGTCCGAAGCCGGCCAGGTCGCGGTAGGAGACCTGGGCTCCGATCCGCACCCCGCGTTCGGCGGCGAGGTCGCAGACGCGGCGCATCACGGAGGGGTCGCCGGCGTGGAAGCCGCAGGCGACGTTGGCGCTGGTGACGACGGACAGGAGGGCGTCGTCGTCGGTGAGGGTCCAGCGGCCGAAGCCCTCACCGAGATCTGCGTTGAGGTCGATCACACCTCGAACCTAGACGATCGTTGAACGATCCGACAAGGGATCGATGATCGGTCGACTCTTGTTAGATCGTTGAACGATCGCTAGTGTCCGTGCATCTGCCACGCATCTGGGGCTATGGTCCGGACCGATGAAGCGTCGGTTCCGTTTGTCTCGGATGCGCGCCCTGCCCCCTCATGCCTGAAGAAGGCCACCGAATGATCGTTCTACTCGGTGTGGTCGTGGTGATCCTCGGATTCGTCACGCGCCGCAACCCCGTCCTCGTGGTGGGCGTCGCCGGTATCGTCACCGGACTGCTCGGCAAGATGAACCCGCTGGAGGTCCTCGCGGCCTTCGGCCGGTCCTTCGCCGACAGCCGCTCGGTCACCGTCTACGCCATCGTGCTCCCGGTGATCGGCCTGCTGGAGCGCTACGGCCTGCGCGAGCAGGCCCGCAACCTCATCGGCCGCCTCGGCAAGCTCAGCGCCGGCCGCTTCCTCACCGTCTACCTGCTGGTCCGGCAGGTCACCGCGGCCTTCGGGCTGAACAGCATCGGCGGCCCGGCGCAGACCGTACGCCCCCTCGTGGCCCCGATGGCCGAGGCGGCCGCCGAACGCTCCACGGGGGCGAAGCTGCCCGGCCGGCTGCGCGAGAAGGTGCGCTCCTACTCCGCGTCGGCCGACACCGTCGGCGTCTTCTTCGGCGAGGACTGCTTCATCGCCATCGGCTCCATCCTGCTGATCACCGGCTTCGTGAACTCCACGTACCACCAGGAGATCGAGCCGACCCAGCTGGCCCTGTGGGCGATCCCGCTCGCGGTCTGCGCCTTCGTCATCCACGGTGCCCGGCTGCTGCTCATGGACAAGCAACTGGAGCGCGAGATGGCCGTCGCCGCCGCCGAGCACGACCTGCCGCTTCCCGAGGGGGCCGACAAGTGATCAAAGTCGAATGGCTGTACTGGCTGATAGGCCTGGTCTTCGTCGTCATGGCCGTCCAGATGGCCGGCGACCGCAGCAACCCCAAGCGCTGGACGTCCGCCGCGTTCTGGGGCCTGCTCGGACTCACCTTCCCCTACGGCACCGGCGTCGCGGGCGCCACGGCCGGCAACGGCGGCTGGACCCTGCCCGCCGAACCGCTCGGCGTCGCCGTCCTGACCCTGATCGTGCTCGCCGGGTTCAACTTCCTCGGCAAGGGCGTCCCGGTCACCACCACCGGCGCACAGCGCGAGGCGTCCGCCGCCCGGCTCGGCAACAAGATCTTCGTCCCCGCGCTGACCATCCCGCTCGTCGCCATCGTCTGCGCCTCCGTACTGGACGAGTCCGGCCTGTTCGAGTCCGGCAAGGCCACGCTCCTGGGGCTCGGCCTCGGCTGCGTCGCCGCGCTCGTCGTCGGCATGCTGATCACCGGCGAGAAGAAGGTGACCGTCCCGCTCCACTCCGGCCGCTCCATGCTGGAGGCGATGGGCTCCGCCCTGCTGCTGCCCCAGCTCCTCGCCGTGCTCGGCTCCATCTTCGCCGCCGCGGGCGTGGGCGACCAGGTCGGCAGGATCGTCAACGACGTCCTGCCGGAGGACTCCAAGTACCTCGCGGTGATCGCGTACTGCGTCGGCATGTTCCTGTTCACCGTGATCATGGGCAACGCCTTCGCCGCGTTCCCCGTGATGACCGCGGCGATCGGCTGGCCCATCCTCATCCAGCAGATGCACGGCAACGAGCCCGCCGTCCTGGCGATCGGCATGCTGGCCGGTTTCGCCGGCACGCTGTGCACCCCGATGGCCGCCAACTTCAACATCGTCCCGGCCACGCTGCTCGAACTGAAGGACCAGTACGGGCCGATCAAGGCACAGCTGCCGACGGGCATCGCGCTGCTCGGCTGCTGCACCGTGATCATGGCCCTCTTCGCCTTCTGAGCCAAGGAACAACCATGACCCGCGTACTCATCACCGGCTTCGCCCCCTTCGGCGGAGAGAGCGTGAACCCGTCCTGGCAGGCGGCGTCCCTGGTGGCCGCCGAACCGCCCGCCGGGCTCGACGTCAGAGCCGCCGAACTGCCCTGCGTCTTCGGCGAGTCCCTCGACGTCCTGGGCGACGCCGTCCGCGCCCACACCCCCGACCTGGTGCTCTGCCTGGGGCAGGCGGGCGGACGCCCCGGCGTCACCGTCGAACGCGTCGGCCTCAACGTCGACGACGCGCGCATCCCCGACAACGCGGGCCGGCAGCCCGTCGACGAACCCGTCGTCCAAGGCGGCCCGGCCGCCTACTTCTCCACCCTCCCCGTCAAGGCCTGCGTCGCCGCGATGCGGGAGGCCGGCGTCCCCGCAGCCGTCTCCAACACGGCCGGCACCTTCGTCTGCAACCACGTGGCCTACGGCCTCGGCCACCTCATCGCCAGCGAGTTCCCGCACGCGCGGGGCGGTTTCGTCCACGTGCCCTGGGCGCCGGCACAGGTCACCGACGGCACCGCGCCGTCCCTGCCGCCCGCCACCGTCGCCCACGGCCTGCGCGCCCTCCTGTCCGCCGCCGCTCGCACCCCGGCCGGGCAGGACCTCAAGGTCACCGAAGGAGCCACCCACTGATGCCGCTGAGCACCCACGCCGCGCCCTTCGCCCGGCTCGCCCTCGCCAACATCACCCGCGAGTACCCCAACTTCCCCGCCCACCTGATCACCTCGCCCGACGAGCACCTCGCGCCCCGCTCCCTGCATCCGGCCTTCTACGGCGCCTACGACTGGCACTCCTCGGTCCACATGCACTGGCTGCTCGTCCGCCTGCTGCGCCGCCACGGCGGGACACCCGCACTGCCGGAGACCGCACGGGCCGTCGCCGTACTCGACCGGCACCTCACCCCCGGCAACGCCGCCGCCGAAGCCGCCTACCTCCGCGACCGCCCGTCCTTCGAGCGGCCCTACGGATGGGCGTGGCTGCTCGTCCTCGCGGCGGAGTGCCGGGCCCTGAAGAACGAGTCCGGCGCCCGCTGGGCCGACGCGCTGGAGCCGGCCGTCGCCGCCGTCGACGGGCTGCTGGCCGACTGGCTGCCCAAGGCCACCTACCCCGTACGCCACGGGAACCACCCCAACAGCGCCTTCGCGCTCGGCCTCGCGCTCGACTCGGGCGCACTGTCGCCGGCGACCGACCGCGCCGTGCGCGAACGCCTCCTCACCTGGTTCGCCGACGACCACGACGCGCCCGCGCACTGGGAACCGTCCGGTCAGGACTTCGTGTCCCCGGCGCTGACCGAGGCGGACGCCATGCGCCGGGTGCTGCCGAAGGACGGGTTCGAGGCGTGGCTCGACCGCTTCCTGCCCGCGCTGCGTTCCGGCGCCCCGTGTCCGTTGCTCGATGTGCCCGTGGTCTCCGACCACGCCGACCCGCAGATCGGCCACCTGCTGGGCCTGACCCTCAGCAGGGCGGCCGCCCTGCGTTCCCTGGCCGACGCCCTGCCCGAGGGGCCCGTCCGCGGCCGCCTGGACGAGGCGGCCGACGCTCACCTCGCGGCGGGCCTGCCCGCGGTGGAGCGCGGCGACTTCACCACCGACCACTGGCTGGCGACGTTCGCGGCACTCGCCCTCGACCCCGTCGGTGCCCGCTGATCAGCTGCGCGACGCCGCGGCGTCGGCGCGCACCTGCTCGGGATGCCGCCGCCCCGTTCCCGTAGGCTCCTGCGTGCAGACGTCGGATGCCATGCGTGGTGCCACGGTGAGGGGAAGGGGGGCGGCGGTGTTCGTGAGGGGGACGCGGTTGCTCGCGGGCGTCATGACCGTGGCCTGTCTCGTGCTCCTCGGTCCCAGCGCACCGGTCGGAGCGTTCCTGGCCAGGCCGCTGCCCGCCGGCGCCGCCGACGGCGTCGTGGCGAACCGCGTCATGACGTGGAACATCTGCAACCCCTGCGAGGTCAGCAACGTCGACCGGGCGGCGGACATCGCCACCTACGCACCGCAGGTCATCGGCCTCCAGGAAGCGTGCGTGCGCGACGTCGAGCAGATCCGGGCCTACCTGCGGAGCCTCTACGGGCTGGCGTACCACGTCGAGTACGGGACCGTCCTGCGCAAGCGCAGCCGTTGCGGAGGAACGCCGTGGAACCCGGGAGCCTTCGGGCAGGCGATCCTGTCCGCGTCACCGATGACCGACCGGGTCAGCGTGGAGTACCCCGACGGCGGTTCCGAGGACCGCGGGTACATGGCGGTCACCACCGTGGTGGGCGGCCACCCGGTGCGGGTCTTCAACACCCACCTCGCCCACCGGCGCCAGCAGCCGGTCCGGGCACACCAGACCGGGGTGCTCGCCGCGGCCGTCGAGCGCCACGACCGCGCGATCGTACTGGGCGACTTCAACGCCGTGCCGGACGCCTCCGAACTCTCCCCGCTGTGGGCACTGGCCGCCGGCTCGGACGCCGAGTGCCGCCCGGCTCCCGCCGCCGCCCCGTGCGAGCCGACCACCGACTGGAACAGCCGGTTCGACTACGTCTTCCTGCGCGGCATCGGCTCGGTCGGACAGCGCGTGCACCCCACCACGTACTCGGACCACCACCTGCTGCACACGGACGTGGTCCCGGCCCGGGACGCCTGAACCGGCCGGGGACTACGACGCGGACGGGGCAGCCCGCCGAGGGCCGTGTCCGTCGCCGTCGGCGGGGATGCCCAGCCGGTCCGCCACGGTGGTGAGGGCCGCACCCAGGGGGACCGAGACCCGGGTGAGCGCGTGCCGGTCGCCCCGGGTCGGGTCGCGGTTGACGATCAGCACCGGCTTCCCGGCCTCGGCCGCCTGACGGACGAAGCGCAGCCCGGACATCACCGTCAGCGACGAGCCCAGAACCAGCAGCGAGGCCGCCTTGCGCACCAGCGTCCGACAGTGCTCGACGCGCTCCGGCGGGACGTTCTCGCCGAAGAAGACGACGTCCGGTTTGAGGACGCCGCCGCATACCGTGCAGGGCACCACCCGGAAGTCCCCGACCTGTTCGTCGGTGAGGTCGGCGTCACCGTCCGGGTTGATGCCCGCGGCCACCGGGTCGAAGCCCGGATTGGCCTCCTCGAGCCGACGGGCGAGTTCCCGGCGCGGGCTGAAGGTGCCGCAGGTCAGGCAGACGACGCGGTCCAGGCTGCCGTGGAGTTCCACGACGTCCTCGCTGCCGGCCGCCTGGTGCAGGCCGTCGACGTTCTGGGTGATGACGCCGCAGAGCAGGCCCCGCCGTCCGAAAGCGGCCACGGCACGGTGCCCGGCGTTGGGGCGGGCGCGGCCGAAGGTGCGCCAGCCGAGGTGGCTGCGCGCCCAGTACCGGCGCCGGGCCCGGGGATGGGCGGTGAAGTCCTGGTACGTCATCGGAGTGTGCCGGCTCAGACTCCCGCCCTCGCCCCGGTAGTCGGGAATCCCCGACTCCGTCGAGATACCGGCACCGCTCAGCACGAGCACCCCGCCGGCTCCCACGACGTCGGCGACCGGCCGCAGGTCCGTGGTGCCCGGGGGCAGGTCCTCGGCGGGGGTCCAGCTCAGAGTGGGGCGCATGCGCATGCGGCAAGGGTACGTAACGGGCGGCCCGCGCAGGGCCCGGCGGAACGGCGGCGAGGCGAACGGCGCCGCCTTCCGCCTTCGGCTGCGCGATCGGACCGTCCCCGGGGCACCGCCGGACGGTCCGCGCGGGCACGATGATCGGCTCGGCTTGCTGTACTGCAAGTAACAAGATCACAGTTGGTCTACACCCCTCACGGAACCCGTCGAGGCGGCTCCCCGTTTCCGTGCGCTCGTGACCCCGGGTGTGCGGACGAACACAGAAAGAAGCCGATGGATTCGTCGTACGACCGTCTCGGGCAGGCGCGCGAGGACTACGAGACCCACCTTCGGACCTGCCGCCAGTGCGAGGCGGACGGCGCGAGGTGCCCGGTGGCCAAACACCTCAGGCGCCTTTACAACAATCTCCTCAGATCGGCGTGACCCGTCAGTCGATCCGCACGACGAACTTTCCCCGCACGCCTCCCGCTTCCAGCGCCCGGTGGGCCGCCCCGATCTCCTCGAGCGGGAACACGGTGTCCACGACCGGGCGGACCGCGCCGTCCGTCACGTGGGCCGCGAGGTCGTTGAAGAGCGCGGTCCTCGGATCGCCGCTGAAGAAGCGCACCCGGCGGCGGCCGTGTACGGCACTGGCCAGGAGGTAGCCGAGGGAGGCGACCGGGCGCTCGATGTCGAAGGCGATGGACACCATGCGGCCGCCGGGAGTGAGCAGTCGGCGGTGGGCGGCGAGGTCCTTTCCCACGGTGTCGAGCACCACGTCGTACCGCCCGAGGCCGGCCGGGCCGGTGGCACGGTAGTCGTGGGCCTCGTCGGCGCCGAGGCCGCGGACGAGGGCGAGGTTGTCCGCGCGGGCCAGCCCGGTCACGTGTGCCCCCGTCATCTTGCCCAGCTGGACGGCGACATGGCCGACGCCGCCCGCGGCGCCGCGGACGAGAAGGCGCTCGCCGGGGCGCAGCCGTGCCTTGTCGCGCAGCGCCGTGATCGCCGTGGTGCCCGCGGGCAGCGCCGCCGCCTCGACCAGGTCGAGCCCGTCGGGGACCCGGCCCAGCTGACGCGGGCGGACGGCCACGTACTCGGCGGCGCTGCCGAAGCCGGAGGCGCGGGGCATGATGCCCCACACGCGGTCGCCCACGGCGGGCCCGGTGACGGCCGCCCCGAGCGCCACGACCTCCCCGGCGAAGTCGAGTCCCGTCCGCTGCGGGAACCGCCGTCCCGTCACCAGGCGCACCCGGCCCGCACGGGCCAGCAGCTCACCAC
The DNA here is from genome assembly GCF_028473745.1 of Streptomyces sp. M92. Lineage (NCBI taxonomy): Bacteria > Bacillati > Actinomycetota > Actinomycetes > Kitasatosporales > Streptomycetaceae > Streptomyces > Streptomyces sp. M92. Next base: position 5,432,275 of record NZ_CP101137.1, read on the forward strand.
CGTTGACGCTGGTCGCCCGGACCCTCACCAGCACTTCACCGGGTCCCGGCGCGGGCTTGGGCGCCTTCCCCACGTAGAGCACCTCGGGACCGCCGAAGCGGTCGTACATCACCGCTCGCATCATCTCCGACACTGTCCGCACCTCGTTCGTCATGGCTCTCGCCGTCGAACGTACGATGAGAAGTGGAGGCTGACGTCCACTTGTGCCGGAGGTGAGAGGGATCGACGGGAAATCCTCTCGGTTGCGCGCCGACGCGCGGCGCAACCGGCAGCAGATCCTCGAAGCCGCCCAGGAGGTCTTCACCCGGGACGGTGTGGATGTGCCGATGTCGGTCATCGCCCGGAGGGCGAACGTGGGCGTGGCCACGCTCTACCGGCGCTTCCCGACCCGCGAGGCCCTGGTCCGGGAGGTGTTCGCCGAGCAGGTGGAGGCCTGCACGGCCGCACTGGACGAGGCGCTGGACGACCCCGACCCGTGGCGCGGCTTCTGCCACGTGATCGAGAGGATCTGCGCCCTGCAGGCCGCTGAGCGGGGCTTCACCACCGCCTTCCTCGGTGCCTTCCCGGAGCGGGCCGCGGACCACTCGCGCCGCCGCCTGGACGGGGAGCGCGGCTTCGCGACCCTCGTGCGACGGGCGCAGGCGGCCGGGAAGCTGCGGCCGGACTTCCACCCGTCCGACCTCACCGTGGTGTTGCTCGCCAACAGCGCGCTGTCCGGGACCCCCGACCCCGAGGCCGCGTCCAGGCGGCTCGTCGGGCTGCTCCTCGACGCGTTCCGCGCCGGCCCCGCACGGGGAGCGTTGCCGCCGCCGACCGGCCTCGGCCTGGCACACCTGCACGCTCCGGCGTCGTAGGCCCCGCGGCCGGGGGAGGCGCCCGGCCCCTGCCCTACGCCGCCGGTCGGCCCACCCGGCGCAGAGCCAGTACCGCGTTGTGGCCGCCGAAGCCGAAGGAGTTGCTCAGGACGAGGTCGCCCGCGCCCGGCAGGGTCCGCGGCTCGCCGCGTACGAGGTCCAGGTCGACCGCGTCGTCGACCTCGGCGCAGCCGACCGTGGGAGGCACCACCCCGTGGTGGAGCGTGAGCACCGCGGCGACGGCCTCGACCCCGCCCGCGGCGCCCTGGAGGTGTCCCAGGTGGCCCTTGAGTGCCGTGACCGGCACCTCGCGTCGCCCCAGCACGCCGCGTACGGCCCGTGCCTCGGCGAGATCGCCGTCCACCGTGGCCGTGGCGTGCGCGTTGACGTGGACGACGTCCTCGAGGCGGGCCCCGGCGTCCCGTACCGCCCGCCGCAGCGCGAGCGCGATGCCGTCGCCGGACGGATCCGGCGCCGCGACGTGGTGGGCGTCGGCGGACAGCCCCCAGCCGGCCGCCTCGCAGTAGATGCGCGCCCCGCGGGCACGGGCGTGCTCCTCGGACTCCAGGACGAGTATCCCCGCCCCCTCCGCGTTGACGAAGCCGTCACGGTCCTTGGCGAACGGGTGCGAGGGCGAACCCGCCGACGGGTCCCCCTCCGCCAGCGCCCGCATGGCGGCGAAGGACGCCATGATCGCCGGTGTGACCACCGCCTCGGCACCGCCCGCGAGGGCCACGTCGACCCGGCCGTACCGGATGCGGTCGACGGCCTGCCCGATCGCCTCGGTACCGGAGGCGCACGCGCTGGTGACGGTGCGCGCCTCGCCGGTGATGTGCAGGTCGAGCGAGACCTGCGAGGCCGCCTGCGAGGGAACCGTCATGGGTGTGGTGAGCGGGGAGACGCCGCGCGGCCCCTTCTCCCGCAGCTTGCGGTCCCCGCCGACGAGCACGGACGCGTCCCCGAGGATGGCGCCGAGGCTCACTCCGATCCGCTCCGGGTCGAGCCCGCTCTCGCGGGTGCCGCCGCCCTGGTAGCCGGCGTCGGCCCAGGCCTCGCGCGCGGCCAGCACGGCGAACTGGGCGGCGCGGTTCATCCGGCGCGCCGCCTGCCGGGGCAGCAGCTCCGCCGGGTCCACCGGCACGGTCCCGGCGATCCGCACCGGCAGCCCTTCGAACTCCTCGTCCGCCAACTCCCGTATGCCGTGCCGCCCTTCGAGCAGCCCGTGCCACAACTCGCCCGTGCCGACGCCCAGCGGGGTGACGGCGCCGAGCCCGGTGACGACGACGCGCCGCCCTCCGGCCGCCCGGGCCTCCGGCACGGGGCGCGGCTCGTGCCGTACGACGTCGCCCTCCCGGTCGGCCCCGGCGGCCCACCGGCGCACGTCGGCGTCGGTCACGCCGTCGTCGGCGTCCTGTTCCGAGTCCCGGTGCCAGGTGCCCCAGCGGCGGACGTACGTCACCTGCCGGGCCTGGGGATCGACGGCCCGGAGGCGGGTCAGCCGGTCCCCGTCGTGGAATTCCACGTCGTCCAGGGCGGGCGAGCTCACCAGCGGCACCGCGGACACGTCGAGCCGCCGCCCGGCGACGGTCACCCGCTGCTCGCGCCGCAGCTCCTCCTCGCGGTCCACCCCGCCCAGCGGCGGCCGCAGCGCGACCAGGATCACCTCGGGGGAGGCGGGCTGGGTGTGCGTGACCACGTACCACCGGTTCTCGGCGGCGTCCTCGGGGGACCGGGCGAGCAGGTCGCCGGGGACGACCTCGGCGGCGGTGACCGGGTAGGGGCGTATCGGTACTTCAGGCGTTTCGGGGCAGTGGGTCATGTCCGAGCATGCTCTCTTTGGTCCGAACTGTCGTACTGGAAGCGCTTATGAGTGTTCTGTACGAAGTGCGAACCGGCCATTGTTGAACTCAGGACATGTCCGTTTTGCTCCGTTATACCGGCCGGGTGACGCGTGACACATCGGGCAAGTCGCAGATGTGGCAGGGGAGTTGACCCGACCGACCGGGCCTGTGCGAAACGTCACGTGGTCCGTCCTAGACGGAGGCCTTCGCCAGTCGGTCCAGCCGCGTGCGATGAGCCGGTGTCAGGTGCAGACGCTCGGTGGCGAGGTTCTCCTCGAGGTGGTCGATCCGGGCGGTGCCGGGAATGGGGAGCGCGACCTGCGTGGGGGCGGCACCGGTCTCGGCGGCCACAGCGGCGACCTCCGCCCTGCTTCCCGCCTCCCCTCCAGGCGACGGGCGCCCCGGGAAGCGTCCGTCCCACGCGGGCGAGTGGGGACAGGGCCATGAGCGCCGGCGACAGCAGCATGCCGGCCGCGGCGGCCAGCAGGCCGGCGCGCGTCCCCCATGACTCGGCGAGACAGCCGCCGAGCAGCGAGCCGAGCGGGGTCAGCCCCATGCCGACGAAGGTGATCGTCGCGGCGGTGCGTCCCTGCATCCCGTCCGGAGTGACGGCCTGCCGCACGGCCATCACCGTGACGTTCACCAGCTGACCGAAGGCCCCGAAAACGAAGTTGACCGCGACGAGCGCGGGAACCGTCAGGGCGGAACCGCCGTGCAGCGCGGGTACGAGCAGGAAGACGCCGTCACCGATCGCCGCCGCGGAGACGAGGACGGCACCGTGCCCGAAACGGCCGGGCAGCCGGGCGGCCAGCAGCGACCCCAGCAGCGCGCCCGGCCCCGTCGCCGCGAGTGCCAGGCCCATGGAGGTGCCCGAGAGGTGCAGCTCCCGAGGCAGGTGCAGGAGATAGACGGTCATCACGGCCGAGAAGAAGAGCTGGAACGCGGCCGACGCCAGGCAGACGGCCCGCAGCCGGGGGTCCCCCGCGACGAAGCGGAGGCCCTCACGGACGCGCAGCCGGACCCGGGCAGGACCTTCCGGGCGCCCCGGGACGGACTCGTGGCGGCCGATCCGCCGGATCGACAGGAACGACAGCGCGAAGAAGACGGCGCCGGAAGCGGCGGCCACCGGCGCCGACAGCGCGGACACCAACGCGCCGCCGAGGGCGGGACCGCCGGTCTGCGCGGCGGACCGGCTGCCCTCCAGCGCGCTGTTGCCGCGCACCAGCTGGTCGCGCCGCACCAGCCGGACCAGCGACGCCTGGTACGCCACGTCGAAGAACACGGAGAGAGCGCCGACGGCGAAGGCCACCACGAGCAGCGCCGGCAGACCGAGCGCGCCGAGGAGGGCGGCTACGGCGGCCGCGCCCAGCGCCAGCGCCCGCCCCGCGTCCGTCAGGACCATCACCGTGCGGGTCCGCCACCTGTCCACGCACGCGCCGGCGAAGAGCGACAGCAGCAGGACCGGCGCCTGCCCCACCGCCCGCAGCACACCCAGCTGACCGGCACCGGCATCGAGCGTCAGGACGGCGAAGAGCGGCAGAATCACCAGCGTCGCGTGCTCACCCAGCTGGGAGGACGTCTGGCCGAGCCAGAGCATGCGGAAGCCGCCGTCCCGCCACAGACGTGACGCGGGAGACCGGCCGGATTCGGACGAGGTGGAGGAAGCGCACGGCACGGAGGACCCCTCGGGAGACCGAAGACGAGCCCCGCCTGCCGAGGCACGGCAGGTGCGCCGGCCGTTTCAGGCAGCGGGAGAGGAAGGCTCGCTGTGCCGCGTGATACGAGCAGCACGCGATGACAGGCCGCTCACGGCCTCGAACGTCAACGCGTGCTCGGACGACCGACCATGCTCCGCTCCTCCCGGTCACTCTCGGCGCACACCCTAACCCGCCCACCCCCGTGGCCGCTTGACCTCGAGCGGACTTGAGCTTCTAGGTTCGTTCCAGAGCCGCGGGAACCGACCGCCGGCACCGTCCGAGGAGATTCGCCATGGCAGAGCACACAGCCCCCGTCGAGATTCCCGACCGCTACCGGTACGCAGTGATTCCGCACATCATGGTCGACGACGCGGCCGCCGCGATCGACTTCTACAAGCAGGCGTTCGACGCCCACGAGGAGTTCCGGATCGAGGCTCCCGGCGGCGGCATCCTCCATGCCGAGATCACCGTCGGACGCTCGTCCCTGATGCTGGGAGACGCCGGTGCGGACGGAGCGGAGCTCGGCCGCTTCCTCTCACCGGCCGCGCTCGGCGGGGGCACGTCGGTGACGCTGCACGTCTTCGTGTCGGACGTCGACAGCCTGGCACGACGTGCGGAGGCCGCGGGTGCCGAGATCCTCCAGCCGCCGACGGACATGTTCCACGGGGATCGCACCGTGGTCCTCAGGGACCCCTCTGGGCACATGTGGGTCTTCCTGACCCACATCGAAGACGTCTCGGAAGAGGAGCTGCTGCGCCGCCTGGCCACCGCGGGTGACCGGTCTGCTCGGACCGCGCCGGCCGGCACCCCGGAGCGCGGTCCGGCGCGGTGACGAGGGGGTCAGCGGGCCCTGGGGCCGTCCTGGACGGGGTCGGGCAGTGCGAGGGCGGTGTGCGCCCGGCGCCCGGTGGCCGGCGGCGCGGCGGTGAGGGCGCGGAGTCTGGCGTTGCGCCTGTCGAGGGACGCGGCGGTGGTGGGGAAGAGCGCCGCGTCGCCGTCCGCGACCTGTGCCTGGTTCAGCTCGACGAATCCGCGCAGGTCCCGCTCGTAGGCGGCGAAGGCCGCGGTGTGGTCGCGATGCGCGGCCAGCGAGGCGGCGAGCACGTAGGCGCCGACGAGGGCGAGGCTGGACCCCTGCCCGGTCAGGAACGACGGGGCGTAGGCGGCGTCGCCCACGAGCGCGGTCCGGCCACTGGACCAGCGCGGCATGCGGACCTGGCTCACGGTGTCGAAGAACGGGTCGCTCGCGCGGCGCATGGCGGCGACCATGCCAGGGATCTCCCATCCGGCGTCGTGGAACGTGGTGGCCACGAGATCACGCTGGGCCTCGGGGTCACGGAGCACCTCGTACCCGGGCTCCGGGCCCGCGAAGTTCAGGAAGGCGTGCACCTCGTCGGCGTCCTCGACGGCGTAGAGCGCCGCGGCCCTGCCGGGGGTGTTCCACATGAGCACCTCGTGGGAGAGACCGAAGCTGTTGGGCATGGTGAAGACGGTGAAGCAGTACCCGAGATAGTGGTGGAACCGCTGCTCGGAGCCGTACACCAGCTCCCGGGTGCGCGAGTGCAGGCCGTCCGCGCCCAGAACCAGGTCGAAGCTGCGCCGGACGCCGCTGCGGAAGGTGACGTCGACGCCGTGCTCGTGCTCCGTGAGCGCTTCGACGGAGTCGTCGAACACGAACTCCACCTCGTCACGGACGGCCCCGTACAGGGCTCGGGCCAGATCGCCGCGACGCACCTCGACGTCACGTCCCTCGACACCGCCGGCCACCACCTGGGGGTGGACCACCGCCGCCTCGCTGCCGTCGGCGTCGAGGAAGGTCACCCGGCGCGACTCGACATGCGCTTCCCGGAGTTGCGGCAGGATTCCCATCCGGCGGGCCACCTCCACGGCGGTGCCGCGCACGTCGACCGGGTACCCGCCGGCGCGCAGTCCGGCGGACTTCTCCACCACCGTCACCGCGAACCCGTAGCGGCGCAGCCAGAACGCCACGGCGGGGCCCGCGATGCTCGCTCCGGACACCAGGACGGTGCCCTTCGTCGCTGTTTTCATGGCCATGTGTCAGCTCTCCTTGCCGAGATGAAGTGCGGGGCTGAGGCGGGTGGTGCTTCGTACGAGCATCACGGCCAGCACCGCGGCGGCCGCGAACGCGACGGAAGCGATCGCGACGTAACCGAACACACCCGTGGCCGAGTTCGTCGTCTCCCCGTCGACGACCACCGACGTCGACCCGAGCACGGCGGCACCCACGAAGTTCAGGACCACCGAACCGATCGAGACCATGACCATGACCAGGCTGGAGACGATGCCCTGCCGTTCGGGGGAAGCCAGGCTCCCCGCCATGTTGAATCCGGACGTCCCGAGCGCTCCGACCGTGACACCCAGCAGGAAGCCGCAGCAGAGCGCGACGGGAAGCCGGGACACCCCGGCGAACATCCCGACGGTCACGACCGTTCCGAGCACGATGGCGCCGGCGAGGGTCCGGGCCGGTCCGACGCGTGCGGCGAGCCATCCCGCCGACGGGCCCCCGAGCGTGACGCCGAGTCCCGGCGCCGCGAGGAGCAGCGCCACGGATCCTTGGCCGGCCAGTCCGTACCCGAGCCGTTGATCCGCCGACACATCACCGATGAGGGGGATGAGCTGCAGCACGCTCTGGTACGAACCCGCGGCGAGGAAGACCACGAGGAGCGTGAGCACCAAGGGGCCACCGAGGTTCCTGACGTCGATCAGGGCATCGGGCTTCCGGCTGGAGACCAGGAACCACCTGGCCAGTGCCCCGACGCCGCCCACGAGGAGGGCCAGCGGTCCCGCGGCGAGCCAGCCGAGGTCCGAGCCGAGACTGACGTAGCCGAGGACGCCGACGAGACCACCGCCGAGCAGGAGGGCACCACCGACGTCGAGCCGCCCCGGCGTCCTGACCGGGGTCTCGGGGAGTACGTGGTGCACACAGACCGCCATCGAGGCCGCGACGAGGGCCGACACGAAGAACAGGATCTGGAAGCCGAACCGCTCGGCCAGGTCCTCGATGACGAAACGCGACGCGATGTTGAGGACCGCGGAGCCCGACGTCACGATGCCCACGACGACCATCGCGATGCGGGGCGCGCAGAGGCCACGGACCATCGCCACGGAGAGGAAGACCGTGGCCAGGGACGCCCCCTGCAGCACGCGCCCCGGCACGAACAGCCAGAGGCTGGGAGCCACGGCACACAGCAGGGCCCCCGCGCAGCTGAGGAGCAGCGCCAGGACCAGTACCCTGCGCCTGCCGTGGAGGTCGGCGGCCTTCCCGAGCAGGGGCGCCCACATCACACCCGCCAGCATCGCGGTGGCGTTGAGCCACGCCGCCTGGTCGGTGCCGAAATGGTCGAGCATCTCCGGGAGGACGACCAGCGGCGCGGTGACGGCCGAGTCGACCACGAAGTTCACCAGGGCCAGGACGGCCACGAGGCCGACGAGCCGTCCGCTCCACCTCGTGTGCCGTCCGGCCTCCGTACGTGCGGGATCAGTGCTTCCGGTCCTGCTCTGCTGCATGGCTGGCTCCTTGTCGGAGGTGCTGCCGCGGGCGGTCTCAGACATTCGGGTCACGCAGTGCCGCGCGGGCCGGGAGGGACACGGCGACGAGGCCGAGGGACACCGCGGCCGCGGCGAACGTGGCGTACAGCAACGGGGGCACGTACGGGAGTTCGCCGGTCAGGCCGCGCATCATCGGGGTCAGTGTGATCATGGCGATCGCGGTGCCCAGGGCCACGCCCGCCGCCGACACCAGCAGGCTCTCCCAGCCGAGCATGCGCATCACCTGGCGGCGGGTGGAGCCGACGAGGCGGAGCACGGCCAGTTCGCGCCGGCGGTCCAGGACCGTCATCACCAGGGTGTTGACGGCGGCGACGGCGGCGAAGCCGCCCAGGACGGCGGCCATCATGTAGTTGGCCCAGGCGCCGAACTCCCGGTCCACGTTCTGCGCGACGGCGTACCCGGAGGCGTCGGTGACCTCGCCGAGCGCGGCGAGCGGTCCGGCGTCGCCGCCGCTGACCAGCAGCGTGTCCGCGAAGGCCGACGTGACGTGCCCGTCCAGCGAGGCGCGGTCCATCGTCACCGCCGGCAGACCCAGACCGCGGCCGTAGACCGCGACGACTTCCGGGGCGGCCTTCGTGCCGTCGGGCAGGTAGAGCGGCAGCTTGTCGCCGAGCTCGACGTCGGCCGCGGTGGCGAGCGTCCTGTCGATGGCGATACGGCCCTCACCCACCCGGTCCAGGCTGCCGCCGCGCACGTCCAGGTCCTGCACCTGGGCGAGCTCGGCGCCGGAGCCCGAGACGCCCTGGGTCGCGGTCCCCTGCAGCGACGTCTCGCCGCCGCCCTCGACGGGCACCAGTACCTGCGTGTCGAGCAGGCTCACCGCCGCGTCGACGCCGGGTGTGCGGGCGGCACGGTCGGCGGCGTCGGCGGGCAGGCCCGCCGGGTTCGTGACCACATGGTCTGCCGTGATGCCCTCGCGGAGTTGCCGCGAGGCGACGTGGCTCTCGCTCGTGTGCATGAAGACGAGCGTCGAGGCGAAGGCCATCGCCAGCACGATCGGCGTGATCGCGGAGGCCAGCCGACGGGCGTTGGTGCGGGAGTTGGCGGCGGCCAGCGACGCGGAGGCGCCGCCGCCGCGCAGCAGCATGCCGAAGAGCGCCGCGCACAGCCGCGCCAGGACCGGGCCGAGCAGGGCGACGGCGAGCATGAAGAGCATGACGACGCCGAGGGAGGCGTTGGCCGCGTCGGAACCGGCGGCGGAGGCGGCGACGCCGGCGAGCGCCGAGCCGCCGCCGACGGCGCCCAGTCCGAGGACGGTGCGGACGACGCCCGGCCGCAGCCGTTCCACCGAGGCCTCGGCCAGCGCCTGGCCCGGCTTGATCCGCGCGGGCCTGCGCCCGGCCGCCCAGCCCGCGCCGAGCGCGGTGAGCAGGCCGACCCCTACGGCCGCGAGCAGGGGGAACCCGGAGACGTGCAGTTCGACCGCCTCCGGGACGGCCCCGCGGTCCTGCATCTGCCCGAACCACCAGTGCGCGAGCCCGATGCCGGGCAGGCAGCCGAGCACCCCGGCGAGCGGGGCGACCAGCAGCGCCTCGGCGGCGACCGCGCGACGGATCTGCCGCGGCGTGGCACCGACGGCGCGCAGCAGCGCGAACTCGCGGGAGCGCTGGCCGACGGAGAGGGCGACCGTTCCGGCCGCGGTGAAGACCGCGACCAGGGTTGCGATCCCGCCGAAGGAGCCGCCGACCGCGAAGAGCGTCTCCTTGGCGTAGGCCAGGCCGTGGTCCTCGACCTCGCCGCGGTCGTCGCCGGTGAGCACCCCCGCGCCGGAGCCCGCGAGGGACTTCTCGACGGCGGCGGCCAGGGCGTCCGGGTCGGCGCCGTCGTCGGCCGTGACGGCGATGGCGTCGGCCTTGCCGGGGTGCCCGGCCAGCACGGACGCCTCGGCGTCGGCGAACCAGGCCGTGGCCCCGCCGCCCACCCCTTCCTCCGCGGTGTCGCCCGGCCCGGCCTCGGCCAGTCCGGACACCCGGAAGCCGGCGCGGCCGTCGGCCGTTTCCAGCGTGACGGTGTCGCCGACGCCGGCCCCGGCCGCGCGGGCCGCGTCGGCGCCGAGGACGACCTCGCCCGTCTGCGGCGCGGCGCCGTCGGTCAGCTCGCTGCCGGTGAAGGTGTGCGCGCCCCAGCCGTGGCCGGTGAGCGCGCTCGACGAGGTGGTGCCCCGGTGCACCGGGAAGGTGAAGTCCGGGACGGCGGTGGCCGCACCCGGCACCTCGGCGGCCCTCGCCGCCAGCCCCGCGTCCACGCGGGCGGTGTCCGGCAGCGGGTACGCGGTCTCCTCGGGACCGTCGATGGTGTCGGCGACGATCCGCGCCGACTGGTCGGCCGCCACGACGACCGGCGCGTTCGCGTACCGCTCCGCCGGCACCGACGCCCTCAGGCTGGTCTCCAGCAGGACGCCGCAGGCCGCGACGATCAGCGCCGACATCATCAGCGCGACGAACGTGCCCGCGAACGAGGCGGGCTTGAAGCGCACGGCCGCGCGAGCGAGGCCGTTGGGAGCGAACTTCCTCATGCCGCCGCCCCCGCCATCGCCCGGGCACGGCCGGTGAGCGCCGTCATCCGCGCCGCGATCTGCTCCGCCGAGCCGCGCTCGAGGTGGTCGGCGAAGGCGCCGTCGGCGAGGAACAGCACACGGTCGGCCCAGGCGGCCGCGGCCGGGTCGTGGGTGACCATGACGACGGTGGCGCCGAGGGTGTCCACCGCCTGCCGGAGCAGGCCGAGGACCTCGGCGGCGGTGCCGGTGTCGAGGGCGCCGGTGGGCTCGTCCGCGAACACCACGTCGGGGGCGGTGACCAGGGCGCGGGCGACGGCCACGCGCTGCTGCTGACCTCCGGAGAGCTCGCCGGGCCGGCGCCGCGCCTTGTCGGCGAGGCCGACCTGAGCCAGCACTGCCGCGGCACGGGCGCGGTCCTGACGCTGCCCGGCGAGGCGCATGGGGAGCAGGACGTTCTGTTCCACGGTGAGCGACGGCAGCAGGTTGAACGCCTGGAAGACGAAGCCGAGGCGGCTGCGGCGCAACTCGGTCAGTTCGTTCTCGCTCATGCCGGTGATCTCCGTACCGCCGAGGCGCACGGAACCCGCCGACGGCCGGTCGAGCCCGGCGGCGCATTGCAGGAAGGTGGACTTGCCGGACCCGGACGGGCCCATGACGGCGGTGAAAGTGCCGCGCGGGAGGGCGAGGTCGACTCCCGCCAGCGCGTGCACGGTGCCCGCGCCCCTGCCGTACTGCCGCCGGACCCCGCGCAGTTCGACGGCGAGACCGGGGGTGGCGGCCGGCTCCTCCTCCGGTCGGTCGTCCGCCTTCTGCCTCTTGGTGCTGCGCAGCCTCATCTTCGGCCCTCTCGTGATCTTCCGTGCTGACGGGATCAAGAGTGCGAGGACGGCTGCGCTCCGGGCGTCACACCCGGGAGCCAACATGGAGGTGCTACCACGGTAGGGGGTGGAGGAGAGACAGGGGCGGGGAGCGGCCTACTCGCCCGGTGCCACCAGCCCCGACTCGTACGCGAAGACCACCGCCTGCGCCCGGTCGCGCAGGTCGAGCTTGGTGAGGACGCGGCTCACATGTGTCTTCACCGTCTGCTCGGCCAGTACCAGCTCCTGGGCGATCTCCGCGTTGGACCGGCCGCGGGCCACCAGGGTGAGGACCTCGGTCTCGCGCTCCGTCAGGGCCTTCAGCCGCAGCGTGGGCCTGCCCCTGGTGGCGGGACGTTGCCGGGCGAAGTCCGCGATGAGCCGGCGCGTCACGGAGGGTGCGAGCAGCGCGTCGCCGGAGGCGACGACGCGTACCGCCGCGATGAGGTCGGCCGGCGGGGCGTCCTTGAGCAGGAAGCCGCTCGCACCGGCCCGAAGCGCCTCGTAGACGTAGTCGTCGACGTCGAACGTGGTGAGCATCAGGACACGCGGCCGGTGCTCACCCGCCGCACCTGCGCCGCCCGGCGGGGGCCCGAGGATGCGGCGCGCGGCCTCCAGGCCGTCCATCTCGGGCATGCGGACATCCATCAGCACGACGTCGGGACGGGTGCGGCGGCTCAGCTCGACGCCCTGCGCGCCGTCGGGGGCCTCACCCACCACGTCGATGTCGCTCTGGGCGGCCAGCAGTGCGGCGAAACCCGCCCGCACCATGGCCTGGTCGTCGACGATGATGACGCGCGTGGTCACGTGGGGTCCTTTTCATCGAGTTCGTCGAGGGGGAGCAGGGCGGCCACCCGGAAACCGCCGTCCGGCAGCGGTCCCGTGTCGAGGGTGCCGCCGACGAGCCGGACCCGCTCGCGCATGCCGACGAGGCCGTGACCGGTGCCGCCCTCCTCGAGCGGCGCGGCGGAGGGCTCGGGCGGCGGCCCGTTGACGACGAGGACGGTGAGCCGCGCACCGTCCTCGGCGGCGGACGCCGACACCGACACCCGCGTCGGAGCGCCCGGCGCGTGCCGCACCACGTTCGCCAGGGCCTCCTGGACGATGCGGTAAGCCGAGAGGCCCACCGTCTCGGACACGTCGGCGTCGCAGGGGGTGAATTCCACCGGCACGCCCGCCCGCACCGTCGCCTCCACCAGCTGACCGATCCGCGTCAGGCCCGGCTGGGGCGCGAGCTCGCCGTGCGCCTCCTCGCTCCGCAGCACGCCCAGCAGCCGCCGCATCTCACCGAGGGACTCGCGCGCGGTCGCCGCGATGGACGTGAACTCCTCCTGCGCGTTCGGGGGCAGCCGCTCGAGACGGTACGCCGCGGTGTCCGCCTGCACCGTGATCACGGACATGTGGTGCGCCACCACGTCGTGCAGCTCGCGCGCGATGCGGGCGCGCTCCTCCAGCAGCGTCCGGCGGCCGCGCTCGGCCTCGCTGATCGTCTCCTGCTCGGCCAGCCTGCGCTGCGCCTCGTACCGCTCGCGGAGCGCGGCGGCGAGCAGGAGCGTGATGCCGCCGAGGATGGTCAGCAGCAGGGTCATGGCATCGGTGCCGTGCCGTGCGGCGAACCCCAGGCCGACGTTCGCGCCCGCCGTCGCCAGCCACACCAGCAGCAGCGTCCGGCGCCGCTCGCGCAGGCCCAGGGCGAGGCAGAGGCCGACGTACCCGACGATCTCCATGGGCGGGAACGGCCACAGGAGCCGCTCCTCGAAGTCGACGGTGAGCAGGGCGAGCGCCCCGGCGACATCCGCGGCGAAGACCACGTACCAGGCACGCAGCGGGCGCACGACGGCGAGCAGCAGCGGCGCCGCCTGCGCGACGGCCAGCGCGCTCGCGAGGCCGCCGTTCAGGCCGTAGTCGGCGGTGAGGACCTGGATGGTGGTGGGGAGCAGGGCGACGCAGAGCACGAACGCCACACCCCACGGCAGCAGCCGCACCCACCGGCGCGAGGCGCCCGCGAGCAGCGCGCGCGGGCGTTCCTCCTCCACTGACGTCATGGGCATCACCTTATGCGCGTCGAGTACGCAGCCGTTCACGCCGCCGGCGCGAAGCGGGCGCTGCCGAGGAAGTCGTCCGCCGGCCACACGACAAGAAGGCTAGGAAGGCGGTGCGCTGCGGGGCGTCACCCTGGGGAGCGAAACCCGGTGTGATACCCGGGTAGGGGGTGGGCCACGAGCCGTCGGGGAGGCGCGCGGCCGGTGCGGGCACACGTGACGTGCCCGCACCGGCGGCATCCTGCGCATCGGAAGAGATACAGGAGAGATCAGGAGAGAACAGAAGAGATCAGGAGACCGAGGTCCCGAAGATTCCCAGTTCGTGGACCGAGTAGCCCCACGTCGTCTTCCGGTCGACGCCCTGGACGCGGACATGGCTGACGGCCTCGTCGCCGGCGAGGCGTACGACGTCGTTGCCGCACTCGCGCGGGCGCTGCGTGGACACCGTCTTCCAGGTCACGCCGTCCGTGGAGGTCTGGACGGCGTACTCCGTCGCGCACGCGCGCTCCCACGCGACGGTCACCGCGGCCACCTTCGCGGGGGCGGCGAGCTCGACCTGCACCCACTCCTCGTCCGAGTAGCCGGAGGCCCAGCGGGTGCCCATGGAGCCGTCGTTGACGTGACGCGGGGCCAGCCGGTCGAGGCCCTGCTCCACGCTGGACGCCGACGCCGTCCCCTTCAGCGCCAGGTTCTCCGTGCCGCCCGCGGAGTCCCACAGCTGGAGCCGGAGCCCGGCCTGGAAGAGGAACGTGTCGAGCACGCCGTCACCGACCTTGGGCTGCACCGGTCCCCAGGAGTTGCGCGGTGGGTCGGTCCGCACGGCACGCGCCTGCCGCTGCGGTTCGTCGGACTCGGCCAGCAGCCGGTCGGAGGTCTCCTTGTCGCCGGCCTGCCGGGCCGCGAGGGCGTCGAGCATCCTCACCATCGCCGTGCCCCACAGCTCCGTGGCGTCCAGCCACGGGGCGGCGTCGGCGGTGAAGCCCTTCTCCACGGCGCCGCCGCGGATGGTGGCCGGAGCCCGTTCGACGGCCTGCGCGTAGGTGCGCAGGGACTCGACCGACGAGGTCCGCTCCCCCTGGCCCCACGCCGTCCAGAACCGCCCGACGCGGCGGGCGAGTTCGGGGGTCTGGGGCTGCCAGGGGGTGGCGCCGAAGGTCGGGGCCATGTGTTCGAGGTCGCCGAAGACGAGCAGGGCCTCGGTGGCCTCGCGGTCGCCGCCCGCGAGGTAGGCCATGGCGCTGCGCCAGTTCTTCCCCGGGTCGTAGGCGCGGTCGTTCCAGGTGAAGCCCGCCGTGCCGAAGACGGCCACCTTGCTGGCGTACGGCTGGTTCATGGGGTTGGCCACGATGCCGGACAGGTGCTCGGACAGGCCTGCCTCACGCTTGGCGTACGGGGCGAGGAGCAGCCGCCCGCTGGTGTTGCCGAAGTCGTTGACCGGCGGCGCCGTGTGTCTCCAGTTCCCTCACGAGCCGGTCCCGGGCGGCCGCGTCGGTGTTCTCGTCGGCCACGATGATCACCCGGCCGGTCACGACGGCTTCCTCACCTGCGGGAGTGAGGGACTGCGGGGTCGGTGAGACGGGCGGCACACCGGACGCCGCGCGGGGGTGGGGGGCCGCGGCGGCGGCCGGCAGGGTCTCGAGTGCCATGGTACTTGCGAGTGCGAAGCAGAGACTGACCGATGTCATGGTGCTCGCGCGTCTATGCATGGACTCTCCAGGCTTGGTCTGGGCCAACAAGTTCCCTTGTCCTGAGTGACGATGGGGGATCAGTGAGTAAAGGTGTAAGAGGTGTAGAGTCTAGACCTCTTTGGTGGCGCCATTTACTCTGGCCAACACCCGCAACCGGCCGCGCCCAGCCGGACGCGCCCTTCGCCGAACCCACCCCGACCCGCGGCCGCGGCCGGCCCCGGCCGGCTGCGAATCGGGCTTTTCACCGGACTGCGGACGGCCCCGACGCGCACTCGGACCGCAGGGGAGGGGGCCCCTGCGACCGCCCGCCCACCCGCGACCAGTGGCCGTAGGCTGATCGGCGAAGATGGCTGGGTCAGCCACAACTGCCGGTGAGGGGTGTCCGTTCCACATGGCTCCGTCCGCCTCGGGTCCGAGGCCGCCCACGATCACGGACGTCGCACGCGCCGCCGGGGTCTCCCGCACCACCGTGTCGCACGCCCTCAACGGGCTGGGCAAGGTCGACCCCCGCACCCGCGAGCGCATCCGGCAGGTCGCGACGGAGCTCGGTTACCGGCCCAATCTGCGGGCGCAGCGGCTGCGGCGCGGGCAGGCGAAGGCCATCGCGCTCGCCTCCTCGATGCCGTTCGCCGTGGCGGGCGGGCCGTCCCGGCTCGGGTTCTACATGGAGGTCGCCGCCGCGGCGGCGGAGAGCGCCCTCCTGCATGACTACGCCCTCGTGCTCGTGCCGCCCGTGCAGTCGGGTTCGGCGCTGTACTCCGTCGACATCGACGGGGCCATCGTGGTGGAACCGGACGTCGAGGACGCGGCCGCCGCCCAACTGCGCGAGCGCGGACTGCCGTACGTGGCGCTCGGCCGGCCCGTGTCGCCCGAGGAGAACGCCCCGTACGTCGACCTGCGCGGCCACTTGGTCGCGGACCTGCTCCTGGACCACCTGCGCGAGCAGGGCGCCGTCCGCCCGGCGCTGATCGTGGGTGCAGGCTCCCGGCACTCGTCCGTGGAAGCGGTCGCCGCCTACGAGGCGCGCGCGAGGGAGCACGGCTGGACGCCGGTCGTGGCGAGGGTGCCGGAGTCGGGCGGTGAGCAGGCCGGGTACGAGTGCTGCGCCGCCCTGCTCGCCGAGCACCCCGGCACCGACGCCGTCTGCGCGCTGGTCGACGCCTTCGCGGTGGGCGCCGTCCGGGCGATCCGCGACAGCGGACGTGCCGTACCGGACGACGTCATGGTCGTCACCCGCTACGACGGCCTGCGCGCCCGCACCTGCGAACCACCGCTCACCGCGGTCGACCTGCACCTGGACCGTGCGGCCTCGGACGCCGTGGAACTGCTGCTGGGGCGGCTGCGCGGCGACACCGCCGCGCCCTCGGTGGCGGTGTCCCCCGAACCGCGGGTGATCGCCCGCGCGTCGTCGCTGCGTACCGCCCGGGCCTGAACCCGGGCGGTACCGGGCCGTCACACTCCCAGCATCAGGACAAGCCCCGAGACCAGTGCGAAGACCAGGACGAACAGCCGCGTCCTGCGGGCGTCCAGCCGATGGTGCACCAGCCGGCTGAGCCACGCGCCCACGGCGATCGCCGGCAGCAGTACGACGGCCTGGCCGAGCTCAGCGGTCTCTGCCTTCCCCGTGCCGAACAGCAGGGCCAGGGAGGCCACTTCCCCGACCAGGAAGCAGGCGGCGACGGTGGAGCGCAGTTCGGCGGGCGGCCGGTGCTGGTAGACCAGCGCCAGCGGCGGCCCGCCGACGCCGGTCGCGGTCTCGGTCAGCCCGGTCACCGCGCCCGCGCCGACATAGGCGGCCCGGCCGGGCGTGAACGCGGGCGCGGCCAGGCTCACGACGGCCGCGAGCACGGTGGCCACGCCGACGAACACACCGAGGCTGCGTTCCGGGATCAGCCAGAGCACCGCCAGCCCGGCCGGGGTGGCGGCGAGCCGCGCACCGGTGATCCAGCCCGCGCCGCGCAGATCGAGCGAGGCCCGTTCCCGCCAGGCGACGTACAGGTTGAGCGGGATCATCGACGCCAGGACGAAGACCGGGACCAGGTGGGGGTCGATGATGCCGGCCACGGGGGCGACGATCAGCGCGAAGCCGAGGCCGCTGCTGCCCTGGACGAAGGCGGCCACGGCCACCGTGACGGCGAGCACCGCCAGGGTCGCGAACGTCACCGTGCCGCGCCCCGTTCCCCTGCCCGGTGCAGCGCGCGTGCCGCCGAGGAGGTGGGGTGCACCCGGGTCACGTCCGCCCGGTCCACGGCGGCGCGGGCGAGTTCGGCCGCGCGCCGCACCAGTGCGGGACCGTCCCAGTCGACGGGCATGCCGTGCCACAGACGCAGCCGCCCGGCGACGAAGACGGCCGCTATCTGATCCCGGTTGCCGCGCCGGACGAGCTCCCAGGGCAGGTCCCAGGAGAGCGCCAGTTCCGGGGTGTCGACGTCGACGAGGAGGAAGTCGGCCGCCATGCCCGGGGCGATGGTGCCGGTGCGGGCACCGAGACCGACGGCGTCCGCACCGCCGCGGGTGGCGTGCTCCAGCCAGGTCCAGCCGGCACCGCACGAGGAGTCCCCGTTGACGAGACCGTACGCCAGTCGCTGGGCGAACTCGGCGGCCTCCGCGAGCCGGAAGCCGTCGCCGCGGGTGCCGTCGGTGCCGAGCCCGAAGCGGATGCCGCGTTCGGCCATCGCGGTGGCGGGCGCGACCGCGTTGCCCTTCCACGCGCTGGCCACCGGGTTGTAGCTGACGGCGGTGCCGGTGTCGGCGAGCAGGGTCAGCTCGCGCGGCGTGAGGAGCGTGGCGTGCGCGGCGAGCAGCTGCGGGCCGAGCGCCCCGACGGCGTGCAGGTGCTCCAGGGGCCGCGACCCGTGCCGTACGAGGGAGCGTTCCACGCCCGCCAGGTGCTCGTTGACGTGGATCTGTACGACGGCCCCGGCCTCGGCGGCCAGGCGGGCGGTCGCCCGCAGGGTCCCCTCGGTGGCCGCCTCGGGGATGGAGACGGCCAGGGACGCGTGGACGATCGGGTCGCCGTCGTAACGGGCGAGATGCTTCTCGGCCCGTTCCAGGACGGCCACGGAGCCGTCACCGCCGCCGGTCTCGTCGGCGTCGTTGCAGACCAGGCCGAGGACACAGCGGATCCCGGCGTCGCGCGCCGCCGAGGCGACCACGTCGACGTCCACCCCGGCGCGGGTGCCGGCGTCGGCGACGGTGGTGAAGCCCCCGCGCAGCGCCTCCAGCGCGGCCAGCTTGGCCGCCGTGTACGCCGACTCCTCGTCCAGCGCGCCCTCCAGCGGCACCCAGACCCGGCGGAAGATCTCCGACGGCTCACCGAAGGCGAGCGCGGCGCCGAAACTCTGCGTCAGGTGGTGGTGGGCGTCGACGAAACCGGGCATCAGCAGCCGGCCGGGCAACCGCACGGCCCGCAGCCCGGGGTGGGCGCGCCGCACCTCGTCCGCCGGACCGACGGCCTCGAAGCGGCCGTCGCGGACCACGACGGACCAGCCGTCGACCGGCCCTTCGGGCAGCAGGAGTCTGTCCGGCACGAGGAGCAGCGGGCCGGGAGCGGCGAGGAGATCGCGTTCGGAGTGGGTCATCGGTCGCTTTCTGTGCGTGTTGCGGTCAGCCGGGCGGCGACGCCCGGACGGACGTGGTGGAAGAGGATGTTGAGGACGGCGGCGACGAACGCGCCGACGGCGACGCCGCTCTCCAGGAGGATGCGGACGTTAGGCGGGAACCCGCCGTACACCCCGGGCACGAGGATCGGCAGCAGCCCCAGGGCCAGGGCGACGGCGCAGATGAACGTGCTGGTGTGCCTGTCCAGGTCGGAGCGGCCCAGCATCTGGATGCCGAGCACGGTGATGACGGCGAAGACGACCATGGCGGTGCCGCCGACGACCGCGGACGGGATCACGCTGATCGCGCGGCTGACGGGCGCGAGGAACCCGATCACGATGAGGACGACCCCGGCCGCGGCGGTGACGAACCGGCTGCGGACGCCGGTGACGCGGACGATGCCGATGTTCTCCCCGCTGGTGACCATGAGCGGCAGTCCGAAGCAGCCGCCCAAAAGGGAGGTGAAGGCGTCACCGCGGACGGTCTTGGGGACGTCGGTCCGCGCGTCGATGTCCTTGCCGACGGCCTCGGCGTTGATGACGGTCTGCCCCGTGGCCTCGGCCATGGAGGCCAGGCTGTAGAGCATCAGCGGCAGCGCGGCGACGAGGTTGAAGACCGGCGAGCCGAACGGCATCGGCTCCGGCACGCTCAACAGACCGCCGCCCCCGGCGCTCCCGGCGTCGATCGCGCCCAGGACACCGGCGAGCGCGGTGCCGGCGAGCAGGCCCATCATCACGGCGAGCTGGCGCAGGATGCCGGTGAAGACCAGGTAGAAGGCGACGGTGAACCCGATCGTCGCCATGCCGAGGCCGAGGTTGGAGGGTTCGGCGAAGCCGGGTGTGCCGGGCCGTCCGGTGACGAGTACCGCACCGACCTTCACCAGGTTGACGCCCACGATGACGATCATGGTGCCGATGACCAGGGCGGGGAAGAACCTCAGCAGCCTGGAGAAGACCGGCAGCACGACGAAGTAGAAGGCCGCCGTGAGGATCACCGCGCCGGTGGCGGTACGCAGCCCGTGCTGGTCGGCGATCGAGAGGAACAGGATGAGCGGCGCCCCGCCCGGCAGCATGACGAAGGGCAGCCGCGGCCCGAACTTCCAGGGCCCCAGCGACTGGATCAGCGATCCGACGCCGGACAGCACGAAGGCGGCGGAGAGCAGCTGGACGGTCAGTTCGGCGCCGAGTCCGAGGGTGGCGCTCATCAGGAACATCGCCGAGATCGGGGTCGCGGCCATGACGAGGACGTGCTGGATGCCGAAGAGCACGATCCGCGGGAGCGGACGCGACTCGTCGACCGGGTGGGGCGCCGGCCGGGCGCCGGTCCCGGCCAGGGCCTCGCCGGTACCCGCCCCTTTGGGGTGATCGGTCTCGGTGGGATCGGCGGTGGCCGACAGGCCGGCCGGGCGGGCGGGCGGCTGGGTGGCCGTCGTCGGGCCGGGTACGGATGGTTGGCCGGCTCCGGGCCGGCTCTTGCGGGGATCGGACACGCTCGGGCTCCGTTCGGGCGTACGGGCACAACGCTCGGGTTTCAGCCGCGATCCGGCCCCGGACGGGGAGCCAAATCGATTTGGCCAAATCGATTTGGCCGTCAGTATGGAGGGCCGTCCAGCCACCGTCAAGGGCCTGGCCGCCCGGCCGGACGACGCCCACGCGCATCGTCCGATGTCCGAGCGGCGGTCACCGGTGAGTGTCCGGCCCGCGTGGCATCACGACCCCCGGGGGCGTGCCGGGTGAGCATGGAGCGACCCAGTGTCCCCCCCGTACCGAGGCGATGCGATGCCCGACCGCGCCGACCACGTCCCACCCGAGGCCACCGCACCGAGAGGTGGCCGGCGGCCCCGGCCGGCGGAGCGGTGGCTGTTCCGGGGCATCTACGGTCTGGTACTGGCCAGCGCCCTGGTGGCCGCGCTCGACGTGCCGGGGGAGGAGGCCGATCCCGGCCAGGACGCGCTGTGGGTACTCCTGACCGCGCTGGCCGCGGGCGCCGCCCACGGATACGCGCACGTCATCGCCCAGCGTGCCGCCAGGGAAGCAGCGGCGAGGCTCGGCAGGACGCGGGCGATGCTCGCCGAGTGGCCGTTGGTCGCCGCCGTGCTGCCCACCGTGCTGCTCCTGCTCGGCGCGCTGGCCCAGTGGTGGAGCGAGGGCACGGCCGCCGAAGTGGCCCTGCTGTTCAACACCGTCGCCCTGTTCGGCCTGGGAGTCTCGGCGGCCCGCACCGCCGGGCTCGGCTGGCCGGCCTCCTGCCGGGCAGGAGTCGCGGACATGTTGATCGGGCTCGTGGTCATCGCCGCGGACGCGCTCATCGAGTGACCCGGCGGCCGGACCGGCACATGCTCCACAGGCCCGGGCGGGCGGGCCGTTCGAGCCACATTCACTTCGCTTGTTTTGAGTCTGTGACGCTCCGGTAACCACGGCCCGGCCGCGCAGCGCCGCCCCGCCCGCCGGGTACCCGCCGCGACGGCACCCGACGGGAGCAGCCAACGCGCACCCCGCCCGTCGGACGCGCCGGGAGAGCCCGGTGTGCCACGGACGTGTTCCAGCCGCATCCGGTGTCGCCCGGGGCCGCCTTCCGGGCGCCGAGAACGGCGCGTTGGCATCGCTTCCACCCCGACGCGGCCGGACACCGTGCTTCTTGGGCGGTGCCCAGGGGCAGACGGCTGGGGACTGGGGGACGAGCCCGGTGGCCCGCGGGGGCGACCGGGGAAGGCAGGGGGTTCTACATGGTCCGTGTTCTCGTGGTGCACGACGCCGCGCTGTTGCGGTCGGCGTTGGTGCAGTTGCTGCGGTCCGCCGACGGACTCGAGGTGTCGTCCACGCCGGCCCGCGGCGACGAACCTGACGACCACGACTTGCCCGTGGACGTCTGCGTGGTCGACGGGGACTGTCTGGAGGGACCGCGGGAGGAAGTGGCCCGCGCGTCCTTCTGGAACCGGTGCGGGACGCGCCTCGTCGTCCTCGCCGCGCCCGAGCGGCCGGGGGTGCTGCGCAGGGCCTTCGACGCGGGCGTGCTCGGCTTCGTGGACAAGGACGCGCCCGCGCGGCGGCTGGTCGACGCCGTGCACACGGTGGCCAAGGGGGAGAGCTTCCTCGACGAGCGGCTCACGGTGGCGCTGCTGCGGGCGTCGGAGATGCCGCTGACGGCCCGCGAACTGAGCGTCCTGGCCGAGGCCGCACGGGGCTCGTCCGTCGCCGAGATCGCCGTGGGCCTGCACCTGTCCCGGGGAACCGTCCGCAACTACATGGCCGGCGCGATCCGGAAGGTCGGGGCACGCAACCGCGTGGACGCGATCCGCATCGTCCAGAGCGCCGGCTGGCTGTGACGGCGGGCGGGGTGAACCATCACCCCGCCCGCCCCCCTCGCACGCTCAGGTACGGCTCCAGTGGCCCACCAGATCGCGGTAGAGGGGGGAGCGCCCGAGCAGTTCCTCGTGCGTGCCGAACGCCGCCCGGACGCCGTCCAGGAGGAGGACGCGGTCGGCCCGGACCGCCGAGGACATGCGGTGGGCCACGACGAGCAGGGTTCCCGGGCGTCGTGCGAGCGCCCTCTCGGCGCGCTCCTCCGACGCGGCGTCCAGGTGGCAGGTCGCCTCGTCGAGCAGGAGCAGCCGGGCCGTGGACAGATGCGCGCGCGCCAGTACGAGCAGCTGGCGCTCGCCCTGCGACAGCTCGTCGGGCCGCAGCCCCGCGTCGAGCCCGCCCAGCCGCTCGACGAGGGGCGCGGCGCCGACGTCCAGGACGGCGGCCTCGATGGCGGCCCGGGAAGCGCCGGGCCGCAGGTACGTCAGGTTGTCGCGCACCGTGCCGGTGAACACGTACGCCTGCTGGGGGGCCAGGACCCGCAGCGAGCGGAGCTCCGCCGGGGGCCGGCCGGCGACCTCCCTGCCCGCGACCCGCACGGTGCCGGCCCGCGGCACGCACAGGCCGGCGACCAGCCGGGTGAGGGTCGACTTGCCGATGCCGCTGGGACCGACGACGGCCACGTGCTCGCCCTCCTCCACGCGCAGATCCAGCGCGTCGAGCACCGGCTCCGCCCGAGCGCCGTACCGCACGGTCACCGAGCACAGCTCCACCGCGGGGGCCGCCCGCGACCGTGCCGGAGCCGGAGGGCGCGGGGTGCCCGCCCGCCACCCCAGCGGGGGCGCGTCGGCGACGGGCGGGCTCGCCTCCGGGCCGGTGAACCGCTCGAGGACGACGAGCAGCCTGCTCCCCGCCGCGCCGATGGCGGTCACCAGGGAGTGCACCGCGGGCAGCAGCGCCTGCGCGAGGTAGGTGAACGCCCCCAGCAGAGCGCCCGTGGTGACACCCCGCGCGAGCAGCCACGGCACGGTCACCAGCAGGAGCAGCACGGGCAGCTGTGCCGCGGCCCCGAGCGCCAGGGCCCGTACCGCGGCCCAGCGGGCGAGGACACGGGAGGTCACCGCGGCACGTGCGACGAGGCGTTCTCCGTCCCGCGACGTCTCCGGCAGGATTCCGCAGGCGGTGACGTCGCGCAGCTCCTTCCGGACTCGCGCGGCGTGGTCGCCCAGCGCCTCGTCCGCGGCGAGGGCCCGCCGCTGGGCCGCCGCCATCGGACGCAGCGTCAACAGGAACAGGGCCACGCCCGCGGCCAGCGGTGGCACGACGACCAGCACCAGAGCCGGGTGCAACGAGAGCAGCCCGGCCAGCGCCCCGGCCGCCGTGAAGACGAAGGAGCGCAGGGTGAGCACGAGACCGGCGAAGCTGTCCCGCACCATCTCCACCTGGTTGGTGAGCCGCGAGACGGCCGCGCGGTCCCCGCCCTCGGGCCGGGACAGGGCGCGGGCCAGCGTCCGGTCCACCGCGCGGCGCACCAGACGGTCCCGCAGCGGTTCCGTCAGCCCGGCCAGCTCGGCGAAGACCCCTCTGATCACCGGGGCCCCCAGCAGCACCGCACAGGCGGCGACCGCCAGCCAGCCGAGGCCCGCGGCGGTGTCACCGGCGAGGAAGCCGCGGTCGAGGGCCTGCGCCACGCCGTAGCCGACCAGGAAGGTCTGCACCGACTCCGCCACCGACCACGCCGCGAGCCGCGCGAGCACGCCCTTGCGTTCGGCGAGGAAACGACGGGCGGACGGCCCGAGCCCGCGCTCGGCTCCCGAGCCCCGGGGGGAGCCCGCCGTGTCCTTCCGTTCCACGGCGGGCGTCACGGTCGTGCCTCTCCGCGCAGCGCGCCGGTCCGCCCCTGAGCGGGCCCTTCGCCGACGGACGCTCCGCCGTCCTCCTCCGGCGCACCGAACACCGCCCGGTAGGCGGCCTCCCGCCACAACCGCCGATGGGGGCCGACCGCCCGGACCCGTCCGTCCTCCAGCCAGATCACCAGATCCGCCCGCGCCGCCACCGACGGGCGGTGCGTGACGACCAGGCGGGTGACGACGGAGGGGGAGTTCCGCTGAGCCTGTTCCACCGCGTGCTCCGTGGCGGTGTCGAGACTGGAGGTGGCGTCGTCCATGACCAGCACCCGGCCCGCGTGCGCGAACGCCCGCGCCAGCCCCAGGCGCTGGTACTCACCGCCGGACAGCGGCGCGTCGGTGAGCGGTGTGTCGTACCCCTGCGGCAGCCGGTGTACGAAGGCGTCGGCACCGGCGAGGCGGACGGCCGCCCGGACCTGGTGGGGCGAGACGGCGCGAGGGCCGGCGGCCACCGCCTCCGCGACGGTGCGGTCGCCCAGTTCCGGACGGGCGAAGGCGAAGCCCACCTCGGCGCGGAGACTCGGCCGGGTCAGCGCGTCGAGAGGCGTGCCGTCCAGCAGGATCCGCCCCCGGTCGGGATCGGTCAGCCGGCCGGCCACCGCGGCCAGGACCGACTTGCCGGAGCCGCTGCGGCCCACGACCGCGGCGGTCCGGCCGCCCGGCACCGTAACCCGGTCCACCCGCAGGACTTCCACACCGCCTCGTGAGACCCGCACCCCGCGCAGCTCCAGCGTCCCGGGTCCTCCCGGGGAGAGCGTGCGGGTTCCGTAGGACAGCGCGGGCAGTTCCTCCAGGGCCCGGGTGCGCTCCCGCGCCGCGCGGCCCCGGGCCACCGCGCCGACCAGCGTGGCCGCGCCGCCGATCCCCGCGGCCAGTTGGGCGTACCGGATCACCGCCAGCAGTTCGCCGGCACTGAGCACGCCCGCGCCGAGCCGGAGGCCGCCCACGGCGGCGGCGGCCACGGTCAGCAGCGGAACGAGGACACCACCGGTGGCCAGCGCCCGCCCGTGCAGTCTCCACATGCGCTCACCGAGCGCACCCAGTTCGGCCAACGGGCTCAGCACGCGGTCGCGTTCACGGGGGGCGGTGCCCGCGGCGGCGATGGTCTCCGCGCCCTCCACGGCCTCCAGCAGCCGGGCAGCGATGTCCGACTGCACCCGCTGGTAGGCCCCGACCGACACCCCGGTGTCGCGCGCGAACGCCTTCAGCAGCAGGGCCAGGGCCGGCAACCCGACGAGGACGCAGGCGGCGACCCACACGTCGACGACGGCCAGCGCGACCAGGGCGCCGGCCGGTGTGACGAGGGAGGCCACCAGTGCCGCCCCGGCCGCCGGTGCGGCACCCGCGTCGGAGGCGTTGAGGGTGAGCCGGGTCGCGACGTCCCCGGGAGCGTGCGCGCGGGCCGTGTCCGGCACGGCGTGCAGGAGTCCGCGCAGTGCGCGGGAGCGGACGGCGGCGGTCCAGTCGGCGGTGCACCGGCCGGTCAGGAACGCGGTGAGACAGTCGAGCAGGATCTCCCCGACCAGCAGTGCGACGCTCGCCGCGATCCAGGCAGCGGCGTGGCCCGCGCCCAGCAGCAGGTCAAGGGTGCGGCCGATGACCAGGGGCTGGGCGACGGCGGCGGCGGCCGCGGCCACCGAGCATCCCAGTACCAGAAGTTCGGGCACGCGCCCGGGATCGGTGCCGGGCGCCTCGTCCACCGGACGCGAACGGCCCGGGACCGGAGCGCTTCCCACCGGTCTGCCCCTCTCCTGGTCGGCGCCGCACGGGGCGCGACACGGTGAGCGCGGCGTGCCGCGCTCACCGTGTCAGCTGGTCCGGACGGCGTCAGTTACACGTCGTCACGCTGAGGCTGCTGTCACCGCAGAGCAGCAGGCTCGCGCGGCTGCCGGTCTCCACGTCGCCCATGGCCTCTTCCTTCGGGGTCTCCAGCGACTGCAGCTCGAACAGGTTCATGTCTCTTCCTTCCGTACGACAACGGGTGTTCTCTCCACGGCCCCGGCGGGGCCGGCTCATGGGCGCCGCTGGTCCCGCGGCGGTGGGAGGAACGGCAGACCGGCGGGCCGGTCGCCGTGGACGGAGGCGACGGCCAGCAGACATCCGGCCGTCCCGGTGGACAGGTCCATGGACAGGCGCATCATCTGCTCGCCCGGGAAGGCGAGGTGGTCGCGGTACGACATGGCGTGCCAGGCCAGCGCGTCGAGCTGCCGCCGGACCGCCGCGGGACCGGTCCCCGGTCCGGTGGCGGTCGTGCGCCCCAGGAAGAGCACCATGCCGGCCACCCCCCGGTACAGCCCCGGCTGGGCGTAGAACATGGCCTGCGCCGCGCGTACGATCTCGTCCCGCGCCCGCTCGAACCGCTCGTCGGCACGGTGCGCGAGGTAGTCGTCGAGCACCATGCCGATGCCCACGCTCCCGGCGCCGAGATACGGCATGGTGCGCCAGCCCTCGTCCACCTGCAGGGCTCCTCCCGCGCCGCGCACGCAGTGCGAGAGGTCGCGGCGCAGTGCGTCGCGCGCGAGATCGAGCAGGCCGGCGTCGCCCGTGCGCTCGTACCGGCGCAGGAACAACAGGGCGCTGCCGGTCGCGCCGTACAGCAGCCCGGCCCGGCTCCGGCGGCCCGGTGCGTCGTCCGAGCAGTGGCGGGCACCGAGTTCGACGCACCGCGTCGCCGCGTCGCGCAGGGCGGTGTCGCCGGTGCGGTCGGCCAGGGAGTCCAGCGCCAGTCCGATCCCGGCGGTCCCGCTGTGCAGGTCCGTGGCGAGACGGTCCAGGGACTGCTCGGCCAGGAGCCGCGCGAGCTCCAGCGACCTCGCCCGGTGACCGAGACGGTCCAGGACCCACGCGGTGCCGGCGATCCCGTCGTGGAAGCCGAGCGGCATCCCCGAGGGCGGCTCCTTCGTCCGGTCGAGCAGCCACTGCTCCGCGTTCTCGTCGCGCTCGGCCCCGCTCTCGGCCAGGGCGTACAGCACCCCGGCCGCTCCGTGACCGAATGAGAGCCCGCCGCCCGCGGTGGCGAACTGGGCGACGTCCCCCGGGTAGAGACGGTCGTCGCGCGCGGGCGTGGCCGACGTGCGGATGGCCGCCGTCATCGAGTCCCGGCTGCGGGGCCAGTCGCCGGGCGGCACGGGGACGAACCGACGCCCCGTACCGCGGGCGGCCGGTGACGCGCCGGACGCGCCGGTGATCTCGTCGACCGCCGCGTCCAGGAACGCGCGCTCCACGGGGAACTGCCGTGCGACCAGATCCGCGAGGTGTTCCGCCTTGCGCCGGTCCAGGGCCAGGAGGCTCGTCAGGGGCAGGAAGAGGGCCAGGCGCAGACAGGCCAGCGCGTACCGGTCCACGGCGGTGCCCCGCCGGCCCGCAGGAGCGACGAACCCGGGGTGGGCGACCGTCTGGCGGCCCGGCTCCTCGACGTGGTGCGCGGCCTCGAAGTCGAGCAGGGCCACCCGTCCGTCGTCGCGGACCATGATGTTGAACAGGTGCAGGTCGTTGAAGACCACGCCCCGCGCGTGCACCTGTGAGACGGCCCGCTCCACCTGGCCGTGCACGTCGAGCGCCCACTCGGTGTACTCGGCCAGCCGGCGCTCGTCCGGGTCCGCCTCGATGAGCGGGTGGCGCCGGGCGAAGAAGGTGTTGAGGGGCTTGCCGTCCAGGTACTCCAGAACCAGGAAATGGTGCTCGCCCACGGCGAAGCGGTCCCGCACCTCGGGGGTGCAGTCCAGCCCCGACAACCGCTCGAGCGCCCGCTGCTCGCGGTCCAGCCGAGCCACCGCGTCCGCGCCGTCCGCCGCCAGCCCGGCGTACGGACGGGCCTCCTTCAGGACAACCGCCTCGCCGGTACGGGTGTCCCGGGCCCGGTAGACACCGCCGCCGTTCGAGAAGTGGATCGCCGACTCGACGGTGTACGGGACGTCGGCCATCGTGACCGTCGCCCGCGCGTCGAGGTGCGGTTTCAGGAAGGCGGGGACACACACCCAGTCGGGCACGCGGAACACCGGCCCGCGGACGTCGGGCACCAGCTCGCCGGAGGGGTCGGCGATGGCCGGGCGCAGCTCCCCCTGATCGTCGTAGCAGTTCCGGCGGGTGAAGCTGCCGTAGCGCACGTGCACCGGGCCGCCGCCGATGCGCAGGTCGCTCAGGATCCGCGGGCCCGGCTCGCCGTCCAGCAAGGCGGCCAGCTCGCCCACGACCCGCTCGAAGCGGCCCTCGTCCGCCGGGTACAACGTGATGAACTTCCCGCTGCCCGACCGGTCCGCGTACTTGGCGTTGCGCTGGTGCAGCAGGTAGCGGCTCGGCACGAACTTGAACGCGACGCCGCGGTCGAGGCAGTACTCCCGCACCCGCGCCAGTACGGACTCGGCGTTGTCCAGGCAGGCGGACACGTGGAGCTTCCAGCCCTGCCCCGGCAGTACGGCGTCCACGGGGCGCAGTGCGAGCCAGTCGCCGATCTCGGTGCGCCGCCATCCCGGCGGCACCGGCAGGTCGGCCGCCGCGTACCGGGTGCCGGCGGTCGCCGTGCCGGGAGTGGCACGGTGCGGCGCGTCGTAGAAGTGCGGGTCTGCGTCGCAGTACACGGCGTAGCCCTTGTTCACGCCTTCTCCCTCCACCGGTCGGTGCCGGGTAAGACGCTGTCACGGGCCGCCTCGCCGGGGACAGTCACAGCTGTCACCTGTCCGGTGTGCGGAACTCATAGGTAACTGCAGACACGTTCGTGCTCCGATCACGTGTGCGAGCGCGCTGCCACGAGTTCCCGGTCCTTGCCCCGCAGCGGGTCAGCGCATGGCCTGCGGGCCGATCACCGCGAGGAGGCGCAGCCGGTCGTGGCTCTCGCTGCCCGGGGCCGCGGTGTAGACGACCAGGCGGTGCGACGGCTCCGGGTCGAGAAGGGTCTGGCAGTTCAGTTCCAGGGCGCCGGCCTCCGGATGGACGAAGCGTTTCACGTGCCTGGGGCGGACACCGACCTCGTGCTTGTCCCACAGAGCGCGGAACTCGGCGCTCTGGCCGACGCTCGGGGCGCGCTCCGGGCGGGCCGAGGATGCCGCGCTCAACCGGCCGGACCCGGCCCAGCTCCTCGGAACCCCCTCGGAGACCGCGACCGCGGCGTCCGGCAGCATCGGCACGGCGCCCCTGACGGACGGGAAGGTCGCCCGGCCGGAGGCCGAGGTCGCGTTCGACACGTACACCGTGAACGTCTCGGCCACCTACGACGACCTGTCGATCGCCCAGTACGTCAGGGTGCTGGAAACCGGCGGCGAGCAGGACTACGAGCAGCTCGAGGTCCTCGGCCGGCCCGCGGTCCTCTCCTCGGACCACACCATGGGGATCACCATCGATCTCGGAAGCGGCGGATCGAGCGGTTCGGTGGAACAAGGGCCCCTGGCCAGGAGCCTGTCGGTGGCCCTCGACGGGAAGGACCGGGGCGGCTGCCACGACATCACCGTCTGGAGCACGTCGGGGTTCCCCCCGGACGACGGTGTTCTCGTCGACATCGCCGAGGAGGTCCTGCCGACGGTGTCCGGACCGGCCGCCTGAACCGCCGCGCACCACCATGGGACCATGAGGCGCATGGCGTCCGGTCAGGTCATCTTCCTCAACGGCACTTCCAGCTCCGGGAAGTCGAGCATCGCCCGGGAACTGCTCGACGTCCTGGACGACGGCGTCTACTTCCACCTCGCCGTGGACAGCTTCAACGCGATGCGCACCAAGCGAGCCCTCGGCCCCGAGGAACTCGACGCCGCCCTGCGGCGCACCAGGCAGGGCTTTCACCGCTCGATCGCGGCCATGGCCGAGGTGGGCAACAACGTCGTGGTCGACCACGTCCTCAGTGAGCCCTGGCGCCTGCTCGACTGCCTCACGGTGCTGCGTCCCCAGGACGTCCTGTTCGTCGGTGTCCGCTGCCCGCTCGACGAACTGGTCCGCCGCGAGCAGGCCCGAGGCGACCGGCCCAAGGGCCTCGCCGAGCTCCAGTACGACCTGGTGCACGCGCACGGCGACTACGACCTGGAATGCGACACCGGCACGGCGACCCCGCGGGAATGCGCCGAGCGGATCAAGGACTTCCTTCCCGGCCGTCCCGTCCCCACCGCCTTCACCCGCCTGCGCGAACGCTGTCTGCCGAGCCGGTGCCGGACCTGAGGCCGTGCTGCGCCGACATGACGGAGAAGACGGGAAAGGAGACCCGCGATGACGCAAGGACGTGCGGTCCCGTCCCGCGTGGCAGCGGCGCGACGTGCCGCTGCCGAGGCGGGGTTCGAGCAGAGCTGCATCCCGGAAGTGGGTAGACTGCTCGGCCTTGCCGCTGCCTCGAAGCCGCACGGGGTCGTCGCCGAGAGCGGCACCGGCTTCGGAGTGGGGACCGCGTGGCTGCACAGCGGTCTGGGCGCCGGCGCCCGCCTGATCACCGTCGAGCGTGACGAGGAGCCGGCCCGCCGGGCGGCCGGAGTCTTCGCGGACGACGACCGCGTCAGCGTTCTCACCGGGGACTGGCGACTGCTCGAACGGCACGCCCCCTTCGACGTCTTCTTCTGCGACGGCGGAGGCAAGCTGGACGACCCCGAGGGCGTCGTCGGACTGCTCGCTCCGGGCGGCCTGCTGATCCTGGACGACTTCACGCCCTCGTCCCACTGGCCGCCCCGCTTCCGTGGCGAAGTGGACGAGCTCCGCCTCTTCTATCTCGCTCATCCAGCGCTGCGGGCCACCGAAGTGCTCACCACACCGTTCACTTCCGCGGTTGTCGCGGCACGCCGCCCGTACCCGCTCGGTGCCTCAGGAGACCGTGCGGCGGAAGACCTGCCGTGAACCGCCCTCGGGCCCCGGGGCGGCGGCCTCCGCGGGGACGAATCCGAGACGCTCGTAGAAGACGCGCGCACCGCTCACCTGTGCCCCGGGGTGGTCGCTGCCGAAGGTGACCACCTCGACCGTGCCGGGGCCGCGCACCCACCGGCGCATCGCGTCCTCCATGAGCGCGCGGCCGACGCCCGTGCCGCGCGCCTGCTCGGACACGACGAGCCAGTGCACGTGGTAGGCCGGTGCCGTCGGGCCGAACAGCATGGCGCCGAGCGGGGGCGAGCCGGCGGGGCCGGCCACGAGCGCCTCCGACCGGCGGATGTGGTCCCGCACCGCCGCGTGGAAGCCGGCCTCACCGACCATCGGACCGAACCAGTGCTCCACCTGCCCCGCCAACGCGAGGAAACCCGGGACGTCTTGCGCTTCGGCGAGTCTGACGTTCATCCGCACAGTTTCGCAGACCGGGCCCCACGCGGTGGAGGCATTGTTCCGCCCCTGCCGAGCGCCGCGCCCGCCGCCCGGCCGACGCGGGCCGGTCGGTAGCAGCGACCGACGTGGCGGACGATCGGACGGACCCGGCCTGGGGGGGGACCTTCCTCGAACTACAAACGCCGACGCGACCACCTCCTGCGCGAACTCACCGAGTCGCTGCCCGGGTTCCGGGTGTCCGGCGCCGCGGCCGGCTTCCATCTGCTGCTGTCCCTGACGGGCTGCCCGGCGCCCGCCGTCGTCGAGGAGGCCGCACGGCGCGACGTGCGGCTCGCGGACCTCGACGACTACCGCATGGTGCGGACCTCGGACTCCGCCGGCCCGACCCTGGTCCTCGGCTACGGCAATCTCGCTGACCGGGCCGTGCCCGACGCCGTGCGACGCCTGGCGCAGGCCGTAGGCGCGGCCCGGCGCACCAACGGGCGGGACTCCGAGGCGGGGAGGGCCAAGGGGCGGCCGGGCTGAGGGGCGGCGGGCGCACGGCCCCTCAGCCCGTCGCGGCGTGGTCGAGCCGCGCCCTGCTCTCCCCGGGCAGCTCCAGCTCCACCGCGCCCAGTACTTCGTCCAGTTGCGCGACGGAGCTCACCCCCACGATCGGGATCACCGGCGGGTCACCCCCGAGCAGCCAGGCCAGTACCACCTGGTTGGCCGTGGCCCCCAGCTCGGCGGCCACCTCCCGCAGAACGGCCAGGCGCTGCCCGGTCCCGGGGTGGTGGTAGGCGGCCGGCAAGGACTTGTCGGGCCGTGTGTACGCGCCCGAGAGCAGCGACGAGTAGGCCATCAGCGTCAGGTCCGGCTCACTGCGCACGTAGTCGAGGAGCTCGGCGGTCACATGGACGTGCCCGCTCTCCGGCAGTCCGATGTCGAAGCGCGGCTGGAGGTAGGAGTAGCGCTGCTGGACGCAGGTGTACGCGGTCCAGCCGTTGGTCCGGGCGATCGCGCGGGCCCGCTCGGTCCGCCAGGTGGCGTGGTTGGAGCAGCCGAGCACCGCCACCTTGCCGCCGCCGACCAGTTCCTCGAGCGCCCCGAGTGTCTCCTCCAGGGGGACGGACCGGTCCTCGATGTGTGTCCAGTACAGGTCGAGGCGATCGGTGCCCAGGCGTCGCAGGCTGTCTTCCGCCGCCTTGCGCAGTACCGGTGCGGACAGCCCCTCGGCCGTCTCCAGACCGCTGCCGGGCACGGTCGGCCGGGCCCCCGCCTTGGTGGAGATCACGACCTTGTCGTGCATGCGGCGGCTCGCCAGCCACCGGCCGACGGTGCTCTCGCTCTCGTCCCCACTCCCGCCGGGGACCCAGAACGCGTAGTTGTCGGCGGTGTCGACGAGATCGCCGCCGGCCTCGGTGAACCGGTCGAGAATGGCGAAGGACGTCTTCTCGTCCACGGTGGTGCCGAAGGGCAGTGCGCCCAGGCACAAGGCGCTGACGACGGGGCCCGACGGGCCCCCGACTCGGCGTCGGAGCAACGGTGTCACCTCGCTTCGTGCCCGCACGCCGAAGACGTGCGGGCTCGGACAGGAACGGCTCCACCGTAGAAGGACAACGGACCGGTGTCCCGGCCCGTTGGGCCACCGGAAAACCGGACCGATCCGCGCCGGCCGCAGCCCGGTCCGGCCTGGGAGTGCTTGACCCTCACGTGGCGTCATGCCGCATAGTCCCCGGCATGGAAGCGCACCTGACCGTGGGACGCGTGGCCGGACTGGCCGGCGTCAGCGTCCGCACGCTGCACCACTACGACGAGATCGGCCTCGTACGGCCGTCCGCGCGCACCGCCTCCGGATACCGGGCCTACGCGGCGGGCGACGTGGAGCGACTGCGGCAGGTGCTCGCCTACCGGCGCCTGGGATTCGGGCTGCGCGAGATCGCGGACCTGGTCGACGACCCCGCCACCGACGCGGTGGCGCACCTGCGCCGTTTGCGCGGTCTGCTGCTGGACCGGCGCGATCAGGCCGCTGCCGCCGTGACGGCCATCGACAGGGAACTGGAGGCACGGGCCATGGGGATGAACACGACGCCGGAGGAACAACTGAAAGTGTTCGGAGCGCAGTTGTACGACGTCATCGGATCCGCGTACCCGGCGACGCGGCGCACCGAACCGCGGATCGCCGAGAGGATCTGGGACGCGCTCGGGGACGCGCGGACCGTGCTGAACGTCGGGGCCGGCACCGGCTCCTACGAGCCTCCCGACCGTGACGTGACGGCGGTCGAACCGTCGGCCGTCATGCGCGCGCAGCGCCCGGCGGGCTCGGCGCCCTGCGTGGCCGCCGCCGCGGAGCGCCTGCCCTTCGAGGACCAGTCGTTCGACGCGGCGATGGCGGTCAGCACCGTTCACCACTGGCCGGACCCGGTCGCCGGTCTGCGGGAGATGCGCCGCGTGGCCCGCCGGGTGGTGGTGTTCACCTACGACGCCGGCAGCACCGGCTGGCGCGACCGCTTCTGGCTCACCCGCGACTACCTGCCCGAGTTCGGCGGCCTCCTCACCGACAGGCCCTCACTGGCCGACCTGGCCCGCGCGATCGACGGTCGTGCGGAACCGGTGCTCGTTCCCTGGGACTGCGCCGACGGCTTCTTCGAAGCCCACTGGCGCCGGCCCGAGGCGTACCTGGACGAACAGGTACGCCGCGCGGTGTCCGTGTGGACCCGGGTCGGGCCTCAGGCGGAGCAGCGGGCGGTGGACGGCCTCCGCGACGACCTCTCCTCCGGCCGGTGGGCCGAGCGCAACCGGGACGTCGTCGCCCTCGACGCCACAGAGCTCGGCCTGCGCCTTCTCGTCACGTGAACCGGCGGCCGGACAGCCGGACGCTCGCCGCCTCACCCGGTGAGACGTTTCGCCGCCTCCCGGCGCCGGCGCTGCGCCGCGACGTTCGCCACCGGGGCCGACAGCATCAGTGCCCGCGTGTAGGCGTGCCGCGGCGCCCCGGTGACGTCGGTGGCGCCGCCCGTCTCCACGATCTCGCCGCGGTGGATCACCGCCACCCGGTGGCTCATGAAGCGGACCACGGACAGGTCGTGCGTGACGAAGAGGTACGCCGTGCCCGTCTCCTCCTGGATGTCCAGCAGCAGGTCGAGCACCGCTCTTCGGGTCGTCAGGTCGAGTGCGGAGACCGGCTCGTCGCAGATGACGAGCCGGGGGCGCAGGGCCAGGGCACGGGCGATGGCGACGCGCTGCCGCTGGCCCCCGGAGAACTCGCGGGGCAGCCGGTGGGCGGCGTCCGCAGGCAGGTGGACCCGGTCGAGCAGGCCGCGGACCCGGTCGCGGGCCTCGTGCGGACTCGTCCCGTGCGCGATCAGGGGTTCGGCCAGGGTGTCCCCGACGGTGAGCGAGGGGTTCAGGGAGGTGTACGGATCCTGGAAGACGACCTGGAGGTCCCGGCTCAGCGCGCGGCGGCGGGAGCGGCCGGCCGTGTGCACGGGCTCCCCGTCGAAGGTGATCGTGCCGGACCGCACCGGCACCAGGCCGAGGACGGCGCGGCCGATGGTGGTCTTGCCCGACCCGGACTCCCCGACCAGGCCGAGGGTCTCACCCGGCCGGACGTCGAGGGACACGCCCCTGAGCACCTCGGTGTGCGGGGCACGCCGGCTCCGTCCGGGGTACGAGACCCGCAGGTCCCTCACGCTCAGGAGGGGCGCCGCGGGAGCGGCGGGCTCGGTGGCCTCTGCTGCGTTCATACGGCTGTGCTCCTCGCCTTTCGGGGCTGTCGGCGGTCCCGTGCCGGGGCGTCGTCGAGGACGGCGTCGAGCAGGGTCCGGGTGTAGGCGTCCTGGGGGGAGTGGAGGACCTGCTCGGCGGTGCCGGTCTCCACGATCCGGCCGCCGTTCATCACGGCGACGCGGTCGCACAGGTCGGCCACCACTCCCAGGTCGTGGGTGACCAGGAGGACGCCGAGCCCGCGGTCCCGCTGCAGCCGGCGCAGCAGGTCCAGGATGTCCGCCTGGACCCGTACGTCGAGCGCCGTGGTGGGTTCGTCGGCGATGAGGAGCCCGGGATCGCAGGACATCGCGCCGGCGATGAGCACTCGCTGGGCCATGCCACCGGAGATCTGGTGCGGGTACAGCCGCAGCGTGCGCTCGGGGTCGGGGATCTCCACCAGGCGCAGCAGTTCCAGGGCACGCCGGGCCGCGTCCCTGCGCGAGAGGCCGAGAAGATGGCGCATGGGTTCCAAGAGCTGGCTGCCGACGGTGAACGCGGGATCGAGGTTGCTCATCGGCTCCTGCGGGACGTAGGCGGCGGTGCGGCCGCGCAGGGCCCGGCGCTCGCGTTCGGGCAGGCCGACCAGTTCGGCTCCGCCGACGAGGACGCTGCCGCCCGCGATCCGTCCGCCGTCGGGCAGGATGCCGAGCACGGCGAAGGCCGTCTGGGTCTTGCCGGAGCCGGACTCACCGACGAGCCCCACGATCTCCCCGGCGCGCACGTCCAGGTCGACTCCGTGCACGACCTGCTTGTCGGTACCGTCCGGCTGCGCGTAGGCGACGGTGAGTCCGCGCACCGACAGCAGTTCGGCCCGGCCGTCCGGGGAGCGTTCCCCGGTAGGAGCCGGCGCGGGCGTTGTGCGGCGTACGGGCCGGGGCCGTGCGGACGGCTGCCCGGAGTGGTCCTCCAGCCCGTCGCGCAGGGCCGACGCGAACAGGACGAGCGCGCCGTTGGTCAGGCCCAGGGC
Organism: Streptomyces sp. M92; assembly: GCF_028473745.1. Taxonomy (NCBI): domain Bacteria; kingdom Bacillati; phylum Actinomycetota; class Actinomycetes; order Kitasatosporales; family Streptomycetaceae; genus Streptomyces; species Streptomyces sp. M92. Next base: position 5,468,062 of record NZ_CP101137.1, read on the forward strand.
GAGCCCCGGCCACAGCATCAGCAGGGGCGCGCGCTGGATGTTCTGGAACGCCTCGTTGAGCATGGCGCCCCAGGTGGCCGACGAGCCGCTGCCGATGCCGAGGAACTCCAGACCGGCCTGGAGGCCGATCGCGACGCCGGCGACGAGGGCCACCTGGATGATGACCGGGCCGCGGACCACGATCAGCACGTGCCGGGACACGATACGCGCGTCGGACAGCCCGGAGACCCTGGCGGCATCGATGTACAGCTCCTTGCGCACGCCCGCGACGACACCGCGCACCAGACGGTGGAAGCTCGGTGCCGCGAGCACCCCCAGTACGACCATCAGGGCCCACACGTTGGGGCCGAGGATGGCGCGGGAGGCCAGGAGCACCACCATGGCGGGCAGCGCCATGACCAGGTCGACCGCCCAGTTGGCGGCGGAGTCGAACCTGCCCCCGCGGTAGCCCGCGTACAGACCGGCCGGCACGCCGAGGGCGAGGGCGATGCCGAGGGCGATCACCGCTCCGCCGAGGGTGTTGCGCCCGCCGTACAGGACGCGGGAGAGGATGTCGCGGCCCGCGGAGTCCGTGCCCAGCGGATGGGCGCCGCCGGGGCCGGCGAAGGCGTTGCCGAGGGACGCGGCCGAGGGGTCCTGGGGCGCCAGCCACGGCGCCAGCAGGACCGCGGCGACGAGCAGCAGGAGCACGGCGGCCGACCCGGCGCCGAGCGGGTTGCGCGACAGCCGCCGCAGGACGCGGCGACCGGGCGTCGCCCGGCGGCCCGCCGCCCGCGCCGCGCCGCCGGGACGGTCCGTGGCGGTCGCGGGCGGTCCGGCCGGAAGGTTCTCGCTCATGCGGCCCTCGCCTTCGGGTTGAGCCAGCCGATCACGATGTCGACCAGAAGGTTGATCAGGACGACACCGACCACGGTGAGCATGACCAGCGCCATGATCACGGGGATGTCGCCGCGGGTGGTGTAGGTGACGGTCATGCTGCCGATGCCGGGCAGACCGAAGATCTGCTCCACGACGACCGCGCCGCCCAGCAGTCCCACGAACTGCATGCCGAGTACCGACAGGGCCGGTGCGGAGGCGTTGCGCAGGACGTGCCGGAAGACGATGCGGGACGGGGGCAGGCCGCGGGCGCGCAGGGTACGGACGTAGTCCTGGCGCAGGACGTCGATCACCGCGCCGCGCACCTGCTGGGAGACGCCGGCCACGGAAGCCACCGACAGGGACAGCACCGGGAGGGCGATGGTGGACAGCCAGCCGCCGGGCGATTCGGCGAACGGGATGTAGCCGATGGCCGGGAACCAGTTCAGCCGGACCGCGAAGACCAGCACGAGGACGAGGGTGACCAGGAAGCCGGGCAGCGCGTAGCCCACGACACCCAGCACCTGGACGAACCGGTCGACGGCGCCGCGCCGCACCCCCGCCCAGACACCGAGCAGGAAGGACACCGTCGTGGTGACGAGCGTGACGCCGACCATCAGGCTGGCGGTGACCGGCAGCCTGCCCCAGACCGCCGTGGCGACGTCCTCACTGGTGAACCACGAGGTGCCGAGGTCGCCGCGCACGGCGTGGGTGAGCCAGTCCGCGTACTGCTCCAGTACCGGCCGGTCCAGGCCCAGGGCGGCGTTCTTGGCGTCGACGGAGGCCTGGTCGGCGCTCTGGCCGAGGAGCTGCCGGCCGATGTCGGTGTCGGGGACCGACAGCAGCACGTAGGTGAGCAGCGAGATGACGACCAGGAGCAGGGCACCGGACGCCGTCCGGCGGGCGATGAAGGTCAGCATGGCACTCGGTATCCGTGACGGGCGCCGGGGCGGGTCACTTGGCGGGGGAGTAGTTGTAGATCGACGGGACGGCCATGCCGGACTGCGGGCGGACGGTCACCGTGCCGTCCGAGACGTGCAGGTAACTCATCCGGTAGAAGGGCACGAACCACCCTTGCTCCACCAGGTGCTCGTTGAGGGATCGCACGGCGGTCCCGGCCTGTTCGGCGGTGCCGGACTGGACGCGAGCGACCAGTTCCCGCACGGTGGCGTCGGTGGTGCCGAACATGTTGAAGGCACCCGGGTTGACGAGTTCGTCGACCACGACCCAGTCCGACGAGGACTGGCCGATGTTCATGACCATGCCGGAGTACGCCCGGTCGGTGAACACCTTCCGCACCGCCGAGGCACCGTCGAGGTCGTCCCAGACCAGCTTCACCCCGACGGCCTCGAAGTCGGCGGCCAGCGAGGCGGCGAGCGCGTCGTTGACGATGGCGGAGATCCGGGGAAGCTTCAGCGTGAATCCGTCGCCGTGGCCGGCCGCCCGCAGCAGTTCCCTGGCCCGGTCCGGGTCGTGGGCGTAGTACGTGTCCAGTTCCTCCGCGTATCCCCGGGTGTCGGGGCCGAAGACCTGCGAGGTGATCTCGCCGCGGTTCTGGCGGATGGCCCGGAGCATCGTCTCGCGGTCGACGGCGAGGTTGAGCGCCTGGCGGACGCGGGCGTCCTTGAGCGCGGGCGTCAGTGCTCCGCCCCGGTCGAAGAGCAACAGTCCCTGGAAGTCGAACTCCTGCTTCGTCGTCTTCATCCGCGGATCGGCCTCGATGCTGATCTGCTGGTCGGCGCTCTGCAGGAGGGCCGCGTTCACCTGGCCGGTCTTCAGGCCGTTGACGATCGCCGTCTCGTTGTCGAAGAAGCTCATCGTCAGTGTCTCGTACGGCAGCGCCTCGCCCCAGTAGTCGGGATTGCGCTGGTAGACCCACTTGGTGCCGATCGTGGTCTTCGCCGTGTCCAGGCGGTAGGGGCCGGTGCCGTCGGGGGTCGTCTTGAGGCTGTCGCCCTTGCCGAACGCGGCCGGGTTGGCCATCAGTCCCGCCGCGTCGCTCAGGTAGAAGAGCATGGCGGGATTGGGCTGCTTCAGCTGGAGAGTGGCGTGGGAGGCGTCCTTCATCTCCACCGCCTCCAGGTCCTTCAGCCACTTGGCGTCGGCCCCGCCACCCTTCTTGAAGCGCTCCATGTTCGCCTTGACGGCCGCGGCGTCGAAGGCGGTGCCGTCGGCGAACTTCACGTCCTCGCGCAGGGTGAGGGCGAGTTCGGTGCGGTCGGCGTTGTACTTCCAGGCGGTGGCGAGCATGGGCCGGAACTCACCGTCCGGCTCGCGCTTGACGAGGGTGTCGTACGTCGCCTGGAAGAACGGCAGGGCGCTGCCGACGGCCTGGGCGGGGTCGAGGCTCTGCGGGAACGTCATGGTGGCGATGTTCAGCGTCGACGAACCGCTGCCCGTGGTGCCGGCGCCGCTGCATCCCGCGACGGCGAGGGCCGCCGCCAGACAGGCGGCCGCGGCCCCGGTTCGGGTGCTTCTGGTCATGAGGATCGCTCCGTGTGGAGGGCCGGGGAGGGACGTCCCGGACGAGATGGGCGGTGAGCTTAGCCGCAGAACTAACCAGTTGGTAGGTTTTTGTCGGAGGAAGGCGTCCGGCCGGGCCGGCCGACTGGTAACTTCCGGGATCGAAGCGGGGATGCCGGGGCACTCCCGTGACGCACCGGAGCCGATGGCAGGAGCCCGCTGAAGTGAGCGCACGACCCGAGGCCGACCCGCGTCGCCTTTCCAAGGGCGAGCGGACGCGGGCCCGCATCCTGGACTCCGCCACCGAACTGTTCTCCCGGTCGGGGTTCAACGCCGTGTCGCTGCGGGACATCGCCGCCCACGCGGGGCTGACCCACGCCGGTGTTCTGCACCACTTCCCCGGCAAGGAGTCGTTGCTGACCGCGGTACTGGGCCGTCGCGACCGGATCGACGCGCAGTCGGTGTTTCCCGGCATCACCCATCCCGGCGCGCCCGAACCGGACCCGGCCGAGCGGCTGCGCGCACTGGTCGGGCTGATCGCCCGCAACGCCTCGACCCCGGGCCTCGTGGCGCTCTACGCCAAGCTGTCCGCCGAGGCCACCGATCCGGAGCACCCGGCCCACCACTACTTCCGGGAGCGCTACCGGGTCCTGCGGGAGGAACTGACCGTCCTCGTCGAGGCGTTGAGCACGCCTGGCGATCCGCCGACGACCCCCGAGCCCGCGGTCGCCGCCCGGCAGTTGCTGGCCCTGATGGACGGCTTGCAGACGCAGTGGCTGCTGGAGCCGGAAGCCGTGGACATGGAGGACCTGGTCCGTGACTACCTGGTCCGCGTCGGACTCCGGCCCGAGGAGGGCGGGTCCGGAACCGGCGTCAACCGGTGAGGGCGGCGAGAACTGCATCGGCCGTACTCCGGTGCCCGGCGGCGTTGGGGTGGAATCCGGCCGCCGCCGCGGTCTCCTCCGGCTCGATCCACCGCACGCCCGCCGGCCTGCACACGTCGTGTCCGACCGAGGGACCGTAGGCGTCGGCGAAACCGGCGCCGTGCAGTGAGGCCTGCCGTGCCAGCACGGTGTTGAGCTGCTTCGTCCTGTCCCGGAGCCAGGGGAAGTCGCCCTCGGCGAGCGCGACCGTCTCCCGGCACGCGGAGCCGTCGTCCGGGAAGATCGCCGGGTACCCGACCAGGAGGACCCGGGCCTGCGGGGAGCGGACGCGGATCTCGTCGAGGACGGCGTCGAGGCGTGGTGCGACGGCCTCGATACGGGAGCCGATCTCGTCGGTTCCGAGAAGTGTGTAGCTCTGCTTGCACGGTGCACCCTGCGGGGCTAGGTAACCCAGAAGCACGCACCGCGTGATGACACCGGTCAGGTCGAGGTCGTTGCCGCCGATGCCCAGCGTCACCAGAGTGGTGTCGGGGCGCAGGGCGTCGAGCTGCGGCGGGACGGAGTCCTGAGGCGACGTCATGTGGCTGGTGGCGGCGCCCGCGCAGGTCACGTCGGTGAAGGAGGCGGCCTCCGTCGCCCGGGCGACCACGGTGGGGTAGTTGGCCGAGGAGCGTCCGCAGGCCGAGTCGGTCGGTTCGGGGATCCCGAGTCCGGAGCTGAAGGAGTCGCCGAGCGCCACGTAGCGCACCTCGGAGGTGCCCTGCCCTTCCGCCGGCGGCGGTGCGGGTGCCGCGGAGGCGGCCGTGGCCGCGCAGACCAGTGCGGTCAGGGCCGCGGTGACGGTGGTCGCGCGCTGTGTCGTGCGTCTTCCGGGGCGTGCGCCGGGCGGCCGGCTGGAGGGAGGCATGGCGGTTCCTCTGTTCGGCGGTGCGGGGAAGTTCGAAAACCGTACGGTGATCGGTTTCTGGTCGTCAATAGGCCGCGCGGCACCGCTTCCCGTCGCCCGCGCCGTCCGGCTACCGGCAAGTAGGCAACCCTTGACAGTAAAAACCGATCAACTTACGTTTTTTGCGCCTCTCCCGATCCGGACTCCCGGTTGACCCGTACTCGCCTGCATCACCCGAGCCGAATAGGTGCGCGTATGACCCAGCAGATCCCGACCGGCGCGCGTGCGACCGAGCGCCACCCGTCCACGCCGTCCCTCTCCACGGCCGACAAGGCCTCCCTGACCAGCGGTGCGGGCGACTTCGTCACGACGGGGCTCGCCGCGGCCGGCGTCCCCGCCGTCACCCTGTCCGACGGCCCCCACGGTCTGCGGCTGCCGAAGGAGAGCGGCGACGGCGGCCAGTTCGACCTGCACAGCGCCGCACCCGCGACCTGCTTCCCGCCGGCCGTGGCCCTGGGCAGCGGCTGGGACCCGCAGCTCGTCCGCCGCGTCGCCGGAGCGATCGCCGCCGAGGCGTCCGCGCACGGCGTGCACGTGGTGCTCGGGCCGGGAATCAACATCAAGCGGTCGCCGCTGTGCGGACGCAACTTCGAGTACTTCTCGGAAGACCCGCTGCTCACCGCCGAACTCGGCGGCGCGATGGTCCGCGGGCTGCAGGAGGCGGGTGTCGGCGCGGCGCTCAAGCACTACGCGGCCAACAACCAGGAGACCGACCGCATGCGCGTGAGCGCCGACGTGGACGAGCGCCCCCTGCGCGAGATCTACCTGCGCGCCTTCGAACGCATCGTCCGCCGCGACCGCCCGTGGTCCGTCATGGCCTCGTACAACGCGGTCAACGGTGTCCCGTTGTCGGAGAACACGCGGCTGCTCACCGACATCCTGCGCACCGAGTGGGGCTTCGACGGCATCGTGATGTCCGACTGGGGAGCCGTCCGTGACCGGGTCGCCGCGCTGCGCGCCGGTCTCGACCTCCAGATGCCGGGCACCGGCGGGCGCACCGACCGGGACGTCGTCGCCGCGGTGGACGACGGCGACCTCGACGAGTCCGTGCTGGACACGGCGGTCGACCGCCTGGTCCGCTTCGCCCGGCGGGCCGCGGAGCGCAGGCGGACGGACGGCGCGCCGGCGGACGGCCGGTTCTCCGCGGAGGAACACCACAGGCTGGCCGGCGAGGCCGCCGACCGGTGCGTGGTGCTGCTGAAGAACGACACCGGGCTGCTGCCCCTCGACCGCTCCTCGGGCACCGTGGCCGTCATCGGCGAGCTGGCCCGCACCCCTCGCTACCAGGGCGCCGGCAGCTCCCAGGTGACACCCACCCGCCTCGACACTCCCTTGGAGTGCCTGCGGCGGCTCGCCGACGGCGCCCGCGTGGAGTTCGCCCCGGGCTACGCCCTGTCCGGCGACGGGGACACGGGCGGAGCCGCGGCCGACGAAGCGGTGCGGCTGGCCGCCGAGAGCGACACCGTGGTGCTCTTCGCCGGTCTGGCCGCACAGGACGAGTCGGAGGGCTTCGACCGCGCCCACATCGACCTGCCCGCCGGCCAACTGCGCCTGCTGGAGCGCGTCCGCGCCGTCAACGACCGCGTGTGCGTGGTGCTGTCCAACGGGGGAGTGGTGCGTACGTCGCCCTGGCACGAGACGGTCCCCGCCGTGGTGGAGGGCTGGCTGCTCGGCCAGGCCGGCGGGGGCGCCCTGGCCCGGGTGCTGTTCGGTGAGGTCAATCCGTCCGGGAAGCTGGCCGAGACGATCCCGCTGCGCCTCGCGGACTGCCCCAGCCACCTGTCCTTCCCCGGAGAGGAGGGCCGGGTCCGCTACGGCGAGGGCGTGTTCGTCGGATACCGCGGCTACGATGCCACCGGCCGTGAGGTCGCCTTCCCGTTCGGCCACGGGCTGTCCTACACGACGTTCGCCTACTCCGGCCTGCGTGCGAAGGTGAGTGAGGACGGTGCGGCGGTCACCGTGACGGTGACCGTCACCAACACCGGTGACCGGACCGGCCGGGAGGTGGTCCAGGTCTACAGCGCGGGACCGGCGGACTCCGAGGTCGCCAGGCCCCCGAGGGAACTGCGCGGCTTCGCCTCGGTGTCCCCGGCCCCGGGGGAGAGCCGGGAGGCCGTGGTGGTACTGGCTCGCGCCGACCTGGCCCACTACAGCGCGCGCGAGGGCGGATGGCGGGTCGAGGGCGGTGTCCACCGCATCGACGTAGGCTCCTCGTCCCGCGACATACGGCAGTCGGCGGAGGTGGTCCTGGACGGAGATCCCTCACGGCTGCCGCTGACCGGGCGTAACTCGCTCGCGGAGTGGCTGCGGCATCCCGTGGGCGGGCCGCTGCTGGCGCGACGGTTCGCGCGTGCGCGGGGCGGCGATGCCGGACCGGGCGCCATGGACGACCCGGTGATGCGGCGCTTCCTCGCCGGCATGCCGCTCGACGTGATCTCCGAGTTCCCGCAGAGTCCGGTGACGCCCGAGGACGTGGCAGACCTGGCCGTCGAAGCCGACGCGGCTTCGCACGGCACCTCCGCGTGACCGCCGAAGCGGCGGTGCGCGGCCGCGTGCGGCCGGGCTGGGAGGCGGTGCGCGAAGCCTTCGCCCACGCACAGGCGGACGACCCCGGCTCCGCTCAACTGGCCGTCCACCACGCGGGCCGGCCGGTGGTCGACCTGTGGACCAGATCCACGGCGGACCCGGCCGGACGGCTCTTCGGTCCAAACTCGGTCACCGTGCTGATGTCCGTCTCCAAAGCGATGACGGCCACCTGTGCCCATCTCCTCGCCCAGCGCGGCCGGCTCGACCTGGCGGCGCCCGTCGCCCGCTACTGGCCGGAGTTCCGCGCGGCGGGCAAGGCGCACACCACCGTGGCCGACCTGCTCGCCCACCGCGCGGGGCTGCCCGCCTTCACCGACGACCCGGCGGGCACCGGGCTGCCGGGGCTGCTCGACTGGAACGCCCGCGTCCGCGGCCTGGCGGCGATGCGGCCGCTGTGGGAACCCGGAACGGCGTACCTCTACCACACCCTCACCCAAGGCCACCTGGTCGGCGAGGTGGTCCGCCGGGTGGCGGGCGCGAGCATCGGAACCTACTTCGCCCGCGAGGTGGCCGGACCACTCGGGCTGGACCTGTGGATGGGCCTGCCGCGGTCGGCCGAGCACCGGTTCGTCCGGCAGTCCGCCCTCCGGCCCGCGCCGGGCGCCGAGCAGATCGACGCGGCGATCGGCCGCCTCGGCCTCACCCCCGACGACCGGCCGGCCCGTTTCCTGCGCGCATCGACCCGTGAACTGGCCGCTGCCGTGGCGGCGTTCGACACGCGCCGGGGGAGGGCCGCCGAGATCCCCGCGGCGGGCGGCATCGGTGACGCCCGGTCGCTGGCACGGCTGTACGCGGCGCTCGTCGGCGAGGTCGACGGCGTACGGCTGTTGTCCGCGGCCACGGTCGACCGGGCCCGCGCTCCACACACCGATCACCTTCCGCCGCCCGGCCCGCTGCTCCGGTTCGACGGACCGGACAGGTCCCGCTTCGGCCTCGGCTTCGAGCTCCCCCGCCCCGGTGAACCGCTCCTGGGCGAGGGCTCCTTCGGCCATGCCGGAGCGGGTGGACGGCTGGGCATGGCGCATCCCGAGAACCGTCTGGCGGTCGGCTACGTCTGCACGGCCATGTCCTGGGAGCCCTCGGCCGGTCCGGACCCGCGATGGCTGCCGTGGACCGAGGCGGTCCGGGAGGCCTCGGCCGCGGCCGGCCGCGCCTGACACGGGCCCCGTCGGCCGCGCCTGACACGGGCCCCGCCGGCCGCGCTCAGTCCTCCCGGTCCCGGGCGAGCAGACGCATCACGTCGTCGATCGGCTGCTCCATGTCGGTGGACCGGTCGATGAGCCACTGCAACTGGATGCCGTCGGCCACCGCCAGCAGCAGCACCGCCAGCCGCTCGGGCGGAACGACGGTCGTCATGGAGCCTTCGTCCATCCGCTTGCGCACGTACCCGGCCACCCGTTCCCGCAGCACCGGGTAGCGCTCGGCGAAGTGCGCGTGCGCCGGGTGCTCCGGGTCGCTGGCCGCCGCCGCCATGGACACGAACAACTCCACGAGACCGGGGGTCCGGGCACCCTCACGGATGATCTCCCGGTAGCTCTCGGGACTGGTGCGCTCGTCCTGCCGCCGGCGGGCGGTCTCGTCGCGCATACGCAGCACCTGGGTGAGCAGGTCCTCCTTGGAGCCGAAGTAGTGCATCAGTCCGGGCAGGCTGAGATTGCACCGGGCGGCCACCTTGCGCAGCGAGGTGCCCCGGTATCCCTCGGCCGCGAAGATCTCCAGCGCCGCGTGCAGGATCTCGCCGCGCTTCGCCTCGCCCTTCTCGTACGGGCCCCGTTTCGCCATGCCGGTCAGCCTAACCCGCGTGGGCGACGCCGGCCGCCGCGGCGGGGGTGTCCGGCAGGCGCCCCGAACGGGCCACCGAACCCAGCCAGCGGGCCGACTCCTTGGGCCGGCGGGCGAAGGTCCGCGGATCGACGGCGATCAGCCCGAACCTCGGCCGGTAGGAGCCCCACTCGTAGTTGTCCAGGGCGCTCCAGTGCAGATAGCCGCGGACGTCCACGCCGTCGCGCAGGGCGGCGGCCAGGCTCGCCAGCGCCCTGCTGGTGTAGGAGACGCGCAACGCGTCGTCGTCGGTGGCGATGCCGTTCTCGGTGACCAGGATGGGCACACCGGGACCGACGACGGACGCGGTGTGCCGCACCGCCTCTCCCAGGGCCTCGGGGTACACCTCCCATCCGGTCAGCGTCGTCTCGGCGCCCGGCGGCACGGGCAGGGGGCCGTCCGGGCCGATCCGGTGCCGTGTGTACGCCTGTACGCCGATCCAGTCGTCCTCACGGGCGGCCTCCAGGAACACGTTCTCCCGCGGTCCGGCGTACGCGGCGGCGACCTCCTCGGCACCCGGCTCCGCCTGGTAGACCTGGTTGGCGACCGTCCACCCCACCCGCAGGTCCGGATCGGCGGCCTTGAGGGCGGAGAACGCCGCCCGGTGCGCGCGGACCAGCGCACGGGTCACGCCGGCGTCCGGCTCCAGTGAGCCGGGGTCGAAGGCGACCGCCCCCGAGTCACCGCCCCTGCCCGGCGTACGGTCCGCGGTGCGCAGCAGCGTGTGCATCAGGGCGACCATGTTCGGTTCGTTGATCGTGGCCACATGGCGCACGCCGGCCGACAGCACCTCGGCGGCCACGGCGGCGTACGCGGCGAAGAGCTCGGCCGACTCGGGCGAGGACCAGCCGCCGAGTTCGCTGAACCAGCGCGGCGAAGTGAAGTGGTGCAGTGTCACCACCGGCGTCAGCCCGCGGTCCAGGGCGCCGCGCACCATGGCCCGGTAGTGCGCCACGGCGGCGCGGGAGATCCGCCCGCGCTCCGGCTCCACGCGCGCCCACTCGACACCGAACCGGTAGGCGTTGAAACCGAGTCCGCTCAGCAGGTCCATGTCCTGCGGCCAGCGGTGGAAGCTGTCGGCCGCGTCACCGCTGAGCTCGGCGACGGAGCTGTCGGACCGGTTCTCCATGGCCCACCAGTCGCTGGAGACGTTGTTCCCCTCGACCTGGTGGGCGGAGGTGGAGGCTCCCATGAGGAAGCCGCGCGGCAGCACGAGACCGGGCCCGGTCGTGGGTGTCATACGGGGTTCCTTCCGCCTCGGAGCCCGGCGGGCGCGCGGGGGCGGGGCCGGACTCCGTGAAAAGCGTTCATCGATCGGTTTTCGTGTTAGCGTACAGGCGACGCCGCTCCGGCAGGAAGACGCACCGGACAGGAACCCTCCGGAACGGCCGCCGTCCCCGCGGCCCACGCCCACCTGACCGGGCGCCGGGCCCGCGGGTCCGGTCCGGAGGGTGCCGCACCGGCCGGTGACCGCCGCTGCCGTCCGCGGGCCGTCCCACTCACCGCACGAGAGGCGTGGAGGAGAAGACATGGACGCAGTCGTCCCGGGGGCCGCGGTGCGGCCGGAAGCCGGCACCGGCGGGGAGCTGGACCGTTCCGGACCCTGGCGCGTCGCCGCCGGCCACCGGCTCACCGCCGTCGCCCGCACGGTCCGCGCGCTCCTCGCTCCGCACCTCGGCGACCGCCTGCTGTCCCCGGAGGAGGCCGGGACCGCCGCCCGCACCCTCGAACTCGTCCTGGACACCGCCGAGCCGGCCCCGCCACCGCCCGCCGGCCTCTCACCGAGCGGCACCACGCCGCCCGGCGACGAGTCCTACCGCCTCACGGTCACCGAGGACGGCATCATCTGCCGGGCGGCCACTCCCGAGGGGGTCTTCCGTGCCGCCACCACCGCGCTGCAGCTCATCGCCGCCGCGTCGGCCCGCGTCCGGTGCGGAGAGCTGGCGGACGCACCGCGGTACGCGTGGCGCGGCCTCATGGTCGACCCGGCGCGCTGCTACCTCACGCCGGCCGAACTCCGCCGGATCATCGACCTCGCCGCGCTCTACAAACTGAACGTCCTGCACCTGCACCTGACCGACAACGAGGGCTGGCGTCTGCCCCTGCCCGACCGGACCGGCACCATGGCGGCCACTTCGCCGGACGGCCCGGACCGGCGGTTCTACTCCGCCGAGGACTACCGCGCCCTCCAGGACTACGCGGCCGAGCGCTTCGTCACCGTCGTCCCGGAGATCGACCTGCCCGGCCACTGCGCCGCCCTGCGCGAAGCCGTGCCCGGACTGCCCGCCGCGCCCGCGCCCGAAGGCCTCGAGGGCCGCTTCCCCTACGTCCCGCCGCTCGACCTCGCGGACCCCGCGACCCACTCACTGGTCGCCTCCGTCCTCACCGAGGTGTGCCGGCTGACCGACGGACCCTACGTGCACATAGGCGGCGACGAGGCGCTGGGCATGACCGCGGACAGCTTCACCCTCGCCGTACGGGAACTGCGCGCCCTGGTACGGGCGGCCGGCAAGCGTCCCCTGGCCTGGCAGGAGGCGTCACGCGCGGGCGTGACGCCGGAGGACGTCGCCCAGTTCTGGGTGGATGTGCCCATGATGGACCTGCCCGACACCCAGGAGGAACTGGACCTCCGCCCCGACCTGCTCGCGGCCGGCTACACCCTGGCCGTCGTCGCGGCCCTCAAGACGTTCTTCGCGCCCACCGACCACGACCTCGCCCGAGTCCTGGACGGCGGCGGACGCGTCCTGCTCTCCCCCCAGTCCCACCTCTACCTCGACCGCCGGTACGCCCCGGACATCGTGCCGCCCGGACAGGCGGATACCGCGGCCCGCCTGGGCTTCCCCGCGTACCGGCCCCGCGACGTGCGCCACACCGCCGCCTGGGATCCCGCCGCGTACCCGATCCCGGAGGACCGGATCGCGGGGATCACGGCCACGGTCTTCGGCGAGTCGATCCAGGGCTTCGACGACCTGACCACCCTGTTGCTGCCGCGCCTGGCCTGCCTCGCCCACACCGCGTGGACCGGCCGCAGCCCGGACTGGGACAGCCACCGCGACGTCCTCGCCCGCCACGGCGGACTCTGGCGCGAGCGCGGTCTCTCCTACCTGGCCTCCACCGAGATCCCCTGGCCGGACCCGGCCGCTCCCGCTGATCTCGCAGAACCGACGGACCGTCCCTGAGCGGTCTGACCGGGGCCGGCAGGACCAGGCGTAGGGGAGGCCCACACCGCCCACACCGGCCGCCCGCTCGGCACCCACCGATGAGTTTGCTCCGGTGGGAGAGTCTCCTGTCCGAACACCCGGTCCGGACGAGCACACTTCCGGACCAGGTGTGACCCGGAGCACGACTGGTGACAGGAGATCCGCCCGCATGACTGGTTCGGCACTGGCAGCGGACCGCAATCCGAGGGCCGAGGTCTGGTCATGGATCCATACGGAGCGAGCGGCGCTGGCAGCCGACCTCGCCGGCTTGCCCGACGACCAGTGGACGACCCCGTCGCTGTGCGCCGGGCTGACGGTGCGAGAGGTACTGGCGCACCTCACCGCGGGGGCGAGCCTCAATGCCGTGCGCTGGCTCGCGGGCGTGATCCGCTGCCGGTTCGACTTCGACCAACAGGTGGCGATACGGCTGGCCGAACAGCTCGGCGCGACCCCCGCCGAAACACTGGACCGGTTCCGGCGTGCCGTCCCCAGCAGGACCAAGCCTCCCCTCCCCGCCGTGGCCATGCTCGGCGAGACGATCGTGCACGCGGAGGACATCCGGCGTCCCCTGGGCATGCGTCGCGACCACCCGACCCGGGCGCTCACCCGGGTCGCCGAGTACTACCGAGGGTCGGATCAGGTCGTCGTCGCCAAGGGACGCATCACCGGCCTGCGGCTCGTCGCGAACGACGGTCCGTTCGAGACGGGAGCCGGGGCCGTCGTGTCCGGCAGCACCCTGGCCCTGACGATGGCCATGACCGGACGCGCGGCCCATCTCGACGACCTGGAAGGCGAGGGTGTCGAGCGTCTGCGTGAGCGTTGCGGGACGGCGTGAGGGCAGCCTGCACCCTCACCTTGTCGGACGGCCTTACCCAGTCGACCAGTTCCGGTTCCGCCGTGAGGACTCCGGACCCAGGTGATCACGGCGACGGGTCGGGCAAGAGCCTCGTGGCCGTCCGGAGCGCCGAAGAGCTCCGTGCCGACCGTGTGCTGGTGCTCGTCCCCTCGCTGGGTACCTGCCGACCCAGACCGAGGCCGCGTGGCGCGAGGGAGGCCGCACGGGCCCGGTGGTCGGGCTCTCCTCCCTGCGCGGCGAGGACGGGCCTTCCCCGACACCACGGATGTGCGCATCGACGGCTTCTCGCCGGTGTGGGCGGAGCTGGGGGAGCGGCATGGTGAGGTGCCTGTCCGAGGGGAGCGGGCGGCGGGGCATTCGCCGCGCACGACGGCCGGGGCGGCGCGGACGAGGGTGAGGGCGAGCCCGGCGGCTTCGTCGTGGGCGAGGCCAGTTGATCTTGTAGGGGTCGCAAGGGGCGACGCCGCAGAGCTGGATGCGGTCGTCCGCCTCGTCCAGGAGCCGCTTGACGAACCTCTCGGTCCGAAAGGTGCGTTCGGCATCCTTGCCGGCACCGGCACGCCCGTAGACGAACTTCATCAGGGCGACGTGGTCCGCGGCGGGCAGGGGAGCCGCCGTGCTGAGCGTGGTCGCCTCCTCGGCCGTCTCCGCCTCGGCGCTCTCGTCGGGGGACAGGGCGGCGCCGGCGAACGCGTTCCGGAGAGCACGGCAGGTGAACCGCTCGTGCTCCACGATCCCCCCGGGAGTTCCGTCGATGATGCGCACATGCGTGAACCTCCCACGTCTGCGTGAGGCGGGGCAGTACCCACTCCGGCCGCTCGCCGTACCTACAGCAGGGCGACAACGGTCACGCTTCAGCCAATCCTCGAGCGGGGCGGCGGGCCGCAGCGAGGTCCTCGTTCCAAGGTCCCGGTCGGACCGGGACCAGCGGCCGAAGCCCGCCACCGCCACCGAGGCGATCATGGGAGTGGTCCGTTCAAGCGGGGGAGGAGCCGTGCGGGTGGAGCAGGTGGACTGGGTCGAGGTCCCGGCCGGAACGCTGCGCCGGGGTACGCCGGGCGACGAAGTCGCGGCGGTGGCCCGCCGTTACGCGGACACCGGGGTGCCGGTGGACTGGTACAGGAAGGAGGTCCCGCGTGCGGAGATCCACGTTCCGGCCTTCCGGATCGCCCGCACGCCCGTCACCGTCGGCCAGTGGACACCCTTCGCCGCGGCCTCCGGCCGGCCGGTCCCGGCGACGCCGGCGGACCACCCCGTCATCGGGATCTCATGGGAGGCGGCGACCGCCTTCTGCCGGTGGCTCGGGAACCGCATCGGCCTCGGCGTGCGGCTGCCCACGGAGGACGAGTGGGAGCGCGCCGCGCGGGGCGACGACGGCCGGGAGTTCCCGTGGGGCG
The DNA here is from genome assembly GCF_028473745.1 of Streptomyces sp. M92. Taxonomy (NCBI): domain Bacteria; kingdom Bacillati; phylum Actinomycetota; class Actinomycetes; order Kitasatosporales; family Streptomycetaceae; genus Streptomyces; species Streptomyces sp. M92. The sequence goes on from NZ_CP101137.1 coordinate 5,483,070, forward strand.
AGGAGTACCGCACCGGACTGGCCAATCTCGTGGACCTCGGCATCGGCACCACGACGCCGGTCGGCTCGTTCCCCGAGGGAGCCGGCCCCTTCGGAGTGCTCGACATGGCGGGCAACGCCGACGAGTGGACCTCGACCCTCTACGCGCCCTACCCCGGCGCACCCGCCGAGGTGCCGGGCACCGAGGACTGGGCCTTCGACCGGCACGTCACCCGGGGCGGCTCGTTCCGCCACGACCGGGACCTGGCCCGGTGCGCCCGCCGGCACGGCGCCTACGAGCCGGACCTCGCGGCGATCGGCGTGGGCTTCCGCCTGGCGGCACCGGCCCGGCCGGCCTGCGGGAGTCAGTAATCGCGCCACTCGTCCAGGACGTATTCGAGCACCGCGGGATCCATCAGGGTGCTCGGCCGTACGTCGGTGCGGCGACGGTCGACGGGGAACACGGTCGCCGCTTCCAGCACCGCGTCGTCCAGGTACCGCAGCTCGGGAGCGTCCGCGGCGAGCCGCAGCTCGGGTGCTTCGCCGCCGCGGGCGGCCAGCACGAACCCCCAGTTGCCGAAGCTCGGCACATCGACCTGGAACTCCGTGGTCGAGTACCCCGCCTCCTCGATCGTCTTCGCGATCGACCAGTACGTCTTGGGCGCGAAGAACGGCGATCCGCTCTGCACCATCACCTTGGCCTGCGGAGTGAGGACCCGGCCGAGCAGATGGTAGAACTCCACCGAGTACAGCTTGGCCATCGATGCCGAGTCGGGGTCGGGGAAGTCGATGACGACCGCGTCGTATTGCTGCCGGGCACCGCGCAGCCAGTTGAACGCGTCGGCGTTCACCACCTCGGTCCGCGGGTCGTCCAGCGCCTCCCGGTTGAGCTCGCGCAGCGGCCCGTAGTCCCGTGCCAACCGGGTCATGGCAGGGTCGAGTTCGACGAGGGTGACGTGCCGGACGTCCTCGTACCGCAGCACCTCGCGCAGCGCGAGCCCGTCACCGCCACCCATGATCAGCACGTTGGAGCGACGGCCCGACAGCGTGGGGTGGACGAGGGACTCGTGGTAGCGGTACTCGTCGACGGAGCTGAACTGGAGATCGCCGTTCAGGAACAGCCGGATGTCGGGGTCCCCGGTGAAGGCGGTGGACCGGGTGATCACGATGTCCTGGTACTGGGTGGTCTCGGCGTGCACGACGGGGTCGGCGTACATGTGCTGACGCGCGGTGATCTCCAGGTCGTCCGCGAACGCGTACGTCGTGCAGAGCACGGCCAGCACCGCGGTGACGCCCGCCAGCAGACCGGCCTTCACCATGCGGCGGATCTCGCGGCGGAAGATGAACACCACGACGACGACGCCGGCGACCGCGTTGACCGAGCCGACCACCAGTGCACCCTGCAACTGGCCGAAGGTCGGCAGCAGGAGCAGCGGGAAGCACAGGCCGCCGACGAGGGCACCGATGTAGTCGACGGCGAACATGTCGGCGACGGCACTGCTCGCCTCCTGCCGGCGGATCCGCTGAAGAAGGGTCATCAGGAGCGGGATCTCGGCGCCGATCAGAATGCCGATCACCAGGGACACCACGACCATCGCGGGCATGTAGAGCTGCAGCCAGGCGAAGGCCGCGTACAGGGCCAGCACGGACAGGCCGCCGATCAGCGCCAGGGCGCCTTCCAGCACCGCGAACGCGACGACCGCGCGGCGCCGCAGCGGTTTGGCCGCCAGCGAGCCCACACCCATGGCGAAGACCATCACGGAGATGACCACGGAGGTCTGGAGCACCGAGTTGCCGACCAGATAGCTGCCCAGCGCGGTCAGCGCCAGTTCGTAGACGAGGCCGCAGGCGGCGCAGAGGAAGACGGCGAGCAGCAGAAGGAACCGCGCCCCCCGGGGCGGAGGAGTCCCCGGGGGGCGGGAGGTGGCCGTGGTGTCGCGGTCGTCCAGGGTGGTGGAACTCATGGGAGCCGTTCTAGGAGAGGGCCGCGCCGACCATGAAGGCGGTGCCCAGGTACATGCCGGCCTGCACCCAGGCGGCCGGGTGCGGGCGGTCCCCGACGTCCTCCAGGGCGACCGCGCCCATCTGGCCCGGCGCGAGCTTGCCGATCACGATGCCGACCAGTGTCATCACCAGCACACCGGCCAAGCCGTACAGGAGCGTGCTGAACAGGCCCTGACCCAGTCCCTCCTCCGACTCGCTCGCCCGGATGGCCTCCATGACGACCAGGCCCACCGCTACGGACTGGCTGCCCAGCAGCACGGCCGCGCCGCGGTTGCGGTCCCGCCACACCACGTGGAAGAGCTTGCCGGGCGTGACAAGGTCGAGGGCGACGAAGCCGACGGCCATCACGACCAGGCCCACGACTCCGTAGAGCAGGGCCTGACCGGCCGACTCGAAGATCTCGGTCACAGGGATGCCTTTCTGGAGAGCGTCGTCGGAGCGGGGAGGCGGTGCTGCCTGGCCGGCACGGGACTCACTTGCCTTCGCCCGGACCGCCGCCGCGGTAACTCTGACTGTTCGGGTTGGGCCAGTTGACGAGGTGCTGCTGGTGGCGGCGGTAACCGTTGCGGTAGTCCTCGATCTCGATCATGCTGCCGCCCTGGTACGGAGAGACGGTCACCATGTCGTCGCCGTAGCGCAGGAACTGCATGCCGCCCCCGGAAGACCGGTCGAGCGCCTCGCGCTGGTCGTCGATCGCGTCGGCGACCCGAGCCGGGCCGCTGTCGTTGTCGAGCCACCGGGACCCGCTGGAGGTGTACTGGTCGCGGATCCAGGAGCGGGGAACCCCGTCGTCCCCGTCGCTGGAACAACCCGCGAGCGAAACGGTGAGCAGAGCGGCCGCCACCGCTGCGCGGACGAGTCGGGCGCTGTTCATCGGGCCTCCAGTCGAGTGCGCGTCGATACGATCTGCCCGTTCTGCGGGTACGTGTGCCAGGTGTGCCAGACCAGTGGGGGACGTGACGCCTCGTCGGACGCCTCGACGACCACCGCCGTCACCGCCTCCGGCGAACCCGGGAAAGTGCCGCACAGGCTGTGCTTCGCGTCCGCCGCCCGGTGGAGGATCCTCGCCACCCGCGCGCTGAACTCGACAGGGTCGAGACGCGCCGTGGTGGCGCTGAAGTCGTAGGTCCAGCCCGGCAGTTGCCGGGTGAGTCCGGCCGGCAGCCCTCGGGCGGCACCCGGCAGGCACGCCACGGTCTCCCGTACGGGTCCGGCGAACACCTGGTGCGAGGCGCCGAGCAGGCGCATGCGTACGGTCAGTCCCCCCACGAGCGCTTCGCGTTCGGCGAGCGCAGGCCGCTCGCCCAGGTCCAGTGAGAAACAGAGCTGGTCCGCGTCCGTGTCCAGATAGGGGGCTTGCAGTGACAGTGTGCGCATGCGGCCCCCGGTCCGATTTTGCTACGAGCGGCGCTGAGTATGGCACACGGGTCCTCGGGCGTCCGAACGGCGGGGTGCTCGCGACAGGTGCTCGCCGAACCACCGCGACCGCGGTCACCGCTCGGGCCGGCCGGTTGTCCGTGAACTCTTCCGGAATTGTCCGTGATCGGTAACGGACGCATCCCGCGGCCGCGGGATGCCGTCCTGCCATGTGGTCCCGACGGGACCGGGGGCGAGGAACTACGCGAAGGCGGGACGGACATGGCGCGGCACGGTGGCGGACGGGCCTGGTACGGCAAAGTGGTCGGGGCGGCGCTCGGAGTGACGGTCCTCGCGGTCGGCGCCTCGGTGTGGACGGCGCAGGCCGGGCCCGCGGGCGCGGCGGCACCGGAGGCGACCGCGCCGGCCACGCCGGGCAGTGCCGCCGACCCGGTCGACCCGGCCATCGCGCACGCCTCCGACGAGGGAGCGAGGGGTGTCAACATCACCATCGACGACGGCCCCGACCCCGCGTGGACGCCTCAAGTGCTCGGCCTGTTGCGTGAGTACGGGGTCAAGGCCACGTTCTGCATGACGGGTACGCAGGCCCAGGCCCACCCGGGTCTCGTGAAGGACGTCGTCGCGGCCGGGCACCGGCTGTGCGACCACTCGGTGTCGCACGACACCGCCATGGACAGGAAGTCCGAGGCGTACCAGTCCAAGGAGATCCTCGACGCGGAGCGCATGATCACCGAGGCGTCCGGGGGTGTACGGCCGATGTACTACCGGGCCCCCGGCGGCGCCTTCACCCCCTACAGCCGCAAACTGGCCGCATCCCGGGGTATGCGTCCGCTGGGCTGGAACGTCGACACCAAGGACTTCGAACGGCCCGGCACGGACGCCATCGTCGCCACCGTCCAGCGCGAGCTGCGCAACGGCCCGACGATCCTCTTCCACGACGCCGGGGGCGACCGCGCACAGACCGTCGAAGCCCTGCGCCGGGTCCTCCCCTGGCTCAAGGAGCAGGGATACGCGTTCGGCTTTCCGGTCCGCTGACGCGTTCCGCCGCCCCGCCCTCTCGGTGCCCGCTCACCACCGGCAGGGCGGGCGGGGTGAGCACGCCTGCCGTGGGTTCGGCCGCGTCGGGCAAGCAGCGGACCCCGGCCGATCGGGCCGGGGTCCTGTGGGGTGTTCGTAGGGCGCCGGCGTCAGTGGCTGCCGGTGAGTTCGCCGGTGAGCTTGCCGTGGAGGTCGGCGCTGGGGTCGTTCAGGCCGGTGATCTCCACCGTCTTGCCGCGCTGGGCGTACTTGGTCTCGATGGCGTCGAGTGCGGCGACGGAGGAGGCGTCCCAGATGTGGGCGGAGGAGAGGTCGATGACGACCTTCTCCGGGTCGCCCGCGTAGTCGAACTGGCCGACGAGGTCGTTGGAGGAGGCGAAGAACAGCTCGCCGGTCACCCGGTAGACGACCGTGCCGCCGTCGGGGTCGGTGACGGCGGTCACCTGGGCGAGATGCGCGACGCGCCTGGCGAAGATGACCATGGCGGTGAGGGAGCCGACCACGACCCCGATGGCCAGGTTGTCGGTGGCGACCACGACGATCACGGTGATGACCATGACGGCGATCTCACCGGTGGGCATCCGCTTGAGGGTCTTGGGCGCGATGGAGTGCCAGTCGAAGGTACCGAAGGCGACCATGACCATGACGGCGACCAGGGCGGCCATGGGGATGTCCGAGACGACGGGCCCGAAGGCGATGCACAGGACCATCAGGAACGAACCCGCCAGGAATGTGGAGACCCGGGTACGGGCGCCGGAGACCTTCACGTTGATCATGGTCTGGCCGATCATGGCGCAGCCGCCCATGCCGCCGAAGAAGCCGGTGACGATGTTGGCGATGCCCTGCCCGACGGACTCGCGCGTCTTGGAGGAGTGGGTGTCGGTGATGTCGTCGACCAGCTTCGCGGTCATCAGCGACTCCATCAGGCCGACCAGCGCCATGGCGAGGGCGTAGGGGGCGATGGTCGTCAGGGTGTCCAGGGTGAAGGGCACGTCCGGCAGGCCCGGCACCGGAAGCGAGGACGGCAGCTCGCCCTTGTCGCCGACGGTGGGCACCGCGATCCCGGCCGCCACCGTGATGACGGTGAGGATGACGATCGACACGAGCGGGGCCGGGATCACCTTGGTGACCCTCGGGAAGAACACCATGAGCGCGAGACCGCCGACGATCAGCGGGTACACCGGCCAGGGCACGTCGTGCATCTCCGGCACCTGCGCCATGAAGATCATGATGGCGAGGGCGTTGACGAAGCCGGTCATCACGGAGCGAGGCACGAACCGCATGAGCTTGGCCACGCCCACCGCACCCAGGACGATCTGGAAGACGCCTGCCAGGATGACGGTCGCGACCAGGTAGCCAAGGCCGTGCTCGCGGTTGACGGGCGCGATGACGAGCGCGACCGCGCCGGTGGCGGCGGAGATCATCGCCCGGCGGCCGCCGACGATCGAGATCGTCACGGCCATGGTGAACGAGGCGAACAAGCCGACCGCCGGGTCGACACCGGCGATGATCGAGAACGAGATCGCCTCAGGGATCAGGGCCAGCGCGACGACCAGGCCGGCCAGGACCTCGGTGCGCCAGACCTTCGGGTTGTTCAGCCAGTCGGGGCGCAGGCCGCGCAGGCGCGCCGCGGGAGTCACAGCAGCAGAAGACAAGGAGATGCGTACCTGTCGTGCTCGGGCGCACGCCGGCGGCAGGCCGGGCGTGCGGCAAGGGCGAGCAGGGGCCGGACCGGCACCCCGCGGACGACCCGCGGAGCGGGCCGGTGGGTCGGAAGGGGGAGGGACGAGAGGCGGCGTGGCGCGCACGGGCGGCCGGACGGCTCACATCCGCGGGCGAAGGATCACGGCGGGCAGGCGGCGGCGATGGGCGTCATGGGCTCGCGCACGCTCACTCCTGCGACAATCGGGTCTTCGCCGGGGGCGTCGTCGGCCCCGGAAACGGCAGCGGCAGGACGGCCGGGCCGCCCTCACCGTCGACAACTCTACCCTAACGTTAGAGTAGAGGTCGGTGGGGTCGCACGGGACGCGGCCCGCCACGACGGGAAGGGCCAGGGACACGGGCGTGGACGACAAGCACATGCAGATCGGCGAGGTCGCCGCGCGGACGGAGCTGTCCCTGCGCACCATCCGGCACTACGAGGAGACCGGCCTGGTCATCCCCTCCGCCCGCTCCCAGGGCGGCTTCCGCCTCTACACCGAGACCGACGTGGCCCGGCTCATGGTCATCCGCCGGATGAAGCCGCTCGGTTTCACCCTGGAGCAGATGCGTGACCTGCTGGACGCCACCGACCGTCTGGACGGCGACGGCGTTCTCGACGGCGACGAGCACGAGGCCCTGTTGGAGCGCGTTGGCACGTACCAGCAGGCCGCCGCCGAACAGGTGGAGAGACTGCGGGTCCAGTTGGCCCGCGCCGAGGACTTCGCGGCCACCCTGGCCGCCCGCCTGGCCCGGAAGACTCCGGACGCCCGCGTCTAGGACCGGGGCCGGCCCGGCAGTCACCCGAGCGACTCCGATCGGACCGGTCGTCGATGGGCGACGGGCCGGACCAGCACCGCGAACGGGCCGCGCTGTCCCGCTCGGTGCGTCCAACCCTCCCAGGACGCCCGTCGAGTCGTGCGGGGACCAGTACGAAGAGGAGGAGACGCTGCACGCCGACATGGGCGGGCACACCGGCGTCCCGATGTTCGCGGGGGGAGCGGCGGCCGGGTTCTTCACCCGGCACCTGAAATGAAGCCGGCGGACGTACCGGAACCCACGGCTGCTGTTCGTGGTCGTTTGTGATCACCGCAGTGATATCCCTACAGCATGGGGACCGCGACAGAAGCTTCCGAACCGCCCTTCGACGCCGTCTTGTGCGACCTCGACGGGGTGATCCGCTTCTATGACACCTCGGAGGTGGAGCGCCTGGAGGCGGCAGCGGGCCTGCCGCAGGGCATCACGACGGCCATTGGTTACGCGCCGGAGAACGACTTGCCGCTGCTGCTCGGACAGATCACCAGGGACGAGTGGGCGCAGTCGATCGTGCGCGGTCTCGGGGCCCGCGCCTCGCTGAGTGACGCCCGTGCACTGGCCAAGGCGTTCACCGAAGCTGACTTCTGGGCGGATGAGGCGGTGGTGAGCCTTCTCGGTCAGGTCCGCAGGCATTGTCCGGTCGTCCTCGTCACGAACGCGACTGTGTGGCTCGACGAAGACCTGACCGCGCTCGGGCTGGCCGACCTCGCGGACAGCGTGGTCAACAGCTCGCTCGTCGGTGTCGCCAAGCCGGACCGTCGCATCTATGAAATGGCGGCGAAGCAGGCCGGTGCCCGCGCTGACCGATGTCTTTTCGTCGACGACCGGGAGGAGAACGTCGAGGCGGCACGTGAGCTGGGGATGACCGCGGTGCTCTTCCGTGCCGTCGACGATCTGCGAGGGGCTCTGGCCGGGCTGCTCGACCGGTGAGTGGCTTGCGGACGGCGCCGCTTTGGTGAGCCCCCGCGGAAGCCCTCCGCGCCGGCGCGTACGATGAGTGTCGGTGCCGGGCCTCTTCTCTGGCGGCGTGTATGTGCGGCAAGGCGATCTTGTTCGGTTTTCGGGGCGGTGTGATCGCCTGGCCGGGGTGGTCACGCCGGAGACCGAGGCAGCCGTCGTCCAGCTTCATTGCGGTGTGGCGGTCGCATCGTGCATCCGCCCTGGCCGCAGGGCGTCGGTCCAGAGAGTGCGGCCCTGAAGGTCGGCGACGACAGTGGCCTTCATCGTGTTCTGCTTCTTCTTGCCCTGACGAACGTCCGGCGCCCTCCGCGGCCGGCTGCGGGCCGGCGGACCTGGATCTCGGTGGCATCCAGCCGCAGCTCGATGCCCTCGGCCTGGGCGTAGGCGAGCATCCGCCAGGGTCCGAAGCCGCAGGCCAGGACGGGCAAGGACCGCGCATTAGAGAGCATCTGATCAAGGTTCACGCGGATGTACGTGGGATGTCCGTTTAGATTCGCCAGGTTGGTGTGGATTCTCCGGTCAGTTGGCGGGCCATTCTGTTAGCCATCGCCCAGTGGATCATTGCCCTCGATCTCTCGGGGGGCTCCGTAATTCCGCGCGAGACGGCGGTGCTGCATCAGCCAGCCGAAGGTCCGCTTGAGCACCCACCGTTTCAGCAGCGGCTCGAACCCCGCTACCCGTGGCCTCTGTACCACCTCGACATCGATGCCCAGCCGGGCGCCGTGGTTGAAGATGCTGTTCTGGTAACCGCCGTCGGCCCAGACCTTGGACACGCTGGGATTGTGCTGCGGCCAGGTTGTCGAGCAGGAGCTTGCCGCCGGTGGTGTCGTGCACGTTCGCGGCGGTGACCAAGACAGCCAAGACCAGGCCGAGCATGTCGGTGTTCACATTGTCGCTTGCGTCCTTTGATCTTCTTGCCGGCGTCGATGCCCTGGCTGGTCTCGGCGACGCCTGTCGAGGTCTTCACGCTCTGCGCGTCCACCACGGCCGCAGTGGGCTGCACGCTGCGGCCATGGAATTGGCGGGTCTTGTCGCGTAACAGGTCGTGGACCTGCTGGATGGTGCCGTCGGCTTCCCACTTCGCGTAGTAGTCGTAGACGGTCTCGTACGGCGGGAAGTCGTGCGGCGGGTACCCCCACGGGATGCCGGCGCGGTTGACGTACAGGATGGCGTTGACGCTCTCCCGCAGCCCGTGGACCCGGGCTGCCATACCCGGTCCGGTCCGGTCCGTCTCGCCCGCCAGGCCATGAAGACCGGCTCGATCAGAGCCCAGCGGGCATCGGACACATCACTGCGGTACGGACGACGAGCATTCACACCCGGTGCAACAACCGTTAATACCATCCGTCATAAAAACATCCCAGAACGCCAACTATCAAGATCAGATGCTGTCTTATGGGTTACTGCATGCTGGTCGTGCCGGACGTCAGCCGGTGCCGCGCACGTGCCTCGAGGTCGACCCTTCGAATGGCGCGACGGGTCCGGTTCAGCGTGCGGGAGAGGTCCTCTATGACTTCGCGGGCGTTGTCGAACGCCCCGTCGCAGTCGGGGGCAGCAGGCCGCCACTGGCCCTCGGTGTCACGCTGAAGCCCGATGGCCGCGCACGTGGCAACGAGGCCCGTCATCAGAGTCTGGAGCTGGTCGACGTCGGTGCTGGTAAAGGTGTTGGCTTTCAGGTGCGGTGTGGTCAACGGGTTCCCTCAATGCTCCGTTACGGTGCTCGTGGGCGAGACGCCCGGTCAAGAGAGGGTGTCCGCCTTGCTCCGGGCGGCTCGCTCTCACTTTTCGGGATCGTCGGCGTCGCGCGTGTTTGGGCTGGTGGTCGCTGCCGGTGTCCGAGCGACCGTGAACATGCATCTCTCCTGGGAGATCTATGAAGGTTGTAAGGACTCGAGCGGCACATTCCCGGAGCCGTCCGCGCGAATGCGCTGCTGTGGTTCACCAACGGGTTCTGTACTCGTTGGTTAGGGTGGAGGGTGCCGACAGGTGACGCCCAGAGGCCGGCTCCCAACCGGGCTATCGGTAGCACGACGAAGAGGTGAGGCGCCGAGCAGTGTCGGGTCCAACCGTCGGCGACAGCCGCGTCGTGTAGCCGGGTCCGAGATCTAGACATACCTGGTGGATCTCAGTGGCAGTCCTTGAGTTGTGGTTCTGGGCAGGGCAAGGAACGCAAGAGGACACGCACCGTAGCCGAGCGAGTCGCCTCCGCTGTCCACGATGTTGCTACGCGCCAACGCAGGGTGTCAACGATCAGATATGGTCAGTAAACGATCGTTGAGTGCGGTTGAGGTTCCGGCGTAAGGTGCCATGTGCACCACAGCCGTGGATCTCACACCCCGGGAGCTCACAGGTGGAACCAGTCCCGCCGCTGTATGAGACGCTCGAGCGACTCGAAGCGCTGATCACGGAGCATGGCCTAGACCGTACGGACCTTCTCGATCCGGCGAAGCTCGCGGCACAAACCGCTTTGCCGGAAGACGCCGTTCGGGTGCTGCTGGCCGGAGGTTCCTTGCCGGCCGACACCGTCAACGATCGGGCCCGTGCTCGTATCAGCACCCTGGCCACGGCCTACCTGCGGGCCACGGGCAGACGCATGTCGGACCTGGCCAGTGAACTGCACCTGCGTCTCGGGGTTTCGGAAATATGGGCCCGCCAGATCTGCGACGGCAAGAAGGTGCCCAATCTCGAATTCCTGCACGGACTGGTGAAGTTCTTCGACATCGAAGGCGGAGAGGCGTTCTTCACCGCTCCGGCCGACGAGACTCTCAATCGTGTCCTGCTGTCGACCCTGCGAAGGCTGGAGTCCGATCCGGTTCAGGCCTTGCTGGACCGGTACGGGGTACGGGGGACGGACCTGAGGGCGCACGGGTCCATGACGCGACGTCAGCTGGAGCGGCTCCTGGAGGGAGTCTTCCGATCGGTTCTGCCCGAAGAGGGAGAGGACAATCGCCGATGACCAGGGCGATGAAGTTACTGCTGGCCGACCTGAAAGCGGAGGCGTCCAAGCGGATCCAGCCGCCCGCGGACCCACGCGTGGTCATGGAGGAGTTCTGCCGTGCCATGAGCATGCGTCGCGGCCGGCCCGTCCAGCTGGTGTTCCGTGCTATCCCCGATGACATTCCTGTCTCCGGGCTCAGACTGGACTGCGGCGACCGGTCTGTCATTGTCGTCGAGGAGCGCACCCCGCCCGAGTCTCAGCTGGTCATCCTGGGGCATGAGCTGTGGCACGAAGAACAGGGCGACTGCGGGCACAACATCGCCGGTCTCTCGGCCGCTGCTGCCCGCGCTCTCGGCTCCGACCGGATCGATGCCGCAGTGCGTACGGCGGTTGAGCAGTTCCTGGCGACCTGGAGCGATCCGACCGAAACACTGGACATCGCGGCGCGTGCCGACTCGGCGGACAGGCACGAGCAGGACGCGGAGACATTCGGTCTGCTCTTCGGTCGGGAGCTACGCACCTGGATTCCGGGCCGGTACGCGCAGGGACCCGTCAGCGCTACCACTCTCGAGGGCCGCATCCAGCTGTCGCTGTTCAACCGCAACGGGCAGATACGGCGATGAGTCTCAGCAGCCTCCACATCCCCTACGCCCTGCCCGCTGTCCTGCTGATCCTCGCCCTCAGCCTGAAAACCCCCACGTTCGTCCGGGCCTGGAAAGACCCGGACGTACGGGCCACCAGCTTGCTGCTACTGCTCGCCTCCGCAGTATTCCTGTCGGTAGCACCCGCGAGCATCCACCAAATCAACACCGTTACGGGGGTGCCGAACATCGCGGCACCCTGGGTGTATTCGCTCCTGACCGCCTTCTGCGGCTCCTGCCTGACCATGGTCATCACCTGGCGGGACGAGCCCTCACCGCGCCGTCGTGCCAGGATCCGCCGGATTTGGCTGATCTACACCGGCATCGTCGTCGCCTTGTGGGCCACCTACCTTCTCGCGGACGTACCCGCTGAACGCATCTACGACCTGGACACGTACTACGCGACTGAGCCGTGGATGCGCGAGCACATCCTGCTGTACCTGGCGGCGCACATGGTCTCCGCGCTCGTGGCCGCCTACATGATCTGGAAGTGGATCTCGAAGGTCACAGACGCCTGGCTGAAGGCCGGTCTCGTCTTCCTCCAGGCCGGCTACGCCTTCGGGCTCGTCTTCGACGTCGCGAAACTGGCGGCCGTCGGCGCGCGCTGGGCCGGGGTGAACTGGGATTGGCTGTCCACCCGGCTCGCGCCGCCGTTCGCGATCCTCGACGCGAGTCTCGTCGGCATCGGATTCATCCTCCCCCAGGGAGGCCCATTCCTGCAGAAGTGGATACGGGACCAGCGCACCTACCGGCGGCTGCGACCGCTCGCGCGGGCGATCCGGAGAGTTGCACCATCCGCAGCCCGCGCCCGCGTCGGACGCTTCGCGCCGCTCGACCTGCGCCTGCTGCAGCGCCAACAGCGCATCCACGATGGCTTGTTGCGTCTCGCGCCACATGTTGACGCAGAATTGCTGCGGTGCGCATTCGACGAAGCGCGCGCTGCAGGTCACCGTGACGAGCGCGCCCGTGGTATCGCCGGAGCCATCGCCGTTCGCGCCGCTCTCGAGGCCTTCCTCACACCCGCGGCTGACGCCGACGATGATCGCGCCGCCAGTTCCGCACGCATCGACAGCGGCCTGGACGACATCGAAGCAATCGCCCGTGCCTTCCGCCAGCCGCGCACCGTCGACGCCATCCGACAGCGGGTGGTCACCACAGAAAGCGTAGACGCTCATGCCTGATCCCACTCGCAGACCCACCGCTGTCGTTATCGGGGGGAGTGTCAGCGGCCTGTTCGCAGCCACCGCCCTCCTCGACCACGCAGATGTGACACTCGTCGAACGCGATCAGTTCCCCGAGGGTTCGGCTCCGCGCCGGGGTGTTCCCCAAGCACGTCACGCACATCTCGTGTGGTACGGCGGTGTGGTGGCCTTCGATCAACTGCTGCCCGGCCTGGTCGACCAAGTCGTCACCCGCGGAGCACGTCTCGTGCACATTATGGGCGACATGGTCTCCCGAGCCCCCAACGAGGTCTGGTTCCGCCGTTTCACCTCCACGCATCACCGGAACCTTGTGTGCTCGCGCGACCTGCTCGACTCCGTGATACGTGACCGAGTTCTTCCCGATACGCGCCTCACCGTCCGGCAGAGCACTACGGCCCTCAGCCTGACCGGCGACAGGAGCCGTGTGACGGGGGTCCGCATACGGACCGAGGGCCACCAGGAGGAAGTCCTGACCGCCGACCTGGTGATCGACGCCACCGGACGTGGTTCCCAAGCCCCTCGATGGCTTGAGGATCTGGGACTGCCCCGAGTCACCGAACGCGAGGTGAACGCCGGAGTCACATATGCCACCCGCCTCTACCATGCCCCCGGCACCACCGCCGATGCGCCATTCCCACTGGTCAACGTCCAGGCCAACCCGGCCAAGGCGCCCGGCCGTGGCGGCATCATTCTGCCCGTTGAGGGCGGTCGCTGGATCGTCACCCTTTCCGGCACTCGCGGCGGCGAGCCAACCAGAGACCCTGACGCCTTCACCGACTTCGCTCTCACCTTGGGCGATCCCGTCATCGGAGAACTGATCAAGGACGCCGACCCGATCGGTGACGTCAGCACCACCCGCAGCACCGCCAACCAACGCCGCTACTACGAGAAGATGCGTTCCTGGCCCGACGGCTTCACCGTGATCGGGGACGCAATCGCCGGATACAACCCCGTATACGGACACGGCATCACTGCCGCCGCACAGAGTGCCCTCGCCATCGGCACCGTGCTGCGCACCACCAGTGTCACCGCGCCCGGCACCAGTCGACGCCTGCAGCATGCCGCGACCAGGCCCGTTGCCGCAGCCTGGGACCTTGCTGTCGGGCAAGATGCCCGCTATCCGGGCGCCAGCGACGCCTCACCCGCATGGACCGAGCGCATGCTCGCCCGGTTCGTCGACCAAGCTGTGGCGACCGGCGCCCGCAACCCCCGCGCCCTCAGTGCCCTACTCGACGTGATGAGCATGGAGAAGCCTGCCACCCGACTGTTCTCGCCTGACATGCTTATTCCCATGCTCTTCGGACCGAAGAAGCCGCACCTGCAGGCGCCTCCGCTGGCCGAGAGCGAACGCAAGAACGCAACCTTGTAGCACCACTCCCTTACCACGGGGGCCCAAGGGCCTCCTGGTATGGCTTACGGGGTGCCCCGCGATTGAGAATTGGGCGGTGTGCCTGGGGGTTTTGACTCGTGGCGTCGTAGATCTCGCGGCGCCCGGTGTACCGCCGTTGTGGGTACCACTGGCAGAGTTCGGCATTGGCGTGCTCGACACAGATCCGACGAGAGGATTGCCGGCGTCGCAACTCGCGCCATCCGCAGGCTTGAGTGAGGGGCGCGTTGTCGATGTCCTTCGGCTTCCTCGGGGGACGCGCCGACCTGGTCGGGAAACTCGTTGGCCAGACTGCGGTACCCGCCGTCGACCTCGGCCTTCACCGCCGGATGCATCCGGAACCACTCGGCGATGCTCTCGGTGCGGACCGCCGTTTGGTCGTGCAAGCGGCGGGCCGTACGGCGGACCGCAGAGTGCGTCCCTGGTGGTCGCTGGTCGTGGTGGTCTTGATCGTGTTCAGCTTGCGCTTGGCGGAGGCGAACGTCCGCCTTCCCGGAGAGCGGGCATTCGGGCTGGGGTCTTGGGTTTCGGTCCCGTCAATGCGCGACGTGATGTTCTCGGCCGCGGCGTAGGCGAACACGTCGTCTAGGCCGTGTTTTAAGTAGCGCGGGTAGCCAGCCATTTGGTGAGGTCGCCCGCGATCCGGTCGATGGTGGTCTCGACGGTGACGTCGTGCTCGCGGCGGATGGTGTCGCGGCGGACGATCTCGTAGCCGCCCTGGTCCAGCACGGCGACGGAGGCGAACCAGACGGGATCGTCCTCGTCGGGCTGGATCACGACAAAGGTGTTGTCGCTGCCGTTGAGATCGCTGATGAGCATGAGGAGGGCGTCCTCGGACGGGTCGTTGATGTGGTCGCCGTTCTCGCTGTCGGCGCAGTAGTAGTCGGCGGCCACGGGCCCTCCCCAGTGCGTGTGCTGTCGTTTCCGGTGGTCAGGATGGCACGGCCCGCTGCCCGGCTGGTGGTTCACAGCCATTGGCCGATCACGGCGGTCTGGACCGCGGCCTCGAAGCGGACAGCGAGCTTGTCGAATCGGGTCGCGACAGCCCGGTGCTGCTTGAGGCGGCTGATTCCGCACTCGACCGCGTGACGGGCCTTGTAGTCCTGCCGGTCGAAGGCCGGCGGACGGCCACCACCGCTGTCACGGCGCTTGCGGTTGCGGTTGCGGATCTGATCGGCCGGCTCCGGGATCGTGCACCGGATTCCACGTCTGTGCAGGTAGGCGCGATTGGCGCGCGAGGAGTACGCCTTGTCGCCCCGCACCCGCAGTGGTCTGCGTCTGGGGCGCCCACCACCGGGCCTGGGCACCCGGATCGATTCGAGGACCGGCTCGAACTGCGGGCTGTCACCTCGCTGACCTGCCGTGACCAGTAGCGCCAACGGCTTCTGGCCCTGCTCGCATGCAAGGTGAATCTTCGTGGTGAATCCGCCCCGGGACCGGCCCAGCCCGTGGTCGTCAGGCTCATGGCCGACCCCGCCGGGCGGTTCGCACCCGGCCCGGTGCGGTGGCCGCCGATCGGGCCTACTCCTCCAGGGCTAACCGCGTCTACCTGCGCGGACGCGGGATCACCGCAGTCATCCCGGAGAAGACCGATCAGGCCGCGAACCGGCGGAGGAAGGGCTCGGCCGGCGGCCGCCCCGTGGCCTTCGACGCGCAGCGGTACCGCCAGCGCAACACTGTCGAGCGCTGCTTCAGAAGACCAAGATCTGGCGCGGACTCGCCACTCGGTACGACAAATCTCCCGAGAGCTTCGAGGCAGGACTTCACCTCCGAGGATCAATCATGTGGCTGAAGTACATCGCTTCAGCCACACGATCCGAACTTCCACCAGGACCTAGCGGGGCTCGCGTGCACTCCGTGCTTCTGCGATCTCCCGCTGGTGTCGCGCTTCCCGCTCCTCCGCACGGCGACGGGACCGTGCCCAGAGTGGCTGGCAGATCAGGTAGACGACCGAGAACGTCACGCACCGTGCGGCGAAGTCCCACCCCCACGACGAGCGCGCCGCCAACGTCGTCAGTGCCGCTGCCACGACGCCGGCCAACGCCGAGGCCGCAATCCACTTTCCCCACCGATTCATGCCCGGAGTCTTCCCTCTCCGTGGGCGGAGAAGGCGAGACTTGTTGCGGAGGAAGTGGTGCGGCAGAACCTCGACCTGGAGCGCACTCGGTGCCGCCCGCCTTAACCTCGGCCGATCCCTTCTCTGGTTGTCGTCGTTTGTCGCCCTCGGCCGCCCTCACACGGCCCACAGGCGGCCCGAGCCGCCTGCGTGGACCGGGCGTAGATATGTGTCGGCCGCGCCAGGCGCCGCGGCCCCGCGCCGTGCGCAGGGCCTTGTTCTTGTAGGGAAAGTTGCTCCATGAGTAAGGCACCCTTGACTGTCCGGTCCCGGTAGATGCTTGACACTTCGATCCCAGCTGATGGTTGACGGTGGCCGTGATCGGCTTTTCTGTGCACGTCGTTGCGGCGTGTGGCAGGAGGCCGGGATTGGCGCTGGTGGAGTTGTCGGTTGTCGAGCAGAGATACCAGGCTGTGCTTGCGGTGCTGGCGGGCGCGACGGTGACGGAGGTCGCCGCGTCGCTCGGGGTGTCCAGGCAGACGGTCAGCGGGTGGAAGACCCGGTATCAGGCCTCGGGCCTGGCTGGGTTGGCTGACCGTTCGCGTAGGCCGTCGTCGTGTCCGCATCAGGCCTCTGCCGAGGTGGAGGCTGCCGTCTGTGAGCTGCGGCGGGAGCATCCCCGGTGGGGTCCGCGGCGGATCGCGTTCGTGCTGGAGCGGTCCGGGAACGTGACGCCGGTGCCGTCGCGGATGACCGTGTATCGGATTCTGGTCCGGCATGGGTTGGTGGAGCCGGGGGTTCGGCGCCGGAAGCGGTCGGATTACAAGCGTTGGCAGCGGGACCGTCCGATGCAGTTGTGGCAGATGGACATCGTGGGCGGGGTGATGCTCGTCGACCCGGTGACGGGTGAGTTGTCCGAGGCAAAGGTCGTGACCGGGGTGGATGACCATTCCCGGTACTGCGTGATCGCGTCGGTGGTGGAGCGGGCGACGGGCCGGGCGGTCTGTTCGGCGTTCGCCGGGGCGTTGGAGGAGTTCGGGGTGCCGGAGGAGGTGCTGACCGACAACGGCAAGCAGTTCACCGACCGGTTCGGGCACGGGGGTGAGGTGCTGTTCGACCGGATCTGCCGGGAGAACGGGATCGCGCACCGGTTGACCCAGCCGGCCTCGCCGACCACGACGGGCAAGGTCGAGCGTTTCCATCAGACGCTGCGGCGTGAACTCCTGGATGACTGCCCGGCTTTCGAGAGTGTCGAAGAGGCCCAGGCGGTGCTGGACGCGTGGGTTCGGGAGTACAACTCGGTGCGGCCGCATCAGGCCCTGGACATGCAGTCTCCTGCTGACCGGTTCGCCCCGGTGCCCGAGGAGGAGCGGGCCGTGCTGGGGCTGCGGGTGCCTGGGGTGCTGGGGCGGGTGCCGCAGCAGCGGACGCCGGCCGCGGACCGGGCTCCGGTCGAGGCCGAGCCTGCCCCTGTCCCCGTTCCCGGCGTGATGCGGGTGGATGAGGCAGGGGCGGTGGAGTTCGAGCGGGTGGTGCCGGCGAGTGGGAATCTGCAGGTCGCGGGCAAGCAGTTCTGGCTGGGTCCGTCGCGGGCGGGGCTGACGGTGACGTTCTGGGCGGACACGCAAGTGATCCATGTGCTGATCGCGGGGGCGCGGATCAAGACGGTGCGGTCGCATCTGTCGGTGGTGGATCTGGGGCGGCTGGCGGCCCGGGGCGGTCGTGCGGCCGGCCCTCCGCCGCTTCCCGCCGGTGACAGTGACGGGGCCGCGTTCGAGGTGGACCGGGTCGTGAACAACAGCGGCCTGGTGGGCCTGGGCGGCCACCAGGTGCTGGCGGCGGAGATCCTCGGCGGCCGCCAGGTGGGTGTCCGCATCGACGACGAGACGCTGTCGTTCTTCGATCCGTCCTCACGGGAACTGCTGCGAGTGCGGCCCAACCCGCTGACCGGCGAGGAAGTCCGCAGGCTGCGGGGTCTGCGGCCTGCCGGCCCGCTGCCCCGGCCCCGTGTCGAGCCGGTCCGGGTGCAGCGGAAGGTCAGCGCGGTGGGCACGGTCATGGTCTGCCGCCAGACCGTCTCCCTCGGCCGCCCCTACGCAGGCCAGACCGTGACCGTCCACGTCTCGGACACCACGATCACCGTCGACCTCGACGGCCAGATCCGAGTCATCCGGCGCACCACCGACGTCCCGGTCCGTAACGTGAAAGCCAACAAGCCCCACAAAATTTCCGATGTTGTCTAGGCCCACCGTCAAGCATCAGGTGAGACCCGAACGTCAGGCATCAACTGGGACCCGACATAAGGCACCCTTGACAAAGCTGCTGTAACACCCTCGACGAACTCCCACTCGGCATCCGTCACATCAAAACGCGCCACACCCGAGTTCTACCAGCCCCACCGAGCCCATCAGCGAGCGTCACGAAGATCCGAACCTCGAACAGCTCCTAGTGCCGTGACCGGTATGGTTCGCCGGGCCGGAGGGGAGGAGCGCGATGTTCGTTGAGATCGTCTTTGCCGGTCTGCCCATCGACCGAGATGAGGTCGAGGACGTTGGCCCTCGAAGGCGCCTTCGACATCGATGCCGACCGCGCCCGGACGTTCGTCGGCGAGTTCGGCGGCCGACTGTACGCGGACCTGGAGGCGGTCCTGGCCGATCCCGGCGTCGCCATCGTGGCCAACCTGACGCCGGTGAGCCAGCACTACGCCGTCACCAAGGCGACACTGCTGGCCGGGAAGTACGTCTACTCGGAGAAGCCGCTGGCTCCCGTCCTGGAGCAGGCCACCGAACTGGTCGAACTGGCCAAGGAACGCGGGCTGCTGCTGTCCAGTGCCCCTTCGACTGTCTTCAGCCAGGCGGCGCAGACGCTCTTCAAGGCGGTCGGTGACGGCCTCATCGGCACACCGCGTCTCGCGCACGGCAACCTCGACATGGGCGCCCTGGCGTTCATGCCGTACAGCGAGTGGCGCAGCCGCCGCGGCGTGCCGTGGCCGTACTGGGACGAGGTGCCCAACGGTTGCGTGATGGAGCACGCCGGGTACCAACTGGGCTGGCTCGTCGCCATGTTCGGTCCGGTGGTGCGGATGGCGGGGCATACCGCGCTGTTGCTAGACGACAAGTGGCCCGAGTTGACCAAGGTGGCGCCGGACACCTCCTTCGGTTTCCTGGAGTTCGCCAACGGCGCCGTCTGTCGGATCAGCACCGGCTGGGTGGCGCCCGTCGGCATGACGCTCACGATCATCGGCGACCAGGGGACCTTGTCGGTGCGGGACGTGTGGCAGGCGTCCTCGCCGGTCCTGCGGCGCCGCAATGTCATGGAGAGCGGCAAGACCAACGGTTACCTGGCCGAGGCCGAGCAGATCCCGTTCGCCGTCCCGCCGGTCAGCCACCGTTACGACGACACGCACGATCTCACCGCCGGGGCGGGGATCGCCGACATGGCGCGGGCCGCCCTGGCCGGCGGGCAGCCCTTCTTGTCGGCCGACTTCTCCCTGCACGTCCTCGACGTGAGCCTGCGGCTCTCCGAAGGCTGGGGCGTCACCGAGGGGGCTTGAGGTGGGGGAGGGGGTGGTGGTGTGGGTGGGTGGGGTCTGGGGTGTCGGGGTGGGTCGGCGGGTTTGGGGGCGGGTGTGGGATGTGCGCGGTGACGCCGGCCGGGGAGGGGTAGGCGGTGGTCGCCGTGCACGCGGTCTGCGAGTGCTCCGGCTACCGGGCGCTGTGTCTGTTGGCGTAGGTGAGGCAGGGGTGGGGTTCTGTGTGCAGCAGGGTGGACGGGAGGGTGGTGATCGTGTTGGCGGCGGTCGGGGGCATTGTCATGGCCGGCAGCGGTGCTGCGAAGCTGGAGAGAGTTGCGGCACCGCTGCGGGGGCCGTGATCCGTGCGAAGGAGGCGGCCGGACCGAAAGCGGCCGGGACTGCTTCCTTGCGTCTTTTCCAGGTGGTGGTTTTGTGGTGGCGTCGTTCTTGGTGCCGGGGGTTTCTACAGGCTGCGGGCGGTGATGTTGCCGTAGGCGGTGGTGGCGTGGAGGGCGAGAGCGGCATCGGGACCGTCGGTGTTGGTGAGGGTGTTGTCGATACGGCCGTGGTTGGTGGCGGCGTCGAGGGTGGCGGAGGTGCCGCGGGCGGTGCCGACGGTGATGTCGCCGTGCTCGGTGTGCAGGGTGATCTTGCCGCGCACGGCCTCGGTCACGCGCAGGTCGCCCTTGTGGGTGCTGATCTCGGAGGGGCCGCTCAGGCGGTGGACGGTGATGTCGCCGGCGAGTAGGGAGAGACGGGTGTGCGCGGCTTCGTCGAGCTTGACCGCACCGTGTGCGCTCTCGAAGACGACGTCGCCGAGACGTCCGACGCCTCTCAGTGCGGCGCTGGCGGCCTTGGCCTCCACGCGGGAGCCGGCGGGCAGCTGGACGGTCACCTCGAGAGCTCCGGTGGCGCCGAGGAGCCGGTTTCTGGCCGCCGAGGCGTCGATGTGCAGGACACCGTCGGCGTAAGCGACCGTGGTCTGTCCAGCGGCCTTCACGTCGCGGCTCCTGGAGGCGTCGGCGGGCAGGATCTCGACGGTTGTGTCGGTCCGGTCGGCGGCGATGAACCGGATGTGCCCGGCGGGGATGCCGACGACGGCCGTGACGGGGGCGGGGGTGTCGAACTTCTGCGTCTTGCTCTTGTCCGGCTGCATCGGGCACTCCTTCGGGCCTGTGTTTCTGATGAAGAAAACGCTACGTTGCGTTCATGGTTATCGCAATTCGGGCGTCGCACATGGAGAGTGACTGTGCAGGTCAAAGTCCATAAAAAGTTGCAATGGATACTAAGCTAATGCAACCCCCTGTCTCGTTCGTTGCAATGGATTGGGATTGAATGCTATGGCGCTCCGAGCCTTGAGGGCGAGTGGCAGAGCTTGGGGCCACGGGCGCGCCCTGCCCGGTGCGTGGGGCTGTGCGGGGCCAGCAGCCGGATGCCGCCGGCTGCCGCTTGCCTGCGCGGGTGTCACACCGGCAGATCCGGCCGGGGGTGCGGTGCTTGTACCGGCAGTGCTCGGTTGGCCCTGGGGCCTGCTTCCATGGGGCGGGGGTGCGTCTTCGCAGATCGTCGGGGGTGGCGAGTCGTGGTGTCGTGGTACGTCGTCATGAACTGTCATGGACTGGCTGGTCAGGGTGGGGGTTACTTGCTGTGCTGATGTCCCGGGTCGGGGCTGGGCGGCTTTGCGGGGAGGGTCGGCAGGTCGTCGGTGTGATGGTCTGCAGGGTTTGTGCCAGGGTCGCCTGGTGTGACCTGGCGGAATGCTGGCGGGCTGTGGGTGAGCGTGTGCGCGTGTTTTTGTCGCTGCGTTTTGGGCGGGGTGTTCATCCGGGCCTGCAGCGGGTGCAGGTCCACGTCGGCGCGGTCGGCGGTATCGGCTGGCTGGTAGGGATCGGTTCCGCCGTCGTCCGTGCCCACGGGCATGCCCGCCGGCATTCTCGCCGTCACTGGCTGGGGGGTTGGTCGGTGGGATTCGTCTGGTTTGTGATGGTGAGGTTCGTCGGCTTGTGGTGCTGGTGGCAGTGGGCCGGCGCTTGGGTAGGGGCGGTGCAGGCTCTGGGGCGGAGTGGGTCGGGGTTCTTCGTGCCGGTCCGGGGGCGGCTGTGGTGCGGGCGCGGCCGGGTTGTGGCGGGTGGGGTTTGTGGCTTCTGTTGTTTGGGCGTCTGTCTGTGCAGGTGTGGCAGTGTGTGCTGTGCCTGAGAGGCTGTTGTCTTTCCGAGTCTGACGACTGTGTTTTCGCTGGTCAGGGTAGGGGCGGTGACGGTGTGGGAGTGATGGATCGACGCTTCGTCGCTCCCGTGGAGGTCGCGAATGCCGTCGGTTGTCGGACTGCTGGAACAGCACGAGCTTGTCGCTCGTCGTCGTGTGGAGGGGTTGCGCGAGGAAGTCGACCGGATCCAGGCCGAGCTCGCGATGGCCCTTTGCACGGTGTAGCTCTTATGGAACCGGCGCCCGATCAGTGTCTTGATCCGCGACAGGGTCCAGGTCTGGTCCGGCCAGCCGTGCGCGACCGGCCCCCTTGGTCAACTCCCGCTCGAGCACGGCGAACAGCTCGTCGCTCAGCAGCGGCAGTGATGCCGGGCCCTTGGAGGCCAGGGCCCAGGGCCCGTTCTGCGACCAGGCTCTGCGCCAGCGCTGAACCGATCGGACGCTGACCCGCAGGTCGTGCGCAATGACCGAGTTCTCGTCGCCCTGGGCGAACCGCTCGGCCGCCTCCATCCGCAACCTCTCGCGGAAGACCCGCCGTTCATCGGTCAGTCCGCCCCCTTGCGCATACCTCATGCGGTCGGCATACCTTAGGGATCATGAGGCGGCAGCCCCTACAACACCACGCTTTGAATTCGATTCAGATAGCTGGCGAGGCGTTCGAGGATCTCGTCTGCGGTCTTCGTCCAGACGTAGGGCTTGGGATCGGTGTTCCATGCGGCGATCCAGGTCGGGATGTCCTTCTCCAACGCCTGGACGCTTTTGTGGACGTCTCGCCGTATCTGCTTGTTCGTCAGCTCGGCGAACCACCGCTCGACCAGGTTGAGCCAGGACGAGCCGGTGGGCGTGAAGCGCAGGTGGAAGCGTGGGTGCGCCAGCAGCCAGGTTCTGATCGCCGGTGTCTTGTGGGTGGCGTAGTTGTCCAGCACCAGGTGCACGTCCAGGTCCGCCGGTATCTCCTGGTCGAGTTTGATCAGAAACTTCTTGAACTCCTCGGCCCGGTGCCGGCGGTGCAGGGAGCCGATCACCTTCCCCGTGGCCACCTCCAGCGCGGCGAACAATGTGGTGGTGCCCGCGCGCACGCAGTCGTGGGTGACCCGCTGCGGGACACCGGGCATCGTCGGCAGCACCGGCTGAGACCGGTCCAGGGCCTGGATCTGCGACTTCTCGTCGACACAGAACACCAAGGCCCGCTCGGGCGGGTCCAGATAGAGGCCGACCACGTCGTGGACCTTGTCGACGAAGTACGGGTCCGTCGACAGCTTGAACGTCTCGGTACGGTGTGGCTGCAGGCCGAAGGCCCGCCAGATCCGCGACACGGTCGACTGCGACAGACCCATCTCCGTGGCTATCGCCCGCGTCGACCAGTGCGTGGCGTTCTTCGGCGCGGATTCCAGTGTCCGCTTCACCACCGCGGCGACCTGCTCGTCGGTGACCGCCCGGGGCCCGCCGGACCGCGGCATGTCACCCAGCCCGGCGATCCGGTGTTCAACGAACCGCTTCCGCCAGCGGCCCACCGCATGCGGTGTCGAACCGAGCTGTGCGGCCACGTCCTTGTTGGACGCGCCGGTCGCGCAGGCCAGGATGATCCGGCACCGCAAAGCCCACGCCTGCGGGGTGGAACGGCGCCGCACCCACCCCTCCAGCGCAGCCCGCTCCTCATCCGACAGGATCAACTCGGCCTTCGGCCGCCCAGTACGCGCCACCAGGCAACCCTACACATCTGAATAGAACTCCTGACTCAGAAGACCAGGGTCCGTCTGCAAAGATCACTAGGGTGGTGGATCATGGTGGGGTGATACGCCGCCATGAACTCACAGATGCGGAATGGGAGTTACTCGCTCCACTGATACCGCGGGCCGCCACGGGACGTCCGCGTGTGTCGGACCGGCAGGTCATCAACAGGATGGTCTACAAGATCCGCACCGGTATCTCCTGGCGGGACCTGCCGGAACGCTACGGGCCGTGGAAGACGGTCTACACCCGCTTCCGCCGCTACGCCCTGGACGGCGTGTTCGCCCGAGCGCTTCAGCAGGTCCAAGCCGAAGCGGACGCGGCCGGCGACATCGACTGGCTGGTGCAGATCGACTCCACCATCGCCCGTGCCCACCAGCACGCTGCCGCCACCGGCCGAAAAGGGGGAACCACCGGCCGGACGAACCGGACGATCACGCCCTCGGCCGGTCCCGAGGCGGACTGACCACCAAAATCCACCTCGCCTGCGACGCCGCGGCCGGCCCCTCGCCATCCTGCTGACACCCGGCCAACGGCACAACAGCATCTGCGCACGCCCGCTCCTCGAACGCATCCACGTCCCACGAACCGGCGTTGGACGACCACGCTGCAGGCCCGACCAGGTCATCGCGGACAAGGCCTACAGCTCCCGCGGCTTCCGCACCTACCTGCGCAAACGCGGCATCGCACACACCATCCCGGAGAAGACCGACCAGCGACGGCACCGTCACAACCGCGGACGCCACGGCGGCCGACCACCGGCATTCGACCGGCATCTCTACCGTGGCCGCAACGTCGTTGAGCGCTGCTTCAACCGCCTCAAGGGCTTCCGCGGCATCGCCACTCGATACGAGAAGACCGCCACTTCCTACGAAGCAGCGGTCAATCCTGCCTCGTTCCTGCTCTGGGCAAGATCCGTTTGAAGACGGACCCTAACACCCGCTCGCCGGTGCCCGGCTCCGGTTCGACTTCTCCTTCCAGTGGCATGCCGACGACTGCACCCCCACGCGACAGTGCTGTGGCCTGCCGTGCGCGAGGCCCTGGTCCAGCAGTCCAACGCCGCCGGCCGCCGCCGCAAACTGCGCGGCCAAGTTCCCGGGGCCAGGCGGCCTTCACCCACGCGGGCCGGGCGTCCGTCCCCTTGCCGAAGTCGGCGGCGGCCTGGAGGCCCACCCGGCGGGAGCGGGTGATCCGGCGCCTCTGCTCGCATAGGAAGACAGGGGACCATCACTTCCCTTTTCGGCGTTGTCGTCCAGGGCGCCGGAGCCGCGGAGGTCTGTCGGACAGGACGGCTACTCGGTTCGGCATGGTCACACTGGGGAGAAGATAGCCGAGTGGTGAGATCTTTCGCCCGGCGCGAAGCTTCGCATCGGAGGGGCTCCGGGGGTGCGTCGCTGGGGGCCTGCCCGCATGTTCGGTTCGCGTGCTCACATCCCGCGTCCCATCACGCTGCTGCGAGTCGCGACGAAAGGAGGCCCGGGGATGGATGGACCTCTGCTGGGATCCCCGGTCAGAGAGCAAACCCACGTACGCGGAATTGCATGACGCGGTAGGGCCATCCCGCCTGGGTGTTCCATTGGCTCACGGCCAGGTGTAGGTCGTTGAGCGTTGACCCGGGAATGACGTAGCCGCCGTACAACTGCGCGACGTGGGTGTCGTCCTCGTCGCCCCAGGACGTGCCCCACAGCAGGGTGCGGCGGTGGGCGGTGCGCAGGTCCGCGGTGAGGTGGTCCGCGACCAGGCCCTCGATCCGGTAGTCGCCCTGGTTGAACCAGGTCAGGATCCACCGGCCGTCGAGCAGCCGCAGGCACAGCTCGCCGAACGCGCCGTCCAGGACGGGTGTGGGCGGGTTGCCCCAGGCCCAGCAGCCGTCGAGGGCCCGTCCCCACGGTTCGTAGGCTCCGGGGTCTGTCAGCCGGTCGAGGCGGACCCGGTGCAGGATGACCGGCTTGTCCCGCTGGAACCCGGTGGACAGGACGTAGACGTAGCCGTCGTCGCCGAGGGCCCAGGTGAGCAGCTGGAACATGCCGTCGTGCAGGTTTGGGGGGAACACGGCACCGGTGGGGCTCCAGGTTGCGCCCGAGTCGTCCGACCGCCAGATCTCGGTGCGTACCACGTTGCCAGGCCCTTTGTTCATCATGACGTGCAGGTAGATCGTGTCACCGAGGGTGATCACGTCGGAGGGCAGCACGGTGGAGTACTCGGGGTTGTCGTGGTCGTACGGGCACAGCTGCCGGGCGTGCCGTCCACCCACCGCGCCGGTCCAGACGACCGGTCGGCCGGGCCCGTCGAAGCGCCCGTACAGCGCCACGGGCGAGCGCCACCACCCGCCGCCGACCTTGGCTTCCTCGAAGGTGTCGCCGAAGACGAACAGGAGCCGGCCGTCGGGTGTCCGTACAGGCACGCCCAGGTCGGTGGCCTCCATCCGGAACCGGGTGGTGAGACCGGGACCGGTGAGGTCGGCGATCTTGGAGACGTGGAGGGGGCCTGTCGCCGCGTGGGCCGGCGTGCGGAGCTGGGGTACGCCCGCGACGACCGCCGTGGCGGCCGCTCGGAGGAAACCGGCCCGGCTGAGGTGGACCGGTCGGATGAGGGCCTGGGGCGGGCGGGGGGCGCTGCGCGGTGTGCTGTCGTGCATGAACACTCCTTGGTGGAGGGAATCAAGAGGGAGGAGCAGTGGGCGGCGTGACCACGGTGGCCGTGAGGGCATACGCCGGGCGGTGCCCGCAGCGGCTGTCCGTGTCTTGCATGTCCCGGCCGTTTCCTCAGCCGACTGTCAGGCAGCCGTGGCGGGCCGTGCGGGAGCTGGGCCTGCGGCGTGATCGGCCTTTCTGGCCGCCGCTGACCACGCCGCGGGTCGGAGCGTCCGGCTGTGGGGCGCATCAGCCCCTACGGATCCCAGCACGTGGCACCGGGTACCGGCTTTCGGGGGTGCGGGGTTCGGGGTGCCTACGGGACAGTGCCGTCGGCAGTCGAGGCAGGCGTCGTAGATCCAGACGGCGGTGGACCCGCCGTCACCGCATCTGCCACAAGCGCCTTGGGACGCTGGTGAACAGGGCCGTCCGCGGCATCGGCATGCCGGCGGGAAGTGCTCACCCACCCGCCGCGGCGCCTGGGCGCCGGGCTGCCCCGAGGCAGGTGTACGGGTCCGGGATGCGATCCCGGACCCGTACACCTCATGTTCCGTGCTCCTGCTTCAGCAGCGGGCGTCGACGGAGCTGGTCCGGTCGTTGTCGGACGGGGCCAGTTGGCCCTGCCAGTGGCCCGGTACGCCGCCCATGAACCCGGTGAAGTTGCTGTTCAGGTACAGGTCGATGGTGGTGGGGGTGCGGTTCCAGCCGGAGGTGAGCTGGTCGTTGAAGGCGGCGGGGACGACGTGCCGGCCGCAGCTGGGCACCCGCCACATGGCTCCCCCGCCGTCGTACTCGGTGAAGAAGCAGGTCCAGCCGTCGCGGCAGTCGCCCCAAGCCCTGGCCCGGACATCGCTCCCGGTGTAGTAGTACACGCCCTGGGCGCCCACGACGCGGGTCTCCGACGCGGTCGCGGCGGTGGTCGCGGGCATGATGAGCGTCGCGGCAGCCGCAGCGACAGCCACGAGCCCGGTGGTCAGCCTCTTCCACGCAGCGCCACTGGCAGGACGGACTGCTGTTTCCCGTCGCTTCTCGACACTGTCCATGGGATCTCCCAGCACACGCTTCTTCATGGGATTTCTCTTTTCCGCTCGTTGTCCGGTCCTCGGTGCGGGACCTGATGCACCGTTTGTAGCCGCTAATCTGTTGTTCGAGGCCGGTCCGCCGATGCTGAACAAACGGATACCGAACAATCGGTGTGACCGGGAGAGGGAAGGTGAGTGTGTGCCACGGGGAGAGAGCCCTCTGGACCCGGACAATGGTCCTCTGTTCGAATTCGCGGCGCGTTTGCGGAAACTGCGGGAGCAGGCCGGCCGTCCCACCTACCGGGACCTCGCACGGAACGCGCACTATGGGATCGCCACGTTGTCCTCGGCCGCGGCGGGCCGCCAGCTGCCCAGCCTGGCCGTCACCCTCGCCTACGTCCGTGCCTGCGGCGGTGACGAGCGGGAATGGAAGCTGATCTGGCAACGGACGGCCGACGCGTGCACCGGAACGGACTCCTCTGCCGAGACCTGCGCGGAGGGCCGGCAGAGGAACGGCGCCAAGCCGCCCTATGTCGGTCTGTTCCCGTTCGGGGAGGTAGACTCCGGTGTCTTCTTCGGACGCGAGAAACTGACCAACACACTGGTCGAACATTTGAAGGAGAAGCGGCTCCTCGTGTTGTTCGGGGCGTCAGGATCCGGCAAGTCATCGGTGCTGCGCGCGGGTGTGCTTCCCGCCTTTCCCGGTGTTTCCCCACTGGCCTTCACACCTGGCCCGCATCCGCTGGCGGAATGCGCGGCCCGGCTCTCGACCCGCGTCGGCGCCGCCCCCGACTCGGTGCACGCCGGACTCATGGCCGAGCCGCGCACCTTCCACCGGATGGTGCGGCAGATCCTCGCCGGGCAGGAAGAGACAGGCTCCGCGGCGGACGAACTGCTCGTGCTCGTGGACCAGTTCGAAGAGGTGTTCACCCTCTGCCGCGACGTGCGGGAACGGGAGCGGTTCGTCGCCGCGCTCGTGCACGCGGCACAGGTCCCCGACAGCCGAACCCGGGTCGCCATCGCCGTGCGGTCCGACTTCTACACACACTGCACGCGGCTGCCCGGTCTCGTCGACGCCCTGCCCCACGCCCACCATCCCGTCGGCCCGATGACGGTCGAGGAACTGAGGGCGGCGATCATAGGGCCCGCCGCCCGCTTTCGGCTCACCGTCGAAAGTGCCCTGCTGACGACCCTCACCGCCGACGCCCACGGCCGGCCGGGTGCGCTGCCCCTGCTCTCGCACGCTCTGCTGGAGACCTGGAAGCGACGGCGGGGCAACGCTCTCACCCTGGCCGGCTACCGCGCGGCGGGCGGCTTCGAAGGTGCCCTCACCCAGACCGCCGAGAAGCTGTACAGCGCCCTGAGCGAAACCCGGCAGAGGGCCGCACGGCGGCTGTTCATGCGGCTCATCGCGCTGGGGGAGGGCACCGAGGACACCAAACGCCCTGTGCCCCGCCAGGAACTCGACGGCGGTCCCGATACCGAGTTCGTCCTCGAACAAGCGACCCGGGCCAGACTGCTGACCGCCGACGGCGACCACGTGGAGATCGCACACGAGGCGCTGATCCGCTGCTGGCCGCGGCTGGGTGACTGGCTGGAGGAGGACCGCGGCCAGGAACGTCTGCAACGCGCGCTCACCGAGGCCACCACCCTCTGGGAGTCCCTGGACCACGACCCCGACATCCTGTACCGCGGTGTACGCCTCGCCGCCGTGAAGGACCTCCCGTCACACGCCCTGACCGCCCGGGAACGCGCCTTTCTCGATGCCAGCGAGGCGGCGGCACAGCAGACGCAAGAGCGCGGCCGCCAACGCCTGCGCCGACTGCGCAGGCTGGCCGGAGCCCTGGTCGTCCTGCTCGTGTGCGCCGTGGCCGCCGCCGGTTTCGCTGTACAGGCGCAGAACACCGTCACCCAGCAGCGCAATGAGGCCGTGGCCCTCCGGGCCGCCGACGAAGCCGTGCGCCTCAGCCCGCACAACCCGTCACTGGCCGTCCAGATCGCACTGGCCGCCTACCGGCAGACACAGCAGGACCGTACGGGGAACGCCCTGCTCAGCTCCCTGTCCATTGCGTCGACCGATCCCACAACGACCGACCCGAAACCAGTCGGGCACACACCGGCCGTGCCCGCCGACGGCCGCACGCTGGCCATGGCCGACGGTTCGCAGGTCGTCCTGTGGGACATGGAGAACCCACGGCAGCCCCGCCGGCTCGGTACCACCGACGGTGTTGGCCTGGGCCCGATCCAGTTCACCCGGGACGGCGACACACTGCTCGGTGTGGACAGCAACCGCACGCTCTGGCTGTGGGACGTGACCGACCCGCTCAACCCCAGGGTGCTGTCGAAGCGGCCCACGGAACACACCGGCTACGTCTACTCCGTCGCAGTGCGCCACGACGGTCTCGTGGCCGCCACCGGCAGCTATGACGACACCATCCGCCTCTGGGACATCGCCGACCCGGCCCACCCCCGCCTGCTGGACAAGCTCACCGGGCACGACGGTGACGTCAAACCCGTGGTCTTCAGCCCGGACGGAAAGACCCTGGCCTCGGGCTCCAACGACCACCACGTCCGCATCTGGGACGTGACCGACCCGCACCACGCCACCTCCGTCGCCGTCCTCAAGGGGCACGAACACTTCGTCGATGCCCTCGCCTACAGCCCGGACGGCCGTACGCTGCTGAGTGGGAGCGACGACCGCACGGCAAAGCTGTGGGACATCAGCGCACTTCCCCGCCGCCGCGAGCTGGGCGAGCTGGCGAGGCACGCGGATATCGTCACCGGCGTGGCCTTCGCCTCCCACGGCCGCACGGCGGCGACCGTCGGCATCGACGGCGTGGTGAACGTCTGGGACGTGACCGACCGCGCGCGTCCCGTCCCTCTGGCCCACCTGACCAGCCTTCGCGGAACGGTCAAGGAAGTCCGCTATCTCGAGGCAGACGGCACGTTCCTGACCGTGACCGCCCACCACAGCGTCCAGATCTGGTACACCGACATCGACCGGGCCCTCGCCGACGCCTGCGACCACATCCACCACACCATCAGCCGCGCCCAATGGGCCCGCCACTTTCCCAGCCTCGACTACGCTCCGCCCTGCCCGCGCCGCACGTGACGTGGAGCGGCCGACGGGGATCACGTCCGGCGACGTGCGACGGGGTCCTGTCGTGGCGCAGGCGCCGCCCCCGGTGTCGTGGGTGAGGGCGCTGTGGCGGAGCCCGGTGGATTGAAGTCGTCCAGGTCCCCGATGGCACCGACGCCGCAGGTCCGTGGAAGCCGGTCTCGTTGGTTTATACGCTTCGTGGTCACGATCACGTCGGCCTCGTCTCGGTACCAGCGCCGCCGGCGAGGGAAGACCTGGATCGGCAGGTCCACGACGTCCAGGGGGAGGGTGCGGCCGGTCCGGTGGAGAACGTGGACGGGGAGCTGGAACCCGGCTCGTACCGAGGGGCGGTCGGCGGCCTCGCAGCGCTGATCATCGCGGCAGGCACGTTGGGCTGTGCACGGCTGAATCAGCGGGGCAACGAGTAGGACGGGGACACCTCTCCATCTCGCCCACGGAGGGCGCTGCAACCACGCAATTACGCTCGTTTAACTGGTGGAGAGGCAGTGTTCCGGCCATGCACTCTTCCCAGCCGTGAGGCGGCACGGTGGAGATGACCGGCTGATCGCGAGGACGGAGGCGGATGAGCGGCCGTCCCGCGCCAGCGGGCGCGGTAGCGCAGGTGCTTTGCCCTTGGGGAGCATCTGCGCCGCAGGTAGTGCTTGGGTGTTCAGTTTTCTGAACACCCAAGCAGGGGTGTGTCCAGTCAACGGTTGATCTTGGTTGTTGAGGGTCAGTGGCTGGTGGGGGTGAGTCGGCCTTCGAAGGCGATCTGGAACGCGTTTAGCGGTGCCTTCCAGCGCATCGTCCAGCGGCGGCGTACGCGAGGGCGGCACGGTCCGTGTCGCCGTGGGGCCACCAGATGTCGCCTCGGACGCGGTGGGGGCGGCCTTCCCAGCCCAGGGCTTGGGCGGTGGTCAGGGCGGTGGGGAAGTCGCCGGCCATGCGGGCGAGATGGGCGAGTCCGCGGCGGGCGGCGGGAGCGAGGCGGCGTCGGCCGTCAGGTACGGCCTCTGCAACCCACTACGACCAAGGTCGCCGACAGCGGCCCCGTGGAGACGCGTAGGGCAGTGCCTCCCGCTTCCCTGGCTCATGGGAAGCTCACCGCATGACTTTCAGGCCCGTTCCCCGTGCACGTGTAATCGTGATGACCGTGCTCATCGCTCTTGGTTCACTGTCTCTGTCCGCCTGTGCCAACGAGGGGCCCGGGAGCGGAGGTAACACGAACTTCGTGGCTGGCCCGGATGGCATTGCGACCGCGGCCAAGGGGGAGCGGCAGCCTGTCGGCACGATCAAGGGCGAGACTCTGCAAGGTGAGCCGCTCGACATCGCAGACTTCCGAGGCGAGGTTGTCGTGATCAACGTCTGGGGTTCCTGGTGCCCGCCTTGCCGGGCCGAAGCCCCGTACCTCACCAAGGTTGCCAAGGAAATGAAGGGGAAGGGTGTCGCATTTGTCGGCATCAACACCCGGGACAGCGGGAAGACCGCACCAAAGGCATTCG
The DNA here is from genome assembly GCF_028473745.1 of Streptomyces sp. M92. Taxonomy (NCBI): domain Bacteria; kingdom Bacillati; phylum Actinomycetota; class Actinomycetes; order Kitasatosporales; family Streptomycetaceae; genus Streptomyces; species Streptomyces sp. M92. The sequence goes on from NZ_CP101137.1 coordinate 5,514,872, forward strand.
AAGAGAATTTCAGCATCTCATATCCGAGCCTGTATGACCCGAAAGGGAAGACCATTCTTTCGGGTTTCCCCAGGGGTACGGTTAGCCTTAAGGGACTTCCGGCAACAATTGTCTTGGATCGAAGCGAAAATATAGCGGCCAGGGCGTTCGGTGGAGTCGATGACGTCGCCCTACATAAGATGATCGATCCTCTGCTTGAGGAGAAGTAGAATCGTCGACCCCCTCTCCGAGCACGGCTGCGGCCTGTGCCGGTCGGGGGCTCTGTGCCGGCTCGGCAGCCAGCGCTGACGGCTGCCCCGCCCTGCGTGCGTGGGCGGCTTGGCAAAGCGCGCTACCGGTCAGGTGCCGCGCTGCCGCGCCGACCCTGCTCGAAGAAGGTGCCCTCCTTCCGCCTCTCGTAGGCGGGTTCGGCTCGCGCCATCCACGCGTCCACGTCGGCCGCCATCGAGGGGAACCTTTCCTTCATGGGCTCTGCCAGATCGGAGATCTCCTCCCAGGAGTCGGCCAGGTACGTCTCGTTCTCCAAGCCGATCGCGACAGCCACTCGGAATTGGTCGTCCGACATCAGCCACCGCTTCGCCACCTCGATCACGGCTGCCACGTCGTCGGGACGGAGGATCCACGACATGGACAGGAGTTGCTCGGAGATGTAGCCCGGGACGACGCCGGGTGCCCTGCGATCGACCAGGAAATCCATGACGTCTTCCACCTGCATGGATCACAACCTCCGGTACACGCGGTATTCATAGGGGGTCTGACCAGGATCGATCGCCCCGCCGTGGGGCAAGGCTTGATCAAGTGCCGAAGTCGTGTGGCTGGTCCGGGACATGACCGGTTGGGGGGCGCAGCGGAGCAGGTACGGACTTCGTGATCATTGGGGTGTCGAAGCTCGACGATCGCGAGGGGCCCATGCCTGCTGCATCTTTCCCCATTCCCGTCGTGTCGGGGTGCCCCCGAGATAAGCGTCAAAGCCGCCAGTAGTTGATCCTGAGGTTGTGGGGCGGGCCAGCCGTCACCTGTTTGGCCGAGTGTCGTGAGTGGTGATGTTGGCCGTCGTCTGCATCCGGGGTGGGACTGTGGCCTCGATCGAGCGGACCGCGTATCCGCGGTTCAAGCGGCTGATCACCACGCATGAGCTCATCTGTTCTTCACGCCGACTCGGGAGGAGGCGGCGTGGGCGGCCGAGCGGCTGGACTCGACTGAACATCAGCTCGAGCTGCTGCCGACACTGAAATCGTATCAGCGGATGGGGCGCTTCCAGAAGCCGAAGGAGTACCCGCAGATGGTGGTCGACTTCGTACGCCGCGCGGTCGAGTTGGAGGGCTGGTGAGAACCCTGTCACCAGCCGCAAACGGCGGTGTACTTCAGCGACGACGTCCCCGAGTCCGAGCGCCTCGGCCCTCTGCGCGGTGTCCGCACTCGGTTCCGAGCCGAGGTGATCGACCAGCACGACCTTCTGCAGAACCGGCTGCGCGACCTCACGGGCGCGTGCCGCGCTTCGATCCGGGCCACGTGTCGCGGTCCGTACCACTCACAGCAAACCGTCCTGGTCCGGGTCGAACGTCCTGATCGCCTTGCGGATGTCCCACACCGGGCACTGAGCCGGCGCGTACGAGCCCTGCGGGGTCCACGACAGTATCCCGACGGGAGGACCGCTCGGCTCCAGCCCTTCCGCGCGGATCTGTTTCGACGTGTACAGGTATGCGGGCAGCGTCTCGCTCGTGTACGACGGCAGCAGCGGCCCGGCTTGCCTCTGCCGGTATACCGGATCCCCGAACAGGTCCCAGCCCACAGGCTCCCGGGGCGGGCGGCGCGACGACACGGTCCCTACTTCGGGCACTGCGCGGCGTCCAAGTGGGCCAGCGCCAGCCGCAGCGAGAGAATCGCGGTGCCGAACGAGAGGTTGTCGATCCCGTGCGCGTACAGCTGGCCGGGGTGCACGACGAATGCCTCCGACACACGCCGAGCCATGCCCTCCTGCTCGTCCGGCGCGGTCGAGCACAGCAGGTCCTCCACTGCCAGTGTCAGGTCCGGTGTGCCGATGTCCGGCCATAGGTGGCGGTCGACGCGCAGGGCCGTGTGCTTGATGTCGGCGACCGCCTCAGCCAGTTCCTCGCGAGCTTCCTGATGGTTCATGGCGGCAGTCTGTCGCAGCGGCGAGGTCAGGTGAGGAGGAAACGAGGCAAGAAGCAGTCTGTCTTCCAGGCCCAGCCCTGCTGCTTCTGCTGCTGGCATGTGCGTTGCTCATCCTTCTCGACACGGGCGTCTCGATCAGCCCGTCGTCTGGGCCGGGTAGGTGCCCACCAAGCCGAGCCGACGACGTCCCCGAGACCGCGATCTCGGGAACGTCGTGCTGCAGGCTCGACGGTTCCCCGCCCTCGTACCGCCGCGGACGTCGAGCAGTCGGTGCTGAGCCGCACAGATCGGTGAGCCCCCTGCTTTCATCACCGCAGTCACCTCCGTAGGACGAGACTCGGTCGCCGCCGATGGCTCAGGGAGCCGAAGACGGAATAGCGCCCGCGCGGCTGACGAGACGGCGCAGATAACCTGCGCGAATGAAGCGGATACAGCGGGCCGCCGGCGCGGTCGTCGGCTCAGCGGTGGGTGACGCCCTGGGCGGCCCCTTCGAGTTCGGTCCCCCGGGAGCATTCTCCGCGCGGTTTCCCGCGCCTGGTGCCGGTGGCGAGATGAGCGGAGGCGGTGGCTGGGACCCCGGCGAGGCCACTGACGACACTCAGATGGCCGTCCTGGTCGCGGAGTCCCTGGTGGAGCGGGGCGGACTGGATCTGCCGGACATCTTCGCCCGCTTCCAGCGGTGGGCAGCAGCAGAGCCGAAGGACATCGGCCTGCAGACCGAAGACGTCCTGACCAATGGCATGCCCTGGGACCTCGCCGCCGCGATCCATTTCCAGGTCAACCAGCGAGCAGCCGGAAACGGCTCCTTGATGCGGGCATCGACCTCAGCGGTCCACTTCGCGGCCGCCGGCCAAGAAGCCACCATGGACGCGGCCCGCCGCATCGCTGCCCTCACCCACGGGGACCGCGCGGCCTGGGAAGGCACCGCGATCTTCCACGAACTCATCCGCGTCACGTTCGAGGACACCGACCCCCTCACCGCGCTTCCGGACGTACTGGCTCTTGTCCACGCCGACCACCGCGGCCGCTACGCCACGGTCCTCGCGCCCGACTGGCATCCCGATCAGGCCACCGAGTTCAACGGTGCCGTCTGGCCCTGCCTGGGCTCCGCCGTCTGGGCCCTGCGTACCACCACCAGCTTCGAAGACGCGATACGCGCGGCGATCGACCTCGGCGGCGACACGGACACCGTCGCCGCAGTGACCGGAGGCCTCGCGGGGGCGTACTACGGGCTGGATGCGATCCCCGCCCACTGGACCCGGCCGCTCCATGTCCTGCTCCCAGGATGCGACGGAAGAGTGCTGCACCTGCCAGACCTGCTGCACCTCACGCACCGACTCGGAGGCTGAACCGGTTCTTGCTCATCAACCGACCGATTGGTGTGCGAGATCAGCAAACGCCAGCGCACGACGGAATCGACGCCGGGTCATGCCCATAAACCCCGACCCTCCAGGTCAGCGGACTGATTGTCGCCGTTTGCGGCTGGTGACAGCCTTCTTACCGGCACCCCGATCTGGTCCGGCAGCAGTATGACCAGATCGTGAAGTACACCACCGCCCCGCGCCTGGGCACGGCGGAGGCCGAGCAGGTCCTGCGCCGCTTCACCCGCGGCGGGCCCAAGCACCCCACCTACCGCGCGATCGAGGAACTGGGCCGCGCGGTGCGGACGGCTTTTTCTGCGACTACCTCGCCGACGTCGAGCTGCGGCAGGAGATCCACGAGGGCTTGCAGGTCGTGGAGAACCGGAGCAGCGCGAACAAGGACCTCTTCTACGGCAAGGACGGCGACCTCGCCGGGCAGGACAAGGAATCCCAGCAGGCGTCCATGCTCGCCCTCCGCCTGCTCCGGTCCGCCCCGGTCCACGTCAACACGTTGCTGATGCAGCAGGTCCTCGCCGACCCGAAGTGGGCCGACACGCTCACCGATGCGGACCGGCGGGTGCTGTCGCCCCTGTTCTGGACGCACGTGAACCCGTAGGGCAGGTTCGATCTGGACATGAACAGCCGCCTCGCCCTGGGCCTGACTTGCCCCCAGGAGCGACGGTGCCCGGCCCGCGTACTTCTGAGGGCCGGGGCGCCACGGCATCCACCTGACCAGAACCGGGCGCACGGTGGAGGTGTGGCCGGGCGGGTGCGCCGCTGCGCTCGTGTCTTCCGGATCCGCTCCGCCGCCCCGCCCCTGACGGTGATCTCCCCGCGCTTGCCCTGCGGGTACAAGTCCTCGGATGAGGACGGCGTCAGCCGGGGAAACGGAAGCGGCAGCGCTTCAGAGCGCGGGGCCCTCGGCGGCGTTCAGCGTGTTCTCGATGAGGTCAGCGGCGCGCTGGGTGCCGCCCTCGGCCCGGACGGCGGCCTGCAACTGGTGGGACCGGTCGACGCGTTCCGGATCCGTGACCAGGTCGTTCAGCGCCGCGCGAAGGGTCTCGGCAATGGCGTCAGCGGTGTCCACACGGCGGGCGACGCCGAGTTCCACGAGCCGGTCGGCGTTCATGAACCGCTCGGCTCCCTGCGGCACGGCGATCACGGGAACGCCGGCGAGGAGCCCTTCGCCGCAGCCGCCCATGCCGGCGTGGGTGACGAAGGCGTCGGCCTGTTCCAGGATCGCCCGCTACGGGACCCAGGAGCGCACCTCGACGTTGGGCGGGATGGTGCCGAGGTCCTCGGGGTCGGTGTACTCGCCGATCTGGAGTACGACGTGCCAGCCGGGCAGGTCGCCGAAGGCGGCGATGCACTGGCGCTATAACGCGGGCTGGCGCGGGTACGCCGAGCCGAGCGAGACCAGCAGCACGTTGTCCGCCATCGCCGGGCGGGTCCAGCCGTCCGTGTCCGCTCGGGTGGCGAAGCAGGGGCCGACGAAGGTCACCGTGTCGGTGTCGACTCGATCGGCGTGCGGCTGCATCGCTCTCGGGAAGGGGGCGAGGGCTCGGGCGGGCCGGAGAACGTGTCCACGTCCGTGGTGGTCGCACCGCAGTCGGCGAGCCACCGTGCGAACCTGTCCCGGTACGCGTCGGCGTCCGGCAGCTTCCGCAGGTGAGCCGCGACTTCCTCCTGGTAGCCGTCCCAGCCGACGAACGTCGGGGACAGCTGCACGAAGGGACGGCACTGGGCTTCGGCGAGGGCGCGCGCGGCATAGGCGCCTATGGCGTAGAGGTACAGGTCGGCCGGATCGTCGTCGTAGACGGCGCGCAGTTGCGGAGCGCCTGGACGGCGTCGTCGAGGAAGAGGATCGCCGCTGCGATGGGATCGGCAGGCCAGCCGTTGTCCTCGACGGGCAACGTGGAGGTGCACGGCACCGGCTCCGCGCCGGCGGATTCGATCCGGTCGGCCACGAACGGGTCGTTGGCGTAGGTGACCCGGTGCCCGCGGTCCACCAGCTCACGGATGAGCGCGAGGCTGGGCAGGACATGGCTGACGATGGGGACGCCGACCGTCGCGATATGGGCGCGGGGACGGGACATGGGATCACTCGTTACTGGCGCGGGACGGGAGCGGTGGTGTGGCGAGGACGCGAGTCAGGGCTGGTCGATCTGCGCGGCGGCCTCCTCCAGGTCGGCGACGGTCCCCGACATGATCGTCCGTACATGCCTGGTGATGTGCTGCACGGGCCAGTCCCACCACGCCACGGCGAGGAGCCGGGCGATGTCCGCGGCGTCGTAGCGGGTGCGGATGAGCCGGGCGGGGTTGCCGCCGACGATGCCGTAGTCGGGGACGTCTCCGGTGACCACGGCGCCGGTGGCGATGATCGCGCCGTGGCCGATGCGTACACCGGGCATGACGGTGGCGCCGTGGCCGAACCACACGTCGTTGCCGACAACTGTGTCGCCCCGGCCGGGCAGGTCGGTGATCAGGTCGAAGTGCTCGGCCCAGGAGCCCTCCATCGTGGGGAACGGGAAGGTGGAAGGACCGTCCATGCGGTGGTTGGCGCCGTTCATGATGAACCGGGTGCCCGTCCCCAACGCGCAGTACTTGCCGATGACAAGCCGCTCGGGGCCGTAGTGGTACAGGACGTTGCGCGTCTCGAATGCGGTCGGGTCGTCCGGATCGTCGTAGTAGGTGAAGTCACCGACCTCGATCAGCGGCGACTTCACCAGCGGCTTGAGCAGGACCACGCGCGGGTGCTCGGGCATCGGGTGGAGCACGGTGGGGTCAGCGGGAACGGGCGGCATCGAGGAGGCGGTTCCTCTCTGGTGAACCTAGGGCGACAACTGTCGCGTTAAGATGCTGGCACAGCCCTGCCGCCTTGATCAACCGGATACTGATTACCGATGACAGACCCACTGGACGCGACGTCGGACCGCCGTCCGGGCGGTCGCACCGCCCGCATCCGCGCCCAGGTTCTCGATGCGGTGCGCGCCGAACTCGCTGAAGGCGGTCACGAAAGACTCACGATGGAGGGTGTCGCGACGCGCGCCGGAGTGCACCGCGCCACGGTCTACCGGCGCTGGCGCGATGTCGGCGGCCTGCTCGTCGACGTCATCGACGCCGCCGGCGAGATCGACTGGCAGCCGCCGGACACCGGCTCGCTGCGCGGCGATCTGACGGCCCTCAACCAGGAGATCCAGGAATCCCTGGTCGTACAGCCGTCGCTCGCCGTCGCCCTGATGGCCGCCTCGTTCCACTCCCAGCAGGCCGCGCGAGCCCAGACCCAGTTGTGGACGGACCGGTACGCCCAGTGCGAGATCCTCGTCGAGCGCGCCGTCGAGCGCGGTGAACTCCCCGCACAGCACACGGACGCGCGGAGCCTGCTGATCGCCGCCACGGCGCCGCTCTACCACCAGCTGGTGCTCCTGCGTACCGATCCGGACCCGCAACTGCCGAAACGGGCCGCGGAGGCGGCAGTTCTGGCGGCTGCCGCGGGTGCCTTCTCCGTCCGTCGGGAAGAGAGCGTGTGATCGAGGAGACAGGAAGCGAACGCAAGCGCAACCAAGAGCGCGGCTGAGGGCTCACCTACGACGGCGGGCAGCACCTGCGGCACCCGCACCCGCCCGGCCTGCCGCTGCCCAGGCCCTGACGGGCCCCGCGAGACCCACCCACGAGACCCACCCACGAAGCCCACCACGACCTGCACGACGCCGTGCGGGCCCTGCGGCGCCGGCGACCTGGCCGCGCGAGCGCGAGGAGGTGAGCCACCGGGCCCGGCGCCTGCTCGCCGACGAGACGCTCCTGGCGGTCGACGTGGAGACCACCGGGCTTCAGGACGCGTACGCGGTCCAGACACGCGTACGCGTGTCTGGACCGCCGCCGTCGAACGCCGCGGCAGCGTGGTCTTCGACGAGTACGTGCAGCCGAGCACCCCTAAGGAGCCGGCCGCTGTCGCGGTGCACGGCATCACGCCGGAGCGGGTTGCGTCGGCCCTGGGCTTCGCCGAGCCGCTGCCCGCGCTCACCGGGCTGTTCAACAAATGCTGTCTCATCATCCGCGGCGGCGACGTCGACCACGACCAACCAGGCCAGGCTCGGACACATGCGTTTCGTTGATCGCTTCCTTGGTCGGCACGACGCTCCGCCACCGGCAGCAGTTCTCCCGGAAGCCAGCGTTCACCCGCGAGGGAGCCTGCAGAGCAGGCCATGCAGTCCCGCACGATCAGTCGAACTGCGACCCTACCCCGGAGCCGGCGCGGGGGCCGCAGTTCAGGGCTCTGGACGGTCACCTGCTCGCGAGCGGTCACAGAGCAGGCGTCACTGACCGCGATAGACGGACCTTCGGGCCGCCGCTCGGTTGAGTGGTGCTTGGACCAGACCGACGACGGCGCCAACGACGCCCATCATCAGCGCACCCTGCCAGGGTGTGCTGATGTGGGGGCGGTGCTGGCGGCGGCCGCCGGTGAGAGGGCGTCCGAATGGCGTGCGACAGGTACGAGCGGCCGGGGAGCGTGTAACGACCCCGCGGCTACGTCATCGCCAGCCGCAGCGGCTCAGATCCTGGCGCCGATCAGGGCAGTAGTGCGGCGCCGGACTACGGCGTGCCGATCGCGGTGATGATTTGATCGTTGCCGTTCGCGTCGTCGTACACCCAGATGTTCAGATGCTCGCCTTCGGGAATGTCGAGGTCGTAGACCTTTGTGTCGACCGTCGCGCTCGTGCCGCCTGCTGAATAGGACCCCAGGGTCACCGCTTTGTCGACACTGGTCCGATATGTGATGCGCACGTAGAACGTGTCACCGTCGTTGCGTGTGTCGTAAATCCACAGCTTCTCGTCATATGGGTGGAACTCGACCTTGCCCAGGTACGGAGGAGCGGAACCTGGATTTGTGGACGTGCCACGCAGCTCCACTTTAGTGGCGTAACCGTTGGGGTCCCATTTGAAGTACGTGTTGTCGATCGGATCAGTGAGCGTGCAGGGGCAGTTGTCCGTGTCTCGGTAAGACACCGTGTAACTCGGGTCCGGGTCGTAAGCGGTTGCTGGAGTGGTTGCCGCGGAGAGCAACGCCGACGTGAGTACTGCACCAGTTGCGAGTCCCGCCGTTCTGCTTGCTATGCGCATGAAGTGATGTGTCTCCTCTACCAAAGCATGATCGAGTGGCTACATCAGGCGGGACATCGAAGCATGCCTGAAAGTTGTTTCTTTGCCAAAGATGGCTGGTTCGTGACTACCGCCCCGGAAAGGCTCGGAGGTCGCCGAACCCGCGGGCCTGAGGTCAGGCGGCGTCCAGGGCTTATTCACCACGACGAGGCGAAGTCAGTAATCCGCCGGCAGAGGCTGCTTCCCGAAGCGGGTTCTCGGCAGTACTCACCCATGGACCTGGCCTCCGGCGTGAGCATCGGAAGCCGACGGCGGTCTCACGCTGCCGTGGTGCGTTCTCGGCCACGGAACGGCGTTCCCAGTGCGCGACGGTCAGCACGCCCAGCAGCGGCCCCCACAGGGGCAGCGGCGCGTAGCAGAAACAGAACCAGGCGGCTTCCCAGTCACCGGCTTGGCTCGGATGGTCGGCCGGCAGGTCGCCACCTCGGATCGTGGTACCCCTGACCTCGGAGGCGATGGCCAGACACGACTTCGACCGGCCTCTGTGACACTCTGTGAAGCATGGGGTGGACTTTCAAGCTGCACGGTGGTGTGGCGGCCGGGCTGGGCGCCATGCTCTTGTTGCTGGCCACGCTCACGTGGCTGCCCGGGGCTTTGCCGCTCACAGGCGTGAGATGGTTGGCGGCCGCGATACTCGTATCGCTCTTCTTGACCTTTGAATCTGCTCTGGTGCGACTGATCCTGACGGGTGCGGACAAACATGCGATTTGGCTGGCCTTCCGGTGCCTGCCCGGCAAGGTGCAGATGACACTCGGAGCGTTGGCCCTGTGGGGTGTGGTGCTGTTGGTCTTCAGCATGGCAACGGAAGGGAACCTGCAGTCGGCCGAGGTCAGGGATGGCCGTTATGTCGCGTTCGACACGACGCCCCATGCGCGCGGCACGGTCGAGATCTCCCAGAGCCGCTACCAGGACGTCCTGGAGAGCGATCAGCGCACCGTGCTTGCCATCCCAGGCGTGCTCTTCCTCGGCGCTGCCTACGCTGTTCTGGCAACCGGAGAACTACGCCGAGCAGATGGCGCTGCCCCAACCTCACGTATGAGCTCCCCCCTGTAGGCGTGGCCTCGTCAGGGCGAGGCCGGTGCCAGCAAGGCATCCGTCGATGAGGTCAGGCCGGTACTGGACTTGGCGCAGCCCCTGCCGGAGGGCGCGCATCAGGTGGGCGAGGTCGGTGAAGCCGGTGTTGGCCTGGCAGCGCCTGCGGAGCAGGGACCGGATTCCGTCGGCCGGACTGCGCTGCGGCGCGTACGGAGGCAGGTGGTAGACGGTGACCCAGTCCTGGGCGTCGATGAACGCGCGTAAGCGGCGGTCGCGGTGGACATTGCAATTGTCCCAGACCAGGACGATCGGCCTGCCTAGCCGCTGGTGGGCCGCGATGAGCAGATTGCGGTAGTGGGTCCACGCGAAGCTGCGTCGTCCGCCCGCCTTGTGGTCCGGGTGGACCGTGGGCCGGTAGACGAGCCGCGAGCGCGCGCCGGGTTTGTAGCAGGCCAGGGCAGCGATCGGGATCCGGCTCTGGGAGCGGCCCCTCACCGTGTCGACCGGGATGTCACCACAGCGGGACCGTGTACGGGCGGTCGGCGGCGTCATCGAGAAGCCGGCCGGTCTCGTCCTCAAAGACAAGGTAGGCGTCGAGCGCCGCCGCGGTGCTTCCACGTGCCGGAAGGTCTCCTTCACCCACCCGCCCACAGCTACGCCGTCCCGCTCGGTCGCTCGTCGGGCCGGGACCTGGTGACTCCAGCCGTGGCGACGCAGCGTTTGGGCGATACCCGGGAGCGTGAACGACGTGTGGAACCGCCGCCCGATCAAGGTCTTGATCCTGGCCAGCGTCCAGGTCTGGTCCGGCCAGCCGTGCGCGACCGGTCCCTTGTCCAGCTCCTGCTCCAGTACGGCGAACAGCACCTCGCTCAGCTTGGGCAGCGACACCGGTCCCACTGACCGAAGACCGTCCGTGCCGGCCTCCCGCCCGGCCCGGCGCCACCGCTGGACCGAACGCACGCTCACCGGTAAGTCCTTGGCGACCTCCGCGTTGGTGGCGCCGGCACCGAACCGTTCGGCGGTCTCCATCTGGATCCGCTCACGAAACGCCTGCCGTTCAGGGCCAGTCCGCCACCCTGCGGATACCTCATACAAAGCGCATACCGCGACGATCATGTCCCGTCAGCCCTCGACGACAACACGCCTCCAAAGTCAGTAGCGGTCGCGGCTGACGCGGCACCGCGTCACCGAGCGGGTTCCAGCATCGCCGTCCGTGGGCCGGGGAGTTCGCCGGTTCGGAGGGCTGCGTAGTCGGCGTGGGCCTGGGCGACGGCTTCGGGGTACGCCTCACGCTTGGCGTGTTCCGCGAGCGCCCAGTAGATGCTGGCGACCGAAGGGTTCTGTCCCTTGCGTTTGCCCGTGGGGATGATCAGGTCGGGCTGCATCTGCTCGACGGACTCGCCGTCGCCCTGCGGCGCAACACAGTGTGGAGCATGTCGTCGGTGATGGCCGGGGGCCGGCCGCCGTGCTTGCCCTTGCGGAGGCGGTGTCGAGCCCTTCCGGCGTCGACCCGCGGGTGTTCTCCCACTCGGGCACCGCCATCGCGGCGCAGAGTGCGAACGGCAGCTTGCCTGGTCCGGTGGGATCGTGGAGGCCGGGCAGGGGCCCGGCGAGCATCATCCAGGATGAGGCCGTGGGTGGTGAGGTGGTCGGCGAGTGCGGTGAGTTCGGCGGCGTCGGGGCCGAGTCGCTTCATCTCGTACACCGTCAGGATGACCCGACAGTGCGGGGCGTGCGCCTTGATCGTGCGGTCCGCAGCGCCTCCTCGAACTGGGGACGCACCCGCACGCGGCTTGCCCAGGCCGGTTCCCCACCAGTCGAACCACGGCCGGAACCGGAAACCGGCCGCCCGGGCGAACGGGATCAGCGCCAGGGCCTGGACGGCGATGCCCGCGGTCGTTCCGATCCCCAGCAGCCGCACCTGGGCGGCGGTGATGTCCTCCACCCGGTCGGGAACCGTCATCAGCCCAGCCCCAGACAGGCGGCGAACATGCCGACAGGACCCCGGCAGTTCCGCGACGTACTCGTTACTCGTCAGCCGCTCCAGTGCTCTGCAGCCGACCGGGCGCTGAGGGTGTGGGGGCGTGGGGGTGTGGTCGGGGCTGCGCTCCATGCTCGGTGGTCATGTTGTCGTACTGGATGGTCAGGCTGTGGACTATGCTGTGGGGATGACTACCGGGACGGCATCGCGCCACACACGGATTGGTGACCCGGTGCTCTTCTGAGCGCCGTACGGGCCGATGCGGCCCCGCTGCCCGATCGCGGATCCCGCGCCGCTGCGCGGGCTCCGCCTCCGTCGTGTTGATCACAGGCTCGCCACATCAACCACGACAGGAAAATTCATGCACACCAAGACGTTGCGGATTCCCACCGCGGACGGGCAGGCCGATGCCTTCGCCGCCTTCCCCGACCGCGGCGAGCGGCACCGGGGGGTGCTGATGTACGCGGACGGCTTCGGCATCCGGCCCGTGCTGCGGGAGATGGCCCGCGAACTGGCCGGGCACGGGTACTACGTACTCGTCCCCAACTTCTTCTACCGGCACGGCCCGGCACCGGTGGTCGAGCTTCCCGAGCACATCGGAGAAGCGGCCCGACCCGCGGTCTTCGCCCAGCTGATGCCCTTGATCGAGGCGCACACCGCCGAACGTGTTCTGAGCGACGCCGAGGCCTTTCTCAGGTTCCTCACCAGCCAACCCGAGGTCAGCGCCGGTCCGGTCGCGGTGACCGGCTACTGCATCGGCGGCCTCCTGGCGATGCGCACCGCCGCGGCCCACTCCGGCCAGATCGCGGCTGTCGCCGCGTTCCACGGCCCCGTGGGCGTCGACGGGCCCGAACTCTTCTCCAAGCTCACCGCCCAGGTCCACCTCGGTCACGCCGAAGGCGACCTGACACCCGAGGCCCTCGGCAAGCTCAACCAGGCCCTGGACGCCGCAGGTGTCAGCTACACCTCCGAGATCTACCCCGGCACCGTCCACGGCTTCACCATGTCCGACACCGACGCTTTCAGCGCCTCCGGGCTGAAGCGCCACTGGGACCGACTGCTGCCTCTCTTGGACCGCACCCTGCGCAACGGCTGAGAGGCCGTTCTCTTCCGCACCTCGCGTGACGTCTTCCGCTGGTCGAGCATGAAGCAGCTACTGCGGCGGGAGTCTCGTCCCGCTGCCGCGCGAGATGTCGTGGGGTGGCGGATGCCGTCGATGCGGGCGGTTCCCGGAAGCGCGGCAGAAGGCCGCAGCCGCGCAGGTGCAGCGACTCGAAGCCGAGTTGGAACGGGTGCGGGCGGTTCTGGCGGACGCGGAAGAGGTGCGCCGACGCCGAGTGATCGCTGGAGCAGTATCTGGAGGCGCTCTCCGAGGAGGAGGCACACGTCGACGTGACCGGTGAGGTGTCGGGGCGGGGGCCGGTCGGACCGCGCCGGTCGGTGCCTCACCGGCGACACGCCAGTGAGGTGAAGGACTTGCCGCCGGACTGTCAGGCGTTGACGGCTGCTGCGGTCGACGCGGGAGGTGATGGGCTCGGTGCTCGGCGGGCGGCGGTGGTGCTGAGCTGGGACAGTGCGTCCGCCTTTCGCGTCGAAGGCGCCAGAGCACGGCTGGAACGGCTGGTGGAGCGGGGCTGGCTGATGGAGGGGAAGCCGGGCAGGTTCACGCTGCCCGCCCGCATCGGATCAGGGCCCTGGCGCCGGGCGGCCAGGCGGCGGCTCATGAGCATGGTCATCGACCACAGGAGGCGGCTTCGCCGGTGCCGGTGCGGCGTTCGCAGTCCCGGACCAGGCGTCGGCTGTGCAGGCACCGGGCGAACGGCCGTTCCCCGACCCAGCGACGGGGCAGGACCCGAAAGCCACGGGTGCCATCGCTGCGGCAAACGATGTCGTCCAGCTCGACGTCGAGGACTTCGAACTCGCGCACCGCCTGATCCACCTGCGGGCGGAGATCACCGAGTCCCAGTGAGCCCGAAAGTGGCCCTCGGTACCAGGTCGTCCCAGCTCTTCGTGGCGTACCTCACCGAGCGCCGCGGGATGGTCGGTGCCGACCGACCGGTCGCTGTTCCGCTCCGTCTCGAACCACAAATACGGCGCCCCGCCGGGGCCTTGGATCTGGTGGAGAACGGTCGAGCGCATTACCCGCGACGCCGGCGCTGCCCCACTGTCCAACCACCCCTTGCGGCATCCGCGGCTGACCGACCTGGCCCGCGCCGACTGGACCATCGACCAGATCGCCCAGTACGCCGGCCACCGCGACCTGGCCGCTCTCATGCCGAAGGCGGGAAATCACCCGTGAGGGACGCGTACGGGTTCGAGAACGAGGTCAGGTCACTCACGCGGACCAGGCTGAGCCCGCTGGGTTCGGCCCCGGAGCCGGACAGGACCACTTCAGTGCCTTCGACGCGTCCCCGTGCGACCCAGTAACGGTTGTTGCTGTTGCGCCAGAGTTCGAACGTCGTGGGTTTCCCGTCCGTGGTGACAGTGACGGGTTCGGAGGCCGGCAGGCTGGCCGGGGGATCCTCGCCAGCGTGGCAGTAGTCCTCGAAAGCTCGCGCCAAGGCCTCGCCGGCCTCCGCATCGCCAAAGGAGGCGCTCAAGACCGTGACATGCTCGACCTCGGGGTCGAAGCACGGGGAGCCGAACCACAGGTACACATGTATCTCGCCGGTGACTCGGTTGTGGCCGTGCCCCGTGACCTGCCGGGACTCCGGCCAGTCGGCGTCGACGGCGAAGACACTGAAGCCTTCTGCCGAGCCAGGGGTGCCTTGATCGTTCATGGGATCTCCCGGGTGCTCATCCGTGATCAGGCATCCTGCCACCGCAAGAGAACCCACGAACGGCGTCGACACCGGATTCATCCGCGAACCGGCGGGCACCTTGAACTCCATGACGACTGGGGGGAAGTCCTACTACTACCTCACCGACGCCACCGGCAACGTCCTCGGCCTCGCCGACGACGCGGGCAAGCGCACCCACAGCTACGCCTACGGCCCCACCGGCCTGCCGCGCACGACGCCGACGGAGGCTGTCCCCCAGCCGTACCGCTACGCGGGTGCGTACGTCGACCCGACGGGCCTGTACAAGATGGGCCACCGCTACTACGACCCCACCCTCGGCCGCTTCACCCAGCCCGACCCGAGCGGACAGGAAGACAATCCCTACCTGTACGCCGAAGGCGACCCCGTCAACCGAACCGACCCCACCGGGCTCTTCAGCTTTGATGAGTTCCTCGACACGGGCAGTAGTTTTTCGGAGCACTGAGTGGTTGCTACTCGGGTATTCAGGCAGCTGCACAGTCGGGCTTCATAACCGCAGGCACCGTCCTGGGGGCGGCGTGGGGGGCGTCGCAGCAGGAGCGGTTGGCTGCGTCACGGGGGGAGCCATCGGGTATTTCGGTGGGGAATTGATCGTGTAAGCACAGGCTGGCGTGTGAGCGGTCATTTCAAGTGTGCCGCATCGTGTCACCAGGGCGACTGGTGACACGATGCGGCAGTCGCATACTCGAAGATTGAATTTTGGGCATATCGCTGAAGGATGGGAAAGTATTTGTGAGTATGAAGGTGAAGTTTCAGATATTCATTGCAGTGGGCTATGTGGCCAGCATCACCATGCTGGTGACTGGGTCCATGGCAGACGGAATCAATAAGGCGGTTGCGCTTACCCTCGGAGTCGTCGGCGCCGCCGCGTCGGTCGTGCTGACCTTCATCACGTGGCGCGCCTCGAGGAAAGGGAAATCTCTGTAGGAGAGAGTGGGAACCGGGCTCGGGTCCTGGCGGCGCGGGCCAGGCAGGCCATCTCGACCATTTCATCCGCCCGGCCCACCGGCCAGGAAGCCAACCCCTACCCCTACGCTGCGGAGGGTTGCGTCAACCGGGGGAATCGGTCGTCGGACAGGCTTCGGTCGGCCTGCTGATGACGGGCCTTGACCTCTGATGTTGGACACACGAGACACTGGTTCCTGAGGATCTGAGAACGGCATCTCGTGTGTCCAGGAGCAAGGGTCGAGGCTCACCCTCTATCCGCCGGTCCAAGAAGGGCGCCCCGGCGAGCGCGGTCGTCGCCGCCCTCGCCGACCCGGTCTTCACCGCCGCCGCCGAAGCCACGGTGTCGGCGTGCACGTGAGCGTACCCAATCACGTACGGATGAGGGACTGTAAGTTGCCAGGGCCTTGACCAGTTGCTCCCGCGCGATCACTCCCGGTCCAGCTCGATCTTCGCAGCCTCCAACACCTCGGCCAACCGAGCGACTTCTTCCCGCAAGCCCTCCACCCGACGCGGGCAGCCGCCTCCCGCTCTTCCGGCATCCCCGGCACCGACGCCACCGCGCACCCATCGGCCATGAAGCCAGCGGGAGTCAAGGGATCACGTTCGGTTGGGGACAGGGCTTCCCAGCCTTTTGCTCTGCTTGGCCTTTGCCTTGACCGCCCGTGGAAACCGTGGGTGTGGATGGGGGAGGCGACAGCGAGGTCAGGCCGTCGGTAGGCGCAGTGAGCGCAGCCGTTCGGCGACGGCGAACGAGTCGAGTCGCAGGGCGGTGATGTCGGCGATCAGGTCCCGCCAGGCCTCGAACTTGGTGTTCACCCGCTCCCCGTGCATTCCGAGGTACGCCACGGCCACGCCGAAGCCGTACAGCTCGTTGCGGGCGGGCAGCGGCCGGAGCACGACGCACTCCTCCAGCATTACTGCCGCACGCCAGAAGGCGTCCGGGTGGTGCTGGTCGTGACGGGGCGGGTCGACCTTGTGCCGGGCGGCCAGGCCGACGAAGACGGAGTAGTCGTTGACGGCGAGATCGTCCAGCAGCTCAGCCTGGCGTTCCAGGAACCACCGGTAGTCGACGTAGTACTCGGCAGGCACAGGTCAGGCCGCCCGCGGGGCGGTCCGGGCCGGCGCAGAGCCACCGTACTCGGCGTCGAACGCAGCGGCCGTTTCCGGGTCGCCGGTGACCTGCCGGAAGATCTCCGCGCCCTCGGCCAGCGCGCGCTCGCGCCGCTTCTCCTCGGCGACCTGCGCGAGGTAGGCGTCCAGCGGCAGTCCCGCGGCGTCGGCCAGGGCCCGCAGCGCGTCCGCGGTGGTGTCGTCGATCTCGATGCCAGCCATGCGTCGAGTAAGCCGCGTGAGACCACGCCCAGGCCAGCCACCTGAGGATACTGCTCTGACCAGCGGGTTCCTGATCGCTTCCATCACTTCCGCCGGCCGGGTGCCCCCTGGCACTCGGGCCAGCCGTGACGCTGACCGACCACTTGGTGTCAGCAGTGAGGGCCCGAGGTCGTGAAGGTGCGGTCGGGCTGTCGAGCAGAGGGCCTGGGTCCTGCGGAACGCCCGGGCACCTGTGCTGGTACACGGCGGCCGGCGACCTGGCGAAGGTCACCGACCCCCGCGGCGCCGTCACCGAGTCGGCCAGGGCTAGGCTCGGGGGCGGACACCGTTACCGACGAGGGGGTTTCGAGGTATGAGCGGGAGAGTTACGGCGGTCAGCAGCAACGGGGAGTACTCGTTCACCAAGCCGAACCGGGACAGTGTCAGACTGCTCGCCGGGCTCGGCGTGGAGGGGGACGTACACGCCGGTGTGACGGTCAAGCACCGCTCGCGCGTCGCGCAGGACCCCACCCAGCCGAATCTGCGCCAGGTCCACCTCATTCACGAAGAGCTCTTCGACGAGGTCGGCGACGAAGGATTCAAAGTGGCGCCCGGAGAACTCGGCGAGAACATCACCACGCGCGGCATCGACCTGCTCGGCCTGCCCGTCGGCACACTGCTGCGCGTCGGCGACTCCGCGGTCCTGGAAGTCACCGGCCTCCGCAATCCCTGCCTGCAGATCGACACCTTCCAGGACGGGCTGCTGAAGCGGGTCGTCAGCCGCGACGAGGCCGGGAACATCGTACGCAAAGCCGGAATCATGAGCGTCGTGAAGGAAAGCGGAGTGGTGCGCCCCGGCGACGATGTCGCGATCGAACTTCCCAGCGGTCCGCACCGACCCCTGGACCGGGTCTGATCAGCTCGCCGGGGTTGGATCCGTGTCCCGAACCTGTCGGCAAGCAGCCGTCGAGCGGAGAAGGCCTCCTCACCGCATGCTGTCTCCTGCTTCTCGTACTGATGGCGGACGCGGCGGCAGGGCTCATGGTCGTCATCGTGCTCGCCGTACGAGGAGGGGGCCGGAAGGACGCGTGCCCCGACTCCCCAAGACGCGTGCCAGAACCGAGAAGCGGAAGCGCCCCGCCTGCGGGCTACACAGGGGCGCGCCATTCCCCTTCGAGGCTGCTGAAGAGCATGGAGTCTCGCCAACCGTCACGGAGCAGCGCCGTGTGGCGCAGGTGTCCCTCAAGCGTCATACCGATCTTGGACAGCACTCGGCAGGAGCCGTGATTCCGCGGGTCACAGGTCGCATAGACCCGATGAAGCCCCAGCTCGTCGAACCCGTAGGCGAGCAGCTGCCGACCGATTTCCGTGCCGATGCCCTGCCCCCACACTCGGGGATGTACGACGTACGAGATCTCGCCCTGGCGCTGCTTATGGCTGCGGACGTGCAGTTCACCCATGCCCACCACATCCCGTTCGACGCGAGCGACGAACGGGAACCGGCGCTGAGGGGTGTCCGACCAGGCCGTGACCGCGGAAAACACGAACTCCTGGGTCTGGACTTCTGTGTTCGGCCCCCAGGACTGATAGCGGCACACCCGTGGCAGAGACGCCCACGAGTGGACGGCTGGCCAGTCGTCCACAACGATCTCGCCCAGAGTCACCGATGGCCTACCCATATGACGATCATGAACGCACCTTCGCGCGGAGGGCAAGACCGAGGGCTACGAGGGGGAGACGGCCGCACGACGCGTCGTTACGGGAGCTGGGCCGTCGGCACCCGCCGGTCAGACCTGGTCGAGAGGCTCGGCCGCGTAGGTTCCGTCCTCAAGCTGCACGTCCGTCAGTTCGTAGAGGCGCTGGCGCTGTGAATCCAAGGAGTGATCTTGGTTCCGGTCGGCCGGGTGGTCTCGTACCGCACTGGCGCGCCACCGACGTCCTCGGTGCGCAGCAGGGTGAAGCGGCGGACGCGGGCCGGCTCCGCGGGAGTGGCCCGGCTCCGTCGGTACAGCACTCTGCCCACGGCGGCAGCGGCCAGGAGTACGGCGAGCAGCCACTGGCCCAGGGCCGTGCCGAGAAGGTCCAGGCCCCGGTCGAGGGCGAGGGAGACGAGGGCGGGCATGGCGGCATCACTCCTGCAAGGCGGTTGTCATGGCCCGCCGGGGTGACGGGCCGCGCCGACTGTGCGGGAGCGGGGGGAGTTAGACGGGCATCCCCCCTTCGACCTGCCTCATTTGTCCCGCTGACGCTCGCTGCCGGTGTCGGGCCCTGCGTGGACGCCGCCCTCGTCGAGCGTGATCAGCGGTACGTAGTCGGCGGCGTCCCATCCGGGTGGTACGGCGAAGGCGGACGGCGCCTCCCCGCTCCATGGGGGGGCGGCTCCGGTGACGCGGGGGCCGCTGTGTGCCCGGTCTTCAGGGCGGAGAAGGCGGAGCGGAAGACGGGGACGCTTTCACTGGTCATCTCGTAGGCGATGACCTTCTGCCAGCTCGTGATGTCCGGATCGTAGACCGGAGTGATGGGTGCGCTGACGCCCTCGGGCCACCAGCCCTCGCGCACGCCGCGCGGGACGGCCCGGGACAGGGCGACGGTCGGACCGTTGAGTTTGCCGAGAGCGGAGCGCAGTTGGTCCGCGTCGACATAACCGTCGCCGTCGACGACGATCATCTCGGCGAACCGGCGGGCGCCGGCGGTCAGCGAGCGCAGATAGCGCTTGGCGCGCTCGACGGTCCAGGCGGTGTCGACGGCGGCGACGGTCAGCTCCGCGTGGTGCTCTGCGGCGAGTGCGACGAGCTTCTCGGTGAAGTCCCGGTCCGCGCCCTCGATCGTGATCTCCCTCTGGTCGTCCAGTGGGCGCAGCGCCACGGCGTGGAGGTCGCACGGCGTCTCGCGGACGCGGAGGACTTCGCGGACCAGGTGCAGCGGCGACTGCGACCGGCCAACACGACGGACACGTACGCGAAGGCGTGGAAGGTCTGGACGCGGTTCTGCGCGGCGCAGGGATTTCCCGAACTGCAGGCCACGCGCAGCGCGTTCGTGGCGTTCGTCGTGTGGCTGCTGGACCGGGGCCGGGCGGACGGCAAGGGCTACGCGCCCTCGTCGGCGAGCACGATCCTCGCCGGGGCCGTAGTCGAACTGCGCCGCCGCGGTGCGGAGGTGGGTCGGGACGACCAGGCGCAGGCGCGGGCGACGCTGGAGGCGGCCGCCGTGGAGCTGCTGAAGACGGGGGAGCGGCGCGGCCGGGGCCAGGCCGCCGCGGCGGAGGTCCCCGACCTGTACCGTGTGGCGAGGGCCTGCCCGGACAATCTCGCCGGGTCCCGGGACAAGGCGCTCGTCCTGACCGGCTTCCACTACGCCTCGCGTGCTCAGGACCCCGCCGGCCTCCTCGCCGGGGACGTCACCCTGACACCGCGCGGCCTGGTCGTGTCGGTGCTCACCGGCAAGACCAAGCACAGCGTCCGCGACGCGAACGTCAACTACCAGCAGGACCCGGAGATTTGCCCGGTGGAGGCGTGGAAGGCGTACCGGGCCCGCCTCGCCACCGAGGCCGAGCCGCGCTGGTCGCAGCCCGACGCCCCCGCGTTCGTCGGCGTCGACCGGCACGGCAACGTCACCGGCGGCATGGTCCCCGACTCCGTCACCCGGGCCGTGAAGCGGATCAGCGCCCGTGCCGGAATCTCGCTTGCCTGGACCGGTCACTCCCTGCGCATCGGTCTGGCCACGGCCTCCCGCAAGAAGGGCAAAGACGCCGTGGCGATTGCCGACCAGGGCGGGTGGGCCCGGCGCTCCCGCTCGATGAACGGCTACTTTCAGCGGGTCGACGGCTGGGAGGACAACGCCACCGCCGGCCTCACCTGACTGTCGTGCGGCGCCGGACGGCGCACGCGGCTGGTGAGTGGAGCCAGGTGTGTTCCTGCTGAGGTCTTCTCGGCAACGTGACGGTTGCGGTGTGTGATGGGGGTCGAGTGCCCGCTCGCGGTCTAGGTCTGCGGTGCCAGGGTGCGTAGGACGCAGAACTCGTTGCCCTCCGGGTCTGCCATGACCACCCAGTTTCGGTCCGGCCCCTGGCCCACATCCGTCTTGGTGGCGCCGAGGCCGAGTAATCTGGTCACCTCGTCCTCGGTGCTGCCGTCGATCGGGCTGACGTCGAGGTGAAGCCGGTTCTTCACGGTCTTGCCCTCGGGTACCTGGATGAACAGCAGGGTGGGCGGCATCTGACGGGCCCGGACATCCTCGACGGTCGGCACCCAGGAGCCGATCTCGACCTTGCCCTCGCTCCGGTCGATCACCTTGAAGTCCAGGACCTCGCACCAGAAGGCCGCGAGCCTCTCCGGATCGTGGCAGTCGACGGCCAGCTCAGTGAACCTGCTTGTCATGGCTCTCCCCGGGTAGTGCGGACGGGACTCAGGGTATTGGCCACGCCGCCCGTCCGACAGACCCGCGATCTTCCTGGCTGACCAGGGCCGTCAGACGGGCTCGACCTGGCATCGGATACGCGAGGAGCCCCTGGTGGGAACCGGTCTGTGAAGATCACTTCCCGGAGCCCGGAGGCTTCACGCGTTGACCGGTATCACCTACATCGCTCGGGGCGATGGCGATCGTTGCGTAGTTGAGGTCGCCCAGGATCTCCCACCCTTCGGATTCGGGTGGGCATTGGGCGCCGTCTGCCTCGAACGCGGTCTTCAGGGTCGGGTTGCCGTCGCTCGTTTCCAGGGACTCGTCCTCGAGGTCGAGGCGGCTGGAGAGGAACGAACTTTCTGGCAGGCCGACACCTGACAGGAAGCTCGCGACCTCGCTTCGCCTGTGGCTGTCGGCGGAGCGAGGGAAGTATGTAACGCAGGTAAGACCGGAGCCGGCGAGTACCTGACTCGGTGTGATGCTGATCAACAATTACGTGTCGCCTGCTAAGGGTGTATCTCCCTGCTCGGCTCGCTCGCCGCGTTCCTCTTCCGGCTCCTCGGCCCCGGCCGCGCGGACACCCTCGGCACGACGCTGGGTACCCCAGGCCGGACCGCCGAGGACGCGGAGCGGGCCGAGGACGCTTTCGTCACCGGGCTGCACGCGGCGATCGGCGTCGCCGCCGCGCTCACCTTCGCGCTCGGCCTCCTCGCGGTGCGCCGGCTGCCGCGAGGAGCGGGACGCGGCCGCCGAGGAACTCCCGCGCAGACGGGAACAGGCCGTTTCCTGGCCCCCGGCGCACCGGCGCACACCCGGCACGCCAACTCCCTTACGACGCCCACCCCTTCCGGGCGTCTTACGGGAGTGGCCGTTCGGCGCACGGCGAACGCTCGGTACGGCCGGGTCAACTCTGTCGGAGCGGCTCCGGTTCGTCGGCCCGGCTGACTTGCTGGGTCAGGACCCGAAGCGCATCGGACGAGGCCGGGTCGTTCGCGGTGTAGACCTCGACCCGGTGGTCGGGGCTGTCGGGCTGGAGCCACACCTGGTAGTCCACGTTCACGGTACCGACGGTGGGGTGTCGCAGGTGCATGGAGCCGACGGTGCAGTCGGCGACGTCGCCGGTGGCCCACATCGTCGCGAAGTCGTCGCTGTGCATGGTGAGTTCCCCGATCAGGCCAGCGAGCCGGGCGTCGGTCGGGTACCGGCCCGCGGTGAGCCGCAGGTAGGCGACGTGGACGCGGGCCAGCTCGTGCCAGTTGCGGTACATGGCCCGGGTGTGGGGGTCGAGGAAGAACATGCGGGGAATCGACGGACGCTGCTCCGGGTCCCGTGGCGCCTCGTAGGAGATGTGCTCGGCGAAGAGTGCGTGCCCGGTGCGGTTCCAGGCGAGCACGTCCCCGCGCCTGCCGAGGACGATCGCGGGGAGGGCCTCGCCGAGCGACTTCAGGAGTGTGAGGACGCGCGGGTGCGGTTCCTCGGGAAGCGGTTGGCTCAGGCCGGGCTTCGCGGACTGTCGGGCGAGGTTGTGCAGGTGGACGGTCTCCACCTGGTCGAGCCTGAGCACGCGGGCCAGCGCGTCCAGCACCTGCTCGGATGCCGTGTCGGCCTGCCCCTGCTCCAGGCGCGTGTAATAGCCCGCGCTCACTCCGGCGAGCTGGGCGAGCTCTTCACGCCTGAGGCCGGGAACGCGGCGGGAGGTGCCGTAGGTGCGCAGGCCGATCTCGGCCGGGGTGACCCGGTCGCGGCGGCTCTTCAGGAACGTTCCGAGGCTCTCCATGCGTTCGAGCGTAAGACGCGGGCAGGGCTTGTGGGTGCACCTGTCGGGTGTACCCACAGCACGGGGATGGCTGCTGCACTCACGGTGCCGGACCGTCGAGGGCATGACTCAACAGCATGCACACCCCTCACCCGGCCTGCGGGCCTGGCTCGGGCTCGTGGTGATCCTCGGCCCGGTCCTGCTGGTCTCGATGGACGGTTCGATCCTTTTCCTGGCGATGCCGAGCATCACCGAGGCCATCTCGCCCACCGCCGGCCAGGCGTTGTGGATGCTGGACATCTATGGCTTCGCCGTCGGTTCCCTGCTGGTCGCCTTCGGTAGCATCGGTGACCGCTACGGCCGTCTGAAGCTGCTGATGATCGGCGCGGCCGTGTTCGGTGCCGGATCCGCCGGGGCGGCGTTCGCGCCGACCCCGGAGCTTCTCATCGCCTGCCGGGCCCTCATGGGCGTGGCCGGCGCGACCCTGCTGCCCTCCGCGCTCGCGGTGCTCAGCGAACTGTTCCCCGACCCGAAGCAGCGCGCCCGGGCGATCGGGGTCTTCGCCGCCGCGTTCGCGGCCGGATTCGCCATCGGTCCGGTCGTCGGAGGCGCGCTGCTCGGACAGTTCTGGTGGGGCTCGGTCTTCCTGGTCAACCTGCCCGTCATCGCCGTCTTCCTGGTGCTCGCGCCGGTCCTGCTGCGCGAGGTACGGGCGACCCGGACCGGCCGCGTCGACCTGCTCAGCGTCGTGGCCTCCGCCGGGGGCCTGCTGCTCACGATCTACGGCATCAAGCACCTGGCCGCAGACGGCTTCACGGTCCTGCCGGCCGTGACCGGGCTGCTCGGCCTTGCGATCCTGACGTTCTTCGCGCTCCGCCAGCGGCATCTCGAGCACCCGCTGATCGACTTCTCCCTGTTCCGTGACCGCACCTTCACGATCGCGATCATCACCGGGCTGCTGCCGCTGGCGGCATGGTCGGCGGCGGCCTACCTGTCCGGCATCTACCTTCAGTCCGTCCTGGGCCTGAGCGTCCTGCACGCGGCACTGCTCGCGCTCCCCGGAGCGGCGGTCCTCACCATCACCTGCATCGTCACCCCCGCCTTCGTCGACCGTATCGGCAAGAAGAGCGCGCTCATCATCTGCCACTTCACCATCGCCGGCGGCCTGCTTCTGCTCCTGCCCACCACCGTCACCGGTGGCGTCGGCTGGTACGTCGCCTCGACCATGATCGCCGGAGTCGGCTACGGCATCTCCTTCAGCGTGGTCGCCGACACCGCCGTCGGCGCGGTCCCCGCGGAGCGTGCGGGTTCGGCCGGCGCGATCGCGGAGACCAGCAACGAGATCGGCAACGCCCTCGGCATCGCGATCCTCGGGTCGCTCGCCGCCCTGGTCTTCCGCCTCCAGGGGCCGGACCTCGCCCCCACCCTGGAGGAGACGCGCCACCTGCCGGACCTCGTGCCTGCGGCGCTTCAGGACGCGAAGAGCGCCTTTGTCACCGGCCTGCACGCCGCCGTCCTGGTGGCCGCTCTGCTGCATGCCGCGCTCGGGGCCGCCACCCTGCGTTGGCTCTCCAAGCCGACGGCCGACGACCCCGGCGGGAGCAGCTTCGACGAGCCCGAGCAGCAACAACTGGCGGGCAAGGCATGAACCGGCCGGTGCGGCCCTGCCCCCGGATCCGCCCGCCTCACCTCAACCGGTGAGGCGGGCGGATCCGAGCCCGCGAATGCCTGGAGGACTTGTCCGGGCGATCTCTGAGCCGACGCCTGCCTACGCCCTGAATCTCGCTGCCGAAGGACTTGCCACGTGAGGTAGAACGCCAGCACGGACACCCGGGCAGCAGGACCCGGTGACGGCGCGGCCAGCCCACCGCGTGGTCGTACAGCGCCTTCGGGCCCTCGGCGTGCGTCCACGCCCGCCCGTGCAGGAACGTACGGAACCGCCGGCCCACTCGGCGTCCTCGTAGGGATGGTTGCCGTAGGCGTCCCGGATCTCCCACGCGTGGTCGTACAGCGTCCGATGCCGTTCGGCGTGCCGCCTGACCACCGATGGGTCCTCGATGCCGAGCTGCGCGGCCAGTGCCCGACCACCGGCCACGGCGCGGCGAGCGGGTCCTCCAGGAACAGGCCGACGTGCCGCACCGTGCACATCTGGAGCGCGAAGCCGAGCCGGTGATGCTCCGTCCGCCGCAGGGCGATCAGGTCCCGGCCACGTCGCCCAGGAAGAAGAACCGCTCCAGCCCGGGGTGGAGCGGCTCCTCGGCGAACGTCCCGTACGCCTCGGCCTGCTCATCACTCAGGAATTCCACCGGCACGAGCCGAACCGTGATCGTTCTCACCGATAACCGTTGTACCGATGTTCCCGAGGCCGTAATCACATCCGAGGGAGCCCTGCCCCGTCGGCCTGTCATAGGCGTGCATGTTCCGCCGTCACCTCGAATGTCAGCGGTCCAGTGCGGCGCGGGTATGTACGAGCAAGATGTCCCGGACGGGGGATATCGCCGTCGGTTCGACCTGAGCCAGTACCGGCAGGCCGTGGTACCAGCCGGAGGTGTTCAGCGCCTGTGAGAGGAAGTGGACAGCCGTCCTCCTGTCTGCCGAAGCGGAGGGGGTCACGGTCAGCGCGAGGTGCTGGATGGTGCGGGTGAACGGATCCGTGCGGGCGGGGTCGGTGCCTGGCAGGGGGCGGACCGGGATACGGGTGAAGTGGCGGGCGACCGCGCTCAACGCGGCTGCGCGGCGCCGCGGATCCGGGATCCGGCCGGCGACGCTCTCAGCGGCTTCGGCGTCACCGCGGGCCGCATGGAGAACTGCGAGGGCGGCGACGGGGGAGTAGGGGGCGCCGCGGTGTCTCATGTCCAGTTTCAGCCAGTTCAGTTGCCGACCGGGGTCGTGGCCGTCGATCGGTGCTTCGCTCGGCTCCGAGCGGCGGCGGGGTGGTCAGCCCGTCGACACCACGGCGGCCTGGAGCTCTCGCACGCCCGTGGTACGCGGATGCCGCTCGGCCAGCTCGTTGACGATGCTGCGGATCGCGGGCCGGTCGCGGACCTCTCCCGGGCTCGCCCGGTGCGCGTCCAGGAGCGCGCGGGCGGTCTGCTCGGGCCGGTTCCACGCCCACCAGGCCCGTGCCATGTCCGTACCCAGCCTCGCCTTGCGCTCGGCGGTCGGGAACTGGTCGGGCCGTAGGTCCTTACCCGCCTCCAGCGCGGCGCCGGCGTCGCCGAGCGCCTAGTGCACGCCTACCTCGTACAGGTCGACGGCGGCCGGGCCGACGGGGAACAGGCGGCCCGGTGGGGGCGTGCCGGGCAGCCGTCGGGCAGAGCGACGTGCTTCTTCGACCATCGCCAGTGCCTCGGCCCGCTGTCCGCCCCGCGCGGCGGTGTAGGCCAGCGTGCACAGCATCTGCGCGTACGCGGCGGCCGAGGCGTCCGTACGCAGGCCGGTCGCTTCCACGTCGGCGGCCGCCGACGTCATGAGGCGCTGGGCCTCACCGTGGCGGTCCTGGTGGCGCAGCACGATCGCCAGCTCCCGGGCGGCGGCCGCGGCCGCCAGCGGGGACCCGGACGCCTCTGCCCAGGTACGGGCTCGGTCCGCGGTGAGCCGCGCCCGCTCGTACGAACCGATCTTGCTGAGAACCGAGGACGCGAGGGTGTAGACCGAGGACAGCCGTGCCTGATCGAGGTTCCGGCGGGAGGCGGCGGCGCGGTACCCGTCCGCGATGAGGCCGGGCAGCACGGCCAGGAGTCGGCCGTGCAGGCCCTTGTCGTACAGCTCCCGGGCGGCGGCCAGGCGGCCGTCCAGTGTCCCAGGCCGCTCGTCGGCGCCGGGGTCGCGGCAAGCGCTTCGTCCAGTCCCGTGAGCAGGGCGGCCGGTCCGGCGGCCGCCGTGGCGGTGAGCAGCGTGCGGCGGCGCATGGGGTCCTCCTCGGCGTCACGCGGACTGGCCGTCACTCTAGTGCCGGCCGGTACCGCCGTGGACGGTGGTGCCAGAGAACTCATCAGGATGTGTCGGGGCACGCCGACCTCGGCCGCCGCGGTCGGGGCACGCCGATCTCGGCCGCCGCCAGGTGCACGAGCACCAAGTCGGTCACGCGCGAGCGGCGTTCGAGCCGGGACACCCTTGCCGCCGAACAGCCGATCCGCTCACCCAGATGAGCCTGCGTCCATGACCGGTGCTCGTGCCCGAGCCGGATCAGGGCACGGGGACGTCGCTGCTCGGTCAACTGGCGTGCCGTCGTGCTGTTCCAGAGCGGGTCTACGGGCACTGGACCTCCCACGCCGCACTGCCGGGGGCGTCCCACGGTAGGCGGCGCCGCGGACCGGCGTCGAGACCGCTTGCACACCGTGCAAACGCGTTGCACCGCACGGCAGATGACCACGGGGCGGCCGCCGGTCGCGCTGTGCTGGGTACGTCGCCCCGAGCAGCGGGGCACCGTCCACCGGAGGAACCATGGCAACCGCCGCCGGACTCCCTGTGGCCACCGACCGACGACCGGCACCGTCCGCCGTGCCCGCGAGGTCGTGCCGGCCGCCCAGTGGGACAAGCAGGTCGCGCTCCTCATGCGGGACCACCCCTACGACTCCGTGACGGCGGCCCGGGTCCTCGACCAGGGCTACGCCTACCTGCTGACCGCGATGCGGCACCGGGGTGAAGGCCTCGGGCTCGCCCCGAGCACGCTCGTCGACATCGGCGTCCACACCGTCGTCCTCGACACCGTCAGCTACTTCGAGCTGTGCGAGCGCTTCAACGAGGGGCACTTCCTGCACCATGTCCCCGAGGTCGACTTCAAGGACGACGGCCCGGTGCTGCGGACGGCCGATCAGATCGCCGCCGACGGCTGGAACGTCGACCTGCCCCTGTGGGCGGACACCGCCACGTGCGGCCCCTGCCACCCGGGCAGCGACTCGCACTGAGCACCCCGCACGGTGATGTCCGCAGGCCCCGGCCGCCCGACCGGGACCTACGGCACACTCCCGGGTGAGAACGAGCCGAACGAGCCCGCCGGCGGGCGCCGCCCGCCAGGATGGGCGGGATGACCACCTCCACCGCAGACCTCTGGCACCACTACGGCCGCACCCGTCACGCCACCGACCGCGCCGTGCCCGACCGCTTCTCCTGGAGCTGGGGCCAGGACAGCGGCCCCGGAGCCGCGGTCCTCGGCGACCTCACCGGCCGCCGCGTCGCAGACCTCGGCGCCGGTACCGCCCGGCACGCCGCGCACCTGGCCGTCCACCACCGGCCCGCACACGTCGTCGCCGTCGACGCCTCACCCGCCCAGCACGCCATGGCCGGCGACCTCTACGGCCATCTCGCGCCACGGCTCCGTCTGGTCCACTGCGACGTCACCGGGCACCTGCACGCCGCGACCGGCACCTACGACGTGCTCTACAGCGTCTTCGGCGCCGTCGACTTCACCGAGCCGCGCGAACTGCTGCCGGCAGCGGCCTCGGCGCTGCGCCCAGGCGGGCGGCTGGTGTTCTCCACCCTCGCCCATCACCTCGGCGGCGCGCCCGCACACCCGGATGTGCAGCACACCGAGATCGGCGCCAGGACCCCGGACGGAGAGGGAGCCACCATGCGCCGCTGGGTGCTCCAGGAGCAGGTGTGGACCAAACTCCTCGACGAGGCGGCATTCACCCGGATCAGCACGGAGACGCTGCCCGGCGGGACGGGACCGCGCGCCGCCGACGCACTCCTGGTGACCGCCTTCCGCACGGACCGGCCCGCCGCATAGAGGCTTCGGCGCCTGCACGGCCGGTGCTCACCGGGTTCCCCGGGACGGGCTCGGCCACGAGCCCCGACAGGCGGAGCGGCGCGCGTCCGAGGCCCTCGTACGTGGTCGAAGACGGCGTCCGGCATTCTCCGGGGACTGAACAGGGCATCCGGCACGCCGGGCACATCACGGAGGCTTTTCCCGGCCCGGTGTCCCGCACCGGGTGACTGCTTCGTCAGTGCTGCGGGGTGCGCAGGAGGGAGTCGGGCAGGTAGGCGGACCGGATGCCTAGCTGCCATCCGTGCGCGAGGGAGGCGAGCGCGGCCACTGCGGCGGCCCCGACCGTCAGCAGGGTGAGGGGAGCGGGGCCGGGGCCGGGGCCCACGCCCGCGCGGTGCTCCAGGAGCCTTTCGGCCATGGCCTGCTCGAAGACGGGCCGGTCGTCGTCGAGCAGGACGCGCAGCAGCCGCTGGTCCGCGTTCAGGGCGCCGGCCTCGTCGAGCCGTTCGGCGGCCCGGGCCCGCGCTTCCGTGTCGGGCTTGTCCACCGGGACGGGCCCGGGAAATGCGCCGGGACAGCGCCCGTGCACGACGGTCAGGTACGCGCACAGCGCGTCCGTCTCGGCGAGGTCGGCCCGGGTGGAGACCGACCCTGTCGAAGGCATCTGGTCACTGCTGCGACGCAGCAGCCAGCTCAACACCGCCTTCGCCGATCCCGACCACTTGATGCGGGCCCTCAGACAGGGCCTCCGCCAGATCCAGTACCGCAGCAACGTCATTGATGGCTGCCTCGCCGGAACCGGCCTTACCTTGACGACACCACGCCAACAAAGTCAGTAACCGCGACTTTCCGCCGTGCGCGTCAGGGGAGGTTGTAGGTGACCACGGCGCGGGCCGGGAAGCGGAAGGAGTCGTTGGCCGCAGGAGAGCGCTCGACCATGACGTTGACGCTGGACCCGGTGGCGCTCGTGGAATGGTAGATCCAGACGGGGCCACGCAGGGGAGAGCCGCACAGACCACCGGGCGGCTCGATCTCGTCGTCGGCGACCGCTTTGGTGCCGTATTCCTCATCGAACAAGCGCTCGCCGTCCGGGAGGATGCCGGCACGGTGAAGGTAGTCTGGTATCTGGCGACTCACGAAGGTGACCTCAGCGCTGCCGTTCCGGGTGAAGTAGTGGACGTCGGAGGCGCCGGCAGGGATCGATGCGCCACCGGCGCGGATCACGCCTGGCAACTGTACGTCGCTTCCCTTGCATGCCCGGGCGTCGCCGAACGGATGGAACAGCGCGTCCTGGAACAGCCAGACGATCCCTCCAACCAACACCGCCAAGACGAGCACGACAATCCCCAGGCACGACAGCATGCGCCCCAGCCCGGCCCCGCCGTCAGACGTACCGTTCACGTCTTCCGGAAACGGCGTCCTTCCCTCCTCACCAGCCCACTCTCCGTTCCTGGTCTGCGAACCGGCACTCCAGAAGTCATTCATGAACGCCCCTCCGTCTGCCCTTGCGTGCAGGCAGGCGGAGCATATGCCATGACTTTGAAGGGAAGCGGGCCTGTGACTCGCAGGAGGGCATCAACAAGGTGGTCAAGGCTCTCCAAGGAGACGGCGACTTCAACTGTCATGACGTCACCAACTGGTGTGTCAGTCGCGAGATTTATCACCCGAACGACACGGGTACCACTGCCTGCGCCGAAGCGTTCCGCCGAGGGCGGTGGCCTCCTGTCTGCTGTCGAGCCTGTCAACGGTGACACCCGTGTGATCGTGCAGTTCTCCAGGCGCCATCGCCGCGCTGTGCACTTGTTCGGCCATCTGACGCTGCTGTACGCCGTTGCTTCACGATGGTTCTGTCACCGGATCGACGCCCCCACATCAGCGCACATGGCGTTGACGAATCTTGCCGGGGCGTCGCCCGCTCATAGACAACCAGACCCGAGCGACGTCGTCGACGGACGGTTCGTAGAAGGACCCGTCACGAAGCATGGCGAACAGGACGTCTGCCCGGCGTCTGGCGAAGCAGAGCAGGGCCTGGCGGTGGGGCTTGCCCTGGACTGGGCGATCTTCTTGTCTTAGCAGATCCGCGACGCCGGGTCGCTGAGGCGGCGAACGCAGAGAGAAATAGTGCCCGTCTGATCTGCTTGTTTCCCCTCCCGGGACGGTTGTTCACCGCAGATCGCGGAGCCCGAGCTCCAAGTTGCTGGTGCGATCCTGGCGTAGGCGGCGAGATGGCCAGCGATTGGGAAGGGGATACGGTCGCCGGCTTCGATCAGGATGCGGGCTTCGGTCTTGGCCCCGGTGCCCGGCATGGAGGTCAGAAGCTGGCCCGTGGGCTGCCGAGGGCAACCGGTTCACGGCAATTCCAACTCAGGGAGGGAGAGGAAACGTGTGATCGCCTCCACGGCGCGTTCCTCAACGTTCTTGCGATCGAGGTCTGCAGCGGGGCCGACCAAGTGGGCCTCTATGAGAGCAGGGAGCAGGAAGTCAGGCTCCTCCCCTGCTCCGTGGCCGAGGTCCTCGAAGCTGACCCACGTGTGGAGGCGCCCATCACGGTAGTGCTCGAAGTGGGGACGGTGGCCTTTCGCCAGGCACGGCTCAGTCACGAACACGGCGAGTTCACCGCCAGGCTGGCACAGTTGACCATAGTTCGTGCTGCTGTAATCGCCATCGTCCCAGCTGAGCATGTCGTGCATCATTAGGCTCCAGTCAGCACCCTTGCCGTAGGCAAGGGGCCGGTGACGCTGGCTGAGGAGTCCTCGCGTGATCGCGTCCAACGACATTCTCCGGAAGAAGACGACGTTGGTCTCCTCACCGTTTGGGATCTGACCGTGCATCCAGCCGAGCGGGCCATGTATCCAATGCATCATGCTGCGCAACATATGCGATGGCACTGACACCGCTGCGCAGTCCAACGCATGACCTGCGGTCCAGCCCGCAGGGGTGGGGCTGCAGTGAGCGTTCTCCCACCTCAATGCCTGTGCCAGAGCCCTCTATTCCCAGGCGCCTCCGATGGCTGTGGCTGCATCTACTGTGGGGAGCGGACCCGACCGAGCCGGACCATGTGGTCGAAGTCGGCAGGGCGCCAAGTCGACGGGTTCGTGGATTCCTGGAGGGAAAACCTGGGGAACCGGAGGGTGGCTGAGCTCCTGGAGGCAGAGTAGCCCGCGGGTTCCGGGCCTCCAACTGGCTTGGACAGCGTGAGCGGGTTCCTGGCTGCCAGTGGGTTTCGGCCCCGCTTAGTTGTGTCGTCTCATGAGATTGGTGCCACGGTCGTGATCATTAGCTCCCCGGCTGATCCGTGCTCAATCGTCCCGCGAAACAGGCGGGTTACCGTCTCGCGCCCGCCCGTGCGCCGGCACTTGGGAGCCGACCCGCTCGGCGATGAGCCGCTGGTAGTTCGGGCACTGGGTGACATCCTCGTGCGCGCAGTTCAGGCCGCCCTCGATGAGCTCCAATGAGACCTGGGCCGCCGCGATTCTTGATCGGAGCTCCTCGGCCTCGGCACGCAGGACCTTTTGCCGGGTGGCGCGGTCGACAGTGGCGGACAGGCTCCTGATGGTGTCCAGGCCGAGGCCGGCCTCCTTGGAAAGGAGGATTATCGCCACGCGGGTGAGGTCGTCCGCACCGTAGCGGCGGCGCCCGCCCGCGTCCCGTCCGGGGTGCAGCAGGCCCTTCGACTCCCAATGCCGCAGGACATGCGTGGCCAGCCCGAACCGTGCCGCAAGGGCGCCGATGCTCATCGCACCGACGGCGCTGTCGTCGCTTGACTTCATGCCGACATTAAGTAGCAGATTGGCGTCCATGTCCAAAAACCAGGAAGTGGTAGAAGAGCGCCGCGACACCCAGGCCCTGCTGGCCGTCCTCGACGCGGCGGACCAGATACCGAGCGCTACCCGGCTGCGGGCCCGCTCCTATGAACTGCTGTCTCTCGTCCCGGGCTCGACTGTCGTGGACGTCGGCTGCGGCGCCGGACGCGCCGTCGCCGAGCTGGCCGAACGCGGCGTCCACGCAGTGGGCGTGGACCCCGACTCGTGGATGCTGGCCGCGGCCCGGCAACGATGGTCGGCGGCCGAGTTCCGGAAGGCGGGGGCGGACGATCTGCCGTTCGCTGACGGAAGCGTGCGCGGCTACCGCGCCGACAAGGTTTTCCACGTCCTTCAGGAACCAGGGCGCGCGGTGGCGGAGGCGCGGCGCGTCCTCTGCCCGGGCGGCAGGATCGTCCTGGTCGGTCAGGACTGGGACACCATCATGATCGACTCGGACGACGCGGCGCTCACCCGCACGATGGTGCACGCCCGCGCCGACCTCCTGGGCACGCCCCGCGCTGGCCGCCAATACCGCAATCTGCTCCTGGACGGCGGCTTCGACGACGTCACCGTCGAGGTGCACACCAGCGTGTTCACGGAACCCGCGATGCTGTCGCTGCTCACCAGGCTCGCCAAGTCAGCCTGCACGAGCGGCGCCGTCGGCCGTGATCAGGCCGATGAGTGGCTCGCCGAGCAGCGCCGGCGCGCCGAGGCTGACCGCTTTCTCATCGCCATTCCGTTCTTCGTGGCCGCCGCCTCCGCCTAGGAGCTGTGCGGCCACCCGCGGATGAGCTTGAGCGTCGCTGGCCACGAGGGCTCTACCGTCCTCGTCGGCCTTGACGGCCTGCGCGCCTGCTTCGCTCCGCCGCCTGGCACTACACCACCCCACCGGCGCACGTACGTGCCACGACGAAGGAGAGCAAGGATGACCGATCCCGCACCCACTGCCAACGGCTGTCTGCCTGCCGCCGTGAGCATCACCGGCCTGGGGCTGCAGTTGCGGGAGTGGGATGATACAGATGCGCCGGTGATGGTGGAGTTGTTCGACGAACCCCAGGTCGACCGGTGGACGCCCCTGCACCACCCGTTCGATCTGGCCGCCGCCCGCGCCTACCTGGACCAGGCCCGCACCCGCCGTGCCGAGGGCCGCAGCATCCAGTTGGCCATCACCAGCGACGGGCATACCGCGCTCGGCGAGATCCTGCTGTTCGTCGTCGGCCCCGACTCGCCCTCGCAGGGCGGCCCGTACGCCGAACTGGCCTACGCCGTCGGCATCCGTTATCGGCGGCAGCACCTGGCCACCCGCGCGGTACGGCTGATGACCGACTACGCCTACCAGGCCCTGGCCCTGCAGCAGGTCATCTTGCGTATCAACCCCGACAACGCAGCCAGCACGGCTGTAGCCCGCGCCACCGGCTTCCACATCACCAACGCCGCCCCGATCACCAGGGGCCGCTCCGGGCCACTACTGACCTGGCGGCACCAGGCCCCTGAGTTCTTTCCTCGCCCTTCGTACCGAGATCCGCAAGTGTGAGCCAGGGCGTCCCAGTGAGAGCGCTACGCGGCCCTCGCGGGCTTCCTGAACTGCCATAACCCCGAGCGGCCGCACGCCGCGACACCGTGTTCCTGGACGGCGAGCTGTCCCCCAAGGAGTTGGCCGGCAACGTGCTGGCCCACGCAGGCGGGCCCAAGTGACAAGCGGGGCCGCGAACCAGCCGGTTCGTCACGCCTGGGTGTTGTCCTTGATGAAGCGGTGCGGGTGGACGGCCTTGACGTACTTCGTCGCGGTGTCGGGTGCGATCCCGAAGACACGCATCAGGTGGACCGGGTCGGCAGTCTCGTGCGCCTCGTCGAGGACCCGATCGATCCTCAACTTCTGTGGCTGACGCCTGAGCTGATGGAGGATCGGATGAATGCCGTAATTGGCACCCGGTGGCCCCTCTGGGGCGAGGGCGGTGACCTGCGTGACGAACAGATGCGCGTTGGTGCTGCGAGGCCAACGCTCGTAGCGTTCGCGGAGGCAGTCGTTAAGAAGCTCCAGGGTCAGCTCGTCCAGGTAGACGGTGTGCTCGCCTCCGCGACGGCGAGCGATGAGGCGTCCGGCCGACCGATTGAGATCCGTCAGCTGCAGGCGTCGGATCTCCGTCGAACCCAGTGGCTCTGTTCACGTCGCAGGGTTCTGGCTCGCTTTTCGTGACGCGGTTCCGATTAGTGACCAGTTGCTTCTTCGAGTGCCTGGAGGATCCGTTGCACTTCCTGGCGCCACTGGTCGGCGTCGGCACTGTCCACCCACCCCGTCGCCATTTCTGATCCGTCCTGGAGTACCCGGTCCAGTGCGAGCCTGGCCAACGCGTGGAGTGATGCCGATAGTTTGGGCAGCGGTCCCCTTGGACCGTCCTCTGGATCGATCGCGATGAGGCTGTCCGGGATGGTGCTGGCGACGAGGGCACCAGCGGCAACGGCTTCGGCGCCGTCTCCGCCATCGGTGCGTGCTCCTGAGCTGGTGACTCGTTGGAATGCCCGCTCAAGCACGTCGATAACCTGCTGGTGGGTGAGTCCCTCAAGTTCATCGACGAAGTCTGCGGCGAGGTCGCTGTCGAACGGCCCGGTTCCCCACGTTCCCATGCATGGCTCCTGGTATGGCTGTCTCGGATGGAGGCAGGATTCCAGGCGCCTCTGACATCGGTCATGGGGCGAGGAGGACTCGCTAGCGGAGCAGTGCGAAGCCGGCACGTCCGAACATCTGGCGCCTGAGCATCTTGATCCTGTTGACGTGTCCTTCGACGACGCCGGAGTTCCAGGGCAGGGTGAGTCCGGCGATGACCGCGTCGCGGTCTCGGTCGATGCCTGCCGCGAGAGTGTGGAGGCTGGGAAGGTCGTCTTGGCGGACGGCGTCGAGCCATTGTGGGAGCCGTTCGCCCTGGCGCTCGGTCAGCATCCGGGCGAAGGACCGGACGTGACCGGTCAGAGCGTCGAGTTCGGGGCAGTTGGCCAGGACGGCCTTGAGCCGGAGCTGTTCGATCTCGGTGAGGGATTCCGGGCGGCTGAGAATCCATCTCGTCACCACGCGGGGTGCCGGCGGCTGTGCGGTGACCGATCGCGGTGAGGTGCGCATTTCCCGCAGGTAGGCGCTGACTCTGCCGTAACTTCCCTCGGTAACCCAAGGGAACGATCTTCCCAGAGCTTCCAGGCGTTGGTGCAGCCCTCGTCCCAGCGGTCGTCCAGGTAGGGCTTGTACTCGTCGAGGACGGAGGTTCGGTTGCGCTGCCACTGGCGGCGGAAGAGGTCTCCCGGCCTGGCCGCGTCGGCGAGGCTCTTGACGGTGCGGTGGGTCATATGGAGTCGACGCCCGATGGAGCGGCGGCTGTGGCCGACTTCCAGCAGGGCGTGGCCGGTGGCGTGTTCTGGCCCGGATGCGGTTGGCGAACGGTCGCTCTTCCACGGTGAGGTGGGTACTCCCTTCGGGCGGAGTGGGATCATCGGTATCCTTTCCGGCCGGCTCGAGGACGAGGGCCCGCAGGCACTGGCGGTGGTGGGAGACGGCCCCCTCGGCGGCCTCGCCGAGGTTGTGCCACAGGTGCCACCGGTCAGCGACCTGGATCGCCTGGGATGCCCCGGCCGTGGCGCCTTCCGCGAAGAAGGGAGCCCGGTCCCGGCAGATCACCTCGATCCCGGGGTGCTTCGCCAGCCACTCGGCCAGGTTGGATGCCTCCCGGTCGGGCAGCAGGTCCACCGGCCGACGGGTCTCGCAATCGACCAGAACGGTGCCGTAGACGCGGCCCTTGCGCGTCGCGTACTCATCGACGCCGACCTCCCGTGGGGACGGCGCCTCCGGCTCCGGCAAGGCCGTGAGCAGCCGCAACACCGTGCTGCGGCTGACCGACACTCCGAAGACTCGCGCCATCCGGGCGCCGGCCGAGCCGGCCAGGGCGAGGCCGACCGCGGCCAGCGTCGAACGCAGGCGCTCGGTCCACCGGCTGTGCCGCCGGGTCAGGCCCGGTAGCTGCTCGACAAACGCCAGCCGTCCGCACGCAACATTCCGGCAGAACAACCGGCGGACCCACAGGCAGAGAACCACCCGCCGCCCCGCGCTGGGGACATCGGCGGGAAAGCGCAGGTAGGAGCTGTGTATTCGGCTTGAATGGCTCCCGCAGCTCGGACACACCGCCTCGGCCGCCGTACTGCGGGCCTCGACGTGTACAGCTTCGTTTTTCACGTCCACCGAGAGCACCGCTAGATCCACGATCGCCGGGAACAACAGCCTCTCCGGTCGGAGCGATGTCTCTTCCACGACGCTGAACTGTCGGCCGCCCGCGGTCGGTACTGACCATTTTCAGGCAACCTCCGGGAGGTTGATCCGAGCGTCAGTTGTCACTCAGCGTGTCGTCTCACGGAATGCGAGCCAGAACCCCTGGAGATGAACGAAGCCACGGGGAGGAGCCGCTTCGGCACATGAGGCGAGGCGGTCTCGCCGCCTACGTTCTGACCGGCGGTGATGACTTGATCATCCATGTCGCCGTCCCGGACGTGGACGAGCTGCACAGCTTCCTCATCGACCGGCTCAGCGACCGGCGGGAGATCGTCAGCTTCCGCAGTTCGGTGGTCTTCCAGCACGACCGGAAACGGTCGTCCCACCGCTGCCGTGACGCGTCGGAGAAACGCGCGAGAACGCGGGACCCGGGGTGGCGTGCGGAGTCGCCGGGAGAAGACGAACCCGCACGCGACAGCCCCTCAGGACGTGCTGCTGTGGGCGGACCGGAGCCTTGTCACTGCTTGACGGCGTGCAGGACGTACAGACCACGAGGGCCGGCGGCGTGGCGCCGTACGTCAAGTCCGCCCGCGCGGCACTGATCGGTGAGCCACTGGGGAGACAGACGGAGCTTGGGGTAGCTGCTGGTCTTCAGCTTCCAACCGTCGGGATGGCGGGTGTGGACCAGGTCGTGCACCAGGACGGTGTCCTCGCCCTGGTAGTCGAGGAAGCAGGT
Source organism: Streptomyces sp. M92 (assembly GCF_028473745.1). Lineage (NCBI taxonomy): Bacteria > Bacillati > Actinomycetota > Actinomycetes > Kitasatosporales > Streptomycetaceae > Streptomyces > Streptomyces sp. M92. The sequence goes on from NZ_CP101137.1 coordinate 5,552,275, forward strand.
GAGGATCCGGTCACCGGTGCTGCGGACCGGGATGAACCGCTCCGGACCGTGGAGTTCGCGGGTCAGGTCCCGGTAAGTGGCCACGAAGCTTCCCCCAGGGTGCAGTGCCTTGGCCACGTCCGTGACCAGTTCCTGCACGTCCTGGCTGCTGGGCAGGTGCGGGAGGGTGTCGCCCATGCACGCGACGACGGCGAGAGAGTCCGGGGAAGCGAGACGAGGCAGGGCTCCGCGGAGGTCCTCGTGCACGGTGCAGACGGCCTGGGCGTGACCGGAGTTCCTGGCAAACTCCGTCAGCTCTTCCAGGAGACGTGCGCTGGTGTCCACCGCGGTCACGGAAGCGAAACCGAGAGACGCCAGGGCGAGAGTCTGCGGGCCCGGGCCGCAGCCGAGGTCCACGGCGGCGGCTCCCTCCTGTACCGGTGCTGTCAGCCCCAACTCGCGGAAGAGGTCGGCTTGTGCCGCCGCTGCTTCCTCGATGTCGCCGCCGAGCATCCAGGTGTAGTGCTCGGCGAGCAGGCTTTCGTAATGATCGGCAGCGGTGGCCATACATGTCCTTTCATTGAAAACGGATCGATCAGGTCGTGGAAGCTGCACCCCTGTCCGTGTTCTGGAGAGCGGACGCACCGTGCACGGCCGACTCGCCCGTCAGAACCCAGGCGGCGAGATCGCGGAGGTACACGTTGGCCAGGGCGTCCTCCAAAGCGTCCCCGAGAGCAGCCCGGTACATGGGGGTCACCGCCGCGTAACGCAGCCTGCCCGCCGACGTGATGCTGGTGGTGACCGTCCGCCCGTCACCGGCCCCGGACGATCGCTTCGCAAGTCCTCGCCCCTCCAACCGGCCGACCAGACGCGTCACCGTGCTGTCCTTGAGCCCGATCCGATCGGCCAACTCCCCCATCCGCAGGGCGGAACCGGTCTCCGTACGACTCAGCGCACACAGGGCCCGGTACTCCGACAGCGGCAAGCCGTGCTCGCGCTGCAAGGCCTCGTCCAACTGCTTCTCCACGCGCCCCAGCAGTCGTATCGCCATGCACCATCGGTCGTCCTGCGCATCGTCGGCGGGACGCGGCTCTCGGGAACTCTGTGGCTCAGACATCACGTCGTCACCTTATTTGCTTGGCGAAGCAAATACCAGGGTCGTGCTGTGCCGCGAAAGCCCCAACAATCCACACAAGGAGGCTCGATGAGCCACGCAACGGTGAACGGAGCCACGCTCCACTACGACGACCACGGCCCCGTGACGGGGCCGGCGGTTCTACTGATCCACGGGCACCCCTTCAACCGCACGCTGTGGGCCCCGCAGAGCAAAGCGCTGGCCGCGGCCGGTTACCGCGTCATCACCCCGGACCTGCGCGGATGCGGCGACAGCGACGTCACTCCCGGAACGGTGTATCTGTCCGACTTCGCAGACGACCTCATCGGCCTCTTGGACCTGCTCGCCATCGATCAGGCCGTGATCGGCGGCGTCTCGATGGGAGGGCAGATCGCCATGGAGATGCACCGCCACTACGCCCGCCGCATACGTGCTCTCGTCCTGTCGGACACCTCGGCACCCGCTGAGACACCCGACGGCAAGACATTTCGCAACCACCTGGCCGACCACTTGCTCGCCAACGGCATGGCCGACTACGCGGACGACGTCATCGACAAGATGCTGGCCGCCTACAACGTCACCGCACTGCCGACCGTCGCCGCACACGTCCTCGGCATGATGCGCGCCACCGACCTCCGTGGTGCCGCGGCTGCCCTGCGGGGCCGGGCCGAGCGCCCTGACTACCGTGACACGCTCGCCGCCGTGCGATGCCCGGTGCTGATCGTCGTCGGCGCCGATGACGTCTACACACCGGTCACAGACGCCGAAGCCATCAGCCACCTCGCCCCGCACTCCGTACTGAGCGTCATCGATGGTGCCGGGCACCTCCCGGGCGCTGAGCAGCCAGAATGCTTCAACCGCGTCCTGCTGGACTTCCTCCGGACATTGGCTCCTGGCCCGGCCTGACCGGAGGCTCCCGGGCAGCGGCGGCCGGCGAGGCGGCTGGACAGGCGCGGGAACGTTGCCCCGGGTCATGATGCTGCTCCCTTGAGCAGAGGGATCGAGGACAGCGGACACCCGGAGTGGTGTCGTCCGCGTGGGGGTGATGCGCGCCTCGCGGTCGGCGGTCCTGCTGCGGCTCTCTGCCGAAGAGCGTCCCTGTGGGGTCTTAAGAGGTCCTACTGACCTTTCCGCTCAGTTGTCGGGGCTGACATCGCTAGATCCTTGCGGTATGCCGTGGCCATGAGATATGCGCAGGGTGGTGGTCTCACTCCGCAGGGTCAGGCCGCGCGGGAGCGGGTGCGCATGCTGGCCGCCGATGGCTTTGTGCGGGGTGAGAAGAACACGGTGATCGCGAAAGAACTGCGGGTCAGCGTCCGGTCGGTGGAACGGTGGCGCCGCTCCTGGCGCGAGGGAGGGCGACAGGCCCTGCGCCCGTCGGGCCCGGCCAAGCGGCCGAAGCTCGGCCACAGTGACTTCGCCGTGCTCGAGCCGCTGTTGCTGGAAGGCGCGATGGCTCAGGGCTGGGCGGATGAGCGGTGGACGCTCTCGCGGGTGCGGCTGCTGATTGCCGACCAGTTGGGAGTGTCGTTGTCGATCCGCGGAGTGTGGGAGTTGTTGCGGCGGCACGGCTGGTCCTGTCAGCAGCCTGCCCGGCGGGCGGTCGAACGGGACGCTGCGGCGGTGTCCGGCTGGGTGAAGGAGATCTGGCCCCGGGCAAAGCCACCGCGGCGGCGCTCGGGGCATGGCTGGTCTTCGAGGACGAAGCCGCTGTCTCGATGACGTCGCACCGTGCACGCACCTGGGCACCCAGGGGGAGCACACCCGTGGTTCGATTCAACGGCGCTTCCCGCGGCCGCATCACGATGGCCGCACTGGTGTGCTTCAAGGCCGGCGAACGCAGCCGTCTGATCTACCGTCCTCGCGTCCAGGGCCATCACCAAGGGGCCCATCGCGGCTTCACCTGGCAGGACTACCGTGATCTTCTCGTGCGGGCCCACCTCCAGCTCGGCGGTCCCATCCTGGTGATCTGGGACAACCTGAACGTTCATCGCTGCAGCCGATTACGTGAGTACGCGGCAGAGCATGACTGGCTCACCATCGTCCAGCTGCCCAGCTATGCACCCGACCTCAATCCGGTCGAGGGCATCTGGTCGTTGCTCCGGCGCAGCACTACCGCCAACGTCGTCTTCCGCGATCGCGACCACCTTGTCCAAGCTGTCCGCAGTGGCCTGCGCCGCATCCAACGACGCACCGACCTCATCGAGGGTTGCCTCGCCGAAACCGGTCTCACACTCAACACGACAACTCAACGGAAAGGTCAGTAGGACCTCTTAAGGCACCAGGCCGTCCCTGCCCCGCAGTACGCCGCACGCCACGCCCAGAAGGCCGGCGCCACCGACCAGCACTTTTAAGAGATCGCGGCCGAAGCACTCAAGGAGGTCTACTTTCAGGACGGCGGCGGCCGCCGCGCCAGCTCCCTCGAGGAGGTGCGCTTCACGAGCACCTTGAGTTCGAGCGGTAGCAGCCGCGCGCCGAACAGCCGCGATCCCCGAACCGATGAGTGGTCCGCGGCTAGCTCGCGCGATCCGCACGGGGAGGGCGGGAGGCTCATGCACGCGATGCCGTACTCAACGACGTCGCTGCGCGTCGGTTACCCGCCGTGGGAACGAGCCTGTCATTTCCTGCGTCGATAGCCCCCGATCCGCGATGGAGAGAACCAGGGGCCACCTGCCATGACAGGGCGGGCACCTACCCGCGGCCCCATCCCGAGGCGGGTAGGGCACCGAGAGACATGGTCAGCACCTGCCTGTCACCCGGTTCAACGGCCACGGCCGAGTGCCGACACGGCATCGTCAACCTCGACCCCGTAGTTCACGCTGGTCGGCTCCGATTCTCGTCGAGCGAGCACCAGGCGGGCGGCGGTGTGTGGTGCTTCGCTCGTTCGGCGGCGTAACGGCCTGTCGCCGGGTGCGTTGGGCATCATGTGCGGGTCCCGCTCGCCCCACGACGGGGCCCGCGTCGTGGACGGCTCCGACTCCGCGCCCGGCGTCGGGGCCGTCTTCGTCCGCGACCCGTTGGCCGTAGGTGCGCATGCGATGGCCTGCAGGAGCCGGCTGGTGGTGGTTGTCTCGGGTCTGGGTGTGTCGTCGGTCGGATAAGCAGGACAGTGCGGGGTACAACGTTGCGGCTCCTGCTGCCAGGGGTTGGAGCATGCCCAGATAACTGGGCTGTTCTCACCGCATGAACGAAGGATCGACAGTATGGCCAGCGGCACCGTGAAGTGGTTCAACAGCGAGAAGGGTTACGGCTTCATCGCGCAGGACGACGGGGGTGCGGACGTCTTCGCGCACTACTCCGAAATCAAGGGCAGCGGGTTCCGCGAGCTGACGGAGGGCGAGCACGTCACCTTCGAGGTGGGACAGGGCCAGAAGGGGCCGCAGGCGCAGAACATTGTCCGTCGCTGACCGGGCGAAGCGATGACCACCAGGCGGCTGCGTCCCGGGCAGCCGCCTCCCGCTTTCGCGCCGCCCCGGCTCGGCCAACGGGTGCGCGCGTCGGGCGGACGAAGAGGAACGTGGCGCGCATAAGACGCTGACCGTGGGTGGATTCGTAGGCACTGTGACGACCCAGCCGCGCAAGCAGGACGCGCCGTGGCCACCCGAGCAACAGGCGGGAAACGAGAGCGCCACGGAGCTTCAGCGTGCACAGAAGTGGCGCAGCTACGTGAGGCGATAACGTACCGGCCGGTGATAGACCAGGCCCGCGGCATGGTGATGGCGATCGGCCACTTCACTCCCGGCGAGGCGTGGGAGGTCCTGGTGGCCGTCTCCCAGCACAACAACATCAAGCTGCGCACCGTGGCCGAGCAACTGGTCGCCACCACCGCCGGCCACCCGCTGCCCCCACCGATACGCCGAGCTCTTGGACAGATCCTGCGCGGCCGCCGCCGCGGATGACGGCGGCCCGCAGCCCGGCCTGCCCCTACGCGGCGTCAGCGTCGGTGTCGCTGTCCTCGCCGCTGCCCGGGAGGCCGAAGTCGAGGGTGTCGGCCGCCTCGAGCCGGGTCTGCTCGGCGACGCGCGCCGCGTCGGCGACGACGTCGCCGCGTTCGGCGATCAGCAGGTCGTAGATCGGCGCGGCGCTGGTGACGGTGGCGTCCACGTGGGGTGTCCGTTTCCTCGAGGTCAGGGGGCAGCGGGGAAGGCTAGCGGATCAGCCGGCGTTCAGCACCGAGTCGTCCAGAGGGCGGGCGCCGGGCAACTGATGCCGTGCGGCGATCAGGGCCGCGTCGATGTTCCGGGTGCCGGTGGACACACACAGTGTGTAAGCGACGTCGTCCAGGCGCTGACGCACCTGCGCGCTGTCCGCGTCGGCGGCGCCCACGGCGGCGAGGGCCTCGTACTGGTCGATCAGATCCCGCAGCACCGCGGGGTGGGCCATCAGCATTACAGAACCGTCCTTCCGCACCGGCGCACATTTGGCTCAGGGCCGTGCACCCGGATACCCCGGTTTCCCGCCTCGCACTCCCGGCCCGCCAAGCAGCCGCCCAGGGGCTGGCTTTGCCGGCAGTCGAGTACGGGCGAAGCGGCCTGGCGGCTGCTCCAGCCCGCCGACGATGTGGTGGTGCGGAACACGAAGGCCTTCAAAGAAGCCGTTGCCCAGACGCTCACCGAGCTGGCCCGCCGGGGCGTGAAGTTCGCACCGACGACCGTTGAGGACACCATCGAGAAGAACATGACCATGGTGGCCGCGCGGCTCGGCATCCACGTGCGGTCCGCCTGGCGCTACTTCGACGCGGCCGCCATGGCTGAAAAAGGGGTCGGCAGCGGCCGTCGGCAGCGAGGTGGATCTTGGTGGTCAGACCGCCGCGGGACCGTCCGAGGGCATGATGGACGGGCTCGTCGGCCAGGGCCCCTCGGCGGGCGCCAGCGGCATGGTGGTGAGCGCGGAGGACGGTGGAGTCGACCGCGACGATCCAGTCGAGGTCCCCTTCGGCGTCGGCCTGGGCGAGCAGAGCGGTGAAGACCTTTTCCCAGGTGCCGTCGGCGGCCCACTTCCGTAGCCGATTGTGGACGCCTTTCCATGACCCGAAGTGCTCAGGCAGGGCCGTCCACGGCGTACGGGTGCGGTACTTGAAGGCGATCGCGTCGATCACCCGCCGGTGATCCCGCCACCGTCCTCCCCGCTTCGGAGTCCGGTCCGGCAGCAACGGCTCGATCCTCGCCCACTGAGCGTCAGCCAAAATCACACATCACCCAACGATCCGTCGATCCGAAGGATGCCCCCTGGTGGCCGTTTGGGGCTCCGCGCGTCGGCCCGCGGAACTTTTTTCCAAGACGGGGCGGCCCGGGTCCGTCAGGGTGGGGGGCATGCGCAGCGACGAAGTGGATGCCGGGGCCGGAGCCGTGGCCGCGGGCCATGGTTCCGAGGGCGACCGTGCAGCCGACAGCGGGTGGGAAGTAGTGCGGCCCGGCGGCGCGCCTAACGTTCCCGGTGTCCGGATGGTCGGCTTCCGGGATCGCGTCGGCCAGGCACTGGACCTGCGGGTGCTGCCCCAGCCTGCTGTGGTCGTCGTCATCGGCCTGGGGAACGACCCGTTCACGGTCGAAGGCGGCATCGCGCAACGACCCTCGACGAGCCCGAACCCTCATCCCAGCCTAGTCGCGTCGTTGTCGCCCGGTCCCACACAGATCCACGGCCGGTACGTCGAGTGCATCGAGATGTGCCTGTCGCCCGGCGTCGCCTACGCGCTGCTGGGCGTGTCGCCGCACGAACTGAAAGGGGCGGTCGTCGGCCTGGAAGACCTGTGGGGGCGGCAGGAACGGCAGCTCCGTGAACAAGTGGCCGCCGCTACCACGTGGCAGGAACGTTTCACGCTGGTCAGCGAGTTCCTCACCCGCCGGGCCCCCCAGGGCCCGTCACTGGCACCCGAGGTCGCCGGAGTGTGGGACACCATTGTGGCGCACGGGGGCCGGGTACGAGTCAACGACCTCGCCGCGTCCTGCGGGTGGAGCCGCAAGCGGCTGTGGTCCCGGTTCAATGCCCAGATCGGCCTCACACCCAAGCGCGCCGCCATGCTCGTCCGCTTCGACCAGGCCGCCCAATCCCTCCGCGCGGGTGGCAACGCCGCGGACATCGCCCAGGCGCACGGATACACCGACCAGTCCCACCTCCACCGCGACGTCCTCGCCTTCGCCGGGTGCACGCCCGCTGCCCTGGCCGACCTCTGACCCGCACCCACGAACACCAGAGCCACCCATCCCGACGAGGAAGGAAGCCATCCCGTGAGCACCATAAGCACAGCTGCTATGCAAGAGGCCACGGCCGACCGAGGTCTGATCGTCCAACTCGCCTTCGGCAGCATGGCCTCGCAGACCTTGCGCGCCGCATTGCGGCTCGGAGTCTTCGACCTGATCGGCGACGGCCGGCGGCCGGCCAGCGAGATAGCCGCCGATGCAGGAGCCGAGTACCAACCCATGACGAGGCTGTTGCGCGCCCTCGCCGGCCTGGGCCTGATGGAGGAGCACGAACCCGACACGTTCTCAGTGACTGCTGCCGGCGCCCTTCTCGATTCCAGCCGCCCCGACTCGCTCGTCTCGTTCGTCCGGATGTTCACCGACCCGGCAATCGTGCGGGCGTGGGACGGCCTGGACAGCAGCGTCCGCACCGGCGGCATCGCCTTCGACGCCGTCTTCGGCACCGACTTCTTCAGCTTTCTCGGCCGACACCCCCAGCTGTCCGCTGACTTCAACGCGGCGATGAGCCAGGCCTCCGAGGAGACGGCCGCCGTGCTGCCGCACGCCTACGACTTCAGCCGCTTCACTTCGGTCACCGACATTGGCGGCGGCGACGGAAGCGTCCTGGCCGGCATACTCGCCGCGCACCCGGCGCTCACGGGCGTCCTCCACGACACCAAGGACGGCCTGGCCCAGGCACCGAAGACGCTTGACCGGCACGGAGTGGCCGACCGCTGCTCCCTGGCCGCGGGCGACTTCTTCCGCTCCGTGCCCGGCGGCTCGGACCTATACCTGATCAAGAGCGTCCTGCACGACTGGTCGGACGATCAGGCGGTCACGATCCTCGGCCACTGCCGCGAGGTACTACCGCCCGGCGGCCACGTCCTGATCGTGGAGCCGGTGCTTCCCGAAGTCGTCGGTTCCGGTGCCGCCGCGCACGCCGCAGACGGCGGGATCACTTACCTCAGCGACCTCAACATGCTGGTGAACCTGGGCGGGAGGGAACGTACCCGCAAGGACTTCGAAGAGGTGTGTCACCGCGCGGGACTGTCCATCGTGTCGGCGACGCCGCTGGTGGAGGCGGCCCCCTTCTACCTGATCGAGACCACGGCCTGCTGACCACGAGCACCCAGCGGGGCAGGGGGCCGACTGACCTGCAGGACACGGCCCCCGGGCGCCCACTGGACCGGCGGCGGTGGTGCCGCAAACGGCCGTGGCCGTCTGCAGGGCGGCGGGCCAACGTTCCGGGTGCCGCCGTCCGCACGAGCAGTAGAGCCGAGTTCGCGCCAGGGCCGTCGGCCCCGCGGTGCGGCATCCAGCAGGCGGGCTATGCGGCGGCCAGGTGGAGAAGCTCCGATAAGCCCGACGCGTGCTGGTGGGACTGGCGCCGTCAGGCCCTCGAGCGTCAGCACAAGTGGGTCCGGCTTGAGGGCATCACTAGCGGTTTCCAGACGCGAGGCGTCCTGCCTGCGCTGCTCCGTCACCTGTTCACAGGCGTCGTCGTAGCAGGGCTTCGGGGGCGACGGTGCCCGGTTCGGGCATCGGGTGGCGCAGAGCGGCCAGCCCCGGGAGGGGGCAGGGGAACGCGTCCGACGCCCGCTACGTACGGCCCGCTCCGGCATTCCTGGCGCGCGTCCGGCCCCGCTGGCCGTTGGAGACGAGGGAATCCGTTGTGGCCTGGCCCCCACGCAGACCGGCGGCCGGCCCCGGTTTACCGGGGCCGGCCGCCGGTGCGGGGCCTGCCTGGCCCAGTGGCCGAGGCGGGGTGTCAGGTGAACGGCAGAGGGTCCGGCAGGAGCCAGGTGGCCGCTGCCGCTCCACTCACAAAGGCTGTCGCCCAGCCCGCCCACGTCCGCCCGGACAGGGTCCGTGTCGCATGTGCGGCCTCGGAGGTGACGACCACGCCGCAGATCAGCGTCAGGAACAGGTCGTCCCAGGCCGTATCCGGCCGCCCGATGGCGAGCCAGCCTGCCGCGCATCCCGCCAGGCCCACGGCCATGTAGGGCCACGGCGTGTACTTCGCCGACTCCGGCGAGGCGCGTGCGCGGTGCGTCAGGATCAGGACGATGTCCGCGAGGACCGCCGCTATCGCAATCACTGGTCCTCCATGATCAGAACTTGCAGGCCTTCTTCAGGGCCGGAATGCCCAGCAGCGCCGCGACGGCCTTGCGGTGCGCCGAGGTCAGCTTGCGGCGCTTGGCATAGGTCTGGATGAGTTTCGCGGTTTTCTTGACCCCGATCTTCTTCACCAGCTTCACGGCGGTCAGTACGCGCTTGGAGCTGCCCGCGGGCGTGAAGGTGAAGATAAAGCCGGACACCGCCAGCGCGCACTTGGCGATCTTCCTCGTGGTGGACCACCAAGAGGGGTCGATCACGATGGGGAACGAGCTGCTTGTGTCGAAGTCGACGTGCTGGACGAGCTTGTTGCCCACGACTTTGTAGCTGGTCGGCACGTCATTGCCGACGGCGTCCTTGGCCCAGGGGGCGTCGAAGAAGCCGGCGGTGTTCGATGCGGGGGCTTTCCCGGCATTCTCGTCACCCGCTGCGTAGAGCGAGACCGAGCCATCGTCGTGCGTGACGGCCTTCATCCCCGCGGGCATGGTGAAGCCGGTCTCGTAGTCGTGCGGCGCGCTGCCGTTCTTCAGAATGTTCAGCGTGCGCGATCCGCCGTCGACGGTGGGCTGTACGACGGTCTCGACCGGGCCGGTCGACGTGTAGACGACGTTGCCGCCGACCTGGGTACCCTTGGTGCCGGCCGCGGGGATGGTCAGCTTGTTGGGCATGAGGTCGTTGCGGATGTCGATGGCGTTGTTCGTGCCGTCCCAGGGGACGGAGACCACGTTGTCTTCGGTGACCGCGATGGACGCGTAGGTGGAGTCCGACGAGGTCGCGGCGGTGACGTCGGCGGCGTCGGAGTACGTGTTCGCCAGGCCGAGGGCGTTCTCCGCTGCTGTCGGCTTCCACGCGGTGTCGACAGTGAAGCGGACCGGGTCGGACCAGCCGTTGGCGTAGTGAGTGCCGTCGTAAGCGGTGGTCCGGAGGCTGTACGTGTGGCCCGACAAGAGCTTGCCCGCGGGGACCTTCACCTGCGAGGTGCTGTTGGCCGGCACCGGGACGGCGTTGACGGTGGTGACCACCTTGCCGGTCGCGGTGTCGGTGATCTCGTAGGTGCCGGTGACCTCGTCCTTGCCGTTGGTGTCCACGGTGGAGAAGCGGAGGACCGGCGTGGTGGTGTTCACCCGGAAGATGCCGCCGGAGGAGATGAAGGGTGGGCCGGCCTGGAGGTTGACCCCGTTGTAGGGGCGGTAGTTGTAGGTCACTTCCAGGGTGGGGATCTGGTCCTCGTTGACGGCGTTGGCGGAGTAGAACCGCTTCCAGCCGTACGGGTCGGATTCGTCGGCGGCCTTCAACGCCAGGGATCCGGTCTCCGCCTGGGCGGAGGACCAAGTCTGCGCGAGCTTGGTGATGTCGGCCGTGACCCAGCCCGCGTTGTTGCAGGTCGCGGACTTGGTCTCGGTGGAGGTTGCGATCTTCTCCGTCATCGTCGGTTGCTTGGTCCACCGGGTGTTGGTGTCGGCGGCCCCCGCCGCCCACACCTCCCAGCTGCGCTTTGCGCAGGACCAGGAGTGGTAGTTCCACAGTTTCAGTGACGCCTTGGACACCAGTGCGTCGGCGAAGTTCGCGGTGCGGAAGGTCAGGAAGGACCGCGCGACGCGCTTGGTGGTGCCCTCGAGATCGCCGGGCCAGCCCACCTTCAGGTCGGTGCTCGCGGATTGGTCGGTGGTGTCGCCGCCCTGCACGAAGGTGTCGAAGAGGACGTCGAGGGCCTCCGTCGCCGGGTCGACCGTGACGGGGTACTGCGTGCTGGGGGCGGTGAGCCAGTCGGCGCCCGGGTGCAGGGTGAGCTGTACGGTGGTGCCGGACTGGGTGACGTCCATGGCGACCCGCTTGCGGTTGACGTGCTCCCCGGAGCGCGGATCGACCTGACTGTCCCACATCGTGGGTGCCGGCATCGTCGCGACGGTCTCGCCGGAGTCGTCCACAAAGTCGACGCCGCCGTCAGTGCCGGACTTGGCGGTCATACCCTCGGGCAGCACGATCGGCAGCACCAGGGGCGCGCCGCCGCGCGGGGCCCGCCGCAGTTGGAGGAATTGCTCGAAACCGGTGCGGGTGGCCTCGACGACCAGGTCACCGCCGGGAACGGCGTTCTCGTAGGTGGCGGTGTTGCCGGACAGCCGTGGGGCGGGCAGGCCGCCCTTCCACTGGACGGCGATCCTGTGGTCGCCGCTGCCCAGGGTGACCAGGTCGCGGGCCTGCGTCCGCGGTGCCGCCGCGGCGCTGCGCAGCGAGGGCGCCAGGGCGCCGCCCTTTCCGGCGAGGGAAAGCCCCCGCGGATGGGCTTTGGCGACGATGTCACCGTCGGCCTCGCGTCGAAGGTCCACGTCGACGTCCGTCCAGCGTCCGTCCTTGAGCATCCGGACGGGCGCTACGGATGTCTCTCGGGTAAGGGTGCCGTCGGAGTTGGCGAATACGGTGTCAGTCTCCGTGCGCATCTGCAGGACCTCGACCCGGTGGTCCTGCATCCGTGCGGCGGTCTGTGCCGCTTCGACGCTCTCGGCCTCCTTGACCGGGTGGGTTCTGAGCTGGTCGACCGCCTCCAGCAGCCCAGAGACGGCACGCTCCGCCTCCGCGTCCGCAGGGCTGGTTCCGCCGGCTGCGACGGCGACGTTCGGCGTGGCCAGGAGCACGGCTGTGGCGGTCAGCATGGCTATGCCGGCGGCATGCCAGGTGGTTCTCATGTGTGTACTTTCCATGGTCGCAGCACGCGGCCCGCCGATGTTGTTCCCCCCGGCGGATCGAGCTGCAAATGATCTTTGAGTGGTGTAATAGAAACACATGTCCTACAAAAATGCCCACTTCAGGCGTTGAGTAGGACAGATGTAACGCTCTGAGTGACACTGGGCCGCCCGACAACAGACCGTGACAAACGACGACTTGCAGCGATGCGGGACGTGGCTCTCGGTGCCGCAGTGCTCCCCGGAGTCAGGCCGGGGCTGTGAAGCTGTGGCAACACGCGCTGGTGGCCATGACGATCAGGACGCCGCAGCCCACCGCCGGCGGCCGCATTGCCCACGATCGCGCCGCACCCACTCGTTGTGCGGGAGCGGAAGCCGCAGCGGGGCGCCGCTCCATGAGGCGAGGGGAATGTGCACGCGGTCGTCGACGAGGCGCCGGAATCCGGCGTCGTAGTCGTGACCGGTGCCGACGGGCACGGTCTCGTCGAGCACGGCCGCGAAGAGCAGGTCGTACTTGGGCAGCTGCGTGGAGGCAAGCAAGGGTCAGAAGGCGTTCGCGTTCGAGAGCCGGGGCGGCGTCTCGGCCCGGAACGCCATCGCGGCCTCGAAGTAGGCGACGGCGTCATGGGCGGCGCGGTCGATGAGGACGATGTCGGCGCCCTGGGCGACGGCGTTGGTCACGTGGAGGATGCCCTGCGCGATGATCCACTCGGTGGACTGGACGGTGTAGTTCCAGCCTCGCATCGCTTCGGGCTGGCTGGCACGCCGGTGGAGTTCTTCGGTCAGGACGCGGCGCTCGGTGAACCGCGCGGGTGGCCAGTGTCGCCAGTGCACTACGGGCGGGCTCTTGTCGAAGGTGCAGGTGCCCTCCAGGCGAAGTTGGTTCAGGTGCAGGGTTTTGGCGACAGGCACCCCGGCAGATCGAGGTCGGAGAGGACCAGACGCGCCGTCTCTGCCCCACGCAGCGATGCGACCCGTACCCCCCGGGTGTCCGGTTTCCCTTAGCGTAGTTCTCGTCAGGCCTCGGTAAGCGTGGTTTTCTGGGATGCTCGTGTGGCGTTCAGTGCCCGGATGATGCGGATCAGGTCGGCGGGGGCGGCGGCGAGGCGGACCGGTTCGCCCGCGTCGTCGAGTTCGGCGACGTGCCAGCTGCGGGGAACGGCTTCGCCGTCGCCGCCGCGCAGTCGCCGTACGCCCTGGAGCGTGAGCCGCTGCACCGGGATCGGTCGCGCCGCGAACCGTCCCGGGCCGGGGTGCGGAACGACCGCCGGCGGGTTGTCGCCGAGCACGATGTGGGTGCCGAAGTGGTTCGGGTTGTAGTCGGTGCTCTCCAGGAAGCGGGCGGCGAGGAACACGTCTGCGGCAGCGGGCTCCCGAGGCGAGGCCCCGGATGCCGCTTCGAGGGGTGTTCGGACCCGGGTCGCGCGCCAGGCCAGGACGAACAGGCCCGACGTGGCGAGCGTCCCCGCAGCCGCCCAGACGAGGAAACCGGTGGAGGCCGGCGGCCCCAGGGGGTGGAGGTAGCAGAGCGGCAGCAGCCACAGGGCCGTGGCGCCCAGAGCGCCGAGGAACGGCAGCACCGACGGCAGCACCTCGTCGTCGGCAAGCCGCCGCCCGCGCCGGTGCACCAGGAGCCGGGCGGCCGGCCAGCCGGCGACGAGGGCGAGCGTAGCCGCGATGACGGCCACCGAACCGGCGCTGGTGAAGTGCTCGCGCCAGACGTGTCGGTTGCCCGCGACCACCCTCACCTGACCGCGCCACCAGGTGAGTTCGACGCGGTCACCGGCTCGAAATCCCTGAGCTCCCTCGCGGGAAACCGTGATCCGGTCCACGGGCCGGCCGCTGGCGAAGTACAGCCGGCTAGGCTGCTTCGCCCCGCCCACCTCGGTCCACGCGATCACGGCGTCCTCGGTGGTCAGGCACTCTCGACTCTCGGTGGACGCCGTCCCAGCGTGACACGGGACGGCCGACGTCCACGCCTCCTTCGTCGCCCCGGTGACGGGCACGAACCACGCAGCCAGCCCCGCGCCCGCGAGCAACAGCACGCACAGGACCAACGGCACAGCGACCCCGCGCCCGCTGGTGCGCTTGGAGATCACAGCGAGATGGTCAGACTCCGGCTCCCCGTGCCGACGGTGAAGCGTCCGCAACGCGTCCAGCGTCGCCTCGAAGTCCGCCCGGTCCTGCCGGGATACGGACAGCGGCAGGGGAAGCCGTCGGGTGCGGCCATTGCGCCCCACCATGCCGACGCGGAAGTACTCCTCCCCGTGCCGCCCGTACTGGATGTGGACGCGCAGATCGGCGATGTCGCGCCACGACACGCTTCTGCGGCGGCGCAGCCGCGAGCCGGTGTGCACGCCGTACGCATCCGCTCTCACCTCCAGGGTGACAGCGTGGAGGAACGCGACACCCACCACAGCGGCCAGCAGTCCGCCGCCCACCCACCAGTCCACGAACTCGCCCGAGTACACCAGGCGTCCCGCAGCCAGGACAGCACCGGCCGCGCCCAGCCCGACGAACACCCACAAGGGCCGGGTACGCGGGGGACGGCAGATCACTTCCTCGCCAGCAGTCATGCGTGCAGCGTGCCACCGATGCCACCACCGACGCTTGAACGGCACCCGGCAGTGTTCCGGTCCTTGAGGCTGCCGGGGGTGGACCGAGGACGTGTGGTGAGAGAACGGCCCAAAGCCCCGGGAGGTGACGCGGGCCCTACCAAAGTACGGCCTACTGGTCACGTGCCGCGATGCCCGACTCATAGCAGGCCTGCGGAGCTGGTCCGAACCACCCGGGCGTACCGCCCAGCGGTTCGCGAAGCGCGATCGCTACAGAGCGCCACCTGGGAACAAACCCAGCCGTCCACTCGAGCAGCCCCGTGAGCCCACGTGCGCCGAGGTACAAAGCCGAGTTGGTTGACTGGCCAGAGTCAATCGATCATGTGGTGGAGGGACAACCTCCAGCTTCCCGAGAGGGCCGGCTACGTCTGCGACTCGCACCGCGACCGGTGGAAGCGGCTGCCGGACGTGCCGCAGGGCCTGGTGTGCGGCACGTCCGGCGACGAGGGTGCGCGGGCACACTGTTCGTCTACCCGGCGACGCGCTCATCGAGGTCAATGATGCGTGCCCTGCCCGGCTCTGACCGCAGCCCTGGCACCGGATCCTCGACACCCGCCTGAACGACGCCCTGGTGGCGCGGGTGAACGTCTCCATCGGCAACCTGGTGCTCGCCGCGACCGACTTCGACATCGCCGGCGTCGGTCAGAAGCTGCAGCTGACCCGCACCTACAACTCCCTCGAGGCCCCGTGGGGGAAGGTGTCGCAGCGCTGGTGGCAGGCCTACGAACGCTACCTCCAGGTCGGCGACGGCGAGGTGGACGTCTTCGATGCCACCGGGAACCTGCTGCGCTTCACCGCCAACGCGGACGGCACCTACCAGGCGCCGACGGGCTACTCGAAGGACCTGAAGAGGAACGCGGACGGCACCTACACCCTCACCGACCGCAAGTCCGGCACCAAGGACACCTACAACGAGCACGGCACCCTGACCAAGGTCACCGACAAGAACGACGGCACGATCACCGTCGACCAGCACGACGAAGGCAGCGAGCACAAGGGCTACAAACTCACCGAGACCCGCACGGGCCACTGGATCGACCTGGTCAAGACCTACCCGAACCAGTGGCAGGCCAAGGACCACACCGGCCGCACCGCCGTCCTCGACCTCGACGCGGCCGGAAACCTCACCAAGGTGACGGACACCGCCGGCAAGGCCGCCGCCTACGAGTACGACTCCTCCCGCCGCCTGACGAAGGTGACCACCCCCGAAGGCACCGTCACCCTCTTCACCTACGACAGCCACAACCGCGTCACGTCCATGCAACGCGCCACCGGCCCGTCGGGCAGCGGCCACACCGGCCCGACCTGGCGCTACGACTACACGGCTGCGACCCCGTCGGATGCGGGCACGACGACGGTCACCGACCCCGACGGCGATGCCACCAAGTACGTCCACAACGCTGACGGTGAGGTCACCAAGGTCACCGACCCGCTCGGCCATTCCCGTCACGCCACCTACAAGAATCACCTGACCCAGACTGCTGTCGACGCGATGGGTACCGGCAGCGACGGCACCGGCGGCAACACCACCACCTATGGCTGGGACGACCGCAACAACCCCGTTTCCCAGAAGCTGCCGATGGGCGCGACGGCCTCGGTGAGCGCCTACCAGACGATCGCCGGCACCGACCTGCCCAGCGGCATGACCGGAGCCAACGGCCGCAAGGACACCTTCAAGTACGACACCAACGGCAACACCCTGTCGGTCACCACATCCGGCACCGCCGGCGCGAACCGGGAGTACACCTACAACAAGGACACCCCGACCTGCGGCGGTTTCGAGGGCCAGCGCTGCACGGCCAAGGACGGCAACGGCAAGGTCACCTCCTTCACCTACGACGACCAGGGCAACCTGATCAAGGTGAAGCCGCCGGCGCCGCTGGGGGAGACGACCTACACCTACGACGCGCTGGGCCGGGTCGAGACGGTCAAGGACGGCCGCGGCATCACCACCGTCTACGGCTACGACTCCCGCGACCGCGTCCGCGAAGTCTCCTCGACGAACTTCACCGTCACCTACTCCTACGACGGCGACGGCAACGTCAAGTCCCGCACGGACGCCTCGGGCACTACGAAGTGGGACTACGACAAGCTCAACCGCGAAAGCGTCCGTACCCTGCAGAACGGCGCCCAGACCGCGCTCGCCTATACCCCCGGCGGGGACGTCGACTTCTACACCGACCCGACCGGCACCACGGACTACACCTGGGACAAGGCCGGCCGCCTCGACCACCTCACCGCGCCGGACGGCAAGAAGACCGACTTTGACTACAACAACAACGACAAGCGCACCAAGACGGTCTACCCCGGCGGCACCACCCAGACCCCTGACCATCGACGACAACGGCCGCCCCGAGCGGATCAAGACCACCTCGGGCACGCAGACCTTCGTCGACCTCTCCTACAGCTACGCGAGCGCGGGCAAGGACACCACCAAGATCCGCTCCCGCACCGACAACCTCACCAAGCTCAAGACCAGCTACACCTACGACTCCCAGGACCGCCTCTCCTACGCTCTCGAGGCCGACGCGGCGGGTGCGCGCAAGGCGTCGTGGCTGTACTGCTGGGACAAGGCCGGCAACCTCACCAGCCGAGACGGCAGCAAGAACACCTGCCCCGGCGCCACCACCTACACCTACAACGACGCCTCCGAGCTGACCGGCAAGAACGGCTCCACCACCGGCTGGTCCTACGACAAGCGCGGCAACGAAACCGCCGCAGCCGGCAACACACCCCGCACGGGCGAGTCCTGCACGGACTACAGCCAGCTGTCCGGCATCACCACCGGTGGCAAGACCTACGACCTGGTCCACGCCGGCACCACCAACGCCGAACGCACCAAACTCGGCTCCACCTGGTTCCACCACACCGCCCTCGGACTCGCCTCCACCACCACGAACGGCGTCGACACCGGATTCATCCGCGAACCGGCGGGCACCTTGAACTCCATGACGACTGGGGGGAAGTCCTACTACTACCTCACCGACGCCACCGGCAACGTCTTCGGCCTCGCCGACGACACCGGCAAGCGCACCCACACCTACGCCTACGGCCCCACCGGCCTTCCCCGCACCACGCCGACCGAGGCCGTCCCCCAGCCGTACCGCTACGCGGGTGCGTACGTCGACCCGACGGGCCTGTACAAGATGGGCCACCGCTACTACGACCCCACTCTCGGCCGCTTCACCCAGCCCGACCCCTCCGGCCAGGAGAAGAACGCGTACATGTACGCGGGCGGCGATCCGATCAACAACACGGACCCCAGCGGGTTGTCGCTGATAAGTTTCGCAAGCAGCGCGATGAAGAAGGTTGGCGTTGCCAGCGACATCGTGGCGGTCGGGCAATTTGCAAGCCAGGTTTCGAGCGGGCAGTACAAAGAGGCGGCAGGTACCGCACTTAGTTTCGCGGCCGACAAGGCTTTCACAGCAGGGTGCACCTACTTCACCGGAGGAGCGGGTGCCGCTCCCTGCGCTGTCGGCGGTATGGCAGTGGGTGAAGGAGTCAATCGCTTGTACAGCAGCGCGACCAGTTGAAACAGTTCCAACTAGCTGAGGAGGCTTCCCAGTGGAGACAGCAGCAGACGGCATCGCCTTGGGCTATAAGGGCCTAGGCGGAGTGGCCACTTGGGCGATCGTTGCGATCATCGCACTGGTCGTAGTCTGGGTGTTAATCAGCATGGCCCGTCGCAACCGCTCGTAGCCCTTAGCGCCCACTCGCCCGCTCAATAGCACGAGCGACTGCGAAGGTGGACGTCCCTCGACCACACTTGGCGATCAGCCCCGCCCACCCATGTGGACGGGGCTGACGCTGCGTTAGGCGCACAACCTCACCAGCCAGGACGGCAGCAAGAACACCTGCCCCGGCGGCACCACCTATATCTACAACGATGTCTCCGAGCTGACCGGCAAGAACGGCTCCACCACCGGCTGGTCCTACGAAAAACTCGGCAACGAAACCGGCGCAGCTGGCAACGCCCCCCGCACGGGCGAATCCCGGACCGACTACAGCCAGCTCGCCGGCGTCACCGCGGGCGGCAAGACCTACGACCTGGTCCACGCCGGCACCAGCAACTACGAGCGCACCAAGCTCGGCTCGACGTGGTTCCACCACACCGCACTGGGTCTCGCGTCCACGACCACGAACGGTGTCGACATCGGATTCATCCGCGAGCCTTCGGGCACGCTGAACTCCATGACGACTGGGGGGGGAAGTCCTACTACTACCTCACCGACGCCACCGGCAACGTCCTCGGCCTCGTCGACGACACCGGCAAGCGGACGCACACCTACGCCTACGGTCCGACGGGCACGCCCCGAGGCACCACCACCGAGAACGTCCCCCAGCCCCACCGCTACGCGGGTGCGTACGTCGACCCGACGGGCCTGTGCAAGATGGGCCACCGCTACTGCGACCCCACTTCGGCCGCTTCACCCAGCCCGACCCCTCCGGCCAGGAAACCAACCCCTACTTCTACGCCGCCGGCGACCCGGTCAACCGGACCGACCCCACCGGCTTGTTCAGCTTCTCGGACATTCTGGACACCGGTGGTGAAATCTTCGGCGTCGTGTCTGGTTGCGTGTCGGGCGTCGGTGCAGCCGCATCAACCGGAACCATCCAGTACGCCGCTGCGGTCGGAGGAGTGGTTGGTGCCGGAGTTGGCAGCGCGGTTGGCGCCGGTGCCGCCGTGGTCGGCAGTTGTGCGTTGGGAGGCGTCGCGGGCTACTACGGAGCCGACATCATCACCTACGGATGACGTTCAATCAGACGCCAACCAGACCATCTACAGGGGAGTGACGTACGAATGACAGCGAGCGACGCCCCGATGACGGACGCTGTACGCGCTGTGCGGATCTTTTCCATCATTCTGATGGTGGGAGGTTTGAGTGGATGTATCGCGGGAGTCGCGACCGGTGACGCCGTTCCGATGGTGCTCGGGGCGATCGCCGTGGCATGTGGAGTGCTCCTGGCAGTCTTTGCCGTACTCGCCGGCCGTAAGGGCAAGTTCTGACTCCCGATCCGTGAGGTGTGACCCTGCGTGCTGCAGGTGGACGGCGTCCTTGAGCGGGGAGTGAACACGGAGGCGCTCGGCCGAAGATCATGGCCGAGCGCCTTACTGGCTCTAACAAAAGCTGCTGATCATGAGACTCTCGGCCTCTCTGCCCGTATGTCTGGGTGTGGGAAACCGTCAGTCGCGGCCGTGGGTCGTGTCGGATGAACTGTGGTCGCTGGTCGAGCCGTTGCTGCCGAAGCCGGGTCCGAAGAAGGCCGAGGGCAGACCGCGGGTGCCGGGCCGCCAGGCCCTGTGCGGGATCCTTTTCGTCCTGCACACCGGCATCCAGTGGGAGTACCTGCCCCAGGAGCTCGGCTTCGGCTCGGGCATGACCTGCTGGCGGCGCCTGGCGGCCTGGAACGAGGCCGGCGTCTGGGACCGGCTCCACCAGCTGATGCTGAACGAGCTGCGGTCGAAGGGCCGGCTGGACTGGGAGCGGGCGGTGATCGACTCCTCGCACGTGCGGGCCGCACGCAGGGGCCCAAAAGCGGGCCCAGCCCGGTCGGCCGCGCACGGCCGGGCAGCAAGCACCACCTCATCGTCGACGGACAGGGCATCCCGCTCGCGGTGTCGCCGACCGGCGGCAACCGCAACGATGTCACCCAGCTCGAGCCGCTGCTCGACAAGATTCCCGCCGTCGCGGGCCGGGTCGGCAGACCCCGCCGACGCCCCGACGCACTACTGGCCGACCGCGGCTACGACCACGACAAGTACCGCCGCCTGCTCCGGCAGCGCGGCATCCGCCCCGTGATCGCGAGACGGGGCGAGCCGCACGGCACCGGCCTGGGCATCTTCCGCTACGTCGTCGAGCGCACGATCGCCTGGCTCCACGGCTTCCGCCGCCTGCGCATCCGCTGGGAACGACGCGACGACATCCACGAAGCATTCCTCGACCTCGCCGTCTGCCTGATCACCCACCGCCACGTCCAACGCCTTTGTTACTGACCTTTCCGCTCAGTTGTCGGGGCTGACATCGCTAGATCCTTGCGGTGCCGTGGCCATGAGATATGCGCAGGGTGGTGGTCTCACTCCGCAGGGCCAGGCCGCGCGGGAGCGGGTGCGCATGCTGGCTGCCGATGGCTTTGTGCGGGGTGAGAAGAACACGGTGATCGCGAAAGAACTGCGGGTCAGCGTCCGGTCGGTGGAACGGTGGCGCCGCTCCTGGCGCGAGGGAGGGCGACAGGCCCTGCGCCCGTCGAGCCCGGCCAAGCGGCCGAAGCTCGGCCACAGTGACTTCGCCGTGCTCGAGCCGCTGTTGCTGGAAGGCGCGATGGCTCAGGGCTGGGCGGATGAGCGGTGGACGCTCTCGCGGGTGCGGCTGCTGATTGCCGACCAGTTGGGAGTGTCGTTGTCGATCCGCGGAGTGTGGGAGTTGTTGCGGCGGCACGGCTGGTCCTGTCAGCAGCCTGCCCGGCGGGCGGTCGAACGGGACGCTGCGGCGGTGTCCGGCTGGGTGAAGGAGATCTGGCCCCGGGCAAAGCCACCGCGGCGGCGCTCGGGGCATGGCTGGTCTTCGAGGACGAAGCCGCTGTCTCGATGACGTCGCACCGTGCACGCACCTGGGCACCCAGGGGGAGCACACCCGTGGTTCGATTCAACGGCGCTTCCCGCGGCCGCATCACGATGGCCGCACTGGTGTGCTTCAAGGCCGGCGAACGCAGCCGTCTGATCTACCGTCCTCGCGTCCAGGGCCATCACCAAGGGGCCCATCGCGGCTTCACCTGGCAGGACTACCGTGATCTTCTCGTGCGGGCCCACCTCCAGCTCGGCGGTCCCATCCTGGTGATCTGGGACAACCTGAATGTTCATCGCTGCAGCCGATTACGTGAGTACGCGGCAGAGCATGACTGGCTCACCATCGTCCAGCTGCCCAGCTATGCACCCGACCTCAATCCGGTCGAGGGCATCTGGTCGTTGCTCCGGCGCAGCACTACCGCCAACGTCGTCTTCCGCGATCGCGACCACCTTGTCCAAGCTGTCCGCAGTGGCCTGCGCCGCATCCAACGACGCACCGACCTCATCGAGGGTTGCCTCGCCGAAACCGGTCTCACACTCAACACGACAACTCAACGGAAAGGTCAGTAGGACCTTTTAGGCCGACCCGCTGTCTCAGCAGTAGGGTCACGCGACCGGTGACGTCGTTCCGTGCGCTGCGATCCGCGCCCAGGCCACAGCCGACGACGGCGGACCAACTGTCAGTGGCGACGGCTAACCTCTACCCTCATGAGTCTTGCGTGCCGACCAGCCAGCGAACTTCCCGGTGAGCCGGCCCAACTGCGGCTGGTCTACAGCCACGTGCACCCTGCTGTGCCCTACGAGGACGAGGACACCCTCGAGCACTGGCGGGTCTCCATCCGCGCCTACCACGATGAGGAGGAGGAATGCGCTGGCGGCGGCTGCACCGACGCGTGCCAGCAGCTCATCGACAACGGTAGCGAGGCCGGCTGGCTGCGTCTTTGGCGGCTGCGTGACTACACCGGTGCGGATCGCTGGATGGTCGCGGACGCCCAGTCGGGAGACCTGGAGAGCATCGCGGCCACCGTCTTTGACGACGGCGAGTATTCCGACGCTTTCCAGGAGACCATCGACTGTCCGGTGGGGGATCTGCTCATCCTGGACCGCGTGCTCCTGGCCCGTCACTGGCGCGGCTTCGGCTTGGGCCCGGTGTTCGCCGCCGAGGCCATCCGCCGCCTGTCCGGTGGCTGCTGCGCGGTCGCGGCTGAGCCCGGTATGGCCGAATGGCCCGACAACCGGGACGAGGTGAGTGACGCCGACCGCGCCACCGCCAAGGCTAAGATCGCCGCCTTGTGGGAGTCGATCGGCTTCCACGCCTTCCACGGCGGGGTGCAGCTGCTCGACACCAGCCTGCAGGAACCCATCGACCTGCACCGTGCGCGCCGCAAGGACCTGGAGGACCTCTCCGCCGCCTACCGGGCCCACCTCGAAGGCCGGCCCGCTCTCCCTGAGTCGGCTGTGACCCCGCCTGCCCCGGGCGTGGCCCCGTCACACCGTCATGATCGTCAACAGCACAGTGCGCCACCACTGCAGGAGATGACGGGACACCAATGAACGGCGAGTCGGAGGACCGCAGGGTGTGCCGCTGGCTGTCGACAGGTCCGCTCCCAGAGGCCATCGCCACCGCCGGTCCCAGCTCTGCGGTCGTTCGCCGCCCGGCGGTACGTGTCTTCCGGCACCGCGCTGGTCTGCGGAGCCAAAACCTGATGTGCCCGGCGCCGACTGCTGACACCATGCCGTCAGCACCTGCCCGGCCCCTCGTTGACATCAGATTGGGACCGGTTCCGTACGACAGGAGGCGACACCGCCCCGAGCACCCGGAGAGAGCAGAGCCATGACGACAACAGCCCCCGGCGACGACATCGCCCTGGCCCTGATTGCCGAGGACATCATGTTCCTGCGACGCTTCGCCCACAGCGTCACGGTCGCCCCCGCCCAGGCTGTCGTCCCGGTCTTCTGCATGCACAACTACATGTGCCTGATCATCCACGAGTCCTACCGGGCACTTCGTCAGGTCGCTCCCGACCTCGCGGACGCCCTCGCCTACGACTGTGCGCCCGCCATCGAGCGCGCTCGGCAATCGGTCAAGCACTACGACGACAAGTACAAGGAACTTGATGATGTCGGCGCCGACTTCCGGCGCATCATCGAGGAACATCGTCAAGAGTTCCTCGGCAACACGTGGTTGCCGCTGGCTCGGCCGCTGGAGAGGGATCTCGTCCTGTGGCGCTTTCGCGGCAGGCTTTTCTCGACCTCTCACACAGCCAGCTTCTTCCTTGCGTTCCCCCCGCAGGTTTTCAAGAACGCGGATGATCTCGGTCCCAGGCTGCATGCCATGCTGTAGAACAGGGCAGGTACATCGGCGCGGCGGCAGAGGGCCTGCCCTGGCAGGACCAGCCTGCCCTCGACGCGATGCAGACAACGGACCGCACGGAGAGCAAGGTGCGTGCCGAGAAGCACTACCGACGAAGCTTCGATCCCGCCCTCCGGGAGGAGATCAAGGCCTCCCTGACTGCCATGACATGTGCGCTGAACACCCTTGTCGTCCTCCTCGCTGACGACACCAACCCTTCCTCGGCGACAACACTGTTCAAGCTGCGCTACATCACTCTTCATCACGTCCTCTCCAGCCTTCGCAAGCTCGACAACCAGTACGGATCTGGGCTCCGCCCGCCGGACCGAGCGCTTCTGAAGGGCATCGTCGATGCTCCGATGAGCGATCTCATCCTTCAGGCGCACAGAGGGTTCAGGAACACCCTGGTGCACTACCGTCCCACGCGGGACGTACAGGGGGGACTGTCCCTTGACGCACCGCTCTACGGCCTCCTGGACGCCTACTTTCCAGTAGATGCAGCACGATCGCTCGGCGACGCCCTTGCGCTCCACACCGCTCAGGTCGCCGACCGCATGAGTGCTTGGTGTGACAACTGACTTCCCGCGAGATCTCGTCCTTCACCCTCAACGCGTCGGAGCTGTCCGGCAGGTTTGTAACCAGGACGTCCGTGAACGTTTTGGTGAAGTCGGTGGCCGCGATGCGGCCGTCAGCGTCTTCCCGCAGCAGGACGGGAAGTACGGGCGTCACGCCGGTGGTGAAGCAGAGCAGAGGAGCGCTGATCTTGATGCAGTGCGGCGGTGTCAGGGTGGAAATGTGCACGAAGACCACTGTCTCCGGGGCGGCCGGTAGCAGGATGACGTCTTATTCCTTCAAACCCTCGCGCGGCACCAACGTCGGGCTTGGATGGGCTTCGGCGATCAGGGCATCTGTGCTTTCCAAAACCGTAGCGGCCACCCTGCAGCACTGTGCGGGAGGCCTCTGCCCTGCCGCGCCCGCAGCGCGGCTGCCAGGGGAGTGGCGGTGAAGGAGGGCTCGTATGCCAGGGTGCAGGCTCCGAGCGCCGCCTTGACCGCGGTGGCCTGGGCCGCCTGGAGGTCGCCCGCCGGCTACTGCTGCTCGCCCTCAGCTGCGGACGCACGCGGAGTGAGGCGACCGGCTTCTCTCCGCTCAGGCCTCAACGACTGGTGACTCATGCGCGCCGTCGGACTGTGGCCGACTGATGACTACGGAGCACAGAACCTGCGAAGTGCCGTCAGACGAGGTGGCTCATCGGCCCCCGTACGTCTCTTCGTCCACTGGCGGTTTGTCCCCCAGGTAGTCGTAGGGATCGTCGTCCAGGAGGATGTCCTCGTCCAGGTCGCCCAAGTGAGGGAGCAGTTTGCCGTCCACTTCGAGGTCGCATGCTGCGCAGCGGAACCCGTAAGGGATGAGGTACACCCCTTCCTGGCCAGGGAAGCCTTGGACATTCACCTCACCAGCCACCCAGCCCTGAGCTCCGCAGGCTGGGCACGTTTTCGGTGCCTCCCGGCTCATCATGATCATCGACTTGCTGGTGATCGTGGCCAGGACCACATCGCGCTCTTTGCGCGGCATGTGCCCGAAACGCTGTTCGAACAGTGAGCGGGCCTTGACGAGCAGAGCTTCTGCAGCGACGCGTTCCTGTCGTACTTGCTCATCGACCAGCTTGTCGTGAAGAACCCGATAAGGTCCCCAGTAGCTGGCCGGATCGACCTTCAGCTCTTCCAGGACGGGGTCGGCCAGGCGCAGGCAGATGGTGAACACCACTTCGGCTTGTGACGAGTCGTGTATCGCACTGTGAGCGACTCCGTTGCGGGCGTCCGCCAGCGGTTCCAGAGCCTTCTTGTCGATTTGGATCTTCCTGGGAAGAAGTTTGAGTACCCGCTCGTGGGCGTCGGCCAGACCGATGGTCTTGATCTTGGACAGTGGAGCCGCACGGGAGCCCAAGCCCGTGGCATGAAGCAACGAGTCGAAATGCCGACCATCGACAATCAGAGCTGGGTGGATCCCGGCGAGGTAAGCCTTGAGCAGGTGCTCTGTCGCGACTCCAGCGTGGTGAACGGCGAAGTCGTAGCTCTCGGGGCCCTCGGCAAAGGCCGCAAGTGCGGCATTCATCCATCGTTGAGATGAACTTTTCAACTGTTCTGGTTCCATGGCCGAGACGATAGGACCACTGGGCCATCAAGCGCCCGGGGTTTCGCTCGCATCCACTGTGTGATGAAGCTTGGGGGAGACAGTCCGCCGGGCGGGGAGGCGGCCGACCTGGAGAGGTCGCAGGCTGCCCCCCCGCCTTCCTTCACGGACGATGCTGTGTCCCCGCACCGCCGAACAGGTCGGAGAGCGAAAACGTTGCAGTGTCGGCGGTGGTCCCACTGGGCCGGCGTTCGCTTCCCTGAGCCTGTTTGGCGAGCCGGTCGATGAGCGCCTCCCAGCACGACGGGCAGCCACACTGACCACCGTCCCTGTGTTCTGCACCGATCCGTTCCACGGCCTTGCGCACCTGGTCGGCCAGGGTCTCGAAGGCCGCCTCCCACCTGCCAGCGGCAGCCCGGTGGCCGACAGCCTCGCCGCGGGCGGAGTTCGCCTCCTGCTCGGCGCGACGTCGTGCCTGAATCATCGGCCAGTCAGGGCCGCCACCATATCCGTACGACACACGCACTCCTCTCCTCAGTTGCTGCGCCTAACGCCGCACCTGATATGGGGGACACGCAGGCTCGCCCGCCCGGGCGTGCCGCAACTGTCCCGCATTTCGTAAGGTCTCAGGTGTGACCTTGTGCGCAAGCCGGTCAAATGTGTCGTGCGGTGGTTGCTGCAGGCTGCGCTTGTGGCGGTCAACTGACGGGGAAGCCAGCGGGGTGGCACCGTCGTGCTTTGCGTCCGGAGCCGCACGGACATGCGGCATTCTTGGCCACGCTGCGTCCAGGGCCCGTCGGTCGTTGAGGAGCGCTGCGGCGCACCATGGACGCGCCGCGCTTTCGCCACCGCTGAAGCGGCAAGGGAAGGGCACCGGCCCGCTCGACAACCCAAGGGCCCACCGCGCCGAATGCCTCGTCCTGCGCGCTGCGGCAGAATTCGAGGATCTCCTGGTCACTACCCTTCAGCAGCAACCCCGCAACGGTCGGGTACTCCTTGCTGGCGAAGGCTTTCATACCCTGCACCTTGAAGATGTCCTTGGCGAAAGCAGCACCGGCGATCAGCGCCGCCCCGGTGACAACGTCTCCCTCACCTTCGTCGTCGAGGCGGTTGAACAGGCGGATCAGTACTCCCTCCGCGTCGCTCACGGGCAGATCCTGTTCGCTGGCCAGGGTCTTGGCGAACCGGTCCCGAAGCTCATCAGGGGAGTGGTAGGAGAACTCGTCTGCCTGACCCTGGTGTTCGAAGTGCAGGGTGTAGACGCCCGGCTGCAGGCCCGACTCATGAGCGATCACTGCCCTGGTGGACTCGAAGCCCACAAACCGCACGACGGCGTCCCGCACCGATCCCTTGCGGAACTCGTCCCCGAGACGGGACTGAGGCGAGAACAGGTAAGGACACACCTGAGCCGCATACAGCGCGCACACCTCGTGCACCGGTGCCTCCCCAGCGATCGCGGTCGGGAGTGGTCCTTCCTGGAACACCATCTGCCAGCGCAACTCGTCCGCGAAGGGCATACCGCATACGGCGCACCAGTCGAACGTGGCCAGAGCCAGCTTGCGCCGCTCGTTGATCGACCCGAAGTTCACCTCCTGCGGACTGCGGTCGACCGTGGCAATCACTGGATAGCCGCGACGGTCGACCGACAGGTGCTTCATGCGACGCGGCAACTCGACTGTGCTCTGCGGAGTACGCCTCATCCTTCTCCCCCCGTGAAAGCGGCACACGCTCGGCGTGCCGCCCCTCCAACAAGCCAATCATCATCATGCCCGGCAGCGACCGCGTCCGGCTGGCTGACGAGGATTCTCCCGCATCCGGCATGCCCGGTTGCTGCTTCGCGCGGCCAGACAACCCGGCGAGTCCTGAAGCGTCTCATCCAGCAACCGCCTGCGGACCCACAGGACGCCTGTTCATGCCGTCTCGCGGGGGCCCGGGCAGCAGGCCGTAGCCGTCAGACGAAGGAGGCCAGCCGCCACTGACCGGTGACTGCGGAACTCAAGGGATGCCGCACACGGCCGTCCTGCCGGAGGCAGGACGGTCCAATGCCTCCTGTGTGCCGCTGTGACCCCCTACAGTCGAAGTTTCGCTGCCAGTTGCCTCATGGGGGGGGCGCTTTGAAACGCGCGCGTGCAACGCAGTTGCTGACAGAAATGCTCGACCGCCTGCAAGCCGGAAGCTGGCCTCTCGACCTGGTCGACGAGGTGTATGTCTTCGGTTCTTATGCCCGCGGGGCACTGGAACCGTCCGATGTCGATGTCGTTGTCGAGCACCGTACAGACGATCGACTGACCGCCGAGTTCGTCCATGCTCTGTCATACGGGCGCGACCCGTCGGCCCCGATGAAGCGTGCGCTGAAAGGACGGTCGCGCGGCATCCAGCTCCAACTGCGGCAGCGAAAGTACCTGGAAAAAGAAGGCATCGCTCTGACTCTCCTGTGGCGCGCTGGTGAG
Source organism: Streptomyces sp. M92 (assembly GCF_028473745.1). Classification (NCBI taxonomy): domain Bacteria; kingdom Bacillati; phylum Actinomycetota; class Actinomycetes; order Kitasatosporales; family Streptomycetaceae; genus Streptomyces; species Streptomyces sp. M92. Next base: position 5,580,459 of record NZ_CP101137.1, read on the forward strand.
CCCGTTGATGCGGCACGCGAACGCCTGGCTGCCCTTACCCCCGATCCATCGGCCGGCCGAGCCCCACGCGACCATATGATCGCCGCCTTCGACGGCCTCGACCGGTGGATTCCACTCCCGGTCCGTGCCGACCTTGCCGCCATGGTCGACACAGGTGCGGTGACCATAAACCAGCTGGAGCTCACCCCTTGCGACCCCGCACACCCGCTGGCCCAGCGCGCCCTCACGCGCTGGACCGCGATCAGCCCTCTGCGCAGAGCCGCGGCCGCAGCCCTTGCACACGCCGAAACACACGGCTGCGACATGCATGCCGTACACCTCCACGGTGAACCCCTGCACAGCCACCACACCGCCCCGAGCCCTGTACTCGGGATCGGCCTCGGCTGGAAGTGCCACGGCCGGCTCACCTACCTCCTCGAAGACGTCACGGAGTGGATCGAAGTCGTCCGACCCACCCGAGCCCAGCCTCTGCACGCCGTGCACATCACAGTCACCGACCGCAGCGCTCTGCCAGGCCCCTGACCCGCTAGTGATCTGAGTCAGAGATTCGTCGGCAGTAGGCGGCGACTTTGTCGAGGATCTCGTCGGCGGTCTTCGTCCAGACGAAGGGCCTGGGATGTTCGTTCCAGTCGGCGAGCCAGGACCTGATGTCGCGTTCGAGGGCCTGGACGGAGCGGTGGACGCCGCGCTTGAGTTTCTTCTGGGTCAGCTCAGCGAACCACCGCTCCACCAGGTTCAGCCAGGACGCGCTGGTTGGTGTGAAGTGCAGGTGGAACCGTGGATGCGCCAGCAGCCACTTCTTGATGCCGGGTGTCTTGTGGGTCGCGTAGTTGTCCAGGATCAGATGCACCTGAAGGCCGGCCGGTACTTCCTTGTCGAGTTTGGCGAGAAACTTCTTGAACTCCGCGGCCCGGTGGCGGCGATGAAGCGAGCCGATGACCTTGCCGGTCGCCACTTCCAGGGCGGCGAACAGGGTGGTGGTGCCGGCGCGGACGTAGTCGTGGCTGCGGCGTTCAGGAACGCCGGGCATCATCGGCAACACCGGCTGAGAGCGGTCGAGAACCTGGATCTGCGACTTCTCGTCCACGCAGAGCACCAGGGCCTTCTCCGGCGGATCGAGGTAGAGGCCGACGACATCGCGGACCTTGTCGATGAACAAGGGGTCGGTGGACAGCTTGAACGTCTGCGAGCGGTGCGGGGCCAGGGCGAACGCCCGCCAGATCCTCGAGATGGTCGACTGCGACATTCCCGTGGCCGCCGCCATCGACCTCGTCGACCAGTGGGTGGCGTTCTTCGGCTTCTCCTCCAGCGTCTTGACGATGACCCGCTCGACGTCCGCGTCGGTGATCTTTCGCGGGACACCGGGCCGCGGGTCGTCACACAAGCCGTCCAGGCCCCGTTCGAGGAAGCGGCGTCGCCAGGTGCGGACCGTGTCCGGAGCAATCTGCAGACGCCGGGACACCTCCATGATCGAGTGCCCCTCGGGACACTCCAGCACGATCCGCGACCGCTGAGCCAGAGCCTGGGCCGTCGAACGACGCCGCACCCAGCCCTCCAGCACCGCCCGCTGGGCATCGGTCACCGACAACGGCGGAATCTTCGGACCCGGACGACTCATACCCAACCAACGATAGATCTCCGACTCAGGTCACTAGGCACTGTCCGGCGGATCTTGGATGGTTGCTCCCCGCGGGGGCTAGGGTCTGGTCATGGGATCGATGGGGGATAGTTCCCGAAGCCGTTGGGCCTTCGTGGGTGGGACGCTGGCTAAGCGTCCGTGGCTGGTCGTGAGCTGGGTTCTGCTTGCAGTTGTGGCGGTTGCCGCCTGGAATATCGTGCCGCAACCGTGGAGCGCGGGCGTCTATCCCGTGGTCTTGTTTGTCGCGCTGCTGCTGTTTTCCCGGGCGTCGACTCAGAAGGAGTGAGCCCGCTCAGGGGCGGAGCCAGAGCCGGATCGCTGCGGCCGTGACTGTGCCGTGGAAGACGTAACGAGCTCGTGCACGGTAAGCGGTGAGACGTCACGGACTCCGGTCTGGGCCGTGGTCACATCTGTCGTGTCAGGTTCAGGTCCGCTGTCTGCTGGTGGGACAGCAGGCCGGCGATGGCTTGGACGGTGTCGCTCATGTGCTCGCGGCGGCCGAGGTGGCGGGCCAGGGCCCGCCAGTTCTTGAGATGGGCGATGCCGTGCTCGACACGGATACGCCGTGATGAGTGCGCCTTGCGCTGGCGCTCGTACATCTCCTCGTACCAGTCGGGGGCGTTCTTCTTGAACTTGCGGTGTGGTGGTGTGATCACCCGGCCGCCGGTCTGGGCGCCCAGGCCCTGGTAGCCAGCGTCGGCGAGGATCTCCACCGCGGGTCCGTCGGCCAGGAGCCTGACCAGCCCTGACTGGCGGGCGTGGGTAATGTCTGCGCAGCTGCCGGGCTTGATCGGGCTGCAGAAGAGCAGGCGGCCGTCCCCGTCCGTGACGACCATGGTCTTGACCGCGTTCTGCTTGTTCTTGCCGGAGATGAACTTGTCGCGGTCCTTGTGTCCGGCGGCCGGGCGGCGGACCCGAATCTCGGTGCCGTCGATGATGCCGGTCTTCTCACTGGTTCCGAGGTGGTCGATGACCTCGGCCAGGGTCCGCAGCCGCACACCCTGGCTGACGGTACACCCTCGCTCGGCGAGCAGGGGTCGAACCTCGCCGATGGCACGAGTGATGGTGGAGCGGTCGACACCGAACCAGCAGGCGAGCACGTCGTGCGTGGTGGCATGCCGGAGGTGCACGAGCGTGGCCAGAAGCCGGTCGACGAACACCAACCGGTGCTTCGCTCCGGCGCCCACAGCGCGCTTCCGCGGACGGGACGCAAGCTCGGCCTGGTGCCGTTCGTGCCACAACGGGCCAAGCTCGGCGACCAGTTCAGCGATCACGCCGGCCGACAGGCCCGTGATCCTCCGGTCGCTGATGATCGCTGCACGAGATGCGTTCCCCACCACATGGCCATGATCGACGATCAGAGGCCCGACGTCTCACCGCTTACCGTGCACGAGCTCGTTCTACCGGCGCCGCACGGCCGCGGACCGGGCCGCCCGGCAAGCGGCCGACGCCGCTCTCGCCGCACGGATACGGGCCGCGCACCGCGAGTCGGACGGCACCCACGGCCTCCCCGGGATCACCACTGAACTCCGCGAGGCGGGCGAGCGCGTCAACCACAAGCGGATCGCGCGCGTGATGCGCATCATCGGCCTGGCAGGCGTGCGCTTGCGCCGCAGGCACCGCACCACGATCGCGGACCCGGCCGCGGCGACGGCCCCGGACCTGATCGGCCGCGACTTCACGGCACGCAAGCCGAACACGAAGTACGTCGGTGACATCACCTATCTCCCCATGGACGCCAGGAAGTTCCTCTACCTGGCCACCGTGATCGACCTCGCCTCACGCCGCCTGGCCGGCTGGGCGATCGCGGACCACATGCGCACCGACCTCGTCACCGACGCCCTGGCCGCCGCCGAACAAACCCGCGGCAGCCTCACCGTGGGCGGTCATGCATACCGCCCACGGAGCCCAGTACACGAGCAGGGCATTCGCCCAAGCCTGCAGGTCAGCAGGGGCTCGGCGAAACATGAGCGCGGTCGGGCCCAGCGCCGACAACGCACTCGCCGAGTCCTTCAACGCCACCTTCAAACGCGAGACCCTGCAAGGACGGAAGAGCTGGCCCAACGAGCGCGAGGCCCGCCTCGACGCCTTCCGATGGCTCCACCGCTACAACACCCGCCGCCGACACTCCCGCCTCGCACAACGATCACCGATCGCCTTCGAGGACGCCCTCCAACTCACACCAACTACGCTGGCACAAGCCGCATACCCCGTGTCCAAGATTCCGGGTCAAGGCCCGTTTCCCGTTGGCTGCCTTCCGGTACATGCTCGGCCGCTTCGCCTTCCGGCGCCGCGGCCTCGTCACCCTGCTGTGGGTACTGATCGTCTGCGGCGTCGGTGCCGCGGCCGCGCCCGCACCGCCGCCCGACCGGTCCTCGATGCCGGGCACCGAGTCGCAGAAAACGTTCGACCTGCTCGAGGAGAAGTTCCCGGACTCCGGCACCGACGGCGCCACCGCCCGTGTGGTGGTCCACGTGCCCGAGGGCGGGACCATCGAGGCCGAGAAAGCAGCGATCGGTGCGCTCGCCGGCGAACTCGGCAGGGCGCCCCAGGTATCGGCGTCGCCGACCCGTTCACGGCCGGCTCGGTCAGCGCGGACGGCCGTACCGACTACACCGTGGTGACCTACGAGATAGCCGCGTCCGACCTCACCGACGAGGCCCGCGACGCGCTCACCGCGGCCACCGACCAGGCCCGCGAGGGCGCACTGACCGTCGAGGCGGGCGGGGACGCGGTCATGGTCGAGCAGACCATGACCGGCACCGGCGAGCAGATCGGCGTGCTGATCTCCGCCGTCGTCCTGTTCCTCACCTTCGGCTCGCTGATCGCCGCAGGCATGCCACTGCTCACGGCCCTGATCGGCGTCGCCGTCGGCACCTCCGCCATCGCCGCGCTCGGCAGCGCCCTCGGGCTGTCCGCCACGACCGGGACGCTGGCCATGATGATCGGCCTCGCGGTCGGCATCGACTACACCCTGTTCGTCGTTTCCCGCTACCGCGCCGAGATCACCGAGGGCCGCGTCCCCAGGAGGCAGCGGGTGTTGCGACCGGCACGGCCGGTTCGGCCGTCGTCTTCGCCGGGCTCACGGTCATCATCACGCTGGCCGGCCTCGTGGTCGTCGACATTCCGATCCTCACCAAGATGGGCCTCGCCGCGGCGAGTACGGTCGCCGTCGCCGTGCTGATCGCGGTCACCTTCGTGCCCGCCCTGCTATATGTCCTGTCCTCGTCCGCCGAAGCGTCCCTCGTCGGCATCTTGGAGGCGGCGCTGGACGACGACGTCAGCGACTGCGCCGCGGTCAAGCGGATCGCGGCGGCAGGCGCGCACCCGGCCTCCATCACCAAGGGCCGCATTTCCCCCGATCAGCTCTGCACCGTTTGCCCGGATCCCCTGAGGTACGCAAGGTGGAAGCGCTGGGTCGGTGAGAAGGAGCGATCATGTCAGTTCTCTTCGCGGCGCGCGGCCGGTACGTCCTTGCGGCGACCGCTCTTGCCGTCGCGTTGACCGCGAGCGGATGCGGCGGGGATGACGACTTCTCGCTCCCGGACTGGGAGGCGCCGGGCCAGAACGGCCGTGTCGGCGACATCATGATCCGCTACGCACACGTGGCGGAGCCGCAAGGCGAACCGTGGCAGCCGGGAGACGACGTCCCCGCGTATGTCTGGCTCTACAACAAGGGCGGCGAGGACGACAAGCTGGTGGGCGCCAGCACGCCGAACGCAGCCTCGGTGGACATCGTCAGCTCAGACGGGAAACCGCTGCCCGGCGGGGTGGAACTGCCGGCGAACAAGCTCGTAGAGCTGGAGTCGGGCAAGAGCCACCTGGTGCTGCGCGACGTGCGTCGGCAGATCAGAGGAGGCGACTTCATGCAGTTCACCATGCGCTTCGAAGACGCCGGGACAGCTACCTTCAACATCCAGTCGCAAGTTCCCGTCTACGACGGAAGCACATCCCCGACCGGATAAGCCGCGCACGCGTGCGCGGAGCCATCTGCCAGGAGGCCGCCGAACCTTACCGTCGAGGTCCAGGCCAGTCCGCTTGCAGCAGACCGTGTGCCGGCTCCCTGCCCTTATCGGTCCTTTCCCCGCTCTGCGTTCCTCTTCGTCCCGCCCGCATCGTCAGCAGCCCCTTCCGCGCGTCGCAGACGATGCGGGCGCCAGGACGGTGCGGGAAGACCCGGCGAACAGCGCGCCGGCCAAAAGCGAGCCCGTGACGCCCACGGCCAGGTCGGCGACGGTGTCGCCGTAACCGACCTGCATGGTTTCCGGCGAGACCTGCTCCGCAACCCACTCATAGAGTTCCCACAGAGTGGCGGCGCTGGTCCCGGCCATGCCGACCAGAAGGGTCAGCGTCCAACGCGGAGTATTCGCGGCAGCCTGCCTCAGCTCCGGTCCCGCGCCCCTGAGCAGGGCGAAGAAGGCGACTACGGAGCCTGCTCCGGTGAGCAGGAAATGCACCACCGTGTCCAATTCCGGAACCCGGTGGTACCAGCGACCGACATCGCACCAGAAAGCGACCGTCACGACGGCTGAGAAGACCGCCTCAAAGGGCGCCGGCACCCGCAGCCTCGTCACGACGACAAGGAGTACGACGCCGGAAAGGAAACGGACTGCGGAGAACGCTTCGCCCAGGGCTCCCACCACGACGGCACTGCAGGCCAGCACCAGGACAGCCAGCCACGTCACGCTCCGAGCCACCATGCTCTCTCATTCTGCACAGACCCGAGAACCTCGCCACGTCACAGACATCGAGGGCCCCGCGTCTGTCGTACGCCGTCGCGCCGGTCAGCGGGACGGAGAACGACAGGGGTTGTGCCGGCGGCTCCCCGCACGGACCGCCGGGGCGAGGTGCTTCGCTTCCTGGCATAGGAGCTGCGTACGGCGATGAGACGGCATCCGAGTGTTTCGCCGTTGTTGCGAACGGTACCCCGTTACCTCACGGAGCTACTGGCGACCCGGCGCTGGAAAGGTGACCACTTGCTGACCCGACTCGAACGGTACCTGCTTCAGGACTTCCCGTTCCTCCACTTGGTCATTGGCGGCTTCGGCAACACGACATTCCTTGTCGGCAGTGTGTTCTTCCTCTTTCCCAGCCTGGAACGAATCGCTCTGTGGCTGTTTGTGCTCGGCTCGCTCGGCATGCTCGTGGGCACCATCGGTGAGGCGTTCGTCCGGCACGAGCGCCGGTCACGGCAGCAGGCCACCACCTCGCACGGGCAGTAGGTGACCGACGGCCTGCCGCCAATACCTTGGGAGCCGCCTGCTGAGACGCGGAGTCGATGCTGCGTGTGAGGACGGTGGGGCCCTCTGAGCGCCTCCGCCGGAACGTGCCAGCGCGCTGCCCGTCTCATGTACCCGCGCTCACGTCAGGCCGGCGACGGTCAAGGATCTCGCCGGTTCTCGCGTCCACCACGTGGACCATCGCCGCAGCATCGCCAACCCCGAGGACGCTGACCAACCAGACCGGCCGGTCGTCCTGCCGCTCCAGTTCGATGGCAGTGACGACCTCGCTGTTCGGCGTATCGGCCGCTTCACGGGCTGCCTGGTCCGGCAGGACCCGAGTCTGCTCCAGCAATTGCACGAGGTCCTGCCGCTCGGAGTCCGTCAGGTCGGGACCGGCACTCGTGCCCAGCACCTCGCCCCGGGTGGCACCCAGCCGGACCGTCCGCAGCTGTCCATCCTGCTCCGCGACCCGGCTCTCCCACACTGGCGACACCGACTCAGGCTTCTTCAGTTCCAGAGCCACCAGCTCTCCGGCGCTCACCTCGGCCACGGACAGCCGAACCGCACGCGCATAGTCGACCTCCACCATCTCGAACCGCTCGGCGGGCTCATTCAGCGGATCCTCCCGGCCGCAGCCCGCAAGCAGCGACAAGGCCATGACTGGCACGCACAGAGCCACAGCGAGCCGTCGCCACACCCATCCACCCTCGTCCCGCATCACACCTGTCACTCTCATGCAGGCCGACTGACCCGACCGAACAGACCAAAACACCAAGTCTCACAACAGCAACATTTCAGACGAACGCAGCCGGTAGGCCGAACCCGCGAAATAGGCAAAGCCGCCAGCACGAGCACCTTCCGACGCTGGGGCCATACAGCACTCGGCAGTGCTCCAGCTTTGCACCATTTAGTGCGGTATATAACGTAAGATCGTGTTGACACTTAAGCGGTCGTTCACCCTTCCTGCCTCAACAGCCCGCCAGGCCGGGCTGCCGCCACGCACACTCCGCACTGATGCGTGACACGCTCCGCGCGCAGCTATGGCCTCTGCCGACGCTGGGCGTCGTCCTCGCCGTCGTCGCAGGCGTGGGCCTGCCGCGGCTGGATGAACGATTTCAGCGCGACATTCCGCCATGGCTGAGTGACTACCTGTTCGGCGGCAATGCAGACGCGGCACGCTCGGTGCTGGAGGTGATCGCCGGCTCTCTGGTCACCGTCACGGCACTGACGTTCTCGCTCACCGTGCTGACACTGCAACTGGCCAGCAGCCAGTTCTCCCCGCGCCTGTTGCGGACCTTCACCGCGGACCCGTACGTCCAGACGACTCTGGCGCTCTTCCTCGCCACGTTCACCTATGCCCTGACCGTGCTTCGCACCGTACGCACCGGCGAGGACGAGCGGAGCGGCTTCGTCCCTCAGATGTCGGTCACGGTGGCCTTGTTTCTCACCCTGGCCAGCGTCCTCGGTCTCGTGCTCTTCCTGTCACACCTGGCACGCGAGATCCGCGTCGAGACGATGATGAGCAGCGTCCACTCCGCCGCCGACCGCACCATTCAGCGGCTCCTGCCCCACAGGGAGGGCGCGCCACACAGGGACCTCGCTGCCGGAGCCCACCAGGGCGACCCTCACAGACCGCCCCCGAACGCCTTGACCCTCACGGCCGGCACGTCCGGCTTCCTGACCTCCGTGGACGAGGAAGCCCTACTCAACGCTGCCGTAGCAGCCGACGCCATCCTGCTCATCGACCGCCACCCCGGAACCTCTCTGATCACCGGCACACCCATGGGCGCCGCCTGGCCACGCACCAGTGAGCGATTCACCCCCGAGACACGGGCACGCCTGACCGAAGCAGCCACCAAAGCCGTGACCACCGGCCCCGAACGCACCGACCACCAGGACATCGCATTCAGCCTGCGGCAGCTCACCGACATCGCCGCCAAAGCACTCTCCCCAGGCGTCAACGACCCCACGACCGCCGTCCACGCCCTCTCCCACTCCTCCGCACTGCTGTGCGAACTGACACAACACCACCTTGGCCCCTGCCTGCTGCTCGACAACGACCAACAGGTCAGAGTCGTGCTACAACGACCGAACCTGGAAGACCTGCTCGACCTGGCAGTAACCCAGCCCATGCGCTATGGCGCCGCCGAACCCGCCGTCCTCGCCCGCATCGCCATGCTGCTGCGCGAACTCGCCTGGACCAGCACCCCCGCCCACCAGCCTCCCGTTCACTCCGCACTCACCCGGCTGCGCGCCACCATCGACGCCCAAGACTTCCACCCCACCGAACGTCTCCAGCTGACCGAACTGACCCGTCTCATCGGACAGGCACTGGCCAAGCAACAGGCACACGGCCCCATCCCCTGACCAGCCAGCCAGACACCGCCGCCACCCGCCTACCCGCTTACAGCCTCCCAGCACTCTTCGCCCACCGCGACAACCAGGAATAGCGCACCACTGGAATACCGCCTCTTCACCAGTAAAACGGGCTTAATTCCCGTCCTGGCCGAGGTGACGGGTACGCCTGGGCCCGGGTTCCACGCGAGTGGACTTCGCCCTGGACTCCGGCACGCCGTCGCGTCAATACCCGCTCCGGCTTCACCGAAGATGACACACTTTCACCATGCCGAATATGTCACTTCCCAGGGTCTTCTTCGACGTCTCCGCCGACGGCAAACGGCTCGGCCGGATCACCTTCGAGCTGTTCGTCCACGACGTTCCCAAGACGGCGGAGAACTTCCGCGCGCTGTGTACGGGTGAGAAGGGGTTCGGCTACAAGGGCAGTACCTTCCATCGCGTGATCCCCGATTTCATGCTGCAGGGCGGGGACTTCACGAAGGGCAACGGCACCGGCGGCAAGAGCATCTACGGCAAGAGGTTCGAAGACGAGAACTTCCTGTACAAGCACACCGAGCCAGGGATGCTGTCGATGGCCAACGCGGGGCCGGACACGAACGACTCCCAATTCTTCATCACCACCGTGAAGACATCCTGGCTCGACAACAAGCACGTCGTGTTCGGGAAGGTCATCGAGGGCATGGAGGTGGTCAAGAAGGTTGAGACGTTTGGTTCCTCCCCAGCCGGCAAAACCTCAGCGAAGATCGTCATCGACGACAGCGGACAGCTCTGAATCCCCGGATCAGTCGGTGGTGCGCTCAGAATCGACTGGTCATACCAAGGGCGCGAGCCAGCACGCGACCGCGGTACCGGCAGCGTCGCCCGGTGAGGGCGTGGACGGGTCGGCTCCCTGGCCACCGCTGCAACCTCAGGCGACCCAGGAGGCGCGCGTGGTACTTCCCTGCCGCTGGCCAGCGGCAGGGAAGTCGGCATCCGCACGGAACCCGAGGAATAGCGCAGCGTCGGAATACTGCACCTTCACCAGTTAAACGAGCGTAATCGCGTGGTTACAGCGCCGTCCGTGGGCGAAATGGAGAGGTGTCCCCGTCCTACTCGTTGCCCCGCCGATTCAGCCGTGTACAGCCCAACGTGCCTGCCACGGTGATCAGCGCTGCCAGGCCGCCGACCGCCCCTCGGTACGAGTCGGGTTCCAACTCCCCGTCCACGTCCTCCACCGGACCGGCTGCACCCTTGGGGTCGTACAGCACACGCAGCTTGTCGCCTGGCTCGACCCAATCCGCTTCGCAGCCGTCGCCCTCCGACAGCTGAGGTGAGATCTTTCGGCCGTCGCGGGTGCGGAGCGTGCACTTGTCCGTCTTGCGGTTCTCGACCTCGATCACGACGGCCTCCGCCCACCGGCCCCTCTCTTGCAGCGCCCGCTCATTGCCGGCCTGGCGAGTGATGACTGCCAGCACGACTGAGGCAACGACGGCAACGATGAGCGCGACTATGGCCAGTTTCGGCGGCTTCTTGTGAGGGATGTGGCGGAGCAAGAGGGCCGGCACCAGGACCAGCGCCAGGGGTATCAGCAGCGCAGAGACGAGGAAGGCCGCGCCACGTAGCAGGCCCGGCAGCGGGATCACCGGCGCGAGCCACACCAGGCTCACCAAGGCCGCAACGCACGTGCTGTTGAACAGGAGCCAGTGAATGGGTCCCGTACGGAGTCGGGCGTGGGCGTTCTCGGCAGGCTGGGCCGCTCGGTCGGCTCCAGCCGCAAGCCCGTGCGAGTCCTTGTCCCCCGTCATGCGCTCCTACTCCCTCGCCAGTCTGCGTCGGTCCGATGACGAACGAGCGTACGGGGTGCCAAATCCAGACTGATTGGCGAGGTCGCAGTCGCCCCTACCTGGCCGCCTGCACAGAACCCGAGGAATAGCGCAGGATCGGAATACCGCACCTTCACCAGTTCGAGGACACGGTGGAGCCTGCCGAGTACCGGGTCTGGGTGCGCGCACCGCAGCATGTGCGGCCCGTGGACGGCGTCTCGTACGACGCCGTGCCCACCGAGTACCTGGAGCGGCCCTTGCCCGTCCTGGAGGCGCTGGGGCCGCGCCGTCCGTCCGGCTGGGTGCTGGTGAAGGCCGGCGGGCGCGGTCCCGGCCGGGGCGGTGTCGTGCACGCCGTCGACTGCGAAGAGGCGCCGGCCGGGGCGCCGGTGCTGCCGCTGGAGCGGGCGCTGGACGCAGCCGAGCAGCCGGGGGTGCGGCTGTGCTCGCTGTGTGGCGCGGCCACGGAACTGGACCCCGTCCTCAAGGGCTTCGACCACGGCTTCGAAGAGACCTGAGCAGCAGGTCAGCGGCGGGCGACGGTGTAACCGGCGTCGTTGACAGCGCGGGTCCACACGTCGCGGTCGAACCACTTGGTGACGTTGGGCTGCAGCTCGGTGATGGTGCGCATCCTCGCTTCCCAGTCGTGTCCGGCCGGGCCGCGGCTGCCGTCGCAGCCGGTGCAGCCGTCCTCGCCGTGGATGTGGCCGGCCAACCAGGCGTTGACGGCGACGTTGATGATGACCGCGTACAGGTCGCCGCCGGTCTGGGCCAGGGAGTCCGGCACCCCGGCGAGGACCAGGGCGAGCTCGGGGTGTTGTCGATCGGCGGCATCGGGGCCTGCCCGACGCCCTTCTCGCTGCTGCTCTCCTCGTAGGAGGCCTGGCTCTGCGCGAGGCGGTCGGCGAGGGCGGCGGCGTCGAAGTACCGCCAGGCGGAGCGCGTCTGGATCCGGAGCCGTTCGGCCACTGTGCTGATGTTCTTCTCGATCGTGTCCTCCACCGTCGCCGGCGCGAGCGTCACCCCTCGGTGGGCCAGCTCGGTGAGCGTCTGGGCAACGGCTTCCTTGAACGCCTTGGTGTTCCGCACGGCTGCATCGTAGGCGCGCGGGAGCAGCCGCTGGACGGCTTCACCTGCATTGCTCCGGTGCAGGTGACTGAGGCGCCGCAGCGTCGTTGGACAGGGCATCGCGTGCATGAACATCCGACCCCCCGCGGATACGCGAAGGGCTGTCCCGTAATGATTCTCCGCGGCGGTGAGGGCGCGATGGTTGCCGAGCGGCGTGTTCCAATCAGCCTGTGAGGGCGAGGTTGTGGAGGCGTGCGATCCCGAGCATGGCGTGGTGGACGCCGTGACCCTTCAGGCGGCAGTCGCGCAGGATCTTCCAGCCCTTCATTCGGGCGAAGGTGTGCTCGATGCGGCCTCTGACCTGTTTGTGGGAGCGGTTGTGTTCCTGCTGCCAGGCGGGGAGTTCGGTCTGGCCGTTCGCGCGACGGTGCGGCATCAGCAGGCCCGTGCCCGGGTAGCCGCCGTCCGCCATAGTCAGGGTCCTACCAACGGCGTCCTTCGCGCCTGACTCGGACCATGCCCGGCAGTCGTTGCGGTTGCCGGGCAGCGGTCGGCCGACCACGACCACGAGCCGGGTGACAGCGTCGATCACGACCTGGTGGTTGGTCGAATAGCGGTGGTTCTTCGACTGCTCCGCCACGCTGTGGTCGCGGGTCGGCACGAGGGTGCCGTCCACGATCAGTACGGTGTTCTTCGCGAACCGCTGGCGTGGCTGGAGCGCGAGCTTCGGCCCGAGGTGGTCGATGATCCGGTCGGCCGCCGACTTCGAGACCCCGAGGAGCGGGGCAAGCTGGCGTAGCGTCAGGTTGGTCCGCCAGTAGGCCGCGACCAGCAGCACCCGTTCCTCCAGCGGCAAGCCCCACGGCCGGCCGCGCCGCGGAACATCCGCAGTCTCGCGGCGCGCCACGGTCACCAACTTGGCGAAGCAGCGCGGGCTCAGCCCGGTGAACGGGGCTATCCAGGACGGCTTCGACGCCGTGATCACACCAGCCACAAACAGATCGTCGCATGATGCCGGCCAGCCACGGTGCGGCTGTCCATTGCCCCGATCACCTGCCCGGCACAGATTCCCCAAGCACCTCCACACCGAGCTGTCTCGCCAGCCACTCCGCTCGGGGGAGGTTCCCTAGCTTGGAAAGGTGCACGAACACCGTGTGCTCATCGGCGGGAATCACCAGGTCAATATCGAGACTGTTGAACGCGACTTCGACTGCCTCGTACGTCGCGTACGCCTCGAGACCAAGTTCCGGTCCGTCCGGCCAGTTGCCGTCCCAGTAGATCGAGGCAGGGCCACGGCCCAGGGCCTGGACGAAGACATCTTCCAGGCCCTCACCAACCGCCACCTCCTCGTCCACACGCAACGGCAGCAACGCGAGGAGCTCGCGGGAACCCCTGGGCAACGTGTCCGCCCGGTACTCATGAGTCCACTGGCGCGAGTCGAATGGCACGCCCTGCGCGGTGTACTGAGCCCTTGGCAGTACCCCCACCATCCTCCACACATCCTCGACCGTTTGCAGCTCAGCGGTCAGCTCAGCAACCGCAGCCCGCCTCTCCATCAGCGACCACAGACGCTGTGCCAGCACGAGCGTGTCCGCTGCGCTGACGCTCCTGAACAGGGGATACGCCCTCGAGTCACCCATGATCGCAACAATGACACACCTGCGGCCGCCGGCCCCAGGTGCAAGCTGCGGAGTCCCTGGGGGCAGCTCTGGGCCGTAGTTACGGGACAGCCCTTAGGGCTTGCAGAGAATCAAGGTGTTGCTTCCCGTTATGCAGCTCGTTGTTGCGGTATGAGCGTCTCCGACGAGGTTCGCGGTCAACTCGCTGCGAGGTTCGAAGTATTGTTCCCGCACCTCGACGAGCGGCAGCGGCGGCTGATGATGGGGGCCGAGGCCCGGATCCTGGGTCACGGCGGTATCCGGGCGGTCGCGCGGGCGGCCCGGGTCAGCGAGACGACGGTGCGTAAGGGAGTGGACGAGCTGGAGGCCGGCGAGGAACCCCTGGGCCGGGTACGCAGGCCCGGTGGTGGCCGGAAGAGGTCCGCGGATCTTGATCCGGGACTGCGGACTGCGCTGCTGGCACTGGTGGAACCCGACGAGCGGGGCGATCCCATGTCGCCGCTGCGCTGGACGGTGAAGTCGACCAGGAGCCTGGCGGCCGCGCTCACCGGTCAGGGGCACCAAGTGAGCGCGGACACGGTCGGTGACCTGCTGCGGGAAGAGGGCTTCAGCCTGCAGGCCGGCGCCAAGACCATCGAGGGCAGACAGCACCCGGACCGCGACGCCCAGTTCCGCTACATCAACGAGCAGGCCAGAGGGCACATGGGGGCCGGCCGGCCGGTGATCAGCGTGGATTCGAAGAAGAAGGAACTCATCGGCGACTACAAGAACTCGGGCCGCCGGTGGCGGCCTGCCAGTGAGCCGGTGCTGGTCAAGACGCACGACTTCCTGGACCGGCAGGGACCGGGCAAGGCGATTCCCTACGGGATCTATGACATCGCCGCGAACACCGGCTGGGTCACCGTGGGCACTGATCATGACACCGCCGCGTTTGCTGTCGCCTCCGTCCGCCGCTGGTGGCAGGCCCGGGGGCGGCACGACTATCCGGCCGCCACCCGACTGCTGATCACCGCGGACGCGGGCGGGTCCAACGGCTATCGCACCCGCGCCTGGAAGACCGAACTTGCCGCCCTGGCCGCCCAGACGGGCATGGCCATCACGGTCTGCCACATGCCGCCGGGCACCTCAAAGTGGAACAAGATCGAGCACCGGCTGTTCTCCGACATCTCCATGAACTGGGGCGGCCGACCGCTGACCAGCCACGACGTTGTCGTGAACAGCATCGCGGCGACCACCACCCGCACCGGGCTGACCGTCCACGCCGAACTCGACCCGGGCACTTATGACACCGGCATCAAGGTCACCGACAGCGATATCGACGCTCTGCCCATGCACCGGCACCGTTTCCACGGCGACTGGAACTACACCCTCCATCCCCCACCTCGCGATACCACCAGCGCAGCCGAGTCCCCGCAGCCGGCTGGCGGCCCGTCCCCGCAGCCTTGCACCGGGTGCCTACGCGACTCGGAGCTGACCGGCATGCCCGAACCTGCGCTGGACGAACTTGTCGACCAACTGACCCAGAAACTAGACGAGTCACGTGAGCAAGGACGGCTCCGGCAGCGAGGAGGCGAACGCATCCGTTCTCGGGGCGCTGGGGCCAAAGACAAGCTGACCACCGCCGACAGAGTCCTGGCCACCGTGCTCTACCTGCGCAAACTCGGCACCCGCGACCTGCTTGCCCAGCTCTTCGGAGTCAACCCCAGCACCCTCACCAGGGCCGTTCACCAAGTCCAGCCCCTCCTGGCCGGACACGGCTGCACCATTCCGCCCTCCACGGCCAGGTTCCGGACGCCTGCTGACGTCACCGCGTTCCTCGCCAACAGCAGCACCACGAAGATCAAACCAGCATGTTGATTCTCTGCGAGCCCTTAGGCATCCGTGAAGAGGGGATCGTAAGGAGTACTCGTGCGGCGCGCCGACATGAAGGAGACGAAATCGCCTACGAAGGCGCTCCGGCCGTAGGTCCCTTCGCCGGTGGCGAGGTCGCGGTGAAAGGCGGTACGGAAGAGCGCCCGGTACTCGTCCGCGTCGATGGTGCCGTTGCCGTCCTCGTCGGCCGCGTCGAAAAGCACCTCGGCGACGCGGATCAGCGCGGGCCCGGCGAGGGAGGGGACGGCGGCGGCGTACTCGTCGGCGCTGACCCGGCCGTCACCGTCCGTGTCGAGGGCTTCCTGAAGTTCGTGCCACCAGGCGGCGAAGGCGTCGTAGAGTCGCGTCTCCTCCGGTTCGTCTAGGTCCAGGCGCGTCGACAGTTCCCGGGCCATTGCCGCGAGGTCCGGCCAGTCGAGGTGGCCGTCGCCGGTCTGGTCCAGCACCTGGTGGAAGAACTCCTCCGCCGAGCGTCGGCCCTCGCCCGTGTGCGCGGACGCCTGGCCCGGATCAGGCACTCCGCCCAGCGGGATGATCAGGCGGAGCAGGGCCGACGCGCGTTTCGTACGACTGCGCAGGGCGGCGACGGTCCGGGCGCGGGGGTCGTCGCTACCGGTCGACAGCGTCAGCAAGTCGATGATGTTCTGCGCGTTGAGCCAGCCCTCGGGCAGGAAGCGGGCCAGTCCGGCGGCGAGGTAGGCACCCCGCATGAGGGTGTCGGCGCCGGGCATCTCCGGTAGGCCGGCCCGGCGCCGGTACGTCTCGGGGAGCGAGGCCACGGTGATCGCGCCGAAGAGCGGCCCGGCGACGGCCCGGCCCGCCGCCCACACGGTCGGCGCTCCGTCGAGCAGCGCCGGGACGGGCAGATGGTCGAAGAGCCGGTACAGGATGATGCGGGCCGCCTCGGTGTTCTCCAGCTCCTCCTCCACGACGCGGTCGAAGTAGGCCCAGAAGTCGTGGAGTTCCTCGGGGAGTACGGTGGCGTCACCGTCGAGTGCGGCGAGGAACGCACGGTACTCGGCGTACATCCGTTCCATCGTGCGCTGCTCAAGGGGCTGGCCGCTCAGCCGGCACATCGTCACGGCGCTCTCGAACAGGGTGGCGATCACCCAGGCGCGAGTGGCGCGGTCCATCGCGTCGTAGGCCCGGCCGCGGGGGTCCGTGCCGCTCATGCGCGCGTGCAGCCGGTTGAGCCGGGCGGCCTCCCGCTCACGTACCACGGGGTCGCCGCTGTACATGCGCCGCATGCTGAGGAAGGTGTTGCGGAGCCTGCGCCAGGGATGGGCCATGAAGGTGGAGTTGTCGAGGAGGGCCGCGCCGATCTGCGGGTGGGCCGCCTCCAACACCGTCGCGCGGATCATGGCGAGTGCCCAGCGCGGGTCGTCGAAGAAGGCGTGGAACTGCGTTCCGGGGCCGAACAAGGGCGGCTCCTCGTCGGGGTGCGGAGCGTCGGCGGGGATCGTGCCCGTGGTCATCGTGGGTCTCCGTTCGTCTGGGGAGGCAGACTGCCGAAGCGGCGGTCGCGGCGCCGGTAGGTGTGCAGGCAGTGCAGGAAGTCGGGGGCCCGGAAGTCCGGCCAGAGCACCTCGGGGAAGGTCCACTCGGCGTAGGCGACCTTCCAGAGCATGAAGTTGGAGATGCGCTGCTCGCCGGACGTACGGATGACCAGGTCCACGTCCGGGGTATCCGGGAACGGCAGATGCCGGGCGAAGAGGCCCTCGGTCACCTCGTCCGCCGGCGTCCCGTTCCGGATGAGCGACCGGGCGGCCTCGACGATGTCCCGGCGACCGCCGTGGTCGAAGGCCACGGTCAGCGTCATGCCTCGGTTGCCGCCGGTCAATGTCGTCAGGTCTTCGAAGTCTTGAGCCAGTTCGCGGGGGATGCGCGGGTCGGTGACCCCCAGGAAGCGGCAGCGGACGCCGCGGGCGAGCAGGAAGGGCGCGTGCTTGCGCACTACCCGGCGGACCAGGCCCATCAGGAAGTCGACCTCCGCGCCGGGCCGGTTCCAGTTCTCGGTGGAGAAGGCGTACAGGGTGAGCCATTCGACGCCCGCGGACCTGGCCGCCTCGATGACCTCGATGACGGTGGCTTCGGCGGCCTGGTGACCGGCCGAGCGCGGCAGTGCGCGCCGCTGGGCCCACCGCCCGTTCCCGTCCATCACACATGCCACGTGCCGGGGCACCGTGCGCGCAGGGCCGTTGCCGTGTTCTCCCTCGGCCGGCCCGTCCCCCTGCCCTGCGCGGCTCCCCGGCGAGCGGCGTCCACCGGGCAGACCGCTGCGGGCCACTGCGCCCGACGACGCCACCACACCTGGAGCGGCAATTCCGGCCGCGCTGTGCTCGTTCACACCCACCCCGCCTCGCCCACGCCTCCGACCGGCGTGTTCCCTGCCGGAAGTCTGGCAGCGGCACAGACCCCGACAGTCCCGTACGGGATGTTCATCACCCTTGGGTCGTACGTCCGAGTCTCCGTATCCGAGTCCTCTGGTGACGGCGACCGCCGAGGCATCCGCACCGCCGAACCGCCACCACCCGCCGACGGACGCGGAGGCACCGGACCGCGTCGACGGACCGGCGGACGTGAGTGCTGCCCACGTCAGGCAGGGGAACGCGGCGGATCGACCGGGAAGGGCGTGGACGCCCGGCGGCCACCCGGCCCTCACCGGGCTTGCCGCATTGAGCGGTACGGGAGGCGGAGCACTCGCCGTCGGTGCTCCCGCATGCCTCAGGACCAGCAGTGCGCCGCGGCCCGCTGCCGACGTCGTACCTGATCGCTTCCTTCAGCTGGCGGCCGAGAGTCTGGCCCCGCCTGACGGGACCGGTCGCCTCCTGCCGAGGACGCCGGTCGGGACGGACCGGCCGTCTGGACTGTCGCTTCGCACTCAGGCGTACCGGTGAATTCACGCTCATGCGCCGCACCGCGGCACCGCCGCACCGCCGCACCGCCGCGGAGCCGTCCGGCGGTGACTGGTACGACCACTCTGCTGCTGTGGCTCCACACCCAACGCATCTGACACGCCCAGGAATTGCTGGAGACCGACGAGACCGTCGACACCACGGCCACGGGCATGAGCACCGCCACCACCCTGCGCCGCCACTTCGCCCGCACCGTGGGCGGTCCACCGGATACCTACCGCCGGACGTTCCGTCCTCGGAGTCGCCCCGGCGCGGAGCCCATCACTGGTTCGCCTCGCGTGGGGCGGACAGTGCAACCATCGGGCGCCGTCAGAAGTCTTGCCGACGATCACACGTGATCGCACTGACGAGGAGACCATCATCACCGCCATACGCAAGACCCTGACCGCCACGGCAGTCGTCGGCGCCGTCCTCGCGGGTTCGGCCGCCTGCGGCACCGTGGAGCAGATCTCCGCGGGACAGAAACTCGACCAGGCGTTCGGCGAGCTCGGCAAGGAGAAGACGATCTCCTTCGAACTCGACCTCGACACCGACGCCCAGAGCCTGAAGGCATTGGACGCCTCGTCGAACCCGGAGCCCGGCGAGGAGATCCCCGACGAGGTCGCCGATCTGCTCAGTGACGCGAAGATCAGTGTGACGGCGCAGTCGAAGAAGCCGATCGACGAGTCCGGTGAGAAGGATTTCGTCGGAATGTCCATGAGGGTCCGCGCCCACGGGGGCGACATCGTCGAGTACCGGGTCGTCGGAGACTACACGTACATCCGTTCCGACGCGGAGCTCCTCGGCGAGGCCATGGGCGCCCCCGTGCCGTCGGCGGAGGACCTGCCCCCGGAGGCGAGCGGACTCAAGAAGGCGCTCGACGGCGAGTGGGTGAAGATCAACACCAAGGAGATGGCGGAGACCACCGCCGAGCCCGGCACGGAGCCCACCCTCGACGACAAGACACAGAAGCAACTGCTGGACGCGCTCCGGAAGACCGTCGCCCGCGAGGTCGACTTCGAGACCGCCGACAGCGAGGACGGTGCCGAGCGCATCACTGCCACCGCTCCCTTCCGTACATTGATCGGGGAGCTCTTCGACGAGATCCATCCGCTTGCGAAGAAACTGCCGCCGGGCATGGAACTGCCCACGGACGCGGACCTCAAGGAGATCCCCGACGCCGAGGTAACGGCCGACTTCACGCTCAAGAACGGCGAGCTGACCGAGGTGTACGTCGACCTCGCCGAGCTCGCCGAGAACGCCGAGGTGAAGAAGCTTGGCCTGGTGGTGCGGATGACCGAGGGCCAGACGCTCAGGGCCCCGGCCGGCGCGACCGAGCTGGACATCGAGGAGATGCTGGGCGGGTTCGGCGCCGCGATGACGGGAGCGGAGGGCCTCAGCGAAGGGGACTTCGGAGAGGAAATCGTCCTCCCGGGAGAGGACTTCCCCGCGGATGCCGCATAGGCGCACCCAAGGGCCGGGGGGTGCCTCTATGCCTTTCGTCAAGCGATGCGGGGGTTCCTCGGCTGGTAGAAGGTTCCGTCGCGGAGCATGGCGAACAGGACGCTGATGCGGTGGCGGGCGAGGCGGAGGAGGGCCTGGGTGTGGGTTTTGCCGCGGGCTCGGCAGCGGTCGTAGTAGGTCCGGGAGGCGGGATCGTGGAGGGCTGCGAACGCAGACGAGTTGTTCACGCGGGCTCATGAGATCGAGGACCTAGAGGTTCCGGTGCCGCCTGCGGCGTCGGGGTTGCCGCCTGCGGCGTCGGGGTTGATGCGGATCCTGGCGCCGATCGCGGCGAGGATCGCTGCCGATGGCGCGGACACGCTTGATGATCCGGACGCCGCGGAGGACATTGACGACTGGCTCGATCTGCGGGAACGGGTTTTGAAGGACGGCCGGTTCGATCCGCGGGCGGTGGACGCCTATTTCGACCGCGAGGACCTGGCGGGACGGTTCGATCTGTTCGATGCCGAGCGGCCGTTTTTGCAGGATCCGCGGCTGCGCGCCGAGTGCGTGGACGCGAAGGGGGGCCGAACCCGTCCGGGGTGAACAAGCTGGTGATGGGCCGCCCCACGGGAGTCAACGGGGCCGTTTTGTTCGGGCATTTCACCGACACGGCGCCGGTTGCGGTGCCGGCCGCCGAGGCCGCCTGGCATCTGATCGCCCAGCTGTACTACGGGCCGTCCGGTCAGTGCACGCCCCGCAGGATCACCGAGCACCGGGCAGGCAGCGGGGACGCGGCCCCGCTGCGCAAGTCCGTCTCCTACTTTCCCTGGGCCTCTGATCTGTTCACCACGCTCGTGCTGGCCGTCCCGCGCCCTGACAGCGACGCCGCGTGGGAGACGCCGGACGCGTGCCCGTGGGAGGAGGATCTGCCCTCTCCGCTTCAGCCGTTGCCGCCGCTGACGTGGCCGGGCCGGATGCTGACCGGCCGGTTCCGCCACGCCGCGCTCCTCGTGCCCGCCGAGGACGGCCGGACGGTGACCGACGCCTACCTGACCTGGTCGACGCACGAGCCGCCGCACCGGGTGCGTGACCCGTACCAGGTCCTCGACCGGCGCAGGGACGGCGACTTCCAGCCGCGGGAGGCCGACGGTGCCCGGGCCCTGTGGCGGGATCTGGATTCGCTGCTGCTGAAGGACAGCCGTCAGGACGCCCGGCGTCCCCCGCCGCTCGAGCACCTGCCCCGCCGGCTGCTGTCCCCGTTGCGGGTGCGCGCCTACGGCTTCGACCAGAACGGCCAGCAGAAGGACAGCGTCTGGTTCAGGGCGACCAGTCCGCAGATCCTGCAGTGGCAGGAGGAGAACGACGCTCAGATGGCCTACCTGGTCAAGCGCTGCCACACGGCAGCGGAGCAGACCGGTGACCGGCTGGACTTCGCCGCAGGATCGCCTGGAAGATCGCCACCGACGCGAGCGTCGACCTGTCGCCGAAGGCCAAGATCAAGCTGGATGCCCGCAAGCCCGGCCCGTGGGCCGCTGCCGCACTCACGAGGTACTGGCCGGTCGCCGAGTGGGAGTTCTGGCATCTCACTGAGCCCGGCCGTACCACGGACCGGGTCGGTAAACCGTTCGTCGACGCGGCCCTGACCGCGCTCGACGAGGCCATCGGCCAGGCCAACCGCGCGGACATCCGGGTGGCGCGCGCCCGGCACCGCGCCCGCGGTCTCCTTCTCGCACTGCTGCAGCCGTCCGCAACTGGCTGAACCCGTCCGGTCGCGCCCCGCGCCGACTCGGTCGGCGCTCCCTCCCACCACCCCCTTGTCTGGATCAGGGATGTCTCATGACTGATTCCGTGCCGGCGGCGTCTGCTTCGCCGGCCTCCTCGGCCCTTCGTTCCTCGGACCGGTTCGTCGCCTACGTGTACCAGCTGTGCGCCTCCACGCAGGCCCGTGCCGCCCTGCGGCGCGGCCTCGGGCTGCCGGTTCAGCAGTGCACCTACCTGCACCGCTACCTGGTGCCGTGGCTGCGTGACCACGACGACCCGCACCAGGGCGATATCCGGCGGGCCCACTACGCGGTGGCCTCGCTGATCGCCGCACGCCCCCGCTCGGCCCGCGACACCGCCCCCGGCCGGCACACGCCCGGACCGTGGTACGAGCGCCCGAACCTGGGCGCCTCCCTCGGGCAGGCCGTCGCCCAGGGCGTCGTGAAGGAGAACTCCGCCGAGTGCGCCCTGCACCTGATGGCCCGCCAGTCCAGCGACGCCGTCCACCCCTACCTGCCCGCCATGACCCGCCAGCTGGTGGCCGGCGGCATCCCGGTCGACTGGGCGGTCCTCCTGGAAGACCTCGCCTGGTTCAACCGCAGCCGGGACCGCATCGCCACCCGCTGGCTGGGGAGCTACTTCCGCACCGCCACCCCCACCACCGACCCCGCCGACCCGACCGAGGAGACCACCCGATGACCCTGTACCTGGACCTGAGCGCCCTGCAGTCGGTGCCCGTCGAACTGCCGCTGCCCCGCCAGGGCACGACTTTGGTGGGCCGGGCGGCGGAGTTGTGCCGGATGGTCGACCGGATCAGCGCCGCCCCGGCCGCCGCAGGCGGGACCGGGACGGTCTGGGACCGGGCTCTGGGCCACGTGCAGGGGATCGCCGTATGACGCCGGCACCAGTCGACACGGTCGGCGTGACCGGTGCCGGAGCGGTCGGCCAGACGGTGGTCGCCACCCTGCTGGCCTCCGGCCTGCCCGGGCGGCTGTTGGTCGCCTCCCGCGTCCTGGACCAGGCGGCGGCGCTCGCCACCGACCTCGACGACATGCGCCACACCACGGCCTCCCCGACACGGGTCGAAGCCTGCGAAGTCCGGGGTCTGGCCGACTCCACGGCCGTCATCGTCGCCGTGCGCGCCGCCTTCACCAACACGAACACCGCCAACGTGCGCATGGCCGGCGCGACGGCGAACGCCCCCGCCATCCGGGCGCTCGCCACCAGCCTGCGCGGCTACCAGGGCACCGTGCTGGTGGTCACCAACCCCGTGGACCTGATGACCCGGCTGTTCGCCGAGACCCCGGCTGCCCGCGCGTGTACGGCATCGGCTCGAACCTCGACTCCGCCCGCTACCGGCTCACCCTCGCCCGCCTCCTCGACGTCCCGGCCGCGGCCGTGCGCGGGCACGTGATCGGCGAACACGGCGACGGCGCCGTGGTGTGCGCCTCGTCGACCACCGTCAACGGCACACCCGCCGACATCCCCCTGACGGAGGTACGCGCAGAACTGCGCACCCGACCCGGACGGATCAGCGCCGGGGTCGGCCGGACCCGCTCCGGTCCCGCCGGCGCCGTGCTCTCCACCCTGCGCAAGGCCCTCGGCCTGGTCGACGGCACCGAGGAACTGACCTGCCACCACCGCGGTGACTGGCTCGGAATTCCGTTGCGCTTCACCTCCGGCCAGCCCGTAGCGTGCCTGCCTGCCCTGGATGCGGGCGAAGACGCGCAACTGGTCGCCACCACCGCCAAGCTCCGTGGCGCCTACCAGGCGCTCGGCCGTCCTGCCTCATCCTCAACCCCTCTGGAGACGACGTGAGTACCCCCACCGCCACCCGGCTGCAGGCCGCGGACGCGAGCGTGACCGTGCTCAGCAACACCGCCTTCGTCACCGACTGGGCCCGCCGCTACTTCGGACCGTGGTGGAACGCCTTCGAGGCCCTCGCCAGCAGCGTCTGCGCCGGGCCGCTGGTCACGGCCGACCTCGACGAGAAGGCGTACACGGACCTCGGCGCGCTGGTCGGCTCCTGCCCCCACGACGAGGTCACCTACGCCAAGGTCCGGCTGCTGCTCGCCCGGGACAGCACCGGCACCATCACCGGCGTCTGCCAGGACGAAGGGCTGACCTACCGCTCCGAGCAGCTCGGCGGCCACGCCGCCTTCTCCGGCCGCACCGCCGAACCGCTGGCACTGGCCACCGCCCGGATCGCCCGGGAGATGATCCGCGCGGCCCTGCTGCGCGACGGCTGGACCCTCCTGCACGCCTCCGCCGTCGTCCAGGGCGAGCGGGCCCTGCTCACCTTCGGCTCCAAGGGCGCAGGCAAGACCACCACGGCCCTGCTGCTGGCCAGCCGCGGCGCCCAGCTCCTCGCCAACGACCGGGTGTTCGTCAAGGCCATCAGCGACGACCTGCGCGTCCTGCCCTGGCCGTCGGCAGCAGCCATCGGCCTCGGCCTGCTCGACGCCCTCGGCCTGTACGACATCGTCCGCGACCGGCTCCAGGCCGGGGAGCAGCTCCACCCGACCCAGCACCAGGACGTCACCGACGCTCTCCTGGCCGGCCGCCGCGAGCCCCTGTGGGAGCCGGGAGGCAAGCGGGAGCAGAAAGTCCAGGTCTTCCCCGACCAGTTCGCCACCTGGTTCGGCATGCAGCTCGCCACCGGCGGACGCGCGGCAGCCCTGCTGTTCCCCCGCATCGACCCCGCGTCGGACCCGGCCGTGATCGACGGCGACCGCACCCTCGGCGAGGACGACTTCATGAGCGGGGCCACCGAGGACCGCTACCCCGACCACTTCGGCCTCGCCTCGGGCATCAACGGCGGCGGCAGCGACCTGGCCCGCGCCACCGTCGCCGACCGGCTCGCCGCCCTCCCGCACCACCAGATCACGCTGAGCCACGACATCCAGGCAAACGCCGACTTCCTCGCCAAGCTGGCGGGGGACCTGTGACCTGACCACTCCCGCTATCGCACCGGTAGCCCCGGCGGCTGAGCCTGCAGCCGCCGGGGCTACCTGTACGTCCAGTTGTCGGCGGGACTGTGGACCAAGGGGTGGGTGAGGGAACTGTCCGGCGCGGCGATCGCCATATCCCTGGTGCTGCTGCACGAGCGTCGGGGAGATGACCGGGTGGTCTGGCCCCCGTTATGTTCTTCGCGGTCCTGCAAGAGGGCCGCTGGCCTCCGGGTCCGGCATGACTGTGTCCCCCTGTCGAAGTCGATGACCTGGGGGGTGGTGTCACCGGGCCCGGGAGGCGCCGTCGGAGTCGCTGATCAGAGGTCCGGCCACCGTCCGGTCCGGCGCAATGCCGGACAGCTCCCGGGCGGTAGGTCTTACATAACGTGGATGCGCGAGTACGACACCGATGCCGAGGCCGGCACGTTCGACACCCCTGGGAAGGGCGCGATGTCCGACACCGAAGACGTGGGCGTGTTCCTGGGCCTGGACGTCGGCAAGAGTGCTCACCCCGGCCGGGAAGAAGGTCTTCGACAAGCAGCTGCCCAACAGCGAGCCGAAGCTGCGGGCCGTCTTCGACAAACTGGCCGCGAAGTTCGGCACCGTCCTGGTGATCGTCGATCGTCGACCAGCCCGCCTCGATCGGCGCCCTGCCACTGACCGTCGCCCGGGACGCGGGCTGCCAGGTCGCCTACCTGCCCGGGCCATGCCGCACACCCCCTGCGATCCCTGGAGCTGCCCGACGAGATCACCGCCGAACTCACGGTCCTCGTCGGCTTCGACCAGGACCTCGTCTCCGAGGCCACCCGCACGTCCAACCGGATACGCGGCCTGCTCACCCAGTTCCATGCCAGCCTGGAACGCGTCCTGGGCCCACGCCTCGACCACCAGGCCGTCACCTGGCTCCTGGAGCGCTACGGTTCCCCGGCCGCCCTCCGCAAAGCCGGCCGCCGCAGACTCGTGGAACTGATCCGCCCGAAAGCCCCCGCATGGCAACCCGGCTGATCGACGACGTCTTCGACGCGCTCGACGAGCAGACTGTCGTCGTCCCCGGCACCGGCACCCTCGACATCGTCGTGCCCTCCCTGGCCGCCTCGCTCGCCGCCGTCCACACCCAGCGCCGGGCGATGGAAGCCCAGATGAACACCCTGCTGGAGGCTCACCCTCTTTCCCAGGTCCTGACATCGATGCCCGGCGTCGGCGTCAGGACCGCCGCAGTCCTGCTGGTCACCGTCGGCGATGGCACCAGCTTCCCCGCCCACCTCGCCTCCTACGCCGGCCTCGCCCCCACCACGAAGCAGTCGGGAACCTCGATCCACGGCGAACACGCACTCCGAGGCGGCAATCGGCAGCTCAAACGGGCAATGTTCCTGTCCACCTTCGCCTGCATGAACGCCGACCCTGCCTCTCGCACCTACTACGACCGCCAGCGAGCCCGCGGCAAGACCCACACTCAGGCCCTCCTCCGCCTCGCCCGCCAGCGCATCAGCGTCCTGTTCGCCGTGCTCCGCGACGGCACCTTCTACGAACCCCGGACACCAAAGGACGTCGAGCTCGCCGCATAACCCCCAGCAACCCCGAACTACCCGAGACCCGACAGGGATGCCTTGACGAACGACATAGAGGCACCCCCCGGATCGGCCGGGAGCGCTACGACCTGAGTGACGAAACCCGCCGCAAAAGGCTCAACGAACTGGCCGATCGCGCTGATCACCTTGCGGCGGCGCCCGGTGCACCAAGGTCTGTTCGAGGACCACTTCCGCAGCCGTAACGTCTACGAGTTCGTTCCGAGGACCTGGAGCACTTCGAGCCCGGCCAGGAAGGCGCCCTGTGGATGTAGAGCGAGCAACGCGGGACCCGTCCCTGCTGGCCTGGGCGGGCCAAGGCACGCCGATGGACCTGCGGCCCTCCTGCATGACGAAGAAGTCCGCCGACGCGCTCGCCGCGGCCCTCGAGGAACTGTACTTACCCACCCGGCAGCCCAAGCACGTCGTCCTGGCCGCCCTGGTCGACGTCGCGCTCGAGCACCTGCCCGCCGTGGAACAGCGGGTCAGCCGGCAGCAGTAACGGCACCGGGTGCGACAGGTGCGAGAAGTGCCCGCCGCAGGGCCGCTGCCGTGGTGGGCACGGTAAGCCGCGCACGCCGTCCACTGCCGTCACCAGCGCCCATGCCGCACGCTGGCACAGCCGGTCAAGTTCTCCCGGGGCACGCGTATCTGAGGACGTCTCCGCCTGCGCGGCACCGTGCTGCCGTCGGCGGGAAGCGAGGGTCCTGCCGAGCCGGGACAGACTGGCTGATAAGTGGCTCACTCCTTCCTGCGTAGTCCAGCACACTCGTGCAGGTCTGCGGAGGAAGGCTTCGCTGACTGTGAACCAAGGGGGAAACATGAAACGCTTTCTGGCCATGACCTTCAGCGCCGCGATGCTGACAACCGGCGCACTGGTGGCCGGTGGGGGTACAGCAAGCGCAGCCGCGCAGGCATGTAGTGCCCCCTGGTCGGACGTGAACACCTACGGCGTTCGGTGTTCCGGAGGCCCCTACGCGGCAGTGGCCCAGTGCAACAACGGCCAGTGGGTCATGGGAGCCTACGCAAGCAACTACAGCTGGTCGTACGCGTACTGCTCCACCGTGGGGTCGTCCTACAAGAGGGGCACCGGGTATGCGCTCTACCTATAGCTAGGGTCCGTCTTCAGAGATCAGCCGGGTGGTGGATCATGGTGTCGTGGTACGTCGTCATGAACTCACTGACCAGGAGTGGGAGTTACTCGCTCCGCTGATACCCCGGGCCGCGACGGGTCGGCCCCGCGTGGAGGACCGGCAGGTCATCAACGGGATGGTCTACAAGATCCGCACTGGGATCTCCTGGCGTGACCTGCCGGAACGCTACGGGCCGTGGAAGACCGTGTACACCCGCTTCCGCCGCTACGCCCTCGACGGAGTCTTCACACGGGCCCCGCAGCAGATCCAAGCCCACGCCGATGCGGCCGGCGACATCGACTGGCTGGTCCAGATCGACTCCACCATCGTCCGCGCCCACCAGCACGCCGCCGCCACCGGCCGAAAAGGGGGCGGCATCAGCAGGACGAACCGGACGATCACGCCCTCGGCCGATCCCGAGGCGGACTGACCACCAAGATCCACCTCGCCTGTGACGGCAAGGGCCGACCACTCGCGGTCCTGGTGACGCCCGGCCAACGCCACGACAGCGTCTGCGCACGTCCTCTGCTGGAACGGATCCGTGTTCCCCGCACCGGCCCGGGCCGGCCGCGGTGCAGGACCGACCAGGTCATCGCAGAGGAGGCTTACAGCTCCCGCGGCTTCCGTGCCTACCTGCGGAAACGCGGCATCGCGAACACCATCCCCGAGAAGATCGACCAGCGACGGCACCGGCTGAGGCGCGGGAGCCGCGGCGGCCGACCGCCAGGGTTCGCCCGGGAGACCTACCGGCGGCGCAACGTGATCGAGCGCTGCTTCAACCGGCTCAAGGGCTTCCGCGGCATCGCCACCAGATACGAGAAGACCGCCACTTCCTACGAAGCGGCGGTCACCCTCGCATCGTTCCTGCTCTGGGCAAGATCCGTTTGAAGACGGACCCTAAGGGCTCGCAGAGAATCAACATGCTGGTTTGATCTTCGTGGTGCTGCTGTTGGCGAGGAACGCGGTGACGTCAGCAGGCGTCCGGAACCTGGCCGTGGAGGGCGGAATGGTGCAGCCGTGTCCGGCCAGGAGGGGCTGGACTTGGTGAACGGCCCTGGTGAGGGTGCTGGGGTTGACTCCGAAGAGCTGGGCAAGCAGGTCGCGGGTGCCGAGTTTGCGCAGGTAGAGCACGGTGGCCAGGACTCTGTCGGCGGTGGTCAGCTTGTCTTTGGCCCCAGCGCCCCGAGAACGGATGCGTTCGCCTCCTCGCTGCCGGAGCCGTCCTTGCTCACGTGACTCGTCTAGTTTCTGGGTCAGTTGGTCGACAAGTTCGTCCAGCGCAGGTTCGGGCATGCCGGTCAGCTCCGAGTCGCGTAGGCACCCGGTGCAAGGCTGCGGGGACGGGCCGCCAGCCGGCTGCGGGGACTCGGCTGCGCTGGTGGTATCGCGAGGTGGGGGATGGAGGGTGTAGTTCCAGTCGCCGTGGAAACGGTGCCGGTGCATGGGCAGAGCGTCGATATCGCTGTCGGTGACCTTGATGCCGGTGTCATAAGTGCCCGGGTCGAGTTCGGCGTGGACGGTCAGCCCGGTGCGGGTGGTGGTCGCCGCGATGCTGTTCACGACAACGTCGTGGCTGGTCAGCGGTCGGCCGCCCCAGTTCATGGAGATGTCGGAGAACAGCCGGTGCTCGATCTTGTTCCACTTTGAGGTGCCCGGCGGCATGTGGCAGACCGTGATGGCCATGCCCGTCTGGGCGGCCAGGGCGGCAAGTTCGGTCTTCCAGGCGCGGGTGCGATAGCCGTTGGACCCGCCCGCGTCCGCGGTGATCAGCAGTCGGGTGGCGGCCGGATAGTCGTGCCGCCCCCGGGCCTGCCACCAGCGGCGGACGGAGGCGACAGCAAACGCGGCGGTGTCATGATCAGTGCCCACGGTGACCCAGCCGGTGTTCGCGGCGATGTCATAGATCCCGTAGGGAATCGCCTTGCCCGGTCCCTGCCGGTCCAGGAAGTCGTGCGTCTTGACCAGCACCGGCTCACTGGCAGGCCGCCACCGGCGGCCCGAGTTCTTGTAGTCGCCGATGAGTTCCTTCTTCTTCGAATCCACGCTGATCACCGGCCGGCCGGCCCCCATGTGCCCTCTGGCCTGCTCGTTGATGTAGCGGAACTGGGCGTCGCGGTCCGGGTGCTGTCTGCCCTCGATGGTCTTGGCGCCGGCCTGCAGGCTGAAGCCCTCTTCCCGCAGCAGGTCACCGACCGTGTCCGCGCTCACTTGGTGCCCCTGACCGGTGAGCGCGGCCGCCAGGCTCCTGGTCGGCTTCACCGTCCAGCGCAGCGGCGACATGGGATCGCCCCGCTCGTCGGGTTCCACCAGTGCCAGCAGCGCAGTCCGCAGTCCCGGATCAAGATCCGCGGACCTCTTCCGGCCACCACCGGGCC
The DNA here is from genome assembly GCF_028473745.1 of Streptomyces sp. M92. Lineage (NCBI taxonomy): Bacteria > Bacillati > Actinomycetota > Actinomycetes > Kitasatosporales > Streptomycetaceae > Streptomyces > Streptomyces sp. M92. The sequence continues at coordinate 5,610,164 of NZ_CP101137.1, forward strand.
TGCGTACCCGGCCCAGGGGTTCCTCGCCGGCCTCCAGCTCGTCCACTCCCTTACGCACCGTCGTCTCGCTGACCCGGGCCGCCCGCGCGACCGCCCGGATACCGCCGTGACCCAGGATCCGGGCCTCGGCCCCCATCATCAGCCGCCGCTGCCGCTCGTCGAGGTGCGGGAACAATACTTCGAACCTCGCAGCGAGTTGACCGCGAACCTCGTCGGAGACGCTCATACCGCAACAACGAGCTGCATAACGGGAAGCAACACCTTGATTCTCTGCAAGCCCTCAGTGGGTCCCGTGGGACGCGATGCCGCAGCGCCCCGAACCACCAGGTGTTCCGGGGCGCCGCATCGGTGATCGGGAGGCCTACACCTCGACGTACGCGACGATCGTGATCTGCCGGACGGCCCTCCGGCGCGCGGGCAGACCTTAATCCGCTGCCCAGCCTCACCACGTTGCAGGGCACTGCCATGTCGTGCACCAGACGACACGAGGCGCTCCACCAGACGGGCATTACGTCGAGGGAATTGAGCGAGAAGATGATCAGGAACAGCGCCGCAACTATGAGGAACCCTAGAAAGACACCATTGAGATCTCGCAGTAATTTAGTCACCTTGCTGCAGAGAGTCCGGTGACGGAGCGATTTTTTTCCTCCATGCTGGTCGCACCCAGATTTCAGGAGCGCGTCTTCCGGTGTGCCTTAAAGGCGAATACCGCCAGGACCAGCCCGCTCGCTGCGGCGATCGCGCCCAGCACGACTGGTGCAGCGTCGCCCGTCAATGTTCCTGATACACGCGCATACCCCTCCTCCGCTCAGGATCGCGGAAAAGATGCGCACTCCTCTTACTGCCTCGCCCATTAACGTCATCCATTCATCGGCGTAATTGCCATGAAGGAAAGCTGTGGAGCCGGGAAGCCGTTTCCGAATCCACAGCAAGATTACGGAGTGACGACCTACGGCATAAATACGTTATCCGTAGGTGATGATTTCTGCCCCGTAGTACCCGGCTGCCTCTCCAAGTCGGACGGCCGCCCTCGTACTTCGGATACAGCGGCTCGAAGCCGTCGGCGTTGAAGTTGTGGATCACATCCCGGACCTGGACCTGGTCCGCGCTGGTGAACGACACCTCGGCAATCTTCACCACCGGCATGCCCTGCGCGGACAGCAGGACCATCTGGGCCCGCCGCCAGGTCACCGCCGACCCAGTACCCGGCGGATGGTCCGCAGCAGCCGTCCGCCCTCGTCATCGTCGATCTCGCGTACCCGCACCCGCTCCGCCACAGATCAGCAGCCTGACCTATCCGTTCAGCCCACACCAGGTCCATCGCCGACACCGGCATGCCGCCGCAACCACGCCGCCTCCGTTGGCGTCAGATTCGGGTCATCCAGCTTCACCCGGACCACCTCCTGCGTCCGTCCGGCCGGGTCGGTCCGGCAGCCACTGCGGATACCGCGCAGCAACAGCCCCCGCCCGAGACGAGCAACGAATCCCGGCACGTCCGCACTGCCCACGGTCACCATGGTCATCGCCACATCGGCAGCCGGATCACCAGCGCCCGCATTGCGCCAGTCGATCACTACCGGTCCCCTCCGGGTCACAATGACGTTGCCTGGATGCAGGTCCAAATGCAGCACCCGGTCGCCATCCGCCGTGCCGAACCGCTTGGGCAGCCACTCCGGTGCCGGCACCGCGTGCAGCCGATCATGCAGACGGCCCAGCTCCCGGCCGAGAGAGCCCACCCGCCACGGACACCGGACCAGCACGTCCAGCATCGTCGGCCCGGCCAGCCGCTCAAGAACCATGTCCGTGTCGGTACTCTCGTATACCCGCGGCACCGGATACCCACATGCCGCAAGATGCGTCATCAAGCGTGACTCCAGACCAGTGGGCCCCCCGCGCCGGTACCGCCGCAGCACCCTGGACTCATCCAGCGCATACACATCAGCATCCCGGCCCTGCGCGATCAACTCCATGCGGTGCAGTCTGCATTGACGGTCCGGCCCTAGCCAACAGGGCAAACGTTGCCTGACGCGGCACTAGAGCCTGTCTGACAAATGATCACCTGGCCGCTTCACGGAGCCAGAGGATCAGGGAGGCCAGGACAACCCCCGCGCGGTAGTGGTCTGCGAGCTTGTCGAACCTGGTTGCGATCGCACGGAACTGCTTGAGGCGGGCGAAGCATCGTTCGACCACGTTGCGGTCGCGGTAGATCTCCTTGTCGAAGGCGGGTGGCCGGCCACCGAGGCGCCCCCGGCGTCGGCGGTTGGCCACCTGGTCGCGGCGCTCGGGGATCGTGGCGGCGATACCCCGACGCCGCAGCAGATGGCGGATGGCCCTGCTGGAGTAGGCCTTGTCACCCAGCACGCGGTCCGGTGTCGTGCGCGGGCGGCCCGTGCCAGCGCGCGGGGTGCGGATCTTGTCGAGGACCTCGGCGAACGCAGTGGCGTCGTTGGCGTTTCCGGGTGTGAGCACGATCGACAGCGGCAGACCCCGGCCGTCGACGGCGAGGTGGACCTTGGTGGTCAGCCCGCCCCGGGACCGGCCGAGGGCCTGGCGCGTCTGCGAGCGGCCCGGATCTTCCAGTTCATCCCCGTCCGTGTCCCCCTTTTACGGGCGCCCGCGGCGTGCTGGTGGGCCCGGTTTACCGTGGAGTCGACAGCGACGGTCCACCCCACCCGGCCCACCGCGTCGTCACGGACCTGGACGTGCTCCAGCAGCTTCGCCCAGGTGCCATCAGCCTCCCAGCGGGCGAACCGCTCGTAGACGGTCTGCCACGGCCCGTACCGCTCGGGCAGGTCGCGCCAAGGAGCCCCGGTCCGCAGCCTCCACAGCACCCCGTTGACCACCTGCCGGTGATCACGCCACGGACGGCCGCGTCCGTCCACCTGCGGCAACAGGGGCTCCATTCGCCCCCATGCCGCATCCGTCAACTCACCTCGACCTGCCACAAGATCAATTATCAGACCGGCTATAGAGTCCTGCCCGTGGCGAATCATCAGGACGAGATCAGGGCGGCCTACGACGGAGTCGTCGAGCTGTACGCATCGCTGTTCGCAGGCCGGCTGGAGACTCAGCCGTTCGCCCGGGCCATGATCGGCACCTTCGCCGAACTGGTGCGCGCGACGGGCAACCTGCGGGCAGCGGACGTCGGGTGCGGGCCCGGACATCTGACGGCCATGCTGCACGAACTGGGCCTGGACGCCTTTGGACTCGACCTCTCCCCCGGCATGGTCGACCACGCCCGGCGGGCCCATCCGGCGCTGCGCTTCCAGGAGGCGCGGATGGAATCCCTGCCGATCGAGGACGGCGCGCTCGGTGGCGTACTGGCCCACTACTCGACGATCCATACCCCTCCGGCAGAACTGCCGGAGCTGCTCGCCGAGCAGGTACGCGTCCTGGCGCCGGGTGGCCTGCTCCTGGTCTCCTTCTTCGGGACCGACGGACCGGAGCCGATCCGGTTCGACCACAAGGTGGCACCTGCCTACAGCTGGCCGACGGATCGCCTCGCCGAACTGCTGGCCGATGCCGGGCTCGTTCCCTTCGCCCGGCTGCTTCACGATCCGGCCTCCGAACGGGGCTTCCTCGACGCCCACCTGCTGGCCCGCCACTCGTAGGTCCTGCCTGGCGCTACCCGCCAGACGGTCGGCGCACCTCCGGACTGCCAGCTCGGCGGACACTTGCTGACACGACGGGAATTGTCAGACAGGCCTTAGGGTCCGTCTTCAAACGGATCTTGCCCAGAGCAGGAACGATGCGAGGGTGACCGCCGCTTCGTAGGAAGTGGCGGTCTTCTCGTATCTGGTGGCGATGCCGCGGAAGCCCTTACCAGGTGGGAGAGGTGATCGCCGTGGCGCACCGCGTACCGCGCGGCGATCGCGCCACCCAGCAGGTGGCCGACCAATACGGGCGGCTCTCCAGGGCAGGTCTGGTCGATCAGTTCACCGAGCCAGGTCAGAACCGTTTCGTTGTCGATCCGGCCGTCGTTCACGACCGATTCACCGTGGCCGGGCAGGTCGGGAACGATCACCCTGTGACTCCTGGCGAGGTCGGTGATCACCCTGATCCAGACAGCGCCGAACTCACCCTGGCCGTGCAGCAGCACCACGGACGAACCGTCGCCGCCTTCCAGGACCGCGGTGGACACCGTGGTCAGTTGAAGGCGTCGCTCCGTGAGCGGCATGGCGGCGACGAGCAGGTCGCGCGCCTGCTGACCGGCGGACCGCTCTGGTCGTGCCGTCCTGTGTCGGGTGCTCATGACGGTCTCCTTCCTCATGGCCTGCCAAGTCCATGGGGTAAGAGTCCGCTCCCGGCGAGGGCGTCCGCATCGGTCACGTCGACCAACTCGGCCGGCACTCTCCGTGTGGGTATTTCTGTGCAGGCGGCCAGGGCCTACACGAGGTCGTGCTCGTAGGCGTACGCCGTGGCGGCCGCCCGCGAGGAGACGCCCAGCTTGGCGAACATGTTGCTCACGTGCCGGGCGACCGTCTTGTCGCTGATGACCAGCCTGTCCGCGATCTCATGGTTCGACGCACCGGTCGCGACCAGGCGCAGTACCTCGACCTCGCGAGGGGTCAAGCCTCCAGGACTCGGACAGGGGGCTCTTGCCGCCCGAGCCATGAGCTGCCTCACCTGTTCCAGCTCCGGTAGCGCGCCCAGCCGCTCGAAGACTCGGCGGGCGGCTTCCAGCTCCATCCCGGCCGTGTCGTGGTCGCCGATCCGACGGCACGCGTGCGCCATCCGCACCCGCACCCGTGCCCCTTCGTACGAGGCGCCGACTTCATGCCAGTCGGCCCGCGCACGGCGCAGGAGGACGCACGCGGCCTCCGGTTCACCGGCGGCAAGGAGGACGGACCCGCGCGCGTAGGCGACCACCGCCCGCAGATACGGCGAGTCGAACCCGGCGGAAATCCCTTCGAGCTCGACCACCGCGGTCTCGGCGTCCGCGACGGCTCCGGCAGCGAGCTCGATCTCCACACAGCCGGCCAGCAACCTGGGTCGCTCCTCCGCCCCCTCGGTCTCCCCGACCGCCCGGCGGATCGCGGCGGCGGCGTCTGCGAGGCGGCCCTGCGCCAGCCGGAGCAGCGCCAGACCCGGCTGCACCGCGTGTCCCCGGTCGATGGCCTCTCGGTAGCAGCCTTCGGCCCGGGAGAAGTCACCGCGCAACCGGAACAGCTCGGCACGCTGGTAGAGCGCCATGCCCATCACCGGGTCTCCAGGCAGGCTGGACAGGTGCTCACACGCCTGCCGGGCCTCGTCCATCGCGTCGGCCCATTCGCCGCGCAACTGCATGATCTCCGAACGGTGCACCAGGCACTGGCCACGGTATGGCTTGAGGTCCTGCTGCGTGGCGCACCAACGGCTCAGCGCGGACGTCCACTCCTGCATGCGACGCAGGTCGAAGAGCCCGCGGCAGGCGAGGATCACGGCACAGTAGATGATTCCGGCGGCCACCGGCGACACCTCCCCGGTTGTCACCGCCACCATCGTCTCGTCCAGCATCGTCAGGCCCTCCGCCGCCCGGCCCTGCGCGACCAGCGCCTGGCCCTGCCCAACCCTCCGAACGCCCGGAGATCGGCGTCGTCGAACCGGTCGGCGATCTCGGTGACCTCCGCGAACAAGCGGCGCGCGGCCTCGGGCTCGCCACCATCCAGCGTCCGAAGGGCCGCAGGGATGCGCAGATACCCCTGCTCCACGCAGTCCAGCGACGTGTCCTCAAGCATGTGCCGCGCCCGTGCCAGCCATCCACCGCCGCATGTCCGCTCGCCTTGGAGGACGAGCGTGAGCCCGATCCAGAAGGCACACCGTACGGCCGGTGCCGCGTCCCCCTGGGCCAGGAATGCGTGGTGGGCACCCTCCCAAGTCTCGGTCGCAGCGTCGACGGACCCGATCAGGTATGCCGCCCGCGCCATCCGGACCAGATCATCGGCCGTCAGCGGGGCCTGCTGCTCGGCGGCCGACAGCTGCTCATACGCGTCCCGCCACGCCAGCCGCTCGTACGCCTCTCTCCCCTGCACACGTGGATCAACGGCGGTCATGAGTACTCCCGCGAGCAACGAGTCCCTGTGGGCAGCGTACGCGCTGCGCTGAGCGCAGGTCGCGCCGGAGCCCTGCGCCGAGCCACCCGGCCAGGGTCTTCCGGCGGACTGCGTACCTCTTGGCTGTCTCAGGACACCGCTGCGGGGTCGCTGGGCACGGACGAGCCCTGGGTTCCTGCACGTCATTGCTCGGATCGGGTGAGGTGATCCGGCCCGGCTGTCCCCTCCCGTTGTGGCGGCACCGCAAGGGAGAGCCCCAGTGCTTTGCTTTTCCGGCCGGTCGCACTCCGCGGTCGCGGTCATTTCATAAGGGGCATCGTGGCGGCACAGAGCGAATGGAACGACGCGAAGGCCGAAGCCTTCATGGAAAAGGCGCTCGGAGACCTCAGCGGGGCCTTGACCACCGGTTTGTGCCATCTGGGCGACCGGTTGGGCCTGTTCAAGAATCTGGCAGCAAACGGCCCCGCAGGCAGCCAGGAGCTCGCGGACCGTCTCGACCTCAATGAACGCTACGTACGCGAGTGGCTGCGAGGCCTCACCGCCGCAGGGTATCTGGAAGAACCGGAGTCCGGGCGCTTCGCCCTCCCCGCCGAGCACGCCCCCGCCCTGGCCGACGAGTCAGGGCCCATGTTCCTCGGCGGCGTCTACCAGATGATGCCCGCCGCCCTGGCACCGTACGAACGACTGACCGAGGCGTTCCGGGATGGAGGAGGCGTACGGCAGAGCGAATATCCGGACATCCTGTGGGACGGCATGAGCCGTTTCACGGGCAGCTGGTTCGAGAGCGTGATGGTCGACGACTGGCTCAGCACCTTTCCGCACATCATCGAGAGGCTGGAACGGGGAATCGACGTTGCGGACGTGGGGTGCGGTGCGGGCCGTGCCTTGATCGTGCTCGCCAAGGCGTTTCCCCGTTCGCGTTTCACGGGGTTCGACATCTTCCCGGCCCAGGTGGAACGTGCCCGGACGGACGCGGCCGAGGCCGGTGTCGCCGACCGCGTGACCTTCGAGACGGTCGATGCCACCCAGGGACTACCCGAGCGCTACGACCTCGTCACCACCTTCGACGTCATTCACGACTCGGCGGAACCGAAGCGACTCCTTGCCGCTGTCAGGGCCGCGGTCAAGGATGACGGCGACTACCTGATGCTCGAGATCAACTGCCACGACCGCCCTCAGGACAATGTGGGTCCTGTTGCATCGATGTTCTACGGACTCAGCGTCTTCTACTGCATGACCACGTCTCTCTCGAACGGCGGAGTCGGCCTCGGAACGTGCGGCATGCCCGAGGCGGTCGTTCGCGGGCTGTGCGCCGAGGCGGGTTTCAGCAGCGTGGTCCGGTCCTCGGCGGAGGACCCGTTCAACGTTCTGTACGCCGCCAAGCCGTAGGCGCCCCCGGATCCGGGGGCGCGCAAGAGCCTGTGCCCGTGAGCTACAGACAAAGGGACTCCGGTCGTATCTCGCCGGATCGGTCAGGCCTCGGCGCCCGTCTTGCGGCGGTGGGCGACGAACACGACGCCGACGCTGGCGCCGAGGACGAGCACCGCACCGCCCGGGCCCGACGGGGCCGCGGTGATTGGGACTCATCGGCTGTCTGCTGGTGGGACAGCAAGCTGGTGATGGCTTCGATAGTGTCGCTCATGTGCTCGCGGCCTCCGAGGTGGCGGGCCAGTGCCCGCCGGTTCTTGAGGTGGGCGATGCCGTGCTCGACGCGGATACGCCGTGATGAGTGCGCCTTGCGCTCGCGCTCGTACATCTCCTCGTACCAGTCGGGGGCGTTCTTCTCGAACTTACGGTGTGGTGTGATCACCCGGCCGCCGGTCTGGGCGCCCAGGCCCTGGTAGCCGACGTCGGCGAGGATCTCCACCGCGGGTCCGTCGGCCAGAAGCCTGACCAGACACGACTGGCGGGCGCGGGTGATGTCTACGCAGCTGCCGGGCTTGGCCGGGCCGCAGAAGAGCACGCGGCCGTCCCCGTCCGTGACGACCATGATCTTGACCGCGTTCTGCTTGTTCTTGCCGGAGATGAACTTGTCGCGGTCCTCGCGTCCGGCGGCCGGGCGGCGGACGCGAACCTCGGTGCCGTCGATGATCCCGGTCTTCTTCACGTCGGCACCGACATGGTCGATGACCTCGGCCAGGGTCCGCAGCCGCACACCCTGGCTGACCGTACACCCTCGCTCGGCGAGCAAGGGCCGCACCTCTGCGATGGCACGAGTGATTGTGGAGCGGTCGACACCGAACCAGCAGGTGTGCACGTCGTGGCGCGCTTCCGCGGACGGGACGCCAGCTCGGCCTGGTGTCGTTCGCGCCGCAACGATGCTCTGCGTGGACGTCACTTCCAGCCAGTGCAGTAGGTCTCGCCGTTGCGCTTGGAGCACAGGTCGAGCCAGAAATCCTTCACGCCCTGGTGAGTGACGACACCCCAGCTGTCGGTGCGGGAACCGCCGTTGCTCACCGCCATGGAGGGGTCGTCGAAGTACCGCTGGCGCCAGGTACCGCTGACGTACTCCTTGAAGGCGATCCGGAACCAGGAATGTGACGCGAGCTGGGGGGTGTCGTGGATGGTGCCGTCAAATACGGCTCTGCGGGAGTCCCAGGTTATGGTGCCCCGCAGCCATGCGTAGTTGGTGCTGATGGCGACGTTCCGGGCGCCGGCTGCGGACGCGGACGCCGACGCTGCCGTGGGTGCCGGGGAGGCCGCTTGGGCGGCCGCGGCAGTGCCGGTGGCCAGAGCGAGCAGGACGCCGGTGGCGACCGCCGCCGCACGCAGACGCTTGTACATGAGCGACTCCTCTCGGGTTTCGGGCGTAAGGGCGAAGACGCCGGGCGGCGCCCCGTCGGAGCGGACGGGGCGCCGCCCGGCGGCGTTACTTCCAGCCGGTGCAGTACGTCGTGCCGTTGCGCTTGGAGCAGAGGTCCACCCAGACGTCCTTGACCGGGCCGGGGATCTGGTAGGCCCGGTCGTCGGTGCCCCCGTTGCCCACCGACAGGAACGGATCGTCGGCGTACTTCTGGTGCCAGGCACCGTTGTAGTACGACTTGTAGGCGACGCGGGCCCAGGAGTTGGAGGTGAGCTGGGGGGTGTCGTGGATCTTGAGATACACCGCCGCCTGCGCGGTGCCGTCCCAGAAGATCTCGCCCCGCAGCCAGGCGTAGTTGGTGCTGATGCCGATGGGCCGGGTGCTGTCGGCCGCAGCCGGAGCGTCGGCGGCGGCCTCGGCGGTCACGGTGATACCGGCGGTCAGTCCCAGCAGGGCGGCAATCGTGACCACGGTTGCGCGTACGCGCTCGGTCATGCCTGACTCCTCTGTCTGTTGACGATTCTTGGCTCTGAGCTTGCTTTGGGCTTGCAGTTGCGTGCACATGCCAGGGGCTGGCTGAGAATCCGGACTGATTGGAAGCGATGATTCGGCGCATAGGCCACGGCGGGAGAAGCGACGCCGAGCCGGCCGCCGGACTCGCTTCCGGCCCGGACGGGCCCTGTGCACCGCGACGACCACAACGTACGCAACGACAGCCCGGACCACATCATGGCTGGCCCTGAGAACAAACCGGCCACCGGCCACCGGCCACCAGCCACCAGCCACCGACCCAGGACGACCGACCCGCACGCTCGGCCGGTTCCGCGTGGCGACGGCCGAGGCCGTCCGACGGCGCTCCCGTCGTCGTGGCCGTGGAGGGCACACCGAGGAAAAGGGAAAACCGACTTACGCCCGGCCTCATGGAGCGGTCCGGGCGTTACGCCTGGAGATAAGCGAGCACGGCCAGAACGCGCCGGTGGCCCTCGGGATCGGGTTCCAGGCCGAGTTTGATGAAAATGTTGCGGACGTGCGTCTCTACGGTCTTGTCGCCGACGCCCAGCCGCTGGGTGATCGACTCGTTGGAGCGTCCCTCCGCCATCAGCGCCAGCACCTCCCGCTCGCGCCGGGTGAGTGTCTCCAGGGCATCGGCCGTGCGTCGTCGGCCGAGGAGGCGCTGAACTACTTCCGGGTCGATGAAGGGCTCTCCCGCCGCCACCCGTTTGACGGCTTCGGTGAGTTCATCCAGGTCGGCGATGCGGTCCTTGAGGAGATATCCAAAGCTTTCCGGCTCCCGGGACAGCGCCCGGACCACGCCGCTGGTGTCCACGTATTGGGAGAGCAGCAACACTCCGACATCCGGGAAGCGGGCACGTATCCGCGCCGCGGCCCGGACTCCCTCGTCGGTGTGGGTGGGCGGCATCCGAATGTCCACGAGTGCCACGTCGGGGCGCGCGTCGGCTACCAGGGCGACCAGGTCGTCCGGGTTGCCCGCCTGGCCGACAACGCCGAGGCCGGCTTCCCGCAGCAGCCGTACGAGGCCCTCGCGCAAGAGCAGGGAGTCATCGGCCACGATCACTCGCACGGCAGCTCCGCCCGTACCCGCGTCCCCCTGCCGGGAGAGCTGGTCACCTCCAGCGTGCCGCCGGCCGCGGCGACCCGGTCGGCGAGACCGCGCAGCCCCGTGCCGCCCGCCGGAGCGGCCCCGCCGACCCCGTCGTCGGCAACCTCGACCACCAGCCGGTCCCCGTCCCGCCGTCCGGAAACGCTCACGACGTCGGCCTTCGCATGCTTCGCCGCGTTGGCGACGGCCTCGGCGACGACAAAGTAGGCAGTGGACTCCGTCAGCGGTGCGAACCGGCCGGGTTCCACCATCACGAGGACCGGAATCTCCGCCTGTTCGGCGAGGGCGGTCACGGCCGGGCCCAGCCCCTCACGGGTGAGGACGGCAGGGTGAATGCCGCGGGCCAGGTCGCGCAGCTCGTCGAGCGCCTGCCTGAGCGCCCGGTCGGCCTCGGCCACCGTCTGGCGCAGGGCGGGGTCGGGCCCCCGCCCCCGGGACAGTCCGGCGTCCAGCCGGCGCAGCGCCATCAGGCCGAAGAGCAGCCGCGTCTGGGCGCCGTCGTGCAGATCGCGTTCCAGCCGCTGCCGCTCGTCGTACGCAGCCCGCAGCAGACGGGTTTGGAAGGCTCTGGCCTCCTCCGCGCGGGTGGCGACCTCCGAGCGGAGACGGCTGCCGAGCAGCCACAGCCGGACCGTGCCGCTGATGGCGGACATCAACGTCTCGTCCTCGTCGAGCGCGGCATCATGCACCAGCACGGCCGCCGGTGCGCCCGCCGCATCCCCGACCCAAGTGGCACTCAGCCCGCTGCCGGGACGCGGCAACGGCACCGGCCGCCCCTCGGGATCGAGATACCCGACCGGCGCGTCCTCGCTCACCAGGCTGTCCGGCGAGCGACGCAAACCCAGCCGCAGCGCAGGATCGCCGAGCACCCGTGCGAGTGCGTCCTGCATCTGCCGCGGTGTCGGGTCCGTACCGACCTCGATGACGAGATTTCCGACGAAAGCGCGCCTCAGCCGCATGTGCAGCAGACCGGTGAGGAAGGCGAACGGCACGGCGATCTGACTCGCGTCCGACGGCCAGGTCAGCACCGCGTTGGCGGAGCCCAGGGCGTTCGGGGCCAGGACGTAGAGCACCTCCCAGGCAAAGAAGGCCACGGCGACGACGATCGCCGCCCAGGCCGGTACGAGGACGCGGCGCCGCGCCGGGCAGCTCAGCCGCCAGCGGCGTACGAGCGCTCCGAGGCATACGACGGTGAGAAGCGCCCCCGCCCAGCGGTAGCCGAGGTCGACGGCGTGGAACAGCCCCGGATCAGAGCGCAGGAGCAGGGCGTTGGCGTCCGGCCCGCAGTCAGCACAGGAAAGATAGGTGGCGGAGCCGCTGACGGCCGGGTCGTACAAGGTCACCCGCACCAGCCCGCCGACGGCTACCAGCCCGTATCCGGCCGCGACCACGAACCGGTCCAGGGTCGCGGCGAGCCGCCCGTCGGGAAAGGCGAGTAGCAAGTGCCCCAGCACCGCCAGGTTCAGCGCCTCTCCCCAGGAACCAAGAGCGAACAGCAGCGGCACCCCGGAGCCCTGCAGATTGCCGCAGAACCAGGTCAGCCCTTCGGCCAGCATGAGCCGCCCGGTCGGATTGGCGGGCCGCCGCCACCAGGCGACCAGCCCAGCCCCCGCGTACGACCACCCCACCGCCACATCACGTACGAGATCCGCCCCCGACGCCCCGGCCTTCCCGTAGGCCCACGCCCCGCAGCCGCCCACCGCGAACGCGACCGTCGCCCAGCCCAGCAGCGGCAAGCGGAAGTCGGTTCCCCTCCGGCTCCCCTCCACGGCCACGACCATAGGCAGCGCGTCAGCCGCCGTGGCTCATATCAGGCCGGGCACGCACGACCGCCTTGCCGGCCCCGGACTCGGGTCCCGCGAACTGAGGGCTGGCCCTGATGCCGCCCCGTGCACCGCTGCATACGGTGGGGTCGTCGCGGTGACCCGGGGGTGGTCGGGCCGACAGGGAACCGGCGCACCAGCGGGCCGTCGCGGCCGTCACCGCGGCGATTGTCTCCGGTTCGCCATCCTTCATGCCCCTCCGAAACATGCCGAATCACGCCGCCCGTACGGAAACAAGTCAAAAACGCCAGGTGAATGCAAGTTTTCTCCTGGGATGTGGTGTTCGTTCCAGGCGCTGCACACACCCGGGCCTGGGCGCGACCGCTGAGCACGGCTCGCGCTGCGGCCTGAGCGCCGAGCGGGTCCGACTTGCCGAGCCGACGGCGGGCCGTGCGGTCGGACCGGTTCCCTTCAAGTACCTGGACGTGCTGAACCAGCAGGTACCGGGACTGGCCCGCTCCGAATGAACCAGTGCCCTCCACGCCGACCGGCGCGCCGTCCCCCGCTTTCGGGCCAGACGAGCAAGCGCGGGTAGCCAGCCGCCGTGGCCGGAAAGGGCTCTGTGCCTAAGATCTTCCCGAGCGAGGAGACCACGGCGGCGACGTGAACCTCGCCGTGGGCCTCCACGCCCAGGACGACCTCGCGCCGAACCGGCGGATCCGTGCCGCAGGAGGTACTGCTCTGTCGGGTCGTCATGATGGTTCGCCTCCCACGTGGTGACGTGCTGAGTGGATGGCACCGGGCTGCTCGGGCGGTCTGAACTGTGATGGCGCCTGATCGGCGGCAAGGTTCCCTGTGGGGACACATCCTGTAGCTCGGTGGCAGGCAGCATCCCGCAACGGCGGTCGCCATGCCTGTGACTGGACACTTCGGTCGACAATCTCACGAGTGAGCCCCCCGTCCGGGATGGCACCGCACAACCGTGCCACCAGTCCCTCGCACCTGCATGACCCGAACACAGCCGGACGACTTCGTCCGAACCGGCGCTCAGCTCAACCTGGACGGGCTGCACGGAGTCGCTCCTTGCGCACTCGTGACCGGCGTTGAGGACTCTTCCACGGCCGTCGCAAGAACGGTCGCGAAGCCACCGTGCCCGGCGCCGCGGGATTCAGCTCTTGCGTACATGCGGGGCAGCTTGCTCCGTTCCATCACAAGAGCGGCTGCACGCTGGTCGAGAAGGCCAGGCATGGCAGCCCGGACCACCGCATCGGAAGCTGGACCGAAGTGAGTGGGCGCCGACGAGTCCCACTCTCTCTTCGGGCCATCGAGAACGGCCACTCAGGTCGAATCGCGGACCACGAGCCGGCACGGAACCGTGTGCACGCCTGACTCGCGCTCGGAGTCGATGGCACTCAGTAGCCGCAGTGCTGCCTGTCTGCCGATTTCGGCGAGGTTGGTGTCGATCGTGGTGAGGGGCGGTCGGCTGGCCAGCGCCATGGTGTCCCAGTTGTCGTAACCGGCGACGGCGACCTCGCGGGGGACATCCACACCGCCTTCGCGCAAGGTGTCCGTCACGCCCCGGGCGATCTGGTCGTTGCCGCAGAAGAAGGCGTCCGTGTCGGGCGCGGTGCGCAGGACCGCCTCGGCGGCGCGTCTCCCCCACGCCTCGCTCCACTCGCCGAAGTGCACGCGGGTCGTCGACAGTTCGAGACCGGCGGCCGCGAGCAGTTCACTGGCGTGCCGGGCCCGGTTCTGCGCGGCGGCGTGATGGGCCGGCCCGGTGAGGTGGGCGATGCGGGTACGGCCGGTCGCCAGCAGGTGCTCGATGGCCAGGGTCACCCCGCTGAGCTCGTCGGAGACGACGGAGATGTCCTCCGGGTCGGTGGAGGGAGAGAGGGCGTAGACGGTCGGGATGGGTGCCACTCCCTTCAGCGGCGGGCGGGGGTCGGTTCGCCGGCCGGTCACGATGATGCCGTCGACCCGGCGGTCCACGAGGTTGCGCAGGTGATGCTGCTCGCGGATGCCGTCACCGCGGGTGTCGCACAGCAGCACGGAGATCTTGCCCGCGCCGAGGGCGTCCTCCGCCCCGAGTAGCACCGGTGTACTGAAGCGGCCGATGCCGTCCGTGGTCATCAGGCCGACCGTCCAGCTGCGGCCCGTGTGCAGGCTCTGTGCCTGCGGGTTGGGCCGGAAGCCGAGCGTCGCGACGGCGTCCAGGACCCGCTGGCGGGTCTCGGGCCGCATCCGGCCGCTTCCGCTCAGGGCCTTCGACGCCGTCCCGACACTCACGCCCGCGAGCTTGGCCACGTCTGCGAGCCGCGCTCTCCCGGCCGGTGGGGAATCTGCTTCAGCGGTCACGCGCAAACCTTTTCCTTCCTGACCTGTGCTCCAGCATCCTGACACGGCCATTAATCCCTGGCCAGCCTCCTGTAATCCCTGGCCAGTCTCCTGCCAATCCCCACGATACTCGCTGCACACCCCTTGACTCTGCCGCATGCCCTTCCTAGGTTTCCGCTAGGAAAACGATTGCTCAGGTTTGCCCGGGACAGGTCGAGACGGTCGCCGGGCTCTGCCGAACTCAGCCCGCCACAGCCCGTCAGCCCCTCTCCGGGACGCCGTACACACCGAGCATGCCGGAGATCTTTTCCTCACTACTTTCCGGAGAGCCATGCCCAGCCCTGGTCGTGTCGCACCCCCGTCCCGCCCTTTCGAACGGGCCGCAGTCCCCGTCGGCCCGATACGTCCCGGTCCGGGCGCCAGGGCCCTGCTCACCCCCGCCGACGCCCGGGTCCTCGCCGGTTTCTGGCACACCCGCCGTCAGGTGAACGCCCGCACCTCGATCCCCCAGGGTCCTGCCCTGCTGGAGTCGGCGGGCAATCTGCGCAATCTCCGGATCGTGGCGGGCCTGGCCGACGGCAGGTTCCAGGGCGCCTATCCGTTCGTGGACTCGGACGTCTACAAGTGGCTGGAGGCCGCTTCCTGGCAGCTCGCCCAGCCCAGCTCCGCCGACGACGACCGGCTCGCGGACGACGTGGAGCGCATCGTCTCCCTCGTCGCCGAGGCCCAGCAGCCCGACGGCTACCTGAACACCTGGTTCGAGCTGCTCGAAGGCGGCCAGCGCTACCAGGACCTCCGCTGGGGCCACGAACTCTACTGCGCCGGACACTTGATCCAGGCGGCCGTGGCCCACCACCGGAGCACCGGTCGTCCCGATCTCCTCGCGGTAGCGGTGAAGTTCGCCGACCACATCGACACCGTCTTCGGTCCGCCCGGCAGCGGCAAGCCCATCGACGGCGTCGACGGCCACCCCGAGATCGAGACCGCCCTGGTCGAGCTGTACCGCGAGACCGGCGAACGCCGCTACCTCGACCTCGCCGGATACTTCGTCGACCGCTTCGGCCACGGTCTGCTCGGCGGCGAGGCGTACTGCCAGGACCGCGTCCCGGTCCGTGAGGCCACCGATGTGGAAGGCCATGCCGTGCGCCAGCTCTACCTGCTGGCCGCCGTCACCGACCTGGCGACGGAAACAGGCGACGAAGGACTGCGTGTCGCCGCGCGGCGGCTGTGGGACGCCATGACCCGCACCAAGACCCACATCACCGGCGGACTGGGTGCCCACCACGACGAGGAGGACTTCGGCGACCCCTATGAGCTGCCCAACGAGCGCGCCTACTGCGAGACCTGCGCCGCCATCGCCTCCGTCCAGTGGAGCTGGCGGATGGCCCTGCTCACGGGCGAGGCCCGCTACTCCGACCTCGTCGAGCGCACGCTCTACAACGGCTTCCTGGCCGGCGTCGCGCTGGACGGCGAGCGCTGGCTGTACGTCAACCCGCTCCAGGTCCGCGACGGCCACACCGACACCGGCGGAGACCAGTCCGCCCGCCGCACACGCTGGTTCCGCTGCGCCTGCTGCCCGCCGAACGTGATGCGGTTGCTCGCCTCCCTGGAGCACTACCTCGCCTCCAGCGACGACCGCGGCCTGCAGATCCACCAGTACGTCACCGGCAGCTACGCCGGCGAGGTGCGGGGCGCGCCGGTCGTGGTGCGCTCGGAGACCGACTATCCGTGGCAGGGCACGGTCACCCTCACCGTCGAGGAGACGCCGGCCGACGAGCCCTGGACCCTTTCGCTGCGCGTTCCGCAGTGGTGCGCCGAGTACCGCGTGCGCTGCGGGGACACGGTCCTCGACGCGACCGACGCATCCGTCACCGACGGCTGGCTGCGGCTGGAACGCACGTGGTCCCCCGGTGACCGGGTGGTCCTCGAACTCACCCTGGAAGCCCGGCTGACGGTGGCCGACCCGCGCGTGGACGCCGTCCGGGGATGCGTCGCGATCGAACGCGGGCCTCTCGTGTACTGCCTGGAAGGAGTCGACCACCCCGGTGGCGTCCTGGACGACATCGTCCTCGACACCACCCGGCCGCTCGCCGTCAAGCACCGACCCGACCTGCTCGGCGGCGTCACCACGGTCGTGGCCGCGGGCCGGCGCCGGACCATCGGCGACCCGGGCTGGTGGCCGTACGTGAACGCCGACGGTGCCGACCCCGGTCACAGCGACGAACCGGTCGAACTCACCGCCGTGCCCTACTACGCCTGGGCCAACCGCCAGGACAGCTCCATGCGCGTGTGGATCCCCACGCTCTGAGCCGCCCGTCGCTTCGAACCTGGCGCTTGCCCGCACCGCTCTTGTCTCAGCACGTCGCTCCTTCGCCAGCTCCTCCGCCAAGACAACGAGGTCACCATGAGAAAGACCCGCCGCCTTCCGATCGCTGTCGCCGTCATCGCGGCGCTCGGCACCGTCGCCGCCTGCGGAGGCGGGGCCGGCTCCTCCGACGCCGAATCCGGCGGCTCCGGAACCTACACGTTCTGGGACCCGTATCCCCAGTTCGATACCTCCTCCCAGTGGGGAAAGCTCGTCGAGCAGTGCGGCAAGGAGGTCGGGGTCGAGGTCGAGCGCACCGCGTACGACACCACGGACCTCGGCAACAAGGCGCTGCTCGCCGCGCAGCAGGGCAACGCCCCGGACGTCATGCTGGTGGACAACCCGGTCGTGTCGACGCTGGTGGAGGCGGGGATCCTCAACAAGGTCACCGACGTCGGCCTGGAGACCGGGGCGGTCCAGGAGAACATCCTGGGCGCCGGCACCATCGACGGAGCCGCCTACGGCACTCCGATCGGCGCCAACACTCTCGCGCTGTACTACAACAAGGAGGTCCTGGACGCGGCCGGTGTCGACCCGGCCTCGGTCAAGGACTGGGACTCGCTGACGGCGGCGCTGAAGAAGGTCAAGGACAAGGGCATGAAGGGCATCACCTTCTCCGCCATCAACACCGAGGAGGGCAGCTTCCAGTTCCTGCCGTGGTTCTGGGGCGCCGGCGGTGACCTGACCGAGCTGGACTCCCCGGAGGGCGAGGCGGCGCTGTCCCTGTGGAAGCAGTGGGTCGACAGCGGGTACGCGCCGAAGAGTGTCCTGCAGAACACCCAGACCACCAGCTGGCAGGAGTTCGCCACCGGTGACTACGCGTTCGCCGAGAACGGCACCTGGCAGCTCGGCAACGCGGAGAAGGCCGGCTTCGAGTACGGGGTCATCAGCATCCCTGGCCGGCACGGCGGCTCGGCGCCCGTGCCGACCGGCGGTGAGTTCGTCACCGTCCCCGTGCAGGAGGACACGGCGCGCTACGAGACCAGCAGCAAGATCGTCACCTGTCTGACCAGCTCCGCCAACCTGCTGAAGACGGACACCACCCTGACGTACGTCGCGCCGACCGAGGAGGCGCAGAAGCAGCAGGTCGAGGCCGACGCCAAGCTGGAGCCGTGGGTCACCGCGGTGGCCGCGGCCCGCGGCCGCACCAGTGACGGACTCGGCACCGAGTACCCGGTCATCTCCGAAGCGATGTGGACGGCCGTGCAGAGCGCCCTCTCCGGCGGTCAAGGCCCGAAGGAAGCGCTGTCGCAGGCACAGGAGGCCGCGGGCAAGGGCCAGGGCTGACACCGACAGGGCGCACGGCAACGCCTCCGGGGCGCCGCCTCCCGTGACCACGGTGCCCCGGCCGGCCCCCGTACTCAGGAGACCGCATGACCATCACCCGCGCCGACCGCCCCCACCGGTGGCCCCGAACCGGGACGACCGCCACCGGTCCCGTGACGACCGGTTCGGCACAACAGCGGCGGCAGCGCCGCACGAGCCGGCTCACCGCGCTGGCCTTCCTCGCACCGCTGGCGCTCTACCTCGCCGCGTTCTACCTGTATCCCCTGTACCGCAACCTCGACCTGAGCCTGCGGGACTACACCGTCAGATCGTTCGTCTCCGGTGACGCCCCGTTCTCCGGGCTGGACAACTTCCGCACCGTGCTGGACGACCCGACCTTCGGGCCGGCGCTCACGCACACCATGGTGTTCACCCTCGTGTCGATCGCCTGCCAGTACACCGCGGGCCTCGCCCTCGCGGTCTTCTTCAACCGCGGGTTCCGGCTGTCCGGCACTCTGCGGGCGCTGTTCCTGATCCCGTGGCTGCTGCCGCTGATCGTGTCGGCGTCGACCTGGTCGTGGATGTTCAACAGCGAGTCGGGCGTGACCAACTACGCGCTGAGCCTGGTGGGCGTCGGTCCGGTGGACTGGCTCGCCTCTCCGGACTGGTCGCTGGCCTCGGTCATCATCGCCAACATCTGGATCGGCATCCCGTTCAACCTGGTCATCCTCTACAGCGGCCTGCAGAACATCCCCGCCGAGCTGTACGAGGCCGCCGCCCTGGACGGCGCGAGCGGCTGGCAGCAGTTCTGGCGCATCACCTTTCCGCTGCTGCGTCCGGTCTCGGCGATCACCCTGTTGCTGGGACTCGTCTACACGCTCAAGGTGTTCGACCTGATCTGGATCATGACCAAGGGTGGCCCGGGCGACTCCTCGTCCACCCTGGCCACCTGGTCGTACCAGCTCGGCTTCGGCACCCTGATGCCGAAGTTCGGGGCCGGCGCGGCGGTGGGCAACCTGCTCATCCTGATCGCCCTCGTCTTCGGTCTGCTCTACATCCGCGTCCAGAGGAAGCAGGAAGCATGACCGCCCGCCGCTCCCGCCACCGCACCGTCGTCGGCCTCCTGCTCACCGCAGTGATGCTCTTCCCGGTGTACTGGATGGTCAACGTCTCCCTCACTCCGCAGAGCGACATGCGCAAGTCACCGCCCGACCTGCTGCCCCTGCGCCCCACCTTCGAGGGCTACCGTGCCGTCCTCGACGACCAGCTGCCCTACCTCGGCACCAGCCTGCTCATCGGTCTCGGCACGGTCGCGCTGACCCTGGTCCTGGCCGCCCCGGCGGGCTTCGCGCTGGCCAAGCTGCGTCCCCCGGGCAGCGGAGTGCTCGGCCTCGCCCTGCTGATCGCGCAGATGATCCCGGGCATCGTCATGGCGATGGGCTTCTACGGCGTCTTCCTCGACCTCGGTCTGCTCAACTCCTGGTGGGGGCTGATCATCGCCGACTCGACCATCTCCGTCCCGTTCGGCGTGATGATCTTCACCGCGTTCATGTCGGGACTGCCCGGTGAACTCCTCGCCGCCGCCCGCGTCGACGGAGCCGGCACCTGGCGCACCTTCTGGTCGGTGGTCCTGCCCGTCAGCCGCAACGCCGTCGTCACGGTCTCACTCTTCAGCTTCCTGTGGGCCTGGTCCGACTTCGTCTTCGCGAGCACGCTCGACGGCGGCGGTGAGATGCGCCCGATCACCCTCGGCATCTACCAGTACATCGGCAACAACAACCAGGAGTGGAACGCCATCATGGCCACCGCGGTCGTCGCGTCCGTGCCCGCCGCGGTCCTGCTCGTCCTGGCGCAGCGCTATGTGGCGGCGGGCGTGACCGCGGGGGCGGTCAAGGACTGATACCCGTACTGTCGCCAACTGTGCCGCTCACGCGGGACCTGCCTCGGGGCCGGCCCCCATGACCTGCCGCGGGGCCGCTCAACGACGGACCGGCGACGTCCCACGCCGAACCGCAACGCGGCCGCGCGGTCACCCGGCACACCGATGTGCCCGGACGGCTGCCAGAATCAGCGCATGCAGTCTGGGCGTTCGACGACTCTGTCCGAAGTGGCTCGCCGCGCCGGGGTGTCCCTGACGACGGCCTCCAAGGCGATCAACGGCCAGGCCCGGGTCTCCGATGAGGCACGTGCCCGGGTACTCCAGGCCGCCCGCGAACTCGCGTACACGCCCAACCGGATCGCGCGCAGCCTGATGAGCGGACGTACCGGGACGGTCGGGCTGGTCGTGGTGGACAGTGACGCGCAGCGTTTCGTGCTGCCCATCCTGCTGGGCGCGGAGGAGGCGCTGAGCGAGATCGACCTGAGCATGACCGTCAGTGATGCGCGGGGCGACCGGGCCAGACTGCGCCGGATCGTCGAGCGCTTCGCGGAGCGGCAGGTCGACGGCGTCCTCGTCGTGGGCGACAACAACACCCCGACCCCGCGGGTCGCACGGCTCCTGGAGCAGCCGGTGGTCTACGTCTACGGGGAGACCGGCGTCGCCGCGGACGTCGTCCACGTCCCGGACGACCAGGGCGGGGCCCGCGAGGTCGCCGAGCACGCCCTGGCCGGCGGCCGGCGCCGGATCGCCGTCATCACCGGTCCCGAGGAGGCACGGGCGGTCCGGGAACGCGGCCGGGGCATCGCGGCTGCGCTGCGTGAGGCCGGGCTGCCCCTCGCGCACGAGGTGCTGCACGGGCAGTGGTCCCAGCGGTCCGGCAGGGTGCTCGCCGAACGGCTGCTCGCGAAGGCTCCCGACGTGGACGCGATCGTCTGCGGTTCCGACCAGATCGCCACGGGTGTCGCCGAGGCACTGCGTGGCGCCGGCCTGCGGGTCCCGCAGGACGTCGCGATCACGGGCTTCGACAACTGGCCCATCTTCGCCCTGGAGAGCGACCCGCCGCTCACCACCGTCGACATGAACCTGCACACCCTGGGAGCCGCGGCGGTCCGCGACCTCTTCGACATGATCGACGGCAGGCCGGTCGGCGGCGGCGTCCGGCTGCACCGGTGCGCGGTCCTGGTCAGGAGCTCCACCGCGGCCGCGTCGGCCGGGGCCTGACCGCCCAGTCGAGGAAGCGCTTCCTCAACTCCCGCGAATTTTTTGGCAATTCACCGCACCCGACCTGTTGACGCGACTCGGACGCCGGGTGAAACATCGGCGCAACACAGCGCTTCCGCAACGCGATTCCCGGCATGCTCCTCCGTGAGCCCGCGCCACGCACAGCTGCGTCCCACACCCCTTCCCCTCAGACGTGGGACGCGCCCTGGTGAGGAAGCGCTTCCTCATATCGGCCCCCCACCCGAAAGGCCCGCCATGTTCTGGCCACACCGCCGGTTGTCTTCCGGCCCCTTCCGTGAGTCCACTCCGACCACCGGCAGATCCTCCCGTCTGCGTCGCGCCGTCGCACACGCCACCGTCGGGATCGCCGTCATCGCCGCCGGCAGCGTGGTGGCAGCCCCCGCTCACGCGGCCGGCAACACCCTCACCGTGAACGTGGGCACGACCGTCCGCCCGGTCACCCACGTCGCCGCGGGCGGCCTCTACGGCGTCGACGAAGGAGCCACCGCGCCCTCACTGAGCCGGCTCTACCCCCTGCACCTGAACACCCTCACGCAGCCTCCGCCCGGCAACCAGCAGCTCGGCAACGGCGCCACCACCCCGTGCTGCGACGGACTCGAGGTCGCGGACAAGGTCACCTCCGCCGGCGGTCAGCAGTACCTGCGACTCTCCGACATCTTCAGCGCCTTCCCCTACAACTGGGTCAGCTGGGCGGACTGGGAGTCCAAGCTCACCACCATGATCCAGGAGCGGATGGCGGCCACCACGACCACCAACATCGCCGGCTACGAGATCTGGAACGAGCCGGACTGGACCTGGGAGGGCAGACTCGACGACACCGAGGGCTCCTTCCACGACATGTGGACCCGCAGCTACGAGATCATCCGCGGCATCGACACCAAGACGCCCATCGCGGGTCCCGGCACCGCCGAGTACGACCACGACTGGATGTACGCCTTCATGAAGCACGCCAGGGACACCGGCACCCTGCCCGACGTCATGGTGTGGCACCAGCTCGGCACCAACAGCGGCTGGCAGACCGTCCAGGCCAACGTCGACGACTTCCGGGCCGTCGAATCCTCCCTCGGCCTGTCGCACCGCCCCATCTCCATCAACGAGTACGCCTCGCCCAGCCAGGTCGACCAGCCCAGCGTGGCCGTGCACTACATGGCCGAGTTCGAACGCGCGGGCGTGCACGACGCCGAGCGGGCCTACTGGTACGAGGCCGGCACCATGAACGGTCTGCTCCACAACGACCAGCCCACGGCGTCCTACTGGGCCTACAAGTGGTACGGCGACCAGTCCGGCAACATCGTCGAGACCGTGCCGCAGTCCTGGCTCGACGGAGTGGCCTCCTACGACGCCAGCCGCAAGCAGGTCAACGTCGTCTTCGGTGGCGACAGCGGTGACAACACGGTGAAAATCAACGGCGTCGGCGCCCTCGGATCCCAGGTGAACGTGACGCTGTCCCGTACCAACGACACCGGCCGCCACACCAACCAGTCCGCACCGGTCACCGTCTCCACCCAGACGTACACCGTGGCCTCCGACGGCAGCATCACCGTCCCCGTCAGCGGCATGAACGCGGTCGTGGCGTACCAGTTGCTGGTCACCCCCACCTCCGGCACGCCCACCTGGCAGCAGACCTACGAGGCGGAGAACGCCACCGTCGTCAACGCCAACACCCACAGCTCCAGCTCCGCGTCGAACGGCAGCTACGTCGGGCAGATCGACAACTCCGCCGACATGCGCGACCAGAGCTTCGTCGACTTCCTCGTGCACGTGCCGACCGCGCGCACGTACTCGATGAGCATCAAGTACGCCAACGCCACCGGCGCCAACGCCACGCACGGACTCGCGTACAACGGCGGCGCCTGGTCCACCGTCACCTACCCGCCGACGAGCTCCGGCTGGGGCAAGCCCACCGGGACCGCCACCGTGAACGTCAACCTGCGCGCGGGCTACAACATGATCCGGCTGGCCAAGGGCTCCCCGGGCTTCGCGGGCGGCATCGGCTACGCCGAACTGGACAACATCACCCTCCAGTGACCCCGAACGCCCGGCCATGTCCGTGAAGCGTCTCCCCGCCGGTTCACGAGCCGGCGGGGAGACGCTTCACGGCCTCTTCCCGCCGACCACCACAGGAGTGACTTAAGTCATATGAGGTAACTGAGGTTTCTGGCATCTGATGCCGCGCCCCGGGTCCCCCACAGAGCCCAGGAACGCGCATTCGTGAGCACCCTGGCCCGGCGGATCGCCGGCCTGCGACCGGAGGTCGTCTCCATCACCAAGGCCGCGGTCGACGCGATCGCTCCTCCGATTCCCCACACGGCATACGCCGTGGAGAACGAGGGCCTGTACGCGGCGTTCGGCGACGACGTCACCGAACTCGCCCACAAGCTGCTCGCCGCCGGCATCCAGACCCGCGAGGGCGAACGGAACCACGAGCGCATCGCCAACGGCATCTGAATAGCCAAGCTCTCGGCGTCGGTGCGCAGAGGCATCCTGGGAAGAGTTCCTCAGCCATTGCCGACACGTGCGAGTGTCGAGTGGCCAGGCCGACGACCTTGTTCACCCAACCTATCTGGAGCAGGTCTTGTCGTTCATGTATGTCTCCCGGACGACCAAGGTGCTCTCGGTTGGACGGACCCGGTTGTTCAGGCGGCACCTTGTCGCAAGGCATCCCGCAGTCGCAGTAGCTCGCCTCGTCGGTGCCGCGCCCGTACCAGAGCGAGCACCGCAGCGGCGGTGACGATGACCCCGACCACAGCGGTCACCGCGGGCACTGCCAGTGCGATCCGGGCGGACAGCACCCGGTCCTTGGCGAACAGCGGCCGACGCCTGCTCAGCACCCAGCCGGCGAAGCCGGCCGAGGCGGGCCCGAGGGCGATCAGTCCGGCGAAGACGGCCTGGGCACGCGGCGGCAGCGCATGCGGCTCGGTGGCCACAGCACCGCGATCACGGCGGCGCCGCAGCTGCCGACCAGGCCCACTGCCACGTGGCGCAGCCGATACCGCAGCGACACCTCCGTGGCCAACACCCGCTCCAGTTGCTCGGGCACGGCCCACAGTGCCGAGCGGTTCTGCTCGCTCACGCCTCCTATCCCTTCTCGGCGAGGTGGTCGCGCGGCATGCGCCTGGCGCGGTGGAGCCTGCTCTTGACAGTGTCGACCCGTACGCCGAGCACCCTCCAGATGGAAGAGGATCAGCACCTCGCGCTCCGAAGGCGGCAGCGCGGCCAGACCTCGATGGCTGTCTCCGGAGCCTCGTACGTCTGCCGCAGATGGTCGGTGACCGTGCGCCGGGCGATGGTGAACAGCCAGGGGACGAACCGCTCCGCCTGCCGCAGCCGCGGCAGACCGCGCACCACAGCGGTTCATACCTCCTGAGCAGGATCGTCCGCGAGGTGCGAGGAGCCGACCGTGGCCCGGACATAGCGCCACAGCGAGGGGTGCCACACGGCCACCAGCTCGCGGAACGCCTCCCGCTCTTCAAGCCGGCGGCGCACCACCGGCAACCCGTCGTTGCCCGCCACACCCCCGGCCCTGCACCACCCGTCCGCACGGCGTTCGCCAGCCGTCGCCGGGCAGACCGTCGGTGGACCGGCGTGAGGACAGGGGCCGGTTCGGGCGACGGCTTCACAGCCGGCACCGGACTGGCCTTCGACGAACCAGCCTCACCCTTGCCAGGCGAAATCAGTAGAGGGCTGTCGAACGGCTGCCACGCCCATGCGGCTGTTCAGGCCCGTGCACGGCTCACCGGCCCGCGGGGCCGGTCTCAGCGGCCCCGTGAGGGGCTTCCCGGCGGCAGGAGGCACCGGTGCGCAAGTTGGCGGTGGCGGCGGTCATGACCGAGTCGAGCCGGTCCCGGGCGTGTAGGAGGTCGGTGATGCGCCGGTCGACCCGCTCGCGCTCCGCCGCCAGCCGCTCGAGCAGGCCAGGGGTGGCGCGGCCGTCGACGACGCACGGAAGCAGCTCGGTGATGGTCCTACTGGACAGCCCGGCGGCGTAGAGCTGCTGGATCAGCCTGACCCGGTCGACCGCGCTCTCGGGGTAGCGGCGCTGGCCGCTGGGGCTGCGTTCGGCGCCGAGCAGGTCCTGCTCCTCGTAGTACCGCAGAGCCCGGACGCTGACGCCCGTCCGAGCGGCGAGTTCTCCGATGCGCATTGACCCTCCTGTGCGGCAGCCGTTCCGCGACTTGCCTCTGACGTCAGCGTCAGGTTTTAGCGTAACCGGTGTCGGCCCGGCGTACGCCTCGCCGGGGTCTTCTGCGAGGAAGAAGCCACTTGATGACCACATACCCCGCGACCGGCCTCACCGGTCCCGCGCCCGCCCCGACCGTGTCCGTCCGACCGGTCGTGCTGCCCGCCCCCCAGCACGACGAAGGCCTGCAGGTCCGCGTCTCCGCACCGGTCACCGGCACCGAGCTGCCGATCGTGCTGTTCGCGCACGGTTTCGGCTCCCACCTGGACGGCTACGCGCCCTTGGTCGACCACTGGGCCTCCCACGGTTTCGTGGTGCTCCAGGCGACCCACCTCGACTCCAGGCGCCTCGGCCTCGCCGCGGACGACCCCCGCAGGCCTCATCTGTGGCACCACCGCGTGCAGGCCATGAGGACGATCCTCGACGCACTGGATGTCCTGGAGTCGTCCCTGCCCGGCCGCGTGGACCACAGCCGCGTCGTCGCCGCCGGGCACTCCTTCGGCGGTCAGACTGCGGGCATCCTCGTGGGCCTGCGCGTCACGGACACCCGGACCGGAACCGCGGAGGATCTGTCCGACCCCCGGGTCATGGCCAGCGTCCAGCTGGCCACGGCCGGCGCGGGCGGTGACGATCTGACGCCCTTCGCCCTGGAAAACGCCCCTTGGCTGCGCGCGCAGGACTTCTCCCACATCACCGCGCCCGGGCTCGTCGTCGCCGGCGACAAGGACGAACTCCCCCTCTCCACACGTGGGCCGTCCTGGACGACCGACCCCTACACCCTTGCCCGAGGCGACAAGAGCCTGTTGACGGTCTTCGGCGGGGAACACTCCCTCGGCGGCATCGCCGGCTACGAGGCGGCGGAGACCACCGACGAGAACCCCGAGCGCGTCGCCCTCGTCCAGCAGGTCACCCTTGCCTACCTGCGCCACGTCACCGGCGTCGACGACACCGACTGGGAAACGGCGCAGGCCACTCTCGCCGGTGACGCCCATCCGCTGGGACGACTGGAGTCGAAGCAAGCCCAATAGCTGGAGGAAGCGGAGACGCCAGCCTCCAGGCCGGCCCTCCCCCGGCCTCATGTCGCCGCTCGCTCCCGGCCTGGCCGCAGAGGCCCACAACGTCCGACGAGGCGCACCGCCCGCCCGGACGCACGACCCCCTCCCCTGTTCACGCGGCTGCCGCCCGGCCGGTGGCAGCCGCGGGACACGACGCCGCGCCGTCGAGCGAGGCCGCTCGCACGGTTGGGCCGGGCACCGGGGAGCAGCAGGACTGGGATGGGGGCGGGCCGCTTCGAGGCTGCGGGACACAGCCGTCCGGCTCCGACGGACCCCCTTCTGTGCCAGTGGCGGGTCGTAGCCCCTACTTTCTCGGGCTTCGTCTTGAGCTTGGGTCTGTAGCTTCCGCAGTCATGTCACTGACGCGCCAGACACGGATGGACGCGACGTGGAGTGCGGCCCGGCCGGCGATGGCGAGTTTGTCGGTCCGCAGGGCCCGGCCGCACCACTGCTTGAGTCGGGCGATGCACCGTTCGACGGCGTTCCTCTCCTCGTCCTTCTCAGCGTCGAAGCTGGCCGGGCGGCATCCGGCACGGCCTCGCCGAGGGCGGTGACCGATCCGGACTGTGGCCTGCGGGCTGACAGCCCGGATGCCTCGGCGACGAAGGTGCCCCCGGATCCCGCGGGACGGATAGGCGCGATCCGCCAGGACAGTTGTCGGGCGGGTACTTGGCCTTTCGGGTCGGCTGCGCGGCATCCGAATCCTGGCCGGGGCCGCCACGGAGGCTCGCACGTCACCAATCTGACCGGCGGTGACGTGTACGGCCAGAGGCCGAGCCCGGCTGTCACTGGCCATGTGGGTCCACGTGCTCAGCCCGCCACGGGACGTCCGAGTGCCTGATCACCGGGCTCCGACCGGCCGGGCGCCCCCCTCTTCCTGGCTCCGGCGGAACGCTGGTGAGTTCGGCAGACCGTCCAGTCCACGTCGTCACCATCATTGCCGCAACCGGCCGACGCCAACGCCCGCCACCCCCACGTGCTCGCCGCCCAGCGCGAGGAACGCGCCCGCATCCGAGATGAGAAGTGAATCCGCTGGGGCGGACATCATCTCGAACCAGAGCCTGACCAACTCCGTCACGCCGCAGGCGAGCAAGCTGTCTCTCAGCCTTCAAGGGGTTCGACAGGGCCAGATGTCCGGGCGACTGAGTCCTTGCGCACCGAGAGCAGGAAGAGGGTCGCAGCGGCGGCGATGAAGCCGAAACCGACGGTCATGCAGACCATGACCATCTCGAATGACACGTCAGCGATGCGAGGGATGCCGTTGACAAGCATGAGGGCGTAGATGCACAGAATGCCGTAGGCGCGAAGCCGCAACCCGGCCTGTCTCTTGCGCAACCACGGCGGCGTCCACCCGGCCAGTATCGCCACCGGCACAGGCAGCAGTAGCACCGTGGACACCGCCAGCACTGTCCAGTGGTACAGCGGATTGCCGTTCACCCGGCCCCCTTCGTAGGCGATCACCAGCCTACGGAGGGTTGACGAAGCCCGTCCACGCCCAACACCCCAAGCTCCCGGCGAACCTGTCCGTGACCGGACGCGACGGTGCGCCCGGGCGGGGGTCGGGTTCAGGGTCGGCGTGGTCGTCTGCTGGGACCAGGAACACGGATCGTCGAGGAGGCACAGGTGCCGCAACTGTGGGCGGGAACGGACGCGAGCAAGAGCGAGCATCACTGCCCGGTGCTCGATGCCGGAGGTGAGCGAAGGCCGTCGCGGCGGGTGGCCGACGACGAGACGACGTTGCCCGAGCTGATCGGCGAGGTCCTCGAACTTGAGCGAGGATGAGTCGGTGACCTGGGCCATCGATCTGAACGCGGGCGGTGCCGCGCTACTGACCGCCCACGGACGGAAAGTCCTCTACAAGAGCGGTCACCTTGTCCGAACTCGCCCGCTCGGACGCCGGAGTCCGCCGGGCGTCTTCGGCACCCGCTCGTCCTCGCCGTGCTCTCTCCGGTTCAGGCAGGATCCTCCGTCTGCTGGGAGGCAGTGCCGTACTGTCCGTGCAGCCCGTGTTCGTCGGCGAAGGACCGTCGGCACAGACCGTGGCAGAAGCCGTACAGGACGCCCTCGTACACCAGCGTGGGCGGGGAGTCGGCGAGGTCGACGCTCATCCCGCACACCGGGTCGGTGAGCCGACTGCGGGTAGCCGGGGGCGCCGGGCGGGCTGGGGCGCTGTCACGGGGCGGGGCGCCGTCACCGGGCGGGGCGGTGTCGCGGTAGGGGCGGGAGACGAGCTCCATGAGGTCCAGGCTGCTCACGGCCCTGCCGTGGATGCCGATGCCGCCTTCGGAGATGCCGTCGACCAGGACCACGGCGTCGGGTTCGCGCCGTACCCGCTCGGGGTCGCGGCCGGCTGCCCGCTCGGTCTCCGCCAGGACCTCGGTGACGATCTCCACGGTGTAGCTGCTCATCTCCTTGCGCCACGACGCCGGGACGGTGACCCGCACCAGGTAGCGGGGCGGGTCCGCCGGGTCCGTCCTCGGGCGCCGGCCGAGGACCCAGGTTGCCGGTTCGTGCACGAGCACCTGCGTGAGCCTGCGCTGGGCGTCGAGGACCTCGGCGGCGTGGCTGTCGT
Organism: Streptomyces sp. M92; assembly: GCF_028473745.1. Classification (NCBI taxonomy): domain Bacteria; kingdom Bacillati; phylum Actinomycetota; class Actinomycetes; order Kitasatosporales; family Streptomycetaceae; genus Streptomyces; species Streptomyces sp. M92. Next base: position 5,639,279 of record NZ_CP101137.1, read on the forward strand.
CCTCGGTCATGAGCGTGTCGATGAGTCGTTGGGCCAGCATCTGCCGTTCCTCGTCGCTCAGGGCGTTCCTGGGTACGTACACGTCGATCAGCAGCATGCGGCGCTCCCCTCGTGCGGCCGGATCAGGGTGTACCAACCAGAATGCCCGATGCGGGGGCGATCGCCCATCCGCCGCCGGCAGGGTTCACGCCTACTGCGGGCGGAGCAGTCGGCGACGGCCTCTGCCGCCGGAGCAGGAGTTGAACGGGGCGGTGCTGCCCTGCACGACCGCGCGCTGATCCTCGCGGATGACATTGGCCAGGGCCGGGAGGCGGGCGCCGGACGGTTGCTCGAGTCGGTGCGCCAGCGGGCGGGCGTCGCGGTCGCTGTAGAAGGAACCCGTCAACCAACCTCGCACGCGACGCCAAGCCACACCACCTGAGCACGTTCTGGGCGATAGCGCTCCCCCAGCCTCTTGAAGCACAGACCCTCCACCGGCGGATGCCCAGGTCAGCCAGTTCCGCGCGGTGCCCAGGTCCGTGGTCGACGCGCTCCCGGAACCGGGCCTCCACCGCCGGCCAATCACACATCTCCGACAATCACCTGTCAGACACCGGCCCGTCGACGGAGAGTTGCCGACACGTCGCCCACATTCCGCGTGCCCTTGTGATCATGCGGTGTTGTCCCGTCCACTCCCTGAGAGGAGAACTTCTTGCGCGCGTTCACAAGACGCCGGTCCGGTGCCGTCGCGGTGGCCGCAACCCTCGCTTTCGCAGCGGGTGCGGCATCCGGCACTCCGGCAGGTGCGGCCGCACCGCCCGAGGTCGTTCCCCGGGCCGAGACCGCCGCGTTGTTCGACGACGACGAGGGCGGCAACGCGAACGCGGACGACCCTGCGATCTGGCGCAACCCCGCCGACCCGGACGCCAGCCTCGTCATCGCCACGGCCAAGGAGGGCGGCCTGCGGGTCTACGACCTCGACGCCCGGCAGGTGCAGTCGGTCCCCGCCCCCACGGCGCCCGGAGCAGATGACGCGCCCGGCCGCTTCAACAACGTCGACCTGGTGCACGGCACGTCCCTGGGCTCCGGCGACACGGACGTGGCGGTCGTCAGCGACCGCGGCAGCGACAAGCTGCGCGTCTACCGCATCGACGGAGACCGGCCCGACGCCCCCCTCACCGACGTCACGGACCCCTCGGCGCCGTGGATCTTCTCCGGCTCGCAGGAGGAGGTCAACGAGGAGAGCACCGCCTACGGTCTGGCCACGTACACCGACTCCGTGACCGGCAAGTCCTACGCTCTCGTCAGCCAGAACGCGACCACCCGCATCGCGCTGCTGGAGCTGACCACGACGGCAGACAGCACTGTGTCCTACCGGAAGGTCCGCACCCTGGACCTGCCCTCCGCCTTCACGATGCCCGACGGTTCGAAGTGGTCCCCCTGCGGCGATCCCGGCGAGGGCCCCCAGGTCGAGGGCATGGTCGTCGACCCGAAGACCGGCACACTCTTCGCCGGGCAGGAGGACGTGGGCATCTGGCGCCTGCCGGCCGATCTCAAGGGCGCTCCCGTCCTGCAGGACAAGGTCCGCGAGTACGGCGTGCCGGCCGCGTACGACGAGGCGGCCGACGAGTGCGTGGCGGGTGACGACCCCGGCTTCGGCGGTGACCGGCTGTCGGCGGACGTCGAGGGTCTGACCCTGCTGAAGCAGGACGACGGGGACGGCTACCTGCTCGCCTCCAGCCAGGGCGACGACACCTTCGTCGCCTACGACCGTGAACGTTCCGACGACTACGAGTACGAGGGTGGCTTCCAGGTGAGGGCCGCCTCCGAGTCGCTGGACGGCTCCGAGGAGTGCGACGGCGCGGACGTACTCGCCGAGCCTCTCGGCAGCAGGTACCCGAACGGCCTGCTCGTCGTCCAGGACGGCCACATGACCCCGGATGACGGCGATCGCGAGGCCACCGGCTTCAAGTTCGTCGACCTCGCCGACGTCCTGGAGGCGCTCGACGACTGACAACCGTCCAAGGAGTGCGCGGCGGCCTGCACCGGCGGCCCGCCGCGCTCACCGGACGAACGTCGCCCGCACGCCGTCGCGAGCCGGTGATGCCCCTCCCCCGGCGGCGGCTTCCCGCAGCGTATCGGGGGACCGTGGCCCCACGCCCGCCGGCCTCTGCCTTCCGCGCCCTCACCGAACGATCCTTGTACGTAACCTGCGCGTGGCCCTTGCACGGGGCACGCGTATGCGACGCGCTCTGCCATGTCACTCAGGGTGAGTGTGGCCTCACGGTCCACCCGTCTGCGCCGTCCAATTCCTGTGCCCGCACCCCGAGGCGGGCCGTGACAGCGGTTGCCCTGTCGGCGGGACAACCGCACACGACGACTCCGGCCGCTGTCCTCGGCGGCCGGACACACCGGCGCAAGGCGGTAGGCCGGGGTCACCGGCTCACGCGTCGAGTGCCGCCCGGACCTCCGCCGGTTTGGGGCGGTCGGCGAGGCCGGCGACCTGGACCTGGAGGTGACGCCCAGCTTCCTGATCTTCGATGTGACGGTGGCCCCGACGTCACCGCGTACGCCGTCGGGGAGCTGGCCCCGACCGTGTTCCGCATCGGACCCGAAGGCAACCCCTCGGTCTTCCTCCGGGACGACCTGCCCCAGGGCACCCTCCACATCCCCGAGTTCCTGTACGACGTGGGGATGGCCGCGGTGGAGTACGCGGAGGGCGACCCGTCGGTCATCGCCATGGCTGACGGCTCCCTGGTACGGGTGCCGGTCCAGCACTCCGGGGACGCGCAGAAGGTGAAGCTGTCCGCGCGGAAACGGTCGGCAGACGGCAACCGTGACGGTCACCGGCACCGTCACCGAGCCGGTCACCGGTGACGTGACCGAGGAGCAGCCAGGACGACGTACGCCCTCAGCGGCGGACTTGCCGATCTTCTCGCGGGCGGGCAAGCTCAACGACGGATTCACCCTGACGCTCGTCAAGACGGGCTGACCCGGCCGTCCGTGCCCGAAACGCTCCCCCGCTCCGCCCTCACGCACAAGGAGCCGCGCCGAATCCAAGGTGCGGGCCGTCCGCACCGTGCTCCCGAGGGTCGAGCTGTGCTTCACCCCGGCCCGCGTTTCCTGGGCCAATCCGATCGAGGTCCACTTCGGCCCGCTGCGGCAGTTCGCCCTGGCCAACCTCCACCGCCCAGCCGCCCCGGCCCCGCGCCAACCCAGGCACTGCACCGCTGCCTGCGCTGGCCCAACGCCAACGCCCGTCACCAGGACGTACTCGCCGCCCAACGCAAGGAATGCGCGCGAGAATCCGCAGCGAATGGCATCCGCTGGGGCGGACGCCGTCTCAGCGGCGCTGCCTGACAGACCGCCAACCACAGCCCCGGAGTGTCGAAAGGGACAAGTTCACGAGAAGGACAGCGCCAGGAGAACCACTCAGGAGGCGGACGGTTCGATCTCCCCCGCAAAGACGATGATCTGGTCGATGAGGCTCCGCCGCAGATGGACGACGTCCGTTCCCGCCAGGCGGGGGCCTCCATCCGGCGTGGTGAAGACCCACTGGTACCGGGCCCACTCGTCAGGCATGTCCACCGCCGAGCAGCGCACCATCGTGCCGGTCCCCGCCGGGTGGCGCCGGATGTCCAGCACGAACCGCTCGACCGCCGCGATTCCTTCGCTGCGACCCAACGGTCCCCAGAAGACCACGTCTGAGGTCAGGGCCTGGGAGAGCAGGGCAGTCACATAGCTGTCGTCCGAGGTGTTGAACGCGGAGATGAACATGTCGATCGCGGAGCGTGCCGTCTCTTCCTGCATGCCCCAGTAATACCAGCCGTTGAACAAGCAGCGGCCCCTGGCCAGAACGCATCCTTGTCGACAAGTCTCCCTTCCTTCACCCTTTCAAGGTCGTCATCTGTGACCGTATGGGGGGACCATGCCGTTCGGCAGTGCAGACAGGGCCACACTCGGTGAGATCGCGCGACAGGTCAAAAACATCGGCGAAAGCGTCGCCGCGCTCAAACAGCAAGTCTCCGACCAGCAGCATGTCATCGACCAGATCCGCCGGGACGCGACCGGAGCCATCAGCTCCGGTCTTGCCGACATCCGCTCCGTCGCCCGAGACGCCATGACACGCACCACCGACCTCATCACCGGACCACTCACCCACATCAACAACGAGATCGTCGCCACCCACGGTATGATCGGTCGGCTCGAGGCGGACGTGCGAGCAGTTGTATCCCAGTCGGTCGACGCCACGGACCCGACATCGCAGCCGAGCGAGCTCGCCGGCCGGTCCGGGCCGTACCCCCGCCCTGATTCCCACGACGAGCCGACCGTCCGACCCAGCCACGACGAGGCAGACTCGGAGTCCTCGGGCCCCCAACCCGACCACGCGACCCTCCGTGCCGCCGCCGGCATCGCCCACGCCACGCTTGAAGCACATCGCGACACCTGGGCCTTCCTCATCCAGACCGCCGGCCGCGAACAGCACTTCCACATCCCCGGCAAGGTCGACGACCACGACGGATACGTAAGCGTCCGCTTCTCCGGCCCCAGCCTCGTCGCCGCCATCACGAGCCTCGGCGAACTGGCCCGCAGCGCATCCAACCCCGTCACCCAGGCCATCGCCGACCACCTCCAGCGGAAGATCGTCGCCGCCGTCCGGGAGATCACGGACCGGCCATGTCACGACAGCGACGGCAAGCCCGTCCGCATCGTCATCGACGACCGAGCTGCCCCCGACCACACCGACACATCGCCAGACACGGCCTGACACGAACGCGGCCAGACCTACGGCCGGGGCCGCCCCGATCCCCCGATCCGGGGTGACCCCGGCCGGCCCGCGGGGCCGGCACGGCTCGCAGCGTTCCTGCTCAAGCGCCCTCGTGCCGAGCCTTCCGATCCGATCCTGAGAACGCCCTTCCCGGACAGCCGGAAGCCGGACGGCAGAAGGACCGACAAGGCTCTCCAGGAGACATGTAAGTGCAGCGTGAATTGCCCGTTCGCCGAGTCATGGCGCCCGTCCTCGGTGGTGTGGACGGCCGGGACGGAGAGTCAGGTCGACGAGGAGGCCGAGGAGTTCGAGGGTGGGCAACGGGATGCGGTGGCCGGAATGGGGGGACGAAGTCCCAGGCGTCGGCGCTCGCGTGTCCGGCCCGGCGCATAGCGGCCGTACACCTTGGCGATGCGCCGTGCGCGCGCCCACAGCACCGCGACGGAGCGGGCACCGTCGGGGAGGGTGGGGCCGAGGGTCTCGTACAGCAGGTGCGGGGCCATGGCGACGGTGGACTCGTCGAGGACGGCCAGGACGGCGCAGGGAACCAGCCGCTGGCATCCGCGCCGTTGACGGGGGTACCGCGCGGGCTGATGGTGCAGCGGGCCGGCGGGGCGATCCACGAGTGCGGCTGCACGGCGCCGGGCCCGGGGAAGTTCCCGGTCAGCAGCCAGGTCAGCTTGTGGAGGCAGGACACGAGCGTGCTGTTGGGGCCCTGCTGGACGCCCACGCCCTCTGCATCGAGACGCTGGAGGTCGAGACCTCTTACTATCGGACCAATCTCAACTCCCGGAGCAATCGTGAAAAATGGTGGAACGACGCAAGGGGACCAAGGCTCCACACGCGATCTTGATCTGAAGATGGTGGGCCGGGAAACCGAGACCGCAGAAATCATGCGGCGCGTCGCCACTGACCGATGTCACAGCGAGGTGTTGGTCCTCACGGGCGAACCCGGTGCCGGCAAGAGCGTACTGCTCGACTTCGCGGCCGACCGCGCGCGGCGCGAGGGCGGCCGGGTACTGCGAGCGGTCGGCAGCGAGTCCGAGGCGCACCTTGCGTTCGCGGGCCTTCATCAGATGCTCCGCTCGGTGCTCGGCGAACTGGACAGCCTGCCACCACGGCAGCACTCCGCGCTCCGGGCGGCCCTGGGGCTGGGCGAACGCACCGAGGTCCCTGATCGCATGCTCGTCGGTCTTGCGGTTCTCACTTTGGTGTCTGACCTGGCGGAACCGGCGCCGTTGCTCGTGGTGATCGATGATGCCCAGTGGATCGACCGCGCATCGTTGGACGTTCTCTCCTTCGTGGCCCGGCGCATGGACAGCGAAGCCGTCACGCTGCTGGTGGGCGTGCGCGCCGCGGCCGCGCTGCCCGGGCTCGACAAGGGCTACGACCGTCTCGACATCGGTCCGTTGAGCGGTGAGGCAGCGAACCGGTTGCTCGACCAACAGCCGACAACACCCGTTGGTCGAATCCGGACGCGAATCTTGCAGGAGGCGGCCGGAAACCCGCTCGCCCTGATCGAACTGGCCCGCGCCACCGCTACCCGGCAGCTCGATGGCGGCAGCGTGGAGGGCCCGCTGCCCGTCACCGACCGGTTGGAACGGATCTTCGGGCAGCACGCACAGTTCCTGCCGGAAGTAACTCGCCGACCCCTCCTACTTCTCGCGGCTGCTGATGCGACGGACGCCCCGACTGCCTATCGGGGACTCCCCCAGGCCGACGACAGGACGTGGGCACCTGCGGAGCGGGCCGGTCTCGTACGCCAAGACGGCTTCCGGATCTCCTTTCGCCACCCGCTCATCCGCTCGGCCGTCTACCATGCGGCGCCCTTCGAGGAACGCAGGCAAGCGCACCTCGCTCTCGCCGAGCTGCTGAGCGAGGAACCTGACCGCCGCGCCTGGCACCTCGCCGCCGCTACCACACGCCCCGACGAGGACGTGTCGGCCGCCCTGCGGCAGACGGCCGACCGGGCCCGGCGCCGGGGCGGCTATGCGGCCGCTGCCGCTGCCTTGGAACGCGCCGCGGAGCTGAGCCCGAGCCGCGCGGGCCGGGCTCGGCTGCTGACCGAGGCCGCCGCCATGGCCGTCTTCACCGGTCAGCTCGGCTGGGTGGACCGCCTGGCCGCTGAGGTCCGGGGGCACAGTGATGATCCGGCATTGATCAGCAGGGCGTCGCTGGCCACCGGGCAGCTCATGACCCTGCGTCGGAACCATGCGGCGGCCTTCGCCCTGCTGACGCGTATCGCCGAGGAAGCCGCGGACACCCGGTCGCCCCGCTTGCTGGAGGCGCTCGCCGCGGCGGCGGTGGTCCGTTACTACTCGGGCGATGAGTCCCAGCAACAACACATCAAAAGCCTGTTCACCAGTGTGCCGGACGCCACCGGCAGGGGTGCCCTGCGCGCCTGGGTGCTGGCCGTCTCCGACCCCTGCGGTGCGGGAGCCTCCCTCGTCCCGGCGCTGCCCGGACTGATCGTTGCGGCCAAGGACGACGCCGACAGTCTGACCGCGCTCGCCATCGTGGCGTGGATCTTGGATCAGACCGCCCTGGCTGCCAGAACCTTCGACGAGGCGTTCGACCGGTGGCAGGCCCGTGGCTCGCTGCCGGACGGTCTGGGATGTGCCGTCGGCTGGGCCTATCTGGAGCAGGGCCGGTGGGCTGAGGCCCGTTCGGTGGCCGCTGAGATTTCGGCGGTGGCGTCAGTGGCAGGGCTGGACCACGCCGAGGCGTGTGCGCATGTGCTCGACGCGACGGTGCTCGCGCTGCTCGGCGAGGCGGCCGACGCACGACGGAGTGCCGAGCGGGCGTTGGTCCTCGTCGACCCGCTGGAGAGCCGCTCCGTCGCGGTGTTCGCACGCCGGGCCCTGGGCCTGGCGGCAGTGGCCGAGGGTGACTACGACACCGCGTACGCGCAGTTCCGCTCCGCCTTCACCGACGACGGCGGTCCGGTTCACTACCATGTCTCCTACACCGTCCTGGCCGAGCTCGTCTCGGCGGCCGTCCGCCGAGGCCGACGGGAGGACGCCGCCGAACTGCTGGAGCGATCGGCGCGGCGCCTGGGTACAGGCGTGTCGGCACGGCTCGGCGCACTGCTCGACCGAGGCCGTGCTCTGCTCGCCGAGCCGGAGGACGCAGAACAGTACTTCCAGGCCTCGCTGGCGGACGACACGGGCGAGCAGCGGCCGTTCGAGCGGGCACAGACTCGGCTGGACTACGGCGAATGGCTCAGAAGACAACGTCGCATCGCCGAGGCCCGCCCGCTGCTGATCGCGGCACTCGACACCTTCCGACGACTCGGCGCGCGGCCCTGGATCGAGCGGGCGAAGGCAGAACTTCGAGCTGCCGGCATCGACGCAGCCAGCAGCGTAGTGCCCAGTGCCCTCACCCAGCTCAGCCCTCAGCAGCAGCAGATCGTTCGACTTGCCGCCCGCGGTCTGACGAACCGCGAGATCGGAGAGAATCTCTTTCTTTCGCCCCGCACGGTCGGCTCCCACCTCTACCGGGTGTTTCCCAAACTGGGCATCACCGCCCGGTCGCAACTCCGCGATGTGATCGAAGGCACCCTGTCAGGCACCGGCACCCAGATGTGAGAAGGCTGCGTCCGCCGCTGCGGCAGTGCGTGCTCGCAGGTCGAGGTCTGTCCCAAGGCGGGCGCCTTAGCACCGGGTCGACCAGGCACCGGCGTCCTTGCGCAAGGCACGTCTGCGACTCACCCACCCGCTCAATTGCCCGCGCGGCCGTCGCGGCCGGGCGCCTCCCGCAGGGTGACGACGCCGATTACGCCGTCCCGGTCACCGTGCGACCGACCACGTCCCGGAAAGGGTGGCGCACCTGGTCCGCCTCGTGAGTCGTCAGCCGGACACTGTCCCCGCTCGGCACGCCCCAAGGTCACCAGAGCGCCGTCCCTGCTCTCCGGCGAACAACGTGTACGCAACGCACGACCGTCGCCACAACGACGCCTACTGCTCCACATCGACCGCCTCGGCCTCACCTTGACCGGACTCACTCAAGCCTTGGCCCCGCCCGCACCGGCCGCCGACAACACCATGGCTCCGTCCACGGGCGGCCAGGTCTCCTCACTGCCCAGCCCAGGGGACGGGCAGTCGCCTCCTGAGCGAGCTTGTGCCGGCCGGTCACGAACCGCAGCTGTTCCCGCGCTCGCCCAGACCCGGATCGACGCACGGCTCCTCCGATTTTCGCGTTGCGTCCCGCATCAGCGCTGGGACCGCTCTGCCCAGGTGCAGTCACGTGACGCATACCGCGCCGCGCCCGGCAAGACGCACCATGGCTGAGCAGGGTCGTCCACGAACGGACGCGTACCGGACGGCCCGTCTCCACCGGCGAGGACCCCGCGGTCCGATGCCCGCAATCAGCCTCGGCTGCGGGACCGTCCTGAAGCAGAGGACGCCGCGCCCCACAGTCACGGCACCACCGGTGCACGGCACCGGCAGGGGCGCAGCGCCCCGTACCCGTCATGAGCGGATGTTCATCCGTGTCCAGCCCGCGCCTGCGGCCTGAGCACGCGTAACCGATCGAACTGGAGAGAATCGTGGACACCATCGCCCTGGGCGACGTCACCGTGACCCGAGTCCGGGAGTACTACGGCCCCGTCGGCATGACGCCCGAGGCGTTCGTCCCGGACAGCCCGGCCCAGGCCTGGGACACACACCGGTCCTGGCTGGTTCCGGACTTCCTGGACGCCGAGACCCGCATCGTCAACACCGCGATCCAGACCTGGGTCCTGCGCAGCGAGGGCAGAACCATCCTGGTCGACACCGGCGTCGGCAACCACAAGGACCGGCCGTACGCGCCGGTGTGGAGCCGCCTGGACACCGACTTCCTGGGCAACCTCGCCCGCGCCGGGGTGCGCCCCGAGGACGTCGACATCGTGATCAACACCCACCTGCACATCGACCACGTCGGCTGGAACACCTACCTCGACGGCCGGACCTGGGTACCGACGTTCCCCAACGCCACCTACCTCATGGCGAAGGCCGACTTCGACTACTGGAACCCCGCCAACGAGAACAAGACCCTGCTCGGCCGCGGCAATCAGAACGTCTTCGAGGACAGCGTCGCCCCCGTGCACGAGGCCGGCCTCACCCGGCTGTGGGAGGACAGCCACCGCATCGACTCCAACCTGCGCCTCGACCTCGCACCCGGCCACACCCCCGGCTCATCGGTGCTGCGGCTGGAGTCCGGCTCCGACCGCGCGCTGTTCGTCGGCGACCTGATACACAGCCCCATCCAGATCCACGAGCCCGACGCCAACAGTTGCTTCTGCGAGGACCCCGCCGAAGCCCGCGCCACCCGCCACAGGCTCCTGGGCTCGGCTGCCGACAGCCACGCCCTCGTCTTCCCCGCACACCTCGGCGGCCACGGTGCCGCCGAAGTCGTTCGTGCGGGCGGCCAGTTCGCTGTCAAGGGCTGGGCGCCCTTCTCCCCGTACACAGAGCAGGTCTGAGGCCCGCGGCAGGAAAGGCAAGAAGGACACACGAGATGAACCAGTACCCCGACCCCGTCGTGACCACCGCGCAGGGCCCCGTTCGCGGCCTGCGCCGGGGTCGCACCCTCACCTTCCAGAACATTCCGTACGCCGCCCCGCCCCGCGGCGCCGACCGGTTCGCCCCACCGCGCCCGCACGAACCGTGGCACGGCGTACGGGACGCCACCGTGCCGGGACCCACCGCCCCGCAGGCGGAACGCAGGCTCGGCGACATCGACATGACCCCCTACTTCGGCACCGGCTGGAGCCGCGGCGAGGACTACCTCACCGTCAACGTCTTCACGCCCGCCACCGGGGCCCACGACCTGCCGGTCATGGTCTTCGTCCACGGTGGCGGCTTCGTCGCCGGATCGACGCGGGCCACCCTGTACGACGGCTCCGCCTTCGCCCGCGACGGAGTCGTCCTCGTCACCCTCAACTACCGGCTCGGCATAGCCGGGTTCCTCGACCTCCCCGGGGCGCCCGCCAACCGAGGCTTGCTCGACGTCGTCGCCGCACTGCGCTGGGTGCGGGAGAACGTCGCCGCCTTCGGCGGCGACCCGCACAACGTCACCCTCTTCGGCCAGTCGGCCGGGGCGACCGTCGTCGGTGGCGTCCTCGCCACCCCCGAGGCCGCCGGGCTGTTCCGCCGCGCGATCGTGCAGAGCGGCAGCGGCCTGGGCGCGTTCACGCCCGAGCAGGCCGCCCGCGTCACCAAGGCCGCGGGTGATGCCCTGGGCATCGAGCCCTTGGCCGACGCATTCGCCCGCATCCCCGACGAGCGGCTCGTCGAGGCGGCCGGCAAGCTCGCGGGCATCGATCTGCGGACCGGAACCCACGGCGATCCGCTGATCGGCCTCAGCCCCTTCAGCCTGGTCCTGGACACCCAGCCCGCCGTATCCGTCGCCGCCGGCGGCGACGCCGACGTCGACCTGCTCATCGGCACCAACACCGAAGAGGGGAATCTCTACCTCGTCCCGGTGGGCAAGTACGCCACCTCGACCGCCGCCGACGTCGACGAGACCGCCGCGCGCTCGCACCCCGACCCCGCGCGGCTCGTCGAGACCTACCGCGCCTCACGCCCTGGGGCGTCCTTCGCCGAACTGCGCTCCGCCATCATGGCCGACGCCCTGTTCGGAGTGGGCAGCCGCGCTCTGGCCGACGCCCATGCCGTCCGTCCGCGGTGCGCCACCTACGCCTACGAGTTCGCCTGGCGCTCGCGCGCCCTGGGCGGAGAACTCGGCGCCGCCCACGGGGTCGAACTGCCCTTCGTCTTCGACCTCACCGACCGGGGCGAACTCAGCGGCCTCTACGCCCTGCTCGGCCCCGACCAGGCCCCCGCTGACCTCGCCACCCGCGTCCACAAGGCCTGGATCCGGTTCGCCCGGACCGGCGACCCCGGCTGGGATCCGTACGACACCGGCCGCCGCGCCACCATGCGCATCGACACCGAGTGGATCCAGGTCGACGACCCCCGCGGCCAGGAACGACAGGCCTGGACCTGATCCCCAACCAGCTGACCGCGCCCTTCAAGGAAGCACCATGACCAGAGCCGTCATCACCACCGACAACGCGCCCTCCCTCGTCGGCCCCGCTGTCCCAGGGCATCCGCAAGGGCACCGTCCCAGCAGGTCCCCGGGCAGCTCCCCCTCGCCCCTAACACCGGCGAGGTCGTCGGCACCACGGTCGCCGGGCAGGCCACACAGGTCCTGAGCCACGTCACCGCCGTCGTTCAGGCGGCGGGTGCCGGACGTCGTGATGCTGCGTGCGCGGCGACCGTCGGCGAGCCCCTTCCCCGCCCGCACCACCGTCCACATGCGGCTTCCGCCGGGACTGCTCGTCGAGATCGACGACTTGGCCGTGCTGGACGGCTGATCACGATGGCCGGTCGTCTGACGACGGCACGCATCAACCTGCGGGTACCACCAGCGCACCGGCTTGACACGGCACCTTGTGCGCGCCGGCCGGGCGACCGGCACCTCCGGGGGCGGTGCCACGGGCGTGCTGGAGCCGGGTGATGTATGCGCGGCCACGGACGTACGGGCGGGTCTGTTGAACGCCGACATCCCGGCCCCCTCGGGTCGGCCGAGCTGTGCGGACTCGCCCGCGGCAGAGCGCGATCTCTCGTGGGGCTCCGCCGCGGTCCTGGCGGAAGCAGGTCCCGGCGCCGGAGACCCGTTGGGCCCGGGCGCCCAACAGAGCTATGCCGTCGGCCCCGATCCGGCTGCAGGCACGACCGATGGCCCGCCCCCCGTTCGAGGGGCAGGGAGCAGGCGTTCCCGGTGACCTGGCCGGCTGAAGTGTGACTGAGTGCTCCAGCCGACCAGTTGAGCGGTAGCCCGGCAGGGTATCCAGACCGATCCGGCGCTCTCTGGGGGGGCACCCGCCGCCGAGGTGAGGTCTGCCAGCCGCTGGACTGGGTTCCCGAGCGCTCGTGGACAGGGATCTCTGCCGTCCCGTCAGGCCTGGGCCAACGGTCACGATGTCGCGTCGGGAGGGCCCGGCTTGGCCAGTGCGGTGGCGCTCGGGCTGCCGGGATCTGCGGTGTAGAGCACCAGCCGCAGGCTGGTGCCGGGCATGAGCAGGGTTTGACGGTCCAGTTCCAGCTCGCCGAGTGGGGGATGATGCAGGCGTTTACGCAGCGTCGACCGGGGGTGCACGTCATGGCTGCGCCAACCGGCGACGAAGTCCGGGTCGTGCGCGGCGTACTCGTTGACCAGCTCGCCCAGCGCACGGTCCGCCGGGTGACGGGCGCCGGCCGCGCGCAGGTGGGCGGCGGACTGCCGGGCGAAGTGGCCTTCCGCGCCGACGGGTGCCGAGCAGGGGGTGCCGGCCAGCCGGATGGCGAGACGCACAGTGTTGCGCTCGTGGGTGGGCAACTGCGCGAAGTCGGTGATCAACGCGGCCGCCGCAGAGCCGGTGACACCTGACGCCTGACTGGCATGGGACACGGCTCGAACGACGTCTGAAGCTACGCCCTGTGTACGTCCGCATGACCGACGAGGTCACCACCCTGCCCGACCACCCGCAGCTGCGCCCCACCGAATCCAGCCCTCTGCGCGAGCACGGCTTGCCCCTGGGCCCTGTGCTGATCCTCCTGGTCGTTCTCGCCGTCTCGGCCGCGCTGATCATGTGAGAGGCAGGCGACGCGCAACGCCACTGCGCCATGCAGGCGGCTCGGTGCGGCGCGATCGCCTGAACAACCGTGACCGGCCCCGTGACGGCCTACCCAGTGAGCCGCCGGGGTGCGACTGATCCATGTCGCTCGCATCCCGTGCGCGAGGCCGCGGACGCCCTGACCGCGTAGACGACGAGCGGAGCGCTGTAGATCACGGTCAGGGCAATCGCCACGCAGGACACGTCGTCAGGGTTCCGGTGCGGCGTCGGTCAACGGGGAACGCGGTCGACGACCAACACCCCGTACAGGGCCGGACCCGCTGCGCCGAGCACCGTATGGGCCGCGGTGGCGCAGCCGCGGGGACGGGCGGCGCGGCCCTGCGCGACTGCGAAGGGCTACCGGAGCGCGCTGAAGCCGGTCAGGTATCCGCACTTCACGTAGGCGCCCACAACTCTCCTCCAGGTGGCTGATCAGCGGTGGACGTACTCCGCTGCGATGAACAAGACGGCTGCCAGCGGCATCACCCGTGAAGCGAACGCCGATCCGATGGTGGCCCGCCCTGCCCGGACCTGCGGGCGTGCGTCGACGTGTCGTGCCATCTCGGTCAGCGCCTGTGCCGCTCGGACCCCGGCTCCCCTACTACGACGGGCCAGCCTGCCGGCCCATGGCGGAGGGAACAGACCCGCCGGCGGAGCCTGCGTCGTCCCCACGAACTCGAGCAGTCCGTCGCGCCGCGGTTCCACTCGCTCGATCTTCGACCAGGGCAGGAACGTCACGGTCCACATTCTGCGGATGTGGACCCCGTCGCGGTCCGCGGTGAGGCGCCACAGTCCCACCCGGCAGCACAGCCACCCCGCCACCAGCGACGTCCACACCGCGAAGAACACCGCGCCGGGCCGCGGATCAGCAAGCGCCCCGCCGGAGGGACGCCCGACGAACTCCACGAACAGCACACACCACCCCGCAGTCGCCACGCGACCGAGCCACCCCGCACGCCACACGTACGCTTCCGAGGACGGCCCGGTCACCTCCGCCTCCGGCTGAGGAGCCGCAGGCCGACCGCGCCGGGCAGGAGCACCGCGCTCGTGGCCAAGAGCCGAAGCCCAGGTCCGGGCAGCACATACATCGCGCTCCCGGCGATCGTGACCAGTGCGCCGACGCCCAGCAGCGGTCCCGCAGCACCTCGTCCCGGCCGGCGCTCGCCGTGGTCACGACTGGCGGGCACGGCCCTCTTCCTGGCTCGGGTCTCGCTTCTGCACGCTGGTCGCCGGCTCGGGGATGCCGGCCAGGTCCTCGACATCGAAGAGCCGTGCAATGGGCACGTCGGTGCTGCTGTGAGCGATGATCGAGAAGGCGATGCAGACGGCGATGAGCGTGTACGCCTGGTCCCCCTGCGGGATACCGGCCTGAAGCACGAGAAGCCCGTAGACCACGGACGCGAAACCCTTGGGGCCGAACCACGCGGCCACCAGCTTCTCCCGTCGGTCGAATTGCGTGCCGACGAGCGAGATCAGCATCGAGGCGGGCCGCACCAGCAGGATCGCCAGAATCACCACCACGTACCCGGGCCAGGACAGGTCGGCGAAGAGCTGGGGCGTCAACAGGGCACCGAAAACGAGCAGTGCGGCGAACTTGGCCAGCTCTGCGAGCGCTTCGCCCAGCGGTTCGAAGGCCGTCTTCGCCTCCGGGGACACGGCGGTGAGAACGGCACCTGCGGAGAAGGCGGCCAGGTAGGGGTTGGCGTGGGTCAGGTGGCAGGCGGCGTACAGGATGATGCCGGTGGCCAGCGGCAGCAGTGGCTGCAGTTTGGGCTCCGCCCCCAGCAGCCGGAACCGTACGAGCCCGTTCACCAACAGGGGCAGCACTACGCCGAAAGCGAGCCCCAGCACGAGCTCGAGGGCGATCTTTCCGAGAGCGGACTCCGCGTGGCCACTGGTCGGGCCGGCGGCTGCGATGAGGACGAGCACCAATGGCAGGGCGAGCCCGTCGTTGATGCCGCTCTCCACGTTCAGCAACTGCCGCAGTTTGGCCGGCACTTCCTTGCGGCCCACGATCGCCGAGGCGAATACCGGGTCCGTGGGCGCCAGAACGGCGCCCACGAGGAAGGAAGTCGTCCAGTCCAACCCGACCAGGTAGTGGGTGATCAGTGCCATGCCGACGAAGGCGAGCGGCATGCCGAGGCCGAGGGCGCGGGCCGGGTTCTTCCAGTTCTTCCGAAGCTTCGGGAAGGACACGTGCATGCCGTCGGTGAACAGCACCGCGAACAGCGCCAGGTCGGCGGTGACCGCGACGATGTCGCTGTCCGGTGAGATGTGGATCAGGCCGAAGAAGCCGTCGCTGACGAGCGCGCCGCCGACCAGGAACAGGAAGGAGGTGGACAGTACGGTCCGGGCCGCGAGTCCGGAGAGAAGAACCGCGATGAGCAATGCGGCGCCGAAGACCGCGACGAGTACCACGAAGACCAACTCCGATCGGCGAAGACATCTGTTCCCTGATCGCCGACCAGTCTTCCCGGCACTCCGCGACGGACTTTACACGATTCTTACGCGTCCCTGACAGGTGCCTGGCCGGGCAGCGACCGTCCACCGTAGCCTGCTGTGCTCGCGAGCGATCAGCCGGCCTTCAGTGCTTGCGCCCGGCCTGCGACCACGGTCGACCCGGTGTGACGGTCCGGGGTGGAGGGTGGCTGCTTGAGGTGGACGAGGACGTCGGTGGTGATGGTCGGGCGACCACTGGTGCCGGCAACGACGATCTTGACCGGTGCCGTGGCAGTGGAGGGAGGGAGTTCGTGGGTACCGGAGTCGGAACCGTGGCGTTCGCCGTTTACTTGGTCTACGTGCTCGTCATGGTGCCTGACTGCGTGCTGCCAGCCACCTTGTCCTGTCCGGCGCGGCTCGCGGCCTGGTGTCGCGTTCCAGGAGGCGGTACCGCACCGGGCGGGCCGTGAACCGGACGAAGGCGCGCGCACCTTCCGTGACCAACCGAATCGGGCTCAGGACGAAACGCTTCCCTGCAGCCCCCAAGCCGCAGAGTCGCCTCCCCGCCACTCGACGAGCGGACTGCGGTCCAGGTCTTCGCGATCCAGCTCCACACCGTGCCGACGCACCAGCAGGATGACGTCTTGGGCACGATGCGCCACACCAACCGCTCTGCCCTGCACGGACATGGCACGGCCGCCCTCCGGAACGGTGGGCGTGTGAACGACAACGGGAGCGCCCCTTCCGTGTTCCTCCCCCGGAGGCTCCGGGCATGCCCAAAGACCACTCCCGGTGCCGGACTCACCCGTGGCGCGCTGCGTGCGGCTACCGGAAACGAACCGCCCCTTGGCCTGCCCGCGTCGGAGCATCCCTTGCCCTCCCCCTGTCAGCGCTGGTAGCGGTCTGGTTGGGGGCTTCCATCTACTTCCCCGGTACCCGACCACCTGATGCTCCCGGACTCCTTCACCGGACGTCCATGGGCGAAGTGCAGCAGGAACGAGCGTTGTCCGTTGCCGGAGCCCGGCAACGGACAAGCAGCACCTCGCCTTGTCCGCACCGGGTTGTTACCGCTGGCCCTCGCACGGCAAGCCCGTGACCCGGTTCACATCTTCTCCTTCCAGCCGATCCGCACGAGCCAGGCATTGACCGGCCACGCCGTGAAGAAGCCGAGGATCATGGACAGTTGCATCAGCATCCAGTAGGCAGCACTGGTCTTCAGCAGGCCGGGCGAGAAGATGACCTCCTGATACAGCCACATGCCGAGGAAGAGGCCGATCTGAAACGCAATGATGGACAGGGTGTCAGCCTTCACGGCTGCCCAGACGCCCTTGAGCCGACCGATGTTGCGCATGGGGACGATGGTGAAGTATTGGAAGAGAATGCCCAGGGTCCAGGCGAAGGCGAAGTCCAGGGCGAAGTCGGCGTAGAGGGCCTTGCCGGCGAGCGTGAGTGAGGCCGCGTACACGAGCCACTCGGCCCCGATGTCGCCGAGAGTGCATCCTGCACCGCAGTGGCTGATGGCCTTCGACTGCACGTTCCACTGGGGCAGCTTGTCGGAGTCGGGCATGCCCTCCTCCTCGACCACCGGCCTCGAGGTACGCCGACCGCGCGTGAAGTAGAACCACAGGGCGACCGGCCCCCAGTACAGGGCGGTGACCGGATACACCAGATTCATGATCCACATCTTCTGGCGGTGGCCGCCGAGAACGATGTCGGCCAGGATGACGAGCGCACTGGCGAAGGCCACGGCGAGACTGAACCAGGCCACCGCCTCGATCCAGTCGGCCGGCTGTACGTACCGCTCCATCCGTTCATTCACCTGCCCGTTCGTCAGTTCGCCGATGATCAGGTGGACAGGTACCCCGGAGTGGACCGGTCAGCACAGAGACGCTCGACCAGTCGCGTGACCCGAGCGCGTCATGTCGGAGCGGGCCCCTCAGAGCGGTCCTCTCGTCGAAGTCGTCGCCCCCCGCTGCCCCCCGTCCCCCGACGATGCGCACGAGTCGGACTCCGGCCACCAGAACGATCGGAGTCGGAGGCGACCGGGCGGTCGAGCAGGCGAAAGGATCGGACCACCGCGATGGCGCAGGCGATGACCAGCCCGACGGCCCAGCCGGCCAGGCCCCTCAGCGCCTCCACGATGCCCGTCGCGCCCTCGAGCCCACGCGGAGGTACGAGCCCTTTCGGGTCGTAGACGAGCGCCAGCGCATCTCCTGGGCGGGTGGTCTGGGTGCACCCCCGCCAGATCCGGGCTGTGGAGGGCGCTCCGCCCCGGCTTTCCACCGAGCAGAAATAACGGCCCCGGGCCCCGGACGCCCTCTCACTCGCCTGGACGGATGTCACGACCACGGGCCGTTCCTGCCCCCGGGCCGTGAGGACCACTCCGGCGGCGGTCTGAGGCGTGTGCAGTGCGAGGCCCACGGCAAGGACGGCGACGATCCCCACCATGGCCCGGCCGGCGCGGACCAGGAGCAGGTAGAGGACAAGGCCCAGCGCGCACACCAAGCCCACCTCGCCGGCGGCGAAGGCGGACTCGCCGGTCCACGCGCCGAAGACCCCGGCGCCCACGATCAGCGCTGATCCAAGGATTCCGGCGAAGAGACCCTCACCGATCAACCACCGAGGCGGCAGGCCCGTGTACTCCGCCGCCCCCCAGACCATGGCGCGCACGTGAGCCGCCGTGCGAGACCCGTCCTCGGACGGGACCCGGCGCCGTCTGCTCATACGTGGGCCCCCTCACGCCCGCAACGGGCACGGGACCCGCTCCTTCGGTTCATTGCACTGTGCAAAACAGAGTACGGTGTCGTCATTCCCAGCCGAGAGGGGACGGCCGGGTGTCCCCGGCCGGGGCGGAGGGCTCCGCGCCCGCCTCGTTGAAGGCGGCCAGGGCGTCGATGAGCGCCCGCCGCCTCTCCGGGCTCAGACGTTCGACGATGACGGCGATCTCCGTGCGCCGCCGGGCGGTGACCTCCTCGACCGTACGGTGTCCCTCCGCCGTGAGCCGCAGCAGGGTCTCCCGCCGGTTGTCGGGATTGACCTGGCGGTCCACCAGCCCGGCGGCGACGAGCCGGTCCACCATGCGCATGGCCGTCGAGGGGGCGACGCGGAGGAGGTCGGCGAGAGCGACGAGTTTGGTGGCGCCCAGGGTGGACAGGACGACCAGCATCCGGAACTGCGGCAGCGTGGCCCGGTCCTCGACGGCGGACAGGGAACGGGCGGAGACCGCCACCAGCAGACGGGAGGCGGTCAGAACCTCCCGCGTGACGGCATCGACATCCTCCATGGTCCCCTCGCGGGACTCGCGCTCCATCATGGGTCTTTTCTACCGGGACACTTCATTTAGACTGTGCAAAATTTTGCCTGCCGAAGTGATCGTCCTTGGGTCTTCCGCCCCGTCGAAGCGGGGAGTGGACACCGCCCACCCTCTGGAAGGCGAGCATGACACCTGACGAAGCGGACCCCGCCAGACCACGCGTCCCCGCCGGCTGGCGCCGGCTGGCCGCTCGCGCGCCCATCCTCCTGTTCAGGGCCGGCCTGGGGCCGCTACTCGGCAGACGGTTCCTGCTGTTGCACCATGTGGGCCGGGTCAGCGGAAGCGACCGCCGGGTGGTTCTCGAAGTCGTGGAGTACAAGGCGCCGTATCGCTGCTGGACGGTCGCTTCCGGTTTCGGTCCGCGCTCCGACTGGTATCGCAACCTGCGTGCCCAGCCGAAGACGGTCGTACAGTTCGGCAACCGCCACCACGCCGTCACCGCCCGTTTCCTCACTTCGGACGAAGGCGCCGACATCATGACGGGCTACGGCCGGCGCCACCCCCGCACCGCTCGTCGCCTGTGCGCATACCTGGGACTGCCCGCCGACGGCTCCGAGTCGGCCCTGCGCGAGGCCGGGCGCACGATCCCCTTCGTCCGCCTCGAGGCAGACACCTGTCCACCGGACGAGCCGCGCCGTGCCGGCCATGACACACCGACTCCCCGGAAGTGAGCGACAGTGCCGAACCCCACCCCCGATTCGGTGTGGACACGATTCCTCACGGACAACGAGGAAGCCATCGCCCGGTCCGCACCGCGAGAGCCATCAGCTTGGAGGCGGACCGGACATCCGGAGAGAAGCGGCCACGTGGGCGACATCTGGTACTGCGACGACGCACTGTCCGAACGCCCATGGCGTCACCTCGACACACGCGGGCGAATACGCCGCCTCGGGCGCATCCTGGCAGGCGCGGCCGCGCTCGCCGTTCTCCTGGGACTCTTCTCCTGCCTTCCCGAAGAGCCCCCGAACCGCCCCACAGGACCCGAGAGCACCTCACGACCCCGGATCTCCAGTGCCGTTGTCGAGACACCGGCCCCGGCCTCCCCGTCCTTGCAGTCGGCGGACGCGGCGTAGAACGAACCCACGACGGATGTCCTAGCGCAACAGACGAGCAGGATCTGACGGAAGGCCGACGCCCAAGCGCTCCGCCGGGTCCTGGACGTTGGGGAACTGCTCGGAGCCGGGCTTGCTCTCGGGAGGGCGGCGGCCACCGTCAGGTCGTCGGGTCAGGCGGGGATGAACTGCTGCCAGGACTGGGCGCCGGTGCCGTTGCATTCGTGAATCTGGACCCGTATCGCATTGGCGAAGTCCGCATAGGGCACGTCCAGGCACTTGCCGGACGGCGGGTTGGTGAAAGCGGTCGGGGCTAGCTGGCCGTAGCGCCACTGCTGGGCGCCAGTGCCGTTGCACGTGTAGATCTGCACCTTGGAGCCGTTGGCGGTCGCCCCGTCGGCCACGTCCAAGCACTTGCCGGAGTTCGGATTCGTCAAGGTGCCCTCGGGTGTGGTCTCCCAGATCTGTCCCAGGGAGCCGTTGCAGTCCCACAACTGCACCGGCGTGGCGTTCTCCTTGGCGGCGCCGCTCACGTCCAAGCAGTGTGCGCCGCCATCAGGGCTGTAGGTGAAGCGCGTGGGGGCGGCCGTCGGGCCGGTCACGGAGAACGTGCACCACGCGGACCAGGCGGATGGGCCGTGCGGGCCCTCGGCGCGAATCCGCCACCGGTAGTCACCTGGGGTGAAGGTGCTGGTGGGGAACTGGACGTCCCACCCGTGGCCGAGCGGTCCCGTACTGACCGCGATGGTCTGGAAAGGCTGTTCGCCCAGGCGCGCGAGTTCCAGCGTCCCGCCCAGGTCGGGCTGGGGGTCCAAGCCCTTGACCGAGGCCGCGAACAGTGGTCCGAAAGTATTGGCCGTGCTGAACGTCGGCTGCGGCTGACGGCCGCAGAGCTGGAAGCCCGCGTAGGGGCCGTCGGAGATCCGCAACGTCTCGGGCACGTCGGTCGTCGTGGCCGCCGACGCGGCTGCAGGAACGCCAAGGAAGGCGGCCAGGCCCAGAGCCGCCGTGACCATGGAACGTATCCCTCTCATGTTCACTCCATCGAAAGATCAAGTATTCGGCTGTTGAGAGTGCATACCGTGGGGCACCCGTGTGTCAGCTGTGGCGGCGTGCCCGTAAGAGTTTCGTCATCTCCGCGGATCGGCCGCGCAGCGCCGCGGCGAACAGGCCCGACACGCACGACGCGTCCAGGTCCGCTCACGGCATGTAGTCGATCAATGGGTCGGGCGCATCAGGGGCGGTCACACCCGGCGGGAGCCGCTTCCGCGGTCACGTCTCGCCGCCATGACGTAGCGGGCCAACGGCAAAGACCTCTGTGATCCAGATGTCGCGACGGCCGGTTGAATTCGCCTTGGACGCCGTGACCGGAGTGGATGACGGTCCCGGCTGTCGGTCGGCGGTTGCTGATCGCCAATCCCGCATGCCGGGAGCTTCTTGAGTGCGCAAAGCGGATCCGTCTCCGGGGATGAGGACATCGACGTCGTCCGCTACGCCCTCGAGCAGTCCCGGCCCGAGGAGGACTCGGCGTTCGCGGGTGCTCAGCCGAGCTGCTCGGCCAGTCCGACGATGATGCCCTCCGGCCCGCGGACGTAGCAGAGTCGATAGCTGTCCTCGTACTGCGCCAGCTCGCCGACGAGTTCCGCGCCGTAGGCGTGCAGGCGGGCAACCGTGTTCTCGATGTCGTCGACGGCGAACATGACGCGGTGCGTACCCAGGACGTTGTGCGGCTGATTGCGCGGCGCGGCGCTGATCGCCGCGGGGCTGCGGTACTTCGCCAGCTCGAGTCGGCTGTGCCTGTCAGGGGTCCGGAGCATCGCGATGTCGCAGCGGACGCCGTCCAGTCCGGTGCACTGGTCAGCGACCGGGCCCCCGACTTCCGCCCGGCCCTCCAGCTCCATACCGAGTTCCACGAAGAACGCGACGGCGGCATCCAGGTCCTCGACCACGATGCCGACGTTGTCCATCCGCTGAATCGCCATGCTGACTCCTGCCTTCCTCCTCAGCCGCCGCGGACGCCGGTACCCCTGGGACGTAGCCGGTGGCGCCTTCTCGACATCCTCCGCCAGGAATGCGAGCGAACGGGCCCGCACCGCTGGATTCTCATCGGCACACGCTTGCGGTTCGGCGGCACAGGTCAGTCGTTTCGGCAGCTACGAGCAGCCGCCTGGATTTGGCCATCGCCCCGTTCTGTCTGCCCATGACAATTTCCAAGTGTCGTCGAAGGCTGCGCCGCTCACCCAGTTTAGTGACTCACGTCACACCCGGCTCCTGTCAGCAACCGGCGCGCCGTCTCGTTCAAGGGGCACGCGATCCAGACAGGAGCATCACCATGAAGCACCGCATCGTCGTACTGGGCGCCGGATACGCCGGGGCCTTCGCCGCCGGAAACCTGGCCCGCCGGCTGTCCCCCGCCGACACCGAGATCACCGTCGTCAACGCCGTTCCGGACTTCGTTGAGCGGATGCGGCTCCACCAGCTCGCGATCGGTCAGGACCTCGCATGGCGCAAGCTCGCCGACGTCTTCGCGGGCACCGGGGTCCGGCTCCGCCTGGCGCGCGTCACCGGCGTCGACCCCGAGCGCAGGACCGTCGCCGTGACCGGCGAGGACGGCGACGACGAGCTGGCGTACGACACACTTCTCTACGCGCTCGGCAGCTCCGTGGCCCCCCATGGGGTCCCCGGCGTGGCCGAGTACGCCTTCGATGTGACCGGCCTGTCCTCGGCGCTGCGACTGCGCGAGCGCCTGGCCGGCCTGGGCGAGGGCGGCACCGTGCTGGTCGTCGGTGAGGGACTGACCGGTATCGAGACCGCCACCGAGTTCGCCGAGTCGCGGCCCGACCTCTCGGTCGCCCTCGCCGCCCGCGACGAGCTGGGCACCTGGCTCTCCCCGAAGGCCCGCCGCCACCTGCGCCAGGCCTTCGACCGGCTCGGCGTCACGGTCCACGAGCACACCGCCGTCGAAGCCGTCGAGCCGACGCGGGTGATCGCGGCGGACGGTTCGTCCCTCCCGGCCGACGTGACCGTGTGGACGGCCGGGTTCGCCGTGCACCCCATCGCGGCGGCCAGCGGCCTGGAGGTCGCCGAAAGCGGCCAGATCGTCGTCGATCGCACCATGCGCTCGGTCTCGCACCCGGACGTCTACGCCGCCGGTGACTGCGCCTACGCGATAGGGGACAACGGCCGGCCGTTGCCGATGTCCTGCGCCTCGGCCGGCCTCACCAACATGCAGGCGACCGCCGCGATCATCGCGCGCCTGACGGGCGGCGAAGTACCGAACACCGGCATGAAGTACTACGGCAACCACATCAGCCTCGGACGGCGGGACGCGATCTTCCAGATGGTGGACGGGGACGCCCGGTCGAAGACCTGGTACCTGGGCGGCCGGACCGCCGCGCGGCTCAAGTCGGGCGTGCTCAGGGGGGCCGGGTGGGGTATCGCCCACCCGACCTTCGGCATGCCGAAGCGCAAGCGCCGCCTGGCCACCGCACCTGACCGTGCCGGTGCGAGGGTCGCCGCATAAGCTCCTCCGCATGGACAGCGCAGCCATCGATCGGTTCGAGGCCAGCCGGGGCCGGCTGGCCTCGCTCGCGTACCGTCTGCTCGGCTCGGCCGCCGACGCCGAGGACACGGTGCAGGACGCGTTCCTGCGCTGGCAAGGCGCAGACCGTGAACGCATCGAGGTACCGGAGGCGTGGCTGACCAAGGTCGTCACCAACCTCTGCCTCGACCGGCTCCGTTCGGCACAGACGCGCCACGAGCGCGCTGCCGGAGACTGGCTGCCCGAGCTACTTCTGGAGGGCGACCCGATGCTCGGCCCCGCCGACACCTTCGAGCAGCGCGAATCGGTGTCCTTGGCCGTCCTGACCCTCATGGAGCGCCTCTCGCCGGTCGAGCGGGCCGCCTACGTCCTGCGCGAGGCCTTCTCGTACCCCCACGCCGAGATCGCCGAGATCCTCGACATCACCGAGTCCGCGAGCCAGCAGCACGTCCACCGGGCCCGACGGCGGGTCACCGCCGAGCGCCGGGGCGGCCACGAGGTGGACCCCGCGTCCGCGCGCCGGATCGTCGAGGAGTTCCTCGCCGCGGCCACGTCGGGGCGTACCGAACGGCTGGTGGCGATGCTCACCGCCGACGCGACCGCGGTCTCGGACGGTGCCGGACTGGCCAGGCGGCTGCTGCGGTACACGACGCGCGAGCGTGTCGCCTCGTTCGTACGGGCCGGGTTCAAGGCCACTCCGGCGAAGCGGCGGCTGGCCGGCGGCTCCCCCACGATGCACTTCGCGCTGGTCAACGGCTCTCCGGCCGTCTTGGCCGTGGTCGGCGACCGGGTCGTGGGCGCCGTGGCCTTCGAGATCGGTGACGGCAAGATCGCGTCGCTGCGCGGCATCGCCGCCGCGGAGCGGCTCGCGCGCCTCAATGAGGCCTGGCGGCACCACGAACCCGGTGTGCCGGTCATCAGCGCATGGTGACCGGCGCCCCGCGATCCAGTGACCCGAGTCGAAGCCAGGGCAGTGCCCCACCTCGTGGACCCGGCGGAAACGGTGTTCCCGCCAGGTGCTCTTCGGTTTCTCTGTACGCGCCTGATGTACGCACACTGATGCACGCACACTGATCGGAGCTCCAGACCCCGGGAGAGTGAACCTCCGCAGGGCTCGGGCGCCCGATGCCTTTCCGTCATCCGTCTGGCCGGACCTGCACTACGGCGCCGCCGGGGGCGGCGCTGCGCTCGTGTTCGGGCCGACCCGCCACGGCGCCAGCGTGCACGGGCGGATGCGGGAGGGAAGCAGCGCGGTCTACATGGTGAGCGACGGCTTGCACGCGGTGCGCCGGCGGGGTGGCCGACGCCGACGGCGTGACTCTCGGACCGAACGGGCCTCGGCCGCCAGATCGAGGAGCCGCGTATCCAGCTGAGCCGCGTCGAAGACTCCGCCGCCACTCTCCGCATCCGCCTGGACGCCCGCACGCTCCGAGCAGGGTGTCTCGGTCTGGCCTCCGCCCACCACCGGCGCCGCACAACGGCCTTGCGGACGCCTTCCCTCTCGGCTTCTCGAGGTGGCCGCGTGGATACGCGACGTCAGTCCGTGTCCACGCGGACAGGACGCTGGTCACCGACAGGATCGGGACTGCCCGGCGTTCCGTGCCCCAGACTCCGCACGCGGGCAGCCACGGCGTCCGGGGCGTCAACTGTGACGACGAGAGCCCCCGGCAAGGTGCGCACTCTTGCGAGCCACGCATCGGGACGAATCAACGAGATCGTCCTCTACGGGGGCACCGCCCCGGCCGCCATCGGCTGCGACACCGGCCCCCTACGACACGTGCAGCCGCTGGACGCCGGTACCGCAGGGCCTCGCCCCGGTGCGTGCCGGTCAGCTCGACTGCCGGCTGCCCTGCAAGGCCTTGTCGGTCATGTCGGCGACCTGGTCGGCCGGCGGGGCCTCGGCATTGACCTCGACGCCGAAGTCCGAAAACTGCATCACCGTACTCATCTTCAGCTGCTGCGCCGAAGCGCTGCCCTCCGGCTTGGCAGAGGCGGAGGCCGGGGCCTTGACGGTCATGTCGATCTGCTGGCGGCGCAGCCGGCCTTCGTCGTCGAGCCAGATCTGCATCGGCAGCGTCGAGCCGAGTTGCTGGCTCATCCGTTCGCCGCCCGGCAGCTTGGAGACGTCCACAGAGACCTTGTAGTGCGTGGTGTCGACTCCACCGACCTTCTCGGTGCCGACCTTGGTGACGTCCTGGTCCGTGATGGCCTTGGCGTAGGCGGCGGTACGGGCCGGGTCGCCGATCTGCTGATCGCCCAGGCCCTGCTGTGCGGCGACCTTCTCCAGGTCGATCTTGATCCAGGGCTTGCCGCCCGGAGACTTCTGGCCCGACACCTGCTGGTAGAGAACCTGGTCGACCACGCGTTGCTCGATGGTCCTGTCCTGCGCGGTAATGGTCATGACGCTGTCGCCCTCGGCCAGGTCGAGGACGCCCTCGCCGTCGGACGTGATCCTCTTGCCCGCCGCGGCCACATCCATCTTGATCGTCATCCGGGCGGATTCGGCTTCGGCTGTCCTCTCGTAAGCGGCCCGGACCTGCGTCGTGCCCTGCTCCTGGGCCTCGGCGCCTCTGCTCGCGCTCGGTGTCGCGCCGCCCCCGTCGGCCTGCGAACCGCTGCCGTCACCACAACCCGCAAGGACGACGCTCCCCATCGCCGCGGCAACCACGACCGCTCCGGCCTTCGTCACCCTGTGACGCATGTGAATCCCCATCTCCTCAACAAGTACCAGCCGCCGCCTCGTCACGCCGACCTATTGGGCCGAATGCCCCGAATACCCATCAACACACTTATTAATGCGGATAGTTGGGCATCTCCGCACTGCCCTTTCCTGCGCAACGCGAGAACGAACATCAGCGCCGATGGCGGTGAGTACGAGCCGGGGGTGGGATTCGCCGCCCTTGTGAGCGACGGCGCGCAGGGCATCGTCCGAGTGCATACCGTCTCCTGGCGTGCTCACCACGGACCACGTCGGCGGTCAGAAAGGCATGCGGCCACGGGCTCGCCGGCCGGCCGACCCGCTGCGGCCGACAGCCCTGGAGCTGCTGCGAAACGGCTTGCTGAGCGCTCGTCCAAGGATGCCGGGGGCCTTCCCGCCGGCCCGTGACCCGAAACCGAGTGAGCGTTGAGCACCGCGTTGCGGATGGCGGGACAGACGCGGCAAGAGGAAGGCCAGAAGAGCGAGGACGACACACACTGCGACGATCCCGACGATCATCATGTGGGACTCCTGAACGTGAGAGGTGTCTGTCGGTTGCCCCCGGGTCGCGGGACCATGCGCGAGGCAAGCTCACGGGCTGGACCTCGCACACCCCTTCTGCCGGACCCCTGGCCCATGACCGCGCCGCGCCCGGCCGAACGTACTCAGCGCCGGTCGCGGGGAGTGCCCAGCCCGGAGGACAGGAGCGGTCATCGACCCGGTCATCGACCGTCCGGCAGCCGGTAGAGCGGGGAAGCACGACCGAGGCCCCGCTTCCGTATCGTGCACTCCTCAGCCACCTGCAGATGTGGCGAGGTCGTCGCTCTTGGGAGAGTGCCCGCCGAACGACCAGCCCGTCATCCACGGCGCTCGCCCCAGGCGCGGCGGCGTCCCCGTTCCCTGTCGCTCTCAGCCGGGGAGTCGGACCGCTCACCGATCAGAACCGCTTGCAGGAATTACTGGGTGGAACACGGAGCCGGTTGGAACAGCGAACAGCGAACACCCGGAACGCAAGCACGACCGCGTGAGTGGGAAGGGACCCGCGACCGCCCCCCGAAGCGAGCAGAGGGTGAGCGAGCCTTTGCCGGTCATTCGTCGGCGGGAGCCGCCGTGCGCTGGGGGCTGACCAAATAGTCGTAGGTACCCGTGAGTTCGAGCAGTCGCTTGAGTGCCGGGCCTATGTTGTCCAAGTGGAAGCCGATGCCGTCCCGGCAGGCGGAACGGTGGATCTGCAGGAGCGTCGACAAACCCATGGAATCCACCACTCCCAGCTCCCTGCAGTCCAGTCGGAGATCCTCGACGTCCGCACGCTCGTCAAGGGCCAGCCGCACCCGGCGGAGCAGTTCACCGCAGGTGTCGTAATCCAGGTCGCCGTCGAGGGCCAGGCGCACGGTGTGCGGACCGGTGACGGAGGGCGAAGCGGCAGTGGGGTCTTCGTCCGGTGAGGTGGTCACGGTGTTCGTCCAACGTTTCGGGGTCAATGGGAGGCGGCGAGGGCGTCGCGCCCGGCGTCGATGAAGCGGCGGGCACGCGGAAAGTCGCGCAATTGCCTTGCCAGCAGTTCCAAGCCGGGCAGGAGGCACTGCGCGGGAACGCCTCGGGCGGCGAGTACCTCCGCTGTCCAGGTGAGGAAGTCGGTGAGGATCTCCGATGCGTCGACGTACAGGGCCGCGGCCAGGAAGTGCACGATGTGCGCGAGGTCCTCGGCAGTGCGCTCGCGTTGCTCGTCGGTGTAGTCACGCATTGCCGGAAGACGCTGTTCCAGGCCGAGGAAGGCGTCGCGTACGAGACGGGTGGATGTCTTGGCGACCATCGTGTATTCCTGGTCGTCCAGATGCGGCAGGTCGTCGATCGTCTGATGGGCGGGGGGCGGCCGGAGCAGAGGGCCGGTGGCGAGTCTGTCCGCGGCCGCGCGAGCGTCGGGCGACCAGGCGTCGGCCCCCAGCAGGCGGGCGTAGCGGCCGTCGGCGCCGAAGGCGAGGCCGCCGACCATGACAGGGGTACCGACGGCCTGGACAGCGGTGATCGCGCTGTGAGCGGCTGGCAGGCGGGTGGGCAGGGAACTGGACAGGCAGACCGCGTCCGGCCCGGTGCGGTGCAGGTGGCCGATCAGGTGGGCGGTCGGCACCTGGGCGCCGAGGTATTCGACCTGCCAGCCCCGAAGTCGCAGTGTCTCGGCCACCAGCCGCGCCGGCAGGGCGTGCCATTCCTGGTCCACGCAGGCGACCGTGACACGTCCGCGCGGCGCGGTGGGGCGCCGTATTGGCAGGCAGGCGATGACACGGTCATTGATGGCGGTGGCCGCGTGCTCGTCGGCCACGCTCATCCGGTTCGCGGCCCATTCGATGCCGACCTTGCGCTGGACGGCGCCGATGACGTCCAGCAGCAAGGTCTCCGGCCGGAGTCCCGCGTCGAGCGCTTCGTGGACGACGTCGACGGCCGAGAACTCGTCTCCGGCGCGGACGGCCGTCCACAGTTCGTCCACCCATTGCAGGGCTCGCTCGTCGCCACGAGCCGGGGTGAGCAGGCGGGCGCCGTCGTCGCGCGGGCCCGATGCGTCGTCGATGCGGAAGGCGCGGGTGCTCATGCCGTATACCTGCCCCGTGTCGTTCCGTCCACGGCACTGAGGTGGCTGCCGCGCGGGGCGGTGATGGCCATGACGGCGATGTCGTCGTGACGACCGGCGTCGAGCCACTGCGCGGTGATCATCTGGATCCGCTCCACGATCGCCGTGGCCGGCATGCCGACGCACTCCGCCGCCGCGCGCCGCAGGCGTTGCTCGCCGAACATGGTGTCACCCAGGGGGCCGCCCTTGGCTTCGGTGACACCGTCGGTGAACAGCAGGCAGGTCTCCCCGGGTGCTAGCCGTACGTGTGCGGTGCGGGCCGTGACGGCGGGCAGGACGCCGATCAGGGTTCCGTTGGTGTCGGCCTCCTCCACTGACCCGTCACTTCGCATGATCAACGGTGCGGGGTGGCCGGCCGCGGTGACGCGCAGCACCACATCGCGTTCCTCCCGGCGGACGGAGGCCAGCACCAGGGTCGCGAAGCGCGTGTGATGGCTGGTGCGCATCGCGTTGTTCAGCAAGCGCAGCATCCTGGTGTGGTCGTCGGCCATGGGGAGCAGAGCGTGCAGGGTGTTGCGGATCTTGCCCGTGAGTACTGCGGCTTCCAGCCCCTTGCCTGCCACGTCTCCGAGTACGGCGAGGGTCTCGGGGAAGTCATCGCCGGGCGGGTGCACGTCGTAGAAGTCACCGCCGACGCGTTCTGTGTCCTTGCTCGGACGGTAAGCGCCCGCGAACTGCACTCCCTCCACCTGTCGCAGGGTGGGCGGCAGCAGTTCACGCATGAGGGTGTCGGAGATCGTGTTCTGCTCCGCGTAGAGACGGGCCGCGGACATCGCCGCGCCGGCCCGGGCGGCGAAGAGCCTCGCCACCACCTCTTCCCCTTCCGTGAAGGCGACCTTTCGCACCCGGCGCAGCAGTATCAGCGCACCCGCCGGCACTCCGTGGCCAGGAAGCGGCGTGATGGCCAGTGATCCGACTTCTCCGAATCCCTCGGGTACGAGCCACCGCGGAGCAGCAGCCGGGTCTATCCACTGCGAGGGGACAGGCGGGAAGCCCCGCAGCGCCTCGGTGAGTCCCGGCACGCTGTCCGGCGGTCCCGCGACAGTGCCGTAAGAGAGCCGACCGCGTTGGTCACAGACGACCATCGGCAGCTTGTTGGTCGCACTGGGGGCGATGACCAGCGCGGCGTCCGCCAGATACTCGGTGGCCAGGCGCGCCGTGACCTCCATGCAGCGGTCCAGGTTCAGGGAGGCCAACAGCGCGGTGGAGGCCTGGTTCAGGAACTGTGTGCGCTCGCGTTCCGCTGCGAGTTCGACCAGGAGCGACTGGTGTTCGGTCTCGTCCACGAACCACCAGGCGACTGCCCCGGCCGTCAGGACGGACGGATGCGCGGAGAAGAACCGCTTGCCCACCGCGCCGCTCACCGAGACAGGACGAGCGGCCCTCCCGGTGGCGGTGGCGAGCCACGAAGGGGACCGCAGCCGCCGACCGGGACGCGCGGTCGGCAAGAGCACCGAGGCGGCGTCGTTGAGTTCAGCGACGTACCCGTCCGCGCCTATGACCACCACCGGGTAGGGGGCGGTGGCAGCGCTCACCGCGCTGGCGGCACCGGTGCGGTGGCGGGCCGGGGAAGAAGTCATGGAACGGGGCCCCTTCGCGTGGACCCTCACCTCACTCAGCGAAGAAAAGATGTCGAAAGACAACAGTCCCCCAGCACGGTGGTTCTGTGCAACCACCGAACTCTCCCGTGGCCGTCGGTACAGCCTGGCAAAGGACGACTATCCCTTGGTTTCCGGGAGTTGTGAGGTCGCTCGGCAGCTGCGAGAGCGCCAAGATTCACATTCTGCGCACATCCTCCTGCCGACCGAACCGTGCGGACGCCGTGCCGAGCGCGCCGGATGGATGACGGGAGCCGCACGCCCTGCCCGCACTCAACGCCCCAGCCAGTCCAGGCAGACCACCAGAGCATCGTCGTCCGAGGCCGACCGGCCGCGGTGGTCGGCCAGTTCCCTCAGGACGGCACGCGGTACCTCGGCCGCGGGCAGCAGGCGTGTGGCCTGGATGGCCCGGGCCAGCGCCGCGTCTCCGTACGCCTCCCCCCGCGGGGAGGCCGTCCCGTAGACACCGTCGCTGACGAAGATCAGCCGATCACCGGGCTCGGCGTACAGCTCCTGTGACACGTAGTCGGTCTCGTCGAACATACCCAGGGGCAACTGCGCTTCGAGTTCGACGCGATCGACCACGCCGTCCCGCAGCCGCAGCATCCGCGGCGAGCCGGCGTCCACCACGGATACCCGCCCGGTGGCCAGTTCGAAGTCGAGCATCAGCACCGACAGGTAGCACTGGCCCCGGTAGTGGGCGTAGAGCGCCTGGTCGGCGAGAACAGCCTGGTCGGCCAGGGGGAGCCCGGCCCGCCGTGCGTTGCGCAGGGCGCTGATGGCCAGGTTCGTCAGCACGGAGGCCTCTGTGCCCTCCCCCATTCCGTTGGTGACGTAGAGCATCAGGTGGTCCGCGGTGGCGGACCAGTCGAAGTTGTCACCAAAAATGGCGTACGCGGGCTCCAGTTGGGCACCCAGCTCGTACTCCGGCCGGGCGCAGGAGCGGCCGGGCAGCAACTGCCACTGCATCTCCGCGGCGAGCGTCAATCGGTCCCTGCGCCGCGCCTGCGTGTACACGTCCGTGTCGCGCTCCGCGACGACGACCTCGTGCGCGAGTACTTGGGCGACGTCCCCCAGCTCGGCCAGAACCGTTGCCGCCTGATCACCGTCGGGCAACGTCACCGACAGCACGCCGAGTCGGTCACCGCGCACCGTGACGGGCAGGTGCAGCCGAGCCATGCCGTCTCCGGCCCGCTCGACGAAGGGCTCCTGGGCGCCGAAGGCCCGACCGGCGGCACTGCTGTGCACCGAGATGGGCTCCATGGTGTGCGGCAGCACGGACACCGGCTGCAGTACGGTCAACCCATAGTCGGCCATCAGCAGTTCCACCGACTGCGCCCCGTAGTGTTCGGCCAGCACGCGTCGAACGGCGTCGAGCAACTGATGCGGCGCCGCCGTACGCAGAGCGCGCTCAGCGGCTACGAATCTGTTCACGAGGATAGAAACACCAATCTTCTGCCGGGCCCGTACGGGCCTCGCTCTCGGTACCTGGCTCGTTCGCCGGCTGTCCCGGTCGTCCGAGTGGTCTTCGCCCAGCTTCGCGCGCCTAGTACGCTGACATGCGTACCAGCGCCTGCGAGAGTGTGACCGTGACTGCTTCCCGTCCCCGCCCACAGCCCGACGAGGTCGCCCGGGTGACCTCCACGGCCGCGGAGTTGCTGGAAGTGCTCTGGGGCAGGGCCTCGACGGCGCCCGCTTCGGCGTCCCAGTTGCGCGTGCTGTTCATCCTCGAACACCATGAGGGCATCAACCTGCGCACGCTCGCCGACTCCCTCGCCTCCACGCCGCCGTCGACCAGCCGACTGTGCGACCGGCTACAGGCCTCCGGCTTCGTCGAACGCGCCGTCAGCGCCACCAGCCGACGCGAAGTACGCCTGTATCTCAGTGAGCGGGGCCGCGCCTTCCTCGACGACCTGCGCGAGCGAAGGGAGCGGGAACTGCGAGCGGTTCTGGAACAGATGCCCGCAGCCAAACGGAGCGCCCTGCTGGCCGGCCTGGAGGCCTTCTGCGACACCGCGGCGAGCCGGATACACCATGACGCGGGCTGGGACGCCCACTCCGCATGATGCGACAGATGGGCCCCGGCTCCTGCCGCCGGCCACGGTAACGCCGCCCGGCGGCCCACTGGCCAGTGGCCTTCCACTGGAGCATGACCGTTCCCTCCCGCGCGCATCCCCGCCACCGTCCCTTGCTGCCTGCCTGCCCCGGCTGCCTGGTGACAGCGGCGGTCCTCGGTAGGCACCTGCCTGACTACGTGTGCATCCGAATACCCCGTATCACCACGTCAAACGGCCCTGTGGCCCGTATCTCCGTCCGGAGTGCTCAAGAGGGCCGTGCTGATCGTCCGTCCCGCTGTGGGTGTCCGTACTCGCTCGTACGCGTGCGTGCCACTGTCGCGCTCGCGCGCAACGCCCCACTGTTCAGGAGTAGTTCCCCGCGCTCCGGGCGTCGGCCGGCCCTGACCGCACGGCACGTGCTGTCGACCGAGCGCACGTCCGTGGAGGGACGTCGGTTCCCTCGTGCGGCAGGGGCCACCGCGGGCACCAGCCTCCACACTCCGCGCGCCCGCCCCTCCTTCCCCACCCCGTTGCGCTCCCGTCATCAGCTCGAACACGTCCTGCCGGCCGCCCGCCGCCTCGGCGCCCCCCTCCGAGCGGGTTCCGAACGGGGCCGTGGATGTATGCGTGTCGGGAGCACCACCGCCTCCGGTGCGTGGACCTGCCGTTCGAGCCAGGCGGCGACCGCGTTGGCCATCCAGCCGTCCGACGAGCAGCCGAGCAGCACGCACGGCCGCCCCCGCCTGCCCCCTGACCGCTTCGGCCCGGTGTTCCACGACCACCACCCCGGACGCAAGCAGCCGATGTGAGGCCGATTCACCGCCCTGAGCGACTTCACCCTCGACCGTCACGACCGTGCCACCCACCAGGAACGGGACAGCATGATCCGCCGCCACCTCATCCGGCGATCCCGCCCTGCCGGCGACCGGTGACCACGTGCCGTCGTCGACCGGGCGGGCGTCGTCTGATGCGGAACTAGGCCGGCAAGGCGTGCAGGTTCTTGCCGTGCAGGGCGAAGACGTGCTTGCCGTCGGTGGCCACCAGCCACGCGTGATAGTCGCCGGACTCGTCATTGAACGTCCAGAGCAGGTCACCGCTCTTCGCGTCGACGGCGTGCACGCCGCCCCGCTTGTCGAGACGGGTGGCGCCGTAGAGGGTGCCACCCGCCTTGACGAACTGCTGCGGCTCCCGGACCCCCGCGTCCGCCAGGGCCGTGCTCCGCCAGATCTCCTTGCCGGTCTGCGGCTCAACGGCCCAGAGCGTCTTGCCGCCGTCCGCGACGTACAACTCGTCCTCCAGGACGGCCGGTGCCTGGAAGGAACCGTACTTCTCGGTCTCCAACGACCACTTCTCGCTGCCGTCGGAAAGGTTGAAGGCCTGCAGCTTCCGCCCCTGCGGGACGATCACCAGCTTCTGGTGGACGGCGAAGGAGTCCCAGTTCGTCCGCGTCGTCTTCCGCGTCCACACCTGGCGGCCCGTGGCGGTGTCGCGGACCGTGAGGTTCTTCTTGTAGTCCGTGTAGACGAGGTAGCGGCCCTGTACGGCGGCGCGCACTCCGTTCTGCTGAGTGCCGAGGTCCCGCTGCTCCTTCCACGCCACCTTGCCCGTGGTGCCGTTCAGGGCGGCGATCACGTTGGTGTGGGACGAGCCGTCGTCCTCCAGTATCTCGGCGATGACGTAGACCTGCTCCCGGTCCACCGCGACCGGCCTCGGCTGCCGGTACTCCGTTCCCAGGCGGCTGCGCCAGGTCTCCTTGCCCGTGGCCGGGTCGTACCCGGCCACGCTTCCGTCGTACTTGCCGCTGGCCAGGTAGAGGGTGCCGTTGCCGAGCAGGAGCGGCGCGCCGGGTATGGCGGCGTCCGCGAGCGACCACCGCTCCTCGCCGGTCTCCGCGTCGAGGGCGGCGAGTGGCTCCCCCGTCGCGATGACCACGCCGTCCGCGGCCACGAGTTCGTCGTTGTCCCCGTACGTCTGCGCCGAGGTCGACTCCGTCCACAATGCCTTGGGCCCCGCCCCGTCCTCGGCGGCCCCCGTGGACGGGGCGCGGCTTGCCCGGTCTGCCAAGTCCCCTCCGTCGGCCGTCTCCTCCTCACGACAGCCGGCGGCTCCCGCCCCCAACGCCGCCAGCGCGAGGCCGCCCCCGGCCAGCCGCAGCAGCAGCCGCCGGTCGGGCATCTCTTCCGCCGAGCGGTGATTGCATGACATGTCGTTGTCCCCCGTGAGCCGTGTGAACAGTGCGAAGCGCAGCCCGCGATCGGTGCCGCGACCGGGCACGTTAACCGGTGCCGGGCGGGCACGGCGGCGGCAGTACCCGATGGGGACAGTGTCGTGAACCGATCGATACGTTGATCGCGTCGTACATGAGAACTACGGGGGGGGACGGACAGACATGCCCATGTACCGCGGTGGCGGCATCAGCCCCTGGAAGCTGGTGCTCCTGGGACTGCCGCTGTTCCTGGCGGGCGTCGCGGTGCCCGCCGCCATGCTGCCCTCGGCGCTGGCGGACGAACGGGCCTACACCGAGGCCGCGCCGTGCCCGAGGCGAGCGACGGCTGCGGACGCCGACTGTCTGCTGTCCCGGCAGGCGTCTGTGGCCGCCAAGCACGTCACCGGCAACGGCGACAACAAGAAGTACTTCCTCGTCATCGGTTTCCCGGACGGCACGCAGGAGCGGGCACGGCTGAGGAAGGACAGCCATGGGAAGGTCGAGTCGGGCGAGCCGGTCACCGTCGTCTCCTGGCGCGACGAGATCCGCGAGATCACCACGCCCGACGACGAGCGGCTGACCACCTGGGCGTATCCGGTCGGCTCGTACGTGCCCCTGCTGTTCGTGGCCGTGATCGGAACACCGTCGGGCGCTTCGATCCTGTGGATGGCCTACTGGTCGAGGCGGCTGCGGCGTGCCGGGCGCAGCCTCGTCTCCACCGGCCGGTGGCACACCTCGGTCCCGTTCGTGACGGCCGTGCTGTACGGCTTCTCGGCCATGATCGCGATCGCGGTCTCCCCGAGCTTCACGGCCGCGGTCATCGCCGCGGGCGCGGTGGCCGTCGCCGCCGTCCCGCTCTCCGCCCTGGCCTGGCGCGGCCGGCGGAACACGGCCGAGGCGAAGGCGGCCAAGCTGCTGACCGCGACCGGGGTCGCCGTTCCGGTGGCAGAGACGGTGATTCCCGCGCGGGTGTCGGGCGACGTTCCGTACAGCCGTGTCGACTGCGACCACCTGGTCCTCACCCCCGGCGGCCTGGCGGTCACACCCGATGCGCGGGGGGTGAGCTGGCGCCTTCCCCTGCCCGGGTCCCTGGCCTTCGTCCGCCTGCACCGCGCGGAGTCGGTCGGCCGTGCCCACGTCCGGGGTGTGTCGCGACCGCTGCTGGTGGAGTGCCGCGACGGCGGCCGCGAAGTGCTGCTCACGGCGGACCGCGAGCATGTGCCGTGGATCCTGGGCGCGCTGCGGCCACAGCCCCGGGGCTCGGTGTGGTAACGGATCTTGCACCCGCGCCGCACCGGGTGGCACTGTGCACGTGCTTGAAGGACGTAAGGCCACCAGGAACTGCGGGTGCGGGGGATGGACGAAGAGGCGTTCGACGCCTTTTATGCCGGGAGCGTGGGGCGGCTCATCGGCCAGCTGTACGCCATGACCGGCGACCGGGCCGAGGCGCAGGACGTGGTCCAGGAAGCCTTCGTCCGGGCCTGGGAGCACCGGCACCGGCTGGACGCGGACGGTGCCCCGGAGGCATGGGTGCGCACCGTGGCCTGGCGTCTCGCGGTCAGCCGGTGGCGGCGGGTGCGCACCGCGCTCTCCTTCGCCCGGCGCCAGGGGCCGCCCCCGAACGTACCGCCGCCGGACACTCACCACGTGCTGCTGGTGCAGGCGCTGCGGCAGCTCCCCGCGGCGCAGCGGAGAGCCATCGTGCTGCACCACTTGTGTGATCTGGAGGTGAAGCAGGTGGCCGCGGAGACGAACTGTCCCGTCGGTACCATCAAGGCACAGCTGAGCCGGGGCCGGGCCGCTCTGGCGGGGATTCTCGCCGACACCGACCTGGACCCACGGGCGGGCCGGGTGTCGGAAACGGGCCGGGTGTCGGAGGTGGAG
The DNA here is from genome assembly GCF_028473745.1 of Streptomyces sp. M92. NCBI lineage: Bacteria > Bacillati > Actinomycetota > Actinomycetes > Kitasatosporales > Streptomycetaceae > Streptomyces > Streptomyces sp. M92. The sequence goes on from NZ_CP101137.1 coordinate 5,676,078, forward strand.
CATGGCTGACGGAACCGGCTTGGACGAACGCCTCGCCGATCTCGCCGCCGAGGGACGGCGGTTCGCGGTGCCGCCGGCGGCGGAACAGATCCGGGCCCGCGGGGAGCGGCGTCGGCGCCGCAAGCGGGTGGCCCAGGTGTCGGGCGGCGCGCTGCTGGCTGTCGCCGTCGTGTCGGGGGGCCTGTGGCTGGCCCTGCCCGGCTCCGGAACGGCACCGCCCGCCGCGCACCCCTCGCCCAGCTCTTCCGGGTTCGTGCCTCCGACACCGGCCCCGGGTGAGGAGTACGCCAGCGAGATCGGCTACGTGTACGACGCCGTGCTGGCGGGAGACTCTGTCCGGGTCACCGTGAAGCCGCGCACCGGAGCGGTGCACACACTGACCCTCTCCCCGCAGCTCCCGGTCGAGGTCGAGCACGTCGCCGGTGGCGAGCCGGCGGACATGCGTCTGGGGGAGCTGGTGGACCGGCTCAGCGGCGGGCCTCGGTGGCAGTTCGCCGTCGACTACGACGGCGAGGGCCGGGTGCGGTCGCTGCGGGAGGCGTCCTGGTGACCGGCGGGTGCGCTTCGGCGAGGGTGCCGGAAAAAAAGCGGACGGGGATGCAACCCGGAGGCCGGGGTGCGGCGTAGAGACCGTGTGACCCAACCGCACCGGCCTTTCAGGAGAGCGTTGACCATGTCTGCCGCACACCGCCGCGCCACCACCCGCCTGCTCACCGCCGTCGCCCTCGGCACCCTCGTCCTGACCGGATGCGGCGAGAGCGGCAAGGAGTCCGGCGACCCCACCACACCGGTCGCCGCGACGACGAACGCGCAGCCGTCGGCCGGTAAGTCCCCCTCGGCCGAGACCTCCCCGTGGGCCGGCACCAAGCAGTTCGTCACCATCGACAGAGTCTGGACCGAGGAAGGGGTGACCCGTCTGTCGGTGCGGCCCGCCCAGAAGGAGGTCAACACCCAGTTCGACACATGGGTGGTCACCCCCGGCACGGGCGACTTCACCACGGTGACCCTGACCGGGGATGCCCGGGTCCTGCTGACCACCCCGGTCCGCGAGGAGGCCCCCGGAGCCAGCAGGGCCGAGCCGCTGCCCTCCTCACACGCCGAGTTCGTCACCCTGGTGAAGGGCCTCGACCCCGCCCTCGCCAAGGGCATCGGATACGACCTCAGCTTCGACGGTTCCGGTCAGGTGACCAAGGTCCAGTCCCTGTACAGGCCGTGACGCGCGCCCCTTCCGCACGCCGCGCCTGCGGCGCGTGGGCGGGGAGGGCCGGGTACGCGAGGCGCGGGCGTGCCGAACCGACTGGCGCACGAGCTCTTCCCCGCCTCGCCCGCCAGTGCACAGCGTCCTGTTCACCACGCTCCGCGCCGTATCCTTCCTCGCTCGCGCTGCCTTGACGATCAGTGCCAAGCAAGCCACGCGCTCTTGATCACCCATGCCAGGAAGAGCTGCTTCGGCACCGAACAGCCCGGGTCCGTGCCAACGTCGAGCCGTCGGGGTCCGGCATCCGGTCACCGGCGTACCCCCCAGGAACGCCCCACACCGCGCCGGGCGACCGACGCCCCGGCACATCGACAACACACCGACACCAGGAGTGCACGAACATGGGCACGCGCAGCAGAGTCACAGCGCTCACCTCGGGAGCGATGCTCGCAGCAGGAACACTGCTCACCACCGTCACCGCAGCCCCCGCGCAGGCGTACGACCCCGACCCGACCACGTACGTCACCCGGCAAGCGACGGACAACTGCCCCTGCACGCACGGCGACCTGATCGACGGGACGTACTTCCACAAGGACGCCGGAGGTGTGGGCGTCAAGATACTGGCGACCGTGGGCAAAGCCTCCAACATCGTGGGCAAGGTCGAGTTCCACCCCTTGGACGAGAAGCTCTGGATCTACGACACCAAGAACGACGGTGACGCCCTCTACGCCCAGGTGACGTGGTCCGGCGGGGGGTCCCAGGTCTACAAGGCCCCCGGCACCGCGAAGTCCATCGACGTCCGGACCGTCGACCTGAACATCCCCGAAGACACCTACGTCTCCGTCAAGCTGTTCGACGGCAACGGAACCGACCTGATCCAGTCCACCCAGGGCCGGGCCTGACGCCCGACCAGCGACAGACACAGTCCCGCCCCGGCCACCTGGCCGGGCGGGCTCACCTCGCCTCCCCGAGGACACGCCGCCGGTACTCGCCCGGCGGGATGCCATGGGCGTCACGGAACGCCCTGCCGAAATGGGCCGCCGACGTGAAGCCCCAACGGAGGGCAACGCGGCATGCGGGAACTCCACGCCGCGCGGGGTCGGCGAGATCCCGTCGGGCGGCATCGAGGCGGCCGGTGCGGATCAGACCCGCCACCGTCTCCTCCTCGCTCTCGAAGAGACGGTGCAGCTGGCGGACGGACAAGTGGTGGGCAGCGGCGACCGTGGCCGGAGAGAGTCCGGGGTCATGCAGATTCCGTCGGATGTGCTCGCGCACATGAAGCACCAGAGCACGCTCGCGACTCTCGTCCGGGAGCCCGGCCGCGGTCTCGGACTCATGCGCCAGCATCCCCGTCACCAACTCGACCAGCAAGGTGGCCAGCCGCCCGCCGTCCGACGGACGGTAGCCGCCTTGCTCGCCGAAGAGCTGGACCAGGGTCTGCGCGACCAGCAGCCCGAAGCCACGCCGCCCGGACAGACTCCGCCCGAGCAGCCGGTCGGTACGGCAACGCAGGGCGGGGGGCAAGGAAACCAGCGCCTTGGGGATCTCCAGCCCGATAGCCACCATCGGGGAGTCGCCGAACGGTGCCCCGACTTCGCAGGGGCGGGAAACATCGATCACATAGAGGTCGTGCGCATGATGCGTGTCGCTGTTGCCGGCCTGTTCGGTGTAAAGCGGGACACTGCCGGGCAGGACCAGCGTGAGATGCAGCAGCTCCGGGTCCGACCTGCGAATGTCCACGGCTGTTCGCCTATGACGGCACGGCCGGAACACTGTCCGCCACGCGACCAGCGGACCGAGCCGCAGCAGGTGCTGGACGGCCATGAACTCGGAGGGCCGGTCGCACACGGTCTCCATCGGGGCGATGGTGCGGTTCATACAGTCCCGCCAAGCATCGAACCGTTCGCCGCGCGGCAGATCCGCGGTGCGGAACACCTTCATGGGCAGCATGCAGGCCAACTCTCCCCCCGTCGACCACGAACTCCTCGTGGCCACAGCCCTACCCGACGCACCCCCTGATACACCCGGTCCGCTCAGCGACGAGCCTGGGGATCACTCCACTCATCCTGCCATGGGCACCGACAGCCCGGCCCAGAATGACATACCTTCACGAGCCCCGTCGCGTCCGCGAGTACGGCCTCACGGACATCCCCGGGGCACCAGGCATCCTGCCCTTCCCCCCGACCGTTGCCCAGGCGCCACGGCCAAGAGCCGGCGGAAGGCAGCACGTCACAAGGACCGCGACGACACCGCTGACGTCAGCGCGGCGACCGCTTCGGCAAGGCCCGACGGACGCGCCAGCCCGGCCACCGCCTGCCCGGCCCAGCCAGGGCCCAGGGTCAGCACGGCCGGCCTGCGGCGGGCGCCGCGCACTCCCCACTCCATGGCGGCCACGTGCTGGGCCAGCGGCCGGCTCGCGGTGGTGCGGGACTGCGCCCACAGCCCCACCGCGGCCGGCCCGGTCCTGCGCACCGCCGCGACGAGCGACTCGACGGGCAGGGCACCGCCGAACATCCGCACCGGCACCCCTCGCTCCGTCAGTGCCGCGGACAGTACCTCCAACGGCAGGGTGTGGTTCTCCCCCGGCACACAGGCGAGCACCGCGGTGGCCCCGGGACGGTCCGCGGCCGTGTGCGGTGTGGCTCGCCGGAACGCGCCGGAGACGTGCCACGACAGGAAGTGCTCGACCTCGACGTACTTCTCGCCCGAGGTCTGCCACTTGCGGCCGACGGCCTGGAGCGTCGGCACGATCACCTCGGTCCAGGCGGCGACGAGACCGTGTTCGTCGATCGCGGCGAGCAGTAGTTCGTCCAGGGCGGCGGCGTCCAGGCGCAGGGCGGCCCGGGCGATGCCCCTGCACTCCTGCCGTACGTCGCCGAGTCGCAGGCCGCTGCCCGCCCGGCTTCGGGGGCGGTTCGAGGGGCACGGTGCGCCGGCGGCGCCTCGCGAGCGGGGTGCCGCCGTCGGCGGCTTCTCACTGCGCGCCAGCCGAGCCGCCTCGGCCGGCGGAATCCCGGTCGCCGTCATCGCGCACATCCGCTCCAGCCTCGCCACGTCCCCGGCCGACCAGCGCCGGTGCCGGCCGCCCGTGCGTACGTCCGGCCCGAGCCCGTACCGGCGGTCCCACGTGCGGACCGTGGTGGGTGCCACCCCCAGACGCCGGGCCACCTCGCCGGTGGTCAGCCCGCCTCCCCGCGGGCCGCCCTCGTCGGCCCGGCCCTCACCGTTCTCCCTCTGCGCGCTCATACCTCCAATGTACGACGCACAAACGACGCATGTTGTCCGCGTCGTTCTCGCGTCCAAGACTGAAAGCACGCGCACGGTGACGGCGCGAGCCGAACCGGCGGACCCGCCGTTCGGCGGACGGCCCTCCGTCTCCGTACGGCGCAGGAGGAAAGGCCATGAACACGCACCCACGACCGACGACGACCCTCGTCCCGCCCGTGGAGGAGACGCGGTGCGAGGAGGAGCTGGCCCGCGGCCTCGTCCGCGCCGACGAGGAGGCGTTCGCAGCCATCTACCGGCGGTGGGGCGCACTGGTGCACACCATGGCCACCCGCTCCCTCGGCGACACGCACGAGGCCGAGGACGTCACCCAGCAGGTGTTCATCGGCGCCTGGCGCGGGCGGAAGGGCTTCCGGCCCGAGCGGGGCGCGCTCGGCGCCTGGCTGGTCGGCATCACGCGCCGCAAGATCGTCGATGCCCTGGCGGCCAGGGCGCGGCGCCTGTCCCTGGTCGAGTCGGCCGCGCAGGACACCGCGCCGGGCGAGCTCGTCCAGCGGGCGCCGGACGAGGTGCTCGACCGCGTGCTGCTCGTCGAGGCCCTGTTGCGGCTCCCGCACGCTCAGCGAGAGGTGCTGTGCATGGCCTTCTACGAGGACCTGACGCAGGTCCAGATCGCGGAGCGCACCGGCCTGCCCCTGGGCACGGTCAAGAGCCACTCTCGCCGCGGCCTGCACCGACTGCGCACGAGCGTCGACCAGGGCGTCGCACGAGGCACCGGCGCGTGACCGCGTCGAAGGCGCGGTGAGGCGATGTCGGAGTCGCGTACGGCGCGCTCCGGATCGGCCGCCGCGGTGACCGGCGGCGGGCGCGGTTCCAGACGTGGCGATGACGGACCTGGCACACGGGGGTCAGGGAGCGAGGCTGGAGTCTGGCCTGTCCGCCGGTATCGAGGAAGGTCGCGCGGGGGCGCGTCCGGGCGAGCCAGCACGCGGGCACGGACGGCACCGGCGGGGGCCGTGCGGAAGGGAAAGGGAGTGCTCGTCCTCTCTCGGGATGGTTGGCACTGGGCGCGCTGGTGCTGTTCGTGTCGAACCTCTTCGCCCTGGTCCTCGGGGGCATCGTGGTCTTCGCCTCACTGGGCTACGCCGCGGAGGCCGACCAAGCAGGCCGGCCGGCCCCCGCAGGACGTACGCCGCCATGGTCCTGCTCTTCGCCGCCGTGTTCGTCCCGCTGACGGCCAACACCGTGGTCACGGTACTGCTCAACGTCTGGACCGGGCGGACCAAGGACGTGGCCCAGCAGTGGCTTACCGACGAGCCGGGCACGTCCGTCACGAGTGTCGACGCGACCTCACGAACGATGTTTGTCCACGTCCACGTCCACGTCCGCGTCCCCGGGACCCTGCCACCGGTGGAGTCTCCGCTCGAACGGCTGGAGGGCCGGATCCCGGACGGCATCCCCGTCGTGGTGGACGCCTCACGCGGTCGGCGCATCGACGCCGGGGGGGCGGCGGCTGAGTGTGGGACTGGCTCTGCCGTGCCCGACCAGCCGTGCCCGACCGGAGCAGGCGCCCGGCACCGGGGAGGAGTACGGGGGCTCCTGGCCGAGCGGGGTGTGCGGTCCCCGGCTCTCCTGACATGGGCTTCGGACCTTGGCGCATGTGTTCGCCCGTGCCCAGGCCGGGGCAGTCGAGCTGTGTCTGGACGCCACCGGAAGGAGAACTCAGACGCGACCACCATTGGCCCTGAGCGACCACGCCGCCCAGAAAGCAGGGGAGCTCGGAGATTGCCTTCGTGTCCTGGAGGGCGGCACCGTCATCACGCATCAGTCTTTTCTTGCCCGTGATTCGGTGTTGGCCCGTTCGAGTTCTCGAATGACAGCCTGTTCGTCCTGGCCGTGTACCGCCTTCTCGAGGCTGTGATCGTCTTTGCGGGAGAAGCGTTCGCCGCGGGAGACATCCTCCTTGCTCAGGTTGCGTCCGCACCATTCTCCTTGCCCGACGGTCTGGTGGTCGAAGGGGACGGCGGCGCCTTCTCCGAGTACTGCCCACTGGCCGGAGGCCCATCGCAGAGCGAGGAGGTAAGTGTGACCGGGTTCGAGGCGGGGAGCCGCAGCGGTCGTTCGCTTCGTGCGCTTGCCGCTGTCGCGGTAGACGTTCCAGCCGGCGCTCACCATGTCGAAGTCCTGCCCGATCCGCTGCCGGGGGTTCGAGGAAGACCAGAGGATCCTGTCCGTGCGGAAGGTCACCGCTCGGTCGGTCCGGTACTCGACGGGGCCCTTGGCGAAGTTGCGCCGGTTGGTGTCCTGTTCGGCTGTCGGTGTGGCCACGACGACGTGATCGGCGTTGGTTATCCAGTCCTCCGCTGTCCGGGAGGGGTGGCTGTCGCCGGGGATTCCGCAGCCGACCACCGTGTCGAGACCGCCGTGGCCGACCAGGACGCCGGCGGCGACTCCTGCCAGGGCCACGAGCGCGGCGACGGGGCTGCTCGTCAGGCGGTCGGTGAGTGTTGTTCGCACGTCTATCAGGACTCCAGAGCGGGGACGAACGCGGAGACCGCGGTGCGGGCGGCTCCGGCGCGGCAGGCTGCGGGTGTGTCTTGGGGGCGTGGGGCCTCGTGAGCCCACTTCGAAGCGGTGTTGGCGCACAGGGCCATGCCGCCGGCGCCGCTACGGCCGTCCCGGCGCCGGCCCCCCGCTGTACGGTGCGTGAGGCAGGCAGCAAGCGCACGGCCAGAGTCGTGGCCGCGGTCGATGCGAACTCACGGTGCTGCTCGCAGTGCCGGGCAGCATGACAGCGATGAACAAGCCAGCACGAACCTGATGCCTGCCCTTGCGCATGTGTCCCCCCTCCAGATGGTGGTCGAGGCCTCTGCCTCACGGCAGGAGCCGAAATGCCCAGCCATCGGAGGAGCACACGAAGCGAGGTCGGCGCGCGGAGCAGCCGGCCACCGGGATGCCGGACCCCCGTGTCGACGGTGTCCCCCGGTCACTGGTCGACGTGCATGAGAGCGGACGGGTCAGATCCGCCGAGCACGGCGATCATGTTAGCCACGCGACGACCGCAGAGAACGAGGGTTCGATTCCACGGTGGCGGGAAAGCGTCACATGCACCCGTCAAGTCGGCCAGGCAACTCATCCGAGTCCCGCGCTGGTTGGACACGAGCGACTGGTGGCCGATGCTCTCCGGTCACCGATTGAAGATGGCTGGATATATACGCTGGGAGCGAGTCCGGTGACCATCGCAAGTCGGTGCCTGATGTACGCGACCCGTCTGCCTCTCCTCGACATGCCGCGCGGGTATGAGCGAGCGTTTCAGCGGTGGATCGCGCCTCGCCCCCCCTCACGACTCGACATGCATGCCAGGACCGCGCGGTTGGCCACCATACGGCTCTCGCCCCTGCTCCACGCCGTGATACAGAGACCGGAGGGGCTCGTCCGGACAGGCGGCGAAGACGGTATCGCCGATCCGCAGGAACACGGAGGCGTCCTGACGCCCAAGACAGCGCCGTAGGCCGCGCCTTGCGTGTGATTACTCCATCGTGGACGATCAGTGCTGTCGGGTCGGCTGAGTTTTGTGGTCGCTGCGACGGACTCCGTCGACCGGTTTGAGCTCCGAGTTGATCAACGGCTGGAATCCCCGGCCGCGCAAGATGCTCTTCAGGGACCAGAGGAAGAGACAGCCGTGTGGCGCGTCGTTCTGCATCTGACGCCTGTGACGGTGGCAGCTGCGTTGTCGCTGCCCCTACCGGGGGCACTGGTACTCCGGAGTGCCTCTGACCGTTGGCCGCGGGCCGTCTTCCGCCTCGGCTCTCTCGCACTCGCTCTCTGGCTGGCGCTCATAGCCGTGGCAACGTTCGCCGCCTCTGACGGCAGCACTGGCGGAAGCGGCGGCGGACTCTGGCTGAGCCCGGGAATCGAAACGCTCACAGCGGACAGCACCTACGTCACTGCCCATGAGAAGGAGATGACAGTACGGCAATGGGTGGCGAACGCACTGATGTTCGTGCCCCTGCCGATCCTGCTGGCGACAGTGCGCCCTGGCCTGTCGGGGGCGAAATGCCTCGGGCTATGTGCAGCGGCGGCTGTCGTCATCGAGTCCATGCATCGGCCCCGGACAGCCGGCCCAGCAGCGACTCCGTGAGCACCAGCCCCGGTACGAGCCCGGCCTACGCATGGCCAGCAGCAAGGCGCGCGGGGTGCCGGCGTCGATGCCCACAACGGCGGCGTCGGCCAGGGGCGCTTCGGGCGCCCGCGGTGACTTGTTCGCCCCGCAGTGCTCGACGGATCGGCACGGGGCGGTCAAGGTACTGATGGAGGCCGCCCCGCAGAAGGTGCGCTTCGCGGAACCGCAGCACCGGATGCCGGGAACCGAATCTCACAGAGGATGCTCGCGATGACGCTGCGGAACCTGGTGCGCGACGGCCGGGTCACGCGCCGCGTCGGGCCGACGGTTCCGTCCCGCGTGCGCTACCGGGTGGTCCGAGCTGACAGTGCGCGGTGGCGGTACCGAGCTGTTCGGCACACTGAGCCGCATCGGCGCGCCCCCGGGCGCAGGACGGCACTCGTGGATCCCCAGGCTCAGCTTCACAGGATCGCCGCTCTCACGACCCTCGGAACCGGCCGAGGCTTCAGACGGCGAGCACGGCGACGGTGCTCGTGTAGATGGCGATGAGCAGAATGCCGTCGAAGCCGATCCGCAGCCAGCCACGCCTCTGGCGGACGAGAAGGCCACCGAGCAGGACCGCCGTCATGACCATCGCCCCGCTGGTGAGGAACAGCTCGTCCGGGTTGGCAGCGTGGAACAGGGACCCGTCTCGGTAAGCGACGTCGCCGACGACCAGGTTGAGCGCGTCCAGGCAGTTGCCGCCGATGATGGCGGCAATGGCGAGGGTGACGGCTCCGCGCCGGACGGCGGCGATGGAGGTGACCGTTTCCGGCAGGGCGTTGACGAGACCCATGAACACGGCGCCCACGAGACCGGCGTTCAGGTCGGTGTGCTGCACGATGCCCTCCGCTGCGCGGGCCACCGCCCAGCCCCCGACCACGACGAGGGCCGCGACTGCCGCGAACTCGGTCCACAGCCGTGAGGTTCTGTGCCGGGCCAGTCCCTGGGTGGCTTCCTCCGGCACGTCGGGAAGCGTGTCCTCCGTTCGCACCGCTCGCCACATGGGTGCGCCGTGGTTGTTGATGAGCCGTAGGCCGCCGATGTAGAAGGCCACCATCACCACGGAGGCCGGGTGCAGCCCCAGGACGGTGACCGACGGGCTGAACGCCGCCATCAGAGCGAGTCCCAACAGGCCGATGAGCAGGCATCCGAAGAGCATGTTGGAGACCGATGCGGCGGCGTGTTCGAGGTTGACCTTCCGCAGGAAGGCATCGGCGACCACGAGGGCGACCGTCTGGGCAGCGATACCTCCGACGGCGTTGCTGTACGCGAGGTCGGGTTGGTCCGAGGCGGCACTGACGGCGGTCATCACGATGCCCGAGAGGGACGTCACGAGCCCGAACAGGACGGCCCCGAACAGGGCTTCGCCCCATCCGGTGCGATCGGCGAGGGTGTCACCCACACCGGCGAGCCGGATACTGCACAGCACGGTGACTGCCGTGGCCAGGAGGAAGACGCCGATGCTCCAGCTCAGCGGCCACAATTCGGTCAGCACGGTGCACATCATCCTTCGCGGGTGTGAGTCGGAGCCGGAAGTCGACTGTCACGTACCACCAGCGAACCGCTCCACACGACACGCCCTTGCTCGTGGCGACGGGGGCCGCCTCGTCACGCTGGGACGCCGTGGACCGGCCGGTTGCCGCCGACGGGTGGGTGCGGAGCGGGTGAGTTCCTGCAGAAGACGCGGGGGCGCGCAGCTTGCGGTCCAGAGGCTGCGGCCGCAGGGCGTCGCCGCTTCCGCGCGGGAAGGGCGGAAAGGCACACAGGGTGACCGTCAGATCGGACAAACCCGAGCCCCTTGAAGAGGGCACCGGGCCGGCCGGCGCGGCCCGCCGAGAGCAGGAGACAACAACCGTACGCCGGAATGGTAGAAGGCCGCGCCCCGAAGGGCCGAACCCCGGTCGTCGAACCAAGCAGTCGCTGGCCAGCCCAGGAGCGAATTCAAGCCTTTCCCTGCGAGGCGGCCCGCAGGGCACTGCCCACCCGCCTGACCCACTCTATGATTCTACACGTTTGTAGAAACAGGTCCTGGGTCAGCCCAGGCCACGCACCTCTGGAGACGACACACATGGCCTCGATCGACCTGGACAAAGTCCTGGACAAGGCATGGGCGGACAAGAGCCTGCAGGAGATACTCGCCGCCCCCGTGGGAGCGCTGAAGGGGGTTTCCGACCGCGACGGTGAGCTGCTCCAGGAGGCTTTCGGTGTCAAGACCGTCGCGGACCTGGCTGACTTGAAATACGTCCGCTGGGCGCAAGCCCTCGCTGCCCTCGAAGCGGCCAAGTAGCCGGCCGGTCAACGGCTGTGGTGCCGTCCGTCGCCGCGGACGGCACCTTACCGATGGAACAGACGCACGTATAAGGAGTGGACGCCACGATGGTGTTCAAGCGACTTCTCGGCTCGCTCGGCGTGGGCGCCCCCACGGTCGACACGGTCCTCGACCCGGCTCCCGTCCTACCCGGCGGCGCGCTCAGCGGGCAGGTGCACCTCAAGGGCGGCCAGGCCGACTTCGACATCGAGCACATCACGCTCGACCTCGTGGCCCGGGTCGAGGCCGAGCACGAGGAAGGGGAGAGCGAGGGGGTCGTCGTGTTCGACCGGTTCACCGTCGGCGGCGGCTTCCGGCTGGCCGCCGAAGAGACACGCAGCGTCCCCTTCACCGTCGCGCTGCCCTGGGAGACACCCGTCACCGAGCTGTACGGGCAGCCTTTGGGCATCGTCCTCGGCGTGCGCACCGAGCTCGCCGTCGCCGATGCCAGGGACAGGGGCGACCTGGACCAGCTCACCGTCGCCCCGCTGCCGGCCCAGGAAGCGGTCCTGGAAGCCCTCGGACAGCTCGGCTTCGGCTTCAAGTCCGCCGACCTCGAATACGGACACATCGGCGGCACCGGGCAACAGCTCCCCTTCTACCAGGAAATCGAACTCCACCCCGCGCCCCAGTACGCGCACCAGGTCAACGAGATCGAGCTGACCTTCCTGGCCAACCCCGCAGGACTGGAGGTGGTCCTGGAAGCCGACAAGCGCGGCGGCCTCTCCTTCTCCGGCCACGACGCGCTCACCCGCTTCACCGTCGGCCACCACGACACCCGCGACTGGACGGCCGAAGTCGACGGCTGGATCCGTCAGCTCGTCGAGCACCGGTCCGCATCCGGGCACGGTGCGTCCTTCAGCGGCCACGGACACCATGGACACGCCGAGCATCACCACGACGACCACCGCCATTCCGGTCCGGGTGTGGGAACGGCGATCGCTGCCGGAGCCGCCGGCCTCGCGGTCGGTGTCGTCGGCGGCATGGTCGCCGCCGAAGTCGTCGACGAGGTGGGGGACTTCTTCGAGGGCGACGACGAGAGCGAGGACTGAGCGACAGCCCACCCCGGGTGCAGGAATGCGGAGCCACCCGCTCGGCCATCCGCTTCCCGACCACGACACCGGCCTTCTACGACCCCGGGCCGCATCGCCCGGGGGCTCAGGACGACCAGGCAGTCGTTCGCGAGGTGTGTCACGCCCTCTGCCTCCCACCCCGCGAGTTCGATCTCTGACTGACCGGGGGGTGTTAAGGATCAAGACCGGTTCCGGCAGCGTGGTCACAGTGGCGGCGTGCGACGGGTTCGGCGAGGTCGGTGAAGCCTGCCGCGCAGGGCAGGGCGACCGGATGCCGGCCTTCGCCCCGTCCGCCGACTCTCGGGGCGAAGAAGCCGACGAAGCCCGCCGCGTCGTGCGGGGCGGCGTGAACGGACACGGTTGGGGGCGCGGCCGTCGAGCACGCTTCATGCCCTCCTCCGGTTCACCGTCCGTACGGTCAGGGAGCCGTGCGCCGTCGCGGCGGCTTGATGGCGTACAGGTCGAGGATGTCCGGCGGGGGTGCCACCCCCGGTCCGCCCGCGCGTGCCCACGCGGCGATGTCCTCGGTCGCGTCCGGATCGTTGACCAGTCCGAGCCAGACGGGACGGGCACCGGCGGCACGGCCTTCGGCGGAAGGCAGTACGACGATGACGTTGGCCTGGTCGCAGACGTCGAGGCAGTCGGAGACGCGCACCGGTGCCGCGGCGCGCAGGCGGTCGGTCTGGGCCGTGTGGTCGACGCCGGTCACTTTGGGGCTGCCGCAGCAGCAGTCGCGGCACACAACGATGCGGCACGGCACCTGGGCGGCGGCCGTTGCGGCCCTCGTGTCGTCTGTCGTTCGTCCGGTCGGCGTTGCGGGCATGCGGTGCCGTCCCTCTCTCCGGGGAGATCCGCCCCGGTGGTCCGTCGAGGAGGCGACCGCGTGAGTCTCCTGGCTCTCGGGTCGATGCTCCTCCCGGCCTTCCCGCCCGCTGCCGGGCAGTGGCCTGTCGGGACTCGCTCGCCGATCACAGTGGCGGGACCGCGCCGGATTTCCACCGGCTTCCTCGTCCGCCGTCGCCTTGTCACCGGACATCATCCCATCCCGGGACGCCGTCCCACCGCCCCGTTCGAGCCTTCAGTCCGTCTCCTGGGAGTGCGGGGCCGTCGCGGGCGGATGGGTCGGGCGGTCTCGCCCACCGTCACGGCCGGACGCCACCACGGCGACCAGCCCGACGACGACGGCCCCGGCGGCGGCCCGTCCTGCCGCCCGCAGCCACCACCCCGACCGGGCCGCGCCTCCACCCCTTCCGGGAGAGCCCAGCCGTTCGGCCCGCCGGGCCGGCCTCATCAGACGCAGCAACAGCAGCACCGCGACCGGGAGTTGCAGCAGCCACAGGACAGTGCGCGGCCACTCCCCGTACCAGACGTTGGTTCCGTACAGCAGTGTGTGCCACACGCTCAGCACGTAGACGACGATCACGAAACGGTGCAGCCGCCTCCAGGTGTTCGCTCCGATGCGGTGCCGGACGTAGAACAGCAGCCCCAAAGGAATCGCCAGGTACAGGGCACCCTGCCCGAGCGGGATGGCGATCCGGCCGGTTCCGGAGTCGTACCAGCCGGGCACGAAACTGTCGGCGAAGCCCACCCACAGCCGCTCGGCCCAGTCCACCTTCGTCTCGTAGCGTACGAGTTCCGCGGCGAACATCAACGCGTGCGCGAACATCAGCGCCGTCGTCGTCAGACTCGTGGTGCGGTGCCAGCGCTCCAGCACCTGCCGGGAGACCGGCAGTCGGGCGGGCCGCCGCCCCGACAGCAGCAGGCCGAGTATGACCGTGCCCCAGGCCCACAGCAGCCCCGACCACCCGAACGCCTGGCTGAGCAGGTACATCCAGTAGGTGCCGGCATCGTCCATGAACGGCATGACCGCGACCGTGTCCGAAGCACCCGACTCCATGCGCGCCCACAGGAGGGCGAACACGAGCGCCGTGACCACCACCGCCGCGGCGGCGTCGGGCAGGGCGGACCGCAGGTCGCCGCGGAGCACGACTCGGTCGCCGGGAGGCTGTCGCCGTCCGGGCGGGGGTGCCGCCCCGCCCTCGACCGGCCTCGCGTCTGATGTCATCAGGGGCCTCCCGGGCACGGGCCACCGCGGTGACGGTGCGCATGTGGCGTGAGGCAACAAGTCTGGCCGGGGAGGAAGCGAGACCCCGAGGCGGTATCCGGCCAGAGTCTTCGCGAGCAGTGCGCGGAACACACCTGCTTCTGCCTGGCCTCGGGCTCGGGCTCGGGCTCGGGCTCGGGCTCGGGCTCGGCCTCGGGCTCGGGCTCGGGCTCGGGCTCGGGCTCGGGCTCGGGCTCGGGCTCGGGCTCGGGCTCGGGACAACCGTCGACGTGCCACGGTTGCAGGGATAGGGCACGGCTGCCTCCGCGCTGACATAAGCAGTCGGTTCACGCCTCCCCTCGACCGACCCAACTCCCGGATACAGGGATTCCTGGATTCAGAAAGTCCTGTACTGTCGTGGGGTGCTGACTGTTGCCTCCGACATCGAGGTGCTGGCCCGCTTCGGCCGCGCGCTCGCCGATCCGATCCGCTGCCGCGTCCTGCTGGCCTTGCGCCAGGCACCGGCCTATCCGGCCGAGCTCGCCGACGCGCTCGGCGTCTCCCGGACCCGCCTGTCCAATCACCTGACCTGCCTGCGCGACTGCGGCCTCGTGGTCACCGTGCCCGATGGGCGCCGCACCCGCTACGAGCTCGCCGACGAACGCCTCGGCCACGCCTTGGACGACCTTCGGGCTGCCGTGGTGGCTGTCGAGACCGACCGCGCCTGCGTCGACGCCGACGAGAAGGGCTGCTGCTGACCATGACCGCCGGGATATCGATATCCCTGGGGCCGTCCCAGGCCCGCCGCGAAGTCCTCGCCAGGCGCGTACGCCTGCTGGTCGCCGCCACCATCGCCTACAACGTGATCGAAGCGATCGTCGCCATCACCGCCGGCACGATCGCCTCCTCCAGCGCCCTGATCGGCTTCGGTCTCGACTCGATCATCGAAGTCTCCTCCGCCGCCGCGGTCGCCTGGCAGTTCTCCGCCCGCGACCACGCCCTCCGCGAGGCGCGCGAGCAGACCACCCTGCGCATCATCGCGGTGTCCTTCTTCGCGCTCGCCGTCTACGTCACCTTCGACGCCACCCGGGCCCTCGTCGGCACCGGCGAGGCCGACCGTTCCATCCCCGGCATCGTCATCGCAGCCCTGTCCTTGGCGATCATGCCGTTCCTGTCCGCCGCCCAGCGCAAGGCCGGACGCGAACTCGGCTCCGCGTCCGCGGTCGCCGACTCCAGACAGACCCTCCTGTGTACGTACCTCTCCGCCGTGCTCCTGGTCGGCCTGGTCCTCAATGCCACCCTCGGCTGGTCCTGGGCAGATCCGATCGCCGCCCTCGCCATCGCCGGTATCGCCGTCAAGGAAGGCCGCGACGCCTGGCGGGGCAAGGGCTGCTGCGCCCCCACCGCCCGCCCTCCGCTTCCCGTCGCACCGGCCGCGGACGAGACAGACGCGTGCGGCCGCGAGCCGGGCTGCACCTGTTGCTCGTAGGAGCCCGCGCACTCCCGCCCGCGGGCGCGTGCCTGAGTCGCGCGGTCGTCAGTGGCCGCGCGGGACGCACCTGACGACCGCCAAACCGGCGAGACACCCCAGCGCGCCGATGACGGCGCAGCGGTCGGGGCGGTAGCCGTCGGCGACCACGCCCAGGTGATCGATCCGGCGACGAAGGCGCCGCCGCACGCGTCGAGGACGCGGCCGAGGCTGTCGTCGGTCGTGATCCTGCGCCGAGCGGTGAGGGAGGACAGGCGGACCGAAAGCGGCCACCGTCGTCGCAACCAGCCGCGTTGTCGCGCCGCAGGAGTGCGGCCAGCTCGTTCGGCGCCGGATGGAACAGGTCTCCCCAGCCCTCTGACCGGGCCGCGGCTCAACTCCCCGGAGCGATCAACGAGGAGGCATGGCCCGTGGCGCCCACCGCTGTTCGCGCCGCCGCCACGAACGCTGCGGTCGCCGGGTGGGTGCCGCCTCCCGCGCGGAATGCGACCTTCGAGCGGCGGAAGAGCGGCAGCCGGGTCAGGACCACCTCCGCGGGGGCGTGTGCGGTGGCCATCTCCGGTACGAATCCGGCGCCTTGCCCGATGGCGGCCAGTGCCAGAACCGTACGGAAGTCGTTGACCTGATGGCGGATGCGCGGCTGGAAGCCGGCCGCCTGACAGGCGCGTACAGCCATCACGTGGCCGGTCGTGCCGTCCCGGGCGGTGATCCATGGTGCCGCTGCCCACGGCCCGAGCAGTTCCGCCAGCGTGTCACCTCGGGCGGCCGCACCACTCGCGGGATCAGTGTCGGTGCCGGTGGTGGCTCCCGTGGCCAGATACATCGGCTCCTCCAGCAGAGGCACCTGGTCGACCGTGGTGTCCGGGGACGCGGGCACGAAGTCGTAGTCGTGGACGAGGGCCACGTCGAGTTCGCCGGCGCGCAGGCCGTCGGAGACCCGTGCCGAGTCGATCTCCTGGACCATCGGTTCCAGCGCGGGGTGCCGCTGGGCCAGTTCGGCCAGCGTGGCGGGCACGATCGCGGGGCCACCGGACGGAAACGTCCCGATCCGCAGCGGGCCGCCGATGCCCTCGCGTGCCCCGGCCAGCTCGGAGACCGCCAGCTCGAGGCGTTCGAGGACGGCGTCGGCGTGGGTGACGAGGGTGCGGCCCGCAGGGGTGAGCACCACCCGTCTGCCACTTCGTTCCAGCAGGGGTACGCCCGCCTCCCGCTCAAGCACGCTCAACTGCTGGGAGACAGCCGAGGCGGTGAAAGTCAGCGCCTCGGCCACGGCCGCGATGGTGCCACGTCGGTGCAGTTCGCGCAGCAGGTGGAGACGTCGGACATCAAGCATAAGGGCAGCTTACGCATGGGCGAAGAAAGATGTACTGGATCTACAGGGTCTGTGTCGGTCAGGCTGGGCGCATGAAGCGTGCAGCGAACCTCACCGGTCTGTTTGTCCCCTTGGTGACCCCGTTCACCGACAGCCTGCGCCTCGCCCCGGACGCGCTCGCCCGCCTCGCCGACGAGGCGCTGTCGGCCGGCGGCGCTCGCGGACTTGTTGCCCTGGGCACCACCGCGGAGGCGGCAACGCTGACCACCGAGGAGAGGCGGACCGTGATCCGTATCTGCTCGGCCGCCTGCCGGGCGTACGGAGCTCCGCTGATCGTCGGCGTCGGCACGAACGACACCGCCGCCGCCATCACGGCACTGCGGGAGCTCGCCCAGAGCGGTGACGTCGCCGCCGCGCTTGTTCCATCGCCGCCCTACACCCGGCCCGGCGAGGCGGGAACACTGGCGCACTTCGGGGCACTCGCCGAACACGGGGGTCTGCCACTGGTCGTCTACGACATTCCGTACCGCACCGGTCAGCACCTCGGCACCGGCACGCTCAACGCGCTCAGGCGCCTGCCGCAGGTCGTCGGGGTCAAGTACGCGACCGGTGCGATCGACGCAGCCGCGATGGAGCTGCTCGGCTCGCCGACTCCGGGCTTCACGGTGCTCGGCGGCGACGACGCCGTCATCTCGCCGCTGCTCGCGGCGGGCGCCCACGGGGGCATCCTCGCGTCGGCCAATGTCCGCACCACTGACTACGCCGAGCTCTTCTCGCTGTGGCAGCGTGGCGCCGCCGGGCCGGCCCGCAGACTGGGAGCCGAGCTGGCCCGGCTGTCCGCCGCGCTCTTCGCCGAGCCGAACCCGACCGTGCTCAAAGGGGTGTTGCACGCCCAGGGCCGCATCCCCAGCCCGGCCGTCCGGCTGCCACTGCTGGCCGCCTCCGCCGGTTCGGTGCGGCGAGCGGTGGACCTGGCCGTCGCCAGGGCCCAGGAGACGGCGGCCTGACGCGGGCTCATGGCCCCGCGGCCCAGTCCGAGTCGTCCGTTCCCGTGGACCACTGGGACGGTTACCGCATCTCGTCCCAGACGATCCACGGCCGCGCCTGCCAGGCGCCCCCTCCGGGGCCTGGCCCGCAGAAATTGTCTCGCTGCGGCTTGAGGTGGTCAGCAGAGGTGAGGCAGGCTTCGAGGGCGGCTCGCTGTTGTAGTGGCAGATGGTCGCCGAGGGCACTTCGCGGGGGCTGTGATCGCCCTCGCAGAGCCGGCTCCGTTCGTCGTCGTGGAACCACCAGTCCTCGGCGCCCCGCATGGGGTGCCCCTGAAGCAGGTGTCTGGCCAACGCCTCGCTCGCCTCGGGCGCCCCCTGAACGACCAGGGCCTCGACCACCGCCGTCACGGCCTCCTCCGGAACTGCCGCGTCGCCGAGAACCGGCGGAAGAAGGAGGAGACGGGCGTGAGAGTCGATGACGCCAGCAGCACCCGGTGGTGCCTCCAGCAGGCCGGCGAGCTCACCGCTGTTGAAGTGCACGACGATTGCGAAGCCGCCGACCAGCGGCGTTTCGAACCGCGGCCACGCCGACCGATCGTGGAGCGTGTCCAGCATGACGTGCGCGTCGCCCGCGTCCGATCCGTAGGCCTCCGGCGCGAACCCGTCAGCCAGATCCGCCAAGTACGCAGGCCAGAAGCCCGGCTCAGCCAGGAGCGGGTGCCCGTCCACGACGGGCGACGAGGAGTACCAGTGCCGTGCCATCACCATGCCGCCTTCGCGTTCGGCGGATGCGGTCGCCGGCCTATGGTGCCTGCCGCCCACCGCTTCGGTGTCGAACATGATCGACGTACCGGCCACCATCAGACTCCGCAGCGAGACCGGCGGAACAGGGGCCGATAGCGCCTGTCGATCACACGAGGTCACCAGCGGGCTCGGTTCCTCGGGGAATCGACGAGAGTTGAATACGCGGCACCGGGATGCTGCCGGCGGGCTCGGGCCGGGACCCCCAGGGCCGCCGGCGGCCATCTGCCGGTGCCTGCGGCGTCTGGGGTTCCCCGGCCACGGGACCGCGGCCTACGGGCGCTGCTTCACCCGGTCGACGACCCCCCAGTCCACTACGTGCGAGAGCTGGACGTACTTCTTCCCGGAAGTCGAGGTCCGCTCGTCGCGGAATCCCAGGAACTCGTACGACACCGGGTCGAAGATCAGGTACTTGCTCTTGTAGGACCCGCGTCCGGTATGGGCGATCCCCACCCCGGTCCGCCCGGCGGAGTCCTTCACTCCCGGGATCGTCCTGACACCGGGCACGAGGGCCAGCGCCTCGTACGCCGCGGGGCGCAGTCCCTGGGGCAGCACCGGGTTCTTCAGGAGCTCGCCGAGCAGCCAGTAGGCCTCGAACCGCTCGTGCTCGTCGAGATCGCTGATCGGCCGGTCGGCGGCGCGGGAGCCGAGGGAGATGATGGCCAGGACGAGCTTCTCCGGGTCCTGGGGCAGTTTCTTCAGCTCGCTCCACTTCCGGGGTGGCCACACCCCGCCGCCCTCGTCCGCGGGCTCCTCCCACATCTCGCGGCCCAGTTCCATGGTCAAGGAGGGCTTGGAGACATCGACCGACTCCCACATCTCGTCGGTGTAGGTCTTGACCTTGCCGGTTCTCCGCTCCGTCTCCTTGATGATCCGTTTCGAGTAGATGAACTGGTCGTCGCGCGGCGCCGCCGGCTGCTTCTCCTGCTCGCGCTCCCACGCAGCCGCCCCGTTCAGCACCGTCGCGGCGGCGTTCTCCACCCGCGGACTGCCCGTGCCCGGTGTGCCGCCCTCGCCGGAGCCGCTCGTGCCGATCAGCACCGCCGTCCCCGTAACGGCCGTGGCGACCACCGCGGCCGCCGCGAGGCGCAGTACGTGGCGGCGACCGGGACCGGTGCCCCTGCCGGTGCGCCGGTCCGCGTGGGCGATCGCGTTGAGCAGCTGGTGCCGGGCCCGGTCGCGGGCCGGACCGGTGAGCGGGGCCGCGTCCGCGTCCCACTCCCTCAAGAGTTCGAGTTCGTCATTCATGGTCGGACACCTCTCGCAGTGCCGTCGGATTGGCTCCGCCCAATGCTTCGCGCAGCTTGCCGCGAGCCCGGTGCAGCCGTGATCTGACCGTGCCCACGGGAACACCGAGGGCCTGGGCCGTCTCCCCGTAGCCGAGATCCCCCCAGGCCACCAGCAGCAGCACGTCCCGGTGCTGAGCGGGCAGCGCGGCCAGCGCCGCCGCCAGCTCGCGGCCTACGGCCCGGGCCACCACCCGGTCCGCGGCCCGGTCGGCCAGCGGCTCGTCGTGGTCGGCGGGGGCCGGGACCCGGGCCATGGCCTTGAACCGGCGGGCCTCGGCCCGCCGGTGCCGACTGACCAGGTTGGTGGCTATGCCGAACAGCCACGGCCGGGCGTCCGCGCCCGCGGCGCGGGCCGGGTCGTAGCGGTGCCGCTGCTGGAATGCGGTGGTGAAGGTCTCCGCCACGAGGTCGTCTGCGACCTCGCCGCCGAGGCGGCGGGCCACATAGCGGTGCACGGCGTCGGCGTGCCGGTCGAAGAGCGCGGCGAACACCTCGGGCTCGTCCCGGGACCGCGCGATCACTGAGGCGTCGCTCTCCGCATCGGCACGCGCGGTGCCGACGCCGACGCCTGGTCCGACGGTCATCGGGACTCCTCTCGTCCAAGGACGATGCTCGAATAGCTGGGCTTTCACCAGTCCTTCGCCCATCGCGCCGAAGCGGTTCCCGCAGCCCCCTTGCCCGGCGGCACCGTGGTCTACGGCCACACTCGCATGCCGTTCGTCCGCCTCCCCCCGTCCGGCGACGTGAGATCGCGTGGCGACATCCTCCGGATCGGACCGACGCACGGCGGCGGACTCCTGCCTGCTGACAGGGGAAATCCCCTTATCCCCTTTGATGCGGCACTATGGCTTCGTTCCGCTCGGGCGAGTTCGGATCTCGCTGAGGTAGACGCTTCGACCATCGCCATGCGTGTCCGGACCACGAGGAGGCGAACCGCCGCGTCTCACTCCTGGGTCCGCGGCACACTCCGCCGGTCGGTGGCAGGGCTGCACCGGACCTGAAATGCCTTGCAGAATGTCTCTGCAAGGCATTGCGGAACGTCGGACACGGTCGTTAAGGTCCCTGTGCTGAACGGATTCGGCGGGCCTTCGGCTGGAGTGCCGAGTGACTCGGGGGGTGTCGTGGCGGTGCACGCAGCCGGTGTCGAGCCCGGCGAGCGATGCGACGGCGGCTGCTGCGGCATTACCTGGCCTCGCGGCTGGCTCCCGGCAGCTGGAGCGCTGCCGTCCTCCTGGGCGGGGAACGCCGCAAGGCGATGCCGACCGTAGGGGCGCGGCTGTACGACGCCGGCACGGACCGCCTGCCCGCCACGGCGACCCTGGACCGCGCCACCGACCGGTCCCTCGTCGAGCGCATCATCGGGGAGGCTTGGCGGCTGGCGCTCGCGGTGGTCACCGCGGGGGGCGCCGGAAAGCTCCTCGTCACGGCCGGCTTCGGCACACGTGTGCGGCACGGCCGGGGGCTCGCGGAGGGCCCCGAACCCGCTGTGGGAGCGACCGGTGGAGAAGGTACTCATCCGCAGCCGGCACCTCGACGACGACGGTGTGGCCGCGCCGGCGGTTCGCGGCTGCGGGTACCTGATCGCCGTCATGCACTCGGGAGGGCATGGTCGCGCTACTGTCCGCGGACTGGCCGCGGCCGCCCGGCTACCGGCCTCGCCCCCGTCGGCACCGTCGCCATGGGCAACGCCCGTCCCCGGTTGCTGCGGCCGGCGGAGGAGACCGCGTCGGCCAACGAACACGCCGACGTCGCGGCCGTCTTCGCACGTAATGCCTGGAGGCCGGCGCTCCTCCTGCCCCCGCACAGCACTGCATGTCCCGCGTGAACGCCCCGCTCCGCCCCGCACGCCCCCTACGCCCGCACACCCGTACGCCCGCCTCCCCGGTCGCTTCCCGATCGGTCGACACAGCAAGGAACCCCTGTGAACCGCAGCATCGACGTCCTCGTCCTGGGCGGCGCCGGCGTGGACACCGTCGTCCACGTGCCGGAATTGCCCCTCCCGTTCGCCGACAGCTACATGATCCGCCCCGGGATCGTGACCCGCGCGGGCCAGAGCGGCGACTTCTTCGCCGTCGGCACGCACGCCCTGGGCCTGCGCACACACCACCTCGACATGATCGGCGACGACCACGAGGGCGATCTCGTACGCGCCCTCCACCGGGACCGGGGCATCCCCTTCACCGAGGTCCGGCAGCCCGGCGGCACCAAGCGCGCGGTCAACCTCGTCGGCCCCGACGGGCGGCGACTGTCGCTGTACGACGACAGCCGGGCGGGCGAGACCGACCGGCTGCCCGACGACGTGGTGCGCGACCTGGCCGGTGCGAGCCGGCACGCCCATGTCGTCATCACCCACCCGTGCGCGTACGCGCTGCCCGCGCTGCGCGCCGCCGGTCTCACCGTCTCGACCGACCTGCACGACTGGGACGGCGTCAACCCCTACCACGTGCCGTTCGCCCACGAGGCGGACCTCGTCTTCCTCTCCACCACGGCACTGTCCGACCCGGAGCGGACCATGCGCGGGATCGTCGAGCGGGGCAGGGCCCGGGTGGTCGTCGCGACCGCCGGCAGCGAGGGCGCGTACCTGCTGACCGACGACGTCCTGACACACATCCCCGCGGTCGCCCCTCCCGGGCCCGTGGTGGACTCCAACGGCGCCGGCGACGCGTTCGCCGCCGGCTTCCTGTACGGCTGGCTGGGCGGCGAACCGCCCGCCCGCTGCGGCCTCTACGGCGCGGTGGCCGGGGCGCACGCGTGCACCGTTCCCTCCACGCGGACCGAGGCCATCGGCCTCCACGACCTCATCGGCCGCGCCGCCGCGCTGGACGGCGCGGTGGCGGAAGACCGCGCGTGACCGCTCCCGGGCGCACCACCGGCGACACGTCGTCGTCCGCGGCGCGGCGCGGCGGGGGTGCATGCCGACCGTCAGGACCGGTGCGGAGCCCCTCGGCACGGGGACGTCGACGAACGAGGCCACTCGGCATGCTGCTCTGACGCGCCCGGGCACCGGCCACGGTGGTCTCCACCGGGATCCACTCCAGCCGACCTCCCTGCGACGTCGGAAGCGGCCTGGACCTGCTGCTGGTCGGTTCCGGCCGTGTGTCCGTCCTGCGCTCCGGTCGGCCGCATGGACGCAGTCGGCCAGGCTGAGGCCGGTGAGGGTGTTGAGGGCGACATCGAGGCGTTCGACCTGGGTGTTTCCGGTGCCGGAGTAGCAACTACAGGACCGGCCGAAGGACTGCGGGAGGGACGTGAGAACGGGGCGAGCGCAGCCCACGTAACCGGTCATTGCGTCGACTTGGACGGCGACGGACCATGACGTAGACCGTGGGGCGGGGCGGGTTTGAGGGTACCCGCCCGCGGCCGCGGATCGTGCCCCTTCGCTCCGGCGTATGACGGGCCGAACGCGCCGGACGCGCCGCGCCGGACGGCTCTTACTCCTCGTGGCTGAGGGTTTGGAAGTTCCCATGCTCAGGATTGCCCACGCCGCGCCGCATCTTCGGATGCGCCTTCGAGCCGCCGAATTCCCATGGGTTGCCATCGCAGACGCTGGTCCACAGCTGCTTGGCTGCCTTGTCGTCGGGATACACGCCCCACTCGCCGGTGCCGCTGCACTCCGACACCTCGTCGCCGTCGTTGTCGTACTCGGCGAGGTTGGTCACGACAACGGTGCCATCGTCCTCGAAGCGCAGGGTCCCGGCATCGCCCCCGGCCCAGGTGCCCGCGATGTCGGCCCGAGCCAGTGTCTGCGGCTGCCACACGCACCCCGTGGCCAGCATCAACACCGCGACCGCGGAGACCACTCCACCCGATCGCATCGCAGCGACTCGCCCTCGTTCATCACGCATGACTCCCCTTGCGTACGTCACACCCTGGTCAACCCGCGGCCCAGATCGGCAAGCACTCACGCTGTCATGGAATTTGAACGGGTTCAACTCTGCTCGGTGTGCACTGACCGCCCCCGCTTCGCACCGCACGGGCCGAGGGGCGAAACGCCACATCACCGGTACTTCGCCCGGCTTCAAGACCCTCCTGGGCCTGCGCGCCGAGTACGGCGACACCGAGGATGCTCCGATCCCTGTAGCGATCAAAACCTCTCGCGTCCCACTCGTCGCGGTACTGCGGACCGGCAAGAGGCAGGTCTACGACCGGCCGCCACCCGGGAGCGATGCCGCCATGCCCGCCCTCTGTACCGGGCCACTCACCCGATCCGCCCCGCGTACGCCGCTTCACTCTCGCGTGCACCGAGGGCGCTGATGGCACGCCCGTGCGGTACGAGACCACCCGGCCCACCGGAACGACGAACACTCCGTGGATCGGCGGCCGCCAGCGCCTCTACGAGCTGACGGACGTACTCCTTGAGAACGGGACCTACGCGGCCGAGCCCCTCGACCACTGGTGACCAGCGAGTGCCGTCAGTACGGCTCCGGTCTCGACGGATCTCCCCGCCGTTGCGGGCCTGTCCGGGAACGGGGCACCCGCCGGGGGATCGGTGGTGGGTAGCTGCACATGCCGTAGCGGCATGTGGTGTCGTCGAGGGCACCACAGCACGAAAGGCCCTGTCTGCGATGTACCCTTCCGCCCTGCCTCCCCGCGAGGTCAAGATCGGCGATGCCGCCGCCTTCGCCGGGACCACCCCGCGCGCCATTCGTCACTACCACCAGATCGGACGCTGCCGGAGCCCGAGCGAGGCGGAGACGGACCCCACGCGTAGAAGTACATGCGTTCCAGGCCTCAGTTCCGGGCCTGCAGACCCGCCAGGTAGAGACAAACGGCGTGGTCGGCTGAGATCGACGACACCACAGCGGACGTGCTGCGAGCCCTGGCCGACGCGGCGGAGCTGCCGCTGGACGCCGACCTCGCGCAGGTCGCCGAGCCTGCTCCTCCATGTCGCCCATGCGGACGCGCAGCTCGTGGATGCCCCGCTGCACCACACCGCAGTCCCGCGAGAGGTCGGTCCCTACTGTCTGGCGCCGATGGACGCTACCCGCGCTTCCCGCAGTAGCCCTGCTGGAAGGCCTCCCAGAACTCCTCGTCGATCCCGTTGCCGGTGAACGAGTTCCAGTTGGTGTGGGCGACGAGTTGGCCGCGCCCGTCGCGGCTGTTGAGGACGTAGGTCAGGTAACCGGGTGCGCTGCCGCCGTGGCCGTACGCACGGCCGCAGCTGGTGGCGTAGACGTAGATGCCCAGGCCGTAGGCGACGGCGGGCGGGGCGCTGCCGGTTGTGGGGACCGTGTCGGTGAGCATCCGGCGAAGCATGTCTCGGGGCAGGAGACGTCCTTGCAGCAGGGCCCGGTAGAAGCGTGCGATGTCGGCCGCGGTCGAGACGACGGCGCCCGACGCGCCGGCCTCGGACGGGCTGAAGGCGGTGACGTCGAACCGGGTGGCGTCCGGCGCGTTCGGCAACAGGGGCGAGACGTCCGCGTAGCCGTGTACATGTGCTCCGTCGATGGTGGTCTGCGCCAGCGGGTACGAGGTGTCGCGCAGCCCGAGGGGAGCGAAGATACGGCGTTCGAGGTTGGTGCGGAGGTCGCGGTCGGTGATCCGTTCGACGATCAGATCGAGCAGCAGGTAGTTGGTGTTGGAGTACCGGAACCGGGTGCCCGGAACCGGGAAGTACCGGGGCTGGGCAAGACCGATGCCGATCAGCTGGTCGCGGGGCCAGTACTGGTCAAGCCCGCGAAAGTGGGGAAGCAGCCCTTCGACGTAGTCGTACAGCCCACTCGAGTGGTTGAGCAGCTGGCGGACAGTGACGGGCGCACCGGACAGTGCGTTGTCGGTGCGGAGCTGGTCGGGCAGCAGGCTCTGCACGGTGTCGTCGAGTCGCAACCGGCGCTCGGCCACGAGTTGCAGGACGACCGTCGCGGTGAAGGTCTTGGTGACGCTGCCGGTGCGGAACCTCAGGTCCGGGGTCATCGGGGTACCGGCGGAACGGTCCGCGACGCCGGCCGCGCCGAAGCGGTCGTCCGAGCCACGTCGGGCGAGCAGGAAGGCGCCCGGGTTGGGATTCTGGTCGGCCACCACCTGGTCGGCCAGGGCCTGGAGAGCTGGGTCACGGCGGCCGGCGACCGACTGTCCGTCACTGGCCTGGTCCGCGGTGGCCATACCGGGTGGCAGGAGAAGGGCGAGGCCAAGTAATAGGCCTAACAAGCGAGTTGAGCTTCGTCGGAACATCACAGGACCCCCTCCAGTAGCAATATAGACGTACGGTTATAGCACGCGATACCGTTCTCACGTGCCGAGAATTGCCGACCATGACGCCCGACACGGGCAGATCACCGACGCTGTCCAACGCCTGGTCGTGCGACACGGCCTCAACGCCGTGACCGTCGCCCGGACCGCCGCGGAAGCGGGCGTGTCCGTCGGCCTGGTGCAGCACTACTTCACAACGAAGGAGGAGATGCTGCTGGCCACGTTCGCCCGCGTCAACGGGCGCTTCACCGCACGAGTGGACGAGCTGGTGAACCGAGGCGATGCCGAGGGCCGCACCATCGCCGAGATGCTGCGGCAGGCGCTGGCCGAGCTCATGCCGCTGGACGACGCCCGCCGAGCCGAGTTCCTGGTACGTCTGGCCTTCGCAGGCCAGGCCGCGAACAACGCCCGCCTGGCCGCCGTCCAGAGAGAGACCCTCGTGGGCATCCGCTCACGCGTCTCCCAGGCCATCACAAACGGCACGGTGTGCGGCGAGGTCGCTCAGCGGATCGACGCGGCTGACCAGGCCCTACGGATCGTTGCGTTCACCGAAGGTCTCGCCCTGCACACGCACGTCGACCCCGACGGCACATCGAAACCGGCGGTCCTCGCCGCGCTGGACGACCAACTCGGCCGCGTATTCACCGGAACCTGCCGACACGCCCAGCTCGGCTAGCATCCGCAAGGCGGCACCCTGGGACACGACTCCAGCGTCAGGCCCCCGGCGCGCCTCCCGGGCCGCGTAGCGCCGACAGTCATCCAGTCCCGCGGATCGCTCCGATCGGCTTCAGGCAACTCCCCGTTCCCGGACCCGGTGACGGGCTCAGACGGCTACGCGAACGGGCGCGGCGTCGGCACGTCCGTAGGCGAGCACCTGGGCGAGGACTTCACGGAACTGGACGACGTCCTCGTCCGGTGCTTCGATGACGGCCTCAACCTCGCTGTCGCTCACCCGCAAGTCCTCCAGTGCCTCAGGGTCGAGCGAGACGCGGAGGACGTTGTCCGTCAGAACGGCTTCGCGCACGCAGCCATAGGCGGTCCCTTGCCCGGCCGTGACAAGGCAATGTGTGTCCATACCTGCGGCGACCTCCTGATCATCTGGATCGTCCTCGCCCGCCATGAACATCAAAGTGAATCCACTTCCGTCCGCTCCCTCGGCAAGAGCGGCTTCGGTGAAGCAGCCATCAGGATCGATCTCTGTTGTGGCAACACGAGCAGTGAATCTGTACGTCATAGCGGGGTTCTATCAGCGCGTTCGGCCGGCGCACGACACCGGGTGGCAGCGCCGATGCCCCTTCATCCGACGGCGCCTGCGTTGTGGGCTCCAGATCCCCCGGGGGAGATCGTGCACTTCCGGCTGGGGAATCCTCATGCGCGCCGAAGATGGCGACGATCCGGTAGTACGGTGCGTCTTCGGCGCGACCGAGGGCCCCGTCACGGGTCACCGCCGTGGCGTTGTCGATCTCGGCGAGCACTTCGGCCGGAGCCATCCGTCACCGGCGTCGCCGGTCCTGACCACGATGGTCCGCGCCGTTGGCTGATCGCGGCAAGGTGGGGGCTGGACGCTCCGTGCGCTACGTGCGGCTTCGGAGGCCGGGCGCGTCATCGCCGCACCCGCGGGCCGGGCGGCGCGGTCGCGGTGCCCGCGTTGTCGGTGCCAGATGGCACCATCCAGCCATGAGTAGCGAAGGATTCAACTGGCACGCTTTCCTCGGCCGGTGGGAGGAGGAGTGGGTTCCGCGCACAGAGGCCGGCCAGGACGACGGAGATGTGCAGGCCCATGTACGCCTGGGCGGACCTGGCGCGGACGAAGTGGCGATAGCCGCGGCCGAACGGCGACTGGGGCGGCGGCTGCCGCCCTCGTACCGGGCCTTTCTGGCCGCGAGTGACGGGTGGCACGTCGACCAGACGGCCGGGATCTACCGGCTCGGCGGAGTCTCGGACATCGACTGGTTCCAGGATCCGTACGACATGACCTCGCTCTACGAGGAGATGCTGGGCCCCGATCCGAGCAGGGAGGAGACCCTGCTGACCGGGATGTGGAAACGGGCGCTGCGGCTCGAGACGGAGTCCGACATGTCACACGCCTTGCTCGACCCTGGCGACACCGATCGGGACGGCGAGTGGGCGCTGTACGTCTACCGCGGCTGGGACGGTGAGCTGCCGGACCGTTACCCGTCGTTCCGCGCGTACATGGAGGCCATGTACCGCGGCTTCCACTCCGGCCGGGCGGACAGGCCCGGCTTCGTGAACGCCACCACGCGCGCTCAGGACGCCAACGTGGAGGAGGCCCGTCGGCTGGCCCTGCGTGGACGGTACGAGGATGCCCTGCCCCGGCTCGAGGAGGCGCTGTCCTTCGGACGGCCGCGAAGCGCGGTCCTGCTGCACCAGATCCGGCACCTCCTGGACCCGCGCGGCTCGTTCGGTTACGGCGGCCTGGCGGCGGACCCTCGCTACCTGTCGGAGGTCCTGCCCGTGGAGGCCATGAGTCCGGCGAGCGGCACATGGCGGCTGGGGGACGACCACTGGCTGGGGATGATGGCCGCCCGCGGGGTGGCCCGGGGGACCGCCGAGGCCGTACTGCGGGCGATGCGCGAGGGCACTCACCGCTACGCGCCTCCCGGCCCCTGGGGCGGAGCCGTCGCCGAGGCCAGGCAGCAGGCCTTGTGGGGCGCGGGCGACGCGGCGTGGCGGCTGCTGCGGGACGCGTTCCCTGCGTGGGAGGCGCCGGGCCCCCTGTTGATCGCCCCGATCGGGCTGCTGGCCGATCCGGTACTGGGTCCGCTGGTCACGCCCGAACGGGGGCGCGAGCTCCTCGGAACACCGCGAGCCGGGCAGACGGGGCCCGCTCCCGAGCCGGTGCCCGATCTCGACCCGCCGGGCCTCAGTTGGCTGACCGGCCTCGGTGCGGACCGGCGGCCGTTCGACGGCTACCGCTGTGTCTGGGCCGACGCGA
Organism: Streptomyces sp. M92; assembly: GCF_028473745.1. NCBI lineage: Bacteria > Bacillati > Actinomycetota > Actinomycetes > Kitasatosporales > Streptomycetaceae > Streptomyces > Streptomyces sp. M92. The sequence goes on from NZ_CP101137.1 coordinate 5,705,116, forward strand.
CCGACCCGACCCGCCTGCCGTCCCTGATCGGCGAGGACGGCGCCGAACTGAGCGCACCGGTGGAGCCGCGAACGGCTTCCTGGCGGGCGCCCAAGCCCCATGAACGCGAGGGTGTGGAGCTCTGGGAGGACCGGGCCGTCGTCGCCGTCGGCCGCACGGGCGAAGGGTGGGCCTTCGCATTCGACGGCCACTCCCGCCACCGCCTGGACGAACGGTTCGTGTCCCCCGCAGCGGCCGCGTCCCTCTCCGGCCGCGCGGTCGTGGTGTGGCGCGAGCCGACGCCCCCTTCTCCGCCCGACCGGCCGGCCGCGTTCCACCTTTCGGTGGCCGAACACGGCGAGGAACTTTACGCCTTCACCGTACGAGGCACGCAGATCCAGCGTTCCGGCGCGATACCGAAAGCCCTGGAACCCGCACACCTGTTCCGCCCAGCGGACACCGAGCTGGACGGCGAACTGCGCGTACTGGAGGCCCTGCACACTGAACTCGGCCTCTCCCTCCCCCGCTTCGCGCTGACCCGGGGCAGGCTCCGCACCTTCACCACCCGGTCATGGACGCGGGCACCACGCGCGGGCGAGGGCTACGTATACGTCAGCATCGGAGGGCATCCGGCCTGAGCGGGGTTCGGGAGACGGGTCCACCGGCGCCCGCGACGTCCGGGCCGTGTCCGTCTCACCGCATGTGCCGTAGCGACTCCTCCCTCACCGGAGCGGACAGGCGAGGCAGACCTGCCGCCCCTGTCGACCGTCCGAGGAAGGGTGCGCGTGGGTCACTGGAGCAGCTCGGCCTTGTGACGGGCCGCGATCACGCTGCGGAAGGGGAACGTCACTAGCAGCGCGATCGCGATGAGCAGTCCGCTGACCCACAGCGGTCCGAGCTCTCCCAGGGCGGTGTCGAGAGCGGTCGCTGCGATGAGCGGTCCGACCGCGGCGCCGATATTGAAAGCCGCGGTCGCGTAGGAACCGGCCATGGTGGGTGCTCCTGTCGCCTCGTACAGGACCCGCGTGATCAGGGTGCTGCCCAGTGCGAACCACAGCGCGCCTTGCAGGAACACCAGGAGGAGCAGGGCGGCCGGCTGCTCGGCCGTGACAGCCAGGGCGGGCCAGCCGAGGAGCAGCAGCGGGCCGCCGAGCATGACGACCAGGTCGGGACGGTGGTCGGACACTCGTCCGGCCACGGTGATACCGACGAAGGACCCCGGACCGAAGAGCACCGCAACGACCGATGCCCACAGATCGCTCAGACCGGCGGTGCCGGTCACGATCGGCGCGAGGAAGGTGAAACTCGCGAAGGTCGCCGCGTTCACCAGAGCACCGAGCAGCATCACGAGGGCCAGGCGTGGGCTCCTGAGCTGTGCGAACTCCGCTCGCAGCGCCGGCGCGGGCGACTCGGCTCCCCGCGCGGGGCCGGCCGGGATGCCCTTGAGGATGCCGATGGCCGCGGGCAGGCAGAGGGCGGCGACGGCCCAGAAAGTGGCCCGCCAGCCGAGCATGGTGCCGGTCAGGGCCACGGCGAGGAACCCCGCATTCGCAAGCGCCGCGACCACCCGGGTGGCGAACAGTACCGCGAAGTTCGTGGTGGTGGCGCCCAGGGCGTGCGCCGCCGCGCATACGAGGACGAACCCGAGGAGAGTGGACCGTGCGGGCCAGTTGCGGGCGAGCCCGGCCATCAGCGGTGCGCCGACGACCATGCCGATCGCGAAGGCCGACGTGAGTGTGCCCGACGTCCCGACCGTCACGTCGTCTGGGGGAAGTATCCACTCGCCGCAATACCCGCATCGACAGCCGACCGCCGAGACGGCACGACGGCCCGTCGTCAAGGGCACACTCGACAGCCCGGTGAAAACGCCGATGGCACTGACCACCACGGGGTTCCGACATGGCCGCATGGGCCAGGTGCCGGGCCGGAGGCTGATTCCTCGACGGCTGCTCGCCCGAGTGCGAGTGCGAGTGCGAGTGCGAGTGCGAGTGGCAGAGGATCTGCCGTCGCGTGCAACCCCCGGGCAGACAATGGGAGTAGGAGTGGGTGGAGAGGCGCCCTCCGGTCCAATCACCCACTTCCCGTAGGAGCAACGTGTCCAGCAGCTTCAAGAAGCTCGCGGTCGCCGTCGCAGCGGCCGCCATCGTGGTCAGTACACCGGTAGCCGGTGCCTGGGCTGCCGACGAGGTGTCTGGTGAGGTCTCCGGCAAGGGGCTGCAGACGCAGTCGGCCACCCAGAGTGAGCAGCACCCGGCTCGGCACGCGCAGGACGAGGATCAGCGGACGGTGGCCCGTACCGTGGGCTCCGGCAGCGTCGACGGCAAGGAGTGGTCGGTGACGCTGCAGTTCTATCCCACGGTTCCGGAGGACTTCCCCACCGCCGAGCGGACCTCCGGCCCCGGTGACTCCCGGCCCGAGAATCCCTCGTTGCTCTGTCAGCGGGTGTTCATCGGCGGGGTCCAGGTCGACCACCAGGCCGGGCCGTGGGCGGGCTGCTCCGTCGTGGACGGCCGGGACGACTTCGTCCAGGGCGCCGGGCTGCACGGCCTGACCGACAAGGGCACGGCCGGGACCCGGATCTTCGTCGGCAACCCTGCCTCGGGCACGGCCACGGCCCGGTTGACGCTCGACGACGGTACGGTCCGCACCGCTGAGGTGGTGACGCTGGCAGGGACCTCGTACCGTGCGTTCGCCCTGCCCATCGCCGAAGGGGAGACCATCGCGTCCGTCGACACCTTCGACGGACAGGGCAACCGGCTGACCCACGAGACGTACTGGGACTGACCCGTCTGCCCCGGTCCCCGGGTGCCGCCGGCATCCGGGGACCGGTCCGTACCGCCTGCCCGCCCACACACCCGCAGGGACAGACTCTTCGTGCACATCGGACCGGCCCTCGCTGCCGAAGACGATTTCACGGCCTTCGCCTCGGCCTACTGGAGCCGCCTGGTCAGGACCGCCTACATGCTGACCGGTGATTTCCATGAAGCGGAAGACCTGGTGCAAACGACGCTGATCAAGGTGTACGCGCGGTGGGGCCGGGTTCGGCGGGAGGACGCCGACGCCTATGTGCGGCGCGCCCTGGTGAACAACAACCGCAGCCGCCACCGCCGCAGACGGGTCGCCCATCTGCTCACCCCTCTGCTTCCGGACCGTCCGCAGCGGTCCGGTGAGGCCGAACGTCTGGAGGAGCGCGACGTGCTGATGGAGGCCCTGGCCGAACTGCCCGAACGGCAACGAGCCGTGGTCGTCCTCCGCTACTGGGAGGACCTCGGGGCGGACGAGGTGGCACGGACGCTGGGCTGCTCGCCCGGTACGGTCAAGAGCCAGGCTTCGCGTGCTCTGGCCAAGCTGCGGGCGCACCCAGCCCTGGCAGCGCACGGCCGCGCGGATCTCGGAGGCGCCGCATGACCGCCTCCCACACACCCGGCGGGCGATCAGCCGCCCCAAGGACCCCGGGCGCCTCGGGCGCTTCCGTGCCGGACGGGCTCGGCCCCCTGCACGCCGCCGATTCCGCACCGGACGTGCGACACGCGCTGGCCCGGGCGGCCGGGCGGACAGCGCCCGGACCAGCACCTGTGCAGGCCATCCTGGACGGTGCCCGTGCCCGGAGGGCGCGCCGCACCATCGTGTCCGCGGCGGCCGGGACGCTGGTGGCCGCGGTCACGGCGGCCGTCGTCCTGCCGCTGCTGACCGACCGGCCGCCGGACGACGGCCCGCCCCTCGCGGCCTCGTCCCCCTCCGTCTCACCGGCCCCCGACGCCTTGGGGGCCGGAGTACGCAGCCGGGTGATCCGCTCCGGCAACGTCGACGGCAAGGAGTGGTCGGTGACGCTGCAGTTCCATCCCACGGTTCCGGAGGACTTCCCCACCGCCGACCGAACCTCCGGCCCCGGTGACTCCCGGCCCGAGAATCCCTCGTTGCTCTGTCAGCGCGTGTTCATCGGCGGGGTCCAGGTCGACCACCAGGCCGGGCCGTGGGCGGGCTGCTCCGTCGTGGACGGCCGGGACGACTTCGTCCAGGGCGCCGGGCTGCACAGCCTGTCGGACAAGGGGGTGTCCGGGACCCGGATCTTCGTCGGCAACCCTGCCTCGGGCACGGCCACGGCCCGGTTGACGCTCGACGACGGTACGGTCCGCACCGCTGAGGTGGTGGCACTCCCGGGGACCTCGTACCGTGCGTTCGCCCTGCCCATCGCCGAAGGGGAGACCATCGCGTCCGTCGACACCTTCGACGGACAGGGCAACCGGCTGACCCACGAGACGTACTGGGACTGAAAGGTGAGGTCGGAAGGCGGGTCGTCCGCGTACCCCTCGGCGTGCACGCGCGTGTCGGCATGCATGTCCGGGGCCGCCGTGGGCCACCTGCGTCAGGCGGCCGGCCTCGATCCGGACAACCCACGGCCTGCGGGAGGCTCCGGGCCAACAACTCGACGTCTACCAGGCCGAGCCCGGCAGCCCCGACGCCCAGGCCCTCGACCTGCTCGGCTTCGTCCACGCCACATCGGGTCAAGCCGCCCCGTAGCCGGAAGAGCGCGCCGCGGTGTGCGGCGTCGCGGCGGCCGCGGGGAGTGTGGTCGAACGGCATCGTCGCGTACGACGAGGGCATCGGCGTCGGCTACCGCTTCCGCCTCGAGGACATGGCCCACGGCATCCGGCACAGGCACCGCCCCGTCGTGCCGCCCCGCGTCCTCGCGGTCCCGGATGAGTCCCATCCGTCCCGTGGATGACGTCCTCCGTTCACGCCCGGCGGGCCTCGCTCAACCCCCGGCCCCCTCGGCCATCCGTCTGCCGACGCGGGCGGCGGTCTCGCGCAGCCAGATGTGGGCCGCGTCGTGGGTGTGTACCGGGTACCACCACAACGCCTCCCGCAGGGGCACCGCCTCGTAGGGCGGCTCCACCACGCGTACGGCGGCGAGCGGGGAGAGGAGCCGGGCGAGGCGGGCCTGGATCAGGGCGATGCGCCGGGTTCCGCTGACCAGCAGCGGCATGATCTGGAAGCTGACGGCTTCCTGCGCCTGGCCCTGACCGCCGATGTCAACGGCGAGAAGGTCGGCGAGGACCTGCTGTCCCACATGAGCTGGACCTTCGAGGAGATGACCGCCCACGCCTCCCGCGGCACCCGCGTCGTACCGGGTGACGTCCTCGGCTCGGGCACCTGCGGCAACGGCGGCTGTCTGGCCGAGCTGTGGGGCCGCCACGGCGAGCAGACCCCGCCGCCGCTGATGCCGGCGACACCGTCACTCTGACCGTGGAGGGCATCGGCACCCTCACCAGCACCGTCGTCCCCGGTGTCGAGCCCGTCCGGCTCCCCGCCGGCCGGCGCCGGCTCCGGGAGCGGCCGTGAGCGACCTGTGCCCCGAGAACCGCAGGTCTGCCCCGCAGGACCGGACCGTCTGACACCTCAGAAGCCTAGGTCGCTCAGGCCGGGGTGGCTGTCAGGACGACGGCCCAGTGGCCAGAAGTACCTGCGGTCCGACGCGGCGATCGGCAGCGTGTTGATGGAGGCGTGACGGGTGCGCATCAGCCCATGCGCGTCGAACTCCCAGTTCTCGTTGCCGTAAGAGCGGTACCAGTTGCCGGCGTCGTCGCGGTGCTCGTAGGCGAAGCGCACCGCGATGCGGTCGTCGCCGTACGCCCACAGCTCCTTGATCAGTCGGTAGTCGAGTTCGGTGTTCCACTTGCGGGTCAGCAGCGCGACGATCGCTTCCCGACCCGTGGCGAACTCCGCACGGTTGCGCCAGCGTGAGTCCGCCGTGTAGCCCAGCGACACCCTCTGCGGATCACGGGAGTTCCACGCGTCCTCCGCGAGGCGGACCTTCGCGATCGCTGTCTCGCGTGTGAACGGCGGTGCCGGGGGACGTACGGTTTCCGTCATGGTCGCTCCTTGTTCTGGGCTCCCCGTGAGCACGGCGATCCCATCCCAGGTGAGAACGATCGTTCTCGCTTGTTCTGTAGACTAGAGAACGTTGGTTCTCGCGGCAAGGAGGAGACATGGCAGACCGCGAAGCGGCGCGGGAGCAGGCACTCGAGGCTGCCGAGGAGCTCTTCTACAGCCGGGGCATCCAGGCAGTGGGAATGGACGCGGTGCGCAACACCTCGGGCGTGTCACTCAAGCGCCTCTACCAGCTGTTCCCCTCCAAGGAGGCACTCGTGCTGCAGTTCCTGCAGCGGCGCGACGAACAGTGGCGGCGGGCCCTCGCCCGCCACGTCGACACACACACCGCCCCCGACGACCGGCTGCTCGCCGTGTTCGACTGGCTGCACGCATGGTTCTCCGAACCGGACTACCGCGGGTGCGCCTTCATCAACTCCTTCGGAGAGCTCGGCGGCGTCTCCTCCGAGGTCGCCGACCAGGCCCGCCACCACAAGCAGGCCTTCCGTGACTACCTCGCCGGCCTCGTCGCGGCCGCCGGCCTGCCCACGGACACGACCGACCAGCTCGCCCTTCTGGCCGAGGGCGCCATCACGACGGCCGCGATCACAGGAACGGCGGCGCCGGCCATACACGCACGAACGGCCGCGCGCCTGCTCCTGCAGGCCAACGCGCGACACGCCCGGGCCGACTCCGCCGGCCCCCGGTAGGACGGGCCCATCCGCACACCGTCCGCAGTTCGTCGACTCATCGTGCCGCCCACACCCATGCCCAGCGCCCTTCCCACTTCGGCAGGGCAGGCGTGAAACGGCCGCGCACCGGGCTCCCGGGCCGGCGCACGGGGTTCAGATGCGCGAGTTCCGCAGCGACTGCCACACGGCGCCGGTCAGCGCCCGCGTCGCCCGCGGGACCGACAGGTGCTCGTGCTCGCGGTACAGGGTCCAGTTGTACCGCACGAGCGACAGCTTGTTGGAGGACAGCGATCCGGCCTGGTGGGCCCTGTACACCGCGAGCGGCTCAGCCAGGCCTCGGGCATCAGCGCCGTCCCGCATGATCGACAGCCACAGGGCGTAGTCCTGGCGCTTGCGCATCTCCGGCATCAGCCTCGTGCCGAGAACGTTGCGGTCGTACATGGCGGTGAGTGCGCCGATGTGGTCCCGGACCAGCATGGCGCGGTAGTCCACGTGCTCCCGCGCACGGATCACCCGGCCGTTGGGGACCCAGTCGGTGCTGTCACCGTCGTGGTCGGCGTCCATCTTGAAGTACGAGGTGAACGTCAACGGCGCGCGGCCTTGGGCGGCGAAGGCGAGCTGCTTCTCGGTCTTCTCCGGCAGCCACATGTCGTCCGAGTCGAGGAAGGCGATGTAGTCCCCGCGGGCCCGCTCGATGGCGAGGTTGCGGGCCCGGCCCGCCCCTCCCCGCTCGGGCGCGGAACGGGGCAGGACGCGCTCGTCCTGGGCGGCGAACTCGCGCAGCAGGTCCATGGAACCGTCGGAGGACTGGTCGTCGGTGACCAGCAGCTCCAGGTCACTGTGGGTCTGTGTGAGTACCGACCGGACGGCCGCACCGAGGGTGGCCGCCGAGTTGTACACGGGCATCACGACAGACACCAAGGACACAGCGCTTCTCCTTCACCAGAACAGGAACGACGGTTCATTCAAGCACCGCTGCCGAGCGGGAGCTGACGTGCGGGCAGTCGTCGCTGGTCGGGGACGACCGGTCTCGACGTCACGGTGATCGCCGTGCGGGTCCGACTGCGGGTCGGCGTGCCCGACTCGGCGCATCCCACTGGCCCCGCTCCCGCCCAGCGAGGAACGACGGTTCCACGCGGGCCCGTTACCCGCGCACTGGCGGCCGTCAGCGACGCGGGTCCCGTCGTGGGGCGAGCGGGACCCGCGCGCGCTGCCCAACGCGTCGACCGCCAGGCCGTTACGCTGCCGAAAGAGCGAAGCCCCCAGACAGGAAGGATTGCCGGCGGCGTGACCCGGCAGCACGGTCTGTCGGCGCACCGGCTGGACCATGCGCGACACCCCGCACCGGTGACATCTCCGGCCGCCGCCCGCATCGGCACGAAGAGCACGCCCCGACATCGTGGTCGCGCACAACGGACAGGGACGCATCTCCGCGCGAGGTCCGGGAGGACACCCGGGCGCCGACCGGCGAGCCCGTTCGCACGGCGTAACCCCAGTGGCCGACCGCCGCCCCCGGGACGAGGCTGTTGGTTACTGCCCCCGCTGTGCGTCGCTGGAGGCCCGAGCCCTCATGGATCATCTTCCCCCGGTGCGCGACGCACGTGCCCGCCTGGAGCGGGAGGCGATCAGAGGGTTGCTGCAGGCCCAGCGGCGGCGCATCCGGTCCTACACACGGGACTACTACACCGACCACCAGGCCGCTCCGGACATACATCCCCCACCACGGATTCCGCCAGTGTCGCCGGCCCCGACGGGACAGGAGGTCCTCGACGCGCTCCCCGTGCCGGCCCTGTTGGTGACTCCCGTGCCCGGTGACGACGGCGAGATCGTCGACACCCTCCACACGACCCAGAACGCGGCGGCCGTCGCCTACGTGACCGAGCGGCTTCCCGAAAGCACGCTCTCACCGTGGTCGGGGCCCATGTCGCTGTATGCCCGGTTTCCCGCCCTGCGCCGGACGCCGATCGTCGGGATGATCAGCCGTGCGCACCACGACCGTGCGGTCCAGGGCCCCGAAGCCGTCGAGTGGGTGGTCGGCAGCCCTTCCGGGCCGGTACGGCTCATCACCGAAGTCCGTGTCAGCCCCTGCGGTGACCAGCTGCTGCTCAGCTGGGAACCCGGCCACCGCGGGCACATGGCCACCGCCGCCCAGCATCTGGTACGCACGTGCTGGGCGGAGTGGAACCTCGGGGACGACGGCGTCGAGCCTTCTCTGGGATTCCGCCAGGTCCTCGGGCTGGCGCACGGCACCCCACTGCCCACCCTGTCCGACCTCGCGGGCACCGTCACGGACGACAGTCTGCCCGGCCTCTACCAGATGCTGTACGACGTCATCCTTCGGAAGCGGACCGCGGACTGCACACTTCGCCTGGCCGGCAGGACCAACCGGATCACCCGCATGATCGCCGAGCCCGTACGGATCGCCCCCGGGATGCTGGTCTGGGGCGTCCGCGCCGTGCTCACCGACGTCACCGCCGAGCGTTGCCGCCGTGAGACGGCAGACCACGCCGAACGGGAAGCACGTCGTCAGCGCCAGCACGCCAAGACGCTCGGGGAGGTCGCGGAGGCCCTGCGGGAAGCGGTGCTGCCGCACTTCCACGACGAGCTGGCCGCCTACGGTCTCCAGGCCGCAGCCGTCTACCGGCCGGACGCGCGCGAGGCGGGAGTGGGCGGCGACTGGTACAAGGCTCGCAAACTGCCGGACGGCCGGCTCCTGGTCGCCCTCGGCGACGCCCGGGGCCACGGACTGTCCGCGGTCACCCTGATGGCGAAGCTGCGCTATGCCCTCGCCGGGCTCGCCTACACGGAGCGGCCGGTCGAGCAACTGACGTACTGGCTCAACGAGACCGCCTGCGCCGACGGCACCGAGTCCACCGCCACCGGCGTCATCGCCAGCTACCACCCCGAGCGGCAGTTGCTGCGCTGGGTATCTGCCGGACACCCCACCCCGGTGCTGGTCCGCGACGGGCGCGCCACATCCCTGCCCGCCCCGCCCGGCGGGCCGGGACTCCCCCTCGGTGTGCTGACCGGGGCGCCCTACACCGCCGACGAGACCCCGCTCCGGATCGGCGACATCGTCCTCATCTACTCGGACGGCCTCACCGAGCGCCGGGGCGGTGACCCGGACCTCGACACGCTGCGCTTCCTCGACGCCGCCGAGACCTCCTTGCGGACGGCGGCCCCGGGCCCGGCCAGGGAGGGGCTGCACGCCTACGCCGAGCACCTCGTCGCCCGCCTCGACGGCCCGCACCGTTCGGACGACGCCACCCTCCTGGCCCTGCGCAGGATCGCACCGCACGGCGGATAGCGCACCGCCCGCCATCGCGGTGTCGATCGCGGCGAAGCGCATCACCGTCGAGCACACGCTCGCCGACCACAAACGCTGGAAGCAGCTGACCCGCTGGACGCACCGGCGAGAGTCCCTGCCCGACACCCACCAGGCCATCGCCGGCCCCGTCTCCGGCCGCACCGCCAACGCGTGACCATGGCCCTGATCAGGCAAAACATGCCTCGACCACAATCACGCACCAGCTCGTAAGAACTTTTAACGGAATGACTCACGAGGCATCGTCGGCCCTGGGGCAGTGGGTACAGCCAGGTGCGAGGATGCTGTCGTGTTGGATGCGATCAACGCGGTGGACTGGGGTGCCATACCTGGCCATCCCGACTGGTATGAACCGGCTCGTGCCGCCCGAGGTCTGCGCGCGCTGGCGGATGCAGCAAACCTGGCGGAAGTGGCTGAGGCCAGCTCGTTGCTCCGCGACGGCGGAATCGGCCATGGCCACAGTGCCGCGGTGTTTCCGGCGGCCGCGGTCGCGACCCCTCTGCTCCTGGACATCGCGAGGCAGGGTCACCCGGCAGCACGGGACGCCGCGTTGGGGCTGGTCGATGAGGCCCTGTCGTCCTATCCCCACGGCGAGTACACGCGGGTGACGACGTCCTATGGCACAGCAGTCCCGATCTGCTGCACCATCGCCCACCAGTTGCGAGCTCGCTCAGCTCTCCTTGCTGAACTGGGCAAGCGGGGCAGGGCACTGCTTGCCGACGCGGCCGAGCACTGGCGTTTCGAGATCCGAGAGTGCGTCGCCGACAGCAATGACACGGCAGCCTTCGGGGCTCTGGCCGGCTGTTTCCCGAGCGGCATGCACGCGGCGGAACTACACGTCGGCGGCCAGATCGCTGTGTTGGACGAGGTTGCCCTCGAATACCCGCCCGCGAACGGCTCTGTTGAGGCGTGCCTGCGGGTGACGGGATGGCGTCCGGCCGACCTGCCGCCCAGCGCCGTCCTGTTCCCAGCAGAGTGCGGTGAACGCGTGCACTGACCAGCATCTACAGTTCACGGTCCATGCGGTACAGGGGCCGTCTGCTGTCGTGGGATGGCACGCCTCCAGTAGATGAGGGCGCATCCCAAGACGAGGAGTGCTTCGTGGATGTCGTCGTGTCGTTCCCAGCGGATGCGTAGGCAGCGGAAGCCGTGGAGCGAGGCGACCGTGCGCTCGACGACGTAGCGGAAGGTGCCCCAGGCCGGTGCCGTGGGCTGCCCCGCTTGGCGATCACGGGGCGGATGCCTCGTTGACGGAGCTCCCGACGGTAGGTGTCGTGGTCGTAGCCGCGGTCGGCCAGCGGAGCATCCGGACGTCGGCTGGGTCCACCCACCCGGCCGGCGATGGACGGGATCTTGTCGAGCAGCGACAGCAGTTGAGTGACGTCGTTGCGGTTGCCGCCGGTCAGTGACACCGCGAGTGGGGTGCCTTGTCCGTCGACGATGAGGTGGTGCTTGCTGCCCGGCCGTGCGCGGTCGACCGGGCTGGGCCCGCTTTTGGGCCCCGTCGGGCAGCCCGCACGTGGGAGGAGTCGATCACCGCCCGTTCCCAGTCCAGCTGGTTCTTCGACCGCGATCGCGCGGCGGGCAGGAACCTGGCAGCTCCAGCCGTGCCGCTTGAGCAGGGCGGCGACGCCCTGCACGGTGTGACTCTCGTGAAACCGGCGCCCGATCAGCGTGATGCGTGGCAGGGTCCAGATCTGGTCCGGCCAGCCGTGTGCCACCGGACCCTTGAGCAGCTCACCTTCCAGCACGGCGAACAGGTCGTCGCTCAGCGGCGGCAGCGACGTCGGCCCCTTCGAGGCCAGGACCCTCTGCCCGCCCTGCGACCAGGCTTTACGCCAGCGCTGCACTGACCGGGCGCTGACACGCAGGTCGTGCGCGATGACCGTGTTCTGGTCGCCGTACCAGAACAGCTCGGCCGCCTCCAACCGCGACCTTTCACGGCAGACCCGGTCAGGCCGCCACCCTGGGCATACCTCATCTACTCGGGATACCGCCGGGATCATGAGCCGTCAGCCCACCGAGACCACGCTTTGAAGGTCAGTAACCGGACCGCACGACGTCCTGCGCTTTCACCGCTCGTGGACCCCCAGGCCCTCACGGCCCGGCGCGAGGCCGGGGTTCAGGACGAGTTCCCCGTCGTACTCACCGCCTGCCTCGGGCCGGTAGGACAGCGGTACTTCGCCGGGCAGCGCGCTCAGCCGCTCCCGCAGGGCCGCGGACGTGCGGGCGTAGTCCGCCGCGTCGTGCCGGTCCGCGCCGTACGCCACGAACGGCTTGAGCGGCGCCATTCCCGTGTACCAGAACGTGCCGTGGAGCAGCGGGAACAACACCTCGTCCACGTGCCCGTGGATCCCGCGGGGCCCGAACCCGGACGACCGTGCCCCCACTGACGTGACGGCCAGGGCCCGCTTGCCGGCCAGACCGCCGTCCCCGTACCGGCGGGTGTGCCCGTCCGGTGCCTTCACGCCGAACCCGAGGCCCTGGACCAGGACCCGGTCGAACCAGCCCTTGAGAATCGCCGGAGGCCCGAACCACCACAGGGGGAACTGCAGGACCAGCACGTCCGCCCAGAGCAGCTTCTCGATCTCGGCTCGGATGTCGGCGCTCAACTCGCCTGCCGCGTACGCGCGTTCCTGCTCAGCGCCGACGAACAACCGCTCACCGCCGGGAGGCCTGCCGCCGAAGTCGTCGGCGTCGAGGACCGCCTTCCACTTCATGGCGTACAGATCCGACACCTGGTACGCGTGCCCGAGCTCGTCTAGGGCACCGAGCGCGTCGGACATCAGGGAGCCGTTGAGGGAGCGCTGCTCGGGGTGAGCGAGGACCCAGAGAATGTTCATGCGCCCAAGCATGTGCTTTCTCCCTGCGAAGCGTCAGTGGCCGGACAGCCACCAAGTGAAAGAATCTGGCCACCGGAGGGCAAAGGAACAAGGACCGTCCAAGTGCGCAGGCGGGCTGCGATCAGCCGTAATTGCGACGGAAGGTACGGTTCCGACCCCTGGGCCCGATGAAGTCCATGAGATTGAGGCCACCGTCCTCGCGGGCCTGACGAGAGCGGCCGGCGACTGCCTTGCGTTCCAGGGCCTCCTGGAACCTCCGCTTGGCATCCGCCTCGGCCCCAGCCCACGTCGCGGCGGGTGGCCGGACAGCGGTTCTTCGAGCCCGGCGGCCTGTCTGGCCCGGGCCGGGTCGGTTTCGGTTCACCGGCTGGAGACCCGGTCTTCGACACGCAGGCTTTCGAACCCTCTGCGGACGCGGGCGGGCGTCAGTTTGTTCGGCTCCGCCGGTTTCTCCCAGGCTCGTCGAAGACCGGTGGCCAGCGGGCGGGCGAGCTGGAGGGTCATGTCCATTCTCGTGGTGTAGGCGATCAGTCGTCTGACGCGGCGGGCAGGGCGGTCAGGGCATCGCGGTGGAGGGCGTCCATGCTCTCGTCGGAGAGGTAGCGGCGTCGGAAGGCGATCCATTCGCTGTGGAGTTCGGCGAGGACCGCGGTGGCCAGGCGGAGGATGGCGGCCGGGTTCGGGAAGACCTGGACGACGTCGGTGCGGCGTTTGGTCTCCCGGTTCAGCCGCTCCAGCGAGTTCGTTGACTGGATCTTCTTCCAGTGCTGGTGGGGAAAGTCCGCGAACGCGGTCAGGCCCTCCTTGGGGGCCAGCGGTATCTCTCTGACCTTCGGGAGCTGCCGGCCGAGCAGGCCTGCCACGGTGTCGAGCTGAGTGCTCCCACACCTCCGCCAGGGTGATCGCTGCCCACACCTCGCGCAGAAGGAGAAGCTGGTAGGCCTCCAGGGTGCGGAGGCTGGGCTGTCCTGTGACAGCGAAAATTGATCAGTGCCATCGAAGTCTGGGTGGCTCAGGTCACGTGCACCGTGGTCCCTGGGGTGGAGGCGGCTGTTGTGGCTGTGATGACCAGGGCGTCGGCGGGAAGAAGGTCCGTAACTTAGGGAGGCTGCAGTGAAGCGTGACCGGGTCGGGCTGGCCGAGGTACTGGCAGCAGCGGAGGATGCCGCGCCGGTGCGCTCCCTCGACGTCGTGGCGGACAGCCTGCGTGATCGGTTCGGTGCGCGTTATGCGTCGTTCCTGTTCGTCGACGTCGTCGGCCGGCGTTTGCTACGGGTCAATGACGAGGGGACGGCGCCACAGGAGGACGGCGCCGACGTTCGGCGAGCGCCTCCCATCGGGTCCACTATGTGCCGTTGGGCTGGCTGTGCTGGCACTGCCTGGTTCCGCGGCGCCAGTGCCCCTCCCGCCGCGATCTGCTGCCGCGCATCTTCCACGGATTGTTCGCCCACGACAGCGTGAGGTTCAACGGGCACGAGTGCGGCGTACTGCTGGAGTAGCTGACCTCGGAACCAGCACTCGCCGACAGCAAGCCGTGGACGGCCGATCCAAGTGAAGCAAGAAGGGCTAGCCTCTCTGCCTCAAACGAGCTGGTCGAAGCCTCCGACGAGAAGCAGCTGACCAAGACCATCGCCCGCTACTGCCGAGTCGACCTGCTCTGCATCGACGAGCTCGGCTACGCGGAACTCGACCGCCGCGGAGCTGAACCTCTCTTTCAGTTCCTGCCCGAACGCGAGGAGAAGAACAGCGTCGCCATCGTCTCCAACGAGTCTTTCAGCGGTTGGACCAAGACCTTTACCGACCCCCGTCTCTGCGCGGCCGTCGTCGACCGTCTCACCTTGGCGGCAACATCATTCAGACCGGCACCGACTCCTACCGTCTCGCCACCACCCGCGCCCGCGGTGAGCAGCAGGCCGTCGGCTGAACCGAACGCGGCAGTGCCTGCCGGGCGATGTGGGCGACCTACCCCTGACGCAGAAATCTCCGCAGGTCCGCAGCTACAGCCGTCATGCCTTCACCGGCTTCGATCACGGTCGTCACCGTGCACTTCCAGTCACCGGGAAAGAAGCCGGACCGAAGCGTCCAGTCCAGATACACATGACCACCCGAGCCGAAGGTCGCCGTCACGACCAGACGGTCGTTGATCCAAACCCGCTCCCTCCCCCAGCCACGGAAGTCGCGCGCGAGGCCGTCGAAGAACTCGCTCATGTCATCCCAGACGGTGACGGTCACATTCTCGAGCCGTGCACGCACACCATCAGCAACGGCCTCCACCGCGAAGATGGACTCGTACTCATCCGCACGCGACCAGTCGAACAAGCGGACAGAGGCCGCCAGCGCCCCCGACCCCCGCACGACGAGCTCAGCTTGCCCTGGCCCCCCCTCGATCAGACTCACCCGCCGAAGGATACGGACGCCGACACGTTGACGACATCACGATCCGGTGCCCAGGACCGTTGCTGATTCTCATCAGCCTTCGACGGCCCGGCGACAGCCATCTGTTCCCAACTCCCAATGCACCCACCACGTTGACCGCGATGACCAACCGCAAGCGCTGCACCTTCCTGCGGTAGACGACGAGTGACGATACGCCGAGGAAGAACAATGTCAGGAACGCCACGACCAACAACTTCAAGGTGCCCACGTCTGGAAACACAACGTCACCCTGTCCGCGCCCCACTGTCCAACGCGCACGGGACCGTCACCACCAACCCGGCCATCGTTTCCGGTCCCGGCACTAGCGTGCGGCGCGGCAGTCGCAGGCGGTGAGCGCCAGCTCGCGGACAGCGGCCTGTGCGCGGTCGGGGTCCAGGCCCTCGTCGATCGCTTCCAGTGCCGCGTCCGCCGATACCCGGACCGCGCTGGGGCGCGCCTCATGGGCGGCGATCGGTAGGCGACGGTGCGGCGGGCCTTCTGTTCGGCCTTGCTCACGCCGCCGGATGTGAGCGGGAAGACCGCGGCCTCGTACACGGAGATGCCCGCCGCACGTTCGGTGTCCGCCGTCCGGGGCAGCCCGGTACGGCGGACCCCGCAGCCGGAAGGGGCTCGCCACCGCGTCTTCCCGGCCGAGTACTTGGCGGCCTTCCACAGGACTTCACGTTTCTCCTCGAGCTCGCGGACCTTCTTCCACAGGGCCTCGTTCTCCGCTTCCAGCGGGGGCGGCGACTGGGCTGGTTCCTGCGTCCGCCGTTGCCGTGGACGGGGCGCTCCGGCAGCCCTTGCCCAGTCCCGCAGGGGGTCGGGGTTGATCCCCAGGTCGGCGGCGACCGAACTGATCGTCGCTTCGGACGGCGACTCGCACAGCGCGACCGCGTCCGCCCCACGGGTATGCCGTTCTCACTCGCCGCGCCGATCTGCAGTGGGTGGTCAGCCGGTTCGCCGCCCTCTGCCGCACGCTGCTCGCCGAGTGCGCGGCAGGGGGCGAGTACCCGGTCAACGGCCAGGTGGGGATCCGCGTGACCGGCCTGGAAGACCCGTCCGTGTGGAGTGGTCGAAGGGCTGGGCCCGCACCGAGACAGCCGCGTGGTCCGACCCGGACGTCCTCACACGGGCTGGCCCCGAAGCAAGCCCTGCGCGCCGGAGGCGGTCCGGGCTGGGACGAGGCGGTCGCGATCCCGCACCGGCTCGATCCGTACCACGTGGTCTCCACCCCCTTCCTCGACGCGCTGCCGCGCTGAAACGGGCAGGCGGGGGCAGCCCGGTGTGAACACCGGGCGCGAGAGGGACCTCACCTCGCGTCTTCGGGGCTCGGCTGGTGGCACTCGCGGGTGCTGAGCCCTGTCCGGTCTCGGCCCGGTGCTGTGGGAATTCGCGTGATCGCCTCGGTACTGGCGATCGTCGCGAGCGTGACACGGCTCATTGAACCGGGCCCCGCCTGACCGGCCGTGCGGTCACGGCACGCCGGCCCCGCGGCAGGACTCCGGCGCGTGACGATTCCGCGGCGCGGAGTCTCTTGCGAACCACCTCACGAAGGGCCTGCTCAGCCGCTGCCGAGAGAGACGTCAAGCGCTCGCGGTCTCGTCCGGGTGGAGGGCGTCGAGGACGAGAGTGAGGCCGAAGGTGAACTCGTCGGCGTAGTCGTAGCCGGGCCGGAGAACGTGCTCGGCAGCCAGTTCGGTGAGGTGGGGGTAGGTGTCGGCTGGCATGTTGCGCAAGATGGCGGCAGCGGCCTCGTACTGTTCCGCCGCGCCGGTGAACGGCAGGCTCAGCTCCTGCAGCACGAAGCCGTAGAGGTAGCTGTCGATCAGCGAGATGGCGTGTGCGGCCATGGAGACGGAGAAGCCCGCGGCGCGCAACGCCCCGATGACGGCGTCGTGGTGGCGCAGGGTCGCAGGGCCGGGCTGGGCGCGTGAGTCCATCAGACCGATGGCCCACGGATGACGTCGGAGGACGGCACGGGCGGAAACAGCCCGGTGGCGCATGGCGCTCCTCCACTCCGTGTCGCGCGGCGGCAGGTCGATCTCACTGAAGACCACGTCCACCATGCCGTCGAGGATGTCCTTTCTGCCCTTCACGTGGTGATAGAGCGACATCGCCTCGACTCCCAGAGGTTCGGCGACGGCCCGCATGGTGAGTGCGGCCGCCCCCTTTTCGTCGGCCACCGCCACCGCCGTACGAATCACGCGCTCGCGACTGAGCGGGACGCGCGCCGACGTCGCGCGCCGGCTCTTGCCTCCCTCGCGCATCCGGCCCTCCCCTTCCGTTCCCTTGACCGTCTTATGGTGTAAGGCTACCTTGCCTTACAAGGTAAGGCTGAGGGGTCGGCGAAGGGAACGCGGCATGAGCACGGATCACGTGAAGAAGGTCTGCGTCGTCGGGGCCTCGGGGAAGCTCGGGCAGTACATGGTCGGGCACGCGTTGGAGCGCGGCTATGAGGTGGTCGGCGTGTGCCGGGAGCGCAGCGTGCCGAAACTGGCCGCTTTCGAGGGCCGGATGACCGTGGTTCCCGGGCCCACCAACGACCCGGAGGTGATCCGGCGCGCGGTCGTCGGATGCGACGGGGTGCTGACGGTGCTGGTGCCCTGGGGCGTGCAGCAGTACGCGTCGGGCACGGCGCAGGCGGTGCTCGACCACGCACGGCCGGGCGCGCGTCTCGTCTTCTCCTGTGGGTGGCACATCACGCGCGACGGCAAGGACAAGTACTCGCGGATGTTCACCGCAGGCGTTCGGGTCGCAGCCGTGCTCGGCAAGCTCTTCCGGGCCGTCGAGATCGACGACCAAGTGGAGGCTTGCCGCCGGGTGTTCGCCAGCGACACCCGGTGGACCGTGGTGCGCGGCAGCAGCCTGGAAGAAGGCGAAAGCCAAGGTCTGCCCGTGTGGAGCCGGCATGTGGGAGACCCGGTACTGGCCAGCGACCTGACGCGCCGGGTGGACTTCGCGAAGTTCATGGTGGAAGCCCTCACCGACGACACGCTCGTCCAGGAGGCCCCGGCCATCGTCGGCTGCCGTACGTCCAGTGCCCTCGCCCACGCCGGCGCTCCCCACAACGGTGCTCAGTCGTCATGACACACGCACCCGTAACGGGAGGAGGCAAGGAAGTGAGGACGGTCTAGTCGGGTGAAGTGGTTCATGGCGGTGTTCCCGTCAGGGTGTGTGTGATGTGGTCGTTGATGCGGGGCAGCCGGTCGGGCCGCGCATTGTCGAGGAGGTGGTCGCCGTGCGGGACGGACAGGTAGGTGCCGTGCGGCGCCAGACGGGCCGGCGACTCGCCGTTCGTCACGCGGGTACGACGTCCCGACCACCGTCCACTACGAGCAGCGGGGCCGCGCTGCAGCCGTCTCCGGTGCGCAGTAAGGACAGCCCCCAGTCGGCTTCTCCAAGCGCATAGTCGAACACGTTCAGAGAGTTTGGCAAGGTGGCTTCCCGCAGCCCCTTCCTGTCGGTTGACCGACGCGGGCTGGGGGCGGGAGGGGCTGATGGCCGGTAGAAGCAGGCTGCGTGCGTGGGTAGCAGCCCTTGGCAGCTTGATGGTCATGCTGACCGTTCTGACTGCATGTGCGGGTCCCTACCAGTACTACGAGGCAACAGGGCTCCACAACGCCACAGCGGCCGAAGTCGCCGGGAGCTGGGAGAACGTCGAGGGGACCCGCGTGGTGCTCCGCGAAGACGGGTCGGCCCTTCTCGAAAAACTCGACGGGCAGGACTTCGACTTCGAGGACGGCTGGAGTCTCTCCGGTGCGGGAACCTGGCAACTGACCGACGACGACGGCTGACAGGCCGTCCGGCTCGCACTGACGACCCGGACCCGCGCCGAGAGACGCTTCCGCGTGACTGCGGCCGGCCCCTCGGCTCCGGAGCCCCGTCGACGTACTCGTGGCCTTTCTTCGTGGACCGCGACGAGCACGATGGGCTGGTGCTGTTCTTCATGTACGGCGATCCGGACGTCGGGAACATCTACGTGATGACGCGCGAGACAGAGTCATAGCCATTCGTTGATCGCTGCGACCAGCACGGTCGCCTCGAAACGGACGGGGAGCTTGTCGTACCGCGTGGTGACAGCCCGGTTCCTCTTGAGGCGGCTGAATCCGCGCTCAACGGCATGGCGCTGCCGGTAGTCGACCAGATCGAAGCGCGGCGGTCGGCCGCCGCGGGAGCCGAGCTTCCGGCGGTTGCGCGCCTGGTCGGTCTTGTCCGGGATGGCGCAGCGGATCCCGCGACGGCGGGGTAGGCCCGGTTCCTGCGGGAGATGTATGCCTTGTCGGCCCGCACGCGGTCGGGGCGGACGCGAGGCCGGCCCAACCGCGTGCGGGGCACGCGGACCTTCTCCAGCACGGGTTCGCAGCACGTCGCGCAGGCCGGTGGCCGCCAGCACCCGGCGCGCCGTCAGCGGGCAGCCATCGGCCATTGTGACGGCGAAGCGCAGGTCACCGTCGGCCGTGGGTGCGGCGGGTTCGGCTGCGGCCACCTCCCCGAGGACGACCTGACCGCCGTACTCGCGTGCCTGTTCGCGTCCGCGCCTGAGGATCTCGATCAGCGGGGCGCCGTCCAGGACGATGGAGCCGTGCATGGCTGTTGCGGGTGCGTTCCGCGGGGCCCCGCTGTCGATGACGACGACCGAGCGGCGCGAGTGGGCCAGCATCAGGGTGCCGTTCAGGCCCGCTGCGCCGCCGCCGATCACCACGACGTCGACGAGGTCGGTGGGCAGTAGGTCGCTCTCGTAGTGGGAGGTCTGCGCAGACATGTCGGGCATGCTGCATGCGCGGCATAGCATGCTGCGTATGACGCAAGAAGATGGGCAGCTGGACAGCCTCGTACGCAGACGGATCCGCGCGCTGCGCGTCGCACAGGGCTGGTCGCTGGAGGAACTGGCGGGCCGGGCCAACCTCAGCCAGTCCTCGCTGAGCCGCATCGAGAACGGTCAGCGCCGCCTCGCCCTGGACCAGCTGGTCACCCTCGCCCGCGCCCTGGACACCACCTTGGACCAGCTCGTGGAGAACGCCGCCGATGACGTCGTCATCAGCCCGATGATCGACGGCGCCCACGGCCTGATGCGCTGGCCCATAAAGGGCGACCCCGGCATGAGCGTGATGCGTCAGCGGATGACCGACCCGCCGCCCGACAACCCGGCCCGCATGCGCGCTCACCCCGGCCACGAATGGGTGGTGGTGCTGTCCGGTACCGCCATCCTCATGCTGGGCGGCCGGCGCTTTCGCATCGAGACCAACCAGGCCGCCGAGTTCCCCACCATGATGCCGCACGCCATCGGAGCCGAGGGCGGACCCTGCGAGATCATGGGCATCTTCGACCGCGACGCCCGCCGCGGCCACCAGAAGGACGCCGGCTCCGACGCCTCCGCGACCGACAGCGGAGGCGCCCAGGGCTCCTGCGCATAGCGGGCCGCAGTCGAGCTGAAGGCCCACGTGCGGTGGGCGATGTTGCGTCGCGGGCAGTACAGCAAGCCACCTTCTTGCGCGTTGCGCAAGCACGTGTGCTGACCGCGCATGGCGGGCCTACGGTGGAGCCATGCACCACACGCATCAGCACACCCACCACGGCAACAGCGGTCACCAGCTCGACCATGCACATGACGGCCACCACGAGCACAGCGACAGCGGTCAGGCGGAGATCCTCGACCTGGACGCCGAGGTGCTCGCCGAGCACACAGCGTCCATTACCGCCTGGCTGCCGCTGCGGGAGCAGCCGCGGCAGATCGTGGACCTGGGCTGCGGGACCGGCGCGGGAACCTTCGCGCTCCTCGAGCGATTCCCGGACGCGCACATCACCGCGGTCGACACCTCGGCCGAGCACCTCCAGCTCCTGCGCGAGAAGGCGTGCGCCCGCGGTGTCCAGGGACGGGTACGGACCGTGCAAGCCGACCTCGACAACGATGACTGGCCCGACCTCGGCAGGCCGGACCTGGTGTGGGCCTCGGCCTCGATGCACCACATGAACCATCCCCACAGCGCACTGCGCAACGTCCGCCGGCTACTCGCCCCCGGCGCCCTCTTCGCCGTCGTCGAGCTCGCGGGCGTCCCCCGCTTCCTGCCCGCCCACGCCCCGGAGAGCCGGCCCGGCCTCGAAGAGCGCGCCCACGCCGCGACCGGCAGCTTCCATGCCGGACACGTACCGCATCGCGGCGCAGACTGGGGCCCGATGCTGACCGCCGCCGGCTTCACCGTCGAGGACGAACGCACCCTCACCGTCAATATCGAAGGAGCGCGCAGCGAAGCGATCGGCCGCTACGCCTACGGCGTCTTGCAACGCATCCGCAGCGTCGCCGCCCCCGCTCTCAGCCCGGAGGATCTCGCCGCGCTCGACGAGCTCCTGGACACCAGCAGTGCGACCAGTCTTCTGCACCGCGAGGATCTCGCCGTTCGCACCGAGCGCACGGTCTGGGCCGCCCGCCCCGCCTGACCCGGGCTGCCCACCGGGCAGCCTCAGCACCCGATTGCTTGCCTCACGCACAATCACCGCCTGCGCAGTGCCATGCGTTTCGTCGGGCTGATCGACTACGCCCGCGCAGTCCCGCTCGCTGCGAGGCGGGTTGGGCTCGCTAGCCGTCCTTCGCCAGACTCTGCGGTGTCTCATGAGGCAGCGGGACGGCTCCCGCCCGGCACTCGTCATTCGAGCGGGTACTGGCCGGTTCGATGCAGGGCATGGGGCGGTGATGGTGCCGGGTACGCAGGAGGAAGACGACCGCGGCCAGGGCGCTGGTCGCGATGAACCATGTGAGGGCGCGGGCGGAGCAGGCGAGAGAAGGCGTGGAGGTGAACGCGGAGGCAAGAGCTGCCTGGGCGGGACCGTACAGCGGCAGGGCCGTCAAGCCGGTCTGGTCTCCCGCTGGGTTGGAGACGGGGCTTTGCATACCGACGTCGATCAGCGTGGCCATGACCACGACGAAGAAGCCTTCCAGTTCGCCTCTCAGCAGGAAGCCGGCCATGAGGCCCAGCCCGCCGTACGCGAGGACCGCCGCGGCCAGTGCGGCGGCGACCGCCCATGGTTGGGCCAGCGGCCAGGACAGGAGCAGCAGACCAGTTGCGTAGCAGGTCAGGGCTGCGGTGATCAAGAGCAGGGCGATGAGCTTGGCGGCAAGCAGGTGGGAACGGGGGTAGCCGGCGAGAACCAGGCGCTGGTCCATGTCCCGGGCGCTGAAGGTTGCCATGAACATCATGAAGCCGGCGATGACGGTGACGGCGTGCAGAGCGCTGGAGATCTGGATCGTGCGGTTCATCGAAGCGGTCACTTCGGTGCCGAGTGCGCTGGTATGGAAGATGATGCTCTTGTCCAGGGCGGTCGCGCGGACCACGTAAATCCAGGTGGGAATGAAAAATGCGGTCATGCCCATAGCCAGACGGTTTCGCAGGTGGCCCGTCAGGGTGAAGCCGAGAGCGACGGTGAATGCGGTCCAGTGGTGCCTCATCGCGTCGCGGCCTCCGCGTGCAGTCGCCCCTCGCGCAGGTGGTGGATGGTGTCGAAATGGTGGAGGTCGTGCACGAGGTGCGAGACCACGACCACGGCCTGGCCCCGGCTGCGCAGCCGTCCTGCCAGGTGCCAGAAGCGCTGGTGGGTGTCCCAGTCGAAGCCCTGATAGGGCTCGTCGAGTACCAGCAGCGGTGGGTCATGCATGAGTGCCAGGGCCAGGTTGAGTTTCTGGCGGGTCCCGCCGCTGAGTTCTCCCGCTCGAGTGCGTCGTTCGGCGTCAAATCCGAGCAGGTCCACCAGTTCCCAGGCGTAGTGAAGGTCCGGTAGCCGGTGGGCGACCTGGAACAGCCGCAGATGCTGCGCGACGGTCAGCATGTCGTTGATCACCGACCTTTGCGGGCAGTAGCCGATCGTGCCGAGGCGCCGGACCGTTCCGCGGTCGGGCGCCAGCATCCCGACGGCGATGCGGAGCAGTGTGCTCTTCCCCGATCCGTTCTCCCCTACCACTCCGGTGAGCGTGCCTGCCGCCACGGTGAAGTCGATGCCCCGAAGCACGGAGCGCCGACCGTACGCCTTGTGCACGGCGTCGATATGCAGCCGGGTGGCGGCTGGTCCCATGCTGTTCTCCTCTGAGAAGGCGGACTTGTGTACAGCACAACGGCGGGAGACCACGCGGGGATATGCCCGACCGTGCAACTTCGCTGCGAACCGGTCGTTCACCGGTCGTGCTGATGATCACTGTGGAATACGACCGGACGTGGTGGGCGCGGCTGCTCAGCACGTGCTTCACCCCGCCGCTGCTGCCCGTGGTGACCGGCGCCGCAGTCGGCTGGCACCTCACCCGGCCGCACCCCTACGGGCTGTTGTGGGGGCTGGGGGGAAGCGGAAGCTGGGCGCTGCTGTGTGCCGCTCTTGCCACCACGGGCACCCGCATGGGGTGGTGGCCGAGCCCCGTGCCCTCCCAGCGCGGGCAACGGTTGCTGCTGCTGGGCATGAGTCTCATCGCTGCGGCTGCCGTGTGGCTGGTCTGCGGCCACCTGGGCGCACCTCCGGCTCTGATGGCACTCGGCCGTACCGCCCTGCTCCTGACCACTTTGGTACTGGTCTGCACCTCGGCCAGCAACGTCTCCCTGCACACCAGTTCGGCCGCAGCCAGCATCACCCTCGTAACGCTCCAGGTGCACGTGTGGGGGGCCGTGCTCTATCCGCTCGTCGCAGCGATCGCCTGGTCCCGCCTGCACCTGCGTGTCCATACACCGGCACAGGTTCTCCTGGGAGCCGGTCTGGGCACCGCGGTATGCACGGCCACCGTGTACCTACCGCTGTAACCCGGCCCGTTCACACGCACGGCCGGATGCCGCCACCTCAGCCATCGCCGGCGTCTCCCCCCTGACCGGACCTGAGGCCGCCACTCTCTGTGGCGACCGTCGTTGAGCCTGACATGACTGACGATCAGCGGGCCCGGACCGTGGCTGATGCCTCCCCCGGACGCGATCCTGCCGTGGTTCCTCCGCCGTGGCTGCGCTGGGCCCGCCCGAGGGGCGGGTGGTCGCTGTCCCGGGTTCCCGACCTGTCCGGGCAGACGGCGGTGGTGACCGGCGCCGGCCGGGGAATCGGGTTGGTGGCCGCTGAGTACCTGGCCCGCCACGGGGCTCACGTCCTCACGCTCTGCACCGCCGCAGAGGAGGAAGGACTCACGGCAGCGAGCGCCTTGCGGCAGCGAGTGCGCGGCGTGGACAACGTCCCGTGCGACTTGGCCGAGTTGGCGCAGGTACGACGAGCTGCCAGGGACATCTTCGGCCTGACCGCCGGGCGGCTGGACATCCTGGTCAACAACGCCGGGGTCGCCGCCCTGCCCCCCACCCGCAGCGCGGACGGCCACGAAGCCCACTTCGCCATCAACCACCTCGGCCACTTCGCCCTCACCGGTCATCTGCTGCCGGCGCTACTCAACGCGCCCCAGCCACGGGTGGTGAACGTGACCTCGGTACTCCACTGGCTCGGCCGCTTCCGCCCCGACCAGGCGGCGACGCCACGCCGCTATCACCGATGGAAAGCGTACTTCGACTCGAAGCTGGCGAACCTGCTGTTCACCCGCGGCCTCCACGCCTTCGCCGAGGCCCGGGACCTGCCGCTGCGATCCATTGCCGTCCACCCCGGCCTGGTCAGTACCACCCTGGGCTCCCGCGCCCTGCGCGCAGACGCGCGCCACCTGGAAGCCCGTGTGCTGGAATGGATGCAAGCACGCTGGCACTCCCCGCAACAGGCAGCGCTGTCACTGCTGCGAGCCGCCACCGACCCGTGCATCGGCGGCGGCGACCTTCTCGGCCCCGGCGGCCGATGGGAGTGCTCCGGTCCACCCGTCCTCGCCCGAGCAGCGCGACGAGCCACCGATCCACGCGCCACCGAACGCCTGTGGCAACTGTCGCAACACCTGACAGGCCACCCCTTCCCCACCGACGGCCGAAGGCCGACCCGTGACCGTGGAGAGAACGAGTGACACCCGAGCACCGTCGCCCGGCTGCGCAGGCCGCAGCACGCCTCCACCGGAGTCTCCTGACCGGCGTGGGCAACAGTTGGCTCCTGCGGCACTGGGGGCCGCGCCTGCTCCCACCTCTTGACCTGCTGGCCCACCGCTTCACAAGGAGCCGCTGGATGCCCAGCCGCATGCTGTCTCCCACCGCCGTTCTGCGGACGACCCGCCGCGACGGCACACCTCACCTCACCCCCCTGATCGCCGGCCAAGATACTTCCGGAAGATTTTTGGTCATGGCTACGAACTTCGGACGGCGCCACCACCCGGCCTGGTCCTGTCACCTTCTGCGGGACCCCCATGCCGTGATCGATTGGCAGGGCACATCCATTCCCGTCCACGCTCACCTGCTCACCGCTCGCCAGCAGGAGGAGGTCCGGTACCGCATCCTCGAAGTCATGCCCGTCTTCGACGAGTACGTCAGACACAGCGGCCGCCACGTCCGTGTCTTCTCCCTCACACCCGCCACCGCCCCAGGTGGCCGGTAACGGCGGCAGGCCGACAACGCGGACAGCGGGACCGAAGCGCCGCGAGCAAGACATACACGATCGGCCAGACTCAGCCGTTCTTCACCCTGCTCAGCGGACGTCGATGCGTCCGGTCGAGCTGGTGCTGTCCTGGTCGCAGCAACTGGCGCACGCGGTCGTGCTTCTCCGCGCCGAATGCCCTCCAGCCGCCACCGTCCTACTTCTGCGTCATGCTTGTCGGACCGCTGTCCGGGCGGCCGGCCCGTCGGTTCCGATCCCGTCCGGTCGTCGCCGGTGTCTTCGGCACCGTGCTGTACGCCTGCAGCATCGCGGCGGTGGGCCCTACCGACGCCGGTGTCGCCGTAGCTTCAACATGGTCGCGCGGGGGGATCGGTGCGGCGATCGGGTCCAGAACTCCGCCGCCGCGCTCTCCAGCGACAGTGACCGCCTCACGAACCTGCCCAGCGAGGGAATTCTCCAGTTCGGGTTCCTGCTCGCCGCGACCCTTGCCGCCTTTCTCGCTCGATCGGCGCGTGCATGCCCGGCCGCACCCTGAGCCCGGCCGCTCCGGGGCGGCCAGGGTTTCGGACCCGGTACCGGGCTCGTGGACCAATCGCCCCCGCATGAGCCCGCTGTCACTCCAAGTCTCAGGCCGAAAAGTGCGCGATGATCACGGCCACCGATGGTCCCTGGTCGAGAAGTCGGCGAGCTTCGGCTTCGGCGAGACAGCCGACTGAACCTGCAGTGCGCCCAGACACCCGGTCCGACTCAATCCGCCGCGCGCACTGCGGAACGCGGGTGCGTGAAGAGGTATGCGCGCGGCTCACCTCCCTCGGCCTGAGAGGCGGTCTGCTCTCCCCCGAAGACGCGATCGTGGACCGCCCGGCCGTTGTGAGCGCCCAGGGAGCTGCCGTCCCGGTCGTCGTCGTGCCCACGGGAGAGGCCCAGCAGGTGGACCGTGAGACGCTCGAAGCCTCCTGTGGCGATGCCACACCTGAGTGAGCGGTAGCCGGTCTCAGTAGCGGAACTCACGCGGCGCGTGCTGGAGACTCACCCAGTGGTGGGTGGTGAACTCGTCCACGACCCAGTCGCCGAAGCGTCCCAGCCCGGAAGCCTTCTCACCGCCGAAAGCGATGGGCGCGTCGTCGTGCACGGTCGTGTCGTTCCTTCCGCTGCCTCGTCGGGCACTCCATGCCATGCCAACGGCAGGGAGACGTTCTTTCTCGCCGTCCTTGGCATAGCGGTCGGGAATCATGGTGTAGTCGCGGAACGCGGCGCTGCTGAGCTCGATACCGGCCATGCCGGGCGAAGTACCATGAACGAGGCGGCTCACACGCGCGTGGGTGCCCGGGTCCCGAGCAGGCCGACCCGAGTGAGGCGAAGAGGCACCCTTGGCGCGCCCAGTCGGCGGCCGCTGTCAGTCGCCGGTCCGGCTGCTGTCGTCCGTGGCGCCGGGTCGGTCGCCGCGGTGGCGACTGCCGGGCAGCATCTCCTGCACCTTGGCCTTGAAGCCCTGCTTGATCATGGAGCCGCGGTCGCTGTCACCCTTCAGGATCGCGGTGGCCGCGGCCTCGATCTGGTCCAGTTCGGCGTGCGGCGGGACCGGCGGTACGGCCGGGTCGGTGCGGAAGTCGATGACGAAGGGGCGGTCCGCGGCCAACGCCTGTTCCCAGGCCGCCTCTACGTGCTTGGGCTTCTCCACCCGGACGCCGTCCAGGCCGATACTGCGGGCGATGTCGGCGTAGGGCAGGTCGGGGATGTGCTGCGACTCCTCGAACTGCGGGGCGCCGGACATGGCCCGCATCTCCCAGGTGACCTGGTTGAGGTCGCCGTTGTTCAGCACCGCGACGATGAGCCGCGGGTCGGACCACTCACGGTGGTACTTCGCCGCGGTGACCATCTCCATCATGCCGTTCATCTGCATGGCGCCGTCGCCGACCAGGGCGATTGCCGGGCGGTCGGGGTGAGCGAACTTGGCGCCGATCGCGTAGGGCACGCCCGGGCCCATCGTCGCCAGCGTGCCGGACAGGGAACCGCGCATCCGACCGCGGAAGCGCAGGTGACGGGCGTACCAGTTGGCGGCGGAGCCGGAGTCGGCGGTGACGATGGCGTCGTCGGGCAGCCTGCCGTCCAGGGCGTGGACCACGTACTCCGGGTTGATGGGGTCGGCGTCCACGGCTGCCCGGCGCTGCATGACCTCCCACCAGCGGGAGACGTTCTTCTCGACCTTGTCCCGCCAGGCGCGGTCCTCCTTGCGGTGCAGGCGCGGCAGCAGCCGTCGCAGTGTCTCGCGCGCGTCACCGACGAGGTTCACCTCGAAGGGGTAGCGCAGGCCGATCATGTGCGGGTCGATGTCGATCTGCACCGCCCTGGCCTGGTCGAGCTCCGGCATGAACTGCGTGTACGGGAAGCTTGAGCCGATCATCAGCAGGGTGTCGCAGTCCTGCATCAGCTCGTAGGAGGGGCGGGTGCCCAGCAGGCCGATCGCGCCGGTCACGTACGGCAGGTCGTCCGGCAGCACGTCCTTGCCGAGGAGGGCCTTGGCCACGCCGGCGCCGAGCACCTCCGCCAGCCGCTCCACCTCTTCACGGGCTCCGCGGGCGCCCTGTCCGACGAGGACGGCGACCTTCTCGCCGGCGTTCAGCACGTCCGCGGCCTGCTGGAGGTCCTCGTCGGACGGCACCGGTGCGGAGCGGCCCAGTCCCAGGCTGGAGGGCACCATCTTGAACGCGTGGCCCGGCGGCGAATAGTCCAGCTCCTGCACGTCGGCCGGCAGGATGATCGCGGTGACGGTCCGCCTGGCGTAGGCGGTGCGCATGGCACGGTCGATCAGGTTCGGCAGCTGCTCCGGCACGGTCGCCGTCTCACAGAAATCGGAGGCGACGTCTTTGTAGAGGCTCGCCAGATCGACTTCCTGCTGGTAAGAGCCGCCCATGGCGCTGCGGTTGGTCTGCCCGACCAGCGCCACGACGGGTACATGGTCGAGTTTGGCGTCGTACAGGCCGTTCAGCAGGTGGACCGCACCCGGTCCTGAGGTGGCCGCGCACACCCCGACCTTGCCGGAGAACTTGGCGTATCCGACAGCCTGGAAGGCGGCCATCTCCTCATGGCGCGCCTGCACGAACTTCGGGTCGTTGTCCGCCCGTCCCCAGGCGGCCAGCAGCCCGTTGATGCCGTCGCCGGCATAGGAGAAGACGTGGTCGACGTCCCAGTCGCGCAGCCGCTGGAGAATGTAGTCCGACACCTTCATGCTCGCCATGGACGGCGCTCCGTTCCCGTTTCGGTGAATCCCGCACGACGGCGGACGACAGTCCCATGGGTAACCCTGGGCGTCGCAGGGAAACGCCGTGGGCGAGTGATCGGCCTGTTGGCCGTCCCCAGCGCCTCGCCGCGCACGGAAGGATCCTGTTCAGCGCCGCCGGCGCGCCTGGTCACTCCCGCCCGGCGGTGAACGGGCCCGCGCACTCCTCGTCGCTGTCGCCGGTGATGAGTAGAACCTCGTCGCCCACCCGCAACTGCGTGGACCCGCTCACCGGAATGATGCCGCCCTCGCGGACGACCATGCTGATCCAGGTGTCCTCGCCGATGTCCAGCCCGTCGACCCTGCTTCCATCGGCCGCGGACCCTTCCTCGACCACATGGCGCACGACTCCCTCGGGGCGGTCTTTCAGGCGCACGCCCAGCGCCCACGGTTCCAGCTCCACCGAGCGCATCGGCACCTTGCACAACCGGGCCACCGTCGGCACCAGCGAGCCCTGCACGATGACGGAGAAGACGACCACGACGAACACCACGTCATACAGGCGGTCGGCGTCCGAGACCCCGGAGCTGACGAGATAACTGCCGAGCAGCACCGGAACGGCGCCCTTGAGCCCGGTGAAGGCGAGGAACACCCGTTCGCCGATGCTCAGGCGCATCCGCCACAACAGCGCGGCCATCACGACCGGCCGCACCACGAAAGCCAGCAGCACCGCCAGGAGCAGGCCGTCCGTCCACGCCCCTTCCCTGGTGAACGTCCACAGCGGCACGGTCAGCCCCAGCACGGCGAAGGCGACGATCTCCCCCAGGCTGCCGAGCGCCGTGTGGAAGCGTTCGATCTCCTTCTTGTAGGGGGCGCGGACGTCGCCGAGCAGAACACCGGCCACGAAGACGGCCAGGAAACCGGAACCGTGCGCCACCGTCGTCAGCCCGTAGACCGCGAACGCCCCGGCCAGCGTGCGCAGCGGGTACAGCCCTTCGGCCGGCAACGGCACCTTGCGCATCAGGAACTTCAGCCCCCAGCCACCCGCCGCTCCCAGCACCGCGCCGATGGCCATCTCCTGGACGAAGAGCAGCGCGGTGTGGCCCGCGGTGCCGAGCGCCGATCCGGCGGAGGTGCCCAGCAGGCCGGCCATCAGGGCGATGCCCACGGGGTCGTTGGCACCGGACTCGCCGGGCAGCAGGACACCGGTCCTGCCGGTGATCTTCCGACGGCCGAGGACGGAGAAGACGACGGCCGGGTCGGTGGGCGCGAGCGCAGTGCCCAGCAGCAGGGCGATGCGCCAGTCCAGGCCGAGCAAGAGGTGGGCCGCCACAGCGAGGAGTCCGGCGGTGGCGAAGGTGCCCAGCACACCGATCGAGAGGATGGCGCGGGCTTCCGGCTTGAAGCGGCGCCAGCCGATGTCCATGCCGCCCTGGAACAGCAGCACCACCAGGGCGATGGTGACGACGTCCTGCACCGTCGCCATCGACAGCTTCCTCAGTTGCGGGAAGACGTCCACCGCCACGGCGGTGCCGACGAGGAAGAACGCCGGGGCCGGGATGCGGGCACGTTCGCTCACCCAGTTGGATCCCAGCGCGGCCATGCCGGCCAGTGCCACGATCAGCACGGCCAGTCCGAACGACCAGACACCCTCCATGTTCTTGGCTCCCTCCCCTTCGGCGACCTCGTCCGAGCACGCTGAGACAACGAGCACAGGTCGCGCGGTGTGTGCGCGTCAGCAGTTACGGGCGGAGCGTCGCACCGCCGCGAGCGCCGCCAGCGCTGCCGCCGCCCCGCCGACGGCCGCCAGCGGCAGCAGGGCGCGGGGCCCCGGGGGTGATGGACGTTCCGGTTCGATGTCCTGCCCCCGAAGGGCCGCCGCCAGCACTTCGGCCAGGTGCAGCGGGGCGCGCCCGGTGCCGGCCTGCTCGACCTGGGTACGGCAGCTGAAGCCGTCCGCGAGGACCAGTGTCGCGTCGTCGGCGGCCCGCACCACCGGAAGCAGGCCGGACTCCGCGCAAGCCATGGACACCTCGTAGTGGCCCTTCTCGAAGCCGAAGTCGCCGGCCAGTCCGCAACAGCCCGCGTCCAGCACGTCGGCGTCCACGCCGGCCCGTTCGAGCAGCTTCCGGTCCGCGCCGAAGCCCATCACGGCGTACTGATGGCAGTGCCGCTGGACCACCGCCCGCGCGTCGACGGCCGGCGGCTGCCAGTCGTCGGCGCGTTCGACGAGTAGCTCGGCCAGAGTCCGGGTCTGCTTCCGCAGCCGCTCGATGTCAGGGTCCTTGGGGAGCAGTTCGGCCGCGTCCGCTCGGAAGACGGCGGTGCAGCTGGGTTCGAGTCCCACCACGGGCGTGCCTCTGCGCAGGTCCTCGCGCAGGACGTCGATCGTGTGCCCGAGGACTCGCTTCGCCACGTTCAGTTGCCCGGTGGAGATCCAGGTGAGTCCACAGCACACCGCCGCCTCGGGCACCTTGACCCGGAACCCCGCCGCCTCCAGCACCTCGACGGCCGCCCTGCCGATCGCTGGGTGGAAGTGGTCGGTGAAGGTGTCCGGCCACACCACCACCTCGCCCCGGTGCCCGTCACCGCGAGGCCCGCCCCGCTCGTGCCACCAGTCGGTGAAGCGCTGCTCGGCGAAGACGGGCACGTCCCGTTCCGGAGCGACACCGCCCAGCGCCTTGGCCACCCGGGCCACCCACGGCAGTGCCGCGAGCGCGTTGACGGTCCGGGGCGCGAGCGCGACCACCCGGGCCACCGCCGGCAGCCAGCCCATCGAGTAGTGCGCGAGGGGCCGCAGCCGGCCCTTGTAGTGGTGGTGCAGGAACTCCGCCTTGTAGGTGGCCATGTCAACGTTGACGGGGCAGTCCGTCTTGCAGCCCTTGCAGGCCAGGCACAGGTCGAGTGCGTCGTGCACGTCCTTCGAACGCCAGTCGGGGGCGATCGGTGCGTCGCCGCCGCCCCGCACCATCTCGAACAGCAAGCGGGCGCGGCCACGGGTGGAGTGCTCCTCCTCCCTGGTCGCCCGGTAGCTGGGGCACATCACCCCGCCCTCGGACGAGCGGCACTTGCCGACGCCGACGCACCGGGCCGCGGCCCGGCTGAACTTGCCGTCGTCGTGCGGGAAGGCGAAGACCGTCTCCGGCTCCCAGGGCAGGTGGTCGGCGCCCAGGCGCAAATTCTCGTCGAGACGGTACGGCAGGACGATCTTGCCCGGGTTCATCCGGTTGTCCGGGTCGAACAGGCCCTTGAGCCGTTCGAACGCCTCGATCAGCTCGGACCCGAACATCTTCACCAGCAGCTCGCCCCGTGACTGTCCGTCCCCGTGCTCGCCGGACAGCGACCCCCCGTAGGACACGACCAGGTCGGCGGCCTTCTCGACGAACGCCCGCATCCGGGCGACGCCTTCCTCGGACTCCAGGTCGAAGGGAATGCGGGTGTGGACACAGCCGTGGCCGAAGTGGCCGTACACGGAAGGGTGTCCGTAGTCGAACTCCTCGTACAGGCGCTTGAGGTCGCGCAGGTAGTCGCCAAGACGGTGCACCGGCACCGCCGAGTCCTCCCAGCCCTCCCAGGTGTCGGGCTGACCGGGAACGTGCGCGGTGGCACCGAGCCCGGACTCTCGTACCAGCCACAGCTCGCGTACGCGCTGCTCGTCGTCGAACCAGGCGTGGTCGACGTCGTCCGGTTTGGCATCGATGAGGGCCCTGGCCCTGCCGTCGGCCTCCTCACGGGTGTCGCCGTTCACCTGCACCATCAGGTACGCCCGACCGTCGGGCAGTTCCTTCAGCGCCGCAGGATTGAGATGTTTCTTCCGCTGGAAGTGGATCAGCTGCCGGTCCACACCCTCCAGCGCCGCCGGCTGGTGCTCCAGGACGGCCGGCACGTGGTCGGCGGCCTGGCAGATGTCCGGGTAGCCGAGGACGACCAGGGCCGTGTGCTTCGGCACGGGCACGAGTTCCAGCTCCGCGCGCAGGACGGTCACCAGGGTGGACTCCGACCCGGTCAGCAGCCCGGCGATGTCGAACCCCTGCTCGGGCAGCAGCGAGTCGAGGTTGTAGCCCGACACACGCCGGGGAATGTCGGGATAGCGCTCGCGCACGAGCCCGGCGTAGCGGTCGCGCAGGGCGACCAGGCCCCGGTAGAGCTCCGCCTCCCGTCCTTCGGAGGCGGTCAGCCGCTCCAGCTCGGCGTCATCGGTCCGGCCCACCCAGAGCCGGAGA
Organism: Streptomyces sp. M92; assembly: GCF_028473745.1. NCBI lineage: Bacteria > Bacillati > Actinomycetota > Actinomycetes > Kitasatosporales > Streptomycetaceae > Streptomyces > Streptomyces sp. M92. Next base: position 5,738,151 of record NZ_CP101137.1, read on the forward strand.
CCGTCGTAGGTGAGGACTTCCAAGCGACGGAGATTGTCGACCACCTTGCCGTACGCCTGCGCCGTCGACCCGCACGAGTTGTTGCCGATCATCCCGCCGATGGTGCAGTTCGGGTGGGTGGCCGGCTTCGGCCCGTACCGCAGTCCGTACTCGGCGAGCTGCCGGTTCAGGTCGTCGAGGACGATGCCCGGTTCGACCACGCATCGCCGGTTCTCGGCGTCCACCGACAGCAGCCGGTTGCAGTACTTGCTCCAGTCGATGACCACCGCGGTGTTGCAGCACTCCCCGGCCAGACTGGTGCCACCGCCACGTGACAGCAGCGGCGCTCCGTGCTCACGGCAGACCGCCACCGCCGCCCGGGCCGCTTCCACGGTTCGGGGGACGACGACCCCGATCGGCACCTGCCGATAGTTGGAACCGTCCGTCGAGTAGGCCGCGCGAGTACCCGCGTCGAAGCGGACCTCGCCGTCCACCCGGGCAAGCAGGTCCCGTTCCAGTGCCCCGGCATCGGTCCGTGCCGACGCGCGACGGACGACGGGCGAGGGCAGGTCGACAGGGTCCATGAACAGCCTTCCAATGCGAAACCGCTGAGTCGCCGGCGTACACAACCACGCGCCGGGACGGGGCGTACCGCGGCCGGTCGTGGCATGTCCCGTCCCGAGCGGTGCCTGCCACGACCGGCCGTGAACTCCACTGGAGCCGCCGTTCTCGTCAGTCCTTGCCGCGCCCCGTGAGGGCGTCCCTGACGCGGTCCACCATGCCCGCGCCCGGAGCCAGCAGCTTGTTGGCGGGTGGGGTGTCCGGGGCCGAGGGGTGCGGACGTGTGGGGGCGGTCTTCTTGGCCTGCCGGACCTTGTCGCCCAGTTTCATCAGCTCGTCCTCGGTGGTCGCCGACCGCAGCTGGGGGAAGAGGTTGTCCTCCTCATCGCGGACATGTGAGCGGATCTCGGTCATCAGCTCGCCAATGAGCCGGTCGAACTCGGGGTCGTCGGCCTCGAGACCCTCGAGTTCCTTCATCGTCCGCTCGGCCTCGGCGTGATCCTCGATCTCCTTGTCGGCGACCCTGTCGCCGTCGGGCAGGAACTCCCGGACAGCCGGATAGAGGTACGCCTCTTCGGCCACCGAGTGCCGGACCAGCTCGATCACGGCCTGATCTGCGTACTTCTTGCGCTGCTCATCACCCGGGCTCAGACTTTCGATCTTCCCGAACAGCTCTTCTACCTCGCGGTGATCGGTGGTCAGCTCCGCGACGACGTCTCCGCCGTGGCCCATGCGACGCCCCTCTCTCCTGTGATGACCGGAATGCCACGACCGTGTATCCCCGGGCGGGAGCGCGCAAACGGAGGCAGCGCATTCGGCGGAGACCGCGGCGGACAGAGGCGGGCACGCGGTGCCCTGACGACAACGGCGCGTGACCCGTCGGCGCAGAAGTGAGGGAAAGCCCCCGGATCGATAGTCCCCAACGGCACCGGATGCATGAGTGGCTTCCTGTTCTTCGAAGGGGACGAGGATCAGAACCTCGGTGCGCTGAGCTTCGGCTCCAACGGATCCAGCACGTTTACTGAGGTCGGCGAGATGGCCGACTGCTGGCCTCCCGCACTGGGGCGCCTTCTCCAGCGCTCGCACGCACGCTCATACGCACCATCTCACCGACACCCGCCTGCCTCTCTGCCCGGCCGAACACACGGCCCGGTGTCCGGCGGGTCGGCTCCACTGTTCTCACGTCCTGCCCATGGCCAGCGGCGGTTTCCTCTGTCCCGAACCCGGTGCCACTCCGGAACGACTGGGAAGGTCGTCAAGCAGAGCCCCACAGCGGACGCCCGTCTCACGTGCGAGGACCTGCAGACTCCGCACGCGCGCAACGAGCTCCGGGCGCCGCTGTGGGAACTCGTCCCACAGCCGGTCCAGTTCCGCCAGCAGAAGCCCGAACTGTTCGCGTGCTACGCCGACGAGCGTCGGTGCGCCCAGCCGACGGGCGAAGTCGAACACCTTGCCTGCGTAGGGCAAGGGCAGCACAGGCAGGCCGGAAAGCGCGGCGAAGATCAGGAAGTGCAGGCGCATGCCGACAACCAGGTCCAGGTGACGCATCAGTCCGAGGATCTGCCCGGGACTGTATGCACCGTTCATGATCCGGCCCCTGTCGGGTGCCGCCATCCTGGACAGGACGGCGTGGGCGTGCCGAACGTCCTGGCGTTCCATCGGTACGAAAACCACGTGGGCATCGAGGCGCCGTACCAGGAAATCGGCGACGCCGGCGAGCAGCGCATGGTAGTCGCCCTCGTCCAGGTGCTCGGCCGCCCGGCCCGGCTCCCGCACCGACATGCCCACCAGCCGGGTATCGGTCGGGGCGCCCTCGCCGGCCATCATCTCCGCGGTGAACGGCTCCGCCGGCAGCAGTAGGGCCGGGTCTGCGGTGACAGTGATGTCACGCTCGACACCGACCTCCTCCAGAACCAGCCGTGACTCCTCGTCCCGTACCATCACGTCGTCCATGGCCGACACCACCGTCCGCACTGCCTCACGGTCATCCGGTTCGCGCAGGGGACCGGCGCCGACCGCGTAGGCGAGCGTCCGCACGCCGCCGGCCTGCGCCGCTGCGACAAGTCGCGGATAGCGGCGTGCCTCGCCGTCGTAGAGGACTCCGCCCCCGCCCAGCACGAGCAGATCCAGGCCCGCGACGGCGTCATGCAGCTGCCGGTGCGGGACTCCCTCCCAATGCAGCACCTCATCCGCGAGCGGTTGGTGCGCACGGGTGTGCTCGGCGTCTCGACTGAGGACGATCAGGGACGCATGGGGGCTGTGCGCGCGCAGGCAGGTGAGGACGCAGGTGAGGATCGCTTCGTCCCCCGTGTCCAGCCCGCCGTAGGAGCCGAGCACTCCGATGCGCGGATCCGACGTGGGAAGCGGCCGTTCGGTGATCATTCGGTTCTCCTGTCGGAGTCCCAGGGGGCGGGAAGGGCACAGCGGGCGGAAGGCCACTGAGAGCGCTGTGAGGCGACCGTTCAGACAAGAATCTCGCGTCCTGATGCGAGAGCACCGACCGAGTTCAATGGGCTTCGTGTTCGGTTGTCGGGGCCTGGCATCGACACAACGGCGTGGCCAGGAGCGCTGCACTTGAGGCGACCGTGCTCGCAAGGTCCCTTGGTGCCGAAGCTTCCGTTCAGGACTTGTTGCCGGGTTCGTTCCTGCGGGTCTCGAACTCCTTGTGCCCGTTGGGGCAGGACGGGATCTTGTCTCCCTGTGTCACATGCACCTTCTCGCTGCAGTGCGCGCAGTAGAAGTCGCCCGTCTTCTGCGCTTTCTCACCGGCCTTGGCGGTCATGATCGGTCACCTCGGCTGCCTTGGTCCGTCGTCCTGGGTCCCTGCGTGCCGGCGGTGGTGGCGGCTCCGGTGCCGGCCGCTTCGCCCAGACCAGGGGCGACCGAGCCGTCGCCCGCCACGCCGAGAGTCACCTTGGTCCAGCCCGCTTCCCTCCGGTCGAAGGTGCGGTAGGCATCGAGCGCGTCCTCGGTTCCGACCCAGCGGGTGATCAGCGGGGTGGGGTCGAGCCGGCCGGCGGCGACCATGGACACGAGCTCGGGCACGTATCGGCGGTGGTTGCAGTTGCCCATCTTCAGGGTGAGGTTCTTCATGAACGCCTCGCCGAACGGATAGTGCTGCACCTGCGGCGGATAGACACCGACCGTGCCGATCGTGCCGGCCTTCGCCGACATCTGCACCGCCCAGCGAGCGGCCAGCGTCGGGGCGTCACCGGGCACCCACGTGCTGCCGTCCGGATTCTGTTCGGGAGCCGCCTCCTGGCGTTCGTGCGCGAACTGCTCGCCCTGATCACGCAGTGCTTCGGCCGCCGGGCCGTGGGACGGCCGCTGAGCATCCACACCCACGGCCTCGATCACGCGGTCCACACCGATGCCGCCGGTCAACTCCAGAACAGCCTCGACCGGATCCTCGGCGTTGAAGTCGACCGTTTCGGCATGCTGGTCGCGCGCCAGGTCCAGCCGATCCGCCAGGCCGTCGACGACGATGATGCGCCCGGCTCCCTGGAGACGGGCGCAGGCGATGGCCGCCTGACCGACCGGCCCGGCACCCACGATCGCCACGGTGTCGCCGTCTCCGACCTCCGCCAGCCGTGCCCCGAACCACGCCGTGGGGTAGATGTCGGAGAGCAGGATGGCCTGTGCGTCATCGACGGTGTCCGGCAGCGGGACCAGTCCGACGTGCGCGAACGGGATACGGGCGTACTCGGCCTGCAGACCGTCCAGTCCTCCGGCGGCCTCCGGGCCGCCGAAGAACACGGTGCCCGCCCGTCGGCCGCCCGGGTTGGCGTTGTCGCACTGCGCGTAGTAGCCGGCCCGGCAGTAGCTGCACGTTCCGCACGCCACGGTGGACGGCACCACCACTCGGTCACCGGGACGGAGGTTACGCACCCCGGAACCGACCTCCTCCACGACGCCGACGGCCTCATGACCGAGGATGCGTCCCTCCTGCATGCCGGGCATGGTGCCGCGGATGAAGTGCAGGTCGGTGCCGCAGATGGCGGACGTCGTGATCCGCACGATCGCGTCGTACGGGTCCTTGATCTCCGGTTCCGGCACGTCGTCCAGACGTATGTCCCCCAGTGCGTGCCACACGACAGCCTTCATGTGTCCTCTCCGTCCCTTCGCGTTCCACGGTTGCACAGGTGGCGCGACAAGCGTGCACCTTATGGCCGTTTTTGGGTGTCCTACCGGGGACCCACGAAACCGGGGCGTCCCGCCTGCGATGGCGGGGGGCCTGCTGACGGACAGGCGTACGAGTCGGCTCGTGGGTACTCACTGCCCATGCGACTCGGGGTAGCGGACGTCGGTTCGAACACGGTGAGGCTGGTCATCACCGAGCAAGACGGGGGCCTTCCGCTGCCCGTGCACACCAGCAGGCGGCGGCTTCACCTCGCCGAACGCGTCTCGGCAGACGGCCGGCTCGCGGCGGACGCCGTCGAGTGTCTGGTCGAGGCGCTTACCGAGGTCAAAGAGGAGGCCCTCCGATGGAAGGTGACTGAGCCGCTCGTGTTCGCCACAGCCGCCGTCCGGGACGCCGTCAATCGCGAAGAGATCGTGGCCGCCGTACGTGCCCGCACCGGTCTGTCCCTGCACGTGATGTCCGGGGTGACGGAAGCCGAACTGACATTCCTGGCCGCCCGGCAGTGGATCGGCTGGCGGGCCGGACCGATGGCCCTTCTTGACATTGGCGGAGGTTCCCTCGAAGTCGCTTTCGGTCGCGGCGGAACACCGGATTTCGCTGCCTCGCTACCGCTTGGCGCCGGGCGCCTGACACGGGACTACCTGGATCAGGACAGCGTTCCCGCGCCCGAGCTGGTGAGGCAGGTACGACGACGGGTGCGCCACGAACTGCGAGACGTCGCCGCCCGCATCCAGTGGGAGCGCCCGCGCACCGCCGTGGCCACCTCCCGCACCTTTCACCAGCTCGGCCGCCTGTGTGGTGCCGCACCCCGCCGTGAAGGGCCGTTCGTTCCTCGTCATCTGTCCCGCAGCGATATGAAGGCGGCACTGAAGACACTGGTCGGACTACCCGCGCCTGACCGGGCCGAACTGCCGGGCATCTCCGCCGGCCGTGCCCGCCAGTGTGTGGCCGGCGCGATCGTCGCGCACACCACCATGCGCTCCCTCGACATCGACCAAGTCGTGCTCTCCCCCTGGGCGCTGCGCGAAGGAGTCATGCTCGCACACCTCCAACGGGACGGCTCGCTCAATCCGGGCTCCACCGCTTGGCGGCGGAGCACGAATTGACCGGTTGCGACTGCTTCGGCTCAGGGTTCGGTCCGCGCGCCGTTGTACAGGGCGTTGACGATCTCCGTCACATTGGCGTACTCGCCGCCGTCCGGCAGTTCCCGCACAGCCTGCAGCGTCGCGTCCGGTGCGTGATGGGCTTCGAGTACATCCAGCACCGTCTCCCGGTCGGCGGGGAAGGCGGTGCGCTCCAGATGCCGTGCCAGTTCGCCCCTCAGCGACTCCGCCTCGGCAGTCACTCGGCCCTGCTCCCGCTCTTCCCCGGACGCCGGGACCGGTCCGCTCGGGTCCGTGCGGATGTCGTCGTCCGCCGGCGGCTCTGGCTCGTACGCTTCCTCCGCGTGTGTCGGCCAGCCCGAGCGCAGGTGGCCCTCCAACTCGTGCTTCATCTCGTCGTCCTTGCGCGGACTGACCGGATTGCTGCCTCGCTCCATGAGCTGACCTCGAATCTTTTGTGTGCTTCATCAGGTCTGGGACGGTTCGTAGGTCCAGCGCAGCAGGGCGCCGAGGCCCCCCACAGGGATGTCGGAACCGTCGGAACCGTCCCCGTCCGGAGAGGGAACGATCAGAACGTCGGACGCGGTGGCGGCGGCCGACCGCAGCAGTGCGTCGTCGGCACGCACGGAGATCGGATCACCCTCTCCGAGGGTCTGCACGTCGGTCCGGCGCACCGCTACCTGATCAGGTTCGGCGCCTATCCACGTCTCACGCGCCAGGTCGGGCCCGCCGGGACGGACCAGGAGCGTGTCCATGCGGTGCTCGCGGGCAGCCTCGATCACGGCGGGGACACCCTCGACCGCGTCCGTCTGCCCGTCGGTGCCCACCCTCCCGGCGCTGAAACGGTCGAGGGCCGCATCGACGCGCCGCCGGGTGTACTGCTGCCGCGCCTGCTCGATGGCTCCCTCAAGCGCGGAAGAGGAGGAGCCGGCGGCGCGCCCGCCATGCTCGGTTTCCACCGTCACCGTACGGAGCGCTTCGGGGAGCCGGTCACGCACGGCAGGCCGCTCACGGGGGTCACCGACCAGCACGACCAGGTCGGCGCCGCTCTCCTCGTACGCGGTCCCCAGCGCTTCGGCGATCTCGCCCGCGTTGTGCTCCCAGGTGTTCTCGACCTTGAGCTGGAAGTGCCGCTCGGACCAGTCCACCGAGGCCGTACGGTGGACCGGCCACTGCTGCCCCTCCGTCTGGCCGGCGACCTGCGGGCCCGCCGCGCCGCGCAGCTCGAAGTCGGCGCCGGTCCGGTCGATGTACGCCACTAGGCAGTCCGGGTCCTGACTGGACAGCTCCAGCAACGGCGTCAACCTGGGCAGAGCGGCCCAGCAGGCGATCTGACCCTGCGGCGGCCGGGAGAGACGGTGGCTGAGCACCACGTTCCCGCCGGCCGCGAAGACCACGCGACCGGCCGGGTCCTCCGCGGGCCCGATGTCCGTCAACGCCTCCCGCACGGCTTGGACGGTCGCCGCGTCGGCACCCGCTTCCTCCAACGTGCGGCACGCCTCCCGTACGGACAGCTCGCGTCGCTTGGCGCCCGACTCGTCGTTCTGAGCCGGGTCGAAGTACACGGTGGCCCATGGCCCGCCACGATCGAACAGTGGTGTCAGAAATGACAGCTGCACACTTCCTCCTCTTTGGCCCCGTTCGCGGGCCGAGTGCCCGCGGGACGGCGAGGGACACTCAGGGGAGCTTCGCCGACGCCGAGCGGGCGAGTGCCAAGCTCGGTCCGCCCCCTGCGCGGCACCGAGAGCCAGCCGCAGCGGCGGGGCCGCTGCCGGGCCAAAGTCCCGGAACGCCGTTTCCCCTCGTGTTGTGCGGGACGCTGCCGACGACGCACGGTTCACGCTTCTCAACGAGCCGGACCAGGAACTGTCCCCGCTGCTCCCTGACGCGGCTCCACGTTCCGCGAGCGGTGAAGCGGCAGGACGCACCCTACGGGTGGGATCAGGAGGGACGGGGTACTCGGCGCTCCGACCGTCCCACCAGGTTCCGAGGCGCTCGGTGCCGCCCCCCAGTACGCGTCACCTTTGGAGCCGTGATGTCTCAGCCTCGTCAGCAGCAGGTCCCGCCCGGTGTGACCACTGAGATGGTGCCCGAGCCCGACCACGGTGAAGACAGCTACCGAGGGTCCGGACGGCTGACCGGTAAAGCGGCCGTGATCACCGGCGGAGACAGCGGGATCGGACGTGCGGTGGCGATCGCCTACGCCCGTGAGGGCGCTGACCTCCTGCTCTCCTACCTCGACGAGCACGAGGACGCCGAGGAGACCGCGCGCTGGGTTCGAGACGCCGGCCGTACGTGCGTGCTGGTGCCCGGAGACGTCGCCGACCCGGCACACTGCCGGGCGATCATCGACATTGCCGTGCGGGAGTTCGGCCGAGTCGACGTGCTGGTCAACAACGCCGCCCACCAGATGACACGCGATTCCGTCACAGACATTCCCGACGAGGAATGGGACCGTACCCTGGCGATCAACCTCAGCGCCTTCTTCCACCTGACCAAGACCGCCGTACCCCACATGCGGCCCGGATCGGCGATCATCGGCAGCACGTCGGTCAACTCCGACAACCCGCCACCGCAACTGCTGGCTTACGACGTCACCAAGGCGGGCATCGCCAACATGGTCGGCTCCCTCGCCCAGATGCTGGCCTCCAAGGGCATCCGAGCCAACAGCGTAGCTCCGGGACCCATCTGGACACCGCTCATCCCCGCGACCATGCCGCCAGAGCAGGTCGAGAACTTCGGCTCACAGGTACCGCTCGGTCGGCCGGGCCAGCCGGCCGAACTGGCACCCGTGTACGTCATGCTCGCCTCCGACGAGGCCAGCTACGTCTCCGGGGCCCGCATCGCTGTCACCGGCGGGCAGCCGATCCTGTGAGCGACAAGGGGAAGCCCCTGTATCCGCTGCGACTGACCGTCACGGTGAAGCCTTTGGTCTTCGGTGGCCAGGCGATCGCCCGGCGCCTGGGCAAGACGGGCCTACCGGACTGGAGCGTCGCGGAGACCTGGGAATGCAGCGACGTCGCTGGCCACCGTAGTGTCGTGACCAACGGCCCCATGGCCGGCCGGTCACTGCACCGGGTGCTCGGCGACCACCCCGAAGCACTCATGGGCGCCGGCTGGTCCGGCACGTACTTCCCCCTGCTGACGAAGTTCATCGACGCCACCGGCACCCTTCCCGTGCACCTGCACGCCGACGACGAGGCGGCCCGGCGCCTGGAGAAACAGCCCAACGGCAAGACCGAAGCCTGGCACATCCTGGACGCGACCCCCGGCGCGACCGCCCTTTGCGGGGTCGAGCAAGGGGTGACGGCCGACCGGTTGCGTACCGCTCTGGAGGCACAGGACTTCGACACGGTGCTGCGCCGCTTGCCGGTGCGCGCGGGAGAGACCCTGTACGTGCCCGGCGGCACACTGCACAGCTTCGGGCCCGACACGCTCGTCTACGAGATCGAGCAGACGTCCGACATCCAGCAGCACGCGATGCGCTGGAAGATGGAGGACGGCTCCCCGGTGGGCGACGCGGAATTCCGCACCAACCTCGACATGCTGATGCGCCAGGTCGACCTGGAGACCCGCCCGGACTTCACCCCCGGGCTGAGCATCGCCGTCGGGGACGCGGTGGAGCGGGTGTTCCTGTGCGCGGGCCCGTACTTCGCGCTCGAACGCTGGCGTGCCGGGACCGCAGAGCCGATGCGGCACGCATTCGCCACCGCGCAGATCCTGTCGAACGTCGGCGCCCCAGTACGGGTACGCGCGGGTACGTGGAGCGAGGTGCTCGGCCGGGCCGAGACGCTGCTGCTGCCCGCGGCGTGCGGCGAAGTCGAGATCATCGGGCCGGCCGACGTGCTGATCGGCTACCTGCCCGACCTCGACCGCGACGTGCGTGGCCCGCTGCTCGCCGCCGGGTACCCGGTGCCGCTGTTACGGCGCTTCATCGCGTCGTCACCCTGACGCGCGAGGAGACGACCGACGTCTGCCGACACGGGCCAGCCTTCCAGCGTGAGAAAGAGCAGCCCTCGGTGGCGGCCCAGCATCGTCATCGCCGGTGGCGACTACGCGGAGGGGTGCAGCCCATTTGGTTGGCAACGGGTATTCACGCACTTGTGACGAGCTCTCCTGCCCGCCACAACCTGATGTCCAAATCCACGCCCAGGGTGCCGAGGACTCCGGCACACGCGGGACGTAAGCGAGGGAGTACCGACCGAGGTGTCGACCTTCAGAGCGCCTGGAACATGCCGTGTAGGTCTCTCTGCCGCCACCGTCGGCGGTTGCGTCCTGCGAAGTGGTGGACAGGGTTCCTCCTGCTGCGGCAGGGCCGCCCTCACAGAGCAGAAGGCTCTACGGCGATAGGTGGCAGTTTCGACGCCGAGGGGGGACTCGGGCCTGTCTCTTGGAGGCGTGGACGCAAGCCTCACTTTGGAGGGCAGCGTCGCTCACGCGTTTGAGTTCACCGCCCGGTGTTACGCATACAACGCGGTCACCGCCGCACCCCCGACATCAACACCCTGGAGACCTCATGACCACTGCGGTCAAGGACATGCTCGCCACCTACCCCGCCGACCTGGGCAACCTGAATCGCGACAAGCTCGCCCGCTGCATCGAGGAATGCATCGCCTGCGCCCAGGCTTGTACCGCCTGCGCAGACGCCTGCCTGTCCGAAGACACGGTCAATGAACTGACCAAGTGCATCCGCACCAACGCCGACTGCGCCGACATCTGCACTGCGACCGCTGCAGTGATCTCCCGCCACACCGGCTACGACGCCAGCATCACGCGCGCAATCCTCCAGGCGTGCGCCGTCGCCTGCAAAGCCTGCGGCGACGAGTGCGGGCGCCATGCCGACATGCACGACCACTGCCGGATCTGCGCGGACGCTTGCCGACGCTGCGAAGAGGCGTGCAACGACCTGCTCACCTCTCTTGGCTGACGCTTGGACGCTCGGCTCCGTCCTTGCCGACCAGCGTCGACGGTCGTGGTTCCACGAGATTGAGCATCGGCACATTGACGAACAGACACCGATCGGGAAACACCAAGCGGCCGCAATGCGTGTGCGCGACCCGGTGCTGTGACCATCGACCGCTCATCACGTGCTCGCCGCTGGAGCGGCCGGAGCGGGAGCGTCCGAACAGGCGCTCCGTGCTGCGTGAACTCATGGCTCCCTGATCAACGGGTACCAGGTAGCGATGCTGCAGGCCGAGAGTCCCCACCTCCACGTTCACTACGACCGCGTGGGTTCGAAGACGGTCCGCAGTTTGGGCACGAGCAGTGGCGCCCGAGGTGACGGCCCCCTGACGGTGCTGGTGCCTGGCCTGGGGGCGCCCGGTTACCTACTGCGCACCCTGCGGGAATGCGCAAGGCGAGGGCCCGTACGTCTGCTGGACGTACCGGGCTTCGGCGGACCGGCCGACCCGGTATGCTCCGAGGCCCTCGGGCCGCTCGCCGACATGGTGGCTCGGTGGTTGGCCACCGTTCCGCAGGGCCCGGTGCTCCTCGCCGGCCACTCCACTGGCGCTCAGGCAGCGCTGCACGCAACCGTGACGGCGCCCGAGCGAGTAGAGGCTCTCGTCATGCTGGCCCCCACCTTCCCGCCGCCGCTGCGGTCGGCGCGCCCGCTGGTGGTGGCGTTCGCTCGCACAGCCCTCCATGAATCCCCCTCTGTGGTACCGACGCTACTGCCCTCTTACCTGAAGGCCGGACCGCGGCGGCTGATGAACTGCGTCCGTTCGGCCCAGGCAGACACTCCTGAAGACGCCCTGCCCGCCGTGACCTGCCCGACCACCATCGTGGCGGGGGAGCACGACGCACTGTGTCCACCGGAATGGACTCGCCTCTTGGCAGGCCGCGCCGTACGGGGACGCGCCGTGTCGGTACCGGGGGCGCACGCGTTTCCCCACCTGCGCCCGACCGCCACCGCAAAGTTACTGACCGAGGCTCGGGAAGCCTGACACCCCGCGACCCGGACATCACACGACTGCCTGCCAACCAAACGCCACCTACGGCGGCGGTCTCCGTTGGCATGCTGGTGGCAACGCCCGGACGTGTCTGCACACCTGCTGCCCGTCAGCTGGCCGGTCGTAGCCACCCTGAATGCCCGGCAGCCCACCGGGTACGCGGGCAACGTCCAGCAGCTTCGAGCAGACGAGCACGGGTGCCTGGTTGGCTGTGCGGCCCGGAGCCCGGGCACGCGCCTCACGGCATGCTCCGCCAGAGAGCAGTGCCTCAGCAGAGCAGGGTGCACTGTCTGCCGGGTGGTCCAGCGTTAATCATGACAAGGGAGATAGCAGATGGCGACCGATGGCGCTCCGATACTGGAGAAGCTCAGCGACTCCGAGCAGACGGTGGAGACCCCCGCAGAGGATGTGCGAGGCCGCAAGGTGGCTGACACCGAGGGTAACGAGATTGGCAAGATTGAAGACCTTCTGGTTGACGCTCCGCAACGCAAGGTCCGTTTCTTGCTCGTGGCCCACGGTGGATTCCTGGGCTTCGGCGAGACCAAGTCATTCGTGCCGGTGGACGCCGTCACGCACATCACCGAGGACCAGGTGTTCATCGACCAGTCGCGCGAGCGTGTGGCCGAGGCCCCCGTTTACGATCCCGAACTTACCGATGAGTCCGAGTACTACACCAACGTGTACGGCTTCTACGGTTATCCGCCGTTCTGGGGGCCCGGTTACGTCTATCCCGGCTTTCCCTTCCGTCAGGCGTAGGGGTGCGGTTTGCGGCCAGCGGATGCTCCGTTCCGTCCGGCGGGCCGCTGACGCCCATCGAGCATGGAGACAGGCCATGGACAGTCCCACTCTGTCAGCCCGAGAACAGCAGATCTGGCAGCAGATAGCAGCTGCCCTGGAACAGGATGAGCTGTTCCGCCGCCGTCTGCGGACACTGCAGGCGCATCGCCCGCGACGTGGCAGGATCGGCAGACTCATCCCCTCCTCGGGCCGCAGCCTCGCACTGCTGAGCGCCTTGTCGCTCAGCTTGACGATCGTGGCAGTCGCGCTTTCACACACGCCGCTGATCGTGGCCTTCGGCTCCGTATCGGTCGTTTCGATCACCGTCGCCCTGGTATGGCTGTGCGCCAGGCGCTGGACGGCTCATCCGTGAACCATGCCTCGGCGAGCCGACCGCAGCATCGCATAGCCGTTAGGGCCTCGCCCTGACACGCTGGGGCCGATTCACCGCAGGCAGTCGCCGAGCTCTCCTCTGCGGCGCAGCAACTCGAAGTGAGACCGCGCTCTTGTGACGATTCAGTCATCGTTGCTGCGGGTGGCCAGACCTACCCGCTCCCGGACCCCAGTGTCGTGCATGACATGGGGAAGGATCTGGCCAACCGGTTCCCGTCGCTGTCCGACGTGGCCATCGAGCGGGCCTGGGGCGGTTGGATCGGCATCAGCCCTCGCATCACTTCTGGTGTGGGCCTGACATTTGACGACAGAACCTAGTCTTCTGATTCAGGAATGCGCTTCAGATATGAGGCGAGGCGTTCGAGGATCTCGTCGGCGGGCTTCACCCATCCGCTTGTTCGTCAGCTCCGCGAACCAGCGTTCCACCAGGTTCAGCCAGGACGAACCGGTGGGGGTGAAGTGCAGGTGGAAGCGGGGATGGGCCAGCAGCCAGTGCTTGACGGCCGCAGTCTTGTGAGTGGCGTAGTTGTCCAGCACCAAGTGCACGTGCAGCCCGGCCGGCACTTCGCGGTCGAGCTTGGCCAGGAACTTCTTGAACTCTGCGGTGCGGTGCCGGCGGTGCAGGGAACCGATTACCTTCCCCGTGGCCACCTCCAGGGCAGCGAACAAGGTGGTGGTTCCCGCCCGCACGTAGTCGTGGGTGAGGCGCTGAGGGACACCTGGCATCATCGGCAACACCGGCTGGGTCCGGTTCAGGGCCTGGATCTGCGACTTCTCGTCCACGCAGAACACCAGCGCCTGCTCGGGCGGGTCCAGATATAGGCCGACGACATCGTGGGCCTTGTCGATGAAGTACGGGTCCGTGGACAGCTTGAAGGTCTCGGTGCGGTGCGGCTGGAGGCCGAAGGCCCGCCAGATACGCGACACGGTCGACTGCGACAGCCTCATCTCCTTCGCCATCGCCCGCGTCGACCAGTGCGTGGCGTTCTTCGGAGTCGACTCCAGTGTCCGGCGCAACACCACGGCGACGTGCTCATCGCTCACCGTGCGCGGTCCGCCCGGCCGCGGCAGGTCACCCAGCCCGGGCAACCGGTCGCGCACAAAGCGCGCCCGCCACTTGCCGACCGTGTGCTCCTCCGCCCCAGCCTGACGCGCCACCTCGCGATTGGTGGCGCCCGTGGCACAGGCCAGGACGATCCGGCAGCGCAGAGCCAACGCCCGCGGCGTTGATCTGCGCCGGACCAACTCCTCCAGCTGATCGCGTTCCTGAGCAGTCAGCACCAGTTCAGCCTTGGGCCGTCCCATCCGAGCCATGCACAGACCCTACTAATGAAACGAAATACCGACTCAGAAGACTAGTCTGCTCTCAGTCGCATCGCTGGCCGAAGAGGATCACCGGCTCAACCGTGCCGACGTTGGCTGTTCTCGATCCGCCCCGCAGTGCCGGTGTACTGCCGCTGCACGCCCGCCGAGGCGGCGCCCTTCTTGAGGAAGCCTGTCTCGTCGTCGACGATCAGAACGCCGTTGTCGGCGCCGAGGTGCTCTTGGACGTAGGCGCGCACATCGTCACGAAGGGCGTCGGCGTCCCAGCGGGCGATTCGCAGCAGCCGCTGCATCGGCCCGGGGCGGGCATGGCCGGCCTGCTCGGCCAGCCGCCAGCAGTTCTTCCGCTCGACGCCGGACAGCAACCCGAGCACGAACGCGCGGGCCGTGGCGCGCGGCTCAACCCGCCTGAACCTGCTCGCGATCCGGGCCATGGCCTGGTCGAACATCGCCCGCCAACGGGCGGCGTCTACGCTGTGGCCCGCGGCCACCGCACGATCTTCAGGAGTCCGCACAACCCCCGATGATCACGCGGTGGCCGTTTGGGTGCCCACTCCGGACATCAGGTGGTGCCAGGCGTGCCCGCATCCGCCAGCACAGAAGCGGAGCCGCCGCCGATCATCAGCGACGCCGAGCAGGGCGACCAGCAGCCGGAATGCCTTGACCCGCTCGTCCTGCGGAAGGTTGATGATCTTTGTCAGTTGCTCGGTGAGGCGGCCGCGTGTGACCAGCACGGCCGGGGTGTGGGTGAACCGGATGCCAGCTCTGCGGATACTCTCCGGCCCGTCCTCGCTGGTTGCGCGGGCCTGGATACAGAACCCTGCCAGGTCGCGCAGGACTTCAAACTGCTCAGCGTCGGCGAGGCCCCCGAACCAGCCGACGCCCTGGGTGAGCGGACGGATGCCTTGCGCCAACTCGTTCAGGATGACCGTGCGTCCGTCCATCCTGCCCCACCTCCACAACAAGCCTAGCTGCCTACCCCGCAAGGTCATCGAACCAGATCACGAAGTCGCACTGGAGTATTAGCGGCGTTTGGAGAGCTGCACTTCGAGGCGTCCACAGTTCACCAGCATGTCCATCAGGTGAAGGAAAGGAAGGTAGCAGAGGTCTGCGGGAATCACCCCCTCGTGGACAAAAAGAAGACTGCGGTCGAGAGGATCCTCCTCGATTTTGCCAAATGAATGAGCACTGTTCCGGTCCAAACGGATGTACATCTGGACGGCCTTGTCCCAGGAGATATTTTTCGGACCCCCTTTCCCTGGCATTCCAATCAAACCGTCGGTGGAGTAGTGACGACTTCTGCTGATGAATCCGTCCCGCACCTCTTCCACGGCTCGTGCTGCACGCTCGCACAGAGGAAGTGCCACTTCGGCGACCGGCGAAGGAAGTGTCTCGCGCAGCCCCTGCAATACTTTACGGACTTTGCCAGGATTGGTCGCATTGTCGAATGCATTCCATCGCATTCCTTCCAGACAATCGAGTGCATCGTATGCCGCGCGCAGGGCGACACTATGACTGTTCGATCGCATGGCCTCGGCCGTGTCACGGTAGAGGCGCCCCAGGCTCGCGATGAAGGCAAGGTGGCGGGTCGGCGCATAGAAGCCCTGTTCATCTTTGAAGCCCGCAGGGTCAGTGGCTATGCGGAGGAGTTCAGCGGAGCGTTGCACCCACCAGCTGAGATACGGACCCGTCATCTCAATGCTTGGGGTGATCGCATGCCCCTTTGGGTTATCGAAGCGCGCCGTTGGGAGAAGCACATCGGTGAGGCGGTTGCTTGGCCAATCCGCATCACTCAGCGCCTCGCCAAACAACCAGACACCGCATGCGAGCAAGCGGGCAGCCGCTACACCAAGCACCTTCGGAGACGCAGCGGAGAGCGCTGGAAGTACGAACGTGAGTGCACCGATAGAAACGTCCTGCGTGAGCCCTTGCGCGGCGGGGAAGAGTTTGCCGACTTCTCCACCTATGGCAGGGAGCTCCTCCTTTTGGAAGGCCAGCGAGGTGAGGATGCGTGGGAAGTGGGCCCGGCGAGGCAGGGCGGAATCGCTCAGCACAACTCGAATTTCAGAAGCTGGCCCGTCGAGGAACGTCGCCCGTTTACTCAGGAAGGTTCGCATGACACCGGCCAGTTGTTGTCCGGGAGTGAACATAAACTCGAGTTGGAACTGAGCCGCCAGTGCAGCAGGCGTCTGCTGCTGGCGGACCTTCACATGGCCAGCTTGAGTGAGGCTGGAAATCTCTATGGAGGTGTCAAGCAGTTCAGTCAGTCGCGAAAAGGACGCCGGATCTGCTGCGCTGGCGCGCTCAGAGCGCAGCAATGGTGACTGACTCCGTCGATAGTCCTCCTGCACGCACACGCGCCAACCGCCGTCCGAAGTCCGACGCGCTTCAAGACCCGCATCGTTCGCGAGCGTTCGCAGCTTCGCTGGCGGCAGCTGCGAGACCGCAAGGTTGATCCATCGACTACTGGTGGTCACGAAGACATTTTGTCTTCCTCCTTGACCTGGTCACCAGCGATTTCCTCAGATGCGCCTTCACGCGCCTGTCGCGATGTCAGGACGAGGATCAAATGACCTTCTCGTACTGCTCCTCAAGACGAGGTCGCCGATGTGGGAGTAGGTGGTCGGCATCTGTCCGACGGGCACGAGCCAGGCAAACCGGTGGAGCCCCGGGGAACCTGCCCGCTCACGCAGCCTTCCTCGGATGCATCGTCGGGTTCCCTACTGTTCGTCCAGAGTCGCGCCCGCGGAAAGTCCAGGCCCGCCGCTCCGCAACGGTCGTCACCCCGACCGCAGAACGCTCCAGCCGCCGGACGAAAGCCCAGCCCTACCCGGCAGAATCGTGTGACGTTCACGGAGCAGCTGCTGCAAGAACTCGCGGCCGCCGGCGGCCGGATCGTCAAGCCCGGCACCGGCCGTGACTCCGTGAACTGACCAACCCGCATCGCCGCCGCCCGTAGACCGGGAAGATCCCGAAAGCCAAAGAACGGTACGGCGGCTGGTGCCGCGACAGGCCCGAGATCAAGCTCGTCGACATTCCCGCCTGGCGCCTTGCCGTCCTCGCCCCCGTCCCGGCCTCCTCCTGCGACCGTCCGATCCAGTTCCAGAAGAACCGGATGGGACCCATTGCGCCAGCGACTGTTACGCCGCTTCCCAGAGACCGGCGTCCAGGATGCGCGCGGCCTTGGTGATGCTGCCGGGCATTAGGGCCTGTATTTGGTCTTGATCATGTGACGGGGCGGAGGCGGTCCCGCTGGGGGCGTTCCCTTCGTCCCGTCGCGGAGCCGAGTCGATCGCGCCGTCACATCCGCCGGAAAATAGTAGCCATGGACATAGTAGCCATGTAATCTATTCGCCATGAGCAAGGCTTCACCGGGCCCCACACCCGGCTCCCTGGTATGGCGACTCGCCAACAAGTGGCGCGTCGCGGTCGACCGCGCGGTGGCTCCGCTGGGTCTCACCCACGCGCAGTACGTATTGGTCGCGTCGCTGCACGGCATGCAGCGCGCTGGTGAGCGGCCCAGTCAGCGCCGGCTCGCCGACCACACCGGTCTGGAGGCGCTGTATGTCTCGAAGCTGGCGCGCGTCCTGGAGTCGGCCGGTCTGATCGAGCGCACCCGCGACCCCCGCGACCCGCGCGCCGTACAGCTCGCCCTCACCGAGCAAGGACAGGCTGTCACGCGGCAGGCCGTCGCGGTGGTCCAGGGACTACTCCAGCAACTGCTGGAGCCGCTCGGCGGCCTCAACGCCCCGCGGACGCGCGCGTTCACCGACGAGCTGACGGCCCTGCTCGACGTACCTCTCGCTCCATCCGTACCGAACGACCAGAGCACTCGGAGAAGAACACCATGACCACCACCGCATCCACCGCTACTGCGCCCGTCGCCGATGCCCGCGCCCTCGCCCTGGCCCACTACGCCGCCCGCAGCGTCCTGGAGCACGTCCTGGCCCGGTACGCGCCACGTTCCAGCAGCAGGTCGCCCTGCGCGCCGCCATCACCACCGAGACCCCGCAGACGTCGGACGATCTCATCACCCAGGTCCAGGGCTCCCTCAAGGCCGATCCGGCCGACATCCGCGCCACTCTCGACGAACTGCTGGCCAAGCAGCTGCTCATCGCGGACGGCGCGCACCTTCGCCCGACGGACGCGGGGCGCGAGCTGCTCACCGCCACCGGCGCGGAGACCGCCCCCATCTCCGCCCGCATCTGGGGCGGGATACCCGCCGAGGATCTGACCGCCGCCGGCCGCGTCCTCGCCCTGGTCACCGAGCGCGCCAACGCGGAGCTTGCGGCGCTGACCGCCTGACCTCGCGACCGGTCCCGTAACTAGCTGTGATCACAGGCTGGTTCGGGTGAGGTCGTTGATCCAGATCATGCAGGCGCGGAGATGCAGGCCGGCGAGGTAGCTCTGCGGGGTCTTGTCGTAGCGGGTGGCGATGCCGCGCCAGGCTTTCAGCTTGTTGATCAGTCGCTCGACAGTGTTCCTCGCCTTGTAGAGGTCGGTGTCGTGGCCGACGGGCCGACCGCCTCTGCTGCCCTTCCTCTTCCGGTTGGCGGCCTGGTCCTCTTTCTCCGGGATGACCGCCTTGATCTGGCGTCTTCGCAGGTAGGCGCGGTTGCCGCGGGACGAGTACGCCTTGTCCCCGGCGACCGCGTCGGGCCGGGTGCGGGGACGGCCGACCGGGCCGCGGACCCGTACCTTCTTCAGCACGGCGATGAACTGCGGGCTGTCGGCCGCCTGCCCGGCGGTCAGGACGAGCGCCAGCGGGCGGCACTTGCGGTCGGCGGCGACGTGAATCTTGCTGGTCTGCCCGCCGCGCGAGCGCCCGAGCAGGGCGGCCTTCAGTCGGAGTCGGTGTCGACGCCGTTGGCGGCGTCGCTCGTCCCGGGCGGTGTCACTGTCGGTGGATCGCCCGTCTTGTCCTTGCTCATAGCCCCCTTTGACCGGGCCTTCCCCTCCTCGGCGGCAGCCTCCTCCAGGACGGTGAGCACGTCCTCGCCGAGTTGCATCCCGGCGGCATCGTGGTGGGCGCGGGCGGTGGTGGAGTCCACGCTGACCAGCGACAAGTCCACCTCGCCCCGCTTCGCAGCCTCGACTATCAGGCCCTCCAGCAGGGCCTCGAAGACACCGACATCCCGCCACCGACGAAAACGGTTGTGGACGGTCTGCCAGGCGCCGAACTCGGTCGGCATCTCCCGCCACTGCCCGCCCGTCTTAAACCGCCAAATCACGCCCTCGAACTGCTGCCGCAGCCGCTCGGGATACGGACCGAACCTACCGATCGGCAAGTACGGCTCGATGAACTCCCATGCGTCATCAGTCAGATGCGCCTGCGTCATGCACGACGATCTACCAGATCGTGGTACAAGGCGCCAGCACCCCCGCAGCTGATCACAACCAGAGACAGGCCCTAGGTGCCGGTAGGTGCGGTACGTTTCCTCGATTGACTTGTGTCCCATCCACTCGGCCACGTCCGTGATCGGTATGCCGTTGCCGAGTGCATTGGACGCGAAGTAGTGCCGGAAGCCGTACATCCCCATCCCGTCCATCAGCGGCAGCTCGTCGAAGAGCGCATGGACGCGCCGGCGCTCCATCGGCTCGGTGAAGTATCCACTCGGCCCTCGCAGCAGATAGCCATCCCGCGTAGTGCCGTGCTTCTCCTCATATCGTTCGATTGCCTCCCGCACCGAGCGTGGCAGCGGCACCTCCCGGAACTCCCCCACCTTGCGGTGCTTGAGCTTGGCCGGCCGGTGCGTGTTGGAGTGGATCTGCTCATGGACCCGGTACACGTCGTCGGCCACCACGTTGTTGACGTTTACCGCCCGGGCCTCACCGTTGCGCAGCCCGCACCCCGCCATCATCAGATCTCCATCGCGAGATCGTCACCCGCGACCGCCAGCGCCTGCTTCACATACTCCAGGGACGGAATGACCACCCTCTCCCGGACGTACTCCGGCTCCTGCACCCCCTTCACCGGATCGTCCGCCATCGCCCCCTTGTCAAAGGCGTCCCGCAGGATCGTCTTCAGGATGCGGAATATGTAACCTGGTTCCCTCGGCCGACACCGTCCGCCTCCAATGCATCCAGGAAACGCTCCACCACGAGTGGCGTGACGGTATTCAGCTTCCGCGAACCCAGGCGCGGGACGATGTGCACGTTGAGGGAGCTACCAACGTGCTCGCCCGTGGAGTACTCGGTCATCTTCCGCTGCCGGGACCGCCACTCCTTCGCATACTCCGCCACCGTCTTCTGCCCCAGCTCGCGACGCGCCTCTGCCACAGACGGCGCCGTGCGCTTCGTCTCCGTATAGATCTGCGTCAGGCGCTCGATCGCATCGTCCTGCGTATCGAAGCCGCCCTCCTCGGACTGCTTTCCCAGCCCGTTCCGGAAACGGATCGTGTACGGATGCGGACACCGGGACGGCCGGGCACAGCCGCAGTCTTTGAATAACGACCCCATCCCCCGGGCGAGCTGACGAGCCAAGAGACGCAACCTCCAAACGAGAGCCGGACATCCGCGCCCAGGCCCCGCCACGGCGGCCGTCAGGTCAGCAAGTCAGGACGCTCCCGCGCCCGATGCTGACCATTTGCTGACCTGAGCGGCTCTATCATGCCTCTGACCTGCACAAATGTTCAGATAGTAGATCTTGACTTGAACATGTCGTACGCCGTGGGCCCTCCGTCGAGCAGTGGGTCGCCGGCTGCGCCGTCTCGATCTCGCCCGCGGTCGGCCGGTCGATCAGCATCGGGATGCGGCGCCGCCCGTGCATCTGCGCGCCGCGACGGTGAGCCTCTTACTGATCACGGCGCCGAGCGGGAACTTGTCGACGGCGCCCGCGGAGACGATGCTTCGCGAGACGGTGTAGGCCGTCGCGATGGGGGTGGTCACCGACGCCTTGACAGGTGCTCAGGTCCTGGCCCGGGGCAGCGCCATGCGGCAGTCCGTCCCGACCGAAAGGCGACCGTGCCCCCGGCGCCCCATGACCAGGCGCGGGGGCGGGCGGCACCGCCCGCGGCGACTGGCCGGTCGTATCGCCTCTGCGGTCGGGTGAGAGGGCGCGCAGACACTCCCCGAGTGGAGCTTTCGGCCACAGCTCACGGTCGCCGGAGTGCGCCGGTGCGCAAGCCCGGCGCCGATGTCTGCCGTCTGCCGTCGGCCGGAACAGGGCAAGCCGGCAGTCCAGGCCTACAGGGTGCTGGGCGGCGTCTTCGGCTCGAACACGTTCTGCGGCGCACTCGGCGGGTTGGCGGCTGCCTGGGGCAGTACCTGTGCCAGATCGCGGTGTATCCGGTCGGCTTCGCCGCGGACCTGGACGGGAATGTCGCCGCGTTCGGCGACGAGGCGGTCGTAGACGGGAGTCTGCTGGAACACGGTGGGGCTGCTTCCCTTCAGCGGGCGGTTCGCCGGACTTGAGCAGCCTACGGGTCCGGCCCCGCGGACGGTCCCACCGGGCCGCTCGAGGGTTGCGGGATGGCAGGGGCCGTAACCGCCTGGGGGCTACGGCCGGGACCGTAACCCTCAGGCGCCGTCTCCGTGCGTTCACTCGGTGTGCCCCGGGGGGCGCGCCCAGCCCACCGTCTGCTTGGTGCCTCTCTCCTGTCGCGGTGTCCCGCTCGACGGGGCAGAGCACACGCTCGTCGGCACCAGGGAGCACGGGGTGTCGGGACGGCGCTGGCCCCACGACGGCTGTCATGACCTGGTGCCGGTCGCCCAGTTGCTGGCTCTGATCGAGGGCCGGGCCCAGGCCCATGACCAGGACTCCAGCGACACCCCCGACGCGGAGGTCACCTGCTCCGGCACAGCTGACGGCCCCTCCCCCCTCGGCCTTCACCGCCACTGCCGTCGACGCCCGGGAGGGCACTGTGCTGTCCGCGCGGACGGTTGGCCCCTCCGCCTGCACCGGGCGTCGCGCCCCGGACGACGCGTCTGTGGTCCCGCCGGAGGTGACTGGCCACGTGGCCGGTGCCTGGCTCATGCCGGACGGCCGCCGCGCGCGGGGGCTGTTCGTTGTCCTGCACAGCGGTGGACACGCAGCCGCGGCTGGGTCCAGCTCTTGGCTGGGTCCAGCCAAGAGCTGGGAGCCGACCCTGCGCCCGATTCACGACACCGAGCGCCGCTGACCTGGACGGAGCCGATCAGCGCCGGTGGATTGTCACAGGTAGCGGCGAATGGGCTGGACAGCGTACTCGCGGGCGCGTTGGAGCAGGGAGCGTCTCTTCCAGCGGCCCCCACTCATGGATCGGCTTTCCGCCATGTCGGCGTCGAAGTGGGAGTCGAGGGTCGCGGTGAACCCTTCGTCCAGGACGGCGAGCATGACTTCCTCGTCATGGGCGAGCGAGCGCCGATTGAAGTTGGTCGAGCCGACGAGAGCCGCCGTGCGGTCCACGGTGATGACCTTGGCGTGCATCATCGTCGGCTGGTACTGGTGGAGTTTCACCCCGCACGCGAGCAGATCCTCGTAATGATGCTGCCCGGCCAGCTGGCAGACCCGCTTGTCGGTGTGCGGGCCGGGCAGCAGGATCTCCACCTCCACGCCCCGTCGTGCGGCGGCGCACAGCAGCTCGACGAAGTAGGTGTCCGGGGAGAAGTAGGCGGTGGCCAGCCGGAAGCGCTCCTCGGCCGACTCGATCATGACCCGGATCAGGGTCTGCATGTCCTGCCAGCCGAAACTGGCCGAGCCGCGCACCACCTGCACCACGGCGTCGCCCTGCGGGCGATGGCCGGTGAACCGGTCACGATCGTCGAAGAGCTCGTCGTGGCACTCGGCCCAGTTCTGCGCGAACGCCGCCGCGATGCCGTCCACGGCCGGACCGCGCACCTGCACATGAGTGTCCCGCCACTCACGCGGATTGCGGGCGTCCCCACACCACTCCTCGGCGATGCCGACGCCGCCGGTGAACGCCACCTGCTCGTCCACGACCAGCACCTTGCGGTGGCAGCGGTGGTTCTGCTTGAGGGGCGACAGATACAGCGGCTTGCGGAACCAGGCCACCTGTACGCCTGCCCGGTCCATCTCCTCCAGCAGGTCCTTGTCGATCAGCCGGCTGCCGAAACCGTCCAGCAGCAGCCGCACCCTGACCCCGTCCCGGGCCCGTTGCGCCAGTGCGTGCGCGAACTCGCGGGCTATGGCGCCCTTCCAGTAGACGAAGGTCATCATGTCCACCGTGTGCTCGGCGGAGCGGATGGTGTCGAGCATGGCCGGGAAGATCTCGTCGCCGTTACGGAGGGCGACCAGCGCGTTCCCTTCGGTGGCCGCGATGCCGATCAGACGCTCCAGACGGCGCCGTACGCGTGCCGCCCGCTCACCGACGGCCCTGCCTCCCCGCGTGCCGTCCGCGGTATCCGGTATGTACTGGATGGCGGTCATTCCTCTCCTTCCGTGCCCGACGAGAGGCGGAAGCACCTGCCGGGACAGGCCGTCACCGGCTCGGGCCCCCGTCGTGCCCGGCGGCTTCAGCCGGAGGAACCCGATGGCGTGGGCCGCGGCCGACGACCTACGGCACTTCCGGCAGCCGCCGCCGGGGATGGTTCACCCGCTGGCGACCGACCGTTCTCGGCGTGTGCTCACTTTCCTCCAGTGCCCATGTCAGTCGAAGTCGGCCGAGGTGGCTGACGGACAGAAACAGGCAGTCACCGACTTGCCGTGAGGGCACGGACGCACTTCCCAGGCATCGGCCAGAGAGTCGACGAGGAACATGCCGCGTCCGCCGAGACGGTCACGGCTGGGCTCGCGTGGACTGGGCAGGGCGACACTGTCGTCGTGCACGGTGATGTGCAGGCACTGACCGTCCCAGGCCAGCACGAGACGAGCGGTGGAGTGCGCGTGGATGTGCGCGTTGGTGACCAGTTCGGAGACGGTAAGCAGGACGTCGTCCACCGTCCGCGAGAGGCTGTCCGACCAGCCGAGGGCCTTCAGATGCTCGCGTGCCCAGTCGCGTGCCGCCTTCGGCTCGGTATCCACGGGCAGCGAGCGCGCCCAGCCCACCGCCCGCACTGACGACTCGTCCACTGTCGATCCTCCCTGCCCGCGCTCGCCAAGCACAGACGACTGCCACACCTTCGTACCGGGTCCTACTGCCACGCCTTCCCCCATTCGGCAGCGGCATGGCCGACCCAAGGCCCACGCGTGCCTTCTTCTCCTCGGTGAGGAAATGGACTCCGCCTTGAGCGCCTGTGCGTCAGGCGGGGCCCGGCACGCCGCTCACACGGTGTGCACCTCCAGGGGGTACACACGGTGGACGCCCCAGCACCCTCGGTCCGAGCCGGCTTGACGCACGTGTGGTCCCCTGCGAGGTGCGACGGCCCCTCAGCCGCGGTAAGGGAATGCAGTAGTTCCGTGCGCTGCCCCGGCAGGAACACGGAGGTCCCCCCGCAGGCGTGGGGGACGGCGCAGCCAGCTCTCGGAGCCACTGCGACGTCGGCGGTGGACTGCTCGCGTCGACGACGGCCGCCACGTCCCTCCGACACGGTGTCCACCCGCACGTGCGGCCCCCCTTGCCTCGGACGTGCCCGGCCTCCGGTGAGGGGCGGTCGGGACGGTGGCACTGAACGCGCGTCACCCGGCGGTCGCAGCGCGCCTCCTTGCGCACACGCTCCAGCAGGGCCTCCGGCAGTACGGCCGTGCCGCATTCCAGCGAGTACAAGGGCGTGTCAGGACTGCTGAGGGAGGAGCATGAAGCTGTGGTTGAAGGACGGAGCCGGGCGTGAGGCGGGGTTCTCCAGCGTGCGGATCAGGTCGATGGTCCGTACTTCCAGACCGGCGTGCTCGGTGCGGAAGCGGAACATCGACCCGTCGCCGGACCGCTGAAGCACAAGGGCCCAGCCCACTCGTCACGCACCGGGTCCAGCGCGGAGCACAGGATGGCGGCTGCGGAGGTGTCCCAGCGGGCTCGGGGAACGCCGAACGACCGGTTCACGCGCCGGGGCGCACGGGCGTAGTCGGCAGGCCGCACACGGATGCTGTTGGCATGGAACCAGGTGCGGCTCGCAGGATTTCCCCAGGCGTCGATGTCGACGTAGTGCAACCGGCGCCTCTTCGAGCCGAACTGGTCGGTCGGCTCCGTCATCAGGGGCTGGCGGCCGGGGTCCGCATGGCGCCCGCTTCGGCGTACCGGCGCGGGTCGGCGAAGGGCTGCTCGGCGCGTTCGTGGCCACCGGCTCGGAAGGTCTTGACGCGTCCGCCCGCCCGGTTGCCGTCGGCTGTCAGCACCGTCACTCGGTGGCCTGACTCCTTCAGCAGCCAGGCCGTCAACGGTCCGGCCGGACCGGCGCCGATGACCAGGACGTTCTCGGGCCACGCCCGTCGCTGGACCGGCCGTCCCGTCTGCAGGACGCGTTGATGGCCGGGGACGAGGGGGTGATCATCGGAATCCGGTACTGCCGACCGCCGCCGCCAAGCTCCTCCGCGACAGACCGCCGTCGCAACGCACCACCGTGTGCTCTTCAGTCGTGGCAGTCCTCGCACCGGTGGCCGTGACCCGGCGTTCGCCTCTCGCTCCGACGTTGACTCGAACGAGCCAAGACGGTGGCGAGGCTGGCGTCTCCGCAGGTCCGCCGCCATGAACGACTCGGACACCCGAAGGGATGAACACTGATCGAACTCCGTCTGCCGCCCGGGGCGGTACCCCACACTGCGACATACGTGTTCACGTCCGGGTTCTCCGGCAGGCCCGCGCGGCGCATCACCCATGCGGTGCCGACGTGGCCCGGTGGGAGCACGGGGAGACGGAAGGGGGAAGGGTGGCGCAGCGGCGGACTCCGTTCGGTGACAGAGCCCGTTACTGGTTCGACAGCACTCTGGCCCGCGGCGCCGCCGCTCTCGTCGGCTGGATGGCGCTGCTGTGTCTGGCCGTCGTCGTGCCGACCAGTGCGGTGCTGGTGTGGACCGACCCTGATGCCCCGCCGTCCCTGGCGGAGCGCCTGGCGGAGGTATGGCGTCTCACCGGGGAGACACTGCGGCTGGGCGGTGCGAGCGGTACGCCGCTGCGGGCGATGATGTCGGTGCTGCTCGCTCTGGTCACTCTGCTGTACGTCTCCACGCTCGTCGGCCTGATCACGACGGCGCTCACCGAACGGCTCACCGCGTTGCGGCGGGGCCGTTCCACCGTGCTCGAACAGGGGCACGCCGTGGTCCTGGGATGGTCGGAGCAGGTTTTCACGGTGGTGAGCGAGCTGGTGGCCGCCAACGCCAACCAGCGCGGCGCGGCGGTTGTGGTGCTGGCCGACCGGGACAAGACCGTCATGGAGGAGGCCCTGGGTACAAAACTGGGCTCCTTCGGCCGTACGCGGCTGATCTGCCGCAGCGGCCCCACCACCGACCCGGCCGTGTTGCCGTTGACCAGCCCGGTTGCGGCCGGTGTCGTGCTGGTCCTGCCCCCTGACGGGCTCGACGCCGACGCGGAGGTGGTGAAGACGCTGCTGGCGCTCCGAGCCGCGCTGGCCGGGGCGGAGCCGTGTCCGCCCGTCGTCGCCGCCGTCCGGGACGACCAGTACCGCCTGGCAGCCCGTCTCGCCGCCGGGCCTGGCGGCGTCGTCCTGGAGAGCGACACCGTCACCGCGCGGCTGATCGTCCAGGCCGCCCGCCGCCCCGGGATCTCCCTCGTCCATCAGGAA
The DNA here is from genome assembly GCF_028473745.1 of Streptomyces sp. M92. Lineage (NCBI taxonomy): Bacteria > Bacillati > Actinomycetota > Actinomycetes > Kitasatosporales > Streptomycetaceae > Streptomyces > Streptomyces sp. M92. The sequence goes on from NZ_CP101137.1 coordinate 5,764,991, forward strand.
CTCCTCGACTTCGCCGGAGACGAGTTCTATTTGATCAGCGAGCCGGCCCTGACCGGCCGCCCGTTCGGCGACGTTCTCCTGTCCTACTCGACGTCGAGCGTCGTCGGGCTGATGCGAGGCGGCGCCCCTCTGCTCAACCCGCCGCCGGAGACGCCGATCGCCCGGGAGGACCTGCTCGTCGTCATCACCCGCGACGACGACACGTCCTGGCTGGAGGACTGTGCGGGGTTGGCCGAGAAGGCCGCGATGGCCTCCCGCCCTTCGCCGCCCGCGCCGGCGGAGCGGATTCTCTTACTGGGCTGGAACCGCCGAGCGCCACTCATGATCGACCAGTTGCACCGAAGCGCCCGGCCCGGTTCAGTCGTCGACGTGGTGGCGGAACGGGGCGAAGCGACGATCCGCCAGGTGAGCGAGGCTGACGCGGACAGCGGGAACGGCCTGAGCCTGGCACTGCACCACGGGGACATCACCCGCCCCGAGACCCTGCGGCGCCTGGACGTCCACTCCTACGACAGCGTGATCGTGCTCGGCCGGGACCCCGTCCCGGGACACTCGCCGGACGATCCCGACAATCGCACGCTCGTCACCCTTCTGCTGCTGCGCCAACTGGAAGAGGCGACCGGGCGTGAGCTTCCGGTCGTCACCGAGCTGATCGACGATCGTAACCGGGCACTGGCCCCGATCAGCCCCGCGGCCGACGTGATCATCAGCGGCAAGCTCATCGGCCTGCTCATGTCCCAGATTTCCCAGAACCGGCACCTGGCAGCGGTGTTCGAGGAACTGTTCTCCGCCGAAGGCGCCGGGGTCCGCCTGCGGCCGGCGACTGAGTACGTGCTGCCGGGGAGTGAGACGTTCTTCGCCACGGTCGTGGCCGCGGCACGCCGTCGCGGCGAGTGCGCCATCGGATACCGCAGCCGCGACGACTCGTCGACGAGCCCCCGCTACGGCGTGCGGATCAATCCGCCCAAACGCGAGCGGCGCCGGTGGACGGCCGAGGACGAGGTGGTCGTCATCGGCAAGGACTGACGGAGAGATGGAGCAGGGGGCACTGTCGCTCTCGACCCCACTTCGCCACTCGCGAAGGGTCAGCCCGGATCACCCGTTACGAGGCCGGCACCCGCGTCCTATTCCTGATACTGCGTCAGGTCGATCCCGAACACCTTCAGGTCGTAGCCGTGGACGGGGTGCTGTACGGCAGCTTCCGCCTGCATGCCAAGCTTGTCGACCACTGCCGCGGAGGCACTGTCACCCGTGCGCAGTACGGCGACCACCCGCTCGAGACCGCGGTCCTGCAAGGCAAACTCCAAAGCGGCGTGCGCCGCTTCGGAGGCATACCCCTGCCCCCAGAACACGCGCCCGAGCCGCCAGCCGACCGCGACCTGACCGGCCACCTCGTCCGGTTCAGCGGCCACGGTCAGGCCCACCGCGCCCGCCAGTTCACCGGATCCCAGAAGCTCGACCGCGAACACCCCGAATCCTTCGTCGTCCCACTCCTCCTCCCACGCCTCGATGTCCCCGGCGGTCTGCCCCGTCGAGCGCGGCCTGCCGTCACCGATGTTCCGCATGACCGCCGGATCGGCATGGATCTCGGACAGGGGGACGAGGTCGTCCTCCAGCCAGCGGCGCAGAAGGAGACGGGGCGTGCGGATCTCGGTCATGCCCCCATCCTGCCGATGCGGCGCCTGGGGCGCGAACCAGCGGCATCGTAGCCAGGTCAGCGTGGCGATCCGGCTGACTGACAACTGGCCCCTACTGGTGCGCCGGGAGACCTCCGGTGAGGGAGCGCGGAGCCCTCGGCCCCTTCCGGACGCGTAGCATGCTCCATGTGCAATCGAGTATTCCGTCCGTACGCGGCGAGACCTTCGTACGCCGGGCGGTCGCCCGGGACGCCAAGCGGCTCACGCGGCTCGTGCGCGGCTCGCGCGCCTATGAGGGGCAGTACGCGGCGATGGTCTCCGGCTACCGTGTCGGACCCGACTACATCGAGAACCACCGGGTCTTCGTAGCGGTCGAGGACGTCACGGGACGGGTGGTCGGGTTCTATGCGCTGCTCCTCGTGCCGCCAGAGCTGGACCTGCTTTTCGTACAGGACGGTACGCAGGGCCGCGGCATCGGGCGGCTGCTTGTTGATCACATGAAGACCCAGGCGCGCGCTGCAGGGCTGGACCGTGTACGGGTGGTGTCGCATCCTCCGGCCGAGGGTTTCTACCGCAGTGTGGGCGCCCTGCCCACCGGAACCGCCTCCGCGAACCCGCCCGCGGTGGCATGGGACCGGCCCGAGCTGGAATTCCTGATCCCGTAACTGGCGACTTGCCCCCGTCGCCGTACGCGACTCGCCCCCCTCACGTCATCGATGCCTCCGCGCATCGCCCGTAACGCGGAGCGTGCACGGTGTGGGCTCGGCCGCATGGTTCGAGAGCTCCCTGACGGGCGTGGTCGGGCCTGACCGGGACAGCGGGGGCCGCGCTCTCGGTCGGTGGCTGGCGGAGTCCGGTCCCCCGCACAGGTGCACGTCCTCGCAGTGCGGCCTCGGCTCCCCTGTCGGCCACAGCAAGGGCCCACCGACCGAGCCGGCCCTGACCGATGACGCCCCGCACGCGGATGCGGCCGCAACGACGGCTACACCCTCGATCGCGAGATCGAAGACATCAGCGCTCGATCCCGGACGTCGGCGGATCGGCGTCGCTGTTCGGCTCGTCTTCCGGACCGGTCCTCGCCCTGCGGGCGGCCGCCGCCGGATTGAGCATCACCCGCCCGGCCCTCTACGAGTCGCCGTTCGTGGTCGCCGAAGGAGAGGCGGGGCCACCCAGGGATCTGGGGCAGCTCACCACATTGCTCGAGGACGGGCGGCACAGCAGCGCGCCGTCGGTCACGGCTCCCAAGAAGGCCGCCCCGGAGATCGCACCGAGTTCAAGAAGGGACGAACCTGTGGTTCGACCGGTTCGGTGGGCCTTGCACGCCCGGGACCCGGACCTGAGTGCACAGCCACGGGTCCTTGGCACGTCAGCGACCTCTCCCCCATAGGCCGGGGATCCGACAGGCATTCCCGGGATACGGGTGCGTGGGGTCTCGGACACGGCCCTCTCCGAGCCGGTCGATCGCCTCAGCACTCGTGACGGAGATCGAGCAGAAAGGCCCTCGCTGCTGTACCACCGAGGACGGCACGTACTGGCTGTGCCGGGGCACAGACGTCAGCCCTCGAACAGCAGCGGATCATCATCGCCGTACCGGACCGCCATATCAGGTACCTTCACGGAAGGCCGAGCGCGTCTGTCCCGACGAGGAGGGCCATGGACGTCACCAGTACGGGTCCCGGGGATGCTTCCTCGCCCAGACACCAGGAGCGGCCCGGCCTCGTGCCCGCCCCGTCCCTGGAGGACGTGCGGGCGGCTGCCCTCACCGTCGATGAGGACGGCGTCATCGTCTCCGCCAACGGGGCGGCCGAGAGCCTGCTGCACCGGAGCCGTGAGGATTTCGTCGGGCAGGACGTCCATGACCTGCTGCACCGGGACAGCCACGGGCGGGTCCCGCCCCGTACGCGCTGCCGGTCCGGTGAGGCCCTGCGCGACCGGCGGACCGAGCACGGTGACCCGGACTGGTTCGCCCGCGGGGACGGCGTACTCGTCCGACTGGCCTGGTGCGTCGCACCGTACTCGTCCGGACACCGGAGCACGGGCGCCCTGGTCCTGCTGTACGGGCGGGGACGGAGCGCGCCCGAGGAAGACCTCGACGGGGCCCCGGAGGGCCTGACGGAACTGGACCGCCTCGCCCTGCTCGCCGAGACGACGACGCAGCTGACGTCCACCCTGGACACGGACGAGGCCCTGCACCGGCTGGCGGACCTGACCTTGCCCCGACTCGCGGACTGGGCGGTGATCGATCTGATCGCCGAGCGGGACGAGGTGCGGCGCGCGCTGGTGATGGAGTACAAGGACGGCAGCCTGATCGGCCACGAGGACCTGCAGGGGCCCATGCCGCCTGTTCCCGAGGAGTCGCCCATGCCCTTGTCGCGGGCGCTGCGCGGTGCCGCGTCCTCTCTCGCCGGTCCCGCCATCTACCAGGGCCCTCCCGATTCGGGCATCGCGGTGGAACAGCGGCGCCTGTTCGCCGAGACAGGCATACACTCCGCGGTCATCGCGCCCATCCGAGGGCTGCGCGACACCATCGGGGCGCTGACCCTGGGCCGCTCCCGGCGGCCGGCGGCCTTCACCACCGCCGACCTCCCGCTGCTGGAGGACATCACCCGGCGTGCGGGCCTGGCGCTCGACAACGCACGCCTGTACCAGCGCCAGCGCAAGGTCGCCGAGACCATGCAACGGCACCTGTTGCCCCAACTTCCCGCCGTGCCCGGCGTCGACATGGCCGTGCGCTACGTGCCGGCTCCGCACGCCTCGTCCGTCGGCGGCGACTGGTACGACGCCTTCGCCCTGACCGACAGCTCGCACGCCCTGGTCATCGGCGACGTCGTCGGGCACGACCTGGACGCCGCGGCGGGTATGGCCCAGGTCCGCAACATGCTCCGCGCCTTCGCCTGGGCCCAGCCCCGGGCCGAGCCCAGCGCCGTCGTCACCCAACTCGACGAAGCGGTGAAACACATCGCCGAAGTGCCGACGGCGACCATAATCCTCGCCACGCTCACCGTCGGCGAGGACGCGCTGTGGCGACTGCGCTGGACCAACGCGGGGCACCCGCCGCCGCTGCTCGTCAGCCACGACGGCCGGGCCGACTACCTGGAAGACGCCCACGGCATCCTCCTGGGGACGGGGTTCAGTAGATCCCGGCCCAGCGCGGTCACCGTGCTGCCACCCGGCGCCACGCTCCTCTTCTACACCGACGGCCTGGTCGAGTCCCGGCACCGCTCCATCGACCTCGGCCTGGACCGGTTGCGTCGGCACGCGGCATCTCTGGCCCACCGGCCCCTGGGATCGTTCTGCGACTCGCTGCTGGAGCAGGTCCGCCCCGAGGACAACGACGACGATGTCGCCATGCTGGCGCTGCGAACGCCCGATCGCGCACGGTGAACACGGGCAGCCCCGTCCCGGCCATCCACTGGCGGTTCGTCGAGGAGCTGACCCGGAAGGACATCGGCGAACGCCTGGGCGTCTCGCAGACGCACGTCTCCCGGCTCATCTCGCGCCTGCTGGCCCGCCTGCGCGAGGGCATGTTCAGCACGGCCTGAGGCCCGGACCCGGACCTCAGGCCGCCGCTTCCTCACCGGTCGACGGGTACGGTGACCGACGGATAGCGGATCTGTCGCAGGGACACAGAAGATGTTCTCATCGCGCGGGAGGCGTCGGCGCGCTTGCATGGCTCGGGGGGAACGTGGCGGTTGGCATGGGTGGGACCGGACTGGACGGTTCGTCGGTACTGCGGGCACCGGTCGGTGCGGATCCGCGGACGGCCCCGGTGAGGTATCGGCGGGAGGCGCTGCGCATCGCCGACGCCCGTCACTTCGCGACCGAATACCTCGCCCGTTCACAGCGGGGTCGGCGGTCGCCGCTTCCGGAGAGCGCGTCGGAGGCGGTCCACTGGTCTGAGCGTCCTCTTCCGCCACATCCATCGGATCCAGCTCATCGCTACTCCGCTCCGGCGTCCGTGCTGGCAGTGTCGGGCCTGGCCGACCTCACCACCGTGCACGACCCGGGTGAGGCCTGACCGCAGGTCTCGGTCCCCGGCTGCTCCGGTCGACTGCCGGGTGACGTGTCCGGGCGAGCGCTCACGTGTTCCGTCGACCCGATCGGCGACCGCCACGCGGGCGTCGTGCTCCGGTGAGGTGCTCGGACGGGCTGGGCGCCTCTTCGGTGACGACCTGATCACCAGGACCCCAGTCGGGCGCGAGGAAGAGGTTCCGCCACTGCGGCGCCGGGACGTCGGCGGCCGGCCCACCCATCGTCTCATCCCGCTGCCGAAGCCGTATGTCGCTCATGCCTGACTTCCACTTCCTCACGTGCTCGAGTCCGCCGCCGCTCCGTCGACGCATCCAGATGCTTTACGATTCCCGGCCTGCATCGCCGTGGACCGATCGGTTCACGCGGCCAGGACCTCGGCCTTCATGGGGGTGACTGTGCGCTCGGCGAACTGTTCGAGAAGCCTGTCCGCCGTGGACAGAGCCTGTTCGACGGTACGGGCTCCAGTCATCGCGCACAGTGTGTACGTGGCGTCTTCGAGGAGCCTGCTCGTGCAGCCACTGGGACGTACGTCGTGGTCGATGCGCGCCTGAGCGAACCGAGCCAGCACGGCGCGCAGCTCCTTCTCCGCCGGCAGAATCATGGACACCTTCCCTCTCCCCTCACCCGTCCCCCTCTCGGCGCGGTTGACCGCGTCGAGAGGAAGGGACAGTCGCCACCACGCCTGACAGTCACGGTCCGCAGCTTGGGGCCATGCAGAACGTCGAATGCCCGCGATCATCAGCTCCAAGCCACACGACTTGCGTTCAGCCGGCACACGGCGCCCTAGGCGGCAGCGGCCTCGTCCACCGTCGCCCGTACCTTCAGGAGGCCGTCGACACCCGTCAGTTGCAAGAGGCGCAGCACTTGCCGCGTCGGCGCGGCCACCCGGAAGTCGGTCGCCTGGTGCGTGAGAATCAGCAGGCTCAGCAGGGCGGAGTCGGCGAAGGTGATGCCGGACGCGTCCAGGACCACCTTCGGACTCTTCTCGGCCGCTTCTCTCAGTGCGTCGGCCAGCGGTTCGACCGAGTTCATGTCGTACGCGCCCCGGGCGCCGACGACCCAGGCGCCGTGCATCGCGTACTGCGCTGGCGCGGGTCGGTCCAGGGCCGGGGGCCGACTCCGGTCGGTGTGGCGCGAGCACCCTGCGGCCGCTGCATCCCAAGACACCCTCGGGTCCCTCCTATGTCTGCCACGGGGACGGAACACGTCATCTCTAGCATGAAAAGCATGTCACGTATTGGCTGTCACGCAAAGACGGTCCCTAGAATGCTGTACATGGTTGAAGTGCCTGAATCTCACTCCGGATGGACGTTCGTCACCAACCACGCGCGTGTGCTGGCGGCCATCGCCGATAAACCGAACGTGCGGATCCGCGACATCGCCGTCCACTGCAGACTCACCGAGCGCGCCGTCCAGCGGATCATCTCGGACCTGGAACAGGACGGCTATCTCTCCCACACCCGCGACGGGCGCAGCAACATCTACCGTATCGAGCCGGACAGGGTTCTGCGCCACCCCGCGGAAGCAGGGCTGACCGTGGCCGCTCTGCTGTCCCTGCTCGTCCGGGACGAGACCGACCACGGGCGGTCGGCCGACTCCAGCGCCGCCCGCTGACGGCGAATCAGGTCGTCGGAGTCGCGCACAGTCACTCCGGTCCCTCAGAAGAATCGTCAGGTGCCCGCTGCATGTGCACGGCGTCAACGGGCACATGCACGTTCCTGAACGGGAGGGGAGCGACGAACATGACGACTGAGCCGATCACCTGGTCGAAGGCGACTCCCAGCGGCTGCGATGCGTGCGGAGGACACGGCCCCGAGGCCCTGGGCGAGGCTCCGGAGACGCCACGCGAGCGCGTCAACCGCCAGTGGAACGAGATCATGCAGGAGACGCGCGTCGCTCAGACGGGCGTCCAGATCCTCTTCGGCTTCCTGCTCAGTGTCGCCTTCACGCCTCTCTTCCACGACCTGGGAACGTTCGAGCACGCCGTCTACGTCCTCACCGTGGTCTCGGGTGCCACGGCCACCGCCTGCCTGATCGCCCCGGTCTCCATCCACCGCTTCCTGTCGGGGCAGCGGATGAAGGACGAGATGGTGGAGGTGGCGCATCGCCTGATGATGTGCGGCATGCTGCTGATGGCCATAACCATTGGGTGCACGCTCCTCCTGATCCTGCACGTGGTTGTACCGGGAATCCTGGCGAAACTGCTCGTCGGCGGTGTGATGGCCTGGTTCGCGCTGTCGTGGTACGCCCTTCCCCTGTGGCTCCGCCGCCGGTCCGCCCGGCGCGCAGCCCGGGACGGGTGAACCTCGTCCCGGACGTTCCCCGTCGGCTAATGCGCCCCCACCAGCGAGCGCGGTTGCCCTCGGGCTGTGGCGGGGCAACCGCCGGCCGCTGCCGGGGGCCCGAGGCCTTGGCTGTCCTGACCGAACGACTCGGCCTGCTCCGGGAGACCGGAGAAGGGCAGATCCAGGTCGAGGTCGAGCTCGAGCTCGGGGGCTCCGTGGGACAGAACGATCTCGGAACGCATGCTTCTGGGATGCACGGACTCAACTTCGCTTCGCCGAGCAGCTGTGCGATCGGCACACGCTGCCCCATCTGTCGCTTACGGACTGAGGGCCCTCGGGGGCCTCGCGGACGGGGGCGGGCTCGGGTCCGCCCCGCCCTTCCGAACGACGGCGAGGAGCACACACATGGCGGCGGCGTCCGAGACCCAGCGATCATCCGCGGCATTGGAGGTACGGGAGCCCGTGCTCGTCCGCGTCGCGAGCCGACCGCGGGGCGCTGGTCGGGCCACGGTCGACGCCGCCGAGCCGCTCCCGGGTCGCGGCAGCCCGTCTCCGATCCCCTCCTCGGTCAGGCGGTCCGGGTGACCAGCGGCGCGTTGGCCCGCAGCCTGCTGGCCGGTCTGACGAGTGGCGAAGGCGCGACCGCGCTGGGCCGCACACGGACCCCGAGCGCCGCGCGGACCCCGACGCGGTACGCCCGGCGGGCCAGGGCGGGCCCGACGCCCTTCGGCCTGTTCGCGGGGTCGGCAGAGCCCGGTTGGTTCGGCGGCCCAGGCGGAGCCAGGCGGCGGTGAGGTGGCGGACCGGCTCGACGGGGCGTGGCTGCGCCGCCGGGGTGCAGGCCTGGCTCACCGAGCCCTCCGTCCGCCGGCGCGTGAACGTCGCACTCAATGACCTGTGCTTTGTGCGGGACGGGCGGCTGTGTCTGTGCACCGGCGGGCAGGAGCAGTCCGTGCGCGACAACGCGCTGGTCGGTGCCGTGTGCGAGCGGGCGCGCACCTCGGTGCCGTATGCCGATCTGCCGTTGTCTCTGACGGAGCGCTTTCCGGCGCTGGACGCCGATCGGCTCGCCCGTCAGCCGGCCGGGCTCCTGGGGCACGGCTTCCTGCTCACCTCGATCTCCCCGCACGGCATCGACGCCACGATGCTCGACGGCATCGAGGCGGTCCTGGACGCGGCGATTCCAGACGACGCGCAGATACTGCGGGACATCCGGGCGGCCTGTGCACGGCGCCAGGAGGTCCCCCTGGACTGGGCGGCGACTCCTGGCAGCGGCTCCTGGACGAGGTCCGCCGGCTCGACGTCCCCGGCACGGACAGCGACGCGCACGCCCGGCAGCCGATCCACGTGGATCCGCGCACACCCTGCGAGTTCGTCGTACCGGAGGCGGCCGGCCGGGAAGTGCGCCGGTATGCCACCGTGGTCTGGGCGATCATCCCGGAGTGGACGATGCCGACGTACATACGGGACCACCGGGAGCGCTTCGTCGAGCGCTACGGCACCGCCTGCGCCGTGACGTTGGGCGAGCTGGTCGATCCTCACCGCAGCCTCGGCCTCCCCCGAGTGCGGCACGGGCGCCATGTACACACGCGGCGGCCCCGGCGACGACGCGGACGGCCCCAGGAGAGCGATCACCTCGCCGTGATGGCGCATCCGGCGCCGGTCGACGTTGCCGAGGCCCCTCTCGGGCATGGATGAGCCATGAGACATGCTCGACCAGCTCATGCGGGACGTCGAGCGTGGCACGATACGGGACCAGGCGAGGCTCCTCGGACGAAGCGTGGTGCGTGCAGAACACCACCGCAACGGTCAGGAGCCTCGCCTCGTCACACCATCCCGCTGACCTGCACCATCACCCCTGCAGGACAGAATGAAAACGGTTCACTAATCCTTTTGCACCGGCCGGCCTGGAGCCGATCGCGTGGAGGTGTGCGCAGCGGCGGACTCGGACCCGCTTCTATGCGATGGTGAAGAGCGGCTCGTCGTATCCCACGGGCGCGCCATCTTTGACCAGTCGCGCCGTGACGACACCTGCCTCGTTTGCCTCGATGTCGTTCATCATTTCCATCGCCTCGACGATGCCCAGTACATCGCCTACAGCGACCCGCTGGCCTACCGTGACGAACGGCTCCCCACCGCCCGGGGGCGCCTCATAAAAGGTCCCGGGCATGGGCGACTTCACGATGTGAGCGGGGCTTTGAGAGTCTGATGGCATCACACGAGTCCCTTCCGTGAGTAGGCAAGTCGTCACATCCTGTGATGACGTCCCACGGGCGAAGCCTAGGCCGTCCCCCTCCCGCGGAGAACAACGACGCGGCTCGCGGCATGTCGCAGGAGAAAGCGAGTGTCGCGCCCGAAGAAATCCGAATCGGGTCCGTCTAGGCATCACCTTTCTGGCAGGGGCACGCGGTGCGCCTGCTGTTCGCCTATCAATGAACCTCTTTCACCCACCAGCACAGGATGAAAGAGGTTCAGTGGGCCCCGGACAGCTTCAAGTTCTAGTGGTCGTTGCAACACCCCAGTTCAAGGGGTGTCATGGACTTCGAAATCCGCAAGGACAGGAACCGGCAGGGGCGCAAGCCGTTGACCCGGGAACGGGCCGCATACTTCCAGCTCACGGAGCAGGGGTACAGCGCCCGGGAAGCGGCCCGGACCGTCGGCATCGACCGCCGCACGGGCAAGAAGTGGCGCAACGGTCACAAGAGGGGCCGCAAGGCAGTTCCTCCGATCTACCAGGATCTCGGGCACGCGTCCGGGGCCGCGGAAGATCTGGAGGCGCCGTCTTGCGGCCCTTCGCGGTTTCTCCAGGAGCGTGACCGCACCCACATCGCCGACCGGCTGCGCGAGAAGGCGTGCAGCTACTGCAACTTGCGGAATCATGCGACGCGGGTGAGCAGAGAGGCGGTGCTGAACCGAGGGCCAGTGGGCGTTCTCGGACCCCTGTCGGTCAGGCCAGGCGACCTGGTCGGGAGACTGGCTGTCAGTACGACCGTCTATGTTCACCTCATGACACAGATGAATCTTCCTGCGTTCGAGCGTGAGTGGACTCGCTTTGAGTCGTGGCTCCATGCGAACTCGCCCGCCGATCACGCCATGTTGCGAAGGCCAGCGGACCCCGAGCGGCTCATCGAGCTGGAATCGCGGCTCGGTTTCGAGCTGCATCCGGAGCTCAGGGCGCTGCTGCTGCAGCATGATGGAGCTGCTGAACCTGTTGTCGCTCCTGGAACCCGCAGGGGCCGTCCCGCTGGCGCATTTCTTCCGTTGGGGCACCGGCTTAGTGGTGTGGATGACATCATAGTGATGTATGACGTGCTCGTGGACGTCGGCGATGACAACATCGATGCCGACCTCTGGGAGGGCGATGCGCTGGCCGTGAATCTGCATCGCTGTGTGCCATTCGCACTTCCCAACGATGGCGGTGTTACCTTTGTCGATCACCGCCCCGGACCCTCATACGGTCACGTGTATGAGATGGGCATTGGGTCCGGCGACCTGGACGGAAGCCTTTGGGCAACCAGTCTGACGCAGCTCTTTCGCAACTTGGCCAATTCCTTGGAATCTGACGGCCCGTTCCTCTATTACTGGCCCACACCTTTCGAAGAAGCATCAGGCCACCGTTTCCTGGAGTGGCATATCCGAACTTGACGCGGTCGGCTACGAATTTTTCTCCCAGCGGATGGCGCGGGGGCCCTTTCACGCCAGGCGACGGGTCGTGAGGGTGAGAACGCCCAGTTCGGGTGGGCTTCAGCGTGTTCCGGTAGCCGCTCGGAGCTCCGGCAGTTGTGGCGGGCGTTCGTGATCCAGCCGATCGACCTTCCAGCGCACGGGCATGATGCGGCGCAGGTCGTACTCGGGTGGACGGCCAATGGCCAGGCCCTTGCCCCTGCGCTCGGTCCGCCAAGCGGTGAGCGTGGGACCGATCAACTCCCAGCGGGCGTCGGACAGGTCGCTGGGGTTCGGGCGCCGTCGTTACATTCGGGTGCAGCTCCTCCGTAGTGAGGCCGTGATGCGGTGCGCCGTTGCTGTCCGTGACCTGAGGGCGGATCGTCGTGTCCGGGACCGTGGTCTCGGAGGCGGATATGGCTTCGTGGCTGGAGAAGCTCGAGCGGCGGGAGGCTGCTGCGGGAGAACAGACCGCTGAACGGCGTGGCAGGATCGAGGAGTTGTCCGGCCGACTGGCCGAGCAGGAGACGGTCTTGTCCCGGCTGGAGATCACGCGGGTGACCATGTCGGGACTCCTGGGCGATGGCGAGAAGGGCCCGGTCACGGAGACGGAGACCGAGATCCGGGCCAGCGGCGGTGTCTTCGGGCCGGCTCGGGGGCGGGTCGCCGGTCGGTGTGCGGCTGATTCCTGGCTGGGCGCCTCAGCTGGCGGAGACCGTGTTGCCGCGCGCCTACCAGGACATGGTCGAGGTCCTGGCGGACGCGGTGCAGCCGATGCGAGCCCACCACCTGTGCGCCGCAATAGGGCTGTCGACGGACAAGAGCAAGGTGGAGGGATTCAGGTCGAAGCTGAAGTGGCTGGTGAGCGGGGATGGCTGGCCGAGGCGGACTACGTCTCTGACGACGAGGTGGACGGCTGGCTGGACAGGCTCGACAGAGCCCTGGCACGCCCGTCCGGCCATGTCAGCGACTTGATCTTCTGTCCGCCGGAGCGGGAGCTTCCAGCTGACGAGGTAGTCGATCAGGCCCTGACGTACCGGCCGATCGCTTTGTGAGGCCGGGACTCAGCCTCGAAGCCAGATGAGTAGAGCTGCGGTGGTCGCGGTACCGAGGAAGACGTAGCCGCGCTTGTCATAGCGGGTGGCCACGGCCCGGGACTGCTTCAACCTGTTGATCGCTCGTTCGACGGTGTTGCGCTTCTTGTACCGCAGGGGCGAGGAAGCGGCGTCGGCCAAGGCCGAGTCGGTTCAAATGCCGCGTCACGGTGCGGCGGTTGATCCGGTAGGCCAGGTCGGCGAGTTCGCCGGTGATGCGCTGGGCCGACGGTTTATGTTCGCGCCGCCAGGTCTCGATGTGCTCTATGACCCATGTAGGTGCCGCATGGGGAATCGATGCGCGGTCTCGAAGTCCGGCGTCACCGTGACGCCGCCGGCGGTTGGCCCACTTCGACGCGCACTCCCGCGAGATGCCCATCTCGGCGGCCACATGCGCGATAGACCGGTTCTCGCCTCGCTCGACCAGACGTCGTCGTCCTTCAATGCTGAGCGGCGCGTTCGCATGGGTCATGCCTTGGTCTCGCCGGAGCGGTTTGCCGGCACGCGATTCACAGTGGTCTCCCGATCGGTTCCGATGTCTTCGGTCGAGGCAGACAGTAGGGGCTGGTCCGATTCCGCTTCTGCTGCGTCATCGGGTGCACCTCGTCGCAAGTACGGGCTGGCCAGGGCGGACAAGGTGGCGGCGATCGACAGGATTGCCAGGCCGATCCCGAGGACGACGGGTGCTCGCAAGCCATGCAGCGGGATGAGCGCGGAGCCGACAGCAGACCCGATGACGACGCCGAGGGTGATGAACGAGCCGTGGATCGTGTTCACCAGTGGTGCGGTGCTTCCTGCACGCTGGATGCGGACGGCCATGGCGGGGTTCATGGTGACGCCGACCAGGCCGATGCCGAGCATGAACGCCAGCGCCAGTGACGGAATGTCGGTGAAGAGCGCGAAACCGGTGAGGAAGAGGGTGTTCAGCGCGGTGCCGAACAGTAGTGTGGAGATCGTGTGCTTGTCGGCCAAGCAGCCGACGATGAGATTCCCAACCAGGGTCGCCACTCCGTAGACGAGCAGAAGAACCGGCACGAGGTTGTCCGAGAAGCCGGTGACTTCGGTGAGGATCGGGGTGAAGAAGCTGAATGCCGAGAACGTCGCTCCGATGATGAGCGTGCTGGAGGCGAGGGCGAGCAGGAACTGGGGCTTTCGCAGTACGGCGAAAGTCGAACGAGTCGACCCGGCGGGCTCGACACCGCTGCCGGCCGGTGCGGCGGGGTTCGACACGACGGCGAGCGTCAGGATCGCGGCGGCCAGGGTGATCGCTGAGATCGTCCAGAACGCGGTCTGCCAGCCGAACCGGCCACCGACGAAGGTCGCGAGCGGCAGGCCGAGCAGAGTCCCGAGCATCAGCCCGTTCATGACGACAGCGACCGCGCGTCCGCGCACCCGCTCGTCGACCAATTGGACGCCCATCGAGACCGCGATACCGAAGAACGCCTGCGAGGCGGCCCCACTGATGATCCGGGCGAGGACCATCATCGGATACCCGGTCGCGAGCGCTGCGACGACGTTGCCGACGAGGAAGATCGCAAAGATGGTCATGAGCGCGTTCTTCGGTGGAACCCTGAGCAGGGCCAGGGTGAGCGGTGGGCCTCCGACGGCCATTGCGACGGCAAAAATCGTCACGAGATAGCCGATCTGCGGGATCCCGGTGCCGAGACCTTCCGCGAGTTGGGGCATGAGGCCTGCGACGGTGAACTCGCTGGTCACCATCGCGAACACCCCGGCGGCGAGGACGTACACCGCGGGTGGGACGGCCTTCTTCACGGCTGGTGCTGTTGCTGTGCTCACGAGAGAGCCTTTCTGTATTCGTTTATCCAAAATTCGGGCATGAAGAAGCGGCGCCGGGCAGCGGCGCTTTCAGTGCAGGAGGGCGCTCAATCCGGTCAGGGCGATCCGGCGGAGCGTCTCGATGTCGACGCCGGTCTGTGCGGTCACGCGCAAGCCCGAGATGACGGTGCTGGCGAGCACCGCCCCGTCGTCGGGATCTACTCCTTCGGAGATCGACCCGTCGATCTGACCGGCCCTGATCGCTCCGGCCAGAAGGGAGAGTCTCTCGCGTAGGTCGCGGTCGAGGATTCGGGTCACTCGCTCGTCCCGCTCGCGCAGGTCCGGGTTCATGAGGCTCTGTACGACCATGCAGCCGGCCGCATGGCCGCGGTTCGCCGCCTGCAGCTCCTCGTCCACGATGACGTCGACGAGGGTGCGCAACCTCTCAGCGCCCGTCAGCTCGTCGTCGGCGAGGATCGTCGATTGGCGCGCTCCGGTCGTCGCGACGTAGTGCTGCAGGGCCCGCACAAACAGCTCGTCCTTGGAGACGAACGCGTTGTACAGGCTGCTGCGACGCACGCCCGCCGCCTCGCAAAGCTGCTCGGTCGAGGTCTCGGCGAAACCGTGCACGCGGAACTCACGCGCTGCGGCGTCAAGCACTGCGGTCTCGTCGAACGTGCGCGGTCTGGCCATGAGGCGAACCTAGCATGTTTTGGATGGCGCAATCCATAACTGTCACTTCCAAGCCCGAGACGCCTCGACGACCGTCACACCGGCAGGCGCCGCCTCCTGAGTTCATCCAGAAGAGGAAGGGTGTTCCGGTCGGTGGCTGACCAGGTGATGCCGGTGCCGCCATGGGGGGCCCGGGCCAGGGCCACTGACCCCCGATGAGATGTGAACAGCCCTGCAAGCCTGTTCGTAGCCGAACCGCCGGTCGGGGACCATCTCGACGACGCGCTCGCGGCAGCACACACGTCCAGCGGGGGAACGGATGGTGCACAGGCCATCCACTCGTGCCGGTCGGTCGCCCCCCGGCAGGCACATCCCGCTCGACGTCCGCGTAGGCGGACCCACGCCGGCCAGGTATCTGCATCAGGGAGCGCCGCGTAGTCCAGGGCGGCAGAGGCCGATGAATGCGAAGACTCGATGATAGCGAGGGGCGACACTCGGGCAACAGTGGACCGCCCTTCACCAGGACCGTGTTACGAGCTCGTATATCACTACCGTCGATATTCGACCCAGTGTGGACGAGCCGGGCAAAGGCCGGGGCTCTGGATCCATTACGGCCCCGTAGGGGCTACGGCTTTCCGGTGGCTGTGATGAAACGGATGCCTGCGGCTGCCAGCAGCACCGCTGTCAGGGCCGCGGGGGTACTGTTCGACAGGCTGCCGGCCACGGCCCCCACGACCCCGGTTCCCGAGGTCGAACTTCTTGCCTGCGCCGTGGGGGAACCGGGCAAGGAACGGCAGCACGACCGCGAATATCCCGAGTTCGGTCAGCAGAGACGAGAATCCCAAGGGAAGCCGGCCGGCCGGGATCAGCGCATCGGGAGGCGGTTCGGGAAGTCCGGGTACGTTGGGACGCGCAGATGTCCCGCTGGACGACGACGAGCGCTCTGAAGCCCAGCGTCACGCGTTCCTCCGTGGACGGCACCGACATGATTCCACGACGACCGGCGGCGGTCCGTGAATGCTGCATACGCCCGCAAGCACGGGCTGACCGACGCCAGCTGAGTGCCGCGGCGCCTGTGCGCCGGAAGGGCCGGGAGTCGGCCACCGTGCCGACGACATCACCGAGGGGGTGACAGACGTCCCGCATGCGGGCCGGCACCCTGGAGGCCGGTCGTGAGCTCCTTGGACCCGGCGTCGGCCTGTCGCAGTTCCGCCACCTCCGCCCGCAGCGCTCGGACCTCCTGCGTCAGGGCGCGGATGGCCTGCGACTGACGCTGCCCCTCCAGGTCCTCCCGCTCGAACCTGGCGATGAACCAGGCCGCGATGTTCGCTGTCACCACACCCAACAGGGCGATACCCGACAGCATCAGGCCAACGGCCAGCAACCGCCCGACACCAGTCGTGGGAGCGAGGTCTCCGTAGCCAACGGTTGTCATGGTCGTGAAGGACCACCACATGGCGTCGCCCAGTGTCCGAATGTTTCCCTCGGGTGCGTTCCGCTCCACCGACAGCACAGCCAGCGAACCGAACACAAGCAGCACCAGCACAGCGCCGGCGACGTAGGTCGTCAGCCGGACCTGCGAGGCCATCCGAGCTCTGCGCCCCACCAGGAGCAGGGTGGAGACCAGTCGGAGCAGCCGTAGCGGCTGCAACAGAGGCAGCGCCACCGCGCACAGGTCCAGCCAGTGAGTGCGGACGAACGCCATTCGTTCGGGGGCGAGGCGCAGTCGGATCAGGTAGTCGGCGGTGAACGCTCCCCACACACACCACTCGACGACCTGGCATGCCCGCCCCACTGCCGGGCTCGTCGAATCGTCCACAATCGGCACGGCGTAGGCGACTGCGAAGGCGACGGCGAGCACCAGCAGCGGTCGCTGGCTGCGCCGCTCCCAACGAGCCTGAGCGGTGTCTTCCTGGGGGCACTCGTCCGTATTCACGCTCAGCATCGTATGCAGGCTCCACAGTCCGGGGTGTCGGCGGCCTGCGGCACATCGCGGTCGGCGGCCCGCGGTCTGCGGCGTCTCGCTTCGTTGAGGGTTCACAATGCCTTGGGCTGCTCCGTGAACCTTTCCGCTCGGAATGCCGACTGTCGGTGTGACGGGCGATGCGGTGCGTGGAGGTGTGGTGGGCAACGACGGGTTGCTGGTCGTGCGCTGCCAGCTCGGGGAGCGGGAGGCGTTCCGCGAGCTGGTGGGCGTCTGGCACGGCCCGCTGTGGCGCTATGTCCGGGGCATGGTCGGCTCGCCCCATCTCGCGGACGACCTCTCTCAGGAGGTGTGGGTCGCCGTGATGCGCGGTCTGCCACGGCTGCGGCAGCCGGGGCGGTTCGCCCCTTGGCTGTTCACCATCGCCCGGCGCACGGTCGCCGACCATCTGCGACGGACCTACAAGGCGCCAGAGGCTTCCATGGACGAGGCCTCGACCGTCGTCGCCGGTGACGAGCTCGGTCTGGTGCTCACCACGATGCAGATCGAGGCCGGCCTGGCCGCCCTGCCACCCGTGGAGCGCGAGGTGCTGATCCTCTTCCATCTTGAGGATCTGCCGCTGGCCACGTGCGCGGACGTGCTCGGCGTACCGGCCGGCACGGTCAAGAGCAGGCTGCACCGCGCCCGGCGCATGCTGCGCCACCACCTTGCCGAGAAGGGCTACGAGGCATGAGCGAGCGGAATCGGGCAGCGCGGCGGACCGTGCCGGAGCGGCTGGAGCACACCCTGGCCACGGAGGTGTCACTGCGCTCCCGGCTGCGTCATGTCGCGGTGGGCCTGGCCGGAACATGCGGCGCGGCCTTGATCGCGGTGCTGTGGGTGACCGAGCCGAGTACTCTGCCGACGCGTACTCGGGCCGTGTTCGCCGGGTTGATCGCCGTCGGGCTGGCCTGGGCCGTCTTCGCCGGCTGGGTGCTGAGCAGGCGGCGGCCCCTCTTCGCCCAGGACCGGGTGCTGTCCGCCCGGATCGCACTGGTGGCGACCGTGTTCACCGCCCTGGCCGGGGTGGCGCTGGCCGCGGCGCGCGGCACCGGCGCCGACCTGGCGGCCACCGCCGCGGGCGGAGGTGTTTTCACGGCCACCGCGGCGCTCGCCCTGGTGCGGGCGCAGCGCCGCCGCGGTGCACTACTGCGGCTGCGGGATGCCTTGCGGCAAGACGACGCGGAGCAACCGGATTCACCCCCTACCCCAGGAGACTGACATGGGCGACAAGAACGCACCCATCGGCCCGCTGGCCCTCACGCTCCGCATCTGCGGTGCACGCGGGCGCACCGTCACGGTGGTGGCGGCCCTCGCTTGTACCGGACTGCTGATCGGCGTCTGCCTGCTCCTGACCTGAGATGGCGGCCCAGGGCCGAACCACTCCGTCAGCGCAGCAGCGGGCTGCGACGCCACGGGCAGCGGCAGCAACGTGGCCAGGCGCCCCTCGAGCGTCGGCCGCCACGGCCGAACACGCCGAACGCCGCAACCTCGGCGCCGTACCAGTGCCACCAGCGCCGCGAACTGCAGCTCGGTCAGACCCGCGAACGGCTCGATCCACTTCGGATCATCTGCCGAGATCGCCCCACCCATACCCGACCGACGCACCACTCCCCCGCTCGGCACGTCCGCAGGAAACCGCAGGATCGCAGGAGGCTTCGGCGCCACCCTCGGCATCGGCACCATCGCCGGCTTCTACCCCGCCATCCGCGCCTCTCGCCTCTCACCCACTCTCGCCCTCCACTCCGCCTGACCCCGCAAACCCGCGAAGCCAGGCCCTGCGGCAACTCACAGGTGAGCGAGCAGGTCCGCGAGGGGGCCATCCTGCTCGGCAAGCAGGGCCGGAAGCTGCGCGACGTCATCGGTGCCGACGCACAGTGCCGCCGATCGCTCGCCCGGTTCAGGGCATCCGTCATGCAGGCCGCCCGCGTAGTGGGCCTCCAGCTGCGCGCTGCGTTCGAAGCTGCCCCGGGACGTTGGCGGAGAGGTAGGCAGGAATGACGTGGCCCTCGGCCAGGAGCAGGGCCACGCTCTCGGCCACCACCATCTGCGCGAGGGTGGTGGAGACGATCGTGGAGACTCCGCCCAGACTGCCTTCGCCGGGCGGAGGCAAGAGCGCATCGCCGGCGGGCGCGCAGTTGTCGAGCACCGCGTCGGCGGGGCCCGCGAGCCGCTTCCCGCTGGCGTGCAGGCCGGGGACGGCGCGGGTGTGCTCCATCGAATCTGCTCGACGCGCTGATCGACTACTGGCAGCAGTGCCGGGACCGCGCGACACCACTGCGCGCTCAGAACCGTGTGGCAGAAGAACCAGCCGAAGAAGACCGGCTACCGCTCTCCCTCCTGGTCAGCGGACTCAAGGCTTCCAGGCCGGCGTCATCGCCGCGCGGCGCGGCTGGCTGTGACAGCCTGCGGGGCCGGGCACGTCAGACGATGAGGGTTCCCTCACAACCGCTCGATGCGCAGCCATGTTGCCCAGATTGAAGCGATGACCGATCAGCTCCCCCCTCCCCCCGAGGACGGCGACGTCGTTCGCCGGCGACGTGTCGACGACATCCGCCAACTGGTCACCGTCGCGTGGGTGATGTCCGCGCAGCTTGCGGGCCTGGCGGGACCGCACCACAGCACGCGGCCTTCGCCGTCCGTGACCGCCATGGACTTGACGGCGTTCTGCTTGTTTTCGCCGGAGACGAACTTGTCGCGGTCCTGGCGCCCGGCGGCGGGCCGACGGACCCGGACCTCGGTGCCGTCGACGATGCCCGTCGTACCGCTCGCGCCGAGGTGGTCGACGACGTCGGCCGAAGACCGCAGCCGTACGTCAGGGCTGACGGTGCAGCCTCGCTCGGCGAGCAAAGGCCGCACGGCCGCACCTCACCGACGGCCCGGGTGATCGTGAGGCGGTCGACACCGAACCATGAGGCCGGCACGTCGTGCGTGGTGGTATGCCGGAGGTGCACGGGCGTGGCCAGAAGCCGGTCGACGAACATCAACCGGTGCTTCGCGCCGGCGCCCACAGCGCGCTTCCGCGAACGGGACACAAGCTCGGCCTGGTGCCGTTCGTGCCACAACGGGCCGAGCTCCGCGACCGGTTCAGCGATCACGTTGGCCGGCAGGCCCGTGATCCTCCGGGGCGCCGATGGTCATTACAGGAGATGCGTTCCCCACCGCATGGGCATGATCGATGATCAGAAGCTCGACGTCTCACCGCTTACCGTGCACGAGCTCGTTATAGAGGATGAGGACCCTTCCCCTGGTTAACGAAGCATCCAGTGTCCAGGTGTCGGGATCTCGGGGATCGCTCCAGTTGTCTTCGCCAACCCGGAACAGCGTCCTGTGGACCAGCCTCCCGGGCTCAATCCGTTCGGAAGGGTCTCAATGACGGCCAGTCGGTGAGGGGGCGGGGTTCTTGGAGGCGGCCCTTGCCGGAGCGGTCGCCCGCGATGTGCACGAGCAGGTACTCATCGCCGGAGAAGACCCAGAAGCGATGAGCGTCACCGGGAACCGGCAGGACCGCGTCGATCCCGCTCGTGAAACTGTCCAGGCCACCGAAGGTCTTGCGCCACTGCGCGATCGGGGAAGGCCCGCCCACCCGCCGCGCCGACGCCGGGTCCGCACCCGTCTCGACGACCATGTACTCGCTGCCGGCGAACACCCAGAACCTGCCCTGCACACCCGGAACCGGCATCACCGCGTCCACCCTCGAGACCGTATGGGCGCCGGTGGACGCCTGCCCGGTCTGCTCGGGCGAAACCGGGCCGGAGTCGTCTCCGACGACGGATGCGGTCACACCCGCTCCGGCGACGAGCACCGCCACGGCGATCGCCCCTGTGATCGCCGTGCGCCGCCGGCTCGCCCCCGCACTCGCCGTGCGCCGCCGGTTCGCGCCCGGGGGCCGCACCGACTGCCGCAGTGTGGCCTGCACCGTTTGGGGAGCGCCGTCGACTATCGACTGCAGCGCGTCTGCGAGCTGTGCGCTGGACGGGCGCTTGGCGGGGTCCTTGTCCAGCAACTGCTCGATGACGTCGCCCAGCGGGCCGGGGACGTGGACGGAGGGCGGTTCGAAGGCGACGGCGAACGAGGTGGCCGTGAGGTCCCCGCGAGCGAAGGGGGACTGACCGGAGGCGAGGAAACACAGGGTGACACCGAGGGAGAACAGGTCGCTGGCCGGTCCGACGGGCTGATCGCGCAGGCGTTCCGGGGCCATGTACTCGGGTGAGCCGACCACGGCCCCCGTGCCCGTGAGACCCGTGTGACCGGACAGGGCCGCGATACCGAAGTCGGTGAGCACGCTGCTGCCGTCCGCACGCAGAAGCACGTTGGCCGGTTTCACGTCACGGTGCAGCGCACCGGCCGCGTGGACCGCGTCCAGAGCGGACAGGACCTCCAGGCCGACGCGGGCTGTCTCCACCGGCGACAGGAGCCCGCTCGATCGCACTCGCTCACTCAGCGAGCCACCCGGCACCAGTTCCATGACGATCCACAGACCGCCGTCGAACTCCAGCAGATCGTAGATGTCGATGACATGCGCGTGCGTCACCCGGGCGATCGCCCGCGCCTCCGACAGCACACGCCGCATCGACGCCTGCTGCTCGTACCCCCCACCTGCGGCGTGGAGTTCCTTCACGGCCACCGTCCGCTGCAACAGATGGTCCCAGGCACGCCACACCGTGCCCATACCGCCGCTGCCCAGCCGGTCGGCGAGCACGTACCTGTCGGCGACGACTCGCCCGCCCACACTTTCGATCACGACCAGACAATGTACATGTCGACTTCCGAGGCGATTCGGGTGGTCACCCGCGGAGCCCGGATGACGAAAGCGGACTGGAACGCGCAGGCGTCGCCCGCAAGGGCGCGGCCGTGGCCGCGGGTCTGCGGCAGTAGCGCTGGAAGCAACTTGGCCGCCTCATGCGGGGACAGCCCGATCGGTCCATACGGGAACCGCAGCGGGTGGCAGGTTGCCGGGCCGTGAAGGCCCCCTTGCGCGCCTCGCGCACTACGGGGCCTGTGGGCTGATCGCCGCGCATCCCCCGCGCCGTCACTAGGTATTGGTTGCATAATGGCTCGCACCGAACGGAGTCGGCGGCGCGGCATCTCCCCCACGGCAGCAGCACTCCCGCGCCGGCCGGCGACGGCACTCGGTACGGTTGTCCGCATGGGGGCACCACGGGGGCCGCGGGGCGGCTGCGCAACGGGGCTGGCGCGGCGCAACCAGATCCTCGAGGCCGCGCTGCTGCGCCTCGGCCAGGACGGTTACCGCCAGCCTCGCTGGCCGCTGTCGCCCGCGACGCCGGAATCACCGACGCCGGACTCCTCCACCACTTCCGCGACAAGCAGCAGTTGCTGCTGGCCGTCGTGCAGTACTGGCACCAGCGGCTCGACGAGCAGTGGGCACGCGTGTCCGACTCGGTAAGGGACGCCTTCCGCCGCCACTTGGACGACACCGCCGACATCCTCACCATGCCGGGAATCCTCGAACTCGCCGTCGTGGTGGGTGCCGAGGCCACGGCACGGGACCACCCCGCGCACGACTTCTTCTCCCAGTGGCAGGAGAAGGGCGTGCGGGAACTCGCGGACCGCTTGCACGTCGGCGCCGCGACGGGCGAGCTCAAGTCGAACCTGGACCCTGAGAGCATCGCCCGGGAGTGCGCGGCGCTCGACTCCGGCCTGCGGGTCCAGTGGCTGACCAGCGGACGTTCCTTCGATCTGGTCGCCGTGATGCGCTCGCACCTGGACCGCCTGATGCGCCAGATCTCCGCCGACGGCGAGGGGCTGTAGCGCACAGGGAAACACCGCACTGGCCCTGCGGAACCCGGACCGCGCCGCGGCCGAGCTGGAACGAGCCGTCACCCAACTCGGCCTGCGAGGTGCCCTGATCAACGGTCACACGCACGGCGAACACCTGGACGCGGACAGGTTCCGGCCTGTGCGGGAGTGTGCCGAGGCTCTCCGCGTGCCGATCTACCTGCACCCTGCCAGCTCCTACGACGTGTGGCACAGCCTGCGCGGCCACGAGGAACCGATCGGGCCGCCACCCTCGCCCTCGGCCACATGGGCGAAGGGCCACCCGGCCACCTGTGGCGCCTCGACAGCCGATGGCGCTTCCTCAACCAACGCGGCATCCACCTGGCCGAGCCACGCCCCTCGGACTACATCCGCAGCAACATCGTGATCACCACCAGCGGCGTCTGCGCACACGCCCCTCTGCTCGGCAGGAGGCCGTCCGCTTCATCGAGACCGCCCCGATCAGCGAGGCCGACCGCGCCAAGATCTGCCATCTCAACGCCCAGCGCTTGCTGGGCCTCTGATCAGCCGGGCTCTCGCGCGGCAGGGAAACCGGCGCCACGGCGGCGGCCTCATGGTGAGCCGGGCACCGGTGGCCGCCCCCACGAAGTCTCCAGCGTCGCCCGCAGGGCGTCGACCGCCTCACGGCCGATGCGCTCGGCGAGCTGCTCCTCCAGCCGTTCGAGGATGACGCCGGCCTGCCGGTGGGCGCGTTCTCCCTCCTGGGTGCGCCGGATCAGCCGCTGCCG
Source organism: Streptomyces sp. M92 (assembly GCF_028473745.1). Lineage (NCBI taxonomy): Bacteria > Bacillati > Actinomycetota > Actinomycetes > Kitasatosporales > Streptomycetaceae > Streptomyces > Streptomyces sp. M92. The sequence goes on from NZ_CP101137.1 coordinate 5,788,640, forward strand.
GGCGGACGCGGGGTGCGGGACCTGTTCGAGCAGTCCGGCGGCGACCAGGCCGTGCACGGCCTGGTGCGCGGTCTGCCGGGTGACACTCATGCGCCGGGCCAGTTCGGACACCGTGGTGCCCTGGTCGTCCAGTACGGCGAAGAGCTGGGCCTGCGTCGCGGACACCGGGGCGGCTCCGGCTGCGTCCATCGCGGCCGACAGTCCTTCTTCGAACCAGCGCCGGGCCTCGCCGAGCAGCTGAGGGAGGTTGCGGCGGGTGGACTGCATCTGTTCCTCACGACGGGGCCGGGCTCGTACCGAGAGCTTGTCTTCCCCCACCCTCTCATGTCAGGGTGCCTGACATAAATCGCCCGTCGTCGATCCGAGGAGACGGTATGACCATCGAGTACGCCACCCGCTACCGGCAGGCATCGCGCATTCCCCCGGAGCCCGGCAAGCCGTACTTCATAGAGAAGGGCGAAGGGGACCGCGCCCACCTGTTCGGCGATCTGATCACCATCTACGCGGGCGGCGAGCAGACCGAGAACACCTTCAACTTCTTCACCGTCGAAGGCCCCAGGGGCGACATCATCCCGGCCCACCTGCACACCGACACGCACGAGGTCTTCTACATCACCCAGGGCGCCGTTCGGCTGTTCGTCGAGGACACCGAAGGCGTTCAGCAGGAGAAGCTGCTCACCCCCGGCGACTTCGGCTTCGTACCCAAGAACTGCCGGCACGCCTACCGCATGGAGCGCCACCACAGCCAGGTCGTGGGCGTCGCCGCCGGCCCGGGCGGCACCTTCGAGCGGTTCTTCGAGAACCTGGGCGAGCCCGCGGAGCAGCTCGGCCTGCCGCACCAGCCCGTGGTCCCGGCCCCCCACAAGTTCGCCGGCGTCCCCGAGCAGTACGACGTGCGCTTCCTGCCGGACCACCAGTGGCGTACGCGATGACGGCGACCGGGCCCTCGCTGCGGGACCTGATCGCCGCACCTCACCCCGACCAGGCTCCGCTGCCGCCCGCTGCCCCCAGCGAGCCCGGCGTGGTCGAACTGCGCGGCGTGCCGTACGCCGAAGTCGAGAGCAACCGCCCCCTGGAACTCGATCTCTGGCTGCCCGGAGCACCCCGGACAGGCCCTCTTCCGCTGGTGCTGTTCGTACACGGCGGCGCCTGGCGACGAGGCCGGCGCGACGACATGGGGATGCGCACCCGCCATTGGTCTCCCCGGCCCTTCGCCCGCATCGCGGCTGCGGGCTTCGCCGTCGCCTGCGTCGACTACCGGCTCAGCGGCGAGGCCACCTTCCCCGCCCCACTCGACGATCTGCGCGCCGCCCTGCGCTGGCTCACCCTGCGTTCCGCCGAACTCGGCGTCGACACCGGCACAACGATCGTGTGGGGCGAGTCCGCCGGCGGACATCTCGCCTCACTCCTCGCCCTGACCCACGCCGACCCGAAGCCGGCCGGCGCCGTGGTCTGGTACGGACCGAGCGACCTCACCACGGCACGGGGCCGCTTCACTCCCGAGGACGCCGCCACCCCCGAGGCACTCATGCTCGGCACGGCCCCGGCCGCCGCCCCGGAGCGTGCCCGTGCGGCCAGCCCGCTCGCCCGCGTCCACGCGGACGCGCCACCGTTCCTCCTCGTCCACGGGGACGAGGACACCATGGTCGACTGCTCACACAGCCGATCCCTCGCCTCGGCACTGGAGAAAGCCGGGGCGCCGGTCGAGCTGTGGACGGTTCAGGGCGCCGACCATGGCTGGCACGGACTGCCCGACGACCAGGTGGAGGAGCTCTTCACCCGCTCCCTGGCGTTCGCCCATCGCCTCGCGGCCTGACGAACGCCTGCCGCCCCGGGTGCCCCGCACCCGGGCCCGCGGCTTCAGCAGGCGGTGGCCTCCGCCGCGCGAACCGATGCCTGCCCGGGCCGGCCGAGGCAGGCGATTCCCTGCCTCGCTGCTGGTGTGGGCGGGTCTCCCCGGGATGGAGATCGTCTGACGCGTGCTTCTGTCCGGCTCCGCCCGAACGGGGGTGCATCCCAGAAAGGCCGGCTGCCCGTAGACGGGGCCGAAACGAGCTCGGCGATGGACTCAGGAGTCGTGCAACTCGTCGACGAGCGCGAAACCGTCCGCGATCCAGGCGAGCTCGGTGCGGGCGCGGGCGATGAGGCCGTCGTAGGCGTACACCTTGTAGCGCACCGCGAGCTCGGCCTCGCGCCCGGTCAGCTTGGACAGGCGTGCCGCCAGGGTGGGGTGGGTGCGGTCCACGAGCGCGGCCCGGGTGCCTTCGAGCAGGCTCAACTGCTCCTCCCAGTACACCTGCTGCTGCCGGAGCTGCTCACGCACCGACGCGGGCTCGGCGAAGTCGAAGTAGGCCGCTTTCAGATACGCCGGGTCGCGTTGCCGCTGAGGTGCCAGCGGGGACCCCATCCACTCCCGGAAGTCGGCGAGGCCGGCGTCGGTGACGTGGTACTCCTTCTTCGTCCCCTTCTTGCCCCAGGGCACCTCGACCGAGGTGAGCAGCCCGCCGCGCTCCATCCGGTTGAGCTCGGGATAGATCTGCGAGTCCGGGGCGTGCCAGACATGGGCGACCGAGCGACTGAAGCTCTTCGAGATGTCGTAACCGGTCATCGGACGACCGGTGAGCAGCGCGATCAGCGCGTAGCGCAGTGACAAGGCACTTCCCCCCTCCGGATTTCCCAGGCTACCGACTATTGCCATCTCACTATATCGATAGTTAGTTTGTGGCGCGCGCAACACATACCTCTCTCCATAGGGAGTTCTCATGCCCCGCACCGCTCACCTCCCCACGGACACCGCGCCACCGGCCACCGCTGCCGCGAAGATCTTCAACTATCCCCGCAACGCCTGGTACGTCGCCGCCTGGGACCACGAGGTCACCGGCAAGCAGCCGCTGGCCCGTACGGTGGCCGGCGTGCCGCTGGCGTTGTGGCGCAACACCGAGGGCCGCGCAGTCGCTCTCGCGGACGCCTGCTGGCACCGGCTCGCGCCGCTGTCGAAGGGCAAGATCCTGGGCGACGAGCTGCAGTGCCCGTACCACGGTCTGCGCTACAACTCGACCGGTCGCTGCACCGGAATGCCCGCACAGGAGACCATCAATCCCAGCGCGGTGGTCCCCTCCCACCCCGTCGTCGAGCGTTACCGGTACGTCTGGGTCTGGGTCGGCGATCCGGACCTGGCCGATCCGGCCACCGTGCCCGACATGCACCAGATGGACGACCCGGCCTGGGCCGGCGACGGCGAGACCATCCACGCCGACTGCAACTACCAGCTCATCCTCGACAACCTCATGGACCTCACCCACGAGGAGTTCGTGCACTCCTCCACCATCGGCCAGGAAGAGTTGTCCGAGGCCGAGTTCGACGTGACCCATGAGGGCGACACGGTGACCGTCACCAGGTGGATGCGCGACATCGACGCCCCGCCGTTCTGGCTGAAGAACATGCGGGACAAGTTCCCGGGCTTCTCCGGCAAGGTCGACCGCTGGCAGATCATCACCTTCGAGGCGCCGGGCACGATCCGTATCGACGTCGGCGTGGCGAAGGCGGGCACCGGTGCGCCCGAGGGGGACCGCAGCCAGGGCGTCAACGGGTACGTGATGAACACGATCACCCCCGAGACCGACCGCACCTCCCACTACTTCTGGGCGTTCATGCGCAACTACCGCCTGGACAGCCAGACCATCACCACCCAGCTGCGCCAGGCGGTGCACGGGGTCTTCGGCGAGGACGAGGAGATGCTGCGCGCCCAGCAGCGCGCCATCGACACCAACCCCGAGCACGAGTTCTACAGTCTCAACATCGACGCCGGCGGTATGTGGGTACGCCAGATCCTCGAGCGCATGCTCGCGGCCGAGGGACTCTCCTCCTCCGCGCCGGCCGCCGGTCAGGGGGCCTGAGATGGCGGTGCAGACACAGACCCGCCGGCAGCGGGCCCGGGTGGTCGAGGTCTCCGACGTCGCCGACGGGATCCGCCGCATCGTTCTGGCCCCCGAGCGGCCCGAGCACGCCGCGCCTGGAACACACGTCGATGTGGACATCAAGACCGGGGACGGCTCTCGCCGGGTGCGTTCCTACTCCGTGGTGCGTTCCGAGGACGGCGGCCGCCGCCTCACGCTCAGCGTGCGGCTCTCCCCGACCTCGTCCGGTGGCTCGGCGGCGATGCACCGACTGCGGGTCGGGGACGAGCTGACCGTCACCGGGCCGCTGCAGAACTTCCCGCTCGCGGTCGGCGCCACTCGCTACGTACTCGTCGCCGGCGGCATCGGCGTCACCGCACTGGTGGCCATGGCCTCCGCGCTGCGCCGGCGCGGTGCCGACTACCAGCTGGTGCTCGTCGGCCGCAGCCGCGCCTCGATGGCGTACGTCGACGATCTGGTCGCCGAGCACGGCGACCGTGTCCGCGTCCACGTCGACGACGAGGGCACCCCGCTGGCGGTCGACGACCTCGTCGCCGGTATCGCCCGGACACCCGCCGCCGCGGGCACCGAGCTCTACATGTGCGGCCCGATCGGACTCATGAACGCCGTCTCGGGCAGCTGGGCCGAGCACGACCTGCCGGCGACCAACTTGCGCTTCGAGACCTTCGGTTCCAGCGGCCGGTACCCGGCCGAGGAGTTCCTGGTACGCCTCCCCGACCTCGACCGGGAGATCACCGTCGCACCCGACACCTCGATCCTCGACGCCCTCGAGGCAGCCGGGGTCGACACGCTCTCGGACTGCCGCAAGGGCGAGTGCGGGCTGTGTCTGGCGAAGGTGGTCGACTCCACCGGCACCATCGACCACCGCGACGTCTTCCTGAGCGAGTCCCAGAAGGAGCGCTCCAACAGGCTGTGCCTGTGCGTCTCGCGAGCAGTGGCATCCGGCAGCGGCCCGGGCGATCCCGCTGTCCTCTCCCTCCGCCTCACCTGAGCCGGTGCACCACCGGGTCCCCACGGGCCCCTCACCACCTGGACACCCATGAACATCACCGCACGCATCTCGCAGGCGCCGATGAGCGGCTACCAATGGCTGATCGTCGCGTTGTGCACCTTCATGAACTGCCTGGACGGCTTCGACGTCATGGCGGTCGCCTTCACCGGGCCGTCGGTCACCGAGGAGTTCGCGCTCAGCGGCTCGGAGTTCGGCCTGCTGGTCTCGGTCGGGCTGATCGGGATGGCGATCGGCTCGATGCTGCTCGCCCCCTTCGCCGACGTCGTCGGCCGACGCCCGCTGGTCCTGATCAGCCTCGCCCTCGGCACGATCGGGATGTTCGGCGCGGCGGCGGCACCGTCGGCGACCGTGATGGGCGCCTTCCGCCTTGTCACCGGCATCGGTGTCGGAGCCATCCTGGCCAGCACCAACGTGATCGCCAGTGAGTTCTCGAACGCCAGGAACCGCGGTCTGGCCATCGGCATCTACACCGCCGGATACGGGGTCGGGGCCACCGCCGCGAGCCTGGTCGCCAAGGCCACCGTGGGCGGCGACTGGCGGATCGTCTTCTACGCCGGCGGTGTCGGGACCCTGCTCGCCCTGATCGTGATCGCCGTCATCCTGCCCGAGTCGGTCGCCTTCCTCCAGCAGCGCCGTCCGAGCGGCGCGCTGGAGCGGATCAACCGGACACTGGCCCGGATGCGGATGGAGGCCGTCTCGGACGCCGACCTCGACCGGGCGGCCGCCACCCGGGTGGGCACCGAACGGGCCGGTTCGAGATGGCTCAAGCAACTGCTGAGCCCGACGATCCTGCTCTGGCTCGTCTTCATCACGATCATGTTCGGCTTCTACTTCGTCAACAGCTGGACCCCCACCCTCCTGGTCGAGGAGGGTCTCTCCGAGAGCGCGGCGGTGACCGCCGGCATGGCGATCTCGATCGGTGGCACGGTCGGCTCGGTGCTTTACGGCGTCGCCGCCCGGGTGCGTACGCCGCGGGTGGTGCTGATCGGGTTCTCCCTGCTCTCGGCCGTGATGATGATCGTCTTCATCGTGAGCACCTCGGCTCTGTGGCTCGGGTTCGGCATCGGCGTCGTCGTCGGTGCGCTGATCAACGGCTGCATCGCCGGCGCGTACACCGTCGGTCCGCCGCTCTACCCGGCCAACCTCCGCAGCGTCGGCATGGGCTGGGCGCTCGGGATGGGGCGCATCGGCGCCATCCTGTCCCCGACCATCGCCGGCATGCTCAAGGACGCGGGTGCCTCCGCCACACAACTCTACGTCGGCGCCGCCATCGTGGTCGCCGCCTGCGCACTCGTCCTCGTCGGCCTGCGCCGCCACGACCCGGAGTCCACCCCCACTGCGAAGGAGACGCTCGCCGCCTGACGTACTGGCCGGCGCAGGAAGCCGGATCAGCACCGGATGCCGGCCGGAGGCCGGGACACTACTCCAGATCGCGAGCGCTTCTGGAGGAACTCCTCGGCTGGGACGATGTCGTCAGCGCGGTAGCAGACCACTGTTGTCGGTCGCGACTCGCTCGATGCGGGTTGCGCCTTGGACAGCGATGCCGGCCCGGTCGGGACACCACGATGGGGCGGCCGGGGCAGCACGAGAGAACTGCCACGAGTACACCTTCGCGCGATGGCAGGGACGGCAGGGCGGCCGAGCCCGCTCACGCCACCCTCAGCCATGCCGTTCCGGTCCGTAGGGCTCCATCCCCTGAGGTGCAGCTTGAGTCCTCCGGCGTCACTTCACGCGTCTGCCCTCCCTGGAAGCCGGGTCAAGGGATCGATCGATCCCCGGCCCCCTTTGCCCACTGCAATCACCGCCGAGCCGCGTCCAGGGTCAGGTCGTCCACGGCTGCTCCGACGAGCACTTGTCGAGACCTGTGGACTGGCGGCCCAGTGGGGTGAAAGCACCAGCGGGAAACCGGCCTTGAGTCTCCCGTGGAGGGAGGCACGAAGGTGCGGGCAGGGACGGCGACACGCTCTTCACGATCGGGTCCCTGGACCGGCGGACCATTCCGGGCCGCCGTCCGCCGCACGGCGGGGTACCAGGCTGCCGAGCGCGCCCAAGGCGACGTCGTGGAAGGCGAAGTGGCGCCGGGAGGCAAGGCGGTGCTTCTACAGCCATTCCGATCTCAGTCCGAGTTTCCGCCGGACGGGCGCCTCGCGTTCCGGGCTGATCTTCGCAGTGGGCGCCGATTGCACGGCGTCGCCGATCACCAGAGCCCGCCGCGCGCGGAACAGCAACGGCAGTCACTGCGGTCGCTGTCCCGTGCGCGGAGCAGGTCGAGGATGCGGCGACGCCCGGCCCGTGCATGCGACGGCCGGCTCTCCGCAGCCCGTCAGTAACCCCAACACCCCGACCGGACCGTTCGATTGGCAGACCCTCCGTCCCGGCGTTGCTCGTCGGGACGAGGGCTTCGATAGGTCAGGCCGCCTGGATGAGTTCTGCGCGGCCGAAGAGAATCGCGTAGCCGGAGGGGAGTTGAGCGAGGATGCGGTCGAGCAGGTCGGGGCCGGCGAGGCGGGCGACGACGCCCAGGACGGAACCGACGTCCCAGCGGGTGGTTGCCAGGCTGCCGCCGGTACGGGTGGCGAGGTCCCTGACGAAGGCCCAACCGGTCATCTCGTCAGTTCCGGGAATCTGGGCGGCGAAGATCTGCGCGGCCTCACGGGGCAGGCGGGCGGCCAGTTCGACGCGCTCCTCGCCGGCGACGCGGCGGCCGAGGGCCGCCAAGACGGCGGAGACGACTTCCTCGGCCCGCTCACGGGTGGGGTAGGCGCCGTCGTAACGGACCTGTTCCAGCATGTGGAGGTACGACTTGGCCGGGGTCGTGTTGATCGTCTCCGGGGCCGTCGTGGTCTGCATCGGTGAAGGGTGCCTTTCTCGGTCGTGGATCGTCTCGGTTGTGTGGGGCGGTGACCGCGGATACGGCAGGTTTCAGTCACCGGACGTGGTGTCGGAGGCGGTGCCGTTCTGCGGCCGGCCGAAGAGCAGGTCGTATCCGGGCGGGAGCTGGAGCAGGACGCGGCGGGTCAGGTCCTCGCCCGCGGCGTCGGCGGTCACGCTGAGCACGGCCCCGACGTCCCAGGCCGCGGTCTGTTCGGTGGCTCCCTCGATCCAGGCGGCGGTGGCCCGCACGAAGCGTTCGGCGGAGAGGGGTTCGGCCGCCTGGAGCGGGTTGAGGAGAATCAGGGCGAAGGTCTCCGGGAGCCGGGCGGCCAGCTCCGCCCGTACCTGGCCCACCAGGTGCGCGCCCAGCAGCCCCAGCACAGTGCGTGCGGCGCGGTCCGCCTCCACTCGGGTCGTGTACTCACCGCGTTCCTGCACCTGGTCGAGGAACACGTCCCAGTGCATGGCCATCGGGGTCCTCCTTTCGCCGGGAGTCCGTGACGGCGGGCGGAGGGCTTGGGCCGCCTGAGAGGCCGCCGGCCCTCCGCCAAGGTGCGCGGCCCGCGTATCAGCCGGAGATCTCCCTGCGTTCCGCGCCGCCCGAAACGGAGATCTTGCGGGGCTTGGCTCGCTCGGCGATCGGGACGCGCAGGGTGAGCACCCCCGCGTCGTAGTCGGCACTGATGTGCTCGGTGTCGAGGGTGTCGGCCAGCATCACCTGGCGGGAGAAGGCCCCCAGGGGGCGCTCCGAGAGCTCCATCTGCACGTCGGCGCTCTTGGTGACGGGCCGGCGTTCGGCCTTGACGGTCAGCATGTTGCGCTCGACGTCGATGTCGATCGCGTCCGGGTCGACACCGGGCAGGTCGAGGGCGATGACGTAGGCGTCCCCCTCGCGGTAGGCGTCCATCGGCATCGCCGTGGGGCGCGACCAGGTGCCGGACGTGTTGCCGAACAGCTGCTGGGTCAGCCGGTCGAAGTCACGGAAAGGGTCAGTGCGCATCAGCATCGTGAAACACCTCCACTTCGAGCAGAACCGCTCATGCGCTGCTTCCTGTATTTCTTGTAGCATGTCATCGAAACGATGACAAGCGCAGATGTCACCGGTCAGGTGACGCCCTTGAGTGGAGGTGAATCATGACCGCAGACCCCCGGCAAGCCGGTACGCAGCCCTCGTCGTTCCCTGCCGCCGAAGCGGCACTGGCGGCGATCGACGAAGCCGTCCACACCGCCCAGGCACCGCAGACCGAAGAGCGGCCCAGCGACGAGATCAGCCCGGACCAGGCACTCGCCGCGCTGCTCCTCCTGCGCCAGGTCCGCGCTCGTCTCGCCGGCTGGGAGACGGGGCTGATCGAAACCGCGCGTTCCGCGGGGGCCAGCTGGGCCGATCTCGCCCACCCACTCGGTGTCGCCAGCCGGCAGGCCGCCGAACGCCGCTATCTGCGCCTGCGCCCCGGAGCCCCCGGCACCACGGGCGAACAGCGCGTGCAGGCCACCCGGGACCGCCGCGCCGCCGACCGCACGGTCACCGCCTGGGCCCGCGGCAACGCCGGCGACCTGCGCCAGCTCGCCGGTCAGGTCACCGCCCTCACGGGCCTCCCCTCCGAGGCCCGTACGCCCCTCCTGCAGGCACTCGGCCAGGACGACGCCGCCGGCCTCATCGGCCCACTGACCCGCGCACGCGACCACCTAGCAGCCGACCAGCCAGAACTGATCACCCGCATCGATACCCTGACCCGCCACGCGGAGCAGATCCGCGCCTCAGCGGAAGGCGAACGCCAACCCCCGGGGTGATCCCCCCGAAGAGGGAACGGCAGCGCCGAGGAAGCGGCACGACCGTCACCTTCGGGTTCGCTCCAGGACCGGCCGCGGAAGCTCCCGGCATAGGTTGCAGCGGCCGCAGTACACGTTGCGGGTGAGCCTGCCTCCCGCGCTGTGGGGCAGGTGCCCTCGATGGGTGACCCTGGAATCAGCGAACGCGTCACGGAGCCGTGGGCTACGAAGGCTTGGGTGCGCCCACACCCAAGCACTACGTCGAGACGGAGATGGCGGCCTGCGCGCCCCCCGGCGTTCCGCGAGGCCAACGTCCGGGAGCCGCCCCTCGGACGCACCGGCACCGTGGACGAGGTGGCGCCGCCGGTCGTGTTCCTGCTGTCGGACCAGGCGTCGTTCATCACCGGCGCGGAGATCCCCGTGGACGGCGGCCTGACCGCGCACGGCGGGGTCGAGTCCGTCTCCGACGCCCTGCTCGCCGCGAAGGCCGGCGGATGAAGCGGCGCGACGGCAAGGTGGCCCTGATCTCCGGCACCGCCCGGGGGCAGGGCCGGGCGGCGGCCCTGCGCCGCCGAGGGCGCGCTGGTCGTCGGCGGCGACCTGCTCCACGAGGAGGCCCTCGGTAACCCAGCGGCTGGTCGCCCGCGAGGGCGGCACTATCCTCACGCCGGGCCCCTGGTCGTCACCGACGAGGACTCCGTGCGGCTCGTCGTCAGGCGGCCCGGCCGCACCTGAGGCGCGGCCGCGGCAACGTCCTGACCGTCGGCTCCACTACAGGGCTCCCGGTCGCTCAGCCCGCGCGACCACGCGGAGGCGATCCGCGCGATGCCCTTGCGGAACCAGACGAGGACGGCGGCGCTCGCGCCCACCTGGATGACCGCCGAGAACCCGATGGCGGCGTCGTCGTCGACGGGGAGGCCCATCAGCCCCTCGGTGATCTCGAGGTGGACGGTGGAGGACACCGCGAGGAACTCGGTCGCCCCCTCGACGGCTCCGAGGACGACGGCCTGACCGATGCTGATGGCGCTCATGGCGTCCAAGCCCTACTACACGCCCCGTGAGCCGTCCGGCACCGTAGGAGCGCGCCGGCGGCGTCAGCGGTGGCGGAACCACGCTGTGGCCGGCAGGGCCCGGTCGTCGTAGTCGAACAGCGCCTGGTTCTCCCAGCCGTTGCCGGAGGCGGGGTCGGCCGGGTCCCAGCCGTTGCCCTCCACCGCCGTCCAGGTCGCCTCCCAGTAGAAGACTCCGAGGCCGCGGCCGTTCGGAACGGCTTCCACGATGTCCGCCACGGTGTTCATCCACGCGCTCTGACCGGCCGGGGTCGCCGGATAGCCCGGGACCAGTTCGGCTTCGGTGTCGATGATGTTCTCGTGCGCGTCCTCGCTGTCCAGCCGGAACGGGTAGGCCGTCTCGGCGACGAAGACGGGCTTTCCGTAGCGGGCCGCTGCGTCGTCCAGGGTGGTCTGGAAGGCGGAGAGCGGTCCGTGCCAGTAGCCGTAGTACGACAGCCCGATGGCGTCGAACCGGACCCCGTGCGCGACGGCGTTGTCGAACCACCAGCGGGTACCGTCCAGGTCGCCGCCCTCGGCGAGGTGCAGCGCGACCGGCGTGCCCGGGTCCGCCTTCTTGACCGCGTCGTAGCCGCTGTTGAGCAGCCCGGCGAGGCGGGGCCAGTCGTCCGTGGACCCTTCGTCCCACAGCATGCCGCCGTTGATCTCGTTGCCCACCTGGACCATGTCGGCGCCGGTGCCCTGCGCCTCCAGTGCGCTGAGCACGTCGTAGGTGTGGTCGTACACGTCCGTCTTCAGCTGCCCGTAGGAGTGCCCGGCCCAGGCGGCGGGCTTCTTCTGGGCGCCCGGGTCGGCCCAGGTGTCCGAGTAGTGGAAGTCGACCAGCAGCTTCATGCCCTGTGCCTTGACGCGCCGGGCGGTCTCCAGCACCCGGGCCTTGTCGTTGTAGCCGTCGGCCGGGTCCACCCACACCTTGAGGCGGGCGTAGTTCATGCCGGCGGCCCCCAGGACGCCGAGGGCGTCGGCCTTCGCACCGGAAGCCGTCCGGTAGACACCGCCCTTCGCCTCGCTCTTGGCGAGGGAGGAGACGTCGGCGCCCTTGACCGGCAGTCCGGTGGGCGCGCCCGGCGCGAAGGTAAGGTCGTCGACGTTGATCCAGTCGCCGGCGTTCGCGTCGCTGTTGACGCTGATGGTGCACTGGTGGTTCGTCACCCGGACGGGCACGACGATCCGGATCCACCCGTCGGCGGAGACCGGGAGGTCGGTGCGCCGCTCGGCGCCGCCGCAGTTCTTCAGGGCGATCCAGGCGGCGTTCTGGCCACCGCCGGAACGGACCCAGGCGGTCAGCCGGTAGTCGCCGTTGGCGAGTCCGGACAGGTACTGGTACGTCTCGGCCCGGTAGGCGGTGGGCGACCAGTGGCTCAGCCGGTGGCCTCCGCCGCGGCCGCCGGGCTCGGTGTACGAGGCGCCGCTCGCGCCGTACTCCGACCAGCCGCTCGGGGTGGCGGCGCCGGTGCCGTCGGCCTCGAAACCGGCGTTGGTGAGGGTGCTCGCCGCGTGGGCGCTCTGGGCGGGCAGGGTGGTGAGGGCGAGCCCCGCCACCAGGGGTGGGAGCAGTGCCTTGAGTGTGCGTCCGGACTGGTGCATCGTCGTCCGTCGTCCCTTCGACGTGGGGGATGGAGGAGATGGAGCGGATCCGATGGAGCGGATCGAGCAGAGGGAAGGCTCGGGTGGTGACGGCTAGCCGTCGAGCCGTACGACCCGGACCGCCCCGGCCGGGACGGCGAGGCGGCCGGCCGCCCGCTCCCCGGTCAGCAGCTCGGTGCCGTGCGCGTCCAATGGCACCTTGGCGTCCGAGGCGGTGTGATTGACCGCGAAGAGGTAGGTGCCCGATTCGCCGGTGCGGCGGACCACCTCGACGTCGCGCGGCAGGCCGGTGCGGGGGGCGAGACCCGCGTCCTGGGCGGCACCGCCCAGGACGGTGTCCAGGCCGTCGGCGCCCAGCCGGGTGGAGACATACCAGGCGGTGCCCTCGCCGAGGCGGTGCCGGGTGACGGCGGGGCGGCCCGCGGCCAGTCCGTCGGTGTACGTCCACACCGGGTCGGCGCCGCGCGGCACGACGAACTCCGTCCACACGTCGCCGTGCAGCTCGCCGCCGTCCGGGCCGATGAGCCGCACCCGTTCGCCCGCCAGCAGGGGGGAGAACTCCTCGACGGTGAGGCCGAGCACGTCCCTGAGCGCGCCCGGGCAGGGGCCCTCGTGGACGGCGTCGTGCTCGTCGACGATGCCGGAGAAGTAGGAGACGACGAGGGTGCCGCCGTGCTCCACGTACTCCCGGAGGTTGTTCCCGGCCGCCTCCGTCGCCAGGTACAGCGCGGGGACGACGACGAGGGGATAGGGCGACAAGTCGGCTTCGGGGTGGGCGAAGTCGACGGTGAGGTGACGGTCGTAGAGCACCTCGTAGAAGGTGTCGGCGCGTTCGCGCGGGTCGTGGTCCTCGCTGGGGCGCCACTGGAGGTTCTGCGCCCACCAGGAGTGCCAGTCCCAGACCATGGCGACGTCGGCCTCGGTGCGGGTGCCGCGGACCGGCCGCAGGGAGCCGACGGAGGCGCCGAGCTCCACCACCTCGCGCCACACGCGGGTGTCCGTGCCGCCGTGGGGCAGCATCGCCGAGTGGAATTTCTCGGCGCCGCGCCGGGACTGCCGCCACTGGAAGAACATGGCGCCCTCGGAGCCGCGCGCCACGTGGGCGAGGGAGTTGCGGGCCATCTGGCCGGGGGCCTTGGCCGGGTTGCGGGGCTGCCAGTTGACGCCCGACGTGGAGTGTTCCAGCAGCAGCCAGGGGGCGCCGCCCGCGACCGAGCGGGTGAGGTCGGCGGCCATGGCGAGGTTGACGTGGGTGCGGCGGCCGTCGGTGATCAGGTAGTGGTCGTTGGTGACGAGGTCGACCTCGCGGCCCCAGGCCCAGTAGTCGACGGAGTCGCACTGGCTGAGGGCGGTCATGAAGTTGGTGGTGACCGGGACGCCGGGTGACAGGCGGTGCAGGATGTCCCGCTCGGCGATGAAGTTCTCGCGCATGGTGGCGTCGGCGAAGCGCTTGTAGTCCAGCGCCTGGGCCGGGTTGCCGACCGTCGGGGTGGTGCGCGGGGGGTTGATCTGGTCGAAGCCGGCGTAGCGCTGGCCCCAGAACGCGGTGCCCCACGCCTCGTTGACGGCGTCCACCGTGCCGTACGCGGCCGCGAGCCAGCGTCGGAAGTGCGCGGCGCAGGAGTCGCAGTAGCAGGCCGAGACGGGGACGCCGTACTCGTTGTGGACGTGCCAGAGCGCGAGGGCCGGGTGAGTGCCGTAGCGCTCGGCGAGCCGGGTGGTGATGTTCGCGGCGGCGGCGCGGTAGTCGGCGTTGCTGTGGCAGATGGCGCCGCGGGAGCCGAACTCGTGCCGCACCCCGTCGGCGGTGACCGGGAGGGCATCGGGGTGGGCCCGGTAGAACCAGGCGGGCGGGACGACGGTGGGCGTGCCGAGGTCCACCCGGATGCCGTTGTCGTGCAGCAGGTCGAGGAGCCGGTCCAGCCAGCCGAAGTCGTACGTGCCCGGGGCGGGCTCAAGCAGGGCCCACGAGAAGATCCCCGCGCTCACCATGGTGACCCCGGCCTCGCGCATCAGCCGGACGTCTTCCTGCCACACGTGCTCGGGCCACTGCTCGGGGTTGTAGTCCCCGCCGAAGGCGAGCCCGGCCAGGCCCCTGGGGGTGGTCTCCGGCATGGATGGTCTCCCGGTGTCGATCGAAAAGTGGGAACGTGCACACACATCGGATGCGATGCGAGCCCAACATAACCGCACAGCAACAACCATTGACAAGTGTCCGGGATGTTTCTCTACTGTGAACGCTCACAGAAGCGTGGCAGGTCTCCGCAGCGGGTGGGGACCCAGGTCAGGGGAGAGTTCCATGCCGTACACGAAGCGCCGCCGCCTGGTGACTTCCGCCGTCGCCGTCGCCCTCGGGGCGAGCACCCTCGCCGCCTGCGGCTCGTCCGACGACGGCGGCGACGCCCAGTCGGGTCCGGTCTCGCTGACGTACTGGACCTGGACGCCCGGCATGGACAAGGTCGTCGACCTGTGGAACAAGGGGCCGGGCAAGGAGCAGCAGATCACCGTCACGGTGAAGAAGCAGGCGTCCGGCGACACGCTGGTCACCAAGATCCTCACCGCACACAAGGCCGGCCAGGCGCCGGATCTGGTGCAGGCCGAGTACCAGGCGCTGCCCACGCTGGTCAGCAACGACGCGCTCGCCGACATATCCGGTGAGGTCGACGACGTGAAGGGCAAGTTCGCCGACGGCGTCTGGCAGCAGACGACGCTGGGCACGGACGCCGTCTACGCCGTGCCGCAGGACATCGGTCCGATGATGTTCTACTACCGCGAGGACCTGTTCGAGCAGTACGGACTCGATGTCCCGGCCACCTGGGAGGAGTTCGCCCGGACCGCGCGCGAGCTGAAGAAGGCCGCTCCCGACAAGGACCTCACCACCTTCTCCGCCAACGACTCCGGCCTCTTCGCCGGGCTCGCCCAGCAGGCCGGCGCGCGGTGGTGGACGACCGAGGGCCAGAAGTGGAAGGTCGGCATCGACGACGAGGCGACCAGGAAGGTCGCCGACTTCTGGGGCGGTCTCGTCGAGGAGGGCGCCATCGACAACCAGCCGATGTACACCCCCGCCTGGAACAAGGCGCTGAACACCGGCAAGCATATCGCCTGGGTCAGCGCGGTGTGGGCGCCCGGCACGCTGACCACGGCCGCGCCGGACACCAAGGGCAAGTGGGCCATGGCCCCGCTCCCCCAGTGGTCCGGGAGCGAGAACCGCACCGGCAGCTGGGGCGGTTCCTCCACCGCGGTGACCACCGACTCCGACCACCGGGAAGCCGCCGCGAAGTTCGCCGAGTGGCTGAACACCGACGCCGACGCGCTGGGCGCGCTGGCCAAGGAGGGCGGCATCTACCCGGCGTCCACCTCGGCCCAGCTCAGCGGCGCCTTCGCCCAGCCGCCGGAGTTCTTCGCCAACCAGCCCGACTTCTACACCAAGGCCGCCGTCATCGCGAAGACGACGACGCCCTCGGCCTGGGGCCCCAACGTCAACGTCGCCTACACCTCCTTCAAGGACGCCTTCGGCGCCGCCGCCAAGAACAAGTCGGACTTCTCCGCCGCCCTTCGCACCATGCAGGAGGAGACGGTCGCCGACCTGGAGAAGCAGGGCTTCGAGGTCGCGCGGTGACCGGCACGACGGCACGCGGGGGAGCCCCTCGCGCCCCCTACTTCTTCCTCCTCCCCGCGACCGCCCTGTTCATGCTGTTCTTCGCCCTGCCCATCGGCTACGCGGTGTATCTCAGCTTCCGCAAGGTGGAGGTGTCCGGGCTGGGCCTGGGCGCCGGGGCCCGGAAGGAGGTCTGGGCCGGCTTCCAGAACTACGCCGACGCCCTGGGCGACAGCGAGCTGCTGGACGGGGCACTGCGCGTCCTCGGCTACGGCTGCCTGGTCGTGCCCGTGATGCTGGGCCTGGCCCTGCTGTTCGCCCTGATGCTCGACTCCGACCGGGTGCGGTTCACCCCGGTCACCCGGCTCGCGATCTTCCTGCCGTACGCCATCCCCGGCGTGGTGGCGGCGCTGCTGTGGGGCTTCCTTTACCTGCCGGACGTCAGCCCGTTCCACTTCGCGCTCGACCGGCTGGGACTGCCTCAGCCCGACCTGCTCGACGGCGGTCCGCTCTACTTCGCCCTGGCGAACATCGCCGTGTGGGGCGGCACCGGCTTCAACATGATCGTCATCTACACCTCGCTGCGGGCCATCCCCACCGAGGTGTACGAGGCGGCGAGGCTGGACGGCGCCTCCCCGCTGCAGATCGCCCTGCGGATCAAGATCCCCATGGTGGCTCCGTCGCTGGTGCTGACGTTCTTCTTCTCGATCATCGCCACCCTCCAGGTGTTCAGCGAGCCGACCACCCTCAAGCCCCTGACCAACTCCGTTTCCACGACCTGGAGTCCGCTGATGAAGGTGTACCAGGACGCCTTCGGCAAGGGCGACATCCACTCCGCCGCCGCCCAGGCGGCGATCATCGCGCTCGTCACCCTGGTGCTGTCCTTCGGGTTCCTGCGGGCCGCGAACCGGCGCAACAAGCAGGAGGCACCCCGATGAGCACCCTCGCCGTCCGCAAGACCCGCCCGGCCGCCGGCACCACGCCCGGCACCGCCCAGGGGCCGCCGCGCCGCCGCCGGACGGCGCTGGTCCCGACGCTCACCCTGGCCCTCGGCGCGCTCTACTGCCTGCTGCCGGTGGTCTGGGTGGTCGTCGCCGCCACCAAGTCGGGCAGCGAACTGTTCTCCACCTTCACTTTCCTGCCGGGCACGGGCTTCACCGACAACGTGGGCGACCTGAGCGCCTACCGCGACGGGGTCTACTGGCGGTGGATGGCCAACTCGGCCCTGTACGCCGGTCTCGGCGCCCTGCTGTCCACGGCCGTGTCGGCGGTCAGCGGCTACGCGCTGGCGACCTACCGCTTCCGCGGCCGGGAGGCGCTCTTCAACGTGCTCCTCGCCGGTGTGCTGATGCCGCCGGTCATCCTCGCGGTGCCGCAGTACCTGCTGCTGGCCGAGGCGGGCATGACGGACTCGTACCTGTCCGTGCTGCTCCCGCAGGTCCTGTCCCCGTACGGCGTCTACCTGGCCCGGATCTACGCCGCGGCGACCGTGCCCGCCGACGTGGTGGAGGCCGGGCGGATGGACGGGGCGGGCGAGTGGCGGATCTTCATCCGCATCGCGCTGCCGATGATGGTGCCGGGGCTGGTGACGGTGTTCCTCTTCCAGTTCGTGGCCGTGTGGAACAACTTCCTGCTGCCGTACATCATGCTCAGCGACGACGAGAAGTTCCCGATCACGCTCGGCCTGCACACGCTGCTGGAGCAGGGCGCGAGCACCCCGGCGCTCTATACGCTGGTGATCACCGGTGCCTTCCTCGCCGTGCTGCCGCTGGTCGCCCTGTTCCTCGTCGTCCAGCGCTTCTGGAGCCTCGACCTGCTCTCCGGGGCCGTAAAGTCATGACCATGAGCAACACGGGGGGCCGGCGCCGACCGCCCACGATCCACGACGTGGCACGCGAGGCCGGGGTCTCGCGGGGCACGGTGTCACGGGTGCTCAACGGCGGGCACTACGTCAGTCCGGCCGCGGAGGAGGCCGTCAACGCGGCCATCCGCAAGACGGGTTACGTCGTCAACCGGCACGCCCGGTCGCTGATCACCGGGCGTTCCGACTCGGTGGGCTTCCTGCTCACCGAGCCGCAGGAGCGGTTCTTCGAGGACCCCAACTTCAACGTCCTGCTGCGCGGCTGCACCCAGGCGCTGGCCGCGCACGACGTCCCGCTGCTGCTGATGCTGGCCGGGACGAAGGACGAACGGCGGCGCATCACGCGGTACATCACGGCGGGGCACGTCGACGGGGTGCTGCTGGTGTCCAGCCACTCCGGGGACCCGGTCGCCGAGGAGCTGCGTGCGGCGGGGGTGCCCCTGGTCGCGTGCGGCAAGCCGATCGGGCTGGGGGCGAAGGTGAGTTACGTGGCCGCCGACGACCGGGACGGCGCCCGGGAGATGGTCCGCCACCTGCTGTCGCTGGGGCGTCGGCGGGTGGGGGTGGTGACCGGGCCGCTGGACACCCCGGGCGGTGTGGAGCGGCTGGCCGGCTACAAGGAGGAGCTGGCGGAGGCGGGCGTCGCCTTCGACGAGCGGCTGGTGGTGTCCGGCGACTACAGCCGGGCCAGCGGCGAGGCGGGCGCCGAGCGGCTGCTGGCGCGGGCCCCGGACGTGGACGCGGTCTTCGTCGCCTCCGACCTGATGGCGCAGGGGGTGCTGGCCGCGTTGCAGCGGGCCGGGCGGCGGGTGCCCGAGGACGTGGCGGTGGGCGGCTTCGACGACTCTCCGGCCGCGGTCGCCGCCAGCCCGCAGCTGACCACCATCCGGCAGCCGTGGGACCGCATCAGCGCGGAGATGGTCCGGGTGCTGCTGGCCCAGATCGGCGGCGAGGACCCGGCCGCGGTGATCCTGCCGACGGAACTGGTGCGGCGGGCCTCGGCCTGAGTCCCACGCCGGAGTCCGGTCCGCGCGTGCGAGGCGGTCTTCTTGGGTGCGCGTCGGTTGCCCGGACAGCCGACGGCGGGTCCCGGTGTTTTCCTGCACGTACGGCAGCCAGGACCGCCGGTGCGCGGCTCGGGGAGCGTTGGCGGGAGATCCACTCGGGGCACGCGCGCACCAGGTGCGAGATCGACCGCGCACTGCACTCGCACGGCCTGGGCGCGAGCGACTTGGAGGTGCTCGACATCCTGGTGGCCGAGGGGCCGAGGACGGTTGCCGGTGCCGGGTGCAGAATCTGGTCGGCCGGGTTCACCTCCGCCAGAGCGCGCTGTCCCCTCTCATCACCCGGCTGAAAGAGGTCGGGCTGGTGGAGCGCACGATGAGGATCGAGCGGACCTTCGACCCGGACGCGGTGCGCGAGCTCAAGGCCGAGGCCGATCGCGACCTGACCGTGGACGGTCCGAACCTCGCGGTCCAGGCGATCGCGGCCGGCCTGGTGGACGAGTACCACCTGTTCATCACCACGAGCGTGGTCGGCGGCGGCAAGCGGTTCTTTCCCGACGGTGTGCGCCTCGAACTCGAACTGGTCGAGAAACGTTCCTTCGACAGCGGACTGATCTACGCGCGCTACCGGACCCGCAAGGAGGCGAGGACATCGAAGTCCTCGAGCTGCCCTTCACCGAAACCCTCGGCATGACCCGCGACGGCCGCATCACCGACGACAAGACCCGCCTGCTCCTGCGATGGGCGGCCCTGCACGGCCCCTGCCCCCCGCGCCCCACCGGCGGCGGCTCCGGGACCGGCCCTTTCGGACCGGCTCCCACACCGTGTTCACGCCGGTTAGAGCAAGGCCCTCCCACCGGCAAAGACTGAGATCCACCTCCCCCGTCGCCGGCCGGTGCACATGTCGCCGTAGCCAGCGTCCACGAACCGGACCTGCGGCCCGCGCAGCTCCGACGCCTCAGTCACCTCACCTCGGGCAGCCGGTTCCCGTACTTCGAGCTGCCGATCGGTCGCACGTGGGACGAGGTACTGACCACCGCGTACGACAAGCTGGTCAGCGGAACGAACGGCACGTACGCCAGGAGCGTGGCGATCGCTGGACCACCACGGTCAGGCACCCTTTCGCGGCTCG
Source organism: Streptomyces sp. M92 (assembly GCF_028473745.1). NCBI lineage: Bacteria > Bacillati > Actinomycetota > Actinomycetes > Kitasatosporales > Streptomycetaceae > Streptomyces > Streptomyces sp. M92. The sequence goes on from NZ_CP101137.1 coordinate 5,808,465, forward strand.
GCGGGCGTCTTCCTGCTCGTCACGGTCGGGGCACTGCGGCGCACCGCCTGACGCCGCGCGCGGACGGCGGCGATCGGCATCGCCACAGTGATGCCGGCTGCGGCCCAGAACAGCAACTTGGCGTCCGGCCCGTTGACCGTCCGCAATTCTCCGTCAGCGTGGCGACAGAACGCGTCGGGCGGGAAGTACTGCGAGACAGGGGTGGCGCGAATGCCGTGGCAGGGCGATGTTTCGGGGAACAGACCCGGCTGCGCACGCTGTGAGAGGAACCAGCCGGCGAACACGGTCAGCCACCCGGCCAGCAGAAACCCGGCCAGGATCCAGTCGGGAACTCTCGCGCGCCGCGCCAGTAGCCATACCAGGGAAGTCGGCATGACGAAAACGACGAACGCAGCGGACAGCACGATCAGACCCTTCATAGGACCATGACCCTACTGATCAGAGGCGTGCCGGATCGGGTCAACTCCGTCTGCCCCCAGAACGGACAGAGCGATGAGTTCTCGCGGCCAGGACAGTCTGACCACCGTTGTATCGACACCACAGGCGGAGCACGTGGCTCAGCTGCCGAGAGTCCAGAACTGCGCCGACGGCTGCCGGAGTCATGTGAGGTAGCCCACGTTCAGGAACTATAGGCAGGGGCTACGACGCCAGCCTAGGGTCCTGAGGTTTGCGGAGTCTTTGCCTCCGCGCCACCCGGCCCGGCCGGCCGTTCTGTACACGACCTGTGCGCATGCGGAAGCCGGGTCGACTCCCCGACTCACGAGGAACCGGGAAGCACTCGCATGAGCACGTTGGAAACCTGGGTCGTCGACCTCAACGACGTCTTCTGGACATATCTGCTGATCCCGCTGGTCGCCGTAGTCGGCGTCTGGTTCACATTGCGTTCGAAGGGCGTGCAGATCCGCTTGATCCCGGAGATGTTCCGGGTCTTCAAGGACAAGCCGCAGTCCGGCGTCAGCCCCTTCGGCGCCTTCACCATCTCCGCCGCCGCGCGGATCGGCACCGGCAACATCGCCGGCGTGGCCACCGCGATCACCATGGGCGGCCCCGGAGCCGTCTTCTGGATGTGGATGATGGCTCTGATCGGCGGTGCCTCGGCGTTCGTCGAGTCGGTCCTGGCGCAGTTGTACAAGGTGCGCGACACCGAACCCGGTACATACCGCGGTGGCCCGGCCTACTACATGCAGAAGGCGCTCGGAATGCGCTGGCTCGGCGTGGTCTTCGCCGTGCTGATCACGCTGACGTTCGGGTTCGTGCTGACCGCGGTGCAGTCCAACACCATCACGGTGGCGACGAAGGGCTCCTTCGGCTCGGACGCCTCCTGGTTCGACCCCGCCCTCGGCATTGTGCTCGCCGTGCTGCTCGCACTGGCGGTGTTCTTCGGGGTGAAGCGCCTGACTGCCGTCACCAAGGTCATCATCCCGGTGATGGCCGGGCTCTACCTGCTGGTCGGTCTGGTCATCGTGCTCCTCAACCTGGGCAGCGTGCCGAGCATGCTCGGCGACATCATCGGCGGGGCCTTCGGCTTCCGCGAGGTCGCGGGGGGCGCCGTGGGTACGGCGATCCTGCAGGGCGTGCGGCGCGGCATGTTCTCCAACGAGGCGGGCATGGGTTCCGCCCCGAACGCCGCCGCGTCCGCGGAGACCACCCACCCGGTCAAGCAGGGCCTGGTCCAAACCCTCGGTGTCTACTTCGACACCCTGGTCATCTGCACCATGACCGCTTTCGTGATCCTGTCCGCCAACCCGACCCTCGGTGAGCGCGGCGGCGCGGACGTCACGCAGTCCGCCTTCACCAGCTCGCTCGGCGACTGGGCGGGTCACCTGCTGACCCTGGTGGTCTTCATGGTCGCCTTCAGCTCCATGATCGGTAACTACTACTACGGCGAGTCCAACATCCAGTTCATCACACGCAGCAAGAGCGTGATGAACTCGTACCGCGCCGTGGTCATCGCCTGCGCCGTCCTCGGCGCGATCGGCTCCGTGCCGCTGGTCTGGAGCCTCGCGGACGTCACGATGGGCGCGATGGTCCTGGTCAACCTGATCGCGATCGTCCCCCTTGGCGCGGTCGCCTTCCGCCTGCTCGACGACTACATGGCCCAGCGCGGCCAGGGCCTCGACCCGGTCTTCCGGAAGGACCAGGTGCCGGGTCTGCGCGGCGAGGTGGAGTGCTGGGGCTCGTCGGACGAGGACTCCTTCCCGCAGGAGCGGACGCCTGTCGGCTCACACTGACACGAACGCGCCCCGGCGCGGCCGTACGCATCGCAGGGCGGCATCCCGGGAGGGGTGCCGCCCTCGGGCGTCCCGGGGCCGGACACGGGTTGCGACGCGACGGGGTGCGTCGCCCTCCGCACCGTTCAGCTCAGCGCTCGATGCGCGGAGACAGTCTGAAGCGGCCGGCATCGGACGGTCTCACGGCGACTCCTGCCGGCATGCGCGTGCTGCGGTCGGCGAAGGAGTCCGCCCGCTACGGCATCGTCGTATCTCGGCGGCCCCCGGTCGATCGCCCGGTGGCGGGTGGTGGTGACCAGCCACTCCCGAGGATTGGCCGGGGTCCCGGAGACCGGCCAGCGCTCCGCCGCGGCCGCGAACGCGTCCTGCGTCACTTCCTCAGCCAGGTCGAAGTCACCGAGGAACCCGACCAGAGAGGCCAGTACCCCGCTCCACTCCTCCCGGAAGACCTCCGCCAGCCCGGTCAGCGCCTCTTCACCGGCCTGTCCTCCACGGTCCCGCCCAGCCTGACGGCCGGAACCCGTGCCGCCAGCTCCAGGGCCTCGTCGACATCGGCCGCCTCGACGAGACGGAAGCCGCCGAGCACTTCCTTCGTGTCCGCGAACGGGCCGTCGCTCAACAGCACCTCGCCACCTGCCCTACGAAGCCTCGTTGCTGTCTCCATGGGCTGCAGCCACGTGCCGTCGAGGCACCGGTCGTCGTCGGCCAGGGCCGCGTACCCGGCGAGCACGGCCGCGCGTTCGGCGTCGGACAGTGTCTCCTCCGCGCCTGGCTCGGAGTAGATCATCAGCGCATACTGCATCGCCACCTCCACGGAACCACCGTCTTCACCGGTACGACGAACGAGCCGTGCGGGATGTGACAGGACGGGGCTTTACGGAAACGCTCCCTGGACGCACGCAGCCCACGTGCCAGGCACCCGTGGTCGAGGCAGCCGCTCCCGCGGGAGAGCGGATGAGCGCCGACGGCCTGTGAAACGCGGCGTGGGCTGCGGACGATGCCCTCACGTTCGCCCGTGGCTACCTTGTCAAGGCCACCGGGAAAGTCCGCTGTTGGGTCGTTGCCGAAGAGGCCGACGCCCCAAGTGCCCATGGTCTCTCCCGGTCCTGCAGTTGACCGGCGCATCCTGGCAGTGGCCACTGACAGAGAGGCCGCGCGGTTTGGAGCGGGTTCAGCCGCACGTGCCTGGTCGAGTCGGGTGTTGTCTGGCCTTGGCATCTGGCATCCGCGCCGGCTCGGCGGGCTGTCATCATGCTCGGATGGCCCACGACATAGTGTTCTTCCTCGCCCCCGACGACGCAGCCGCCGCTGCCACGCGTCTGCGGGGACCTGGCGAGGCATTCGAGTCTGTGACCTGCCACTTCATTGAGCCGGACACGGCCATCGCCGAGTGGGACATGTACTTCCAGGCGCCTTCGGCCAAGACTCCGCCGCTTGAGCAGCTCTACGCGTGGCGGCCGTGGCCGGAGTGGGTCACCGCCCCCTTGAACGATGGCATTGAGGTGTTCGCTCTGCCCAAGAGGCTGACTCGAGCGCTCGGCCAGGCGAGTGCCGCCGAACTCGAAGAGCTCGCAGGCCGCTGGAGTACGCGGCTGCGGTCTCAGGACGGCGACGACATGACCGACGATGACCTCCTCGCCGTCATGCAGGGCGTTTCCCGCCTCGCGGCGGCTGCGACGAGTACGCGTGGCGGCCTCTACAGTTGGAGCTTCTGACCGTCCCCCTCATGAGCCGCTCGTTCATGACGCCGCTGCACGCCAGGAGCTCGGTCCCGGTGGCGTCGAAGTACAGGGTGAAGAACCATGATCGGTCCGCTGCGACGATGTTGCAGGTACGCAGATGCGCATCGGGGTGCCGAGCGCGAACCTACCCCCACCTAAACGCGCGACAATCTCCGGGGACTGGCGAACGCCTACGTACGGGCCCGCTGCGTCTCTGACCACATAACTCACTCTCCCGCACCACGCCGCCCGCCGGGCACCGTCTGACGGATGCGAGGGTCGGAGGAGGAGAGGGACGGCTCGCCGGCGTCGTACGGGGTGTGCCGGATGTCCCGGCACGCTTGGGGTGCGGCGAGCTGACCGGGGGCGCGGCCGGACGGCCGGGAGCTGTTGGCGGGCCTCGTGTTCACGGGACCCGCCGAATGCTCCCGGCCGTGGCGGACCGGGTGGATCCGCGAGTGGGCGGAACGAGGATCAGCTGATGGACCTCATGGCGTTCCAGCCGCCGTTGCCGACCTGAACGCTCGGCCCGTCGACCGGGCCGTGGATCGAGGTCCCGCCCTTGTAGAACTTCAGGGTGCCGTCCGCCGCGGTGGTCCACATGTCGGCGACGCCGTCGCGGTTGGCGTCGGCGGCTCCGGCGATCAGGGGCCGCCAGCTGACGGTGTACGAATGGCCGTACTCGGTCCGGTCGCTGAACGTTCCGTTGGCCTGTCCGAGGTAGATGTACAGGATGCCGTCACGGGAGTCCCGGGCGAGCAGGTCGACCCGTCCGTCCCGGTCGGCGTCGCCGGGTGCGGTCAGGCTCATGACCCCCCAGCCACCGTTGCCGATCTGGACGGGTGCGGCCACGGACGGGGTGGGACTGCTGACGCCCGCGTACATGTACAGCTTGTCGTTGTACGAGACGGCGAGGTCGGGCTGTCCGTCCAGGGTGGCGTCACCGACGCCGACGACCTGGGCGTTCGCGGGAAGTCCGGTGCCGATCCTGATCGGTGTGGCGAGCGAGCCGTCGCCGCGGTTGGGGTAGACGCGCAGCTCGCTGCCGACGCGGGCGACGATGTCCTCCATGCCGTCCCCGGTCCAGTCACCTCGATGGGTGACGGAGGCGCCCGACCATCCGCCCGTCCCGATGAGGGTGCGTGTGCCGAGACCGCCGGTGCCCGTACCGGGGTAGAGGTACAGCTTGCCGAGGTTGTCGACCGCGACGAGGTCGGGCTTGTTGTCGCCGCTCAGGTCGCCCGGAACGAGGGACACGGTGCCGGTGATCCAGGACCGCACGTCGTCGACGCGGGTCGCGATGGCCCCCGTCCGGGTTTCCGTGGACGGCATGCCGAGGCATCCGCCCTGCCACGACCTGCTGGTGACGGCGACCAGCTCCCGCGTCCCGCCCGCCTCTCGCAGGACGGGTCCGCCTGCGTCTCCCTGGCAGACGACCGCGTCGCCGGTGGCCGTCAGAGCGACGTCGGCCGAACCGTCGCCTGCTGCCGTGAACGAAGCGGTGTGGAGCTTGTCGGGGACCCACGTCGTCCTGGTGCGGCCGAAGCCGACTGCCTGGACGCTCTCTTGGGCCGCCACCGGCGTGGCGGCCAGGGCGACCGGCTTCACACCTGCGACACCGGTCTGCAGCTTCACCAGGACCAGGTCCCGGTCGGGGTGCGGGACGAGTTCGACCGCCGCCCGAGTGGCCCCGACCGTGGTCTGGGTCAGGTCGGTGCGGCCCACGGTGACGGTGGTGCTGACGGCGGGCTTGCCGGCGGCGGGCTTACCGTCCGGGGCGAAGCAGGAGGCAGCAGTCAGCACCCACCGGGGCGAGACCAGTGTGCCGGTGCAGGCGGCCTGCTCCCCGACGTTGATCTTCGCGGTGAAGCCGAGCCCGGCGGGGGCATCGGCGCCATGCAGGGCGTGCGCGGGAGCGGTCGTCAGCAGTGTGGCGAGCGCCGCGGCGGCGCTCGTGGTCCACATGAGGCGTGAACGATTGGCTATCAAGAATGTTCCCCAAAGGATTAGGATCCGGCCACGTCGGGGCGCCCCGACGCAACGTTCGGCAGACTCGACCGGAAGGCTCCGGCCGCGCGGACCGGGTCAGGACTTGTGAGAGAAACGAGGCGGTGCGCCCACCTGCCGGGTCTCAGCCGGTCACACGAGTTCCGGCCGGGACAGAGTGCCTCCTTCCAGGGAGAATGTCTCCTGCCCGGACGGCGGAACGCGGCCGTCGAGCTTCCTATCAGAATCCCCTTTTCCGTGAGGATCACATCGGAGGAGACCGAAATCCCTGAGCGCAGGCGGCGGGCCTTTTCTCTGCCACCCACCGGTGGCAGCCGCGGAAGGTGTCATCACGGCGAAGGCGACGGCGGTCCACTTGCCAGTGACATGGGAGGTCCCCGCGAGACCGGCCTGCGACCGTCGACGAAGGCGAGGTGCCACGTGAAGTCCCTTTCAGGCAACGCGAGGTGACGCCAGGTCCGAAAGGAAGCTCCCCCTGGAAAACCCCCAGGCACCCCCTGCCCCCGCCATGCTGTTCTGACAGACGAACAGAATGCGGCTGAAGCCTAACCCACCGTCAGGCCCCGGAACGTGTGCCGTGGATCACAGCATGATGATTCGGATATGTGCGCCTGCTCTTCAGGTTTTCGCGGGGCTGATAAGCGTCAGCCAGGAGAACTGCCGGTGAAGGGCAGGAGGCGTCGAAGCACCCCCGTATGAGCTACGGGAACGATGCTGCCGATTCCTCCGCGTCTCCCCGGACGGGGACGGTGTCGCCCGGCTCCGCCGGTCCGGCGGACGCCGAGTCACCGGGCCGCCGGCGTCTTCGGCGCGGTGTCCACAAGGTCACTCAGATCCGGGACCGCCCGCGGGTGGTTCAGGCAGCCAGTCGCGGGCCGGGTCGTACTCCAGCCATCGGCTTCGTCCCGCTTCCTCAGCGCAGGCGGCGGCCAGGCCGTTCAGCCCCGGGTGCCCGTTTCCGGAGCGCCACAGCAGCGACCAGGCGTACAGCGGCGTGGGCTCGACCAGGGGGACGGAGCGCAGGCCGGGGACGTCCGGCAGTGACACGTCGGCGGGCAGCAGCGAGAACTGCCGTGGTTCCGCCGCCACTTCGGCGAGGAAGTGAGCGAGCCCGAGGTTGACGCCCGGGGCCGTGTTCTCGATGCCGAATCGGTCGACGAAACGGTGGAGGAAGTCGAGTCGGTGCAGCGCACCGGGTGTCCGCAGAACGCTCCCGCGCAACTGCTCCGGCCTCAGAGCCGACGCGGCCGCGAATGGGTGGTCGGTGCTCAGCACCGCGTCGACGGGTTCGAGGCGGACGAGGCGGTGGGCAAGGTCGGAGGGCAGCGGGGGGTGGACTCGGCCGAAGGCCGCGTCGATGGCACCGTGCAGCAGTGCCGTTGTCACCGACGGCAGATCGCGGCCGTGCCCCAACACCAGCTCCCCCGCGTGTCCGGCGACTTGGGCCAGCGTCCGCATCGGCGCGTAGAGGTGCCCCCAGACGTCCACGCGCAGCGGGCGGTCGTTGCCGAACGCTGCCGCGACGGCGATGTCGGCGGCGTCCACGGCCTGCCGGGCCGGCGCGAGGAAGCGCTGTCCGGCATCGGTGAGGTGCACGCCGTTGCCGCCGCGCCGGAACAGCTCGGTGCCGAGCTGGGATTCCAGCCGCGCGATCCTCTTGGAGAGCGCCTGCTGGGATATGGCGAGCCTCCCGGCCGCCCGGCCGAAGTGCAGTTCCTCGGCGGTGTGCACGAAGGCACGCACCCGCGCCATGTCGAGATCCACAGCTCTCACCATAGGCGACAACCGGAGGTTGTCGGTCTTGCTTGTGCGTTGTTGGATCGTGGGGCAGGCGCGGAGGTTGCATCGTCTCCATGCAGAGACTGATTCCCACGGGAGAAGCGGCGCGCCCGGTCGCTTTCGCCGAGGCTCCCCAGCCCGTGCCGGAGCCCGGTGAGGTACTGATCAAAGTCGAGGCGTTCGCACCGAACCGGGGCGAGACATTCCTTCTTGAACAGCCCCGGCCGGAGCTGCTGCCCGGCAAAGACATCGCAGGTCTGGTCGTGCAGGCGGCAGCCGACGGCTCCGGCCCAGGTATCGGCACCCGCGTGGTCGGGCACCCGGCCCAGGGCGGCTGGGCCGAGTACGCCGCGGTGCCCACGCACTCCCTCGCAGTACTCCCCGACAGCATCGACAGCGCACGGGCCGCGGCCCTGCCCCTGGCCGGGATCACCGCCCTGCGGCTGCTGCGTACGACCGGTTCCCTGGCCGGTCGACGGGTGTTGCTGACCGGTGCCTCGGGTGGCGTCGGCCACTTCGTCGCCGAACTGGCCGTTGGGGCCGGAGCCGAGCTGACCGCGGTGACGGCCACGCCGACGCGCGGCGCGCGGCTCTCGGAGCTGGGCGCCGACGTGGTGCACGAGGTGGCGGCGGCCCATGGCCCGTTCGATGCCGTACTGGAGTCCACGGGCGGGCCGGATCTGGCGATCGCCCTGTCGAAGGTGCGCCCGGGCGGCACGCTCGTCTGGTTCGGCCAGGCGAGCCGCACCCCTGTGTGCCTCGACTTCTTCCAACTCCTCCGAGGGCCCGAGCGCGTCACGATCCAGCACTTCCACTACGCCGGCGCCCCGTACGGCTCCGATCTCGCGGCACTGGTGCGCCTCGTGGAACAGGACCGGCTGCACCCGGAGATCGACCGCATCGCCGACTGGGGGAAGACCGCCGAAACCCTGGTCGATCTGCGAGAGCGCCGGATACGCGGCAAAGCCGTCCTGCTGACCGGAGGAACACGGTGAGCACCACCGAGTTCGCCGCCGCCCAGTGGACACGCGCCGCCGGTGCGGGCGTGGACCCTCACGAGTACCTGCGCGTCACCGCCGGCTTCACCTCCGTCGCCGACTGGGGGCCGTCGTTCCTGCGCACGGGGCACAGCTACGTCCGGCGGGCACAGGACGCGGCGTCACCTGTCTCAGCCGGTGAGCACCTGTTGATGGCGGCCCGGTGGTTCCATCTGGCCACCCTGGCGCCGTACGCGGGGGCACATCCTGGTGCCGTCGAGGCGGATCACGCCTTGAGCAGAGCTCTCACCGTGCTGGAACCTGGTGCGCGCCGAGTGAGCGGCGAGGGATTCACGGGCTGGCTGCGTGGCGCCTCCGACGCGCCGGGGACCGTGGTCGTCGTCCCCGGACTGGACTCGGCCAAGGAGGAATTCCTCGATCTGGTGTCCGCACTGCTGGCCAGGGGGCTGGCGGTGTTCGCCATGGACGGCCCCGGACAGGGGGTGCTCGCGGCCACGACGACCTTCGTGTCGGACTATGAGCGGGTTGTGGGCCGGGTGATCGATGCCCTTGGCGCCGCGCGCATCGGGCTCGTCGGCCTGAGTCTGGGCGGCTACTTCGCGGCCCGAGCCGCAGCGCTGGAGCCGCGTGTGGCAGCCGTTGCCACGGTCAGCGGTCCCTTCCGCCTCGACTGGGAGGAACTGCCCTTGCCGGTCCGGGCCATCATGGCCCGGCGCGCCGGAGGAGCCGACGCCGCCCGCGCGTTCGCACAGCACGTGGACCTCGCCGTCCTGGCGCCCCGAATCGCTGCCCCACTGCTGGTCGTGGACGGCGGTCAGGACGTCATTCCCGGTGTGACGAACGGCGAGCCGCTGGCCCGTCTGGCGCCGCACGGCACCTACCTGCCCGTTCCACACGGCGACCACCTGCTCGGTAACGCCCGCCCCGACTGGCTGCCCCACCTGACCGACCACCTCGCACATGTCCTGACGGGAAGACCAGCATGAAGCGCTTCACCGGGAAGACCATCCTCATCACCGGCGGCACCAGTGGCATGGGCCTGGCGACCGCACACCGTCTCATCACCGAAGGCGCCCACGTCATCGTCACCGGCCGCACCAGCGCCCGGGTGGACTCCGCCGTCCACCAGCTCGGCCCGCACGCCTCGGGCATCGTCGCCGACGCCGCCGACCTCGGCGCGGTGGAGGCGCTGATGGAGACCGTCCGGGACCGTCACGACCGTCTCGACGGCCTCTTCGCGAACGCAGGCACCGGCACCTTCCTGCCGTTCGAGAACGTCACCGAATCGGACTTCGACCATGGCATCGACGTCAACTTCAAGGGCGTGTTCTTCGCAGTCCAGAAGGCACTGCCGCTGATGGCGGACGGAGGCTCGATCGTCATCAACGCCTCCTGGACCCTCCACCGGGGCAACAGCGTCCTGACCCTCTACTCGGCGACCAAAGCCGCCGTGCACAACCTGGCCCGAACCCTCTCCGCCGGACTCGCACCGCGCGGTGTCCGAGTCAACTCTGTCAGCCCCGGCTATATCGACACCCCGATGTATCCTGCGGCCGCGCTGACCCGGGCGGAGGCACAGGCGATCACCGGCCGGATCGTCGCCGGCCGCTTCGGGCGCCCGGAGGAGGTCGCCGCGGCAGTGGCGTTCCTCGCCTCGTCCGACGCGTCCTACGTCAATGGTCAGGACCTCGTCGTCGACGGCGGTCTGATCGGTGCCGTACCCGCCTGATGGCCGGCCGAACACACTCGCAGTGTGATGTGCCTTCCTCGGAGCGCGCCGCCGGCTCTGGCAGTGGCGGTGGCAGTGGACTCCATCTTGTGGCGACCAGGCGCCCCGGCGGCGGTGGGCGCGGCGGACCGGGCGTTCGAGCCCGACCGCGGCCGGGTGCTTCGACGGGGGCGGGAGAGCAGGGCGGCTGGGCAATCCGAGCGGAACGTGGATGACGCGCCACTGGGGCAGGCGTGTCCCGGTGCTCCGGCTGCGCGCCGGCCGAAACAATCGACTCGTGAGAGACATGCGCGTGCGTACTCCGATCGCGACCGACGGCCGGCTCGACACGGCCGCCATGCACCCTGGCCTCAGTGACCCCCGCTATCTGCTGCGGCGTCGGGCCATCGCATCGCTGGCCCGCGGCCACCGGGTCGGTGACCCCTCACCGCGAGTGGACTACACCGAGGACGAGCAGCGGACCTGGCGGACCGTCCACCAGCGGCTCTGGGACACCCAACGTCAGCATGCCTGCCGTGCCGCCCTCGACGCCCGTGAACAGGCGCCCGTTCCGGCGGACCACATCCCGCAGCACGCCGAGGTCGGGCCGCACTTGCGGAGGCTGACGGGCTTCGACTTCACCCTCGCGGGCGGTGTGGTCGGCAACAAGAGGTTCCTGGGATCGATGGCCGACGGCTACTTCCACGCCGTGCAGTTCGTCCGCCACCCGGACGTACCGATGTTCACTCCCGAGCCGGACATCATCCATGACGTCTTCGGTCACGGAATCCACCTGGCCTCGCCGGCCTTCGCCGACGTCTACCGGCTGATCGGGGACGCGGCGAAGCGCGTCGAGAACAGGGACGTCCTCCAGATGATCAGCGACGTCTACTGGTTCACCCTGGAGTACGGAGTGCTTGACGAGGGAGGGACACCCAAGGCGTACGGGGCGGCTCTGCTCTCCTCCTCCGGTGAGATCTGCCGCCTGCGGCAGGCTCGGATCCGTCCGCTGGACATTCACGCCATGCTGGCCACCGAGTACGACATCTCCGGGTACCAGCCGGTGCTCTTCAGCGCCCGCAGCCTGGAGGAGGTCGCCGACACCCTGGGCGGCTTCCTGTCGGCGCTCGACGACGAGAGCGCGCCACGCTTCGGACGGGCCGCAAAGTCCTGAAAGCAGTACCGCGGTCCTTCCCTGATCCAGCGGGCGGTTGCGGTGTAGCCGTAGTCGTCACGGACCTCAGGGTCGGGCGAGAGCAGCATGGCTGACAACTCGTCGACCAGCTGAGTCGTCGGTACGGTCTGAGGGAAGGGAAATCCGTCGGCCGCGCTCGACGGCCAGTCGACGGGATCAGCACTCACCGCCCGCATGAGGTGAGCACACGGGGCTCTATGCGTTCCTCCACCGCCCTGGCCCCGTCCTTCTGGACGATGTAGGCACCCTTGCCGTGGATTTCCGTCACGGCCTCCACCAATTCCGTTCCGCGGTACACCAGACCGACTCCGTCGTCCGTGCAGTGAGCAGGAGGTATGGTGCCGTCCGCCACAAGTCGGTGGATCAACGGCCGACGTCCCTCGTCCGAGTCGTAGTGCACACCGTTGCCGTACGGCAGGAAACCGAGTGCGTTCGTGACCGGGCGCAGTTCCGGCCCGAACGAGTCGGTCGCGCCTCCCTGGAACCAGCAGAGGGAGCCTGCGCTGACTCCGCTGAGCACCACACCGGCCTGCCAGGCACGATGCATGATGCGGTCCAGACCGTGCGCTCTCCACACCGCCAGCAGATTGACCACCGAGCCGCCCATGACCCAGACCACGTCGTGGTCGAGGACCGAGCCCTCGATGTCATCGATGTTGGGCATGGGGAACAGGTGCAGCGGCGTCAGATCGAATCCCGCCACCCGCGCGGCCTCGGTCATACGCGTCGTGAAGTGCTCCGCGTCCCCGATGGCGGTACCCACGTACATGATGCGCGGGCGTCGGCCATGCACGCCGGAGAGGTCAACCGCGTGATGCACCAGAGCGTCGAACACCACCCTGGTTCGCCCTCCGACTCGGTGCCCGCCGGAGGTCGCGAGGATGGTCGGTTCCAATGCAGTCATGGCCATGATCATATCGGCGGAAGCTCGAGCACTGGGCCGTCGTTCGCACGACCGAGGTCAGAAGTCGCCTGCACCTGCGGTCACGTGCAAGCAGGCGGCTCCCACGGCCAGCGCTGGATGGACACCAAGCGTTTCCAGCTCTCGTCCGAGGCACGGGACGGCCAAGCCCTTCCGGCCGCCTTGGTCGCGCACCCCCGATGTGGGGCACCCACGATGGAGCCGGGCGTTCAAGACTGGCCACGGCACGGCCGGTGGTGGGCTGACCGCATCGCCCCTGACACCTACGAGACCGCCGGGCATCCCGGCAGTTCCCATGCCCGGTTCCACCATCGCGTTCGTCGCCGCGGCTCATTCGGGCCGGGGTCGACCGCGGTACGGGTCTTCACCGGTACCGATGGCCCGTGCCGGGTGCCGGGATGCGAGCGGGCCCGAAGGCCAGGGGGGGGCGTGCCGGTCGGTACGCTCACGGACATGGGGTTGGACATCACGGTGCTGATCACCGACTGCGCGTGGCTGGAGGAGGTCCCGCCCCAGGAGCGGCTGCCGCGGTTGAGGACCGCCTGGTACGCCGACGAGACTGGGCTGTGGGACCACGACGCCCCAGCGGTCGAGGGTGACTGGTGCCATCCGCGAGGGCCCGACGCCCCCTTCTTCGCGGTGTACGAGTTTCGGGGCACGTGCGGCTCGTTCAAGCCGCACTTCTGGGCCGGGCAGCGGTGGGAGTCCGTCCGCGACCACGTCGGCGCCGCGTTGCGGGAAGAGTTGGACGCCTTGCTGCGAGGGCTCGTCTGGGACGGACCGGACGGTACGGCGCAGCACGTCGAACCGGCACTCGCCGGTGCCGGTCCCCGGACCCACGGAGTGCTGCTCGCGCGGTCACCGGGCAGCGTCCGGGCCCTGGCCTCGGTGTGGGAGCGGGCGCGTCCCGGCCTCGACACGGTGCGCGAACCCTTCACCGCGTACGCCGCCGCTCCCGGTGGTTGGGTCGGCGACTTCCCGGCGTTCCGGGCGCTGCTGGAGGACTGGGGCCGTGTCCTGACCGAAGCGGCCGGGAGGGGCTGGGGCATCGTGAGGCTGAGCGAGTAGGTTCCGCACTCCAGTCCCGCCGCCCCCCCGGCCGATGGATGTCGAGGTCTGGCTATGGCCGTCCTGACCTGCCGAATACGCCTGCCCCCTTTGTCAGTGGGGCCTGTGAGAATGGCGCGATGACTCACGCGATACCCGTGCCGCTGCCGTCCGCGCTCGTCGATCACCATGCCGTCGATCTGGAGCGCAGGTACACCGACGGCTGGGGCATGAGGGTTGACGACGTCACCACCGCGCCCACCGGCGAGATATACGCCCTCTACGGGGTCCACCGTCACACCGGCGGCGTGGCCGATGACGAAGCCGCCCCGACGACAGCGCACTTCGGCTACTCGTTGCTGACCAGGTACGCCCCGGACGGCACTCCGCTCGCCACGGCGGTCTCGGGGCAGAGCGAGTACCTGCGCCAGGACACCACGTTCGGCGGGCCTACGACCGGGCTGGGCGAGGATCTGTGGTGGGCCAAAGGCTTGTGCGTCCTGCCCGACGGAACTCTCGCAGTCACCGGGCCGGGGGACCAGACCCATCTGGTCACCGCGGATCTCACGGCGGTGACCGGCCGCCACCGTATGCCCCTCAGAAGCTACGACGACGGCCCGCGCGACCCGTTCGCCTCCTGGATCAGCACGACTCCGGCCGGCCGCTTGCTGTGCACGACCGGCGAGTACGGGCTCTACAACTACGCCAACCTGCTCAACAACATCGTGTCGATCACCGACCAGCCACTCGTCTCCACCTCGAAGCCGACGCTGCGGGCCCTGGCCTCCATGGAGGCGGAACCCGTCAAGCACACCGAAGCCGACCTGCGGCCGGACGTCCTGTTCAACGGCGAGCCGGTCGGCATGGGCCACCGGCCGCGGCCCTCACTGACCGAGCACCTCACCGGGCTCGAACCGACCGGGCGGCAATGGGACTGGCACAACGCCCGGCTCGGCCGGCCCGCAGTCGTACGAGAGGACCTGTTCGTCGTCCCGGTCTTCGGGCACATCTACCGGGGCGGAAGCCGCGGCCAGCGGTTCGCCTTCGTCCTGGTCAGCGACACCGGCGAGATCGTCGGCCGGCTCGGTGGCATGCACCTGTACCACGACAGCCCCTTCACCGGCTTCTGCTTCGAGATCGCCGCCGACCCCGCACGCGAGCGGATCTACCACCTCAACCGGTACGGGCTGTTCGCCTGGACGGCCACCGGCGTGCGCGCCCAACGCCTCGACCTGGACGACAAGCGGTACAAACCGCTCAAGCACTTCACGCTCGCGGACTGCACCCCTGCGGGCGAACTGATCCTCGTTCACCGCGCACAACACCTCATGCTCCGCGTCCCCTGCCCCGCCTCCCTCGGCGACCTCGGCCAGACGGTGGAGGACGCGCTGCGCTCCTATGCCAAGGAACGCACTCTCCTCAAGCGGCAGTGGAAGCCGGTGAACTGGCACTGGACCGACAGCACGGCTCCCCCGCACCGCATCTGATCGCGTGGCGCGGCCGAACTCCGTCGGTGAGGGGGGGACGTCCGTGCACGCGTCGCCCCCCCCCCCGGCGTCAGCGATGGCCTGGCGCTACCGCGTCGCAGTGCGTACGCGGTCACCGCGGTCCGGTTCGGCAGGCCGGCCTTCTGGGGCCCGGCCGCACTCTGGCACCCGTCATGGTCAGGTACGGCCCCGTCCCAGGGGCGGGTGGCAAGGCCCCCGGGCGGGTGGGAAGGCGTCAGCCGGTGTGTACCTTCAGGGCGGTTCGGACGGCCGACTCGAGGGCGCCCTCGATCCAGGCGGGTTTGATCGAGGTGTGGTCCCCCGCGAAGTGCAGGGGCCCTTCCGAGGTGGGGATGTCCGGGAACAGTTCCGTGTGCTGGCCGGGGAAGAGCACGGACGCCTCGCCGTAGGCGTAGTGGTCGCGCATCCACGACTGGGTCTGGCACTTGGTGGTGAAGAAGACCTCGCACCTGCGGCCGAAGACGGCCTGCACTCCGGCGAGGGCGCGCAGACAGCGCTCCTCGTCGGCGTAGGCGTCCCACTTGAGAGCGTCGTCGGACCAGCTGTAGGAGGCAAGCACGATGCCGCCGTCGCTGCCTTCCATGGGGTGGGCGTGCTCGAAGTACATGAAGCGGTTGGCATTGTCGCTGACGGATCCGCCACCGCGGACGTGCGCCGCCTCGATCTCGCCCTCCCCGGCGGGCCGGAAGGCGGCGAAGCAGTGCTTGTAGGCGTCGGGGACCGTCACGCCCAGGGCCTTCACGGACTTGTGCGCGCCGAGGTACCTGGCGTCAGTCACCTTGCCCGCCCGGTACTTCTCGTACAGGCCGTCCTCGATGGTGTCGAGGGCTTGCTTCCACTGCTCCTCGGTCAGCTCCCACCAGCGCCGGGAGAACTCCAGCAGCACCTTGGTCGCCGCGTCGTAGTGCAGCTCCGTGACGGCCCGGCGCTTGCCGTACGACAGCGGGGGGTCGAAGGCGACGTGTCGCAGTCCGGAGAAGGGAACGGTGACGATCGCCTCATCCCCCTCGAAGACCTCTGTGGTGCCTCCCTCGCCCGTCTGGCAGTCCTCCGAGACGGTGTGGACCCGTACCTTGCCGCCGGTGCGTTCGATGCGAACGGCGCGACGGTCGAGCCGCACCTTCCCCTTCACCGGCGCGTACATCGCGTCGGCGAGCAGCGCGGTGCCGCCCTTGATCTCCCAGAACTTGGTCCTGGGGTCGATGAGCGCGCTGGACAGGAAGCTGTGGAGAAACGAGAGGTGCAGCCGCGAAGTCAGGTTCTGGATGGTTCCGACCAGGTCGATGGTCCGTGTGTCGAGCCCGGCTGCTTCGGTGAGGTAGCGGTACATGGACCAGTGTCCGTACTTCTTGAGGACTTCGGTCCAGCCGTCGACGAGCGCCTTCCCCTCCTTGCCGCGGATGAGTTGGTGTGCGGGTTCGAGGGCGTCGGCGAGAATGGCAGCGGCGGTCTTCTTGCGGTTGGCGCCGGTGACTCCGAAGGTGTCGTTGATCCGTTCCGGATTCTTCTCGTAGTCGGCCCGGCGCTCGTGGACACCGTTGACGTGGATCCAGGTGCGGTTGGTCTTCTTCGCCGGGTCGTCGGGGTCGACGTCGACCAGGTAGAACTCCTGTCGGGGGAGGTCGAACTTCTTGAGCAGCGCCATGAGGAGCGGATGGCTCTCCGGCAGCCGCATGGCTCCGCCCTCGGCGTACTGCCGGGGGTCGGCGAAGGGCTGCCTGCCCTTCTCGTGACCGCCCTTGCGGAAGGTCTTGATGCGGCCGCCGACCCGGTTGCCGTTGGCCTCGATCACGACGACGTCGTGGCCCGCCCGGTTGAGCAGGTCGGCGGCGAGCAGTCCGGCCGGGCCGGCCCCGACGATCAGGACCCGCTTGGTGGCCTTCCCCCGGCTGGCCGGCAGGCCGTCGTTGACCGCCTTCACGTAGGCCGGGACCAGGGGCTTGTCGTCTTCGTCGTGGACGACGACCGCTCGGGCGACCGTCCGGTACGCCTCCGGGTCGGTGCCGGGCGGCGCCGCGGCCGGCGTGACCGCGGGCGCGGTCCCGGGGCTGAGCGCGGTCGCGGGGGTGACGGAGGCGGCGGTGAGCCCGACGGCAAGCGCGGAGGCTCCGGTCGCCGTGACCACGGAGCGCCGTGAGGGCGTGGGCCGCCGGGGCGCCGGAGGACGAGGCGCTGCCCCGGGAGCGCCGGACGCGGGCCGCTCCTCCCCCGCCGCGCGGGCCCCCGTGCCGGACGACGTGCTGGTACCTGAGGTGTTCGCGTTCTGAGTGTTCATCGCCTCCCACCCTTGATGTTGGAACACCGTGGTGGCGGTGCCCTCACACGGACGGGAGGCGTAAACCACTCGATGCGGTCCACCGGGCGTACCGGGGTTCACCGCCTCCTCTCCCCGCCCCGCCCTTCAGCCTCAACGCGACGAACGGCCGCTGCCGTCTGCCTCCAGGACATCGCGATCGTGCTGACAGAGCCACGTGAGCACGAGGCCCACCACCGTGCTGGGAGTCCTCAGGCCGCCGTCAGCGCCGCCAGGGCACGGTCCATTGCGGCGTTGAACTCTTCCGGCACCAGCGGCAGACGGGACTTGACGTCCCGACTCCACTGGTCGGCGAGGACCTCGGCGGAGCCCGCCTCGACACCGTCGAGCGCCGCGTCGGCCAGGTCCGACGGCGCGATCTTGTCCACTGGCCAGCCCGCGGCCATGTCGGTGTCGGCCAGGCCCAGGTGTACCGCTGTGACGAGCGTGCCCTGGTCGGCGAGCTCCAGGCGGACACCGTTGGTCATGGCCCAGGCGGCGGCCTTGGTCAGGTGGTAGGCATTGGCGCCCTTGGTCCCGAACCACGACATGGCGGAGAGGACGTTGACGATCGCTCCCCCACCGTTTTCGGCGAGCGCCGGCGCGAACTCCCGGATCATTCCCAGGTGGCCGAACGTGTTGGTCTCCAACTCGTGCCGCACCGCGTCCAGCGAACCGGTCACCAGGTCGGTCCTCGTGCTGATTCCCGCGTTGTTGATGAGCAGCGAGACGTCCGGGGCCGCCTCGGCGGCGGCCCTCACGGATGCGGGATCGGTGATGTCGAGGGGCAGCACATCGACCCCGGGCAGTTCCACGGTCTCCGGTCGGCGGGCCGTCGCGTAGACCTTGCGGGCGCCCCGTTCGAGCAGGCGCTGAGAGAAGGCGCGGCCCAGGCCGCGGTTGGCTCCGGTGACAAGGGCGACGGAGTTGTTGATATCCATGGCCGTTACGCTAAAAGCTGACGTTGGCGTCAGAGGCAAGTGCTGGTCGTCAGAGCCGGCGGTGAGAGGAATCACCCATGACTGTCACAGTGGCCGCGGCCGAGCGGCTGATCCGTATCGGCCAGGTGGCACGGGAAGCCGGCGTATCGGTGCGCGCCGTGCGCTACTACGAGCAGCAGGGGCTGCTCACCCCGGAGCGCAGCCCGTCCGGCCAGCGCCTGTACCGGCAGGACGCCATCCCCCTGGTCCGCTTCTTCCAGCAGATGTTCGCCGCCGGCCTCACCAGCCGAAGGATCACCGAACTCCTTCCGTGCTGGGACTCCGGGCACACCGACGCCGAGCAGCGAGCCATGCTGCGAGCCGAGCGCGAGCGCATCCAGGCCAAGATCGACGACTTGCAGACTGCCCTGGGCCGTCTCGACGAGGTCATCGCGATCACGGACACGCACCCGTAGTCACGGTCGTCGATGAAACACCACCGTCACGGGGTGAACACGCAGGTCGACTGCCTGCCCGGGTACGAGGTCCGCGGCGCGCCGAGCGGCCCGGGGGGCCGTACCGGCTCTGGCAGAAGACGCTGAGCACGAGACCCGTGGACGACTGTGGCGGCTTCGGGGCAGCCCCGCCCAGCAGGGGTCCAGCCGCGTGGTGTCCGTCTCGCTGCGTAAGCTGTCGGTTCGTTTGGCCGGTCGGTGATGGCTGCTCGCACACCGGCGGCTTCCCGTTCGCCCCGGAGGACTGAGCCGTGCCCGACCGACCCGAGATCGTCTGCATCTGCGGCTCTGCCCGGTTCGTGGACGAGATGAACGCGGCGAACCGTGAACTGACTTTCGCGGGTGTCATCGTGGTGGCGCCAGGTGTCTTCCCGCCCGCCGAGGATCACGAAGGAGAAGAGGTGGTCACCTTCGAGCAGAAGACCGCGCTGGGCGCCCTCCACCTACGCAAGATCGACCTGGCTGACCGGGTTCTGGTCGTCAACCCTGGCGGGTACGTCGGCGAGTCCACGCGCAGAGAGATCGCGTACGCCCGCGCCACCGGCAAGCCGGTCTCGTTCACCGATCCCCTCTGACCAGCGCAGCCTGACTGTCGGCCGCCCGGAGGCGTGGACGTATGAACCACGCCGGCACTGCCCACCAGTGCGAACGCGGTGAATCGCGCGTGCGGGACGGGGCCGCCGGTTGTGCCGCCGGTGGGCGGGAGGTCTACGCGGCCGGCGTGGCCGTCGCGTCGTTGGCGCAGTGGAAGCCGGGGTTGGCCGAGGAGGACTCCGGGGTGTCGACGCACCCGCCGCCGACGTCCTGGGCGCCGCGGCCTGGACCCGGAAGCCCGCGCAACGCCTACGCCCCGCCGAGGCCGGGACGGGTGCAGTACCAGTACGACGCGGTCGTCGCCGTCTCCGACCACTTCGAGGGCCCGTACTCCGAGCGGTGGACGGCGGGGGTGGGGGCAGGGCACAACAACTTCCGAGGATCACGAGGGCGGCCGCCTGTACGTGCGGCACCGTGGCAAATGGCGGTCAGTGACACCCTCCCGGCATCGATCCACCGCCTCGATGTCGGTCCCGACGAAAATGGATTGCCTTGAGGGCGGCGCTCACGTTGGCTGCGCAGCATGGCTGAACTGCGCACCGATCGCCTCGTGCTCCGTCGATGGCAAGACTCCGACCTTGAACCGTGGGCGGCGATGAACGCCGATCCGGAGGTGCGGGAGCACTTGGGCGACCCGCTCACCCGTGAACAGAGCGATGCCTCCGTGGCGCGGTTCCAGGACGAGTTCGACCAGCGGGGCTACGGATGGTGGGCAGTGCAACTGCGGGCCACGGGCGAGTTCATCGGCTTCGCGGGCCTGGACCAGGTGGATGACGGCATGCCGTTCACGGGGGTCGAGATCGGTTGGAGGCTGGCTCGCTCGGCCTGGGGCCGGGGCTACGCCACCGAGGCCGCCCTGGCCGGTCTGGCCTTCGGCTTCGAAACGCTCCAACTCCCCGAGATCCTCGCGGTGACGACTGCCACCAACCTCCGCTCCCAGGCGGTGATGCGCAGGATCGGCATGACCCGCGACGCCGCTGACGATTTCGACGACCCCACCGCCCCCGAAGGGCCACTGCGTCCGAACGTGCTGTACCGGATCGCGCGTGACGTGCGCGTCACCTGAGGGTCCGGCGTTCAGGCCCGGGTGTAGCCGCCGTCGGCGAAGAGTTCGGCGCCGGTGACGAACGACGAGGCGTCCGAGGCCAGGAAGAGGGCGGCTTCGGCGATTTCCTCGGCGTCTGCCAGCCGCCCCAGTGGCACGGTGGCCTCGGCGAACTGGTCGGCGGCCGACCCCGCGGCGTCCAGCAGGCCGGGGGTCCGTGTGGGGCCCGGGCTGAGCACGTTGACCCTGAACCGGCGCTCCCGCGACTGCCGGGCCCAGTTGTGCACGAGGTTGCTGACCGCCGCCTTCGAGGCACTGTAGACCTCCAGTTGCTCGTTGGGCCGCACGCTGTTGCTCGATCCGACGACCAGGACGGAGGCGTTCTCCGCCAGCAGCCAGAGCGCCTTCTGGACGGTGAACAGTGTGCCCTTGACGTTGACGGCGAGTGTCAGGTCGACGTTCGCCTCGGTGTGGGCGCCGAGCGCGGCGTCCGCGGCGATTCCCGCGTTCGCCACCAGTACGTCGATGCGTCCGACCTCCTCGCGGACTCGCGCGTAGAGCGCGTCCAGGTCGGCCAGGACCGAGACGTCGGACCGTACGCCCGTGGCCGCGGGGCCCAACTCCCCGACCGCCGCTCGCAGGCGGTCGGTGTCCCGGCCGGTCACGAAGACCCGGGCGCCTTCCCGGACGAAGCGGTGGGCGACGGCCAGCCCGATCCCGCTGGTCCCGCCGGTGATCACTGCCACCTTGTCCTGCAGCACGCCTGACATGTTGCCACCCCTCAGTTATGGAATCGATCGTCCATAACGTAAGCCGTAATGGACGATCGAGTCAAGAATGAGTAGAGTGAGGCCATGCCGAGACCACGCGCATTCGACGAGCAGCGAGTACTGGAGCGGGCCCGGGAGCAGTTCTGGGCGACCGGCTATGCGGGAACCCGGATGGACGACATCGCCCGAGCGACCGGCCTGGGCAAGGGCAGTCTGTACGGCGCGTTCGGTGACAAGGGCCAGCTGTTCCACCGCGTGTTCGGCGACTGGTGCACCGCGGTCGTCGAGGTGGCCGAGGCACACCTGGCCGATGGCCCGGACGCGGAGGCCTTGACCCGGCTGTCGGGATACGTGCGCCTCATGGCGGAGAACGCCGCCTCCGACACCGAACGTCGCGGGTGCCTGTTGGCCAAGGGCGCGGCGGAGCTGGCCCAGCACGATCCGACGGTCGCCGGGCGGTCGGCCGAGACCATGACGGCGTTGCTGACCCTGCTGCGGACGGAGATCAGCGCCGCCCAGCGCCACGGCGACATCGACAGCGCCGCAGATCCGGAGCGGCTGGCGGCACTGCTGCTCACGGTGGTCCGCGGAATCGAGGCGGTGGGCAAGGCCGGCCTGGACCCGGAGAGGCTGCGGAACGTCGCGGACACCGCACTGGCGGTCCTGCCGGTGCCCGAGGGCCGCGATCGCTCCACCACCCGGCGCGGTCCGGCCCACGAGAACTGACTCGGTGCCGTCAGGGCAACAGGATCCGCCGGTCGGCACACCTAGTTGTCGCGTGGGGCCGGGACGTCGACGACGGCAGCGTGGCGCGGCGTCGGACCCGGACGTCCAGCGGTCGGCGGCTCAGGACGCGCGGACGAAGCTCGCACAGCCATGGCGGACGGCGACGCCCCTGCCCGGGGCGTCCAGGCCGTGTCCTCGCCACCGGCGCCGGCTTGCGCACCGTCACCGCCTCGCCGGGCCGGGCCGGCGGGGTGGAGCGGGTCGTCAGCCGCCCGGATCGTCCGCGTGCCAGGGGCGGTTGCTCGGGTGGGGCGAGCGCCGGCAGCGATCCGCAGTGCGTACACAGGCTCGTCGGCGGCGTTCGGTACACGACCGAGATAGTGGTGTCCGGTCATGTGGCACCAGGCGGGCAGGTCCAGCGGTGCGGCCGGGTCGGTGGCGACGACGTGGACGACGGTGCCCGGCTGCGCGCCGTCGATCTCCTCGCGTACGCGTAGGAGGAGGGTGACGCGGAGCAGGCCGGTGCCGTCGATGGTGATGCCGGGCGTGGGAGTTTCGTGGTGGGTGGATTTCATCGGCGGTAGGCGGTGGCGGCGACGGCGGGCAGGAGGGCGAGGGAGAGGGCCCCGCCGGTGAGAGCGAGGGCGGGGTAGCTGGTGGCGGCCACCATGATGCCGGAGGCCATGCCGCCGGTGGCGCCGGCTATGGCGATGGAGACGTCGACCAGGCCCTGGGTCTTGGCGCGGGTGGCGAGCGGCACGGTGTCGGTGATGATCGCGGTGCCCGAGACCAGGCCGAAGTTCCAGCCCAGCCCCAGCAGGGCGAGCGCGAGCGCGAGGAGCGCGATGGAGTCGCCGGGGGCGAGCGCGGCGAGACTGCCGGACGCCAGCAGGGTGGTACCGGAGGCGGCGGCGACCCTCATACGGCCGTAGCGGTCGACGAGCCAGCCGGTGAGCGGGGAGGGCAGGTACATGGCGCCGATGTGGACGCCGATGACGAGGCCGGAGGCGGCGGTGGAGTGGCCGCGGTCGTGCATGTGGACCGGCGTCATCGTCATGATCGCGACCATGACGAGCTGAGTGAGGATCATGACCAGCGTGCCGAGGACCACGCCGCCGCGTCCCTCACCTGTGTCGGCAGCTTCGGTGGCGACCGGGTCGGCCGCGGCGTCGGCTTCCCGGGCCTGGGCGACGGCGCGGGCCAGGAGCAGCGGGTCGGGGCGCAGCCAGAGGGTGAGGACGAGCGCGGCCAGCGCGTAGGCGGCGCCGGAGATGACGAAGAGTCCGGCGAGACGGGGAATGCCGAGGTGTTCGGCGAGGGTGCCTGCGGGGGCGGCGAGGTTGGGGCCGGCGACACCGCCGAGGGTGGTGGCGACCAGGACGGTGGAGACCGCGCGGGCGCGGTGTCCGGCCGGTGCGAGGTCGGCTCCGGCGTAGCGGGCCTGGAGGTTGGTGGCGGTACCGGCGCCGTAGACGAACAGGGAGGTGAACAGCAGGGCGGGGTTGTCGACGACGGCCGCGGTGATGACGCCGGCCGAACCGACGGCGCCGGTGAGGTAGCCGATGGCGAGACCGGGACGGCGGCCGCGGGCCTGGGAGATGCGGCCGACGGCGACGGCGGTGAGGGCGGAGCCGGCGGTGAACAGGGCGCTGGGCAGTCCGGCGAGGCTGGTGGTGCCGAGCATGTCCTGGGCGAGAAGGGCGCCGACGGTGACTCCGGCTGCGAGCCCTGCGCCACTGAGGATCTGCGAGGCGACCAGGACCCGCAGGATCCGTCGTTGGGCGCGGGCCGGAGCGGACATGCGTTCCGGCTGTACGGCGGGTGCGGCGTTGGTCATCTCTCTCCTGTGTGTGAGGAAGCCTGGCAGGGCGGACCGCTCGGGCCGCGCGCGCCCTCCGGCGGCGAGGGCGCCTCCGGGCCGCAGGGCCTGGAGCGGGCCGGACACGCTGAACGCCGCACGCGCCAGCCCGTTCCGGCGCCAGAAAGCGCTCGGGGAGCGGGCGACGGCCTTGACGGCGGCGCCCATCCACACCGGAGAGGCCCGGGCCAGGCTACGAGGTCGGCGGGGAGGGTGTCGCCGAAGTCGACGCGTGCCAGGGCCAGGGCGGGAGGATCGGCCAGGACGAGGTGCTCGGCATGGAAGGTGCCTGCCGGGCTGAGTACGTCGAGGCCCGGCCGGTCGAGGGGACGCCGGTGACGGGCGTGTCCGGCCGAAGAGGCCCGGTGGGCAGCGCGGCGGCGAGGGCGTCGGCGACGCTCTGCGCTCCGGTGGCGAAACGGCGGGAAGGGGTATCGGCCAAATTGCCGGTGCGGCGGCGGACGCCGGTCGTCTCCCGGAGCACCGTGTCGCCGGCGAGGTGCTGGGCGATGGTTTCGATGCCGCTGCGTGCGGCCAGGGCACGCACGCACTCCTCCCCGTCGCAGAACCAGGTGGCTCGCAGGTCGATCGCCCGGTCGGGGTGTGAGGTCGTAGCCGGTCCTGCATTGGCACAGCCGGGCGAGGGGCATGAGGATCTCGTCGCGGTCCTCGCCGTCCCCGAGGCGGAGGGCGCCTGGCCGGTGGCCCGTTTTCGGGGCGGGGAGGGTCACTTGTGCTCCCTGCGGTCCGGGACGGGCGGGTCGGCCGTGGGTGTCAGGCCGCGGCGTGGTGGGCCAGGAGGTGGTGCGGGTCGCGCTCACCGGTGTCGGGCTCGACGTCGGTGTGGACGATCACGGCGGTCAGTCTCGGGACGGCGTGCAACAGCGCGTGTTCGGCCTCGACCGCGATGCGGTGTCCGGCCCGGACGCTGAGGTGACCGTCGACGACGATGTCCGCCTCGGCGCGCAGGCGGTGGCCGATCCAGCGCAGCCGCAGCCCGCCGACCTCTCGTACGCCGGGCACCCGGCGCAGTGCGGTCTCGGCGGCGTCGACGAGGGCGGGATCGACGGCGTCCATCACGCGGCGGAAGACCTCGCGTGCCGCGTCGCGCAGGACCATCAGGATCGCCGCGGTGATCAGCAGTCCGACCACGGGGTCGGCGAACTGCCAGCCCAGGCCGGCGCCACCGGCGCCGAGGAGTACGGCCAGGGAGGTGTAGCCGTCGGTGCGGGCGTGCAGCCCGTCGGCGACCAGCGCGGCGGACCCGATCTCGCGGCCGACCCTGATGCGGTAGCGGGCCACCCACTCGTTCCCGATGAACCCGATCACGGCCGCCGCAGCGACCACCCACAGGTGCCGCATCTCGCGCGGGTCGACCAGCCGGTCGATCGCGGTCCAGGCGGCGAAGACGGCTGAGGCGGCGATGGTGGCCACGATGACGATGCCCGCCAGATCCTCGGCGCGGCCGTAGCCGTAGGTGAAGCGCCGGGTGGCGGCACGTCGGCCCAGAAGGAAGGCGATGCCCAGCGGTACCGCGGTCAGCGCGTCGGCGGCGTTGTGCACGGTGTCGCCCAGCAGTGCGACCGAGCCCGAGATCACCACGATCACCGCCTGCGCGACGGCGGTGACGCCCAGAACCGCCAGGGACGTCCACAGCGCGCGCAGACCTCGCGCCGACGACTCCAGCGCCGAGTCCAGCCTGTCGGCCGACTCGTGGGAGTGCGGCACCAGCAGATGCCCGGCCCGGTGCCGCAGCCGAGCGAACCGTCCGACTCCCCCACCGTGCGCGTGGCCGTGCGGGGCGTGGGAGTCGTGTCCGTCCGGGTGGCCGGGGCGCCAGTGGTGGCCGTGGTCGTGGCTCACGGGGTCCTCCTCGTGCGGGTGCGCGGGCAGGGCGAAGCCGCGCCCCGTTGGACACGGGAGCGGCACACGCTCCATTATGTGCGTATGAGCGCACGCACGCACCTGTCAACTGCGCACGATGCGCACCCGCGCAACCCGCGCGAGGAGCAGTTCGCCCTCGCGGCCGAGATCCTCGCCCTCCTCGGCGACCGCACCCGCCTGGCCCTGCTGCACGCCCTGGCCCAGCGGGAAGCGGACGTGACCACCCTGACCGAGGCGTGCGGCGCCCAGCGCCCCGCCGTCAGCCAGCACCTGGCACGCCTGCGCCTGAGCGGCCTGGTCACCACCCGCAAGGAAGGACGCCGCGTCATCTACACCCTGGCCGACGGACACCTGCGGCGCGTCGTCGACGAAGCACTGAATCTCGCCGACCACCAACTGACCCACCGCCCCCCGCACGACTGACCTCAGGGCCCGGCACCCGGTTCACAGTGACGACGGCCACGGTGCTCGCGCCGGCCCACTCCCCGGCGGGCCGCCCGGGGACGCGGCCCCGCTCGTGAGCGGCGTCGCGCGCTGTCCGCCGTTCGCCACCGAGGCGCTCGACCGACCGGGCGGCGAGGGACCGGCGTCCCCGCGGGGACGCCGGTCCCCCCGACAGCGGCTCAGGTCAGCCGGAGCAGCGGGGTGTCGCCGCCGAGGGCCTCCCGCACGGACGGGATGGCCGTCCAGGGGAGGTCGAGGGCGCGGGCGGCGTACCGGAGGGTGACGTGGTCGGCTCCGTCGGCCGCTTCGCGGAGTGTCTTCATCGCCCGCTCCCGGTCGAGGAGGGCGGCGCTCCCGGCGAGCGCGTGGTCACCAGGCGCGCGATCACGCTCCGGGGCCAGTCCGGGGATGCCGGTGAGCCGGTGGGAGAGGTCGGCCGCCGCCTCCAGGGTGGCAGGGCGCTCGTCCAGCAGGGCTCGCGCGACCGGGTTGTGGTCGACGGCCTCCCGCAGCGGCAGGTGGTACAGACGCGGGGAGACGGAGGTGAGCCGGACGGTGCGGTGGACGGTCCGGACCGTACCGCGGGCGCCGTGGACGGCGGCGGCCCACAGGGCGGACGCCTCGGAGGGGTGCCAGGCGAGCGCGGGACCGGCCGCCGAGGCCGCGTCCGGGCCGGGAGTGAGCGGGTGGCGGCCGGTGAGGCGTTCGAGCAGCAGCCGTTCGTCGATCTCGCCGTCGAGGCCGGGTCCGGCGACGTAGACGGTGGTGGGCACGCCGGCGAGGCGGCAGGCGGCGAGGGTCAGGGCGTCCCCGAACGGGCTGCGCAGGGTGGGCTCGTCGCCGTGGGTGAGGACGTCGCCGCCGACGTCGATGACGCGGATCCGGCCGCCGGCCGCCTCGGCCATGGTCTCGATCTGCCGCGACAGGGAGGTGAGCCCCCGGGCGGGGTCGAGGAGCAGCAGCCGGGCGGGCAGGTCCCTGGCCAGGCCGGGCATGGTGGATCCGGCCGGCGGGCGGGCCCGGGTGGCGGAGGCGAAGGCCGTCGCGCCGGCTTCGCGGGTGAGCCCGGTGAAGTCCCGCCGCCCGAGGGGCCGGGCGGTGGGGTCGACCTCGGGGCGTTCCCAGGCGTACGTGGCGATCAGCGGCGGGGCCGGGTCGACGGTGACGGTGCGGGCGGCGATGAGGGCGCCGATGGGGTCGCCCCCTCCGCCCGCCGCGACGTACAGGTCGCTCATGCGACGTGCTCGCGCAGGTCGATGCCGGTGATGCGTAAGGGCGTCGTCCCCATGTTGGTCCGCGCGCGCCGGTTGGCGGCGTGGAGAGTCTCGTAGTACTCGCGGTCGAGTGCCTTGACGGGCTCCGAGTAGAACATCCAGGAGAGGATGTCGCGGTACTTGAAGCCCTTGGGAGTGAGCTGGACGCGGCGGCCGATGCGGTGGAGGAGGCCGTTGGACTCGGCCGCGTCGAGGATGGGTTCGAACTCGGCGGCGTGCTGCTGGTAGCCGAAGCGGTCGAGTTCCGAGAGATCCAGGTCGAAGGTGTCGAGGACGAGGCGCTTGCGGACGCTCTCCTCGCCGGTCAGCTCGAAGCCGGTGACGGGGGCGAGTTCGTGGCTCCGCGCCCTCTTGATGTAGTCGGCGACCTCGGCCGTCGAGGGCTTCACGCTGCCGCTCATGTAGTCGAGCACGCTGGTGTAGGAGCGGGCGCCGACGCCGAGGCCGAGCAGCGGGACGCCGTGGAAGGTGAGGACCTTCTGGGCGTAGCCCCCTCGGCCGGGCCTCTTGTAGCGGACGGAGCCCTCCTGGACGTAGCCGTGCTCGAGGAAGACCTGGCGGGCGTAGTCGTAGCGGTCGTACAGCTCGGGCTGCCACATGTACTGGTAGGCGCCGGTCTTGGAGAACCAGGCGTCCGGCCGCACGGTGAGGAAGTAGGTGCTGATGGTGGTGGGCCGCAACCGGGCCAGCTCGTCGACGCTGTGGCGCCAGGTCTCGGGGGTCTGGCCGGCGAATCCCATGATCAGGTCGGTGGACAGGTCGGGCAGGCCGAGTTCGTGCGCGGTGTGCACGGCCCGGCGGATGACGTCCTCGTCCTCGCCGCCGCGGCCGGCTTCGCGGATCTCGCGGGGTACGAGGGACTGGATGCCGACGTTGGCCCGGGTGAGCCCCATGCCGATCAGGGCCTTGAACTCGCCGGGCTCGTCGGCGATGGAGGACGGGGTGGCCTCGACGGCCACTTCTTCGACGGTGGAGCGCCAGTTGGGGTAGACGGCTCCGATGGTGGTGAAGATCTGCTCGAAGTGCCGGGGTCTGAGCAGGGCGGGGGTGCCGCCGCCGATGTAGACGGTGCGCAGGCGCCGGGCCTGGATGATCTCCGCGTGGTCGCGGATCTGGGTGCAGAGGGCGTCGGTGTAGGCGTCGAAGACGTCCTCGTCGGTGCTGATGATCGTGTAGAGGTTGCAGAAGCCGCACTTGCGGTCGCAGAAGGGGACGTGAAGGTAGAGGTTGAGCTCGGGGACCTGGTGGTTGGCGAGGTCCTTCTCCCACACGTCGTGGATGGTCCACCTGCCCTCCTGGAGGGGGCGGTAGGTGGAGCGGGGCGGGTACGAGTACTGGTAGGGCGGGATGACGCCCTGGTCGATGTAGTCGGCGAGTTGCTGGTGCAGGCTGGTCACTGCGGTGATCCCCGTTCGGGTCTCGGATGCGGGTTACCTGACGTGGCGATCCGACCACGGAGTGCGCGCACCGTTCCATGAGGTGTGTGCACCAAATGCACGTCGGCTACTGGTCAGTTGGCTGGTCATTGCTCCAAATGGCGGCGCTCTGCGAGGAGTTGTTTTCGTCGGTCGAGCCCATAGTCGTCCGCTGTGCCCTGCGGCTTTGCTGGTCGCATGACGATCGGTGGGGGCCCGCGCGGGCCGGCAGTGCTGGTGATCGAGCCGATGGGCAACGCGGGGCGCTTCCTCGTGGAGGCCGCCGAGCGGCTGGGTCTGCGGTTGTACGCGGCGACGCACGAGGACATCCACGACGGCTATCCGGTGTGGCTGCGCTCGGCCCTCGCCGGGGTGTGCGCGACGGATCTCACGGACACGCCGAAGGCGCTGCGCGACATGGACGTCTTCTGCCGGCGTCACTCCGTCTCGGGCGTCGTCGCCTGCTTCGAGCTGTTCACGCCGCTCGCCGCCCTGCTCGCCCGGCGGGTCGGCCTGCCCGGCAACGACCCGGCGCTCGCGCACGCGGCCAGGAACAAGATCCGCATGGGCGAGGCGTTCGCCGCCGCCGGGGTCCCCGCGCCCCGCTGGACGGTCGTGCACGACGCGGCCGAGGCACAGCGGGTGGCGAGGTCGGGCGAGCTGGGACGGCCGCTGGTGGTGAAGCCCGCGGAGCAGGGGGGCTCGTGGGGAGTGTCCGTGGTGTACACCCCCCACGAGCTGCCCCGCGCCGTCGAGGCGGCCCGGCGGTACACCCACGCGCACCCGCACGGTCTCGAGCTCGACACGCGGGTCCTGCTCCAGGAGTACGTCCCCGGCGCGGAGTACTCGTGCGACACGGTCGTCGCGGACGGGGTCGCCCATCCCCTGCCGGTCGTCAGGAAGGACACCACCGAGGGCCGGTACCGGATCGAGACCGGGCACACCTGCCCGTCCGGTCTGGCCCCGCCGCTCGCCAGGAAGGTGCAGGACGTCGCGGCGCGGGCGGCACTCGCCGTCGGTGTGCGCAACGGGATCGCCCACACGGAGGTGAAGATCCCCCGGTCCACACAGACGCCCCATGTGATCGAGACCGGCGCCCGGCTGCCGGGCGACAACCTGTGCGAGGTCGTCGAGGCGGCGACGGGCGTGAGCGAAGCGGTGGCCTGTCTCCAGGCCGTGCTCGGCCGGGATCCCGACACCGTCGCCTCCCGTACCCGGGCGGCGGCGATCCGGTTCCTGCTGCCCGAGCGGGGCGGGGTGCTCCGGCGGGTGTCCGTTCCCGAGATGCCCGGCACGCACAGCGAGTTGCACCTGAGTCCCGGCGACACGGTGCCGGAGCCGGCGGACTCGAGCTGCCGCGTCGGGCACGTGGTCGCCCACGCGGAAACGGTTGACCAGGCATGCGGGCTGGCCGGCCGGGTGGCCGCCCGGTCCCGAGTGGAAGTGGGCTGAACAGATGCGCAAGATCGCGTTCTTACGGTCGGTCGGTATCCGACGCGCCGACCCCTACATCCAGCGAGCCGTGCGCGGGCTCGCCGCCGACGGAATCGAGGCCGGGCTCTTCCATACCAGCGGCCGTGCCGCCGACGGTGACTTCCCCGGATACCGGGAGCGGCTGGACCGGTCGGTGACGCCGCGGGCGCTGGCCGACGCGGTCGCCGCGTGGGGAGCGGATGCCGCGGTGTCGATCTCGCTGCCCTGCGAGAACGCGGTGCGTGACGCGGCGGCCAAGGCCTTGCTGGACGCCGAGGGCATTCCGACGATCATGACTCCGCTCGCTTCGACGATGCTGCTGGTGGACAAGTGGGAGACCAAGCGGCTGTGCGAGCAGGCCGGGTTGAGGGTGCCGGACGGCTTCCGCGTCGACTCCGATCTGCTGGCGGGGCGGGGTCTGCCGGTGCCCGGCTACCGGGACGCCCTGCGGGTGCGGGCCGGGCAGATCGGCTATCCGCTGATGTCGAAGCCCGTGTGGGACTCGACCAGCATGGGCATCCGCACCCTCCGCGGTGCC
Source organism: Streptomyces sp. M92 (assembly GCF_028473745.1). NCBI lineage: Bacteria > Bacillati > Actinomycetota > Actinomycetes > Kitasatosporales > Streptomycetaceae > Streptomyces > Streptomyces sp. M92. The sequence continues at coordinate 5,839,330 of NZ_CP101137.1, forward strand.
GCCGACCTCGACGCCTACCTCGCCTCCCCGCCGGAGGGGTCCGCGGTGGTGGAGGAGGTCGTCGAGGGCGACCTGTGCAGCGTGGACATCGTGGGGCGCCCCGGTTCCTACCGGGTGCTGCCGCTGTGCTGGACCGGGCGCGCCGGGGCGGAGCCCGTTTTCACCTTCGCCGATCTGCGCTGGTGCGGTCCCCGCGGGGAAGCGGACGCCGCGTTCGCCGGCGTGGCCCGCACCCTGGTCACCCTGTGCGGGGACCTCGGGGTGTGCGGGTCGGTCAACGTCGACATGGTGTACACCGGCGGCCATTTCGTCGTCCTGGAGATCAACCCGCGCATCGGCGGCGCCACCACCCTGTCGTGCGCCGCGTCGGGCACGAACACCTTCGCGTCCCTCGCCCGCATGGCCCGGGGCCTGCCCGTCACGGACGGCATGGCAGAACGCACCGGGTGGGCCGTCGAGTTCCTCGCCGAGGAGGGCATCCCACCGGCGGCGGTGGCCGAGCTGCGGCAGCGGGTGGCGGTGGTCACCGCGCACGGTCTGGTCATCGACGGTGTCTTGCGCGGGGACATCGTCGCGTTCACCCTCGCCGAGGGCGAGGAGGACCGCACGGTGAAGGCGCTGGCGGAACTGCACGGGACGACCGGCTTCCCCTCGGCCGGCGTCATCGGCAAGATCCGCTCCCTGCTGTGCCCGTGAGCACGGTGACGCAGGCCCGCGGCCGCTCCCGTACCGCGGAACGGCTCGGCGTACCCGTGCTGCGGGGACACGGCCTCTTCGTCGCCGGCAACCTGATCGACTCCGTCGGCAACGGCATGCTCCTGCCGCTGGGGCTGCTGTACTTCACCGACGTACGGGGCCTGCCGCTGGCGCAGGTGGGGATGGCCACGACGGTGGGGCAGGCGATCGCCCTGCCGGTCACGTTCCTCGCCGGGCGTCTCATGGACAGGGTGGGGCCCAAACCGGTCGTGGTGTGGGCGAACGTCGTCGCCGCGGCCGGGTTCGCCCTGTTCCTGGCCGCGACCGAGCTGTGGCACGTCGTCGGTGTGTACGTGCTGGTGCAGGCCGGGATCAACATGTACTTCACCGCGCAGCGCACCCTGATCACGCACGTCACCGAAGCCGGGGAGCGGCGGGCGTGGTTCGCGTTCACCGGTTCGCTGCGCAACATCGGGCTCGCCGGGGGCGCCGCCGCGGCGGCGGGGGCGCTGACGGTGCTCGGCCAGGGTTCGCTGAGGTGGATGATCGCGGTCGACGCCGCGACGTACCTGCTGGCCGCCCTCTGCTTCGCCGCTCTCACCACCACCGCTCCGCCAGCGGAGGACGCCGCACCGGAGACGGTGGTGGACCGGAAGGACGACACGCGCCGCTACCTGCTCCTCGTGGCCGCGAACATCCCCTACGTCCTCGCCCAGGCGATGTTCTCCGTGCTCATCGCCGTCTACACCACCCGCTCCCTGGGGCTGCCCGCGTCGGCGGCGAGTGTGCTGTTCGTCGTCAACACCGTGATCGTCTCCGGGTTGTCGACCGTCGTCACCGCGCAGGTCGCGCCGAGCGTTCCCCGCCGCGCGGTGGCTGCCGGGTACCTGGTCATGGCGTCGGCGATGGGCGCGTTCGCCGTGCCCGCGCTGCCCCGCCTCGCCTTCACCGCGTGGGTCGCCCTCGTCGGGGCGACGGTGTTGTTCAGCGTCGCGGAGATCCTTCTCGGGCCGGCGTTGAGCGAGCTGTCGGTCAGCCTCACTCCCGGGGCCGCGCGGGGCTTCACGCAGGGGCTGTACCAGTTCTCGTGGGCCGTCGGCATGGTCGCCGCTCCCGCCCTGTTCACCCTGTTGCTGGCGGCCGGTCCGCTCCTGCCGTGGGGCGTCGAGGCCGCCGCCTGCCTGATCGCCGTCCTCGCCGCGCCCGCCCTCAAGGCCCCCAACCGCCATCGCCGGAGGAAACCCCGTTGATCACGAGCCTCGTCGATTCCGTCCGCGCCGTTCCCGCCGCCGAGTGGGAGCGCCTGGCCCGGCCGGCCGGCTTCTATCTCTCCCACCGGTGGCTCGCCGGTGAGGAGGACGACTTCACCGCCCGGTGCGCGTACGCGCTCGTCCGGGACCGCGCGGGCACCCTGCTCGCCGCCGCGCCCCTCTACCTCGTACGACACGAACCGAACGACTACTACCTGCCCGGCACGGTGCTGCCCGCGCCCCCGTGGCCCCGCGTGATCGCCGGAGCACGGCGCGGCTACCACAACACGCCACTCGTCGCCCGCGGCCTCGAGGCCGCGGAGCGGGACGGCTGCCTCATGCTGTTGCGCGACGCCGCACGGCACTTCGCCGACCGGCACGGCACCACGCACTGGTGGCCGTACCTCACCACGCCGGCCGCCGAACAGCTCGCTCCTCTGTACCCCGGCCGTCCCCTCCACCTGGAGGACGACGCCCTCATCCCGTTGCCCGGCACGGGCATCGACGACTACATCGACTCCCTGCCCTCGCGGCGCCGTACCGGAATTCGCCGCGAACGCCGTGCCTTCGCCGCGGCCGGCCTGGACGTACGCCACCAGGCGCTCGCGGACTGCCTGAACGACGCGGGCGCACTGCTCGCCGGCCATCAGCAAGACCACGGGCACGACCGGGACGGTGTCGACGCGATGACCGGGCTCCTCGAGCGGCAGGCCGCGGCGATGGGCGACGAGGCGCGTGTGGTGGCCGCCTACGACGGGCGTCGGATGACCGGGTTCTGCCTGTACTACCACTACGGGGCGACGACATGGATCCGCGCGGTCGCCGTCGACCGGCGCCACCCCGCCCCGCACCTGTACTTCAACCTCATGTACTACCTCCCCGTCGAAGACGCCTACACCCACGGCACCACCGCCCTGCACGCGGGCATGACGACCGTCGAGGCCAAGCGCCGGCGTGGCGCGTCGGTGTCCGGGCTGTGGGCACTGGCCGACCAGTGGCGGGGCTGGGACCGCTCAGGCTGAGCCGCGGTGTGTGCGTTTCGTCGAGCTGTCCGGCGGGGCGCGACGTCAGCTGCGCGCGATGGTGAACTGACCGAAGCCTGCGGACGGGCGGGGGCGCTGAGCGGGTGCTTCGTGACCGACCGAGCAAGGGCCGCCGGGCGACCGGGCACCAAGCGCCGACGTACGTTGTACGCACGATGTGCACCCTGGCTTCCCGGCCGGTGGCCCAGTGAGCGGCTGGTGGGCCTGCTTGGAGGAACGGGCCCGTCGAGAGGTCGATGCCAGTGTGCTCCTCGACCGGCGGATGTCGGCGGTCAGGGCCGTCTGGGAAGCGCTGCGCCCACTGGGGGTGGGTGGGCACGAAGCCGAACAGGTGGTCCACGCCCGATCCGCGGCTCTCGGCGACCGCGTGCAGCCCAGGCCGTCCGATCCGCTGGACGTCCACTCGCTGGCAGCCCTCGCCGCGGCCCTCCCAGGCCGTGTGGAAGCGGTGGAAGGGCTCTCGGACGGCGATGCGGTCCACGATTGGTTCGTGCTCCTGGTCGCGGTCCTGGACGCACCAGGCAGGGAGGGCCGGCTGGCGACCGTCCACCGAGGCCGTGACGGCGCTCCTCCTGGCGTCGCCGCCGCCAGGGCCGGCCAGGCGCTGGCCGACCACCTTCACGTGCCTTTCCACTTCCCGTCCCCGGACGTCCCTGACGACGACGCGCCGCGCTGGAGGCGATCCAGAGGTTGACGGAAGGGCCGTCCCCGTGCCTGACAGTGCCTGACCCGTTCCGTGTCGCCGACGAAGCTTCCCGAGGCGTGACACGCCCTTTCGTGTCCGGCCATCTCTCTGTCCGGATCGTCCTACGCGCGTGTCGGCGCCGGCGCCACGTGGTCACCGACGCCGACACCGCTGCGCGTCAGGGACCGGGACGGGGTCACTCCCCCGGACTGATGCGCCCGCGCCATGCTCCGGACTCGCCGCCGCGGCCTTCGATGTACTCCTTGAAACGCCGCATGTCGTCCTTCACCCGCCGGTCGAGTACTCCCAGCATGTCACCGGTCTTCTCGACGGTACCGGTGGGATCGACCTCCATCACGAGTTCGACCCGGGTGTGCGTGTCGTCCAGCCGCTGGAAGCGCACCGTGCCCTTCTGCTGGCTGTCACCCTCGGTCGTGCGCCACGTGATGCGCTCGTCGGGGAGCTGATCGACGATCTCGGTGTCGAACTCGCGCTTCACTCCGCTGATCTTGGTGGTCCAGTGATTGCGGCGCTCGTCGAGCTGCCTGACTTCCTCGACCCCTTCCATGAACCGCGGGAACTCCTCGAACTGGGTCCACTGGTTGTAGGCGGTGTGCACGGGGACCTCGACTTCCACCGCTTCCTTGACCGTGCTCATCCGGGAACCTGCCTTTCGATCGGGTCTGTTGGATCCATCGCCGCCGGGAGCCAGCAGCACGCGGCCCCGGCACGCTGCCCGAGTACCCACGATCAACCGGCTGACGACCGGTCGTCCCACCGAACCGTGCCGCCGGCAGGTCGCGCCGCCTCTCGCACAAGGCCGCGTACTTCGTCGGCATCGCCGCCGCGCTGATCTGCTGGCGGTTGACTGCCCAGTGAGGGTGGCTGCGCCGACGACGGTGGAGGTCGACCTTCTTCGGGCAGCCGCCCGGCCATCGAGGCATCGCCCACCGTTCACGCCCGCAGGCCGCTCAACAGCCCGATAACAAGGCGGCCTTGCACCTGCAGGCGTCCAGGGCACGGGTAAGAGAGGCCACTTGGGCGAGGAAAGCGCAACTTCGACATCGCCCCCGGCGGCAGCTACCTTCACCCGCGTCTTCGGCGATCCTCCACGGTCACGCAGCAATTGTCTGCGGGCGCATCCGTAAGCCACCGAACCAGGTCCACACCAGACAACCCACCAGGAGAGACGAATGACCCGCCTTGCTCTGTACACATTCGGCGTCCTGAAGTCACCTCTCGCCGATCCCGCACCTCTCACGCGCGAGTTCTACGAAATCGGCGAGGCCGTCTACCGGGAGATGAGTCAGCGCTCCGGATACCTCGCGCGAGCCGAACCGGCGGAATGGGACCGGGGAGCGCTCTTCGGGGCGGACTGGGGTGCGTGGGGGGAGTTCGTCGCGCCGGCCTGGTACGACAACGGTCATACGCCGGAAACCACCGCCCTGGCGTCGACCCTCTCGCTCTGGACCGAGCTGCGCCTCGCCTTCGACGCCATCTACACCGGTCTGCACCATGAGGCGCTGAGCAGGCGCTACGACTGGTTCGAGAGGACGGGACACCCCAATTACGTGTTCTGGTGGGTCCCCGACGGCGTGACACCCACCTGGCACGACGGGGTCTCCAGGTTGGAGCATCTCCACGACCATGGCTCCGCGCCCCGCGCCTTCACCTTCCACGAGTCGTTCGCCCCGGACGGAACTCCGAGCAGGCACGGGGCCGACTGCCGGCATCTCAGTTCGGTTCGTGCCCTGCCCCGGCGGCGGCCCGGCGCGGTTCGACGCGGCTGAGGAAGTCGGCACGCCGCCGGGGGTCGGTGGCCAGCTCCACCGCGACGTGTGCCAGGGCGGTCGCGCCGTCCAGGACGGCCCGGTCGGCGCCCGTACCGGTCCCGTGGCGGGCGAAGTCGGCGGTGTGCTGAAGTGCGCCGCCTGCGTCGTAGCCGATGCGCGGGTGCAGCGACGGTACGGCGTGGGAGACGTTGCCCATGTCGGTGGAGGCCATCAGCTCGCCGTGGCGGGGCGCCGGGTCGCGGCCCGGCGCGCGTGCGGACCGGAGGTAGGCGGAGGTCAGGAACGGGTCCTGCCGGAGATCGGCGAAGTCGTGGCCGCGCTGCACGACGTCCGATTCCCGCTCCGGTGGCCAGGTCGCCCGCCTCCAGGCAGGCCCGGACCCGCCGGCGAGCCGCGGCCGGTTCCCTCGTGCTGCGGGCGCGCACCTCGTAGCGTGCCGGCGCGCGCTCGGGAATGACGTTGACCGCGTGGCCCGCCTCGTGCACGACGGCGTGGACCAGGGTGCCCGGCGGCAACTGCTGGCGCAGCACGCCGACGGCCGTGTGCGCCAGGGTCACGGCGTCGAGCGCGTTAGCGCGAAGCGGTGACTACAGTGCGAGCTCCATCGGAAGCGTTCGCCGACTTCGCAAGAATCGTGCGGGAAGGCCGACCGCGATGAAGGAATCAGTCAGCGTCACCGAGCTCGACCTCGCCCTGGTGTACGCGCTCCAGATCCGGCCGCGTGCCGCGTGGACCGAGATCGCGCCCTCCCTGGGAGTGACGGCCGTTACCCTGGCCCGCCGTTGGGAGCGGCTGACGGAAGCAGGGGCTGGCGTGGCTGTCCGCCGTCCCCAACCCGCCTACTCCCACTCCCGCCGCACCGCTTTCGTCCCCGTGGGATGCCGGCCCGCTGCGCGGGAGTCACTGGCCGCCCGGATCGCCGAGCTGAATGAGGCGGCGACCGTCGAGCTGACCGCTCCGGGCAGCGCCGACCTGCTGGGGGACGTGCTGGCCGCCAACCCGGCCGACGTGCACCGGTTCGTCGACGAACACCTGGCACCCCCGACCGAAGTGACGTCGGTGGAGGGCCTGTTCGCCACGTCCCCGTACACGGAGGGCAGCCGGTGGCGGCTCGGTTCCCTGGACCCCGCACAGCTCTTCGCCCTGGGCCGTCGGCAGGGCGGTGCTCCGGACGCCGAGGCGTCCGCGTCCGCTCCGGCGAGGTCGACCGCGCGCTGCTCGACGCCCTGGCTCACGACGGACGCCTCGGACGGGCCACTCTGGCGCAACGCCTGGACGTCAGCGCCGCGACCGTCCGCAGACGGCTCGGCAGACTCACGCGTTCGGGGACGGTGGCCTTCCGCTGCGACGTGGCACCCGAACTCACGGGGCTTCCGGTGGCCGTGACCTTCCGGGGCCGGGCGCCGGTCAGGGACGTCAACACCCTGCACCGCACGCTGGCCACCCTGCACGGTTGCCGGCTGGTCGCCGCCGTCACCGGCACTTCCACGGTCCTGGCCACCTATTGGCTGCCCGGCATCGGCTCCGTGCAGCAGCACGAGACGGCCATGGCCGCGCGCCTGGACGCCCTGGAGATCACCGATCGGATCATCGGCGCCCGAACCGTCAAACGCACGGGGCACCTGTTGGACCGAGCGGGCCGGCGGGTCGGCACCCGTCCGGTGCGGTCCTTGGTAGCGCCCTGGTGGCGCACCGTCGTAACGAAGCGCTTCAGGCGGTGATGCCGGCTGCGAGCCGGTCAGTGACGCTGAGGGGCTCGCGGCCGAGGAGTTCGGCCAGCAGGGGACCGGCTTCCGCGAAGTGACCGGCCCGGGCTGCCTGGTACCAGGTGAGCATGAGGCGGGCCATCTGCTCCGGGACGCCGATCGCTATCTGATCGGCGACCCACTGTTCGTCGTCCAGGACGACACGCTTGACGGTGCGGCCGGTGAGGTCGGCGGCGATCTTGGCCAAGTCGTCCAGGGTGACGGCGGTGGGCGCGGTGAGGTCGACCGGGCCGTCGAAGGAGCGGTCACCGGCGAGGATGACGGCGATGGCCTCGGCCACGTCGGCACGGTCGGTGTACGGGACGGGACCGTCTTCCGGCCGGGCGACCCGCCCGGTCCGCTGCCACGGGCCGAGCACCTCGTCCAGGGTGCCGTAGGCGCCGTTGCGCAGTGCGGTCCAGGCGACTCCGGACTCGGCCAGGATCGCCTCCGTGGCGATGTGCGTCCCCGACGGCGGGTACGGGTTGCCGGGGACGGCGGCGAGCTGGCTCGTGTAGAGGATCCGCTGGGCACCGGCCGCGACGGCGGCCTCGACGGCGTTTCGGTGCAGGCCGACCAGGTCGGCCGCCGGGTCGTTGCCGGACACCAGAAGCACCTGTTCGGCACCGGCGAAGGATTCGCGCAGCGCGGCCGGGTCGTCGTAGGAGCCCTGCCGCACACGTACACCGCGGTCCGCGAGGTGGTGCGCCTTGGCGACGTCGCGGACGCTGACGCCGATCCGGTCGGCGGGTATGCGCTTGAGGAGGTGTTCGACGGTGGCCCCGTTCAGAGCCCCGGTGGCACCGGTGACAACGATCATGTTCCTGCCTCTTCCTGTGCGCCCACACCGGTTCCACGCCTGGTGGGGGCCGCACCATAAACTGACCACGCAGGTCAGTTTCGCGCTTTTCGGCCACCGTAGGTAAGCTGACCCTGCGAGTCAAGTTTCGGTGATGAACGACAGTGGGAGACGGTGAGGACCTTGGCCGGTGCGGTGCCTTCGGAACCCCGGCTGCGCGCCGACGCCAGGCGCAATTCCGAGCAGATCCGCTCCGCCGCGATCGGCGCCTTCCAGGGGCGGGGCCTGACGGTGCCGCTGGAGGAGGTCGCCAAGGCGGCGGGGGTGAGCAAAGCCACGATCTTCAACCGGTTCGGCGGTCGGATCGGCCTCATCGAGGCCGTCATCGAAGAGGTCGTCGCGACGGAGCTGTTCGCCGTCATCGAGAGCGCTCGGACCATCGACGACGTCGGTGAGCGGATCGCGTACTACCTCACCGCGCTCCGCGACCTCCAGTACCGCCAGCCCTCGGTCAACGACGTCCTGCTGCAGACGTACCCGCACTCACAGCAGCTCATGGACATCTGCCGGGCCGGGAGCGAGGCCAACGACGAGATCGTCGCGGCGGCGCGGGCCGCCGGCGCGCTGCGGCCGGAGTTCACGGCGGGCGACCTGCACGCTCTCGTCATCGACACCGCCCTGGCCCTGAAGCACGGCGAGCGGCCGCATCGGGACGACTACGACCGCCGCACCGCCTACCTCCTGGACGGGATCCGCCCGCGCCGGTCCGCCGCAAGCTGACGGTGACAGCGCCGTGGTCCCGTGCGGCCGGGTCGCGCCGCCCGCGGGACCCGGCCTCCCGGAGCAGGAGCTACCCGCGGTCCGCCTCGGTCATCACGCCGAGGACGTCGGGCAGGAGCGCCGCGGCGGTGCAGTCGGCGGTGACGAGGTAGGAGATGACCGCCTGTTCGTTGATGCCCGTAGCAGGGCAGGACGGGGGCCCGCGCCAAGCCGGCGCGGACTTGGTGGTATTGGTGGCGAGATCGCGGGCGGCGGCACTGAGCTTGTCGTTCATCCAGTTCGACGCGGCTTCGTGCCCGCCTTGTGGTGGGCAGGGCGGCTGAACGCCTCGCCGCTTGCAAGGACCCGGCCCACGTCATGACGGGTGGCCGGGCGGCGGTTCTTCGAACCCGGTGGCCGACCGGGGCCGGGACGGGAAGTCTGCACTGGCAGGTCGCCTAGCAGGTGGGAGATGCGCGGGGCGTCGTATCCGGCGTCCAGCACGACCAGGGCCTCGGGGTCGCCCGGCTGCCACTGGCCGGCGGCGACGAGCCGCTCGACGACGTCGCGGATCTGCACCGAGGTCACAGCGGCGACGTCCGCCCCCTGGCTCCAGGCGGACCGCGTCCAGCACTGCCGTCCGGGACGTGCGGCCGGTCTCCAGTGCGGCCACGACCGAGTACGGCCAGCCGGGCACCATCTGGTGCTTGCCCTCGCCCCGGCCGAACGTGTGACAGAAGGCCCGGTCAGGGCAGGTGTTGGCGTCCGGCCGCGACCACGGCGAGACATCCACAGCCAGCACGAGCCGGCCCTCTGCCGCCCTCGGCAGCGGCATCCCGGCCAAAGCACGACGCAGCCTGACGACGTCGATCCGCCCCTGATTGAGCCCGCCGTAGAGGGCCCCGTGCCCGCGGCGGGCTCAGGCGCGAGCGCGAGGTCGACCAGCGTCCGCACCGGCCCGTCCGTGCACCGGACACACCACCGGGCGAGGCAGCGGAGGAGGCGGCACCGGACTGCGAGCCACCGTGCGGCAACTGTGTCCGGTGCGAGGCGGAGGATGCCGACGACGTCCAAGACCCGGCCGAGACCCGCCGGCCCGTGCATCGCACCGCCTCCCGCTGTCTCGTGAGACGCCGACCGACCGGGACGACCTGCTCAGGGTGGTGCGCCGGCCGTAGCAGGAACGAGGAGGGCGGGACGGTCACCGGAGCGCGAACAGCCGTGCAGAAGCCGCCCGCTTCTTACGGACCCGTGACGTGCCGCTCGCGGCGCGCGGTGCGGGCGTCGGGTGGGCCTAGCGTGGGCGCATGCGCGTACTGGTCACCGGCGGTGCCGGGTTCATCGGGTCCCACGTCGTCGATGCCCTGCGGGAGCACGGGCACGATGCCGTCTGCTTCGATGTGCGCGAGGATCCCGGCGACGACGTGCGTGACCCGGCGGCCGTGGCGCGGGCCCTGACGGGGGTGGACGCCGTGTGCCACCAGGCGGCGATGGTCGGGCTCGGCACCGGGTTCGCCGACGCCGCGGAGTACGTCTCGCGCAACGACCTCGGCACCGCCGTACTGCTCGCCGCGATGGCCGAGGCGGGCGTGCGGCGGCTCGTGCTGGCCGGGTCGATGGTCGTGTACGGGGAAGGGCGCTACGGCTGTCCGCGGCACGGGGTGGTGCGGCCGGGTCCGCGCGCGGTGGCCGACCTGGCGGCGGGACGCTTCGAGCCCCCGTGCCCGGTGTGCGGTGCGGACCTGGTGCCGGGGCTGGTCGGTGAGGACGCCCCGGCCGATCCGCGCAACGTGTACGCGACCACCAAACTGACCCAGGAACACCTGGCCGCCGCCTGGGCCAGGGCGACCGGCGCTACGGCGGTGTCGCTGCGCTACCACAACGTGTACGGGCCCCGGATGCCCCGTGACACCCCGTATGCCGGTGTCGCCTCCTTCTTCCGCTCCGCGCTCGCGCGCGGCGAGGCTCCGCGGGTCTTCGAGGACGGGTGTCAGCGCCGGGACTTCGTGCACGTGCGGGACGTGGCCGCGGCGAACGTCGCCGCGCTGACGGTCCGGAGGCCGGGCGGCGGCCTCGTCGCCTACAACACCGGCAGCGGTGAGCCGCACACGGTCGGGGAGATGGCCGGTGCCCTGGCGGCGGCGTACGGCGGGCCGGAACCCGTCGTCACCGGCGAGTACCGTCTGGGCGACGTACGCCACATCACCGCGGACTCCGCGCGGCTGCGGAACGAGACGGGGTGGCGGCCTCTGGTCGGGTTCGCCGAGGGCATGCGGGAGTTCGCGCGGGCCGAGTTGCGCCGGCCCTGACCGCGGGCCCGGGGGCTCAGGTCTCCGCCGGGGGCAGGAGCACCTCGAAGCGGCAGCCGCCCGGGATGTTGCGGACCGTGGCGCGGCCGCGGTGGGCCTCGACGATGCCGCGCACGATGGCCAGGCCCAGGCCCGCGCCGGCCGGGGGCGTACGGGCGTGGGTGCCGCGCCAGCCGGTGTCGAAGACCCGGGGCAGGTCCTCTTCGGGGATGCCGCCGCAGCCGTCGGTCACCGAGACCACCACCCCCTCGGGGGAGCGCTCGGCGGCGACCGCGACCGTGCCGTCGGCGGGGGTTCGGCGGATCGCGTTGACGAGGAGGTTGCCGAGGACCCGGCTCATCTCCTTGCCGTCCACCTCGACCGGTACGGCCGCCACCGCGTCGCCGACCAGCCGTACCCCGTGTTCGCGGGCGAGCGGGTCCGCGCCCGCGAGGGCGTCGCCGACCAGGTCGTAGAGGGACATTCGGGCGGGAGCGAGGGGAAGCGTGCCGGCGTGGATGCGGGAGAGTTCGAAGAGATCGCCGACCATGTCGTTGAGGCGTTCCACCTCGGTGCGGATCTGGCGCAGATAGCGGTCGGGGTCGGCGGCGACGCCGTCCTCCAGGGCCTCCGACATGGCGCGCAGGCCGGCCAGTGGGGTGCGCAGGTCGTGCGAGATCCAGGTGACCAGTTCGCGCCGGGAGGTCTCCAGGGCGCGTTCCCGTTCGCGGGACTCGGCGAGCCGGGCGCTGGTGGCCGCCAGTTCCCGGCTGAGCGCGTCGAGTTCGGCGGTGGCCGGAGTGGTGGGCGCCGCGTAGTCGCCGTCGTCTCCGAACGAGCGGGCCGCCGCCGCCAGTTCCCGGCTTCTGGCGACCACCCAGCGGCCGAGCAGCAACGCGGTGGCGAGGGAGACGACGGCGGCCATGGCCACGACGGTCGTGACGACGGACAGGTCGTGCGGGGACAGGAACATCGCCCACGCGACGGCGAGGGTGCCCGCGAGCATCGCGAGGACGGCGACGGCTGCCACCACGGCGAGCGACGCCGTCAGCGAGCGACGCCGGATCAGCCGCAGCACGCCCGCGCCGGCCAGGCCGGCGGCGGCGGCGCCCGCGAAGGCGTAAAGGGCGATGAGGAGGGTGTCGTGCACGTCAGTCCGTCTCCCGTCCGGCGGGGTCGAAGCGGTAGCCCACACCCCACACCGTCTGAATCAGCCGGGGGCGGGCCGGATCGTCCTCGACCTTGCCGCGCAGCCGCCGTACGTGGACGGTGACGGTGGACAGGTCGCCGAAGTCCCAGCCCCACACCTCGCGCATCAGGTCCTCCCGGGCGAAGGCCTGCCCGGGGTGCCGGAGGAAGAAGGCGAGCAGGTCGAACTCGCGCAGGGTCAGGGCCAGTTCGACGCCGTCCTTGGTGGCCCGGCGGGCGGTGGGGTCGGCGGTCAGTCCGGCCGCGGACGGCGGGCGCGGCGCGGCGGCGGGCCGGGTCCGGCGCAGCACCGACTCCACCCTCAGCACCAGCTCCCGCGGGCTGAACGGCTTGGTCACGTAGTCGTCGGCGCCGACCTCGAGGCCCAGGATCCGGTCGTCCTCGTCGCCTCGGGCGGTCAGCATGATGACCGGCACGGGTCCCGTGCCGCGTATCCGCCGGCACACTTCGAGGCCGTCCATGCCGGGCAGCATCAGGTCCAGCACGACCAGGTCCGGCCAGTGCGCCGCGGCTCGGTCGAGCGCGGCCGGACCGTCGTCGGCCCGGTCCACGACGTGGCCCGCGCGCTCCAGGTAACCGGCGACGACTTCCGCGACCGTGGGGTCGTCGTCGACGACCAGGATCCGGGCGGGCGGGCCGGGGGCTCCGTCCGGCGGTCTGCGGGGGGACAGGTCCGTGAAGCCGGACTCTTGCGGCTGCTGCATGCGCCCAGCCTCGCACCGCGGGCCCGCGGGCGTCGCCGCCGGGAGCCGTCCCAGCCGCGACGTCCGTGTTTCGTAAGGACCGGAAGTCCGGTTCGCGCGTTTTGCGCTCGTAGGGTGAAAGCCGTGACCACCTCACCCCCTCCGGACGTCGACGTCGTACTCCCGTGCCTGGACGAGGCCCGGGCCCTGCCCTGGGTCCTGTCCCGTGTCCCGGCCGGCTGGCGCGCGCTCGTCGTCGACAACGGCTCCACCGACGGCTCCGCGGACATCGCCCGCGCGCACGGCGCCACGGTCGTGGCCGAGCCGCGCCGTGGTTTCGGCGCCGCCTGCCACGCCGGCCTGACCGCCGCCACCGCCGACGTCGTCTGCTTCTGCGACTGCGACGCCTCCCTCGATCCCGCTCTGCTGGTCCCCTTCGTGCGCGAGATCCTCGCCGGCGGCACCGACCTCGTCCTCGGCCGCAGACGCCCCCAGGGCCGGGGAACGTGGCCCGCGCACGCCCGTGCCGGGAACCTCGCCCTCGCCCGGATGCTGCGCCGCCGCACCGGCCTGCGCCTGCACGACCTGGGCCCGCTGCGCGCGGCCCGCCGCGAGGCGCTGCTCGCCCTCGGTCTCACCGACCGGCGCAGCGGCTACCCGCTCCAGATGGTGGTCCGCGCCGCCGACGCCGGCTGGCGGGTCACCGAGCACGACGTGCCGTACCTGCCGCGCACCGGCGCCTCGAAGGTGACGGGCACCTGGCGCGGCACCTGGCACGCCGTACGGGACATGCGGCGCGTCCTGGCCGAGCAACCGGACGTCCGAGAGGAGACCTCGGGATGAGCGCCGCGACCACTCTCCTCGTCATCGCCAAGGAGCCGCGCCCCGGCCGGGTCAAGACCCGGCTCACCCCGCCCTTCACCCCCGCCGAGGCGGCCGCACTGGCCGAGGCGGCGCTCGCCGACACCCTGCACGCCGTGGCCGCGACCCCCGCGCTCCGCCGGGTTCTGGTGCTCGCCGGAGAAGCGGGCCCCTGGCTGCCGGACGGCTTCGACGTCGTACCGCAGTGCCGGGGGGACCTCGACGAACGGCTCGCCGCCGCGTTCGCCGGGTGTTCGGGGCCCGCCCTGCTGATCGGGATGGACACCCCGCAGGTGACACCGGAACTGCTCGACGTGGACTTCGCCGACTGCGACGCCTGCTTCGGGCCGGCCGAGGACGGCGGCTTCTGGGCCCTGGGCCTGTCCCGCCCCGACCCCGCGCTGCTGCGGGGCGTGCCCATGTCGACGCCGGTGACGGGAGCCGTGCAGCGCGGGCGGCTGCTCGCGGCCGGGCTGCGGGTACGCGACCTGCCGCCGCTCCGGGACGTCGACACCGCCGACGACGCGCGGGCCGTGGCAGCGCTGGCCCCGCACGGACGCTTCGCCGCCCGGCTCGCGGCGTGCGCCCTGGACGCGGACCGGCGGACGAGCCGGTGAGGGCGGCTCCGCGCGTGGGTCCCGGCCGGCTGTCCGGGCCGCCCGCCGCCGCCCGGGCCTGGGAGGCCTGCGACCCCTATACGGCCGCGCTGCGGGCCGGTCGCGGGCCGCTGTTCCTGCGGCGCTCCGACGGCCGGCTGCTGCCGCTGGACGTGGAGCGGTGGTGTGCGCGGGCCGACGCGGTCGACCTGGAGGCGCTGGACCGGTGCGAGGGTGCCGTGCTGGATGTCGGCTGCGGCCCGGGCCGGCTGGTGGCGGAGCTCGCCGCCCGGGGCCGTACCGTCCTCGGTATCGACGTCAGCGAGGCCGCCGTGGCCCGCACGGTACGCATCGGCGGCCAGTCGCTGCGGCGCTCCGTGTTCGAGCCGCTGCCCGGCGAGGGACGCTGGGGCACCGTCCTGCTCATGGACGGAAACATCGGCATCGGCGGCGATCCCGGCGCCCTGCTCGCCCGCGTCGCCGCCCTGCTCGCACCCGGCGGTCTGCTGATCGCGGAGACGGCCCGGACGGACGTCGACGAGCGCGCGTACGTGCAGCTCGTCGACGACACGGACGGCCACCCGCCCGGCAGTCCCTTCCCGTGGGCGCGGATCGGCGCCCGCGCCCTGCGCCGCCGCGCCGCCGCCGACGGTTGGCGTACGGCGGCTCAGTGGACGTCGGGCGGACGCCGCTTCGTCGCCCTGCGCAGCAGCAACACCAGCGCCGAACCACCGAACAGCACCGCCGTGATCAGCAGCCAGCGGGTGAGGAAGCCGTCCGCCGACAGTCCGGCCACCGACCGGTAGCGCGCGTCCACCCGGCCGCTGATCAGCGGGAACCACACCAGCAGAAGCAGTGCCGAGAAGGCGGCCGGGACCCGCACGTACAGCACCCACTCACGACGGCCCGCCTTCCCCAGCCCACGCGTCAGGGCCCGGTCGGCCACCGCGTACAGCGGCAGCAGCACCAGGTCGTGCAGGAGCGCCGCCCCCACGAACCACAGCGCCACGCCGAGCCAGTCACCGGCGAGCAGCCGCACTCCCGCGTAGCCGGCCAGCGCGAACGAGGCGGCGAGCAGCAGAAGCTGGAAGGGGCCGCCGATCACGGGCCGCGGCGGTCGCGGTCCAGCCAGCCGTCGGCCGGGCCGCCGCAGTCTGCGTACGAGGTTCATCCGAGGTCTCCGAACGTCATCCGCGCCACCCACTTGGTGTTCAGCACGCCGGGCGCGGCGGGCACGATGATCCGCGCCGGATGGCCGTGGTCCGGGCTCAGCGTCTCCCCGTTGACGTACAGCGCGAGCAGGGAGCGCGGGTCGGCCACCTGGTTGCCGCGCAGGGCGCCGCTGCGGAAGGCGCCCCGCCGTTGCAGTGACTCGACGAGCACGTCCGGCGAGTCGCCGTCGAAGCCCACCAGGGCGGCGAGGTCGCGCAGCCGCACCCCGCGCCACCACTGGTCGGAGGTGGACCAGCCCTCGACGCACGCGATGGGCAACGCGGCGCTGTGCAGCGGCAGTCGCAGCAGGTCGGCGCGGGCGAGGCGGACCGTCGCGGTGGGGCCGACGACGACGAGCCGCCACGCGTCCTCGTGTGTCTCGGCCGGTTCGATGCCCGCGTACGCGGCGGTCTTGTTGATCTGGAAGCCGTTGGGGCCGCCGCCCGGTTCGGGCCCGCCGTGCGGCGCGAGCACGGCCGTCGCCCGCACCGCCCCGTCGAAGCTGCGGCCGGCGCTGGTGGCGAACAGCAGCAGCGATCCCCCGCCGACCGTCCACAGGGCCCCGCGCCGCGACACCGTCGGCGCGTCGGGCCGCGACGCCACCAGGCTGTCCCGCTCCTCCCCTCCCCCGGTACGCATCCGCCGTACGTTGCGCACCACGGTCGGCGCCTTCAGCGCGACGTGCGCGAGGAACGCGGCGAAGAAGACCCAGGCGCCGTAGAAGTGCAGCGGATAGAAGGAGCCAGGGAAGACGTACTCCAGCTGGACGTTGAGCACGCCGGTGACGAACTCGAACAGCGCGCCTCCCACCAGGAGCAGCAGTGAGACCCGTTCCAGCGCGTGGGCGAGCGACCGGACCGGCGGCATCGTGAACAGCCTCGGCACCACCGACCACAGCTTGGCCAGCAGTACCGGGATCAGGGTCAGCCCGAGGGTGACGTGGACGCCCTGGGTGAGGCGGTACAGCCAGGGCGGGTCGGTCGGCCAGGCGAAGAGGTAGAAGCCGAGCAGCCCCTTGTCCGGGGTCTTGTCGTTGACCGGGGACAGGTCCGGGTTGTATGCGGCGTACGAGAGCAGGCCGGTCACGAACAGCACGCTGATGCCGGCGAGCAGGACGAGGCCGAGTACCGAGGTGAACCGGGGGCCGCGCAGGGGGCTGCGCCAGAAGTGCGGTGAGGACGGAAGCCGTGTGGCGAGGTCGCGCATGGTCCGACGGTAGGCCGCGACCGGTGCCGCGGAGGGTCCACGACCCATGACGAAACGCTGACGTCCGCCGTGCGCACCGACCGGTGCGCCATCTCCCGGCCTACGGTGCCGGTGTGACCCGCCTCCGCTCCGTTCCCCGCGACCTGTACGCCGCCGCGGCCGCCGCGCTCCTCGTGGCGGCAGCCGTCCTCGTCGGCCGGTACGTGTTCACCTACGACGACCTGATCGTCGGCTGGCCACCCCTGCTGGGCCGCTGGGACCCGCACCTGGGCCCCGGCACGCCGGCGGCCGTCCTGGTGGCGGTGGCGACCGTGGCGTACGGCCCGGCCGTCGCCGCCCGTCTGCCGTGGCGCGCCCTGCTCCCCGCGGCCTGGGGCGCTGCGATGGCCTGGACCTGGTCACTGGCCCTGATCGACGGTTGGCGACGGGGCATCGCGGGCCGGCTCACCACCCACCAGGAGTATCTGTCGGTCATCGGCCGCTGGGACGACATCCCGGCGACCCTGCGCGACTTCACCCAGCACATCCTGCTCCACTCCCCCGACAACTGGCCGGCCCACGTCGCCGGTCACCCTCCGGCGGCCACGCTCACCTTCGTCCTGCTCGACCGGATCGGGCTGCGCGGCGGGGGCTGGGCCGGGGCATGGTGCATCACCGTCGGCGCGACTGCGTGCGTGGCGGTGCTGGTGGCGGTACGCGCCCTGGCCGGAGAACGGCTCGCCCGGCGGGCGGTGCCCTTCCTGGTGCTGGCACCGGCCGCGGTGTGGATGGGCACGTCCGCGGACGGCTACTTCGCGGCGGTCACCGCGTGGGCCGTGGCCCTGCTGGCCCTCGCCGTCACGCGGCGCTCGCTGTGGTGGGCGGCGGGCTCGGGGCTGCTGTTCGGCCTGACCTGCTACCTCTCGTACGGGCTCACGCTCTTCGCGGTGCTCGGGGCGGCGGTACTGCTGCTGGGCAGGCGCGAGGTGCGCAAGCGGCCACTGCTGTTCGTGCCGCTGCTCGCGGGGACGGCGGTGGTGCCCGTGGCGTTCGGCGTCGCCGGGTTCGACTGGTGGGAGGCGTACCACCTGCTGGTCACCCGCTACTACGAGGGTGCGGGCGGGATCCGCCCCTACGGCTACTGGGTGTGGGCCAACCTCGCCTGCACGGTGCTCATCACGGGCCTGGCGACGGCGGCGGGCCTGCGCCGGGCCGCTCTGGTCCGGCGGCACCGTGAGGAGGTCCGCACCGAGGACATCCGCCTCGCCTTCCTCATCGCCGCGTCGCTGCTCGCCCTGCTCGTCGCCGACCTGTCCGGCATGAGCAAGGCGGAGACGGAACGCATCTGGCTCCCCTTCGCCCTGTGGCTCCTGCCGGCCTGCGCGTTCCTCACCCGCCCGCGCGTCTGGCTGGCAGCGCAGGCGGTTCTGGCCCTGCTCCTCAACCACCTGCTGGCGACCGGCTGGTGAGCGCGGGGCGCGCGCGGTCGCGCGCGGTCGCGCGCGTAAGAGTTTCGTCATCTGCCGGGTCGCCCACGTCGGCCGGTTCTCGCATTGAATGGTCCCGGGTCAACGACTGTCGGGAGGGACGCAATGAGACGTCTTCGTAATGTGCTGGTCAGGCCGTGGGTCATCGCTGCGCTGACCGTGGCTGTCGCGGTGGGTGGTTTCGGTTCCTACTGGTTCCAGCCATGGAAGCTGTGGCAGGAGGAGACCGTCAACGAGGCACTGCCCGAAGCCGTGCCGCCACCGCGGCCGTCCACTGGGGAGGCGGCCGGCGGTGCCCCTTCCGCCCCGGCCGGACCGGTGACCCTGGCGAGCGGCGGTCTGATCAGCCACGAGCACGCGACCTCGGGAACGGTGAAGCTGGTGCGGCTCACCGACGGCTCCCACATCGTGCGCGTCGAGAACCTCGACACGAGCAACGGCCCCGACCTGCGGGTGTGGCTGACCGATGCGCCGGTGAAGCCGGGGACGGCCGGCTGGCACGTGTTCGACGACGGGGAGTACGTCAGTCTCGGGAAGCTCAAGGGGAACAGAGGCAGCCAGAACTACACGGTACCGGCCGACGTCGACCCGTCCCGTTACAGCAGTGTGAGCATCTGGTGCGACCGCTTCGACGTCTCCTTCGGCGCCGCTGAGCTCGCCCGCGTCTGAGAGTGCCGCCGGGGCTGAACGGCTTCTTCGCACAGGGGTGGTTCAGGAGCGCGGCTTCGGGCGGTAGGTACGCCCGAAGCTGCGCGGACTGTCCTCGTAGATCTCGACCAGCTCCCAGTCGATCCGTTGCCCGCCGGGAACGTCGAAGACACGGGTGCCGTCGCCGAGGAACACCGGGGCGACGAAGACCTGCAACTCGTCGATGAGGTCGTGCTCGAGCGCCTGCCGGGCGATGTCGGCGCTGACGATCTGCACGTCCCTGTCGCCGGCGACTTCCTGAGCGCGACGGACCGCGTCCACGATGTCGCAGTTCAGGGCGACGACGGCCGGGTCGTCGGCGATCTCCTCCGGTCGGTGGGTGAGGACGAACTCGGTTCCGGACCACGCGCCGCCGTACGCCTCCGACGTCGTGTCGTCCCGTTCGTCCTGCTGAGCTTTCGCCGCGTCATAGCCCGCCCGACCGGAGATGATCACTGCGACGTCCCCCGCCATCCGCTCCCCGGCACCCTCGGCCAGGGGTTCCGCGGCGGACATCCAGCTCATGTCGTGTTCCGGTCCGGCGATGAAGCCGTCGATCGAACACGTGAATCCCCAGGCGACCTTTCCCATGTGTCCTCCTCGCCAGTCGACGGCCCCGTCGTTCAACGGCCATCCTGGTTGAATGAGCTGCGTGGACGAAACTGCTGCCTTGCGCCTTCACCGGGCCGTTCGGCTTGTCGAGGCGGCCACCCGTAACCGTGCCGCAACGGGGCGCGGCCCGGACGAAGCCGACGACGTGGTCGGTACGTTCGCCACGGACGGCGCCTTCGGCTTCGATCCGTTTCCGTTCCTTCGGGCTCTTCACGAGGCCGGTTCCCGTGCGGTGGTCATTGGCCAGGTGGCCGGCATCATGCACGGCTCGGCAGAACTGACAGGCGACCTCGACCTGCTGTGGGACGGTACGCCCGAGCAGGCGCACGCCCTGCGCGAGGCCCTGACCGCCACGGGTTGTACGAACCTGCCCGACCTCGCCCGCTCCCAAGTGGCCTACGAGGTCACCGGCGTCGGCGGCGACCTGTGCACTCCCGCCCTGCCCTGGGGCGACATGGACGTCGCGCCCTGCCTTGCCCGGGCGGTCAACGCCCACGATCCGGCCGGTTTCGCCATCCTCTGCGCCGACCTGGACGACCTGATCCTCATGCGCCGTTCCCTCGGGCGTCCCAAGGACCACCGTCGCGCGGACGAACTCGAGACCTTGCGCCCTTGAGGGGGCTTGGAAACCCAGGCACTCAAGGGCACAGGGCACGAGTCGCCCGTGCTGCCGCTTCTCCAGCGATCAGTGGAGGGTGTACTCGCACATGTGCTTGCCGTCGACACCACCAGGGTCCTCGGCGACCTTCTGGCCATCGACGGTGATCGAGCAAGAAGCCGCGCCGAACTGGCCGTTGGGCAGCTCCACGGGGCCCGGCACGATGGACACGGTGATCCCGACCTCGCGTTGGGTGCCGTTCAGGGTGAGCTTGTCCGACTTCCTCCACGGCAGGGTGACCTGCTCGAAGTGGTTCGTGTCTAGGTTGTAGCCCACCCTGGACCTGCCCTTGCCACCGACTTGCAGAGTAATCTCGTAGGACTTGTCCTGGCCGCCGGCGGCCGGTTTCGATGACGATGTGGTCGTGCCCTTGTCCGCTCGCTCCTTCTTCCCCTCGTCGCCGCTGCCGCAGGCGGCGGTCATCAGCCCGGCCGTTGCCAGGAGCGCCACTGTGGTTGCTGCCCTGCGCATGTGTGTATCCCCGTGGTGCGAATGTGATTCCGTGTCGAAGCATCGTAGGCGGGGCTTCTTCGGCCCCAGGTCGTCGCCGGGGCCTGAGGGGCCGTCGGGCGTCGCCCAAAGGACCGGCGCCCCTGTCGAGGCACGCGAGTGCGTGTGTCGACGAGCGGGGCAGCCGTTCAGGTGGCCGGCCTCCACCAGCCTTCGACCGTGAGGACTACAGGTCCGGCACGCGGTCGAGTGCGGCAACAACCGGCTCTAACGGAACCGGGCGGTGGCCACCCGGTTCGACAGGCGCGCGGTCCGCCGCGGGACAGGCGTCCTTGTCACCGCGGTCAACGAGCAGCTGTGGCCGCCCGGGAGTTTCAGGCCCGCGCCGCGATCAGGTCAGCGGGTTGACGGGAGACAGAGAGCAGCGACCGCATCGAGGGTCCCGTAACGGGCGCTCTGGTCGATACTGGTCTTCCGGAAGGTTGATTGAGTATCCGTGGACCCCGGCTTCCGGATGTTGAGGGCCGGGAGCGGCGCCTAGTTTTCAGGTGTCGGCCGTCCGGGCTGCGAGACCGCGCAGCGACTTCGCGGAACTCGTCCAGCCTCGGTCGACCGACAGTGTGCACGGGCGTGTGGAACGGATCGCGGTACCGCCTCCCGGCTGTCCCGAGCCGGATGGCATGGTGCTGCTTCTCGGCGGTCGGGCGGTGTGCTCCGCGGTGCGCCTCGACCCCGGCAGCCCTTCCGCACGCCCGGGCACGCATGCCCGGCCGAACGGCATGGACGTGGTTCGCCGGAGGAGTGTCCGCGGACGTCCCGCGCTTACGTCTGTTCGGGTGTGTCGTCATCTTGGTACCGTGCCGGAACGGCGCCTTCCGTGGGCCGTTGCGATGGACAGGCTCTGCCTGAGGAGAGCGAGGATGACGGCGTGATCGCGACGCGTGGTTCCGCTCTGCGGCCCCTGGCACGCGCCCTGGCCGACGAACGTGCCGATCCGGTGCTGTTGTTCGTCGAAGGTCTCGCCGGTCAGGGAAAGAGCCATCTGCTGCAGGAACTGGCCGACCTGCCCGAGACGGCGAACACGGTCCGCGTGTGGTGGCGGTGTGGAGCCGACGGCGGGCCGTCGGACGGGGACGGGGACCGGCGAGCGCCGGCCCTGTGGCTGGTGGACGACGTTCACCGGGCGGACGAGGACGAACTCCGACGGCTGCGTCTGGTGCTGGAGGGGCTGGGGCCGGGCTCCGGGGCCGCGGTGGCCTATCGCCCCGAGGAACTCTCCGTACCCGGTCTTCCGCTGGGCAGCCCGCCGATGGCGTACCCGCCCCGGATGACGGTGTTCCGGCACCGGCTCGGGCCCTGGGACGAGGAGCGGGTCCACCGGGCGGCCGTGGAGGCGCTGGGCGAGGACTGTACGGCCGAAGCGGTGCGCACACTGCATGAGCGGACCGGCGGGGTGCCCCGGGCGGTCGTCGACCTCCTCGCCGTACTGCGGGAGCGGCGGCCTGCGTTCACCGGTACGGCAGCCGAGGTGGAAGTGGCCGGTACACCGGCCCGGCTGACGGAGCTGGTGTTGAGCCGTACCTACGCGCTGTCCCCGGCGGACCGGCCGGTGGTCTGGGCGGCCGCCGTCCTCGACGGACCCGCCGGCCGCGACGAACTGACCGCGGTGTCGGGACTTGGAACCGCGCTGGGGAACAGCGCACTGCTGCGGGCCTTGGAGAGCGCGGCCCTGGCGGAGCTGGGCGAAGACCGCTACGGCTTCGCCGTCCCGCTCGCGGCGTCGGCCGTACGAGCCTGTGTGCCCGGGCCCGTCCGCCAGGACCTCCACCGGCGGGCGGCGGGTGTGCTGATCCGCAGACAGCCCGTCGTCTGGCACGCCGTGGCCGAACACCACCGGGCGGCCGGCGACGGCCACAGGTGGATCAAAGCGGTGGAGAAGGCCGCGGAGTCGGCGGCGGCCTCCAGCCGGCACCAGCAAGCCGTCATGCTACTGGAACAGACACTGGCCACCCCGGGCCTTGCGCCCCAGGTCCGTGCCCGGCTGGCACCGTTGCTGGCCCGCAGCGCGGTGACCGGCCTGCGCTCTGACCAGACGGTGGAGGTCCTCGCGCAGATCGTGCAGGACGCGTCCCTGCCGCCGGCCGTGCGCGGAGAGCTGCGGCTCGACCTGGGGCTGATGCTGTGCAATCAGATGGGTCGGTACCCCGAGGGCCGGCGTGCTCTGGAAGCCGCCGCCGCCGAACTGGTCGAGGTCCGCCCCGGTCTGGCCGCACGCGCCATGGCAGCGCTGTCCAGCCCCTACTGGCCGGGCGACTCCATCGACGTCCACCGAGAGTGGTTGGTCAAGGCCATGGCCGCGGCGGACGCGAGCGGGGACGACTCGATGCGTACGGCGGTCCTGGCCAACCGTGCGGCCCTCGCCACGAGTTGTGCCGAGCCGGACGCGTGGGAGCTGGTGAAGCAGCTTCCCCTGGAAGCCACCGACCCCGCGTGTGCCCGGCAGGCGGCACGCGGCCTGTGCAACGCCGCGGACTCCGCCGTCTGGCTCGGCCTGCACGAGCAGGCGGAAGACCTGCTGGCGGAGGGACGGGACCTGTCCGCGCGGAGCGGTGCGCCCTACTTCGAGCACAACGCTCTGGGGGCCCAACTCCTCCAGGAGTGGTGGACCGGCCGGTGGTCGGGCCTGGCAAAGCGGTGCGAGGACTTCGTCGCCGCGACCGCCGACATGCCGCTCATCGCCTCCGACGCCTACATCGTGCGCGGCCTGCTCGCCCTCGCCCAGGGCGACTGGGGGGAGGCGGCCCGCCGGCTGTCCCAGCGTGGGACGTTCAGCACGGAGGACCTGCCGGTTCCCCTGACCGCGACCGCCGCCGGCGCCGTGGTCCGGCTCGCCCTGGCCCGTCAGGAGGTGGAGGCCGCGGCGGAACAGGCGCGTGCCGCCTGGAAGGTGGTGGCCGAGAAGGGCGTGTGGCCGTGGGCCGCGGAACTCGCGCCGTGGGCCGTGGAAGCACTGGCCCGCGCGGGTGACAACGCCACGGCACACACCATGGTCCGGAGCTTCTCCCAGGGCCTCGGCCCTGGCGACGCGCCCGCCGCCAGGGCCGCACTGACCTGGAGCCGGGCCGTGCTCGCCGAAACGGAGGCCCCCGCCCATGAGCGGCGGGACGGACTGCTGAGGGCCGCTGAACTGTACCGGCAGGCTGCGGCGGCCTACGCGGAGCTGCCCCGCCCCTACGCCCAGGCTCTGGCCGCGGAGGGCGCCGCACGCTGCGTACTCACGGCGGACCCAGAAGCCCATGACTGCCCGGCCGCGAAGGCCGGAGCCACCGCCACGTCGGCAGACCCGGTATCCGACAACGCCACCACCCTGTCGGCGACCACCGAGTTGGAGTCCTGCGCCCAGCGCTTCACCGACCTCGGGGCCGTCTGGGACGCGGCGCGGACCCGGGCCCTGCTGCGTACACGGCAGCCGGCCAGGAAGGGCCGCCCTCCCGGACGCCCATCGCACGCCGACGAGTTGTCCCCCCGGGAGGCGGAAGTCGCCCAGCTCGCTGTCTCCGGTCTCACCAATCGGGAGATCGCCGCGACCTTGCACCTGTCTCCCCGCACGGTGGAGCAGCACATCGCCCGCGCCATGCGCAAGACCGGGGCGCTCTCCCGCCGTGACCTCGACCACCGGCTGGGAGGTGCTCCTGGGAACGGTGAGCGCCGCTTCCCGACCGGGGACAGCCGTACCGTCAGGGCAGTTGAGACCTGCTGAGCCGGAACCTCCTGTCTTGCCCCCAGGCGTGCACAGTCGCAGCCGTCCAGTCGAGCACCCAGCCGGGGCGCAGCCCGCGCGCTCCCCAGCCGTCCGGGCGCCGGCCAGGGACCGGGAGCCCCGCCTTCTGCGCGGCAACGGCCGTGTCACAGGTTTCGCGAGCGATACGGAGGGCTGCCGACCAAGTGTCGGCCGCACCGGTGAAAACGTGCAGCCCGTGCTGCTCGGGCCGTGCGGAGCTTCTGATGGGCACATGGACCTGGAAGTAGATTCTGGTCACGGCGCCACCTCCTTGATTCTGCACGCTTTTCCGCTCCATCGGCGCATAGTGTGGCGAAATTGCCCGGCGAGCTGCGCGCCTTGACCAACGTATGAACCGGTCCGATCTCTGAATATCCGAATCGGCCAATCACCTATACGTATCCTGGTCGGTGCCTTCGTGTCATGTCCGGATAGATTCCCGGCAGACGGATGCGGGCCATTGCGGTGGCGCCGGAGGCTGCCGCGCTTCGGCGCACGTCGGGTTTCTTGCGTATCCGTAAATGCGCCCGCCTGATGCAACGGCGAACGGGGCTCTCTTATGCTCCGATCATGCCTGCTCTCTTCTTTCCAGAGAGCACCAAAACTCCGCGAAAAGATGCCGTCGCACGCACCTTGCAATTCGAGGAATCGCTGAGCGATAGTTCGGAATCACGGCGGGTCGCTGACTCGCCGTCAGGCAGGAACCGTCCTGTGCCGGAGCGCTTTTGCGTTCCGGCATAAACCCCACATCGGGTTCCTGTCTGTCACCCGGAAGGAATCGACGTGCGCAATTCTCGTAAGTACCGCCTGGCTGCGGCGGGCATCGCGTTTTCGGCCTCTGCGGTCCTGGGGACCCAGACCGTGGCGCAGGCGCAGGGCGCTCACCCCACCCCCCACTACCAGCCCGAGATGGTCCGGGCGCTGGCCGCTTCGCTCGGTGTGAGCGAGGAGGCCGCAACCGACCGTCTGGACCGGCAGAGCGCCCAGCAGTCCAAGCTCGCCGAGCTCAGGAGGAGCGGCATATCCGGCGACGGAGCCTTCTTCGACGCCTCCGGACAGCTGACCGTCAACGCCGCCGACACCGCCGAGGCTGCCAGAGTCGAGAAGGCCGGCCTCACCGCCCGGGTGCCCGCCCGCGGTCAGGCCGTACTCGACGAGATCAAGGCCGAGCTGGACGCCCTCGCCGCCAAGAAGGTCCCCTCCGGAGTGGTCGCCTGGTCCGTGGATCTGGCCTCCGACAAGGTGATCGTCAAGGTCAACGACGACCGGGGAGCCGCCGCCAAGGCGTTCCTCGCCGCGGCCGCGAGGCACGGTTCCGCTGTCGAGATCGAGCGGGGCCAGAAGGAGCTCGAGCCCAAGGCCGCGATCTACCCCGGCAGCAAGATGACGTTCAACGACACCACGCAGTGGTGCTCCGTCGGGTACGGGGCCCGCGACCGGTCGGGCAACCAGTACCTGGTGACCGCGGGACACTGTGTCGTGAACACCCTGCGCTACGACGGAGCGGCCTTCGCCAAGGGCTACAAGACCCGCTACGCTCTCGGCACCCGCAGCGTCGACATGGGCATCGCGACCGTCAACTCCGGCCACTCGATCACCACCAGCGTCGGTACCTGGGGCCAGGGCAGCACCAGCACGGTCGCCGTCAGGGGCGGCAGCCGGGCCGCCGCCGGCGCCGCGGTCTGCAAGTCCGGTGCCACCACCGGCTGGACCTGCGGCGCGATCAGTTCCTACAACAACACCGTCACCTACACCGACCGCAACGGCGGCCCCGACACGGTCGTCAGCGGTCTGGCCGCCTCCAGCGTCTGCGTCGAGGGCGGTGACAGCGGCGGTGCGTACATCTCCGGCAACCAGGCACAGGGCATGACCTCCGGCGGACCGACCAACCAGCAGTGCGGCGGCGGGGTCTACTCCCGCGGCTCCTCGTACTTCCAGCCGCTCGACGACACCCTTCGCTACTACGGGCTGACCCTCAACACCAACTGAGCGCGTCCGTAACAGAACCGGCCGGGGGCCGCCCGCGAGAGACAGCGAGCGGCTCCCGGCTTCGTGGTCAGCCGACCGGCTACCGCGCGCTGCGCAGGACCACCACCCCCTGATGATCCTTTAAGCGCCCGACCAAGTGGCTGAACTCGAAGCATTGAGGCATCCGCGCAGTTCAACGCGCTCTCGTCCGATACTTCCGGTTCTTGGAGATCACCCACGACTGTGTCGAAATAGGAGGCCCCACCCAAGATCGAAGCGACAGTCGGTGCGTGTGTGCCAGGCCGGGCACCGTCAGCCTCTTCGCGCTGAAGAACGGACATCTCATGGACGCACACGCCGGCAGCGACGCACCCGGGGCAGGCCAGGACGAGCCAGTGGCAGTGGTCGGAGCCGCCTGCCGCTTCCCTGGTCAGGCGCGCTCCCTCACTTCGCTGTGGCGACTGCTGATGTCCCGTCGCGAAACCGTGCGAGAGGTGCCCGCCGAGCGTTGGGAGCAGGCGGAACTGGCCGGCCTCCCCGCCCAGGTGGCGGCCCGGCTCCGCCACGGCTGCTTCCTGGACGACGACGTCTACGCCTACGACCCGGAGTTCTTCGGCATCAACGCGCAGGAAGCGCCCTGGGTGGACCCGGAGCACCGACTGCTGTCCGAGGTCGTGTGGGAGGCAGTCGAGCACGCCGGGATTCCGGCCCAGCGACTGTCGGGGACGCCGACCGGCATGTTCTTCGGGATCTACCAGAAGGACTACATGCTGCGGGTGCAGCGGCCGCTGGAAGAGGTGAACGCCTACGCGATGTACACCGGTTTCGACAGTATCGGCCCGGGCCGCGTCGGCTTCATGCTCGACCTGAAGGGCCCTCAGGTCGTCGTCGAAAGCGCCTGCGCGTCGGGACTCGTCGCCGTGCACTCCGCCTGTCAGAGCCTGCGCGCCGGAGAGTCGGACGTCGCCGTGGCCGGGGCCGCCATGCTGACCCTGGGACCCGAGGGCGTGATCGCACCCGCACTCTGGGGCGTGTTCTCGCCGACCGGTCGCTGCCACGCCTTCGACGCGGCCGCCGACGGGTACGTACGCGGGGAGGGCTGCGGCGTGGTCGTACTCAAGCGCCTGTCGGACGCGCTCCGGGCCGGCGACCGGGTGCTGGCGGTGCTGCGCGGCACAGCGGTCAACCAGAACGGGCGCGGCACGCGGCTCAGCGCGCCCTGTGAGCCTGCGCAGATCGATCTGTACCGGATGGCCCTGGAACGCGCGGGAGTGGACGCCGGTGACGTGGGGATGGTGGAGGCGCACGGACCCGGTACGGCCGTCGGCGACCCGATCGAGTTCGCCGCGGTGGCCGCCGTCTACGGCAAGGGCCGGGACCGGTGCGCACTCGGCTCGGTGAAGACGAACATCGGACACACCGAGCCGGTGTCGGGCGTGGCGGGCCTGCTGAAGGCCATCGCGTCCCTGCGGCACGGCAGGGTGCCGGCCAGTCTGCACTTCAACCGGTGGAACCCTCAGATCGATGCCGAGGGCACCCGCCTGTTCGTGCCCACCGACACGACCGAGTGGCCGGTGCGCGACGGCACCCGGCTGGCCGCGGTTTCCTCCTTCGGCATCAGCGGCACCAACGTCCACGTCGTGCTGGAGCAGCCCCCTGTGCAGTCGTCCGCACAGGCGTCCGGTCCCTCACCGGTCCGGCGCGCGGCCCGGCCGGCGGAGGCACCGCGCGTCTTCCCGCTGTCCGCCGGCACGCCTGTCGCCCTGCGGTCGGCGGCCGGGCGCCTGGCCCAGTGGCTGAAGCACGAGGGAGCGCAGATCCCGCTGGGCGACGTGGCACACACGCTTGCGGTGCGCCGATCCCCCACCCGGGAACGGGCCGCCGTCGTCGCCGCCGACCGGACGGAGCTGGTGGCGAGGCTGGAGGAACTGGCGGCCGGGCGCACCCCCGGTGCCGGGGTGGCGACCGGCAGGGCCCTGCCGGAGGCCGGACAGGGGCAAGGCGTGGTGTTCGTGTTCGCCGGGCACGGTTCGCAGTGGGGCGGCATGTGCCGGCGACTGCTCGACCATGACCCGGAGTTCACCCGGGTCGTCGACGAACTCGAACCGCTCGTGGCCGAGGAGTCCGGCTTCTCCCTGCGCGAGACCCTGAACCGTCCCGAGGTGGTCACCGGCTTCGACCGGGTGCAACCCGTGATCTTCGCCGTCCAGTTGGGTCTGGCGGCGATGTGGCGCTCCCACGGTGTCGAACCGGCCGCCGTGATCGGCCACTCCATGGGTGAGGTCGCCGCGGCGGTGGCCTCGGGGGCCCTCAGTGTGCACGACGGGGTGCGGGTCATCTGCCGCCGGTCGCGGCTGATCCTGCGCACCGCCGGCCAGGGTCTGATGGCCTCGGTCGCCCTGGGCCGTGCCGAGGTCGAGCGGCTCCTGGCCGAGCAGGACGTGCGCGGGGTGAGCGTCGCGGTCGTCGCGTCGCCGGAGAACACCGTCGTCGGCGGCGACGCCGACCGCATCCGCCGCCTCGCCGAGGAGTGGGACGCCCAAGGCGTGGGCATTCGCGTGATCGAGGTCGACGTCGCCTCGCACACCGCCCACATGGACCCCATCCTGCCCGATCTCGCCGACGCTCTCGCCGGGGTCACCGGCAGGCCGCCGCACACGACGTTCTACAGCACCGTCTCGGACGACCCGCGCGAGCGCGGCGCCTTCGACGCCTCCTACTGGTCGGACAACCTGCGCAGGGTGGTGCGCTTCGCCGACGCCGTACACGCGGCGGCGGAAGACGGGCACCGGCTCTTCGTCGAGATCGGCCCCCACCCGGTGCTGATCCACCCCGTGCAGGCCACCCTCACCGGGAACGGCCACTCCGGTACCGCGGTCGTGCCCTCGCTGCTGCGCGACACCGACGACCAGCTGGCGTTCCACACCCACGTGGCGGCGCTGCACTGCGCCGGGCACCCGCTGGACTGGGCCGACCGTCACCGCGACGGCGCCCTGGCCGACGTACCGCCGACCACCTGGGAGCGCACCCGGTACGTCGTCGAGCCCTCGCCGCTGCGGCAGCGGGCCGGGGTTCTCACCTCGCTCGCCGCACACCCGCTCACCGGTCCGCACACCGCCGACCCCGACGGCGAGGGCCGCCACCTGTGGCAGACGCGCATCTCCCCGCGGACACTGCCGTGGCTGGACGCGCACCGCGTCAACGACGTCGCCGTCGTGCCCGGCGCCGCCCTGTGCGAGATGGCCGTGGCCGCCGCCTGCGACCTGTACGATGCCGGCCCGCAGCGCCTGCGCGTCACCGGCGTCGAACTCCAGCGGCTGCTGCTGCCGGCGGCGGACGGCACCGCCGTCACCGCCACCACCGAGAGCACCGGTCCGGACGCCGCCCGCTGGCGGGTAGTCAGCGCCTCCTCCGACGGCACCAGCGTGCAGCACGCCGAGGCGTATCTGCACGCCGCACCCGGCGAGAGCTCGGTACCGCAGGGCTGCGACCCCGAGCAGTTGCTGACAGAGTTCCCGCACGCGGTCGACCCGGTGGAGATCTACCGGCAGATGCGCGAGGAACGCGGCGTGCACCACGGCCCGGCGTTCCTCGGCCTGCAGGCGCTGTACTCGGACGGTGCGCCAGCGGACCGCGAGGGCGCCCGTCTGCTGGCCCACGTGCGGGTACCGGACGAGGGCCGGGCAGGTGCTCAGACCCTGCACTGCCACCCGGTCGCGCTGGACACGTGTCTGCAGGCGGTGGCGGGTGTCGTCCTGCGCTCCGGCTCCGTGCCCGAGGGCGGCATCCTGCCGCGGGGCATCGAGGAACTGCGGCTGTACGGGAAGGTCCCGCTCGACGGGTACTGCCTGGTCACCCTGCGACAGATGAGCGCCGACCGGTACATCGCCGACTTCCGGTTGTGGGCCCATGACGGGTCCGTCGCCGCTGACGCCACCGGCGTGGAGTTCCGTCACGTACCCGCCGAGAGTGCGGAGGAGCGCTTCAGCCGCCGTCTGCTCCGCGCCTGCTGGGAACCCAGCGAGCGCCCGGCGCCGAGCCCGGCGGCCGGAGCCTGGACCCTTCTCGCCGAAGCCGGCCGTGAGGAGTACGCCTCTTCCCTGGCCGAGGCGCTGCGGGAGCTGGGCGCCACAGTCGGCCTCCGGGTCGCCGCTCCGCACGGTTCCGCAGCGTCGTGGCCGTCCGCAACCTCCGACGACGGACAGGTCTCGCAGACGGTCGTGTACCTGCCGGCTCCCGGCACTGACCGCGACAGCGCGTCCCCCGACCAGTTGGCCAGGCAGCAAGTGGCTCGCCTCGCGGAAACCGCCAGAGCACTGGCAGGCGCCGCGCACGGCGACGCGGCGGCACCCCGCCTGTGGACCGTCACCCGTGCCGCACAGCACGTCACGCCCGGGGACGAGCCGGACCTGGCCCAGGCGGGCCTGCGTGGGTTCGTGCGGGTCCTGAGTTACGAGCACCCCGAACTGCGCCCCGGCATCCTGGACACCGACACGCACACGCCGGTGGCGGACGTGGCCGCGGAGCTGCTGTCCTGCCCCGCCGAGCAGGACGAGATCGCCTATCGGCGGGGGGCGCGTCACCTGGCCCGGCTGCGCAACGTCCCGCTGGACGCGGAGGAGCGGCGCCGTGCCACCGTCGCTCACGGACACGATCAGGTGGCACTGCACCTGGCGCGCCCCGGTGATCTCGATTCCCTCGAGCTCGTCGCCCAGTCACGGCGTCGGCCCGGGCCGGGAGAGGTGGAGGTCCGGCTCGACGCCACCAGCGTCAACTTCATCAACGTGCTCCAGGCCGTCGGTGTGTACCAGAACTTCGCCGTCGGTGAGAGCCGGGAGGACGTCTGCGCGTTCGACGGGGCAGGGGTCGTCATCGCCGTCGGAGACGGCGTCCGGGACGTGCGGGAGGGCGACCGCGTCGCCGCGATGTTCGTGGACGCGGAGCAATCAGCCGTCATGGCCTCCTTCGCGACCGTCCGCGCCGACTGCCTCCTGCCCGTGCCGGACTCGGTGAGCACCCGTGACGCCGCAGCTCTGCCGTGCGCGTACCTCACCGCCTGGTACGCCCTGCGGCACCTGGCCCGGCTGCGGTCCGGTGAGCAGGTGCTCATTCACTCGGCGAGCGGCGGCACCGGTCTCGCGGCACTGAACCTCGCACGAGCCTGCGGCGCGGAGGTCTGGGCCACCGCGGGCAGCGAGGCGAAGCGCGCCTACCTGCGCGAGCTGGGCGTGCGGCACGTCATGGACTCCCGCACCCTGCACTTCGCCGACCGGGTGCGCGAGCTCACCCACGGCCGCGGCGTCGACGTCGTCCTCAACTCCCTCACCGGTCCGGCGCAGTCCGCCAGTCTCGAGCTGCTGGCACACCGCGGCCGCTTCCTGGAACTCGGCAAGCGGGACATCTACGCCAACACTCGCATGGGGCTGCTCCCGTTCCGCCGCAACGTGACCTTCGCCGGCGTAGATGTCCTGATGATGATGCGGCAGGACCCCGGGCTGCTCGCCGAGGGCTACCGCGAACTCGGCGGTATGCTCGCCGACGGCGCACTGCCTCTCCTCCCCGTCGCCGAACACCCGGTCACCGAGGCGTCGTCGGTCTTCCACACCATGGCCTCCGCCCGGCACACGGGCAAACTCGTCCTCACCTGGCCCACCACGGGCACCGACACCCTGCCCGTACGGCCCGAGGACGTCCCCGTGGTCCGGTCCGACGGAAGTTACCTGGTCACGGGCGGGCTCGGCGGACTGGGCCTCCTGGTCACCCGCCGACTCGCCGAACGAGGCGCCGCGGCGGTGGTGCTCACCTCGCGCGGCGCGCCCACCGCGGCCGCCCGCCGCACCCTCGACGCACTCACCGCCGACTTCGGCACGCGCGTCGAGGTCGTCCGCGGAAACCTCGCCGAACCGGGCGTCGCCGAGTCCGTGGTCCGAGCCGCCCTGGCAACGGGCCACCCCCTGCGGGGCGTCGTCCACGCCGCGGCCGTCGTCGAGGACGCCACCGTCGCCAACCTCTCCCCCGCCCTCCTGGAGAAGGTCTGGCGCCCCAAGGCGACCGGAGCCTGGCTCCTCCACCTCGCCACGGCCGGCCAGCACCTGGACTGATGGGTCACCTTCTCGTCGACCGCCTCCTTGCTCGGCAACCCCGGGCAGGGCGCCTACGCGGCCGCCAACGCCTGGCTGGACGAGTTCACCTCCTGGCGCCGAGCCCAGGGTCTTCCGGCCACCTGCGTCAACTGGGGCCCTTGGGCCGAGGTGGGCCGGGGCGCCGGGATGGCCGACCGCGGCTACACCATGATCGAGCCCGCCGAGGGCATCGCCGCCATGGAGCGCATCCTCTCCCACGACCGCGACCGCACCGCCTACACACCCGTCGACCTGCCGCGCTGGCTGGAGTCCTACCCCGCCACCGCCCGCACCGCGTTCTTCGCCGAACTGGCCGCCGCGGCAGGGGGTACGGACACCACCGGAGCCCGCAGCGCCGTGCTGGAAGCACTTCTGGCCACGGACGGGCCCCAGCAGCGCGCGCAAGTCCTGCAACCGGAAGTCGTCGACCACATCGCCGCTGTCCTGCGTCTGGGCACCGACCGGTTCGACGCCGAGACGTCCCTGGTCACGCTGGGCCTGGACTCGCTCATGGCAATCGCCCTGCGCAACCGCCTGCAGCGCGAACTGGCCCTGGACATCCCCACCACGGTGATGTGGACCCACCCGACAGCCTCCGCCCTGACCCGCTACCTGCTGGGCCGCCTGTTCCCCGAGGAGGGCCAGGACGACGGCCGTTCCGAGACGGAGCACACCCTCGCCGGCACCTCGTCACCCCAGCGCGCATGAGCGCCCCAGCTCACCGCCCGTTCACCCGCCCGTCCCGCCAAACCTCTAGGTGATCACCACATGCCTCCTCCTTCCACCGCCGCGCCCGGCACTTGGGACGTGATCGTCGTCGGCGCCGGCCCGGCCGGCGCCACCGCCGCTCGCGTCGCCGCCGAACACGGCTGCGCGACGCTGCTTCTGGAGCGCGCCGTCATCCCCCGCTACAAGACCTGCGGCGGCGGGCTCATCGGAGCTTCACTGGCCGCCCTGCCGGCCGGCCTGCCCCTCAAAATCCACGACACGGCCCGGCAGTTCACCTTCGCCCACAACGGTGGCAAGGAACGCACCCTCGACTGCCGGACCCCGACCTGCGCCCTCGTCTACCGCAGCGAACTCGACGCGGCGCTGACCGAGGCCGCCGCCGCGGCGGGAGCCAAGGTCCAGGACGGCACCGCCCTGACCCAACTGGAGCAGCACGGCGACACCGTCACGGTGAAGACCGGCCACGGTGACACGCTCCACGCCAGCGTCGTCGTCGGCGCCGACGGCAGCGCCAGTCGCGTTGCCCGGTACGTAGGAGTGGAGTGCGCCCAGGTCGACCTCGCTCTGGAGGTCGAGGTGCCGGTCGACGAAGCGACGGCCGCCCGCTGGCGAGGCCGGGTGCTGATGGAGTGGGGGCCACTGCCGGGCTCCTTCGGCTGGGTGTTCCCCAAGGGCGACGTCTGCACCGCCGGTGTGGTCGCGGCGCGGGGCAACCCGGTCGCCCTGCGCGCGTACAAGGACGACTTCCTCAAGCGCCAAGGTCTGCTCGGCCCCACTCCCCTGCACGACACCGGCCACCTGACCCGGTGCCGCCGCCCCGGCTCCCCGCTCGCGCGCGGACGCGTCCTCGTCGCCGGTGACGCGGCCGCGCTCGTCGACCACTGGTCACGGGAGGGCATTTCCTACGCGCTGCGCTCTGGGAACCTCGCGGGCCGGGCCGCCGGCCGCATCGTCACGGCCGGTGGTGAAACGGGGTCGCGCGACGCTGTCGTCGCCTACACACAGCAGGTCGAAGACACCCTCGGCACAGAGATGGAAGCCAGCGGGACGCTGATGAACCTCTTCGCCCGCAACCCCGGCCTGGTCCACTCGGTCATCACCCGCCTGCCACCGGCATGGCAGCGCCTCGACGCCTACATCGCCGACCGCACGAGCGTCGCCGGCATCATGACCAACCCGCTGGTGCGCACCGCCGCCACCGCGGTCACGCGGGGGCGTCCGCGGAGTTGGGGGCCGATCAGTTCGGCCGGTCGCTGAAAGCGGTCCGGGAGATGGTGGCGAGGGCTGGGGGCCGAGATCCTCCGTGACGCCGCCAGTCAGGACCTGTCGGACCGGTCCGAGCTCACCGAGTGACGCGCCTGCGGAACGATGCCGCTCCACCATTCGGATGGTGACGTTCTGACTACCTCCCACTCCCCCGGCGTCCGGGGCGGGCAGGGGACGGTGTGGTCGGCGGCGCCCACGATGGCGCACACGACCTTCTGATCCAGGACCGGGTCACGACGACGAGCCGGTGCAGCGGTCCCCGGGCGGGATGCCCGGGGGAGGTTGGCCGACCTGCGACGGTCCCCGCCTCGCCCGGTGCACGCCCCGTGCGGGGTCGTCCTCCCGACCCCCGTGGCGGGAGGACGGCCCCGGGCGCCTTCCGGTGGCCGGCCGGGTCAGTACAGCTTCTCGACGGCCGTGCTCGTGGTCTTCTTGAACGCGGCCACGGGCGCGTTCCCGAAGTCGCCCATCTGTCCCCATCGCACGACGGTGACGGTCCTGCCGTCCCGCCCGACCGACAGCAGGGCGATGTCGGTGGCGCCCCAGGACGTCTCGGTGTGCAGGCCTCGGACACG
Source organism: Streptomyces sp. M92 (assembly GCF_028473745.1). Classification (NCBI taxonomy): domain Bacteria; kingdom Bacillati; phylum Actinomycetota; class Actinomycetes; order Kitasatosporales; family Streptomycetaceae; genus Streptomyces; species Streptomyces sp. M92. Next base: position 5,874,469 of record NZ_CP101137.1, read on the forward strand.
GGCGCCCTCCTCGACCGGCAGCGTGCCGTAGTCCCGGCCCTCGGCCTCGATGTCGGGTGACGAGTCCTCGATGCGGTCGGCGCAGGTGCGGATCAGGTCGTCGTAGTGCTTCGCCAGCGCCTTGGCCTGGGCGGCTGTGCCCGTCACGACGGTCAACTGCACTGCGCTGGTGTCCAGGTCGGTCCAGAACCCCCGGTACCGGTAGTCGTGGGCGGGCACGCCCTCCGTGCTCACGCAGGGGCCGAGTTCCTCCGGGAACCCGTCGGTGACCGGTCCGGCGGTCCAGGACGACGTCGGGTGCGGCGGCAGCTGGGACGCCGACAGGAACTTGGGCGCGGCGGTCTTCGGCGCGGCGCCGGCGGCAGGTGCGGTGAGGACCGTGCCCGCCGTGAGGGCGGCGGCGGTGAGAGCGGTGAGAGCGCTCGTTCGGATGCGCAGGGACATGGGTGTTCCCCCTTGGACGAGTGGATGGACGTGGAGGCCGCGGCGAGGCCGGCTGGTCGGCCCGGGCCTGTTCGGTGCGGCACCAAGAGCATCCGTGGTCACGGCGTCCGGTCGCAACAGCCGACGGCCGATCGGGCACGGTGGAACCATCCCAGCCCGTCTGACGTGCAGGTACATGGGGTGCCTGGGATACCGTCCCGGGCCGGGCTGGGTTGTTCGAGGACCGGGGGGGGACGGGTGCCGGCACAGGACGGCGGCGACGGCGTCGACGAGGTGGCGGAGTTCGCGGCGCTGCTGCGGGCGCTGAAGGAACGCACGGACCGGAGCTACGGCTCACTGGCCCGCCGCCTGGGCATGAACACCTCGACGCTGCACCGCTACTGCGCGGGCGACACGGTGCCGCTCGGCTTCGCGCCCGTCGAGCGCTTCGCGGCCCTGTGCGGGGCGACTTCGGAGCAACGCCTGGAACTCCACCGCCGTTGGCTCCTGGCAGTGGCAGCCCGCCGCCGGCCTCGTACGGCGGGGGCGGCGAAGAGCCCGCCCGACGCCGGGGCGGCGGAAGCGGTGAACGACACGGCGCCGAAAGCCCACGGCGGTCCGGTCGCCGCACCGGACGCGGCGCCGAGGACCGCCAACGGCCCGGCCGCCGAAACGCGCCCTTTGCCCAACCCTCCCGGCACGGCCGCACCCCCGCTCCGGCACCGCCCCTGGTACCGCCGTGGACGTCTCGTGGCCGGGCTGGCCTCCGTCTGTGCCGTGCTCGCGGCGCTCGGGACCCTGTCGGCGCTGCCGGACGGGCGGCGGGCGTCCGGCGACGGACCTGCCCGGGTCGGCGGTCCGCCGGCGTCCGGTACGGCGGAGGCCAGGGTGCCTGAGCGACGGGACGCCTCGCCCAGGTCGAGCGGCGCCCCCACCTCCGAGCGAAATTCGGAAACCGCCACCCCGCGCAACGAGCCGGGCACCTCACGCCTGCCCGGCGCGACATCCGCCCCGCCCCGCGGCGAACAGCCCGTCGGACTGCCGCTCACCTGGTCCGTCAACTCCCAGGAGTGGAGTCTCGGTTGCGGCCACGACTACGTCATCGACAAGCCGCCGAGCCAGATACCCCCTCCCCCCGTCCCGCAGGACGCGGCGCCCTGGGCGGCGACGCAGAGCGCGGTGCACGGCGGCGAAACGCTCGTGCGGCTGTCCGTGCAGGGACGCAGCGACACGGCCGTCGTACTGGAGGCGCTGCGCGTGCGCGTGGTGGGCCGTGGGGTGCCGGCCGAGGGCAACGCCTACGCCATGGACCAGGGCTGCGGCGGCTCGGTCACTCCCCGGTACTTCGCCGTGGACCTGGACAAGGACCGACCCGTCGCCCGCGCGGTCGACGGGAACGACTCCGGCACGCCGGTCCCGGCCGTGCGCATGCCCTACCGTGTGTCGGCGAAGGATCCCGAGGTGCTGCTGGTCACGGCAGAGACCAGTTCGTGCGACTGCCGCTGGTACCTGGAGCTGGACTGGTCCTCCCAGGGCCGCGAGGGCACCGTGCGCATCGACGACGACGGCCGCCCGTTTCGCACCAGCGCCATCGAGGGCCTGCCCCGGTACCTGTACGACACCGTGGGCCGCCGGTGGGAGCCGTACAGGTAGGCCCGGTCCGCTCCTACGGCCGCGGTGTGCTGTCCGAGCGCCACGTGACGAGGGGAGGGTGCCCGGGCAGTTCGGCGCGGCCGGTGGCCCACAGCAGGGTGAGCCAGGGGTCCGCGCCGCCGGGAGCCTCTGGAAACAGACGGGCAAGCACTCGCGAGCAGAGCGCCGAGGGCGGGGCCCAGGCAAGACCGAGGCCTTCCGCCACATCGTGCATGTGCACCAGCGTTTCCTGCACCCCCAGCGCCGCGAAGCCTTCGGGGTCCGACACTCCGGCGGCGTGGTGGGCACGGACGCCGGGCGGCGTCGTACGCACCATGGCGACCAGCAGCGCGCCGCACGCCTCCAGCACCTGTGCCAGGCCGGCCGGACCCGCGTCACGCTCCGCGCAGACGAAGACCATGGGTCCGTCCGGCCTTCCCTGGCGCAATGCGAACGGCACATGGGTGTCCAGAGGCGGGCTCTGCGGCCCCAGTTGCACGGCGTAGTACAACAGGTCGTTGGCGATGTGCTCGACGGTCTCCCAGCAGTCCCACTCCAGCGAACCGGCCTTACCGCCCCACCCCTGCGGGGGTGCGTCCTGGAGGATGCCCACGGCGAGCCGCACAGCGAGGTCGACGTCGTCCGCGGTGACCGGAGACGGGACTGAACCGGATTCAACTGATTGAGACATGACAGCACGGTACCGCGCGGGAAGAGGGCGAGCCCGCTACCGGCGACGGAAGGGACCGTTGGACCTTCTCCTCTTTCGCGTCCCGCTACGCACCGATGCCACACACGACCGGAGACCCGCGGGGCCGTGGGCGGCCGCCGCACAGGCCCCTCAGGAGCGCGGAGCCCCACCGCCCTCGGGCTCACACACGTGCCCCGCACCGCTCAGGAGACAGTTCCACGTCACAGCCGCACCCTCCGCGTCGCCTCGCCGGGGGCGTCCGTCGCCGGGCCGCCGCCGCGGCGGCGGCCCGGCAGGAAGCGGGGTGGTCGACCCGGTGGCGCGGCGCCGATCGATGCCGCCGACTGCGACGTTCCCGAGGACGCAGCCCCCCACCGTCGACGACGGCGAAGGCCGATCCCGCGTCATGTCGCTCCGTCCGCCCGAGTTACACCGTTCACCGAGCGGGTGTCCCGCCCGTCCCATCGACGCGGCGACAGCACCAGCCGGGAGAAGTCACCTCCGGGAAGGAGAGTCTTCGACACCGGCGTCCTCGCCCTTCGGCACCGTGACGGCGGACTGAGGCGGCAGGGAGGGCCGCCGGGCCGGTGATCCACCGCGAGGTACTCCCCGGTGTTGGTGACCGCGACGGGAACCCAGAACTCGTACGCGTTCGGCGGATCCCACGGCCCTTCGGGCCCTTCGGGCTCCAGCCCGTCATCCGTGAATGCGCTACGGAATTCCTCGAACATCTCCCCGAACCACTGTGGCCCGTCCTCCATCTCCTCCGCCCTGATCAGGGAGAACCGGAACGGCCAGACGGAACACTCGCGCAGGGCACCGTCATGAATACCGAGCCATTGCACCAATTGCGGGTGAAGCGGATACGGGACGGCGTCCTCGAGGGACCGGAGGGCCTCTTGAGAGACCGGGGGACACAGGGCGTCGAGGTCAGCGGCGCATCGGTGCCGGCGGAGCCAGTTCTCGATGCGGGACCAGGCTTGTGCGACATCGTTCATGGCGTTCGCCGGACGACCCGGACGTCCGCCACTGCGGCGGCCCGCAAGACCACGTCGCGTCGCATCCCTCAGGCCTCGGGGTCGCGCAGGCCGACGCAGTCCAAGGCCCAGAAGGTCTCCGAGTAGACGAAGGTGCCCGTCATCCATGGTTCGTGGGCGGACAACCGGGCGACCTGGAATGCGGTCTCGGGGATCCGCAGCGACGGCGAACGGAAGCCCGCGGCGTCCGCTGCCTCGAAGCCGCGGCTGCCGTAGTAGCGCGGCGAGCCCTCCAGGAAAACCAACGGCACACCCTGACTGCCGGCCGCCTGGAGGGCGTGGGCGATGAGCCGCGTACCGATGCCCTGGCGCTGGAACTCCGGGACCACGCCCAGCGGTGACAGCGACAGGACGTCCACGATCCGGCGCGGAGCGTCCAACCGCCCCGCGCTCAGCAGGACATGCCCGACGACCCGGTCATCAAGGACGGCGACGAAGGACATCGGCGTCAACGCGGCCTCCGCGACGCGCAGCGCCTCCACGAGCCCGGGAACCCGAACGCCGTCACCGAAGGCGCGCGTATGAACCTCGCGCACCTCCCGGTGATCGTCAGGGGTCTCCTGCCGGATCACCAGCCCAGCACTGGCGGGAGCGAGCCGGGAGCCTGCGGGAGCACCGTGTGACGTCATGGCCGCGAGGGTAGATCGCGGGACGGCTCAGGTGCGAGGCAATATCGCACAGGCCGCAAGTGACAGTCCGCTTGCCGGCCATGACACCCGGCACGAGTGGACGAGTTGGAGAACCGACTCGGCGCCGAGGGCGGTCCGTGGCCGGACGCTTCCGCGTGGTGCCGGGGCCCTAGGGTGGGGCCATGGACTCCGCTGACGAGCTCGTCGAAGATCCCTACCGGGTGTATCGGCAACTGCGCGCCGACTCACCAGTGCATCCGATCGCCGGCCCGGACGGGAGCACGGCTTGGCTGGTCACCCGTTACGACGATGTGCGTCAGGCGCTGCTGGATCCCCGGCTCTCCCTGGACAAGCGGCACTCCTCGGGCGGATACAAGGGCTTCGCGCTGCCGCCCGCGCTCGACGCCAACCTCCTCAACATGGATCCGCCCGACCACACACGTATCCGCCGTCTGGTCGGCCGTGCCTTCACCGCGAGCCGGGTCGAGCGGCTGCGCGGGCCGATACGGAAGACAGCGGAACAACTCCTCGACGCGTTGGGCGAACACGGGCGCACCGACCTGATCGCCTCCTACGCCGGACCGCTGTCGATCACCGTGATCTGCGATCTGCTCGGCGTCCCGGACCGTCACCGCGCCGACTTCCGCGGCTGGACCGACGCGCTCGTCGCTCCTGACCCGGCCCGCCCGGCGGCGACCCGTGACGCCGTCGTCGCCATGCTCGGCTTCTTCACCGAACTCCTGGCGGCCAAGCGCCGTGAGCCGGCGGACGATCTGCTCTCCGACCTGATCCGTGTGCGCGAGTCGGGTGACGTGCTCAGCGAGGACGAGCTCATGTCGCTCGCCTTTCTCGTTCTCCTCGCCGGGTTCGAGAACACGGTGCACCTGATCGGCAACGCGGTTCTCACCCTCCTCCGGCATCCGGAGCAGTTGGCGCTGCTGCGCGAGGATCCCTCCCGGCTGCCGAACGCCGTTGAGGAGCTTGCCCGGTTCGAGGGGCCCGTGCTCCTCGCCATCAGGCGTTTCGCCACCGAGGACCTGGTGCTCGGCGGTGTCGCCGTCCCGGCCGGGGAGACGGTCCTGCTGTCCCTGGCCGCCGCGGACCGTGATCCGGAGCGCTTCGGGGATCCGGACCGGTGTGATCTCGGACGAGATCACACCGGGCATCTCGCTCTCGGCCTCGGTATCCACTATTGCCTGGGTGCCGCGCTGGCCAGGGCGGAGGTGGAGATCGCCCTCGATGCTCTGCTCGCACGCCTTCCCGGTCTGCGGTTGGCCGGTGCCCAGCCCGAGTGGCGGCCTTCGATGCGCTCTCGCAGCCTGACGGCTCTGCCCGTCAGCTACTGACGCCACTGGTCACGTCGTCTCCTGGCGGCGGCGCATCCGCTGGAACAGGCCGCCGAGCATCGGCAGAGTCAGGCCGGCGAAGAGGAAGAGGACGGCGAGTCCGCTCAGTGCCGGGCTCAAGGCCTCCTCGGTGTCGAGGGACCAGGGGCTGCCGAGGGCGTGGAGGACGATGTACGACCCCTTGGACATGGTGTACCCGACGCCCAGGACGGCGGCGAGAGCACACAGCGCGAAGCCGGCCCCGGTCCAGGGGCGAGTGGTCCGGCTGCGCAGCGCGGTCCGGCCGCACATGAAGGCGAGCTCGCCGCAGGTGACCAGGACGTAGGAGAGGTAGATGAGCAGGTAGGCGGCCACGGACGGGTGGTCGGCGTACGCCGTGGTGAACTCGACGGCGTCGCCGTTCGTGGCGAGGAAGAGCGGCACCATGACGGCCAGCTCGACGGCGGCCGCACAGATCCGCTGGTACATGGCAGTGCGCAGGTACTCCGGGCGATAGGCCAGGTCCACCATGGTGATCTGCAGTGACGCGCACCAGAGGATGGCGCAGACGTGTGCCACCAGCTTCCCGGCGTTGTCCAGGCCGGTGGCTTCCTCGGCTGCCCGGGCGACCGCGGGTATCGCGAAGAAGACTCCCAGGGTGCACACCCCGAACGCCACGGCGATCAGCCACGTGAACACTCGTGGGTGGTGCATGGCTCTCCGGGTGCAGAGCGTGGTGACGATGACTCCCGCCACGGTGCAGGAGCCGAAGATGATGCCGTCCACTCAAAGACCTTCCAGTGCGTCAGCCGCGTATCGGGCGGCTTCGGTTCCAGTACGTCGCCGCCTGGCCTTCCTCGGCTTCTCGACGCTCGACCTGTCCGGCACGGACGGCATGCCGAGGTCTTCCCGGCGCTGCCTCAGATGCGCGACGACGTCTCGTAGCTCGTCCTCCGGCAGGTCACTCAGCAGGGCCAGCACGTGACGGGCGAGGGGGTTCTCGAAGGCCTCGAGCGCCTCGAGGTCGTCGTAGGCCGCGTGCGGCAGCAGGTACGCCGGCGGCACGTCGCCGAGGGCCTGGCACAGGGCGAGGACGGTCTTGATGGTCGGGTTGTCCTGCTGGCCGTTCGCTAGCTTCGCGATGAGCGCGAACGACGCCGACGTGGGCGCGTCGGGCAGGTCGTCGACGGCCTGCGAGAGTGTGCGGGAGACGTATGCCCTGCCCCTGGCGTCCGTTCGGTGAGCCATGAGCGTCTTCAGCTTCTGGGCGAGAGGGTGCGGCCGCGAGCGCTGCGCCCGGGTGGCGGCGCCGATCGAAGACTCCTCCTCGTCCCGGCTCACACCCACGTAGTGATCTCTTCCGCCATCGTCGACCTCGCCTCTTGTGTACTTTAGTTGACACACCCTCGGGCGCAAGGGCAGGATCACGATATCGGCAGGCTCTGCAGGTCACTGCCCCCGCACACCTCGGGCCGCAGCGATCGCTGAGAGGAGCGCCAGTTGAGTCAGCACGGCTTACGCGTCCCGGAGATCGACACCGGCAGGCCTCACTCGGCGAGGATCTACGACTACCTGCTGGGCGGCAAGAACCACTACGAGGTGGACCAACGGGCCGGTGACGAACTGATCGCCGCCTCACCGCAGGAACGCAGCGCCGCCCGGGCCAACCGCGCCTTCCTGGAGCGCGCCGTCCACCACGTGGTCGGCCACGGTCTCCGGCAGATCCTCGACATCGGCACCGGCCTGCCCCACGCCCCGAACGTGCACGAACTCGCCCTCGAGACCGCGGCCGAGGCGCGCGTCGTGTACGTCGACAACGATCCGATCGTGACGGCGCACGCGGACGCTCTGCTCCGCAGTTCCGACGCGGTCGGCGTCGCGCTCGCCGACCTCCGCGACCCGCGGACCGTCCTGGACCATCCCTGCGTACGCGACGTCATCGACTTCGACGAGCCGGTCGCCGTGCTGCTCGCCTCCGTCCTGCACTTCCTCACTGACGCGGACCGGCCCCGGCAGGTCGTCGCCGCCCTCCGCGACGCCGTACCGGCCGGCAGCTTCCTGGTGCTCTCGCACGCCACGGGCGACTTCGGCGACTGCAGCGGGGCGCGGACCGTCTACGACAGGGCCAGCGCCCCGCTCAACCCGCGCTCCCGCCGCGCGATCGGGCGGTTCTTCGACGGCTTCGACCTCGTCGAGCCCGGCCTGGTCCAGGTCCCGTTGTGGCGACCGGGCACGCCTGCGGCGGCGCAGGGTGCCCAGATCGGCATCTACGGGGCTGTGGCTCGCAAGTCCGGTTGAGCCGCGGGAGCCGCCGCGGGGAGCGGCGGCCTGGGCTTCGAGTCGGCTCAGCCCCAGGTCTGTCCGGCCGGTTCCTTGATGGTGCGGTTGATCCTGTTGAAGAAGTTGGTCAGCGCGATCTCCAGGTTGATCGCGCCGATCTGCTCCTCGGTGAAGTGGGCGTTGGCCTCCTCCCAGACCTCGTCGGTGACTCCCTGAGCACCGTCCTGGAGCCGGGTGGCGGCCTCGGCCAGCGCCAGTGCCGCACGCTCCGCATCGGTGTAGAAGGGGGCCTCACGCCACGCCGCTACGTTGTGCAGCCGCTCGTCGGTGTCACCGGCCTTCTTCCCTCCGGCGACACTGGCGTAGACGCACGCCGAGCAGCCGTTGATCTGGCTGGCGCGCAGGTGGACCAGCGCGAGCAGCTTCGGATCGACACCCCCGGAGGCGATCGCCTTCTGCAGGTGGCCGATTGCCTTCCACACGTCGGGGTTGTCGGTGTTCTTGTTCTTCAGTCGGTTCCGCATGGCAGGGTGCTCTCCTCGGTCGGGGTTACCTTGCGGGGCTGGTGCCCGTCACCCCTATGACGGAGCAACTTCCAGGGAGGTAACACCATGTCCGGCGCCCGTCCCGCCGATCCGTTCGCCGAGGCCTTCGAGGCGCACCGCGAACGGCTCACAGCCGTGGCGTACCGCGTGCTCGGCTCACGCCCGGACGCCGACGACGCGGTCCAGGAGACGTGGCTGCGTCTGTCCCGCCAGGACGCCGACGCCATCGACAATCTGGGCGGCTGGCTGACCACCGTGGTCGGCCGCGTCAGCCTCGATCTCCTGCGTTCACGCCGTACGCGCCCGACGGTCCCCCTCGACGACCAGCTGCCCACACTCACGGTGACGCTCGACGATGGTCCGACGCCGGAGGAGCTGGTGGCACTGGGCGACTCGGTGGGCCCGGCGCTGTTGACGGTGCTGGACTCGCTGCGCCCCGACGAGCGGGTGGCGTTCGTACTGCACGACGTGTTCGCCGTGGCCCACGCAGAGATCGGCGCCATCCTCGGCAGGTCCGCCGACGCGACCAAGATGCTCACCAGCCGGGCCCGGCGGAAGGTGCGGGCGGCCCGGTACTCGGCAGGCGATCCCCAGCAGCAACGCGAGGTGGTCGCCGCGTTCTTGGCCGCGGCCCGCGAGGGCCGGTTCGACCGGCTGCTCGAAGTTCTGCACCCCGAAGTGACGTTCACCGTCCACGCCCCTGGCGGACGGTTCGTCACGATCGGGGCCACCGAGGTCGCCGGCCGTGCCCGATCGGCCGGCGGAGCGGCACTCGGGCGTGCGGCCACCGTCGACGGGCGACCCGGGGTCCTCGCCTGGAACGAGGACGGCACCCCGCTGTCCGTGCTCGCCTTCACCGTCGCCGACGGCCGCATCACCGAGATCACCGCCGTGGTCGACCCGGCCGCACTCGCACTCATGGACTTGCCGGCCCCGGCGTGAGGCCTACTGGGCGGCACCCGCAGTCGCGGACGTTCCGCCGATGAGTTTCCGGCGTTTGCGCGGTCTGCCCCATCGACGAAGGGAGCCCACCATGCGCAAGATCAGCGTTTGCACGTTCCTGACACTGGACGGTGTCATGCAGGCACCGGGCGGGCCGGACGAGGACGCTCGCAGCGGCTTCGGGCACGGCGGCTGGCAGAAGCCGGTGTCCGACGACGAGGTCGGCACGGCCATCGCCGGTTGGTACCAGCACTCCGACGCCATGCTGCTCGGGCGCAAGACGTACGAGATCTTCGCGTCGTACTGGCCGACCGCCGATCCCGGCAACCCGTTCACCAACCGGATGAACAGCATGCAGAAGTACGTGGCGTCCCGGACCCTGACCGTTGTCGACTGGCAGAACTCCACGCTGCTGAGCGGCGACACCGTCGATGCCGTACGCGACCTCAAAGCGTCCGACGGCCGCGACATCAACGTCGTGGGCAGTGGTGACCTCGCCCAGACCCTCATGCGACACAGTCTCGTCGACGAGTACCGGCTGACCATCCACCCGGTGATCATCGGCACGGGCAAGCGGCTGTTCGCCGACGGAGCCGTCCCCACCGCGCTGGATCCGGTCAGCGTCTCGACGACGAAAGGCGGCACCGTGGTCGGCGTCTACCGGCCGAATGGCAGGCCCGGCCACGACAGCTACTGACAAGCTGTCGCACTCCGCGGTAACGGACAGGCGAGGAGGTGACGCACCGGCCGCCTCGGGTGCCGCTCGGCACACCGCGGGGGTCAGCCCGCGCCTCCGTCGAGCAGCCAGTGGTACCGCAGGCGCCGCGCCCGTTCCGTGCTGGCCGCCGCGGTGGCGAGCCCGACGACGGCGTTGCCCCAGACCGGCAGGTCGACGGGCGAGGTGAGCGTACCGACGTACTGGGCGACGCCCTTTGGGGAACGGGTGATCTGCTCGGCGAGCTGGAGGACCAGGAGAACCAGGCCGATGACCAGCACGGTCGACGAGAGGAAACCCATGCAGCGGCCCAGTGCGGGGTGGGCGCGGTCGAGGCGCGCGCGGCGTCCCTCGGCGGAGGCGGGGTCCGGGACGAGTCGGTGTGCGCTCCCCTCGGCTGTGACGTGGTGGCAGCGCTTGAGCCCGAAGGCGCTCGTCCTCACCTCGACGGTGCCGCCGCGGACGGGAAAGACCGCGGGGACTCTGGACTCGGCGTGGTGCCTGCCGTCGAGGTACAGGTGGGCCCTGACGTGGCCCTCCGACTGATTCTGATGCCTGACGTCGACGGTGTAGACCGTCCGACGGCCGTCGTCGTCGGTCAACCTGAGGTGGAACAGGGCGCGGGTGAGCGTCTGCCACCAGCGGAAGGGTTTCAAGGGTCGCCCGTTCCCCGGTTCGACCCGCCGCAGGGCCCGATGGTGCCGCCACTTGTCGAACATGCCTCAAACTCCCCTCACTCGACCGGTTCCGCCGCGCAGGCGAGGTCCTGGGACGGACGCCGCCCATCGGCCAGGAAGGCCGTCACCGCGTCCTTCGCGCAGGTGTTGGGGCCGAAGGGATAGACGCCGTGCCCACCCTGGTCGGCCGTCACCATCGCGGCCCGGTCCCCGAACGCCCGCCGCAGCTTCCGGGCGCCGGCCAGGGGGGTTCCCGGGTCGCGCTCGTTCTGCACCATGAGCACGTTCGACGGGCCGCGGTCGCCGATGCGCACCGGTGGCTCGGCCCGTTCGTCGGGCCAGAAGGCGCACGGCCCGATTCCGGCCGTGGCTCCGCCCAGCATCGGGTACCTCAGCCGGTCCACCGCGACGTTGCGCTGGTATGCCCGTACCGTCTGCGGCCAGCGGTTGTCGCCGCAGATCACCGAGTAGCGGGCCGACATGAAGTTCTCCATGCCGGGGAACGGCGGGGTGGGCGGCGGCGGTTGGTCCGTGTCGAGTGCCTGCCAGGTCTTGGCCACCAGGGGCATGTCCGCGTCGCTGTAGAGGCGGTCGAAGGTGAGGCCTCGGAACGAGGTTCCGTCGAAGCCCTGGACGGGCTCCGTCTCCAGCCGCGCCGCGAGTTCGAAGAACTTCGCCCTGACCTGCTCGGGTGTGGCGCCCAGGCCGTACTCGGGGTGCGCGGCGGCGAAGGCCGCGAAGTCCGGGAACCGGTCCTCCATTCCGCGGGCGAGCAACCGCATGGCCGTGTAGTCGTAGCCGCCGGGGCCCAGGTTGCTGTCGAGCACGATCCGGTCGCCGCGCCTCGGGAACATCGTCGCGTACACCGCACCGAGGTAGCTGCCGTAGGAGGCACCGAGGTAGGACAGCTTCGGCTCGCCCAGCGCCGCCCGGATGCGGTCCATGTCCCGGGCCGTGTTCGCGGTGGTGGTGTGCGGCAGCATCCAGGCTGTCCGTGAGACGGCGCACTGCTCGGCGACGGTCCGCGCCTTCGGTGCCTCCCGCGCGACGTCGGCGGCGGTGTGCGCGTACGGCGGGACGTTGCCACGTGCCTGCTGCTCCGGCGTCAGGCCGCAGGTCACCGGGGTGCTGCGGCCGACGCCTCGCGGGTCGAAGCCGATCACGTCGTAGGAGTCCAGCACCTGTTGCGGCAGCCCGGTGGCGGCGAGGACGGCCGGGTAGCCGAGTCCCGTGATGCCGGGACCGCCCGGATTGGTCAGGAGCACGCCGCGGCGTCGGGAGGGCTCCTGACCCGCCAGCCGGGAGATCGCGATCTCGATCTGCCGGCCGTGCGGGTCCCGGTAGTCCAGCGGGACTTCGAGTGTCGCGCACTCCAGCGCGGGCGAGGCGGGTGCGCCGGCGGGCGCCGCGGCCTTCGCCGGTGCTGCCGTCGCCGAGCACGGACCCCACCGCACGGAACCGGGCGTCGCCGCCACCGGCGTTCCCGGGACCGTGGTCGTCGCCATCGCGGTGGCGGCGAGGGCGAGGGACAGGGTTCGGTGCATCGGATGTCCTCCTGGGGTGGGCGCGCAGCGCACAGGTGGGGCGCTGGCGGTGCGGGAAACCGATCGTCGTCCCGAACGGTTCGACGAGTCTGCCCGTGCGGCGCCGGCCGGCACATCGGCCCGGCGGCTGGAGTCGTACTCGTCCGAAGTCGGAAGTGGCTTTCGACTCTGGTCGAAGGCCACATCGGCCTCCGGTCCGACTCGCCGGCCGTTCGTTTTCGCGACAATGGCGGGGTGAAAGCGGACGCGGTGCCACGGCTCGGGAGGTGGCAGCAGACTTGGCGGCTGGCGGCGGCCGCGGCGGTGGGCGTTCCGGCCTGGCTCTCCGTCGGAGTGCTGCTGCGGTGGCAGGAGGCCGAACCGGGTTCCTGGTTCCGCGTCGGCGATCCGTTGGTGGCTCTCGGTTGTCTGACGGCGCTGCTGTGGCGGCGCCGGTTCCCGCTCGCCGTCGCGCTGACGGTCGCGATCGCCTCGCCCGTGTCCGCACTCGCCACCGGCGCCGCGCTCCTGGCGCTGGCGTCGCTCTCGGCCCGTCGCCGGCCGGTGGAGATCGCGGTCGTCTCGTCGGCCTTCGTGACCGCGTCGCAGTTCGCCGTGGGGCTCTACCCGGTCGCGAGACCGCCCGGCTCGTTGTGGTTCCAGCTCGCGTTCCCGGCACTGACCGCGGGCATCGCGGTGGCGGCGGGCCTGGCCGTCGGTGCGCGGCGTGTCGAGGTGCGGTCCCTGCGGGAGCGGGCGGAGAGCGCGGAACGGGAACAGGCCGCACGAGCGGACCGGGCCCGCGCCCTGGAGCGCAATCGGATCGCCCGCGAGATGCACGACGTGCTCGCACACCGGATCTCCCTGGTCGCCATGCAGGCCGGAGTGCTGGACCACCGCAGCGACCTCCCGGCGGAGGAGAACCGGGTGCTCGTTCGCGGCATCGCCGACGGCTCGCACCAGGCCCTGGAGGAACTGCGGGGCGTCCTCGGCGTGCTCCGGGCCGACCCGGGCCGCCCGGAACCACCCCAGCCGTCCCTCGACCGCGTTCCCGACCTGGTGGCCGACGCCCGCGCGTCCGGACTCGACGTCACCCTCACCACCACCGTGACGGGGACACCGTCCGACGTGGCCGGACGGACCTGCTACCGGATCGTCCAGGAAGGTCTGACCAACGCCGCCAAACACGCCCCCGGCACGCGGGTGCACGTCATGGTCGAAGGATGCGCGGGCGGCGGTCTCGGCGTCAGCGTCCGCAACTCCCCGGCGATCGCGAGGAACCCGCGGCCACCGGCATCGGGATTCGGCCTGCTCGGTCTCACCGAGCGGGTCGGCCTCGCCGGCGGCGAACTGGACCACCGCCCCACACCCGACAACGGATACATCCTCACCGCACGGCTGCCCTGGCCGAACCCCACACCCGAGAGGAACACCTGAGTGGACTGCGAGCGGGAGCCGGTGCGCGTCGTCATCGTCGACGACGAACAGCTGGTGCGCATGGCGCTGCGGCTCGTCGTCGACGGCGAGCCGGACCTGACCGTCGTCGCGGAGGCGGCCGACGGGGACGCCGCGATCACCGTGGTCGACGAGCAGCGGCCGGACGTCGTCCTCATGGACGTGCGCATGCCCGGACGGGACGGCCTCAGCGCGACCCGTGCACTCCTGACCCGGCCGGCGCCGCCGCGGGTACTGATGCTGACCACGTTCGACTCCGACGACCTGGTGCTCGGTGCGCTGCGGGCCGGGGCCCTCGGGTTCGTACTCAAGGACACCCAGCCGGCGCGGATCCTCGACGCGGTGCGGACCGTCGCGGACGGCCATCCGGTGCTGTCCCCGGCGGCCACGGCACGGGTGATCGCCGCGGCCACCGGCCCGCGGTCCGCTCACGCCCGCAGCTCGTCGCGCGAGGCCGCACGGGCACGGCTCGCCGCACTGACCGAACGGGAGCTCGACACCGCCCGGGCCATCGCCGACGGACTGGGCAATCCGGAGATCGCCCAGCGGCTGTGCATCAGCGTCGCGACCGTCAAGGCCCACACGGGCAACCTGTTCGCCAAGCTGGCGGTCGAGAACAGGGTGCAGATCGCGCTCGTGGTCCGCGACGCCGAGGAGTGACCGGCCTACCTCCAGGTGCGGTCCAGGAAGTCGGCGATCAGCGGGGCGATCTCCGGCAGGTGGGTGTCGAGGGCGAAGTGGCCCGTGTCGAAGAGGTGGAGTTCGGCATCGGGCAGGTCCCGCAGGTAGGCGCGGGCACCGGGTTCCGTGAAGAAGGGGTCGTTGCGGCCCCAGGCGATCAGGGTGGGCGACGTGTGCCGGCGCAGCCAGGCCTGCCAGCGGCCGTAGCTGTCGATGTTGGTGTGGTAGTCGAACAGCAGGTCCAGTTGGGCGTTCCTGCGTCCGGGGAGCTCCAGGAAGTGCTGGTCGAGGGTCCAGCCGTCGGGCGCGATCAAGGCGGGGTCCGCGACCCCGGTCTCGTACTGGGAACGCGTGCCGGCCAGGGTGAGCAGGTCCAGCAGCCGCTCCTCGGCACCGGGCGTCCGCGGCCTGAACCGGAGGGTTTCGCCGGCCACCTCCGACAGCCCGTCCTCGTACCCGTTGCCGTTCTGCGTGATGAGGCCGGCGATCCGCTCGGGACGGCGTTCGGCGAGCCGGAAGCCGATCGGCGCCCCGTAGTCGAAGACGTACATGACGAACCGGTCAAGCCCGAGTCGCTGGACGAAGCCTTCCGTGACGTCGGCGAGCCGGTCGAAGCGGTAGGTGAAGCCGTCCGGTACCTCGGTGCGGCCGAAGCCCGGATGGTCCGGGGCGATCAGGCGGTAGCGCGAGCCGAGCACGTCCAGCAGCCGGCGGAACTGGTGGGAGCCGGACGGGAATCCGTGCAGGAGCAGCAGAACGGGAGCGTCGTCCCGGTCGGGCAGGGACTCCCGGTAGAAGACACGGACGCCGTCTATGTCCACATGGCGATGGACGACGCGCGCGACGGAGACAGTCATATCTAACCCCTCTTCAGCAAGATGTCACATTAGGTATAGGCAGACTGGACCTAATACGTCAACGCGCCGATGTAGCATTAGCGCCATGAGTGAGTACGCGCCGCTGGTCGGAGAGCAGCCGGCGATCGATCTGGTCAACACCCGCCCCAGCACCGGTGACCTGCTCGCCACCGAGGTGGATCTGCGTTCGTGGTGGACGCTTCAGGCCGAGCGGTTTCCGGAGGCACCGCCACCGGACCTCACCACCGCCGACCTGGTTCCCGTCCTGGCAGTCCGGGAGCACACCGCCCGCGCGCTGGGACACGTCCGCCGGGGCGAGGCGCCCTCGGCCGCCGACCTGGCCGGTCTCAACCGGGCGCAGCGTGCCGCACCCGCGATCCGTGAACTGGTCCCGGACGGCACGGCAGTGGTCACGCGGCTCAGCCGGGAGGGCCGCCCCGGCGTCCGGCTGGCGGCCTTCCTCGCGGAGGCCGCCGCCGAACTGCTCGCCGACCCGGCGGTCGCCAGGGTCCGCGCATGCGAGGCCGAGGACTGCGTACTGCTCTTCCTGCCCCAGCATCCGCGCCGCCGCTGGTGCTCGGCCGGCCGCTGCGGCAACCGCGTCCGCGTCGCACGGCACTACCAGCGGCACAAGCCCGGATAGCCGGGCGTCCAGGACGCCTGCCGTTTCACCGGCCCCGAAGTCCGCCGGCGCCCTCGTGGGCGGCAGTGGCGCCCGGAGCGTGAGGCACGACCACGATCTGCACGTCGTCCTCGTAGACGACCCGCCCCGGGTCTGTGGAACGCAGGGTCCGGCAGTCGACGCCGTGTGCGGAAAGAATCTCCAGATAGCCGGGGACACGGGCCAGGAGGTGAGTGGCGGACGGCTTGAACCAAGCTGCCGCGCCGGGGTTGACCGCGTCGTCGTACACGCCGGGGTCGACGGTCGAGGGGTCGGTGTACGCGGCGTCGTACCAACGGTTGTTGCTGCGGCGGAAGGACTCCTGCTCGTCCGAGAGCCTTCCCTCCCTCGCCAGATTGTTGACGAGCCCGAACACGCCGGTGAAATGGCCTCGGCTGTTCCGGTGCGGCGACTGGAAACGTACGTACTGGACGGCCTCACCGTCGCTCTCGGTCATCCCCATCGGCACATCCTCCCACCTCTTGTCTCAGCTCCGCCCTGCGAGATCGCATGTGCAGGCCGGCGAGAACCTGCAGAGTCGTCCCATGGCCGTCGTTCTCGTCCCGATCCTCCTGCCCCTCCTGGTCGGGCTGTGGTTCTGGAGCCGTCCGCTGTACTCCGGCAGGTGGCTGCGCAGTGCCGCCTGGTTCGCCTCCAGTGCGCTGCTCCTACTGCTGAGCGCCGGCGTCACCCATCTCGTCGGCTCCCTCGCAGGGGCGTCCCTCGATCCGGAGGAGGCATGCCACCGCGCGGGCGAGACCTTCGACCGGGCGTATCGCAGGGCGGACTTCGAGGAGTACACACGCTGGTTGCCGCTGCACGACAAGTGCCACGCGGGCTACGACCTGGTGCCGGCCTGGGTGAACCCGGTCATCCTCGCTCTTCTCCCACTGGCGCTCGTCTGTCCGGGCTACGCCGTGCGGCCGGCCGTGGTCAAACGCCGGAGGGAGAAGAGGGGCGTCTCGTGAACGGCTTGGACAAACGGCCCGGACAGAGGGCGTGCGGCCGGTCCGGGCCGGGCCGGATATTCGGTGTTCTCACCGCCCGTGAGGACACAAGATGGTGCGCATGACTTTGGCCACCCCCGTACTGCGCACCCCTCGCCTGCGGCTTCGCCCCTTCACCGACGCCGACGCCGGCTCCCTCTTCGCACTGCACAGCAGCGCCTCCGTGATGCGCTACTGGGACTCCCCGCCGTGGAAGGACCAGGCCCGCTCCGAACGCTTCGTCTCGATGTGCCGGAAGGTCGCGGACGAGGGCACCGGGGCGCGGCTGGCCATCGACCGTGCTGCTGACGGCGCCTTCGTCGGGTGGTGCTCCCTGACCGGATGGAACCCGGACTACCGCAGCGCCTCACTGGGCTACTGCCTCGACGAAGCCATGTGGGGCCACGGCTACGCGACGGAGGCCGCGCACGCCCTGCTGCGGTGGGCGTTCGACACACTGGACCTGAACCGGGTCCAGGCGGAGGCCGATACGCGCAACGTCGGGTCCGCCCGAGTACTGGAGAAGATCGGTTTCGTACGCGAAGGCACGTTGCGGGAGGAATGCATCGTGGACGGCGACGTCTCCGACACGTGGGTGTACGGGTTGATCAGGCGTGAGTGGCAGCCGTCGACCATGCCGGATTGACCCCGGGATTCCGTGCATCCACAGCGCCCCTGTCCACCGAAGTGGTTGCGTAAGCGGTCCGCACCGCGACAGGCACGGTCACACCGGTGCGTTCATGATCGGACGTGAACGGGAAACCGAATGTGACGCGCGGGAGGAACGCTCGTGGTGGACAAGGACCGACCGGTGGACGGCGAACGGCTGCACTGCCTGGTCACCGGGGCCTCCGGATACATCGGCGGACGGCTGGTGCCGGAACTGCTGCGGGCCGGTCACCGGGTCCGGTGTCTGGCCCGCTCCCCCGGCAAACTCCGCGACCACCCCTGGGCGCGGGACGCCGAGACGGTCGGCGGTGACGTCACGGACGCCGCGTCCGTGGCCGAGGCCATGCGCGGGATCGACGTCGCCTATTACCTGGTGCACGCGCTCGGCTCGGGATCGGGTTTCGAGGACACCGATCGCCGGGCCGCCCGGATCTTCGCCGAGCAGGCACACGCCGCCGGCGTCCGACGGATCGTCTACCTGGGCGGACTCACCCCGGCAGGCGTACCCGAGCGATCCCTCTCCCCCCATCTGCGGTCGAGGGCCGAGGTCGGCCGCATCTTCCTGGAGGCACCGGTGCCCGCCACCGTGCTGCGGGCGGCGGTGGTCATCGGTTCGGGGTCGGCCTCGTTCGAGATGCTGCGCTATCTCACCGAGCGCCTGCCCGTGATGGTGACCCCCAGTTGGGTGCACACCCGCACGCAACCGATCGGCGTCCGGGACGTACTCCGCTACCTCGTCGGTGCCGCCGGCATGCCGCCCGACGTCGACCGGGCGTTCGACATCGGTGGGCCGGACGTCCTCACCTACCGGGAGATGATGGGCCGCTACGCGGCGGTCGCCGGGCTGCGGCGACGGCTCATCGTGCCGGTGCCGATCCTCACCCCAGGGCTCTCGAGCCACTGGGTGGGCCTGGTCACGCCGGTGCCCGCCTCCATCGCCCGCCCGCTGACCGAGTCGCTGCGCCACGAGGTCGTCTGCCACGAACACGACATCGCCCGCCACGTGCCCGACCCGCCGGGCCGGCCGCTGCCCTTCGACGAGGCCCTGGCACTGGCGCTGCGCAAGGTCCGGGACGCCCAGGTGGCCACCCGCTGGTCGTCCGCGGCCGTGCCCGGCGCCCCCAGCGACCCGCTGCCCACCGATCCCGACTGGGCCGGCGGCAGTCTCTACCAGGACGAACGCCACCTGCCGGTCGCCGCACCCCGCGACGCGCTGTGGAAGGTCATCGAAGGCATCGGCGGCGACAACGGCTGGTACTCCTTCCCGCTCGCCTGGGCGGTCCGCGGCTGGCTCGACCGGTTCGTCGGCGGGGTCGGCCTGCGCCGCGGCCGCCGCGACGCCGAGCGCCTACGGGTCGGTGACTCCCTGGACTTCTGGCGGGTCGAGGAGATCGAGCCGGGCCGTCTGCTGCGACTGCGCGCCGAGATGCGCCTGCCCGGACTGGCCTGGCTGGAGATGTACGCCGAGACGGACGACGACGGCCGCACGCGCTACCGCCAACGTGCCCTGTTCCACCCCCGCGGCCTGCTCGGACACGCCTACTGGTGGAGTGTCTCGCCGTTCCACGCGGTCGTCTTCGGCGGCATGGCCCGCAACATCGCCCAGGCCGCCGCCAAGGGGATGGGCGCCCGCCGACCCGCGGCGCGCAACGACCGCGCCAGGCGTTCCCGCTCCCCGAAGGGCCCCCGTCGGTGAACGGCCGACGCGGTACTCCCCTCACCACACCGGGAGCGACGACATGACCCGCGCGGTCGTCCTGTTCACCGCCGACCTCCGCCTGCACGACCATCCGCCGCTGCGCGCCGCGCTCGCGGCGGCCGACGAGGTGGTCCCGCTCTTCGTCCGCGATCCCGGGATCCACGCGGCGGGCTTCGACGCCCCGAACCGCGCCGCGTTCCTCGCCGACTGCCTGGCGGCCCTGGACGCGTCACTGAGGCGGCGCGGCGGCCGGCTGGTCGTACGCAGTGGCCCGGTCGACCGGGAGGTCGGCGCGGTCGCCACCGAGTGCGGTGCGACGCGGGTCCACATGGCCGCAGCGGTGACGGGCTACGGCCACCGGAGGGAGGAGCGGCTGCGCGGTCACCTCGAATCGCTCGGCGTCGCCCTCCACGTCCACGACGCCGTGACCACCGCCGTCGCGCCGGGGCAGGTGACGCCCACCGGCTCCGACCACTACGCGGTGTTCACCCCCTACTTCCGCCGCTGGTCCGTCCAGCGGCTGCGGGAGGTCTGCCCGCCGCCGCGCACGGTGTGCGTTCCGGACGGAGTGCGCGGCGAGCCGCTTCCGTCCCGCGACGCGCTGTCCGGCCTCTCGCCGGGTCTTTTGGCGGGCGGGGAGAAGGCGGGCAGGGAGTGGTTCTCCCGATGGGCACGGTCGGGTATGGCCGCGTACGAGGAGCGGCACGACGACCTGGCCGGCGACGCGACGTCCAGGCTGTCGCCCCACCTCCACTTCGGCACCCTGTCCGCGTCGGAACTCGTCCAGCGGGCCCGCGCGCACGGTGGACCCGGGGCGGAAGCGTTCGTACGGCAGCTGTGCTGGCGCGATTTCCACCATCAGGTGCTGGCGGCGCGCCCCGAGGCGTCGGCACGGGACTACCGCACCAGGCACGACCGCTGGCGGACCGAGAAGGAGGCGGCCGAGGACATCGCCGCGTGGCGGGAGGGCCGGACGGGATACCCGGTGGTCGACGCGGCCATGCGTCAGCTTCGCCACGAGGGCTGGATGCACAACCGGGCACGGCTGCTGGTGGCGAGCTTCCTGACCAAGACGCTGTACGTGGACTGGCGGATCGGCGCTCGGCACTTCCTCGACCTCCTCGTGGACGGCGACATCGTCAACAACCAGCTCAACTGGCAGTGGGCCGCCGGCACGGGCACGGACACCCGTCCGCACCGGGTTCTGAACCCGGTCGTCCAGGGCAAGCGCTTCGACCCGCGTGGAGCCTACGTGCGCCGATGGGTCCCCGAGCTGAGCGACGTGGACGACCGGTTCGTGCACGAACCCTGGCGGCTGCCCCGGGACGTGCGGGCCCGCCTCGACTACCCCGAGCCGCTGATCGGCCTCGCCGAAGGGCTCGCACGTTTCAGACACGCCCGCGGTCGCGACTGAGCCGCCGCAGAACCGTGATCGACGCGAGCGCGGCCTCGGCTTCCGGTGTGTCGAGGCCGGGTACTCGGCGGAGAGGGCGCCCAGGTAGTCGAGGAACTCCTCGGACATCGACTGCCGTTCGTAGGGGCCATGCGGTCGGCCCGCGACATGGACCGCACCAGACCTCCGGTCCGGTTCGGGCGTAGGTTCGCACGTCGAGGGCTCACCGAGGCGGGCGGGGGACGCGTCCTCAGTGGTCGGAGTAGCTGAAGTCGCCCACGGTCCAGGCGCTGACGTCCTCGATCGCCACCCGGTACATCCCGCCCGTCTCCGGGATCCCCATCGTGCCCTGGAGGATCCGCGCGACGTGGAAGTGCAGGTGCGTGGGGGGCGCGTCCTTCTTCACTGGGGTGTCGAAGACGGCAGAGAAATCACCCAGGTCCGCGGAGCCCGTCAGTACTTCCGACACCCTCTGCCTCCACACGGCTTCGGGAGCCAGGCGACCCGTGAGGACGGCGCCGCTGGTGACCACGGTCAGGGACATCCGATTGCTCTGCCCGGACTCCACGAGGGCGGCGAGGGCAACGATCAACTCGTCAGGCTTCGGCATGAAACCGAATTCTATGCACCGGCTCGGGCGGTGGCGCCACCGGTCAGGACGACACGGTACCGCTCACTCGCTCGTGTCGGGTTCGTGGTGAAACCCAGGACCGCTGGTGAAGATCGCGATCTCCTTCCGTGTGCTTCGCCACAGCATCGCTGCAAAGCAGCACAGCCGAGGTGCGATGACAGGCCGTCCATGTACTGATTTACGGCCCGGCATCCATGCACCTGGCGGTGGAACTGTTCTCACTCGGGAGCGAGATGGCCGAACCGGTCGGCTTTACGATCATCACTGAACCGCCGCCTCCGCACACGCCCTCCTGTCGCCGCCCTCCCGTCGCCGCCATCCTTGGCGACCGCGAACATCGCCGACCGAGTGGGCCGGGTCGCGGCACCCCTGCGAAGAAAGGTGAACTCCATGGCCCTCAGGCTGCTCCGACGTCGACGTTCGCGCGGCACCTCCGGTGCCGGGGCAAGCATCTCGGTCCCCCTGCCGCCCGACGCAGGGGCATTCGGCTTCGAGGTCGTCGATCCCATGGGGCAGCCCATGGGCGGAGCCGAGGTCACCGTGAGCGCGGTGGAAAACCACCGGGTGGTGACACGTGGAACCACGGATCCCAACGGCTACTTCATAGCGACGCTGCCTCCGGGCTCCTACAGCGTCATGACAGTCGCCGAGGGCCTGTCACCCGCCCGCGAGACCGTCGACATCACGGCCGGGGTCGCTCTGGCGCCGACGCGCGTGGGTCTCGCGCCCGCGCGCCGACTGGAGCTCCCGACAGCCGGAACCTGGCTGTTCGACCCCCCGCACACCGCGATCCGGTTCATCGCCAAACACGTCGGCATGGCCCATGTCCACGGCAGGTTCACGCGCTTCCAGGGCGGTATCCGCGTCGCACCGGACATGGCCGACTCACAGGTCTCGGTACGCATCGACGCCGCCAGCATCGACACGGGCAACAACACCCGCGACAACCACCTGCGCTCCGCCGACTTCCTGGATGTCGAGCGCTACCCCTACATCGACTTCACCAGTACCCGGTTCGCCTACCGCGGCGGGTCCAAGTGGACCCTGCACGGCACGCTCACCATGCACGGCACCAGCCGCTCCGTGGGCCTCGACACGACCTACCTCGGGATGGTCAACGGGGGTTACGAACAGGAGCTGCGCTGCGCGGCTCTCGCCAAGGCGGAACTCCACCGGGAGGACTACACCCTCAACTGGCGCTCCATGCTGGCCCGCGGCATCGCCGTCGTCGGCCCGACCATCCAGCTGGAGATGGATGTGCAGGCCATGTACCGCACCCACGACACGCCCACTCCCCCGGAGTAGACACACTCCGGCCGGACGCCCTTCCCGCCGTGTGCTTTCGTCCGGTCGGAGCACGGCAGAAATGCGTTGCCACGCCGGCGCCGGGGTCGGCATGCTCCGTGCCGTGTCCATTGAAGACGACTCCGCCGATGCCACGATCGTCGTACCGGTCAGCGTGCGCGATCTACTGCCCCGGGACCTGCCCGCGTGCACCTGGTCCGGCTCGCCCACCCACCTGCGCCACGTGGAGCACGAGTTGGTGCGCGCCGCGGCGGGCGAGGTGGACTACCTGGCCGTGTGCACCCCCGCCGGTCTGCCGGTGGCGATCGGCGGCATCGACTACCAGGTTTCCGAGGGGGCCGGGACCCTGTGGCAGCTCGCGGTGCTCCCGGCGCTCCAGTCCCGCGGCCTGGGGACCCTGCTCGTCCGAGCTGCCGAACAGCGGGTCAGGGACCGCGGGCGACGCAGGGCGGAACTCGCCGTGGAGGAGGACAACGTGCGTGCTCGCGCCCTGTACGAGCGCCTGGGGTACGTCGCGTACGGCCGCGAACCCGATGCCTGGGACGAGGAAGCGCCCGACGGGTCGGTCCGCCGCCACGAGACGATGTGCGTCCTCATGCGAAGGGCCCTTTGAGCGCCCGGAGCCGTCGGTGAGCGGGGTCCATCCGGGCCACACATCGTAACGACATCCATTTTCATGTACTGTCTGCCTGGAGCCCACGCTTCACACCGGAGGACCCCATGGCCGTACCCAAACGCAAGATGTCACGCAGCAACACCCGGCACCGCCGCGCCCAGTGGAAGGCGGACACCCCGCAGTTGGTGACGGTCACGGTGGACGGTACCCAGTACCGCGTGCCCCAGCGGCTCGCCAAAGCGTACGAGCGCGGCCTGCTCCGCCCCGACGGCTGACGGCACGACTGAGCCTGCGCGTCGCGCCGTCGTCGCCAGCGACATCGACAGCCCTTTCGTCCAGGAACCCGTGCTCAACGGCACCCACCACGGCTCCGGGGCCCGGCGAGCCTCTTGATGCCGTGGAGGGTGGCCTCCATGCCGGCGCGCAGTTCCCGCATCCGGATGGCGATGATCTCCTCCTCTCGGTCCGGCCGGCGTTCGACGGCCACGGTGACTCCGCTGCGGCCCGGGCCGATGGAGGCCGACTGCCGCAGTCGGGTGCCCTCACCCTCGGCCCTGAGCAGGAAACGCCAGGACGCCATGCAGGTCGCCGGGTCAAGCGTCGGTTCTCCGAACCGGCCGTCGGCATCCGTGACCGCCCAGCCGAACACCTGTCGCTCCTCCAGCTCGATCACGTGCGAGACGGTCCGCCACTCGCCGAGCCTGTGGTGATGGTTGTATCCCTCGAAGCGCGCGCCCACCCGAGGCCGGGTCGCGTCGTCCAGCCAGGCCACGCGCTGGAGTTCGGGGCTGAGCCGGGCGGGCAGGCGTATGTCGGTCACCAATTCCCACACCTGCGGCACGTCCGCTTCCACATGAACGTCACAGTGCACACTCGGGCCGTCGTCAAGGCGCATGTCGTCTCCTGGATGTCAAGGGTCAGCGTCGGAGCCGGCGGTAGGCGGACGCGTCGGGCCTCCTCGGTGACCGCCGCAGGCCGAGCCACTGATCGGCGTTCCAGGCCCGGAACCGCTCCACTTCGGTGAACCCCAGCTTCGCGGCGAGGCGCATCGAGCCGACGTTGGCGGTCTGGGTGGCGAGCACGACCGGCTCACCGGGAAGGACGCCTCCGAGCCAGTCGAGTGCCGCCGCGCACGCCTCGGCGGCGTATCCGGACCCCCACGCCCGCGGCAGGAACAGGTAGCCGAGATCAACCTTCCCCACAGCAGCCGGGCGGTGGTGCTCCGTTGCTCTCCTGAGCAGGACGTGGCCGATCATCGCTCCGCCGAGATCGACGACGAAGCTCCCGGGCCACCGCTCGGGCACCTCGGGCAACGCTCGCTCGAGTTCGTCACGCGGGCGGGGGCCGCCGAGGTACGTGTGCACGTCCGGCGACGCCAGCAGCTCGATGAACGCCGCACGGTCCCGGACCTCGGGCTCACGCAGCACGAGCCTCTCGGTCCTGATCGGCGCGGGCGGCCAGGCGACGTCTCCGAGATCGTTCATGCCGGCAGCCAATCAGCAGGCTCAGCAGCGGGCAAGAGCCGCCGTCACGGTCGCCGAACGGACCCTTGCTGCCTCTGCCGCCCGCGAGCGGACGAGTCCGAGGGAGGCGGGACCAGCCGGAATCGCAGGCACACCAGTGGCGTGTCGTCATCCACCGGGGTGCCGATGCCCTCCCAGAAGCGCATGTGTCCGGCCCGCCATTCGTCCAGCGACCGGTCGCCCTCTCCTTCGGCGGTGGCGTGTTCCCACGTGACACCGCCGAAGGCAGCCAGCTCGACGCCGGTGATCTCGATCGTGGCGACGCGGTCTCCGTCGTTCCCGGCAAGCGCCAGGCGCTCACCTTCGAACTCCAGGCCCTCCGTCTCCTCGACGTACTCGGCCAGCAGCCCGGTGGTGGCGGTCTTCTTCCCGGCCAGGACGAGGCCATTGAGCCGCTCCCGCATCTCACCTGCCGTACCGAGCTCCAGTGCCCGCATGCCGTTGATCCGTGGCCACACGGTCCTACCTCCCCTTCCGGCACCACCCCGCGCCGATCGTCACACCCGTACAAACCTCGACGACGATAGCTCTCGTCCTCCACGACCAGAACCTCGGTGCCGGTTGGCGGACGGCGTCGGACGCCGGCGTGGCGGGGGCGGTCTCCGCGGGAGCCGGTGAGGCGTGCGGAAGCGCCGGGGCCGTCGGCCCTTGCGCGTACGCCCTCCCCGGCCCCGACTCCCCCCGCGCGCGACCGCCGAATACCCGGCTGCGACCGGGCCCGGTCGGCCCATAGGATCCCCGCTCAAGGCGTCGCCACGGCGCCACGCCGACTTCTCGGCATTCGACGGGCCCGATCAAGGGACCAAGGGAGCGTAAGGCAATGAGCAGCCGACTCTTCGCAGTCTCCTTCGACGCGCACCAGCCCGAGGTCCTGGCGCGATTCTGGTCAGGTCTCCTCGGCTCGGAACGGGCCGGCGCCGCGCACGACGGCGTCGGCCTGCCGTCCGGGAACGCCGCCGGCTACCGGCTCCGATTCCGGCCCTCCCAGCGGCGCAAGGCCGCCCAGAACCGGATGCACTTCGACCTGACCAGCTCGTCCTCGGAGGAGCAGCAGCGGACCGTGGCCAGGGCACTCGGTCTCGGTGCCCGGCACGCCGACGTCGGTCAGGGTCCGGACGCCTCCCACGTGGTGCTCGCCGACCCCGAGGGCAACGAGTTCTGCGTCCTCGAACCGGGCAACGGCTTCCTCGCCGGCTGCGGCTTCCTCGGAGCGCTCGCCTGTGACGGTTCGCGGGCCGTGGGCTACTTCTGGAGCCGGGTGCTGGGCTGGCCGCTGGTGTGGGACCAGGACGAGGAGACCGCCATCCAGTCGCCCGACGGCGGTACGAAGATCACCTGGGGCGGCCCGCCGCTCATGCCGGACGCCGGCAAGGACCTGCGCTTCGACCTAGCGCTCGACGACGGTGGCCGAGCGGAGACAGAGGTCGAGCGTCTGCTCTCCCTCGGCGCCGAGCCTCTCGCCTCCGGCCACCGAAGCGACGGCGAGGTACTGCTGGCCGATCCGGACGGCAACGAGTTCCGGCTGCTGACACGCCGCTAACGCCCCCGCGGGGATCAGCTGCCTCGGGTTTCCGTTTCGGGCAGTGCGCAGGCCGGGGTTCCACCGGGCAGCCGGTGCCTGTTGTCGGCGATCAGCCGGTAGACGCCGGCCGCCGCCCAACGGGTGGGCGGCAGGGTGAGCAGCGCTCCGACGAGGCGCCATCCGCTGCCCGCGCTCATCAGGAGTTTCGCCACGGCCTGCGCACCGCCGTGGACAGTCCCCGCGGGTGTCACCCACAGCACCTCTCTGCGGGCCCGTTCCTGGCGCACGCTCAGTGCCGCGAGGTCGGCCCGCTGCCAGGGAGTGGTCTCGCAGCGTGGACGTACCTTCCGTTCGATGACGCGTACCGCCGCGGTACAGAAACCGCAGTCTCCGTCGAAGACAAGTACAGGCCGAGTGAGCATGCGTCCATCGTGCCCCAGGGGCGGTAGGAAGAGGGGACGACCACCACGCCCCCCCCGGATACCCTGACCCGCTGGGGTGTGTTCTCGCTGAACGCGCCTGTGAACGTTCGGTCCTGGAACCCGTCCGCCGGCTCGGCCTCGGTGAGCCGAGCACGGTATCCGGGCTTTTCACGCCCGACGGCGTGTGGGAGTGGCCGCGCGATCAGCGGCGGGCCCAAGGCCGTGAGGCTCTGACCGGTGAGCGGCCCTCAGCCCCTGCCGGGCGCCCTGGACGGTCACGAACCGCAGCAGCCGCCGTCCCCGTCAGACTGCTGGGCGTCAGGGGTGTCGAACAGGCCCGAGCCGCCGCAGACTCCCGTCTCGGGGAGGGTGAGTTCGACACGGTCGGCGGAGTCGAGGTCGCCGGTGATCGCGGCGGCGACGGAACGGACCTGCTCGTAGCCGGTCATGGCGAGGAAGGTCGGGGCGCGGCCGTAGGACTTCATCCCGACCAGGTACACGCCCTGTTCGGGGTGGGAGAGCTCGCGGTGGCCGTGCGGGTAGACAGTGCCGCAGGAGTGCTGGTTGGGGTCGATCAGCGGTGCGAGCGCGACCGGCGCCCGGAGCCGAGCGTCGAGACCGAGGCGCAGCTCGTCGACGAAGGACAGGTCGGGGCGGAAGCCGGTCAGGACGAGCACCTCGTCGACCGCGTCCAGGCGGCGCCCGTCCTCGCCGACGAGGATCAGACGTCCGTCGGCGTCACGCTCGATCGCCTCGGTACGGAACCCGGTGACCGCGTCGACGTGGCCCTCGTCGACTGCGGCCTTCGCCGCCAGACCCAGCGCACCGCGTGCCGGAAGCTGGTCGGCTTCTCCGCCGCCGAAGGTGGAGCCGGAGATGCCGCGGCGCAGGATCCACACCCCCTTCGTCCCCTCGCCGTCGCCGGACCTGGCGAGGTCGGCGAGGTGGGCGAGAGCGGTGAACGCCGAGGCACCGGAGCCGATCACGGCGGTGCGCCTGCCCGTGTACCGGGCGCGGACGGCGGGGTCCTCGAGGTCCGGGACCCGGTAGCCGATCCGGTCGGCAGCGGCCTTCTCACCGAGTGCGGGCAGACCGCTGCCGCCTGCCGGGGACGGAGTGGCCCAGGTCCCTGAGGCGTCGATGACCGCGCGGGCGAGGATTCGCTCCTCACGACCGTCGGCACGGTTGACGTGCACGACGAACGGCTGCCGCTCCCGCTCGGCGTCGACGATCCGGTCCCGCCCGGACCGGGAGACGCCTGTGACGGTCACCCCCAGCCGGACGCGGTCACCGAGGACGTCGGCGAGCGGCTGCAGGTAGTGGTCGGCCCAGTCACCGCCAAAGGGGTACGTGGCCGGGTCGGGCCGCGTCCAGCCGGTGGGGGCGAGGAGCTTCTCGGCGGCCGGATCGACCACCTCGCCCCAGGTGGAGAACAGGCGCACATGGGACCACTCACGCACCGCTGCGCCGGCGGTCGGGCCGGCTTCCAGGACCAGGGGCTCGCTGCCCTGGTCGATCAGATGGACGGCAGCGGCCAGGCCGACGGGTCCGGCCCCGATCACGACAACGGGCAGTTCGGTGGTGGCGGGCGCGTTCACGACGACTCCTTGTGTGTTTCGACGCCTGTCGATGGCTTGCAGGACTCAGCATGGCACCTGCATTGATGGACGTCAACATAGACAACTATCGAAGTTGGGGTCCTGGTTCGACGTGTGTCAACATAGGCGTATGTCGAACGCGAAGGTGCTGCCACTGCTCGAGCCCGCCGACGGCCAGGGTGTGGTGCCGTGCTGTCCGCCGCTGACCGAGCGCCCGATGACCGCCGACGAGGCCGAGACCGCGGCACGGATGTTCAAGGCACTCGGGGACCCGGTCCGGCTGCGGCTGTTCTCCGCGGTGGCCTCGCACGAGGGCGGGGAGGCGTGCGTGTGCGACATCTCCGACGTCGGCGTCTCCCAGCCCACCGTCTCCCACCACCTGAAGAAGCTGAAGGAGGCCGGGCTGCTCACCTCCGAGCGGCGCGGCACCTGGGTCTACTACCGGGTCGAGCCGTCCGTGCTCGCGGCGATGGGCAAGCTGCTCGCGCTGCCGGCCACCCCCTGACACGAAGCGGGAAGAAGCGCCGGGCGCGGTCCGGTCGCGACGTCCGCGCGCCGCGTCAGTCGCTCAGCAGGAGCGCGATGTCCCGGGCGGCGTCGCGGGCGGCACGGCCCACGCCGATGAGCGTGGCCGATGCCGGGCCGGTCCAGTCGCCGTAGCCGAGCAGGTGCAGCCGCGGTTCGCCGAGGGCGCGTGTGCCGGCGGTGGCGATGTGCCCGCGCGGGCCGCGGAGGTCGAGGGGGGCGAGGTGGGCCAGGGCCGGGCGGAAGCCGGTGCACCAGACGATCGCGTCGGCGCAGGTGTGGCCGCCGTCGGCCCACCGGGCGCCGGTAGCGGTGAGCCGCGTGAACATCGGTTTCGCGGACAGGCGTCCGGCGTCGCGGGCGGCGCGCACCGGGGGTACGGCGACGATGTCGCCGAGCGAGGCCACGCCGCCGGTGTCACCGCGGCCTTGCTCGAGGGCGCGGCGGCGGGCGGTGGCTACGTCGAACAGGGCCCGGCCGTCGATGTCGTCCGGCAGGAAGCGTGGCGGCCTCCTGGTCACCCACGTCACCTGGACGCCGCCGTCCAGGGCGAGGTCGGCCGCGATCTGGGCGCCGGAGTTGCCGCCGCCGACCACGATGACGCTCCGCCGGGCCGAGCGGTCCCCCGGTATGGCGAAGTCGGCCGGGCAGCGGTAGCTGACGGTGTGCAGCTGCCGGCCGGTGAAGCGGCCGCGACCGGGGACGGCGGGGACGAAGGGCCGTGACCAGGTGCCGGTGGCACTGATGACCGCCCTCGCCCGCCAGGTTCCGGTGTCCGTCTCGACCACGAGGCCGTCGCCGTCACGGCATACGGCGTCGACGCGGGTGCCGTGCTGGACGGGCAGGTCGTAGCGCTTCTCGTAGTCGCTGAGGTAGGCCACCACGTGCCCGGCGCCCGGGTAGGTCCCGCAGGGCCGGGCGGGCATGAGCCGGCCGGGCAGGGAGGAGTGTTCCGCCGGGGAGAACAGGCGCAGGGAGTCCCACATGTACCGCCATGACCCGCCCGGCTCCGGGTCGGCGTCCAGGACGGCGAAGTCGAGGCCCTGGCGGCGCAGGTGGTAGCCGGCGGCGAGCCCTGCCTGGCCGCCGCCGACCACCACCACGTCGGTGTGCCGGGTCACGGGGCCGTCGTCACCGCGCCGGGGGCGAACTTCCCGCGCCAGGCGAGCGCGACGTGGACCAGGCCGATCAGCACCGGGACCTCGATCAGCGGGCCGACGACGCCGGACAGTGCCTGGCCGGAGGTGACGCCGAAGGTGGCGATGGCTACCGCGATGGCCAGCTCGAAGTTGTTGCCCGCCGCCGTGAACGCCAGGGTCGTGGTGCGGTCGTAGGCCAGGCCGAGGCCCTTCCCGAGGAGGAAGGTGCCGAAGAACATGACCGCGAAGTACACGAGCAGCGGCAGCGCGATCCGGGCGACGTCCAGCGGCTGGGAGGTGATGGTCCTGCCCTGCAGGGCGAAGAGGACGACGATCGTGAACAGCAGCCCGTACAGCGCCCACGGTCCGATCTTCGGCAGGAACTTCGTCTCGTAGGCGGTGCGGCCCATCCGCCGCTCGCCGACGCGGCGGGTGAGGAAGCCGGCGAGCAGCGGGACGCCGAGGAAGATGACGACGTTCAGCGCGATCTGCCACACGGACACGTCCAGGCCCTGGCCGTCACCGAGGTTCATCCAGCGCGGCAGCAGGTCGAGGTAGAACCAGCCCAGCAGGCCGAACGCGAGAACCTGGAACATGGAGTTCAGCGCGACCAGGACGGCAGCGGCCTCGCGGTCGCCGCAGGCGAGGTCGTTCCAGATGATGACCATGGCGATGCAGCGGGCGAGGCCGACGATGATCAGGCCGGTGCGGTACTCGGGCAGGTCCGGCAGGAAGGTCCACGCCAGCGCGAACATCACCGCGGGCCCGGCGATCCAGTTGATGACCAGCGAGGAGATCATCAGCCTCTTGTCGCCGGTGACGCGGTCGAGCCGGTCGTAGCGGACCTTGGCCAGGACCGGGTACATCATGACCAGCAGGCCGAGCGCGATCGGCAGGGAGATGCCGCCGACCTCGGTCTTCGCGAGCGCGTCGTCCATCCCCGGAACCAGCCTGCCCACGCCGAGACCGACGGCCATGGCCAGCAGGATCCACACCGCGAGACAGCGGTCGAGCGTGGAGAGCTTCTTGACGGTCGAGTCGTCGCCGCCCTCGGTCTGCGCGGAGGTGGCGGGCTTGGTGGAGGTCACGGGCAGGCCCTCTTGTTCTCGGCGGCGGTGCGGGCGGAGGCGGCCAGTCCGGCGAACTGCTCGGACAGGCCTGCCAGGACCTCCGGCTTGAGCTTGTAGTAGGTGAAGCGGCCGCACGGCTCGGTCTCCACGATCCCGGCCTCGCGCAGCACCTTCATGTGGTTGGACAGGTTGGTCTGCCTGGCTCCGGTCTCCTCGACCAGATGCGTCGTGCAGAGCGTCTCCCGCGCCAGGAGGGTCACGATCTGCAGGCGGAGCGGATCGCCCAGCACCCGGATCACATCAGGATCGACTGAAGTCAGCATGCGCTGATACTGTCACATCACCGTCCGCTGATACCAGCGGGGGCTGAAGTCAACGGCGGCCGGATTCCGCCGTGCGACAGGAGAGAACGATCACCATGGCCGACAAGCCGTCCGTCCTGTTCGTCTGCGTCCACAACGCCGGCCGCTCCCAGATGGCCGCGGCCTGGCTCACCCAGCTGGCCGGAGACCGCGTCGAGGTCCGCTCCGCCGGCTCCGCCCCGGGCTCCGAGGTCAACCCGGCCGCCGTCGAGGCCATGGCCGAGGTGGGCATCGACATCTCCCGCAAGACGCCGAAGCTCCTCACCCTCGACGCGGTCCGCGAGTCGGACGTCTGCATCACCATGGGCTGCGGCGACACCTGCCCCGTCTTCCCCGGCAAGCGCTACCTGGACTGGGAGCTGGCGGACCCGGCGGGCCAGGGCGTAGAGGCGGTGCGCCCGATCCGCGATGAGATCAAGACGCTGGTCGAGGGACTGATCGCTGAGATCACCGCCGGGAAGACGCCCTGAGCGCGAGGCGCGACGCCGTCGTCACCGGCACCGTTCTCGCGGTGGACGGAGGGTACCTCGCGGCGTGAGCGGGGAGGGGCGGGCGCCGCTCAGGCCTCCTCGGCCCCGCGGTCGGTCGCGGGCGGGCAGGCCGCCGCCGTGATCGGTACATGGGCGCCGCCCCGCCCTTCGCCGTCCAGCAGCCGGCCCATGCGTTTGGCGGTGTGGAGGGTGATGCCGCGTTCGCTGACCCGCAGTTCCGGGTGGCGGCGCAGGATGCGCTCCTCCAGGGCCGCGCAGTCGCCGGGGGCCCGCAGCCACACCGACAGCAGCACGTTGTCGCGGCCCGTGACGGACGCGCACAGCCGGGTCTCGGGCAGCCCGGCCAACGCCTTCGCGACGGCGTCCGCGCCGGGGCCGGGCACCGTGATCCGGAAGGTCGCGATGACGGGCCAGCCCGCCAGCCGCTGGGTCAGGTCGCACCGGAAGTAGACCTCGCCCCCCGTGATCATCCGCCGCAGCCGCCGCCGTACCGTCGTCTCGCTGAGTCCGCACTCACGCGCCAGTTCGGCGTATCCGCGACGCGCGTCGGCGCCGAGGGCGACGAGGAGCCTGCGGTCGCTCTCGTAGGGACCGGTGCCCGGCCTCGGGCGGCCGTGGCTCTGGCCGCGCAGATCCGCGCGCTGCCGCTCGTTGAGCGTGTGCACCAGCCATCCGCTGCCCTCCCGGTGGACCGCGGTGCAGATGCTCAGCCGTACCGATCGCACCGCGCTCAGGCCGCCCAGCCGCCGGGTCACGAAGTCGTCGAGGGAGCGCAGGTCGCGGGCGGCGACTCCCAGGAACAACTGGTGGTCCCCCGTGGTGCGTTCGAGGCTGAACACCGGCCCCCAGGAACGCAGGCGCGCGGTCAGGGACTCCACCGCCGCCGCCTCGCAGGCGACGTCCACGTATCCGACCACCGAGGCGTGCCGCGCGGGATAGGCCGTGATCCAGGCCGCACCGCTGTCGGAGAGGCGGCGCCATCGGCGGGCCGCGGTGGTGGCGTCGATGCCGATGACTGCGGCTATCCGGGACCAGGGGGCGCGCGGGTCCAGCTGGAGGGCCTCGACCAGCGCCAGGTCGGTCTCGCTCAGTTCGGTGCTGTCGTGCGCGAGGCCGGTGGCGGCGGGCGTGGCGGTCGGCGGGAGGACGGTGTCGGTGGGCTGCACGCCCTCATCCTGTCAGCGCCGGAGGGCAGTGGCGGCGGTTTCCTGCGGTTTGCGAGAACCCGTGCTGGATTCCTGCGATCTGGAGGCGCTGAACGACGGGCAGTGCAGGGTTTCCGCCAAGCGTCGGCTCGCCAGCGGGAGGACACCCGTGCACCGAACCACCCGTACCACCGCGGTCCTGCTCTTCGTCGCCTGGGCCGTGGACTACATAGACCGACAGGTCATCAACCTGGCCCTGCCGTCGATCGGTGACACCTTCGGCCTGTCCCACGGCCAGCGGGGCATGATCCTCTCCGCGTTCTTCGTCACGTACGCGCTGACGCAGATTCCCGCAGGCCTGATCGCGGGCCGTTTCGGCGGGGTGCGGGTGATGTGCGTGGCGCTCGCCCTGTGGTCCTTGTTCACCGGGCTCACGGCCGTCGCCTGGTCCTTCGCCGCCCTGCTGGTCTTCCGCTGCCTGTTCGGGGTGGCCCAGGGACTGTTCCCGGCTGCCGCGCTGGAAGCGCTCAGCCGCCGCAGCGTTCCCGAGCAGCGGCTCACGGCCAACGGCTGGGTGCAGAGTTCCAACGCGGTCGGTGGTCTGCTGGCCGCCGTGCTGGGCGGGCTGCTGCTGGCGCACTGGGACTGGCGGGTGATGTTCGTCGCCGTCTCCGTGCTGGGACTCGGGGTCGTGGTCGCGATCCGGCGCTGGATGCCTGCCCCGCTTCCGGCCGAACGGACCGGTCCCGTCCTGCGGCGCGGCGGCAAGGGCGCCTCCGCCCTGCTGCGCTCCCCGGTCGTCTGGGGCTTCGCGGTGATGTTCTTCGCGTACGACACCGTGGTGTGGGGCCTCAACAGCTGGAGCGCCTCCTATCTGATCGAGGAGCGCGGTCTGCGGGTGAGCGACGCCGGGCTCGTGTCCCTGGCTCCGACGCTCTGCGCGGCGGTCGCCGCCGTCGTCGGCGGGCGGCTGTCCGACCGGTTCGAGGGCCGGCCCCGCCGCATCGTCGTCCCGGCCATGTCCGCCGCCGCCGCTCTGCTCGTCGTACTGCCGCTCACCACCTCGCTGGGCGGGTTCGTGGTGGTGGGCACGCTCATCAGCGCGGTGATCGGCCTGTGCTACATGCCCTGCTTCTCGGTGCCCCTGCGCAGTCTTCCCCCGGACCTGGCGGGTGCCGCGTCGGGCGTCATCCTCTTCGGCGGGCAGCTCTCCGGGATCGTGGTGCCCACCCTGTTCGGCCATGTGGTCGACGTCTGGTCCTACCGGGTCGCCTTCTGGTCGCTGGCCCTCGGGCCGGTTCTCGCGATCACGGCCGTGCTCTGCCTGCCCCAGACCTCCCACCGTTTCCTGGCGCGTCTTCGCGCCGTCGTCGGCGACATCCGTACGAAGGAGGACGACAGCGATGCGTCCACAGCTTCCCGCTCCGCCTGACACCGGCCTGGCCACCGGCCTGGCGGCTCACCTCCCGCACTGGGAGGAGGTCTACCGCGAGCTGCACGCCCACCCCGAACTCGCCTTCGAGGAACACCGCACCGCGGCCGCCGTCGTGCGCGAGTTGTCCCGCCTCGCCGGCTGGGACGTGACGGGCCAGGTCGGCGGCACCGGTGTGGTGGCCGTGCTGCGCAACGGCGACGGGCCGGTGGTGTGGCTCAGGGCGGACATGGACGCCCTGCCCGTGCACGAGGCGACCGATCTGCCCTACGCCTCCAGGGCGGCGGGCGTCATGCACGCCTGCGGTCACGACGTCCACGTGGCCGCCCTGCTGGGCGCCTGCCGGCAGCTGGCCGCGCATCCCGAGACCTGGCAGGGGACCGTGGTCGCCCTCTTCCAGCCCGCGGAAGAGGTGGGCCGCGGGGCCCGGGCGATGCTCGACGACGGAGTCCTCGACCGGTTCCCCCGCCCCGAGGTGGTCCTCGGCCAGCACGTGGGTCCACTGCCCGCGGGGCTGGTGATCACCAGACCGGGCACCGTCATGGCCGCGGCGGACAGTGTCCGTGTCACCCTGCACGGCGCGGGAGCCCACGCCTCCACACCCCACCTCGCCGTCGACCCCGTGGTGATGGCGGCCGCCGTGGTCATGCGGCTGCAGACGCTCTCGGCCCGGTTCGCGCCGCTGGCTCCGTCTCCCCTCCTCACCGTCGGGGCCGTGCACGCCGGCACCGTCCCGAACGTCATCCCGCACACAGCGGAACTGCTCTGCAGCCTCCGGACCTTCGACGAGCGGACCCGCGAGGAGGCCCTCACCGGTCTGGGGCGCATCGTCCGCGCGGAGGCACAGGCACAGGACGCCCCCGCGCCGCCGGACATCCAGACGTACGACTCCTTTCCCCTGACGGTCAACGACGCGGACGCCACCGAACGCGTCCTGAAGGCCCTGGAGTCCGCAGGCACGCTGGGTCACGTCCTGCCCGCTCCCCTCTCGGCCAGCGAGGACTTCGGCCGCTTCGCGACGGCCGCCGGCTGCCCGTCGGTCCTCTACCACTTCGGCGGCGCCGACCCCGCCGGCTTCGACGCCGGGGCCGTCGCCGCCCTGGAACGCGGAGCGCTCCCGCCGGGCACGGTCATGAACCACTCCCCCCACTACGCACCCTCCGCACCCCACGCCGTGGCCGCCGGGGTCCGCCATCTCCTCACCGCCGCCGGGGCGTGGCTGAGTGCGCCCGCGACCGACGACTCTCCCGGAAGGACCGCCCCATGACGCACTGGAAGTCCCTCGTCCTCGCCACCGCCCTCGCCCTGTCGACGGCCGCACCCGCCACCGCGGCGCAGACCGGCGGCCCCGGACGCGCCAAGCCCGCGGCGCCCGCCGTACCCGACTGCGCCTGGCACCCGCTGGGCTACCGGACGTCGAACGTGGCGTACCCGGACACCAACTCCCAGTACTGGCTGCTGCACTACACCGTGCAGGAGGGTCTCACCGTCGAGCTCGACGGCCGTTATCCCGACGCCCGCTACGCCTCGTTCGCCTCCTACGACGCCTCCCGCGACAGCTTCGCCGGTCCCGACGGCGCCCCCTCCGTCCTGACCGACCACCGGATCGCTCCGGACCGGGGCAGTCACAATCCCTACCGGGAGCACAGCCGCCCCGGGAGCAAGTTCACGGTCTCGGTCACCGACCGGGCCGCAGGCCGGCGCAACACCCTGCCGCTCGCTCCCGCCGGAACACCGGAGGGCGCCGAGGGGACGGTGATCTACCGCGTCTACCTGCCGCACGGCGAGATCCGGCTGCCGAAGGTCTCCTTCCTCCGTGACGGCCACCGGGTCCGCGTCCCGGCCTGCGACGACGCCCTGGCCTCCGGGGCCGGCCGCGGGCCCGTGCCGCCCTCCCCCACCGCCGGCGAGCCGACCCGGCCGGCCTTCGCCCGGCTGGGCGGCTCCGGGCTGTACCCGAATCCCGACAACGCGTACGTGGCCACCGGCTTCGACGCCCCGCCTCCCGGACAGGTCCTCGTCGTGCGCGGCAAGGCGCCCGCGGGGACCACCGGCGACCGGGCGCGGCCCTGGCCCGACCCGAAGGCCCAGGTGCGGTACTGGTCGATGTGCGACAACCTGTGGTGGGGTCCCGGCGAGGTCGTCGCCAACCCCTTGCCCGACGGCACGGTGGACACCGGCTGCCGCACGGACTCCGACACCCGTCTCGCCGCCGACGGCACGTACACGTACGTCGTCGGCAGGGAGGAACAGCGGGCGGCCGTCGAGAGCGTTCCGGGTGTCACCTTCCTGCCGCTGTCCGCGGCGACACCGAACGACAAGCACCTGCTGATCCTCCGGAACATGCTGGCCGACCCTGACTTCGCCGAGGCGATCCAGCGGGTCCCGGTCGGCAGCGGACCGGCCCGCACCGCCGAGGTGATGGGCGACCACTACCCGAGGACGGCCTACTGCGACCTCACCTCACTGACCGCCTCCGGCCCGGACGCCTGCCCGGTCGTCTGACCGGTCGTCCGACCGGTCGTCCGACCGCGAGTACCCCGGTCGCCTCCCGTGCCGGGCCCGGCGGTCAGTTGAAGATGTCCAGGAGGTCCAGCCCGGAGCCGGCGTCGGCGACGGGGCGGGCGCGCACGGGGCGCGGCTCCGGTGCAGGTCTCCGCTGCGGCCCTCGCGCGGACGATGTCGGGGCCGCCGCACGCATCGACCGCGAAGGCACCGAACACCTCGGCGAAGGCGGCCGGGTCGCGCAGCTCCACGCCGAACGCCCTGCCGTCCCGCAGGGGGACCCAGACCACCCGGTCGAACCGGGCCCATTCCCGCACCGGCTGGTCGTCCGCCGTGGACCGCCCCGCATCCACAGCCGCGCCACGTGCGGCGGATTCACCTTCTCCATCGGCAGCCGCTCGCGCCGCACCCGCAGTTCACGCGCCGTCAGCTCGACACGCTGGTCCTTCCCCGGGTACCAGACGACGCCGATCCCGAACGGCACCCACAGCAGGATCCCGATCAGCGGCAGGACCAGAGCGTCGCCCCACGACCGCAGCAGCCGGCCGTCCAGCAGGTACAGCGCCCCGAAGACCACTGCCGACTTCGCGGTCATCGCCAGAACCCGCTGCCTTGCCGGTACAGGATCCGTCGCTTCCCGTCATCGCCATGCGCGCACGCCGTCCGCCGTACCGCGGCTCACCGGCGGCGCCGTCCGTCTCCGTGGCCCGGGCGTCAGACGTCGTTGACCGTCGTGGTCACGGGTGTGCCGATCTCGACGGTCCTGCTCACGGTGCAGAGCCGGTCGTGGGACGCCTTCACCGCGCGGGGCAGGATCGCGCGGGCGCGCTCCGCTCCCTCGTCCTCCGGGAAAGCCACGGTGAAGGTGACCGCTAGGTTCGTCATGCGGTTGCCCAGGTCGTCGCTGACCTTGTCCCCGGTGACCGTCACCGAGAACCGGGTGGGCTCCGCGTGACGGCCGGTGGCGACGTCGACGTCCACAGCCGAGCAGCCGCCGATCGCGGCCAGGAACAACTCGACCGGGGTGAATCCGGTGTTCTCGCCGCTGTCCGAGGACGTACCGAAACTGATCGATCCGCCGCGGGCGTTGGTCGCCAGGAACTGGCCGCTGCTGGTGCGTTCGACGACGACGGAACGCTCCGAGTGTTCGCTCATGTCATCGACATTAGCCGCATCCGTGCCCGGGGCCACCGAGACTCGTACGGCCGGGGAGCGGGGACCGCTGTGGCCAGTCGCACCCGGCTCTCGGCTCTTTCCCGGTTGGCCCGCCCCTGGACGACGAGCCCGGTCACCTCCTGTTCGCAAGGGAGAGCTGGTCGCCGTGGCCGGGACGGCCGCGGCGGTGCGTGGTGCCGACGGCGCGGCGGCGCGGCAGCCGGTGACACCGGGCGACGTCCCAGCGCGCCCGGTATCTGGTACTGCTCGATCACCGCGTGGATCGTGTCCACGGCCGTCTGCCGCCGCCCGGCCCCGTCCTGCTCCGCCGGCTTCCGGGTCGGGCAGGAGGTCCCGCCGAGCCGGGCCGCCAGCGCCCCGTAGGAGGGCCGCGCGGGCGGCGGGCGCGTCGCGCCGGCGGTTCCCGCGTCGAAGTCCGCGACGATCCGGTGGGCCCGCTCCGCCCGGCCGCCGCCGCACAGGGCCTCGACGGCGGTGGGGGCGACCTCGGTGGACGATACCCGGCCGCCGGTCCGTTCCAGGTGCCGCAGGGCGCCCTCGACGGCGTCGCAGGCCTGCCCGGGCCGCCGCCCGGTACAGCCGGGCCAGTTCCGCGAGCGGCAGCGGTGCGCCACGGCGCCGCAGCACGCGTGCGGCCTGCAGGCTCAGCCACGCCGACCCCGGCACTTCGTCCAGCATGGCCCAGCAGGGCCTCCGCCGCGCCCGGGAAACCGCCCGTCCGCACATACCTTCCGCGGCGAACTGCGGGTGGAGCCGATCGCCCCCGACGGCACCACCCATCGGCTCAAGGACTACGACAGCTCCGACAGTTCCGACGACGTGCGGGCCGCGCCGAGGGACTGGGGTGAACAGGTTGCACCAACGATCTTGGGCTACGTAGGCTCCATGGCGTGTCGGGCAGCTGTTCGCCGCCCACGGGGGCAGAGAGTGAGTAGACCATGCAGCCGACGTTCGTACTGGTACACGGAGCCTTCGCGAACTCCTTCTCCTTCGCTCCGCTCCAGGCCGAACTCGGCCTGCTGGGGCACCGCTCGGTCGCCGTCGACCTCCCCGGGCACGGTTTCGCGGCGACCTACTCGCACGCCTACCAGGCACCGCAGGACCTCGAAGGCCTCGCCACCGCGCCGGGCTCCATCAAGGGCGTCACGCTGGCAGACAACGCCGCGCACCTCATCGGCGTCCTGGAGCGGGCCAAGGGCAACGGGCCGGTGATCCTCGTCGCGCACAGCCGGGGCGGGGTCACGGCCACCGCCGCGGCCAACGCGCGACCGGACCTCATCGACCGCATCGTCTACGTCTCCGCCTGGTGCCCGGTCGACCTCACCGTCGGCGACTACTACGCCGAACCGGAGATGGCCTCGGTCGACGCCGCCTCGCTGGGCCTGGCGATGGCCGGGAACCCGGCCGAACTCGGTCTGCTGCGCGTCAACTTCCGCACCGCCGACCGCGACGCCCTCGCGGCGCTCCGGGCCGCCTTCCTGGCCGACGGCACGGAGGAGGAGTTCCTGACCTTCCTCAACACCTTCCAGCCGGACGAGAACCTCGACGCCGGTACCAGTGCCGACCGCGCGCAGGCGTCGACCTGGGGCCGCGTCCCGAAGACCTTCGTGCGCCTCGCCGACGACGCGAGCATGCCCCTCGCCATGCAGGACCGCCTGATCCGCGAGGGCAACGCGCTGACCCCGGACAACCCGTACGACGTCCGCACCCTCGCCGGCAGCCACCTGAAGTGGCTCGTCGACCCGGCACCGGCGGCCCGCGTCCTGGGGGGACTCGCCTGAAGCGGGACCCTCGGTGATGGGTAGCCTCCCGGGATGACCGCAACGTTCGACCATGCCGTCCGTGCCCGGCTGCGGGCTCCCAACGTCTGGTACGTCGGTACCGTGTTCGCCGACGGAGCGCCGCAGGTCAGCCCGATGTGGGTGGACCTGGAGGGAGAGGGTGAGCTGACGTTCAACACGTCGGTGGGCCGGGTGAAGGAGGAGAACCTGCGCCGCGACCCCCGCGTCTACCTCTCGCACGCGGACGCCGCCGATCCCTTCGACCGCGTACAGATCAGTGGGGTGGTGGCCCGTTTCATCGAGGGTCAGGAGGCACACGACCGGATGGACCGGCTGGCCCGCAAGTACCTGGGCAGCGAACGGTTCGAGTGGACCATGCCCGGGGAACGACGGGTCGCGGTGATCGTGCGTCCGGTCAAGGTCCGGCACATCGTCGGAGTGGAGCGGTTCCGGCCCGGCGGTCCCGTTCCCGCTCCCTGACGGGCCGCCGGCCGGAGGCGGCACGCTCAGCCGAGCGGATCGGTGGTGTCGCGCAGGGTGGCCAGCACCGGTGCGTACATGCGGGCCTTGATGGTGCCGAGCGTGTCACCGGCCTTGTTCACCTGCGCCTGGGCGATCTCGATCGCGGTCGAACGCACGGCGTCCTCACCGGCCGCCTGGTCGACGATGCCGACGGCGGCGGCGTCGGTGCCGCCGTAGCGGCGGGCGGTGAGCATGGCCTCGTGGGCGGTCTGCGGCGCCAGCCGGGACTGGACGAGCGCGGCCATGCCGGGGGTGAAGGGGATGTTGATGTCCGCTTCGGGCAGGCACCAGTAGCCGCGGTCGGCGCGCATCACGCGGAAGTCGTGGGCGAGGGAGAGCATCGCGCCCGCGGCGAAGGTGTGCCCCTGCAGCGCGGCCACCGTGACGACCGGCAGGGACAGCATCCGCGCGAACAGTTCATGGACGGAGACGACGTAGTCCTGGTGCTGGTCGGCGTGGGCGAACAGCCAGTCCAGGTCGAGCCCGTTGGACCAGAACTTTCCGGTGGCGGCGGAGACCAGGGCGCGGGGACCTTCCGCCTTCTCCACTTCGTCGAGGGCGGCGCCGACCGCGGTGAGCCATTCAGGGTGGAAGCGGTTCTCCCCGTCGCCGAGGTCGAGGACGAAGACGTTCCCGTGGCGGTCGAGCGCGGGCATGGTGACTCCTTCTTGCCGGGCGGCCAGGGCCGCATGCTACTTGCCAGTAACTTATGAGTCGTGGCACAGCACGCGCAAGAAGGTCACCGCTGGCGCCGGCGTCGCACGTGCGGCCAGTCGGCGAGCTCATCGGCGCCGGGGGGCTGGGCGGCGGCCTGCTCGACGGAGTCGTGGAACGCGTAGACGGGGCGCAGGCCACCGAGCGAGAAGACGCGCAGCAGACCCGGGTCGGCGCACGCGATCCGCAGCGAGCCGTGACGGCTCTGGATGTGCTTGGTGACGGCGACGATCATGCCGAGCCCCGTCGAGTCCAGGAAGGGTGCGCCGCACAGGTCCAGTACGAAGTGGCGGTGGCCGTCGGCGAGGAGCCCGTCCACCGCGGCACGGACGAGGGGAGCGAAGGCGATGTCGATCTCGCCGTCGGCCTCGACGACCGTCCAGCCGTTCGTCACGCGCCAGCCGACCGATTCCTGCTGCCTCGCCATGCCCTGATCACGCACGCCCGTGCTCCCTCAGCCTCGCCTGTTCCGACCGACAAGACCAGGAAACGCGCTATGCGCCATACATCACAAGAGTCCCGATTTCAGATGGTGAGCGAGAGCCTTGTGGACACTCGCTCCGCGGTGGCCACCAGCGTCTCCACCGCGCCTTCCAAGCTGGAGGTGCGGCCGGCGCCCAGCGAGATCCCGAGCGAACCGATGGTGTCGCCGTTCCGCACGGGGACCGCGACGCACGCGGTGCCGAGGGAGTACTCCTCGATGTCGGTGACCGCGGGGCCGTCGGACATGAGGTCGAGGCGTCGTAGCAGTTCAGCGCGGTGAGTGATGGTGCGCGGAGTGAGATCGTGGAGCTTGTGGCGGGAGAGGTAGTCGGCGCGGGCCTCACCGTCGAGGTCGCGCAGCACGCACTTGCCGAGGGCCGTGGCGTGCCCCGCCTCCTCGAAGCCGACCCAGAGATCGACGCGGGGCGCCTTCGGCCCGTCCACGATCTCCGCGACCCTGATCTCGCCTTCCTCGTAGAAGGTCAGATAGGCCGCGGCCGACAGGCCGTCCCTGAGCTCCGTGAGTGTCGGACGGACCCTGCTGAGCGCCGCCTGATCACGGCTCCCTCCGTGCAGCGCGTCCAGCTTCTCCCCGAGGACGAACGTGCCGTCCTCGAGTTTGCGCACGTAGCCGTCGTGCACCATCGTGCGCAACAGGTGATAGGTGGTGGCCAGCGCCAGCCCCGTCTCACGTGCCAGCTGTTTTGCCGGTACGCCGCCCTCGTGCGCACCCACGGCCTCCATCAGCCGGAAGGCTCGCTGCACCGACGAGATGAGTGTCGGGCCGTCCTTGCCGCCCATGCCTCCACCATGCTTCGCACAGACAAGCCCTGGCAAGTCGGACTCGGCCGCCGAGCCCGCTGAGCTCCGGCGAGTCCTACTTGACGCACCGCACCCTCCCCCGCGGGGCGGAGGAGGTCCGCCGCGGCGGACGACGCACCGCTGCCACGTCCGAGGCCAGCATGTACGCCATGACGACCCCGAACGACCACCTCCCCGCCGCCGCGCCCGCGCCCGCCTGGGCACGCCGTGCCGCCCACGCCGTCGCGCTGTGCGCACTGCCGTCGGGCCTGTGGCGCATCGCCATGGCATCCGGCGTCTACGTGGGCTACAGCGACCAGGTGCTGCGCGACGTCTACGACATCCCGGGCTGGGGCATCGCATACGTCGTCGGCCTGTCCGTCCTCGCCGAGGTGGCCGCACTGCTCCCGCTGCTGCTCGTCAGCGACCGGTGGCGGCCCCTGCGCCCCTCGACCCTCACCAGGGCGGCCTGGGCCGCATCGGGCACTCTCGCCCTGGTGGCGCTGTGGCAACTCGTCGTCGCTGTCACCGTGGAAAGCCGGACGTACCTGTCGAGCGGTGCGGCGCAGACGGTGTGGGGCATGGCTTTCGCTCCGCTGTTCGCCATTCCCGTCCTGACGACTGCGGTGACCTGGTCGTACGCGAAGCGGCACCGGGGTTGTGGCTGAGGCGCCCCGAGGGGGAGCATCGGTCGTCGCACTGGATCGAGGGGGAGCCGTGCCGTTCATGGACGCTGCCGAGAACGCCGGACTGCGGGCGTTTCTGAGCTCTCGACGCAAAGGCGAGATCATGCCGGGCTGGGTCGCCTCGATCGAGTCGTTCGGCGTCTTCGTGCGTTGGACGACGCCCTGATCACCCCGTCTTCCCGGGCGTCGGGTTCATCACGATTCCCGAACTGTCCTGGCGGCGCTTGGGGAGGGTGTCGGAGGTCGTGCGGGTGGGGCAGCGCGTTTCGTGCGTGTTCCTCCAGTTCGACACGGTGAACGCAGAGGCGAGGCTGTCCCTGCGGGGGACTCGGCCTGCCCCGTTCCGGGCCTTCGCCGAATGCACCGCGGTGGGCCAGACCCTCCAGGGACAGGTCACCGAGTTGGTCCGGTTCCCAGCCTTCGTCCAGCTCACCGGGGACATCGAAGGACTGGTCCACCTCCGGGGGCTCGCCTGGAGCGATGTCGAGGCTCCGCGGGAGGTGGTCCGGGTCGGCGACCGGATCGCGGTCGTCGTCACAGAGGTCGACCCGGAGCGACGCAGGGTGGCCCTCTCCCGGCGGCAGGCCCTTCCCCGCTCCCGTGCCGACAGGACGTAGCGGGAGCCGCCCCGCGTACCGGCCGGGTGCTCACCTTCGCGTCATACGGGGCCCTTCCCGCCGGGCAGGGCGTGCGCGAGGAGGAACTCGGTGGCTGCCGCGATCGCCTCGGCGTAGGTGCTGTGGACGGCCTCGGACTCCCGCTCCCGCTGGTCCGCGGCGGTGGCGGTGTACCACCAGGCGTCGGCGTCGGCATCGTGGTGGACGACTGCGCTGCCGCCTGCGTAGTGGAGCGGGACGGACTCCCGGGTGGATTTCCTGACCACCGCGTGGGGCCACTTGAGACGGGCGGACTGGCGCTTGATGCCGCCCCACGCGGCACCGAGTTGAGCGTAGGTCGCTCCGCTGCGGCCGGCGACCGTGGCGGCGCTCTCCGCCAGCCGGTCGACGGACTGCTTGGCCTCGTACAGGGCCCGCAGCAGCGCGAGCTGCACATCGGGGGCGGCCATGAGCACCGGGTCGAAGGGCTTGCCGGCGGTGCGGTAGGCCTGCGCCCGGGTCGAGATCCCTTCGGCCAGGGCGCGGACCGCGTCGTGGACTCTCTCGTCCATGGTGAACGTGTCGCCCGTGGTGGGCTCGGTCCAGGAAGGCTCCATCAGGGTGCTGACGGTGGCCCAGAAGTTGTCGTCGTTCTTGTCGGGGGTCGGGAACTCAGCCGCTTCGGTCATGCGACAAGGTTACCTGTCAAGGCG
This sequence comes from Streptomyces sp. M92, assembly GCF_028473745.1. Lineage (NCBI taxonomy): Bacteria > Bacillati > Actinomycetota > Actinomycetes > Kitasatosporales > Streptomycetaceae > Streptomyces > Streptomyces sp. M92. The sequence continues at coordinate 5,919,047 of NZ_CP101137.1, forward strand.
CGATGATGACAGGTAAATCTGTCGGGACCTTGGGTAGATCACCTGGCATGATGACCGGATGCATGCTCCCCTTCCGGTCGACTTGGACACATGGCCGCGCCGCCGGCACTTCGAGCACTACCGCCGACTCGTTCCGTGCACGTACTCCATGACGGTGGAGCTCGACGTCACCGCGTTCACCGCGGCACTGCGGCGGTCACCGCGCAAGTCGTACATCGCGCAGGTCTGGGCGCTCGCCACGGTCGTCAACCGCCACGACGAGTTCAGGATGTGCCTGACCGCGTCGGGGGAGCCCGCCGTCTGGCCGGTCGTGCACCCGTCGTTCACGGTGTTCAACCCCGACCGCGAGACGTTCGCGTGCGTGTGGGCCCCGCACGATCCCGACTTCGGCGCGTTCCACGACGTCGCCGCCCCCTTGCTCGCGGAGCACGGTCGTGCCACCGACTTCTTTCCTCAAGGGACACCGCCGCCCAACACGTTCGACGTGTCGAGCCTGCCGTGGGCCTCCTTCACCGCCTTCAACCTCAACATCGGCGACGGCTGGGACCACCTCGCGCCGATCTTCACGCTCGGCCGGTACACCGAACGCGACGGCAGGGTCCTGCTGCCCCTCGCGCTGCAGGTGCACCACGCCGTCGCGGACGGGTTCCACTCGGCACGGCTCGTCAACGAGTTGCAGGCGCTCGTGGCGGACCCGGCCTGGCTGGACCGCGCCGCCGACTGACGGCGCGGTCCCGGCCGTTCACCGGGCCGCGCCCGCCACCTGCCCCCTCACAGGGTCAGCAGCACACGGTGCGCGATGCTGGTGTCCCTCAAGGGCTTGAGGACGAGGCGCACGAGGACCAGTGCGTTGTCGTCGCCCGCGATCCGGTTGGCGCTGAGCTCGCCGCAGGCCAGACACTGGTGGATGATCATCCACTCACCGTCGGACCGTACCGACATGCTCAGTGCTTCCATCCGGCCCCGGCAGTCCGCGGCCCGGTCGCCCGGGACCCGCCGGTCGACGTGCAGGCTGGTCAGGCAGTTCGGGCAGTGGTTGCGGTGCGTGGTGCCGGACGCGTTCGGTGACACGTCCAGGCGGCAACCCACGCACCGGAAGGCGTTCGCCCGGTGCTCTCCGTGTCCGTGGAGGACGTCCTTGCGCCGCTGCGGCCGCCGCGCGGCCCGCGCACGCCCGTGCGGCTTACTGCGCCTTGGCATGATCGTGCTTCTCCTTCCTGCTCACAGGTCACCGAACACTTCGAGCGGGAAGGGCGGTTGGGCCAGTGGCCGCACGGCCATGCGCATCAGGACGAGCTGGTTGTCGTCCGTGCAGACGGGGTTGGAGGTCAGCTCGTCGCAGCGCACACAACGGTGGATGACCATCCAGTCACCGGTGCGCAGGACGGCGATGGAGATCGGCGACATCCGGCCGCGGCAATCGCTGGGCCCGCCCTCGACATGGTCGAGGACGTGCTGCGAGTGCAGGCAGGACGGGCAGTGGTTCCGCCGTGCGCCGTCGCCGGCGACGGTGGACACGGTCAGGCCGCACCACGCGCACACGAACGTTCCAGTGAGGGTGCGGTGCGGAGTGCCTGAGGGGGTCTTTCTGGTGCTGGACACCCGGGGTGCTCCTTGCTGAGTGATTGGTGATGACAGCAAGAGCAGGCCGAGCGGTCTCGACGAACGAGCCCACCCAACAGCGTGAAGGGTCGGACGGTCAGGCGGTGCGGCGAGGCGCGCTCGGCGCGGGCCGGGTCATAAAGTCTCGTTTCCAGGGCCGTCACCGGCCCAGAGCAGATCGACAGAACACCGACACGCTAACCACTGCTCCAGGCCGGGTGCCACCGAATTACGGTCCCGGCTCCCAGGAACGGGCCGGCGGCGCACCGGCCCGTTCGGCGACGCCGATCTCGAGCAGCGCGGTCGTCTCCTCGACACCGAGGAAGACGAAGGTCGACACGTCGAAGACCAGGGCGCGGCCGTCCGTGCGGGATCGCGGGAGGGCCAGGCCGGTGCCGGTGCGCCCGACGACGTCCTGGACCCCGTGCTCGACGACGACGCCGGGGATCCGGCGCGCGGCCCCGTACAGCGCCTCACCGAGGCCGGGGACCAGGGCGGCCGGTTCCAGCACACCGGCGATGTACTCGAATACCGCCTCCTCGCGGGTCGGCCCCTGCCCTTCCGTTTCCCGGTAGACGTACGCGAGCAGCTTCCGCGGGTCGGTGGGCAGTTCCCGGAGTTCCCGGTAGTCGCTGCCGCCGGACATGGCCATGTGCTCCGTCGTCGGCGAGTCCGGGTCGAGACGGTCCCCGGCCACGGGCCGGGGACCGGTCAGGGCCAGACCGTCCCGCCGGCCGCTCACGGCGAGCCAGTCCTCTCGCTGGACCACCTCCGCCGCACCGCGGTGGCCCGTGTACTCCCCCGTCATGACACGGCGTGTGTACAGGAACTGGTCCGCGCCCATCGCGATGGCCCCGGGACGCCCGACGGTCGTCGCGGACCGGCCCTGAGTGTGCACGGCCTCGCGTCCGCCCTGCAGCCCGGTGACGACGACCGTTCCCGTCACCACGGTGGCCGCGAGCGCCAGTGGCGCCGCCGCCCAGACGACGAGCCGCCTGCCCGGGAGCCTCCGGGGCGCAGCCGCCCGCTTCCTCGCGATCTCCCCCATCAGGTGCTCTCTGAGCACCCGGCGCCGGTCCGGTCCCAGCATCGGGTCCCCCGGGGCCGGCAACGGCTCGGTCGTCTCCTCGAACTCGAAGCAGTCCAACCCTCGACGATCCTTCGGAGTCATCGTCCTCCCCCCTCCGCGCACCGCTCCACCCGTCCGTGCCGCGCGAGCGTCGGCGGGCCGGGCACCGGGTGCCGAGCCGCGGCGGGCGCCCGCCCGCGCTCCGCGTCGGTGAGCGCGCGCAGTCGCTTCCTGGCCCGCGAGAGCCGCACCCGTACGGTGCCGGCCGTCACCCCCAGGGCCCGGGCCGCCTCGGCGGTGTCGAGCCCCTCCCAGACGCACAGGGTGAAGACCTCCCGTTCGGCGCGCCGCATGCCGCTCAACGCCCGTTGGGCGGCGACCAGTTCCTCCCGGTCGGCCAGCCGCTGCGTCACCTCGTCGGCGAAGTCCGGGACCGGGGCGGCGGGAGGGAGCCGCGCGAGAGCGTCCCGGTGCCGGCGGGCCGTGCGCGTCATGTTGCGCATGACGTTCGTCGCTATGCCCAGCAGCCAGGGGCGCAGGCTTTCTCCGTGAGGCAGCACCCGTTCACGCAGCCGCCAGGCCTCGAGGAAGGTCAGCGACACGACGTCCTCGGCGGTGGACCAGTCGCCCGTGACCCGTACGGCGTGCCGGTGGACCGTCGAGGCGAAGGTGTCGAAGAGTCGCCCGAAGGCCTCGGGGTCCCCGGCTCGGACACGGTCGCGCAGTGAGTGCTCCACGCCTGTAACTGTCCGCAGGACGGGGGACGCTTCGGTGACGTGCGTCATACGGGCCGGTGGAGAGCAGACGGCGGTACGCCGTGTGACCGGGGCAACAGTAATCGCCCCGTACCTGCGGACAGTCCGGAGTGTGACACGCACCTCCGACGTCCTCCTCCCGACCCGATCTCCGGCGCCGAAGCGGCCGGACCCGTCGCCTGTTCCCCACCGTCGCGACATCCAGGGACTGCGCGGGCTCGCCGTCACCCTCGTGGTGCTCGCGCACGCCGGACTCCCCCGTCTCGCCGGCGGCTACGTCGGTGTCGACGTCTTCTTCGTCGTCTCCGGCTTCCTCATCACCTCCGGCCTGCTGAGGGAGGCCGAGCGCAGCGGGTCGCTGTCCCTGCGGCGGTTCTACGGCAGACGCGCGCTGCGCATCCTGCCGCTGGCGACCCTGGTCTGCCTCTGCACCCTCGTCGGCTGCCGGTTCCTCGCCTCGAAGGTCCGTTACGAGGAGTTCCTGCACGACGCGCTGACCAGCGGCTTGTACGTCATGAACGTGAACCTGGCGGTCTCGGGGACCGACTACCTCCAGGAGGGCGGCGCGCCGTCGCCGTTCCAGCACTTCTGGTCGCTGTCCGTGGAGGAGCAGTTCTACCTGCTGTGGCCCGCGCTCCTCCTGGTGACCTGGAAAGTGCTGCGCCGTCCGTGGCTGAGGGTCCTGCCGCTGGGCGTGCTCTGCCTCGTCTCGTACGTCCTGAGCGTGTGGACGACCGCCGGCTCGCCGTCCTGGGCGTACTTCGGCGCCCACACCCGGCTGTGGGAACTGGGCGCCGGTGGCCTGCTGGCCTTCTGCGCGGGGGCGTTGGCCCGTGTTCCGCGGTCCGTGGCCGCCGCGGGATCGTGGCTCGGGCTGTCCGCGATCGTCGCGTCGGCCGTGGTGTACGACGCCGGCACGCCCTTCCCCGGCCACCATGCCGGCCTGCCCGTGCTCGGCACCGCGCTGGTGATCGCCGGCGGGTGCCGGCCGTCCCCGTCCGGCGCCTCACGACTGCTCGCGCTGCCTCCCGCGACCTGGGTGGGGGACCTCTCGTACGGCTGGTACCTGTGGCACTGGCCGCTGCTGCTGCTCGGTCCCGCCGCTTTGAACCGTTCGGCCACCCTCCCGCTGTCCCTCCAATTGAGCGCGGCGGCGCTGCTGCTGGCCTGGGCGACCCTGCGTCTGGTGGAGAATCCGGTCCGGTTCCGCGCGTCGCTGAAGCGCAGGCCCACGGCAGCGGTGGGCCTCGGCCTCGGCCTGACCGCCGGCGTCGTGTGCGTCTGCCTGGTCGCGGCGTCCTTCCCGCCGACGATCAGCTCCGGTGTGCGCGCCCCGACGCTGAGCGAGACCCTTGCGACGGCACCGCATCCCGAGGACCGGCTCGCCGGTCTCCTCTCCACGTCCGGGACCCGGCTGCCCGCGAATCTCTCCCCGTGGCTGCCGGACATCAAGAAGCAGCGGTCGGCCGTCTACCGAGACGGCTGCCACGTCGGCTACGGCGCCACGGACTCGCCCGCGTGCGTCTACGGGGACCCGTCCTCGCGCGACGTCGTGGTCCTCTTCGGCGACTCCCACGCGGCACAGTGGTTCCCGGCTCTCGACCGGGTGAGCCGGGAGAACGGGTGGAAGCTGGTGTCCCTGACGAAGGCGTCCTGCAAGACCGCCGACGTCACGATCCGGGCCCGCGGCCGGGCGTACGAGGCGTGCGACACCTGGCGGGAGAGGGCGCTGCGGCGCATCACGGAGCTGCGGCCGATGCTGGTCGTGGCCGCCTCGTCCGAGGCGGCGGATCCGGTGCGCCGGATGGAGGATCCGCTGCGGGAATGGACGGCGGGATACGAGCATGTGTACCGGCGGCTGGCCCGTGACGCCGGCTCGGTCGCCGTGCTGCTCGACAGTCCGTGGCCGAAGGGCGACCCCGTCGAGTGCGCGGCGCGGCATCCGCTGCGGCTGGGGAACTGCGAGGCGGACCGACGGGACGCGATCAGGTCCCCCACCCTGAGGGAGGCCGGCGAACGAGCGGCCCGCCGGGCCGGCGCCGCGGTCGTCGATCCTCGGCCGTGGCTGTGTTCACGGGCGGGCCGGTGTCCCGCGGTCGTCGCGGACACCTTCGTCTACCGCGACGAGAGCCACGTGGCGGAGTCGTACGCCCGGGCACTGGCCCCGGTGCTGCGGGAGGAGTTGCGCGAACTGGGATTCGGCGGCGGCACGCACCCCGCCGGCTGACGACGCTCACGACGTCGGCCGGCGGTGCGGCGGGAGCGGTCGCCGTCCACCCGGAACTCCGTTGCCGCCCGGCCGGCCGGTGGGCTACGGTCGCGATCATGCTGCCTGTGGTGGAGACGGACGAAGAGTGGGACGCGATCGTTCCCGACGAGTCGGTGATGCGTCCCGGTGCGTCGGACCTCTGTGCGCGGCTCGGTCTCGCCGACGCGCCGCTGACCCGCTTCCCGGACGGGTCGCAGCCGGTCTACGCGGTGGGTGACGAGCACGTCCTCAAGCTGTTCCCGAAGGCCGCCGCGCAGGACGGCGTCGCGGAGGGCCGGGTCCTCGCCCACCTCCAGGGGCGGCTGCCGGTGCCGACGCCGCGGGTACACGACCGCGGCCCGTACGAGAACGGCTGGCAGTACGTGCTCATGTCCCGGCTCCGCGGCGAGAACTTGGCCCAGGCCTGGGACCGCGTGCCGCACGCCGACCGGGAACGGCTCGTCACCGAGGTGGGCGAAGCCCTGGCGATGCTCCACTCCCTCGACCCCGGCCCGCTCGGGGACGTGCTCGGCCCCGGGGACTGGGGCGCCTTCGTGGAGCGCCAGAGCGCCGGTGCCGTGGAACAGCAGCGCGCCCGCGGGCTGGCCGCCGGCTGGCTGGAGCAGATACCGGACTTCCTGGCCTCGGTGCCGCTGCCGCGCGACCCGGACCGTTGTCTGCTGCACACCGAGGTCATGCGGCAGCATTTCCTGGTCGACCCCGACGGATGGCGGCTGACCGGGCTCTTCGACTTCGAACCGGCCATGATCGGTGACCGCGCCTACGACTTCGTGGGCGTGGGCCTGTTCGTCACGCGGGGTGATCCGGACCTGCTGGCCCGGCTCGCCAAGGCCTACGGACGCACCTTCGAGCCGGTCGAACTGCTCGCGTACACGCTGCTGCACGTATACAGCAACCTCCCTTGGTACATGCGGGAACTGGGTGCGCCCGCCGAAGGAACGCTGCACTCGCTCGCGGAAGCGTGGTTCGGCACGGTCTGACACATGCCCGTCATGGCGCCGGCGGCCAGGACCCCGGCGCCATTGACGCGCGTAGTCCGTTCCCGCACTCTGGGCTTCGGTTGTTGTCGGCTCAACGGTCGGGAGGCCGGGATGTTCAGACGCGTGTCACGCCTGCTTCTTTCGTTTGTCATGCTCATGACTGGTGCCGCGGTCGGCGTGGGTGCCACCGCCGGCACGGCTCACGCCGACTCCTGCTACACCTGGAACCGCACCCTGTCCCAGGGATCCTCCGGCAGCGACGTGACCCAGCTGCAGATCCGGGTCGCCGGCTGGGTGACGTCCGGCGAACGACTCTCCTACGACGGCCAGTACGGCGCACGGACCGCCGCCGCCGTCAAGAAGTTCCAGGCCGCGTACGGACTGAGCGCGGACGGCGTCGCCGGACCCGCCACCTTCAGCAAGATCTACGCCCTCCAGGACGCCGACTGCACGCCCGTCCACTTCACCTACGCCGAACTCAACAAGTGCAACTCCGACTGGTCCGGCGGCGCCGTCTCCGCGGCCACCGCCAGGTCGAACGCGCTCAAGACCATGTGGAAGCTGGAGGCGATGCGGCACGCCCTCGGCGACGTCCCCATCACCATCTCCAGCGGCTTCCGCTCCCGCGCGTGCAACAACGCGGTCGGCGGTTCCGCCACCAGCCGCCACCTGTACGGCGACGCGGCCGACCTCGTCGGCTCGCCGTCCCTGTGCCGGCTCGCCCAGCAGTCCAGGACGCACGGCTTCTCGGAGATCCTCGGCCCCGGCTACCCCGGCCACAACGACCACACCCACGTGGCCTTCGACCCGTCGCCCTACTGGTCGGCTCCCACCTGCGGCATCTGATCCGGCGGTGACCGGGGCGGCCCCGTCCCGTGTTCCGGAGCCCACGGCGGCGGTGGCACAGTGGAGGGAGTCTTCCGTCCTGTGGAGGTAGCCCCGCATGCGTCTGCTGCTCGTACGCCATGGTCAGACCCCGTCCAACCTCAAGCACCTGCTGGACACCGACGCGCCGGGGCCGGGGCTGACACCTCTGGGGCAGGAGCAGGCCGCCGCGCTGCCGCAGGCCCTGGCGGCGGAGCGGATCGGTGCGCTGTACGCCTCCACGCTGGTGCGTACCCAGCTGACCGCCGCGCCGCTGGCGGCCGCGACAGGGCTGGACGTCCGCGTCCGGGACGGGCTGCGGGAGCTGGCCGCGGGAGAGCTGGAGATGCGCGGGGACGAGGACGCCGCCGCCGTGTATCTCTCCACTGCCTTCGCCTGGTCCGCCGGCGACACCGGCCGCCGGATGCCCGGCGGTGAGAACGGCGTGGAGGCCCTGGGCCGCTTCGACGCCGTCGTCGCCGAGGCGGCGGAGGCGGGCGCGGAGACGGTGGCCATGGTCAGCCACGGCGCGATGATCCGTGCGTGGGTGGCCGCCCGGGCGGACAACGTCGACGTCTCGTACGCCGCCGGCCACCCGCTGGGCAACACCGGCGTGGTCGTGCTCACCGGCTCGCCCGACCGGGGCTGGCGGGCGCTTCTGTGGGAGGGCAGTCCGCTCGGCCCGGAAGGGGACTTCCCCGAGGACAGCGGGCCGGCCGGCGAGGCGGCCCCCCGTCCCTGAGGGGACCACAGACCTCCGCTTGCGCCTTCCGCCGTCGTGGACTCCCCGGCGGGTCACCGCGGCGGGCGAGGAGTGACGACGACGGTGACGTACGCGCCCGGTCGCGCGACGACGCGCACGGTCCGCGCGCGGTCACCGGGCGGGGCCGGCGTGGCGGTGCGGGCGGCGCCGGTCAGTTCGATGCGCCAGCCGTCCGCCCGGGGCGGCAGGGAGACCTCGGTTGCGCCGTGCCCGGCGCGGTACGACAGCCGGAAGACGCCGCCGTCCGGCTCGTACGTCTGAGCGGTGACCCGTCCGGCGACGGCCGGGGCGTACGGCGCCGAGGTCTGCTCCTTGTTGGTCCGGAAGCGTCCCTCGGCGTCCACAGCGCAGTACCCGCCGCCGTAGCACCAGACGTACCCGGCCCAGCCCGAGGTGTAGCGGTTCAGGGACGACAGGGCGTCGCGGTAGAAACGCCCCATGTTCGGCAGCGAGTTGTTGAGCGGGCCCCACTCCCCCACCACGACGGGGACGCGGTACCGGCCTGGATAGACGGTCACCGCGGACTCGTACGCCTCGATCCAGCCGGCCGACGGGTCGTAGTCGGCGCCCGCCTCCATGGCCGTGTTGTAGAAGTGGGGCGCGTAGACGGCCTTCGGGTCGTCGATCCGGCCCAGACCGGTGGGGACGCCCTCGCCCACGATGGGAGTCGGTTCGAAGAAGATCCAGGAGTCGTCGTCGACGTCGCGGACGGCGTCGGCGAGCCGGTTGTACAGCGGGGTGAGCTGCTCGCGCTCGATGCGCCGGGCGGCCGTCGGCAGGTCCTCGCCCCGCGCGATCTCGCCCATGGGCTCGTTGATCAGGTCGTAGCCGAGGACGGCCGGGTGGTCCCCGAGGCGACGGGCCAGCACCCGCCACATGTCGGCCTGGGCACGGCGCAGGTCGGGGTCCTCGTAGAGGTGGGTGAACGCCCGTTGCACGGCCGGTTCGAAGTACTCGGCGAACCAGTCGTCGGGGTGCGGGGTGAACGGCAGACCGTCGGTCCTCGTCGCCCACTCGGGGATGCCGCGGTGCCCGAACGCGGGCCCGAAGACGTCCTGGTGCGCGTCGATCAGGACGTGCACGCGGTGCTTGTGCGCCCAGTCGAGGATGCGTTCGATACGGCGCAGATACCGCTCGCTGTAGTGGCCCCGGCGGGGCTCGAGGTCGTCCCAGAAGACGAGGAGCCGGGCGAAGTTGAAGCCCCGGGCCCGCAGGTCCCGGAAGTGCCGCTCACTGATCGCGGACAGGGCGTCCTCGCCCCGGTGCGTCTTGTCCTCGACGTTCCAGCCGCGCAGGGTCAGCACGCGGCCCCGGTCGTCCGTGAGCCGGGGTATGCCGGAGGGCGGGACCCGGTGGTCCTCGACGGCCGGCCGCGCGTAGGCCGTCCCGGTGGCCAGCAGCGCGACGCAGACGAGCGCGGTGAGCAGACGGCGGTGCATGGGACCTCCGGCACGGTCGGTCGGCTGTGCCGCAGATCACATCAGAGAAGATGAGAATTGTTCAAGACCGCCGACGGCGTGCGGGCGCTGCCGCGAGGCTTCCCGTGGCGGGCACCCGGCCGGGCCGTGACACTGGGGGTACCAGTGATCGCAGACAGGCGGACCATGACCACGATCAAGGAGACGGTCCAGGTCACGGTGCCGGTGTGCACCGTGTACGACCAGTGGACCCAGTTCAAGACGTTCCCCCGGTTCATGACCACGGTGAAGAGGGTCGAGCAGGTCAGACCGTCCATCACCCATTGGGTGGTCGGTCTGGGGCCGGTGCGGCGCGAGTTCGCGACGGAGATCGTCGACCAGCGGCCGGACACCTGTATCACCTGGCGGAGCCTGGACTCACACCACCGGGGCAGGGTGACGTTCCACGCGGCGGGCCCCGGCCGGACCGCGGTCACCGTACGCATCGATGTCGGGCGACGAGGTGCCGCGGCCGTGCTGTCCGGCCTCTCCGGTGTCGCGCGACGCGTGCTCCGCTCCGAGCTGGCGCACTTCAAGGAGTTCATCGAGGGGCTGGGCCAGGAGACGGGTGGCTGGCGGGGGACCATCCGCAACGGACACGTCCTGCCGGCGGAGCCCGAGCCCGCGCGCTGCCGCGTTCCCCGTTGGCCCGTGGGCTGATCCGACCGGCGAGAAAGCGAGCGACCTCTGTGACGCACAGGCCACCGGGCGAAGAGCCCGCGCAGGAACTCACCGTCACTCCGCCCGAGAAGTGGGCGGCGGGCGTGCCCGCGGTGCGGCACGCCCTGCGGTACTCCCTCGACGAGACGTCCGTGAGGCGGACCGGGGTGACCCTGCTGACCATGAACCAGGTCGGCGGCATCGACTGCCCCGGCTGCGCGTGGGCGGACCCCTCCCCCGGCCACCGGCACCGCAACGAGTACTGCGAGAACGGCGCCAAGCACATCAACGACGAGGCGACGTCCCGGCGCGTCACCGCCGACTTCTTCCGCGAGCACTCGGTGTCCGCCCTGCGCCGGCACTCCGACCTCTGGCTCAACCAGCAGGGGCGGCTCACCGAACCGGTGGTCAAGCGCCCGGGTTCGGACCACTACGAGCCCATCAGCTGGCACGACGCGCTGGGGCTGATCGCCGACGAGCTGAAGTCGCTGCGCTCCCCCGACGAGGCGGTCTTCTACACCTCCGGCCGGGTCAGCAACGAGGCCGCCTTCGCACTGCAGCTGTTCGCCAGGGCCTTCGGCACCAACAACCTGCCCGACTGCAGCAACATGTGCCACGAGTCCAGCGGCTTCGCCCTGCACGAGACGCTGGGCACCGGCAAGGGCACGGTGAGTCTCCAGGACCTTCACCACGCCGACCTGATCTTCCTGGTGGGACAGAACCCGGGGACCAACCATCCGCGGCAGCTGTCCGCGCTGGAGGAGGCCAAGCGCAACGGGGCCCGGATCGTCGCGGTGAACACCCTGCCGGAGGCCGGACTGCTGCGGTTCAAGAACCCGCAGAAGGCCCGCGGGGTGATCGGACGCGGCGTCCAGATCGCCGACCGGTTCCTGCACATCCGCGGCGGCGGGGACCTCGCCCTCTTCCAGGGACTGAACCGGCTGCTGCTGGAGGCGGAGGACGACCGGCCCGGCACCGTACTCGACCACGCGTTCATCCGCACGAGCACCAGCGGCTTCGAGGAGTTCGCGCGGCATGCCCGGAGCATCGCCTGGGACGACGTCCTGCGGGCCACCGGACTGACGCGTGCGGAGATCGAGGAGGTGCACGGCGACGTCCTGCGCAGCAAGCGGGTGATCGTCTGCTGGGCCATGGGCGTGACGCAGCACAGGCACGGCGTCCCCACCATCAGGGAGATCGTGAACTTCCTGCTGCTGCGCGGCAATCTCGGCAGGGCCGGAGCCGGTGCGTGCCCGGTGCGCGGGCACAGCAACGTACAGGGCGACCGCACGATGGGCATCTGGGAGCAGATGCCCGACGACTTCCTGGACGCGCTGCGGGAGGAGTTCGGCTTCGACCCGCCCCGCGCCCACGGGCTCGACTCGGTGAACTCGATCAGGGCCATGGGCGAGGGCCGGATCAAGGTCTTCCTCGGCGTGGCCGGCAACTTCGTCCTGGCCGCCCCGGACACCGCGGTCACCGAGGACGCCATGGAGCGCTGCCGGCTCACCGCCCACATCTCCACCAAGCTCAACAGATCGCACACGGTCTGCGGTGACACCGCACTGATCCTGCCCACCCTGGGCCGTACCGAGCTCGACATCCAGGCGGGCGGCGAGCAGTTCGTCACCGTCGAGAACTCGATGAGCGAGGTGCACGTCTCCCGGGGCCGTCTCACCCCGGCCTCCAGGGTCCTGCTCAGCGAGGTCGCCATCCTGTGCCGGCTGGCCCGCCGCACCCTCGACGGCGGGACCGGCATCCCCTGGGAGCGGTTCGAGGCCGACTACGGCTCTCTGCGTGACCGGATCGCCCGCGTGGTGCCGGGGCTGCACGACTTCAACCGGCGGGTGACCCGGCCGGGTGGCATCAGGCTGCCCAACCCGGTCAACGAGGGCGTCTTCGCCACGTCCACGGGAAAGGCCCGGTTCACCCGCAACGACTGGGAGATGCCTACGGCTCCCGAGGGACACCTGCTGTTGCAGACGCTGCGGTCGCACGATCAGTGGAACACGGTCCCCTATACGAACAACGACCGCTACCGGGGCATCCACGGCAGCCGCCGGGTCGTCCTGGTCAACCCCGAGGACATGGCGGACCTGGGACTCTCCGAGAGGCAGTACGTCGACCTGGTGAGCGTGTGGACCGACGGCACGGAACGCCGTGCCGAGGGCTACCGGGTGGTGCCGTATCCGACCAGCCGTGGCTGCGCGGCGGCGTACTACCCGGAGACGCAGGTCCTCGTTCCGCTGGACAGCGTGGCCGAGATCAGCAATCAGCCGACGTCGAAGGGGCTCGTGGTGAGGCTGGAGTCCGCGGGCCCGAAGCCCGGCGAGCACGCGGATCCGCCCCTCGGGTGAGGCCGCCGCCCACCGACGCGTCAGCCGCCCGGGCGGCCGGGCCGCATCGGATCGAACCGGACGTCGCGCCACAGCTCGCGGAAGCCACACGTGTCGTCGGCCGTCAGGCCGTCGTCGGGGACGGCCCAGGATCTGACCGGTGTGGCGTCCGGCGTGACCGCCGGCCAACCCGGGTCCCCGGTGGCCGCGAAGCCGGCCCAGGAGCGGAGCATGCGGCGGGACAGGGCCCGGTCGTCTTCGTCGGGTTCGCCGCCGATGAGGAAGTCCGCGCCGACGGCGTCCAGGTTGCCGAAGGCGAAGGGGATGTCCGCGGTGTGCCAGGGCCCGGCCGCACCGCGCCGGCGGGCGAAGCGGGCCAGGTACGCCCGGCCGCCGGCCCTCGCGTGCTGCTCGGCGAGCCGGGTGGTGTACTCGCCGAACCGCGCGTCCCCGAGGAGCGCGAGGCAGCGGTCGAGCACCGGGGCGTCCGGCAGCAACTCCCGGTAGCCGTCGGCCAGGTGGGCGGGGAGACGGAGGGCCTCGGCGACGTCCGCGAGCTCCGCCTCGGTGACGGCTGCCCGGACGGCTCCGACCATGTGGAGGAACCGGTATTCCTCCAGCGTGTGACAGACCAGCAGATCCACCTCCCGCGCCGGGCCGGAGGCGAGCGCACGGAGCGGTTCCGCGGGCAGCACCTCACCGTCGACGACGGGCTGGAAGATCACGGGGTCGAAGGCCTGGATCGGCGTCACGGGGTCCGTCCGGCACTCCGCGGTGACCTTGTCGGACGCGGTCACGAGCGACTCGGGCGGCACGGACAGCAGTCCCGCGGCCGTCGGACTCACCCCGGCCTCGGCCGCGATCCGCCCGGTGACCGCCTCGGCGAGCTCCACGGTGAAGAAGGCGCTGGGCACGCTGTGGGCGATGGCCCGCCGGAACAGCCCGCGTGCCCGCTCCATGGCCATCAGGCAGGCCACCGAGCCTCCCCCGGAGGAGTGCCCGGCGATGGTGACGTTGTCGGGGTCGCCGCCGAAGGCCTCGATGTTCTCCCGGACCCAGACCAGGGCGGCGGCCTGGTCGAGCAGCCCTCGGTTGTCGGGGAACCCGGGCACGTGGCCGAAGCCCTCGAAGCCCACGCGGAAGTTGCAACTGACCACGACCAGACCGGCGCGGGCCAGGGACGCCCCGTCGAAGTCGGGCTGGGCGGACGAGCCGAAGGTGTAGGCGCCACCGTGGATCCAGAAGAACACCGGCAGCCCGCCGGCTCCCGCGCCGTCGGGCACCCAGACGTTGACGGTGAGGACGTCCTCGTCGCCCGGCCGCCACACCGGCGCTCCCGGCAACTCGGCGGACTGCGGGGCGATGGGGCCGAAGTCCGTGCAGTCCCGTACCCCGCTCCAGCTCGGCGCCGCCTGCGGCTCCCGGAACCGGCGGGCACCGAAAGGCGCAGCGGCGTACGGGACCCCCAGCACGGCTGTGACACCGTCACCGGCCGTGGTGCCCCGCACCCGGCCACGGGTCGTACGGAAGACTGCCTCTTCATCACGTGGTTGCTCACTCATCGCGCGTCAGTCTGACTGAGTAGGAACTGAGTACGCGCACCCATGTGCGGCCAAGTGACGAGGCCCACACTCAGGCCATGACGAACATTCCGCCTCCGGCCGAGGAACTGCGCTTCCTCGACGCCGAGCTGCGGCAACTCGACGCCCGCCGCGCCCTCTTGCTCCGGCGCCGCGAGTGGCTGGTCCACACCCTGCGTACGGCCTCGGCACCGCAGCCCGCCCGGGTGGCCGACCCGATGTGGCCCGGCACGGCCGCGCAACGGCCGGAGGCGACGGCACCCGGCGTGCAGAACGTGCTGCTGCTCCTCGGCGGCATCCTCCTGACGGTCGCCGCCATCGCCTTCACGCTGGTCGGCTGGGGTCACCTGGGGATCACCGGACGGGCGCTGGTTCTGGGCGCGGTGACCCTGAGCGCGCTGGCCGTGCCGGTGCCGCTGCTGCGGCGAGGACTGGGCTCGACCGCCGAGGCGGTGGCGGCTCTGGGCATGGCCCTGACCGTGCTCGATGCCTACGCCCTGCACGAAGTGGCGTTCGACGGCAGCGGCGGTCTCGGGTACCCGGCCGCCGCGTCGGCCGTCCTGGCCGGTGCCTGGGCCGCGTACGGCGCGGGGGTGGGCCTGCTGGTGCCGCGGGCGGCCGACGACATCGAGGCGGAGCAGGGCCGGGCGCGGACGGGCGCGCGTTCCGCCCTGCGGCTCCCGCTCCCCCTCGCCGCGGTGACCGCGCAACTGCCGCTGCTGCTGTGGGCGCTCGCCGTCGAGGCGGGCCCGCACGCGCTCACCGCCGTGCTGCTGGTGACCGCCGCGGCCGACACCGCCGTGTCGCTCCGGTCGGCCCACGCGCCGGTGCGGGTCGTCACGCTCGTCGGCGCCTGCGGCACGGGTGCCGTCGGGGTGCTGTCGGCCGGATGGCTCTGCTGGAGCGCGCCCGGTCCGGGTGCGGCCGCGCGGGGCGCCGCGCTGCTGGTCCTCGCCGCGGCGATCGCCCTGACCGCCGCCCGGTTCGCCCCGGTGCCGGACGTCGCCGTGTGTGCCGCCCTGTCCGCCGGGCTGTTCCTGGTCGCGGGGGCGGGCGGGGTACTGCGGGCGTCGGTGCCCGGTGAGTGGACGGTGCCCGGATGCCTGGTCCTCGGGATCGCCCTGCTGACGGCTGTCCGGGTACCGCTCCCCCGGCCGCTGCGGCGGGGGATGGCCGGGGCTTCGCTGGTCGTCCAGGGCCTCTCGGTGCTGTGGGCGCTCCCGCTCGTCACGGGGACGCTCTTGGGCCCGGCGGCCCGGCTCGAGCGTCCGTGGTCGGGGGTGCCGCTCGACTCCCGGGACGCCGTGTTCGCGGACGCCCACTGGCCTTCCTACGCGACTGCCGCACCGCTCGTCCTCGCCCTCGTGGCCGCTGTGCTGGCCGTGGCCGAGCGCCACGCGGTGTGGCGCCCGGCGGCCGGGGCGGGTGCGCTAGTCCTCGGGTGGGCGGCGCTGTTCGTGACCCCGGTGGTGCTCGAAGTACCCCACGGGGCGGGGCTGATGACGCAGGGGGTCCTGGTCCTGGCCTCGCTGGGGGTCGCCGAGCGGGCCCGTCGCGTGGCAGGCGGGCCGTCCGCGCCGGCCGTGACGGCCGTCGTACTGGCCCTCGTCACCTCCGTCGCCCTCGCCCTCGCCTCCCTGGCCACCGAGACCGGGACGATCGTGGTGCTCCTGACGCTGACGGCGCTGTTCGGCGTGGCGAGCGCCCGTCCGGGGCTCGTCGTGTTCGCCGCGCCCGCCGCCCTGGGGTACGCCGCGGCCCTGGCCTGCGCGGTCGGGGCGTCCGCCGGCCGGCCGCCGGAGCACACCGCGCTGCTGGTCCTGGTCGTACCCGTCGTCGCGGCTCTGGTCGCGGCGCGGGCGCGGGGCTCGGCCGCGACCGTGCCGGTCGAAGCGGCGGGCGCGGCCGCGGTGCTGCTGTCGCTCGCTCTCGCGGTGCGGGAACTGCCCATGCTGGCCCTGGTCCTCTCGCTCTGCGGGGTCGTCGCCGCCGGAACCGCGCTGCGGCCGGAGCGGCGGCGGGCCGGTCACGTGGCGGCCGCCCTCTTCCTGTCGGCCACCTGGGTGCGGCTGGCGGCGTGGGACGTCACCACGCCGGAGGCCTACACGCTGCCGGTGACCGTCGCCGCGCTGGCCGTCGGACACCTGACCCGGCGCCGTGATCCGTCGGTCTCCTCCTGGACGGCGTACGCGGCGGGGCCGGCCGTCACCCTGGTGCCGAGCCTGCTCGCGATGTGGGGCGATCCGCACTGGCTGCGGCCCCTGCTGCTCGGCACCGCCGCGCTGGCCACGGCCCTGACGGGCGCCCGGTTCCGTCTCCAGGCCCCGCTGGTCCTGGGCGGGAGCGCGCTCGCACTGGTGGCGCTGCACGAACTCGCCCCGTACGTCACGCAGGTCGTCGGCGCGCTTCCCCGGTGGGTGCCTCCCGCACTCGCCGGTCTGGCACTGCTCGCCCTGGGTGCCACGTACGAACAGCGGCTGCGCGACGCACGGCGGCTGCGGGAGGCGCTGGGTCGGCTCCGGTAGGCGGCGCCCCGGGCGCGGGCCGCCGACTGTCGGTCCCCGACGCTGAGTTCGTCGCATGAAGCCGGAGATGCTCGACAGACTGAACCGGGTCCGCGAGTCGGCGCTCGCGCGCGGTGTCCCGCCCGCCGAGGTGGAGAGGTGGCTGGAGGCCGCCCGCCCGTGCGCGACGCTCACGCCTGACGGGGACGGACCGGTCGTGGGCCGCTTCGGCGGGCCCCTGCTGCTTCCCGTCGAGTTCGCCAACCCTCCGGCGCGCACGTACCTGATCGCGTCCATGGATCTCGCGGCACCGCCCGCGGACGCGACGACCCTGCCACTGCCGTCCGACGGTGTACTGCACCTGCTCGCCCGGTCCGCCGACGACGGTTTCGATGCCGGCGGCGAAGCGGTGTACGTTCCCGCCGGCACACCGGTGGAGGAGCGCCCCCTGAGCCCGAGGCACTCGCCCAGGGACCCGTGGGCGAACATGGGCCGGGGCCCTCATGAAGGGACGGCACTGCGGCTTCGCCGTGAGGTCTCCCTGCCGGACTGCGAGGCGATGTACGCCCCCGCCGAGCACCCCCACGCCGCGGAACTGCGCGATGCCTGGCGATCGGTGCGCGACGAGGACCGGTCACGCGGCAGGTCCTTGCTGCGGATCGACGGGTACGCCCGCGATCCCTACGGCGAGTTCGACATGCTTGACGTAGCAGCGTCGCTGAGGGCCCGGAGGGAACGGCGGCCGCCGGGCGAGTCCGCCAGTGCCTGGGCCGCACCTCGGCCGGAGGACTGGGCCCTGCTCACCCAGTGGTACGGGGGCGTCTACGTCCACGGTGACGTCTACTGGACGGTCACGAGAAAGAACCTGGCAGAGCGCCGTTTCGATGAGGTGGACGTGTTGGGGTGCATCGAAGGCCCGGCCTGACCGGCGCCCGCGCCGCTCGCGTTCCGGAATTCATCGAGCACCCCCGGACGTTGATCGGGTCATGACTCAATCACCGGCACCACGCCCACTGTCCGATGAAGCGCTCTCCGGCCTGCTCGGCAGCCAGCAGTTCGGCACACTCGCCACCGTCAAGCGCAGTGGCCACCCCCACCTGACCACCATGCTGTACGGATGGGACCCGGAAGCCCGTATCGTCCGGTTCTCGACCACGGCGGACCGGGTCAAGCTCGGGCACATACGGCGCGAGCCGCGTGTGGCGCTGCACGTACAGGGTGACGACGTGTGGTCGTTCGCCGTCGCGGAGGGCGAGGCCGAGGTCACGGAGATCACGACGGTGCCCGGCGACGCGGTCGGGAGGGAACTGCTCGCGATGATGCCGGCGGCCCTCAGACCCGACGACGAGGAGGCGTTCCTGGCGCGGTCGGTCGCCGAGCGCCGAGTGGTCGTCAGGCTGAAGGTGGACCGCTTGTACGGCACGGCACTCGATGTCCAAGGGTGACGCACCGCTGTGGCTGCGTCAGCGGCGATGGACGCTGACCGCGTAACCTCCGCCGTCGTAGGGGTCGGCGTCCCAGGTGGCGAAGCGGTCGGTGAGCGTGAGGCCGGCCGCGGTGCAGTGGGCGTCGTACTCCGCCAGCGTGAGGCTGGGCGGCACGGGCAGGTGCTCCCGGTCCAGGCCGAAGCCGGCGACGAGCAAGCCGCCCGGGTGCAGGGCCCCGGCCAGGGCGGCGGCGACGGCGGCCTCCGTGCCCGGCGCGAGGAGGGGGAACACGTTGCCCGCGGCGACGACGAGGTCGAAGCCGGGGCCGAGGTCCGCGGCAGCCGGGTCGAACTCGGCCAGGTCGGCCTGCAGCCAGGTCAGCCGGGGCGCGTTCCGGCGGGCCACGGCAAGCATGGAGGCGTCGCGGTCCACGCCCACCCCGTCGTAACCGAGGTGGGCCAGTTGGATCAGGACCCGCCCGGTGCCGCAGCCCGCGTCCAGCACCCGCGCCCCGGGAGGCACCAGCGTGGCGCACAGGCGCGCCTCGCCATGGACGTCCTGCCCGCTTTCGGCGAGTTCGGCGAAACGCGCGGCGTACTGCTCACCGGACGTGCCGCCGGTCAGCTGCTCCCATCGGCTCATGACGGCAAGCCTAACGGGCCGATGGCCCCGCCCTGCGGTCCGGCCCGGCCCACCGCGCCGGGCCGGGCCGGGCCGCCGGCGTCTTCCGCTCCGCGAGGCAAATGCGTCGACACCGCATCCCCGCGCCCGGCAGAGTGGTCGCCCGTGACGAGCAGCGAACTGTGGACACGCGCGACCGCCGACCGCTACGACGCCGAGGAGACCGAGATGTCCTCGGCCGCCGTCCTCGGACCGACTCTCGACCTCCTCACCGAACTCGCCGGGGACGGCCGGGCGCTGGAGTTCGCCATCGGTACCGGACGGGTGGGCGTCCCCCTCCGGGAACGCGGTGTGCCGGTGGTGGGCATCGAACTGTCCGAGCACATGGCGGCGGTCCTGCGGCGCAAGGCCGACGAGGACACGCTGCCGGTGACCCTCGGGGACATGGCGACGACCGTCGTTCCCGGCGAGTTCGCCGTGGTCTACCTCGTCTACAACACCATCAGCAACCTGCTCACCCAGGACGAGCAGGTCGAGTGCTTCCGCAACGCGGCCCGTCATCTGAGGCCCGGGGGCAGGTTCGTCATCGAGTTGGGCGTGCCGCCCCTGCGCCGTCTGCCGCCCGGCCAGACCGCGGTGCCGTTCGACGTCTCCGACCGGCACCTCGGGTTCGACACCTTCGACCTGGTCGAGCAGATCCTCGTCTCGAACCACTTCACCCGCGACGGCGACCACTACCGCCGGGACGATTCCCGGCACCGGTACGCCTGGCCGGCGGAGCTCGACCTGATGGCGCGCATCGCCGGTCTCGGCCTGGAACACCGCTATGCGGACTGGGACCGCACGCCGTTCACCCAGGACTCGGTGAAGCACGTCTCGGTGTGGCGCAAGCCGGGCTGACGACCGCCGCCTCGGGGGCGGGCGAGCCCTTCCAGTCCATGCGGGACCAGGGCAGTGCGAGGTCGTCCGTGCCGCGCACCGGACGGGGCGCCAGGTCCTCCACCCGGGCCGCCTCCGCGTGCCGGGCGAACACGGTGTCGACGTACCGGTGGCCGGTGTCCGCGGCGATGAACACGGCCGTCCGGCCGGGCTCCGCACCGCGTTCCCAGCGGGCGGCGAGATAGGCGGCGCCGGTGGACAGACCGGCGAAGACGGCGTGCCGGCGCAGCAGGTCGACGCTCCCGGCGAGGGCGGCGTCGAAGGCCAGCCAGTGGACGGTGTCGTACAGGTCGTGACGCACGTTGCCGAACGGGATGGAACTGCCGATGCCGGCGATGATGATCTCCGGGTCCGAGACGTGGTCGCTGCCGAAGGTGACGCTGCCGAACGGCTGGACGCCGACGAGTCGCACATCGACGGAGCGTTTGCCCAGATAGTGGGCGAGCGCGCCGGTGGAGGCCCCTGATCCCACGCCGCCCACGAGGGACAGGGCGGCGGCACCGGTCTCCTCCTGGATCCGTTCGGCCACGGCCTCGTAGCCGAGGTAGTGGACGTCGTCGTGGTACTGGCGCATCCAGTGGTGGCCGGGGTGGTCGCGCAGGATGTCCCGGACGCGGGCGACGCGACGGCTCTGGTCGAGCTTGAGGTCGCTGCTGGGCGGCATCTGCTCCAGGGTGGCGCCGAGGACGCCGAGTTGCGTGCGCAGGGTGTGGTCGACGGTGGTGGAGCCGACGATGTGGCAGCGCATGCCGTAGCGGTGGCAGGCCAGCGCGAGGGCGTAGGCGTAGATGCCGCTGGAGCTGTCGACGAGGGTGTCGCCGCGCCGCACGGCCTTGGTGTCGAGCAGGTGGCGTACGGCGGCCAGGGCGGAGACGACCTTCATCGTCTCAAACCGCAGGCAGACGAGTCCGTCGTCGAGGCGTATCAGGTCCGGTCGGCCGATGGCTTCCGAGATGTGTTCGTCCACGGGGGTACTCCTCAGTGGCGGGGGTCGCGAAGGTGGTGAAGGTCCGGGTCGGCGGGATGCCTTCACGGTCCAGGGCGCGGGCGCAACGGCGCAGCCTGCGGGGCAGGCCGGGGACTCGGGGATCGAAGAGGATGCCGGCGACGTTGCCGCTGTGGGCGATCTGCACCCCGGCGGCACCCACGCTGTCGGCGATGGCGGTGAGTGCCGGGAACTCCCGGTGCCTCAGCACGCGTTGACGCAGACGGGCGCTGGCCGTGCCGACCCTGCCGAGCAGCGCGGTGTCGGCGTCGGTCACCGCCCTGCGCAGCATGCGGCGCAGGTGCTCGTACGCGGCGAGGTCGTCGTGCGCGACGAGGACCGGCAGGGAGAGGGTGTCGACCGGTTCGCCGCCGCCGAGCGCGCAGCCGACCACCACCGCGGGCGGCAGCGCGGAGCCCAGGGTTTCGAGGACGCGGCCCTCGCGTTGCGCGAAGAGCAGCGGGCGACAGCCGTGCATCAGGGGGTCGCTGGCGCCCTCGGCGCGCACCGCGAGCCGGGCGATGGTCTCCGGCGGCAGGAGCAGGCCCCGGGAGTCGGCGACCGCGCGCACCGTGGCGATGACGTCGCTGGTGGACGAGCCCATGCCGAGTCCGACGGGGAGGTCGCCGGTGAGGGTCAGCTCGCCGCCGCACGGTTCCTCTCCGAGGCGCTCCGCGCACTCCCGGAGCGCGAGGACGGCCGCCGCCCGCGCCTTGGCCCGGCCGCCCGGCGTCACCGTCACCTCGTCGGGCGGGCTGTCGGGCCGGCAAGTGAAGCGGGCCGTGCTGCCCCGGGCGGTCATGGGCAGGGTCACCAGGCCGTGACGGGGACGGCGCCGTTCGTCGAGGAACACGCCCTGGAGGATCTCGCCGTGGTGGCAGGCGGCGTGTCCGGTGCCCGTGGTCTCACGGGCGGCGGCGTCCGGCGACGCCGGTCGGCGGGTGGCGGACGTCATGCGCCGGCCGCCGCCCGGTAGCGGTACAGGGTCGTGGGTTCCGCGCTGAACTGGGAGAAGGGGAAAGGTTCCGCGGACAGGGCGGTCACGCCCGCGCCGAGGAACGCGCGGGCCACGGCACTCCCGGTCTGGGCGTAGACCACAAGGGGAACGCCGCGCTCGCGGCAACGGGCCAGGACGGTGTCGAAGCTGCCGTTGCTCAGGGTCATGCCGGTGGCGACCACGGCGTCGGCGGTGCCGAGGAGCTCGTGCATGTCGTCGGTGACCGGGTCGCCCCACTGGGTGGTACGGAGGTTGAAGTCGCAGAGCAGGGGGGCACCGCCGCGTTCGCGGATGGCCGCGACCAGCGGGTTGACGACGCCGATCAGGCCGACCCGGGCGCCGGCCTCGACGTCCAGGAGGCCGGCGATGGCCGCGTCGCGGGCCCGCGCCCGGGTCTCGGGTGTCCCGGCGGGCAGGGTGACCGGTTCCGCCCCGGCCGCCTCCCGGTGCGGCCGGACCGCGCTCAGGTAGGCGTCGAGCGCGGCGATCCGCAGCGGGTGGGGGGCGTCGCGCAGCAGCGTGTCGAGGGGGGCGCCGGAGGCGTCGCGGCACAGGGACGGGTCGGCCTCGCCGGCCTCGAAGGCGCAGCCGCCGAACGAGGCGCCGACGCGGACGAGGACGTACTGGTTGAGGTAGGTGGTGTTCCCGCCGGCCAGTCGGGTGCCGTGGTGGACCCAGAACACGCTGGTCGCCGTCATCTCGGCGGGAGGTTGACCGTGTTCGCCCGCCAGTACGCCGGCCAGGAGTTCCTCGGTGTTCTTCATCGTCGGCCTCCGGAGCGGGGCGTGTCGTGGGTGATGCGGAACAGGAAGGTCAGCACGCCGTCCCGCCAGTCGTGGAGGTGGTCGACCCGGGGGCTCAGCCCGTGGTCCAGGGCGTGCTGGACCAGGGCGCGCAGGTCGGCGGTGTTGGAGGCGATGAGGTGGATCTCGCCGTCGGGTGCGAGGAGGTCCTTCTCCGTGATCTGGGCGAAGAACTTCGCGATCAGCGGTGCGCCCACGCAGACGTTGCGTACGACGTCGGGGTCGTCGCTGACGGTCTGGCTGACGGCGGGCGGGTTGAAGGTGACGACATCCAGCTGGACGGCGTCCGGGAGGGCGTCGAAGACGTCGCTCACGGCGGGGAGGAACGCGGTCTCCGGGCGCTCGCCGACGAGGCGCCGGTAGTGGCGGGTGGCCGCGGCCACGCTCTCCGGATGGACGTCGAGCGCGTGGATCTCCCGGGCGCCCCGGACGCCCGCCGCCACGGCCTCGACGCCGAGACCGACGCCCATGGCGGCGTATCGGCGGCCGCGGGTCTCGATACGGCCGTCGAGCAGCCGCTCGTGGATCAGGCGGCTGGTCCAGCCGGGTATGAAGACGCCCGGCGGGACGTCGAAGGTCCATCCGTTCCACTCGTAGGAGCGGGTGGTGTGCAGGTCGCCCTTGGGCTGGTTCAGGGCGATGATGCGGTCCGCGGGCAGCGGCGGGGGCAGCTGCCCGAGGA
Source organism: Streptomyces sp. M92 (assembly GCF_028473745.1). NCBI lineage: Bacteria > Bacillati > Actinomycetota > Actinomycetes > Kitasatosporales > Streptomycetaceae > Streptomyces > Streptomyces sp. M92. The sequence goes on from NZ_CP101137.1 coordinate 5,942,340, forward strand.
GCGCGGGCCCGGTGGTGTTCCGGTCCATGGGTGGGTCCTTCCTGGTGCGTTTCCGGGGGAGCGTGATGAAGCGACAGGTGTACGCGACGGACGAGGCGTCGGCCTCTCCCGGCAGCACACTAATGGAAATGATTGTCATTGCGGTAGCCTGTTTCCGACGCAGCGCCACCCCGCTCGCCCGGCCCACCTCCACGGCGGGCGGCGTCATCCCATCTCTTTGGCCCATCAAGGCCGTTGGGGCGCGCCGCGTCCGCCCGCCGACCCCGTACAGGACAGGAGCGCGTCATCGTGCCCACCCCCTCCGCCCCGCCCGACGCCGTCGAGGACCGAGCCGCGAAGCAGCGGACCGTTCTGCTCGACATCGCCTTCCTCCGCCTCTGGACGGGCGCCACGGCGTCGGGCCTGGCCACCTGGGCCCTGCCGTTCGTGCTCGGCCTCGCGGTCCTCGACCGGACGCTCACCGCCACCGACCTGGGTCTGCTGCTCGCTGCCCGGACGATGGGGTTCCTCACCGCGGTGCCCATGGCCGGGGTGCTGGCCGACCGGCACTCCCGCCGGGGCGTCGTCCTGTGGGCGGGGCTCGCCGCCGGAGCCGCGGCCCCCGTGCTCGCCGCCGGACTGGACCGCTCGGTGCTGCTGATGGCCACGGCCGCCGCGGTGGCCGGCGCCGGGCAGGGCGCCTGCCGGCCCGCCTACCAGGCACTGACCGCCGAAGTGGTGAACGCCGACCGCAGGCAGCAGGCCAACGCCGCCATGACCTTGGCGGTACGGGCCACCACGCTCGTGGGGCCCTCGCTGGCCGCCCTGCTCGCCGTGTTCCTCAGCACCGGGGCGCTGCTGGTGGGCATCGGCCTGCTCTGGCTCGTCGCCGCGTGTGTTCCCGGACGCGGCGCGCGGCCCGACACCCTGAACGGCGCGTCCCAGCCCTCGGCCGGTACGGACAGGGCATCGTTCCTCACCGAGTTCACCGAGGGTGTCCGCGAGGCCCGCAGGCACCCGTGGTTCCTCGCCGGGCTGGGCGCGCTGACGGCGGTCATAGCCACCGGCTACTCCGCGACCGGCGTCGCCCTCCCCGTGGTCAGCAGGGACGAGTACGGCACCGAGGTCGTCCTCGCGGGTGCGATGACCGCGTACACCGCCGGGGCACTGGCCGGTGCGCTGCTCATCGCCCGCTGGCGTCCACGCTCCCCGGGCCGGGCCGCCCTGGCCGGGCTCGCCGCGTACGGATTCGCCCCGCTCAGCCTCGTGTTCCCCGTGCACCCGGTCGTCGTGATGGCCGCATACGCCGTCGCGGGCATCGGCATCGAACTGTTCAACGTACCGTGGTTCACCGCCGCCCAGCGCGAGGTGGCCCCCGACAAGCTGGCCCGGGTCTCCTCCCTGGACTTCCTGCTCTCCTACGGGCTCGCCCCGGTCGGACTCGCCGTCATCGCCCCCGCCATCGACGCCTTCGGTGCCAGGGCGGTGCTCGCGGGCTGCGCGGTCGTCTGCTTCGCGGCACCGGCGGCCGCCGCCCTCGTTCCCAGCACCCGGACCTTCTCCCAACCGCCGACGGGGACGGCCAACGCCCCTCGGGGGGCGGATCCCTCCGCCTGACGGGACCGCCCGCCCAGCCGTTCGCTCCCGCCGCCCGCGGTGGGCGGCGGGAGCGAACGGCGTGTCAGGGGCTGTGCCGCCGTCGGGGTGCGCCGGCGGTTCAGCTCTCGAGTTCGCGCAGGTACGCGGCGAACTTCTCCAGGCCGTCGATGTTGCGGGGGCCGCTGATGCCCTCGTTGTAGTCGAGGATGAAGAAGTTGTCCTTCTTCACGGCGGGCAGACCCTTGGTGTGGGGCGACTTCTTCAGAAAGTCGATCTTCTTCTGGGCGGGCATGTCGCCGTAGTCGAGGATGACGACGACCTCCGGCTCGGCCTCGGCGACGGATTCCCAGCTGACCTGGGTCCAGCGCTCGTCGAGACCGTCGAAGACGTTCTTGCCGCCCGCGGTCTTGATGATGTCGTTGGGCGGCACCTGATTGCCCGCGGTGAACGGCTGGTCGGTGCCGGAGTCGTAGAGGAAGACGGGTACCGGGTCGCCCTCCGGAGCCTTGGCCTCGACCTCCTTCACGCGCCTGCGCAACTCGCCGACCACCTCCGTGGCCCTGTCCTCGACCCGGAAGATCTTGCCGAGTCGTTCGAGGTCGGTGTAAAGGGCCTCGAAGGGGGTCACTTTCTCGGGGAACCCGGGGTAGTTGAAGCAGCTCTCGGTGTGCATGAAGCTCTGGATGCCGAGCGTGTCCAGGATCTCGGGCGTGATGCCACGCTCGTTCTTGAAGCCGGAGTTCCATCCGGCCACCACGAAGTCGGACTCGGCCTCGACCACGACCTCCTTGTTGAGGAGGTCGTCGCTGAGCATCTTCACCTTCGCGTACTCGGACGCCCACGGGGACTCGCTCACCGGAGGGTTGGCGGGCGGCATCACATAGCCGTACACGTGCTCGGTCAGGCCGAGGGCGAAGAGTTTGTCCGCGCTGCCGCCCTCGTAGGCGACGGCACGCTCGGGAACCGTGTACTCCACCGGTTCGCCGCAGCGCTTGACAGTGACCTTGCCGGAGGCCTTGGCGTCGTCCGAGTCGACCTCGGCGCCGCAGCCGCCGAGCACCAGTGCCGCCGCGAGGGCCGATCCGACGGCGGCACGCTGCCGGACGGCGGCGCGGGATCTGCTCATGAGCATGTGTCACATGACCTTTCCATGACGTGGGTCGAGCGAGTACAGCAGTTGGGGATCGCCCGTCAGCGGATGCGGGACGACACTGGCCCGCACTCCGAAGACCTCGGCGACCAGGCTCGGCGTGAGGACCTCCGCAGGGGCGCCGGAAGCGACCAGGCGGCCCTGGGAGAGCACGCCGAGCCGGTCGCAGGCGGCCGCGGCGAGATTGAGGTCGTGCAGGACGACGAGGACCGTGAGCCCCGAGCCGCGCAGGAGCGAGAGCAGGTCGACCTGGTGGCGGACGTCGAGGTGGTTGGTCGGCTCGTCGAGGACGAGGACTTTCGGCTCCTGCACCAGCGCGCGGGCGAGCAGGACGCGCTGGCGCTCCCCGCCCGAAAGCGTCAGAACCCCCCGGTGGGCGAGGTGCCCGATGTCGAGGCGGTCCATCACCCGCGCGCACAGTTCGCGCTCGCGGCCGCCGAGCGCCTGGTTACCGCGCAGATGCGGCGCGCGTCCGAGCGCGACGACCTCCTCGACCGTGAAGTCGAAGTCGACGCCGCCGTCCTGGGTCATCGCCGCGACGGTCCGGGCGGTGTGGCGCAGCGGGAGCCGGGTCAGGTCCCGCTCGCCCAGCCAGACGGTTCCGGAGCTGGGGCGCAAGGCCCGGTACACGCATCGCAGCGCGGTGGACTTGCCGCTTCCGTTCGGGCCGACCAGACCCACGACCTGTCCGTCCGTCACTTCCACGGACAAGGCGCGGACGAGGGTCCTGCCGTCGGTCACGACGGAGAGCTCGTCGAGTCTCAGGTCCATGTCAGCGCCCCCCGAAGGCGTAGGCCCTGCGGCGCATCAGGCCGATGAAGACGGGCACGCCCACGAGCGCGGTGACCACCCCGAGGGGCAGTTCGCGCGGGGCGGCCACGGTGCGGGCCGCCAGGTCGACCCACACCATGAAGACCGCCCCGGCCAGCGGGGCCACGGCGAGCACCCGGGCGTGGGTGGCACCGACGAGCATCCGCACCACGTGCGGCATGACGAGCCCGACGAACGCGATGGCGCCGCTGACCGCGACCATGACGCCCGTCACGAGCGAGACGAGGAGCAACAGCCCCCTCCGGTACCGGTCGGGACCGACCCCCAGGCTCGCGGCGGTCTCGTCACCGAGGGCCAGGACGTCCATCACCCTCCCGTACCGGTACAGGACGGCGAGTCCGCCCAGCACCACCACGGACACGACGGGCAGCGCGCCCCAGGTCGCGGCGCCGAAGCTGCCCATGGTCCAGTAAAGGACCATGCTCGTCGCCTCGGCGTCCGGTGCGAAGTAGACGATCAGGCTCATCACCGCCTGGAAGCCGAGCGACATGGCCACGCCCGTGAGGACGAGGCGCAGCGGCGAGAGGGTGCCCCGGCTCGCGGCGGCGGCGTACACCAGGAGCGAGGCGGCGAGCGCGCCGGCGAAGGCGCCGACGGACACCGCGTAGATGCCGAACGCGGCGAGTCCCCCGGTGACCGTGACGCCGACGGCGCCCACGGACGCGCCCGACGAGACGCCGAGGACGAAGGGGTCGGCCAGCGCGTTGCGCACCAGTGCCTGGACCGCCACGCCGACCGCACTGAGCCCCGCTCCCACCAGTGCCGCCAGCAGCACTCGGGGCGTTCGGATCTGCCAGACGATCTGGTACGTCGTCACCTCGTCGGGGGCGATGCGCCCGCCGCGGAGGGCCGCCCACAGATGGCGGGAGGTCTCCCCGGGGGAGATGACGGCGGGGCCGAGCCCGATGGCGACGACGACGGAAACCAGCAGGACCGCTGCCAGCCCCGCGCAGCCGAGCCACAGGGCCTCGCGGGAGGCGAGCCGGCCCTTCGCGGCCGCCGCGGGTGCGGACGCCGGCACCTCGGCCGGGCCGGCCGTGTCCGCGCTCGCCGACGGTATGGAGGTCGAAGGCGGAGGCACGTGGCCTACCTACACTTTCTCTCGATAATGGAAACCATGTTCAAGTCTGGGAATCTAGCACGCCCCGCCCACCGGCGGCGGATTGCGCCCGGAAGAGTGACAGATCATCCGCGAGTGGTTACGATGCCCGCGATGATGACCTTCTCCTCGTACGGATTGGGGGAATCGTTCGCGTCGGGTGAGTGCTGATGGCTCATCACCTCGCAAACGGTGTTCCACCCCACCAGTTGATGTGGCGGCGCGTACGTGAGTACGCCGTGCCACCGTCCATGATCGAGACCGCGACCGCGCGACGTGCGGTCGGCGACTGGGCGGGCGCGTGTGCCGCCGCCCGGATCGACGTCGATCTCGATCCGCGCGCCGTGGGCAAGCACCACGGCACCGACCTCGCCGCCCGCCTCCGGGCGGATCTGCGCCGGCTGGCGCCGGATCTGCTGCGCTGGCACATGCCCCGGATCGCCCCCGACGGGCGTCTGCGGCCCGGCCTCACGCTGTCCCTCGCCCGCTACCGCACTCCCGGCACGCCGGTCGTGCACCTCGTCGTCCGGACGCCGCCGGCCTGGGCGGACGCCGGACAGCGCATGTCGCTGGCCCTGTGGGACGGGTCCCGCCGCGGCACGGCCGGACACCATCCGCACCCGCATCCCGACCGGCGTTTCCGGCTCGACCTGCACCGGCACCTCTGGGACGCCGTACGCAGCGGCGACCTGTCCAGGCGGTGCGGTGCGGCCGGGCCCACGCACGGTCCGCCCGCCGGTTCCACTCCGCACGATCACCCCGAGGACTCCTGGGCAACGGGGCGTTGGGCCGCCGAGGCGGAACACCTGCTGCGGGCGGATGGGCTCCCTCGCGGGGCCTTCACCGTGCGACTCGGCGCCCGGAACCGCACCGTGTTCGAGCTCGCCGCGCCCGACGACAGCCACGTTCCGACGTTGCGTCCGCTGCGCGGCCCACTGCCGCCGCAGGCGGTCGCCGCGCTCCCGGTGCTGCCGGAGGCGGCGGTCCGCGTCCCGCCGGACCTGGAGCTGCTGCGGGCGGGACTGATCACGGCGGAACGCTTGCATCCGCTCGTGGCCGCGGCGCTTCCGGCGCCCGGTGCACCGCCCGTGCCGGGCGCCGCCCGTGGAGCCTTCCAAGAGGGCCCGGTGGCGGAGTCAGGCGATCCGCACACCGTGGAATGCCGGGGCGAGGTCCACCGGATCGCCCTGCGCGACGGTGCGCTGTCGGCGGTCGACCACGACGCCGACCAGCTGCGCCGGGAGGAACTGCTGGTGGCGCTCGGCGGGCCGCCGCTGCCCTGTCTGCGGGCCATCGACACCGTGCACCGCAGTCCCGAGGCCCTGCCCGCGGTCCGGGAGCGGCTCGCGCACGGCGACGTCGCCGGGGCACTGACCGTGGTCGAGGGACTCCTCGGCCCCGGTGCGCTCCTGCGGGACGGGCCGCTGCGGGACGCGCTGCGGTCCGCCGCGAGCCGCCGCATCGACCACGGGCTCTTCCGCTCGGGGCTCGTCGCCGTTCATCCGGCGGCGCGGACCGAGGAGGGGCACCGCCCCCGTGCCGACCGGCGCTTGCCGGAGTCGATGCGCCACAAGCGCGGCAGCAGGCCACGGCCCCGCACCGCCCGCACCGCCTGACCTTTCACGTATCACGCCACTCCTGTCCTTCCTCACACCCCAGGTGATGCCCATGACCTCCAGCACGCTCATGTCCCGGCCCGCCGAGACCCACGACCCCGAACTCGGCGTCGCCGACACCCTCCTGTCCCTGTTGCGGACCACCACCAGCGAACCGCGTCCCGACGAACAGCTCGAGGCGCTCACCCTGGCCGTCGCCGCCGACCTGCCCGTGCTGCTCTGGGGCGAGCCCGGCATCGGCAAGACCGCGGCCCTGACCCAGCTCGCCGACTCCCTCGACCTGCCGCTGACCACCGTCATCGCCAGTGTCCACGAACCGTCCGACTTCTCCGGGCTGCCGATCGTGGGCGACGATCCCGCCGTGCAGGGGGTGCCGATGGCGCCGCCGCAGTGGGCCGTTCAGCTGGTACGGGCGGGGCGAGGCCTGCTCTTCCTGGACGAACTGTCCACCGCCACCCCGGCCGTCCAGGCCGCGCTCCTGCGGGTCGTTCTCGAACGGCGGGTCGGAGCGCTGCGACTGCCGCCCGGCGTACGGATCGTGGCCGCCGCCAATCCGCGGGCGTCCGCCGCCGACGGGTGGGAGCTGAGCCCGCCGCTGGCCAACCGGTTCGTCCACCTGTACTGGACGCACGACCCCCAGGTGGTGGTACGTGGACTGGGCGGAGTATGGCCCCGGGCGGAACTGCCCCGGCTTCAGGCGCAACGGCTGCCGGAAGCGGTCGCGTTGGCCCGGCGAGCGGTCTGCGGTTTCCTCAAGGCCCGGCCGACGCTGATCCACCGGCTGCCGAGCAGCGAGGCACGGCGCGGCGGCGCGTGGCCCTCGCCCCGCAGCTGGGAGGCCGCGCTGACCCTGCTGGCCTTCGGTACGGCGGCCTCCGTCTCCCGGGACGTACTGGCGCTGCTGGTGCGGGGCGCCGTGGGGGACGGTGCCGGCCTCGAACTCCTCGCCCACCTGGACCGGATGGACCTGCCGGACCCGGAGACGCTGCTCGCCGACCCGGCGGCCGCGGACCTGCCCCAGCGGGGCGACCTGCGGCAGGCCACCTTGGAGGCGGTGGTCGCCGCCGTGGGGGCCAGGCCGCGACGGGAACGGTGGGAGGCCGCCTGGACGGTACTGGCCGGGGCGCTGGAGACCGGGACCCCGGACCTGCTGGTGGCCCCGGCGACCGCGCTGGCCGCACTGCGGCGCGACGACTGGGAGGTGCCGGAGACCGTGGAGCGGCTGACCGGGGTCATCGGGCTCGCCCGGCAGGCGGAACGGTCGGTGGGACGGGCCACGGGAAAGAGCGCCACCCGGCGGACGTCCGAGGCTGGCCGATGACGGGGACCGCGCGGCGGCCCGAGCCGCACCCGCACTCACGACCCAGCCCCCGGCCGGCGCGTCCGGTGCCGCGCCCCGTGTCCCCGCCCGCGCCGCCGCGCCCGGTGCGGGCCACCCCGCCCGGACCGCCCCGTGCCAGGGAATTTGGCGCCCGGCCGCCGCTCCGGCTCGACACCCGAAAACTGCTGGCCGCCCGGCTGCACGCGGTGAAGGTACGCCCCTACCTCGCCGACGCGCTCTTCGCACTGCACGTGGTCGAGGACCCGTCGGTGCCGACGATGGCGGTGGACGCCCACTGGCGCTGCTACGTCTCCCCCGCCTTCGTGGCACGCATGCCGGTGGAGCAGCTCGCCGGCGTATGGGTCCACGAGGTCTCCCACCTCCTGCGCGACCATCACGGACGAGGCGAGCGGTACGCGAGACAGCACGAGGAACACGGGCCGGGCCAACGGCTGCGGCGCAACATCGCGGCCGACTTCGAGATCAACGACGACATCTACGGTGACGGCCTGCCCCGCCCGCACGGCGCGGTGCTGCCCTCACTCCTGCGGCTGCCCTCCGGGCTGCTGATGGAGGATTACCTGCGCACCGCGTCGATGTCCCCGCTCGCCGCGGACCTGGCCTGGCTGGACTGCGGCAGCGGAGCCGACGGGCAGGCACGCCCGTGGGAGCTCGGGCCCGACGGCGCGCACGGACTGACCCGACAACAGCGGGACGCGGTGCGCTTCCGGGTGGCGCAGGGCATCAAGGGACGTCCCGGCAACGCACCCGACGGCTGGCGCCGATGGGCGGACGAGGCGTTCCACCCGCCGCAGCCGTGGCGCCAGCTGCTGGGGGCGGCGGTCCGCTCCGCCGTCGGCGCGCCGGGACCGGGCGACAACCACAGCTACCGGCGCCCGTCCCGCCGCTCGGCCAGCGTGCCCGGTGTGCTGCTGCCCAGTCTGCGCCGCACACCGCCGCGGGTCTGTGTCGTGATCGACACCTCCGGATCGGTGAGCGACGGCGAACTCGGCAGCGCGCTGCTGGAGGTCGCGGCCGTCACGCGCGCGGTCGGCGGCCGGCGCGACCTGGTCACCGTCATCTCCTGCGACGCCGCGGCCCGCACCGCGGCCCCCCTCTGCCAGGCCGAGAACATCGAGCTCCTCGGCGGCGGCGGGACCGACCTGCGTTCCGGCTTCACACGGGCCCTGCGCGCCCGGCACCGGCCCGACGTGATCGTCGCCCTGACGGACGGCCAGACACCCTGGCCCTCCGCACAACCTCCCTGCCGCACGGTGGTCGGACTCTTCCCCCGGCCGACCGGCATCGACACCGACGACCCCGACTACGTGCCCGACCTCCCGCCGCCCTGGGCGCGGGTCGTGACCATCGGCTGACGCACACTCACCTTCTCGGCACCGATCCGCCGCATGCGCTCGGTGCCCCACTGTCCCAGCGAGGCCAGCGCGGCGTTGAGCGAGACGCCGTGCTCGGTCAGGGAGTACTCCACCCTGGGCGGCACCTCGGGGTACACCTCACGGTGCACGAGCCCGTCCTCCTCCATCTCACGCAGATGCTGGACCAGCATCTTCTCGCTGACCCCCGGCAGACCGCGCCGGAGTTCGGCGAACCGGCGGGTCCCGTGATGGTGCAGCTCCCACAGGATCAGCGACTTCCACTTGCCGTTGACCACGTCCATCGCCGCGTCGATGCCGCAGAAGTAGGGACCACGTCGTGCCGCTGTCGCCATTCGCCCCTCCAAGGCGTACTTACCCGAGAGTGAGTACCCCACTAATTGGTCCGTACTGGTCAACCCTACCGACCACGGAGAGGATCGAACCGAACGACGAACAGAGGGGAATGAGAGCTGTGACGACCAACAGCGAAGACCGGGTGAGCGTTCTCGGGCTGGGGGCGATGGGAAGTGCCCTGGCGGGCGCCCTGGTGAAGGCCGGGCACCCGACGACGGTCTGGAACCGCACACCGGGCAAGCACGAAGACCTCGTCGCGCAGGGCGCGAAAGCCGCGGCCACGGCCGGTGACGCGGTCCGGTCCGGCCCCCTGGTGATCGCGTGTCTGCTGGACCACGCGTCGGTCCACGAGGTGCTCGACCCGCTCGCGGGCGAGCTGGCCGGACGCACCCTGATCAACGTGACGACGACGTCCCCGGCCCAGTCACGGGAGCTGGCCGACTGGGCCGCGCGCGCCGGCGTCGCGTACCTGGACGGCGGCATCATGGCCGTACCGCACATGATCGGCGCGCCCGGCTCGTCGATCCTCTACAGCGGGTCCGCCGACGTCTTCCGTCAGCACAAGCCACTGCTGGACGTCTGGGGAAGCAGTACCTACTTCGGTGAGGACGCCGGGCTGGCGTCGCTGTACGACCTCGCCCTGCTCTCGGGGATGTACGTCATGTTCGCCGGCTTCATGCACGGTGCCGCGATGGTCGCCCCGGCCGGCGTGACGGCGGGCGAGTTCGCCGCCATGGCCGCACCCTGGCTGACCGCCATGACCGGCGCCTTCGAAGGGTTCGCCGAGGTGATCGACGGCGGCGACTACACCGTGCCGGGGCAGCAGAGCCTCGACTTCTCCGACCTCGGCCACATCCTGGCGGCCGGCTCCGAGCAGGGCATCGACAACGACGCGGTCGCCATGGTGCAACGGCTGATCCGGCGTCAGGCCGACGCGGGACATGGGGCCGAGGGGTTCGCCCGGATCTACGAGAGCATCAGGCGACCGGGCTGAGCCGACGTCACGGGCCGGCGCGGCAGGCGGGCGGACGGGCCTCCAGCACGAGTGCGGTACCGGCCACGGTCCGGTTCTCGTGCATGGTGATCCGCCGGCCGGCCTCGACGTGCCGCCAGTGGGACGGGGTGAGCGGAACGAGCCGGACGGCGGCCCGGCCGCCGGACTCCAGGAAGGGGACGTCCTCGATCCAGAGCCCGGCGATGCTCACCGAAGCGCCCCCGGCGGGTGAGAGGTTGCCGATGTCCCGCATGGGCCGCAGCACACCGTGGCCGGCGATCGGCGTGCCGCGTCTCGCTTCCGCGGCGGGAGACAGGGTCAGTTCCGCCCGGACCATCCCGTTCCGTGCCTCGCCCTCGCCGAGCAGCGGCCCGGCCTGGTGACCACGCTGGCACTCGTCAACACCGGCCCCGGCATGGACGCCTTCATCGCCCCGGACGGCCCCGGGCTCGATCCCGCACGGTGACCACCGGCCGACGACCGGATCCGCCGGTTCGCGAGCACCGGATTCCGCGCGGGTCACCCGATCCCGCAGGAACTCGTGGACGACCTGCGCGGGATGACGTACCACGCGGTCACCGCCGCCATGCGCGCGTCCACCGCCAACCTGGGCCGGCAGGCGCTCCCCGACCGGCTGGCGGTCCTCGGCAAACCGCCGCTGGTGGTCTTCGGCGACCAGGACCGCAGATGGCGCCCTTCCTCCGCCGCCGACCACCGCGCGGTGCCCGGGGCGGAGGTGGAGATGCTGCCGGGCGCCGTCCACACGCCCATCCTGGAGGAACGCGGCGCACCGCCGGCCTGCCGCTTGCCTTCGCCGGGGCACACGCCACCGGCCGGGGCGCCCCCTGACCCGTGCTTCTCGCAGCCACTCGGGTACCGCGTCACTCCGAAGGGCGGCTCAGCAGACCCTCATGCCGCAGCAGAGGGTAATGTCCCGATTTGCTCGGGTCCGGTCCGTCACAGAGGAGAGTTCACGGTGAGTGACCTGTACATCGACGGTGAGTGGACCCGGCCGGCGGCCGGCGGGCGGCGCGAGGTGCTCAATCCGTACGACGCCTCCGTGGTCACCACCGTCGACGAGGCGGACGCCTCCGACGCGGACCGTGCGGTACGGGCCGCCCGCCGGGCCTTCGACGAGGAGGAGTGGGCGGACGTCCCCACCCGCCGGCGGGCCGACCTGCTGCTGCGCGTGCACTCCCTGCTGCTGCGCGACAAGGAGGACATCGCCCGCACCGAGACGCTGGACACCGGCAAGACGCTGACCGAGGCGCGTCTCGACGTGGAGGACGTGGCGAACGCCTTCCGCTACTACGGCGAGCTGGCCGACAAGGACGGCGGCCGGGTCGTGGACGTCGGCCCCGACGTCCTCAGCCGGGTCGTCCACCAGCCGGTCGGGGTGTGCGCCCTCATCGCGCCCTGGAACTACCCGCTGCTCCAGGCATCGTGGAAGGTGGCGCCGGCGCTGGCCGCCGGGAACACCGTCGTCCTCAAGCCGAGCGAGGTCACTCCGCTCACCACGATCACCATGGTCCGGCTCATCGAGGAGGCCGGGGCGCCGCCCGGCGTCGTCAATCTGGTCCTGGGAGCGGGCGCGACCGTCGGCGCCGCCCTCACCAGCCACCCCGAGGTTGACCTGGTGTCCTTCACCGGCGGTCTCGCCACCGGACGCGGCATCATGGCGGCGGCCGCCGAAGGGCCGAAGAAGGTGGCTCTCGAACTGGGCGGCAAGAACCCCAACGTCGTCTTCGAGGACGCGGACTTCGCCGCCGCCGTGGACTACGCGCTGGACGCGGCCTTCCTCCACTCCGGCCAGGTCTGTTCCGCCGGTTCCCGACTGCTGGTGCAGGACGGCCTGTACGACAGGTTCGTCGAGGCCCTCGCCGGCCGGGCCCGGGCGATCCGGCTCGGCAACGGCCTGGACGAGGGCACGGAGAGCGGACCGCTCAGCTCCGCCGAGCACCGTGACAAGGTCGAGCGGCACATCGCCGCCGCCCTGGAGGAGGGCGCCCGGCTCGTCACCGGGGGCGCCCGTCCGGACGATCCCGCGCTGAGCCGCGGCTACTTCCTGCTGCCGACCGTGTTCGCGGACTGCGACAGGTCGATGCGCATCGTCCAGGAGGAGGTCTTCGGCCCGGTCGTCACCGTCGAGCGCTTCCGCACGGAGGACGAGGCGGTGGAACTGGCCAACGACACCCGCTACGGCCTGGCCGGCGGCGTGTGGACCTCCGACGCGAGCCGCGCCCAGCGCGTCGCCCAGCGGCTCCGGCACGGCACCGTGTGGATCAACGACTTCCACCCCTACGTGCCGCAGGCGGAGTGGGGCGGCTTCGGTCACTCGGGCGTGGGGCGTGAGCTGGGGCCCTCCGGGCTGCGGGAGTACCAGGAGGCCAAGCACATCTACCAGAACCTCTCCCCCGCACCCTCCGGCTGGTTCAAGGGCTGAACCCGGCGCACCGCGCTCCCTCGGACGGACGAAAGGCACCCTATGGCCACCCCCACCCCGCACGGTCCGGAGACCGCCTACGACTACGTCATCGTCGGCGGCGGCACCGCCGGATGCGTGCTCGCGGCGCGCCTGAGCGAGGACCCCGAGTGCCGCGTCTGCGTCGTGGAGGGCGGCCCCAGCGACGTCGGCGACGACCGGATCCTGCGCCTGCGCAACTGGATCAACCTGCTCGGCTCGGAGTTCGACTACGGCTACACCACCGTCGAGCAGCCACGCGGCAACTCCCACATCCTGCACTCGCGGGCCCGGGTACTCGGCGGCTGCTCGTCCCACAACACGCTGATCAGCTTCCTGCCCCTCCCCCAGGACCTCGACGACTGGGTGGCCCGGGGCTGCGCCGGCTGGGACCCGGCGACCGTCCTGCCCTACCGGGACCGGCTGCGCACCAGCATCGTGCCGGTGGCCGAGGCGGACCGCAATCCCATCGCGAAGGACTTCGTCACCGCCGCGGCGCGCGCCCTGGACGTTCCGGTCGTCGACGACTTCAACGCCGAACCCTTCGCCGACGGCGCCGGCTTCTTCTCCCTGGCCTACGAGCCGGAGGGCAACCTGCGCTCCTCCGCCTCCGTCGCCTACCTGCACCCCGTGCTCGACCGCCCGAACCTCACCGTCCGCCTGGAAACCTGGGCCCACCGTCTGCTCACCGACGAAGCCGGGCGGACGACCCGCGTCGCCGTCCGCGGTCCCGACGGCCTCCCCGCCACCGTGCGCGCGGAACGCGAACTGCTCCTGTGCGCGGGAGCCGTCGACACCCCGCGGCTGCTGCTGCTCTCCGGCATCGGACCCGCCGACCAGTTGCGGGGCCTGGGCATCGACGTGCGGGCCGACCTGCCCGGGGTGGGCGAGAACCTGCTGGACCATCCCGAGTCGGTGATCGTCTGGGAGACGGCCGGACCGCTGCCGCCGAACTCCGCGATGGACTCCGACGCCGGACTGTTCCTGCGGCGCGAGACGGGACAGCCGCGGCCGGACCTGATGTTCCACTTCTACCAGGTGCCGTTCACCGTCAACACCGAACGCCTCGGCTACCCCACTCCGGAACACGGGGTCTGCATGACGCCGAACGTCCCGCGGGCCCGGTCCACCGGGCGCATGTGGCTGCGCAGCAGCAACCCCGCCGAGCATCCCGCGCTCGACTTCCGCTACTTCACCGACCCCGAAGGACACGACGAGCGGACCATCGTCGACGGTCTGCGGGTCGCCCGCGAGGTCGCCGCCACCGACCCGCTGCGCGACTGGCTGGTTCGCGAGGTGGCGCCCGGCCCGGAGGTGACCTCCTACGCCGATCTGTCGGAGTACGGGCGGCGTGCCGCGCACACCGTCTACCACCCGGCGGGCACCTGCCGGATGGGGGCGGCGGACGACCCGATGGCCGTCTGCGACCCGGAGTTGAGGCTGCGCGGCGTGGAGGGCGTACGCGTGGTGGACGCGTCGGTGTTCCCGACCATGCCCACCATCAACCCCATGGTGACGGTGCTGCTCGTCGCCGAACGCGCCGCCGACCTGCTCACCGGCCGCTCCGGTCCGCGGAGACAGTCATGACCGGCGGGCCCCAGCACGTCCCTCACACACCCGAGGAAGCGGCCGAGGAAGCGGCCCCGGCGGGCTCGGGCACGCTCAAGCCCGTGGTCTTCTTCGGTTCGGCCGCGCTGATCCTCGCGATCTCGCTGTGGGCGATCGTCACACCCTCCGGGGCCGAGAAGGCCATCGGCGTCGCCGTGGACAGGATCTCGTCCTGGTTCGGGTGGTACTACTTCCTCGCCGCGACGCTGTACCTGGTGTTCGTCGTCTTCATCGGCGTGTCCAAGTACGGCACGGTCAAGCTGGGCCCCAAGCACTACAAGCCGGACTACGGCCTCTTCGCCTGGGCGGCGATGCTGTTCGCCGCGGGCATCGGCATCGACCTGATGTTCTTCTCCGTCGCCGGCCCGGTCAGCCACTACCTCGCGCCGCCGCAGGGCTCCCCGGAGACCATCGAGGCGGCACGCCAGGCGGTGGTGTGGACCCTGTTCCACTACGGCATCACCGGCTGGGCCATGTACGCCCTCATGGGCATGGTGCTCGGCTACTTCGCCTTCCGCTACCGGCTGCCGCTGGCGATCCGCTCCGCGCTCTACCCGGTCATCGGCCGCCGCATCCACGGGCGGATCGGCGACGCCGTGGACCTGGCGGCCATCATCGGCACCGTGTTCGGCATCTCCGTGTCGCTCGGCATCGGCGTCGTACAGCTCAACTACGGGCTGAAGGTCCTGTTCGACGTACCCGAGGGGCTGCCCGCGCAGATCGCACTGATCGTGGTGGCGGTGGTGATGGCCACGGTGTCCGCCGTGGCGGGCGTCGACAAGGGCATCCGGCGGCTGTCCCAGCTCAACGTCCTGCTCGCCGTCCTGCTCATGCTCTACATCCTGATCGTGGGCGAACCCTTCCGGCTGCTCAACGCGCTGGTGCAGAACGTCGGGGACTACGTCAGCGGCTTCCCCTCGATGACCCTGAACACCTTCGCCTACGACCAGCCCACCGAGTGGCTGAACGCGTGGACGCTCTTCTTCTGGGCCTGGTGGATCGCCTGGGCGCCGTTCGTGGGCCTGTTCCTGGCGCGGATCTCCCGCGGCCGCACCCTGCGCCAGTTCGTCGCCGCGACGCTGATCATCCCGTTCCTGTTCACCGGTCTCTTCCTGGCGGTCTTCGGCAACAGCGCGCTGTTCGTCGTGCGGGACGGGAACACCGAGTTCGGCCGGACCGCGATGGCCCTGCCCGAGCAGGGCTTCTACGGGCTGCTGGAGCAGTACCCGGGCGCGTTGTTCAGCGCCGGCCTCGCGACGTTCGTCGGGCTGCTGCTGTACGTGACCTCCGCGGACTCCGGTGCGCTCGTCATGGGCAATCTCAGTTCCGACCTGCCGACTCCAGTGACGGACGCCGCTCCCTGGATGCGCATCTTCTGGGCCCTGACGACAGGCCTGCTCACCCTCGCCATGCTCCTCGTGGGAGGCGTGCAGGCGCTGACCGACGCCACCATCATCATGGGTCTGCCGTTCTCCGTCGTCATGTTCCTGATCATGATCGGGCTCTACCTGGCGTTGCGCACGGAGCGCATGCGGGAAGAGGCACTGACCACCTCGCTCCCGGCGTCGCTGTCCGGGCGCACCACTCAACAGGGCCCGCCGGGGGCGCGGAACTGGCGGCAGCGCCTGGCGCGGGCCACGACGTTCCCGGGCCGGCGGGCGGCCCGCCGCTTCGTCGACGACGTGTGCCGTCCCGCGTTCCGCGACGTCGCCGGAGAGCTGCGGGAGCAGGGCGCCGAGGCGACACTCCTGGAGGGCGTCAGCGAGGAGAACGGCCTCGCGCACGTCGGCCTGAACGTGCCGATCGGGCCGAGCGACGTGTTCGTCTACCGGGTGTGGCCCGTGGAGACGCCGACCCCCGGGTTCGCGACCCGTTCGGTCAGCACCCACGACACCTATGTGCGCTTCGAGGTCCAGTTGTCCGAGGGCAACCAGGGCTACGACGTGATGGGCTACACGAGGGAGCAGCTCATCGCCGACGTGCTCGACCAGTACGAGCGCCATCTGGAGTTCTTGCGGTTGCACCACGAGGCGACCAGCCGGTCGGCCCTGCCCGACCACCGCCCCGACGACCCGGAGGCACACCTGCCGGAGTAGCCCCGCCGGCGGCCACTGCCCCGCGCCTACCAGCCATTCCGCTGGAAAGTGCTAGAAATGGGGTATGCAGGGGCGTTCCGCTCGAAGGAACCGCGCAGACAGGCCGTCGGCCGACCTGTCCGGTGAGGAGAAGAGCCCGGGCCGGTGGTGGAGAGTGCGTGGGCGCAGCGTCGCCGGGCAGGTGCTCTTCCTGCAGGTCGTCGTCGCGGTGTTCCTGATCGTGGGGGCCGTCGCGGGGCTGACCCTCCAGGCGCGCAACGACGCCGAAGAGGACGCGCAGGCGAGGTCACGTGCTGTGGCGGAGACCCTCGCGCACGCGCCGGGCCTCATCGCGGCGCTGGAGTCCGGCGATCCCACGGCCGGGCTGCAGCCGTACGTGGCCGCGGCCCACAAAGGCACGGGGGTCGATTTCATCGTCGTCATGGCACCGGACGGCACGCGTCTGGCGGACACCGACCCGGGGCTGATCGGCGAGCGCGCGGAGGGTGTCGAGCGGGCGGCCGGGGGCGAGCCGTTCACCGAGATCTACGAGGGCGATCCGTCGGACGCGGCGCGCGCGGTCGTGCCGGTCACCGGTGATGGCGGGTCGGTCCTGGGGCTGGTCGCGGCAGGGGTGACTCTCGAGACGGTCGGGCAGTCCCTGCGGGGCCAGATTCCGGTGATCCTGGCCTCGGCGGGTGTCGCACTGCTCCTCGCCGTCGGCAGTGCCGCCCTGGTCAGCCGACGGCTGCGACGTCAGACGCGGGGCATCGGGCCGAGCGAGATGACCCGGATGTACGAACACCACGACGCGGTGCTGCACGCCGTCCGCGAGGGCGTGCTCATCACCGGCGGCGACGGCCGGCTGGTCCTGGCCAACGACGAGGCGCGACGGCTGCTGGACCTGCCGGAGGACGCCGACGGGCGGCACGTCACGGAGCTGGGCCTGAACCACGCCACGGTCGAACTGCTCCGCTCGGACCGTCCCGTGACGGACCAGGTGCATCTGGCCGGGGACCGACTGGTGTCCTTCAACACCAGGCGCACCGCCCCGTACGGCGGCCCCTCCGGGAACGTGACGACGCTGCGGGACACCACGGAGCTGCGAGCCCTGGCCGGCACGGCGGAGACGGCCCGTGAACGGCTGGACATCCTCCATGAGGCTGGGGTGCGCGTCGGCACCACCCTGAACGTGGTGCGGACGGCGGAAGAACTGGCGGATGTGGCCGTTCCGCGGTTCGCCGACTTCGTCACCGTGGATCTGCTGGGCGCCGTGACGGGCGGCGAGGAGCCGTCCGGCGCCCCTGGCCGGATGCGGCGCGCGGCCTTGCGCGGTGTCCGGACGGACCATCCGTTCCGGCCGGCCGGCAGCGTCGTCCCGACCGAGGCCGCGGGCACGCCGGCGGCAGCCGCGCCGGCGGGGGCGCGCGCGGTGCTGGAGACCGATCCGGCGGGCGTGCGCGCGTACGGCATCAGCTCGCTGGTCACGGTGCCGTTGCAGGCCCGCGGCATTCCGCTGGGCCTGGTCCGTTTCTGGCGGACCGGGACCTCGGAGCCCTTCGGCCCGGAGGACCTGACGTTCGCCGAGGAGCTGACCGCCCGTGCCGCGGTCGCCATCGACAACGCCCGCCGCTTCACCCGCGAGCACACGATGGCGGAGACCCTCCAGCGCAGCCTCCTGCCGCACGCCCTGCCCCACCAGAGCGGCCTCGACATCGCCTACCGCTACCTGCCCGCCCAGGCACGGGTCGGCGGCGACTGGTTCGACGTGATCCCCCTGCCCGGTGCCCGGGTGGCGCTCGTGGTCGGTGACGTCGTCGGGCACGGGCTGCACGCGGCGGCGACCATGGGCCGGCTGCGCACCGCCGTGCAGAACTTCTCGACGCTCGACCTGCCCCCGGACGAACTCCTCACCCACCTCGACGAATTGGTCAGCCGCCTCGACCAGGAGGATCCCGAGGGCAGAAGCGGGGAGGCGGTCACCGGCGCGACCTGCATCTACGCGGTGCACGACCCGGTCTCCGGGCTGTGCAGCATCTCCCGGGCCGGGCACCTCGCCCCCATGCTGGTCCACCCCGACGGCACCGTGGAGACCCCCGACGTGCCGCTCGCCCCGCCCCTGGGGCTGGGCGGCCTCCCCTTCGAGTCCGCCGAACTGCGCCTGCCCGAGGGCAGCACCCTCGTCCTCTACACCGACGGTCTGGTCGAGCGGCGCGACCGCGACATCGACACGGGGCTGGAGATGCTGCGCGGCACGCTCGCGGGCGCGCAGGACCGTACTCCGGAGCAGATCTGCGAGGCGGTGCTCGGCGGTCTGCTGCCCGAGCACCGCCGCGACGACGTCGCGCTGCTCGTCGCCCGCACCAGGCTGCTGGACCGCTCGCACGTCGCCGACTGGGACGTCCCCCGTGACCCGGCCGCCGTCGGCGCGGTCCGCAACGCGTGCAGCCGTCAACTGGCCGCCTGGGGGCTGGACGACCTCGCGTTCACCACGGAACTCGTCCTCAGCGAACTGCTCACGAACGCGATCCGGCACGGTTCGGAACCGATCCACGTGCGGCTGCTCCACGAGCGGGCGCTGATCTGCGAGGTGTCCGACGGCAGCAGCACCTCCCCCCATCTGCGCCGGGCGGCCACGACCGACGAGGGCGGACGCGGGCTGTTCCTCGTGGCGCAGCTCGCCCAGCGCTGGGGGACGCGCTACACGGCGACCGGCAAGGTGGTGTGGACGGAGCAGTCCCTGACGGAACCGACCTCGGCCGAAGGGGCACCGCCCGATCTCGCCGCGTTCCCGGACCTCGACGACCTGTGACCGCGGGGCTGCGGTTGTGCCCGCCCGGGGGACGGCGGATTCTGTAGGGGAGGAACGGGGCTGGTACCGGCTATGGCTGCATGGAACGCGGACGAGAACGCCGACCTGCGGGGTCCTCTCGACGTGTCCAGGGCGGCCACGATGGTCATCGACGCCCGGGACACGGTCGTCGGGTGGAGTCCGGCGGCGGAGCGGCTGCTCGGCTACCGGCCGGAGGAGGTCGTCGGCCGTCCGCTGTCCGCCTTCCTGTCGCCCGGCCCGAGCACCTCGGTCGCCCCGCTGTCCCACCGGCTCCGGGGGAACGAGACCCGCACCGCCCGGCGACGGGACGGGCTCGAGCTGGTCCTCGCCACCGCGGTGTCTCCCCTGTCCGGTTCCGGCACGGCGGAGCGCGTCCTCATCGCCACCGAGCTGAAGGACTTCCGGCTGTGGGACTTCCGGCTGGCCCTGTTCGACGGGCTGGCCACCCAGTCACCGGTCGGCCTGGCCGTCTACGACACCGACCTGCGTCTGATCTGGTGCAACACGGCGTACGAGCGAGAGATCGGACGTCCGTTCGCCGAGTTCCGGGGGCTCCGGGCCGATGCGCTGTACGCCGGTGGCAGGTTCGTGACCAAGGGGCACCCGCCCACCCTGGAAGCGGTCATGCGCCGGGTGCTCGACACCGGGGAGCCCTTCCTGGACCTGCATTTCCGGGGCCGGCCGCCCAGCGATCCGGAGACGGACCATCTCTGGTCCTGCGCCTACTACCGGCTCCAGGACGCCGACGGCCACGTCTTCGGGGTCTGCGAGGACGCGTTCGACATCTCCGACCGCCACCGGGCGCAGCAGCGGCTCGCCCTGCTCGTCGAGGCGGGCCGCGGGATCGGCACCGCCCTGGACGTGATGGTCACCGCCCGGAAGGTCACCGAGGTGGCGGTGCCGGGTTTCGCCACCACGGTCACGGTCGACCTGGCCGGCGAGGTGCTGGAGGGCGAGGTCCCGGCCGGCAGCGGCGTGACGCAGGCGCCGCTGGTCCGGGCAGCCCACTGCTCGGCCGGGGACGAGGCCGCCGCGGGGCCGGGTGGCACGTCCTCGCCCTCGCCCGTCCCGGAGCGTTCGCCCGTGGAGTACCCGTCCGGTTCGCCGCAGGACCGTTGTCTCTCCTCCGGTGGGCTCGTACTCGACGACACGACCCTCGTCGTGCCGCTCCGGGCGGGTGACGGCATGCTGGGACTCGTCACCTTCGTCCGCGGCGCCGCGGCGGCCGTCTTCGACGGCGGCGAGGTGGCGCTGGCCGACGAGCTGGTCGCCCGCACGGCCGTGTCCATCGACAACGCCCGGCGGTTCACCCGTGAGCGCACCGCCGCACTGACCCTGCAGCGCCAGTTGCTGCCCCAGAAACTGCCCGAGGGCTCGGCGGGCGAGCTGGCCTACCGGTATCTGCCCACGGACGACGTGACCGGCGTCGGCGGTGACTGGTTCGACGTCATCCCGCTGTCCGGGGCCCGGGTCGGACTCGTGGTCGGGGACGTGGTCGGCCACGGGTTGCAGGCGGCGGCCACCATGGGGCGGCTGCGTACGACCGTCCACGCGTTCGCCCAGATGGACATGGACCCGGTGGAGCTGCTGTCGCGGCTCGACGACCTGGTGGCCCAGTCGGCGGAGGAGCAGTGGGGCGAGATGGGCATGGCGGACGGCACCCACGCCGATGTGACCACCGGCGCGACCTGTCTCTACGCGGTCTACGACCCGGTCTCGCGGCGCTGTGTCATGGCCAGGGCCGGGCATCTGCCGCCGGCGGTCGTCGCCCCCGACGGCCGGGTCTCCTTCCCGGACCTGCCGGCCGGTCCGCCCCTCGGGCTGGGCGGCCTGCCGTTCGAGTCCATGGAGGTGGAACTGCCGGTGGGCAGTCTGCTGGCCCTCTTCACGGACGGCCTGGTCGAGGCCCGCGACCGCGACATCGATCACGGACTCGCCGTCCTGGGGCGGGTACTGAGCGACCGGTGCGCGTCCCTGGACCAACTGTGCGACCGGGTGGTGGCGGAACTCCTGCCGGGCGGGTCGACGGCCGACGACACCGCGCTGCTGCTCGTCCGCACCCGCGAACTCGACCACACGCAGGTGGCCTCGTGGGAGCTGCCCGCCGAACCGGTCACCGCGGGCCGGTTCAGGGACCTGACCACGCGGCAACTGCACCGGTGGGGCCTGGAGGAACTGTCCTTCACGACCGAGCTGGTCGTCAGCGAGCTGGTGACCAACGCCGTCAGGTACGCCGAAGGACCGGTCCAGGTGCGCCTCATCCGTGACCGCACCCTGTGGTGCGAGGTCGCCGACACCGGCCACACGTCACCGCACCTGCGGCACAGCGGCGAGGACGACGAGGGCGGGCGGGGGCTGTTCATCGTCGCCCAACTCGTCCAGCGCTGGGGCACGCGCTATTCCGGCTCCGGGAAGACCATCTGGACCGAACAAGCCCTGCCCGGACCGGACTGACGGGCCGCCCCGCGTCGGCTAGCCACCGGTGCCGGGCGGGCCGTCGAGCACCGTGGGGGCGTACTCCAGCAGCTGGAGCCGGCCGTCGAACGTGCGGTGCCCGACCAGGTCCAGGGCGACGTCCGGGTACTCGTCGAAGATGCGGTCCTTGCCGGTCGCGCCGGTGATGACCGGGAAGACGACCACCCGGAACCGGTCGACCACACCGGCCCGCAGGAGCGACCGGCACAGGCTGACGCTGCCGAGGGTGCGCAGGGGCCGGGAGCCGCGCCGCTTGAGGTCCCGCACGGTCTCCGCGGCGTCCCCGCGGACCAGCTCCGTGTTGGCCCAGACCGGCGGGGACGTAAGGGTCGAGGAGAACACCATCTTCGGCGCCGCCGTGAGCTTCACGAACACGGGGTTGTCGGCCATCTCGGCGGCGAAGCCGGACATCAGCCGGTACGTCGTCGCGCCCATCAGCGTGGTGCGGTCGCCCGCGGAGTCCTCGTCGAGCCAGGCGACGTACTCGGGCACGTCCATGCCCCACAGGCCCGGCCAGCCGTCCGCGGCCCCGTAGCCGTCGAGCGAGATGATGAAGTCCACCATGAGGTCCGGCATCGGCCTTGTCCTTCCCCGAAGTACGTGTGCGTACCGGTTATGACCGGCACGGAGCCCGGAAGTCATCGTCGCGCCGGGACGGACGCGACACGGAGGTGTGAACGCCCTCGAAACGCCTGAGCGGGACCGCGGCACCCAGCACACTGGCCGGGACCGGAGCCGCACGGTCTCCGGCTCCCCGCCCCGCTCACGAAACGAGGACTGACGTGCCGTCATCACCGCGTCGTCGTCTGGCCGCAGGTGCCGCCCTGGTCGCCGCGCTCGCCGGAGGGGTGGCCTCCTCCCCCGTGGCGTACGGAGCCCCCGCCGCCCCCGCCGCGGCGCGGACCGCCGCCCCGTCCCCCGACATGGCGGGCGTGGCCGCCGCCCTGAACGCCGCCGTGGCCGAGGGGGCGCCGGGCGCGATGGCCAGGTTCACCGGCCCGGAGGGGGCGCGGGCCCGGACGGCCGGGGTCCGCGACCGCGCCTCGGGCGCGGCCATGGACGTCCGGGCGCGTTTCCGCGTCGGCAGTGTCAGCAAGACCTTCACGGCCGTCGTGGTGCTGCAGCTCGTCGACGAGGGCAGGCTCGCGCTCGACGCCCCGGTCGACCGCTATCTGCCCGGGCTGCTGCCCGACGACCGGATCACGGTGCGGCACCTGCTGACCCACCGCAGCGGACTGGCGGACTACACGGACCGGATGTTCCACGAGACCGTGCCCGGCTTCGAGGCCGTGCGCGACCGGGTCTTCAGCCAGCGGGAACTCGTGGACCTCTCCCTCGCCGAGCCGCGCACCACCGAGCCCGGTGCGACGTACAAGTACTCCAACACCAACTTCGTGGTGGCCGGAATGCTCGTCGAGAGGGTCACCGGCCGGCCGGTGGCGCGCGCGTACCAGCAGCGGATCATCGGCCCCCTCGGACTGCGGGAGACCTCGTACGTGCATCCCGACCCCCGGATCGCGGGGCTGCGCGTGCGCGGGTACCTCCACCCCGACGAGGCCGGCGCCCCGCTGGTGGACTCCACGGAGCAGACGGTGTCGTGGGCCCAGTCGGCGGGGGCGGTCATCTCGGCCCCCGCCGACCTCAACACCTTCATGACCGCGCTGATGCGCGGCGGGCTGCTGTCGCCCCGCATGCTCGACGCCATGACCACCGTCACCCCGACGGACGCCACGAACACCCGGTTCTACGGGCTCGGCCTGCGCCGCTACGACCTCACCTGCGGCACGCGGGTGTACGGGCACACCGGCACCGTCCAGGGCTACTACACCTACGCGTTCGCGACCCGGGACGGCAGTCGCGGCCTCTCCGCGATGGCGAACACCTCGAACCGGGGCCAGGCCAACACGGCGCTCGGGGGCACCCTGGAGGCGGCCTTCTGCGGGAAGAAGCCGTCCTGAGGGTGGTCCGAAGTGGCACGTGTCAGCCTTCGCTCGGCTGGAGCACCACGAAGTCCGCGCCGGCCGGATCGAGGCAGACGGCCAGCCGGCCGACGCCCTCCGCGTCCTCCGGGCCCATCTGCACGCTGCCGCCGTTCCCGGTGACCGCGGCGACGGCGGCGTCGCAGTCGGTGACGGCGAAGACCGGGTGCCAGTACGGCCGGCCGCCCGCGAGGGCGAGATCCTGCTCCCTCAGCTGCATCAGCCCGCCGTGCATCCGCTCCTCGGGCTGCCCGGCGGGGGTGATGAGCGTGTAGGTGCCCCCGCCACCCGGCATCTCCATGTCGCCGAACTGCCAGCCGAAGACCCCGCCGTAGAACTCCTTGGCCGCGGCGGCGTCACTCGTGTACAGCTCCGTCCAGCACAGTGATCCCGGCTGGTCCACCAGCTCGACCCCGTTGGTCTTCCCCGGCTGCCAGACGGCGAACTGGCCGCCCAGCGGATCGCTGTACTGCGCCATCCGGCCCCAGTCCTCAAGGTCCATCGGCGCCACCCGCACCGTGCCGCCCGCGCCCTCGACCGCCCGGGTCGTGGCGTCGGCGTCGGCCACGGAGTGGTAGATCATCCAGGCCGGACGGGCGCCTTCCTCGGTGAGGCTGCCGAGGCCGGCGACGATCTTGCCGTCCTTGCGGAACATCCCGCCTTCCGGCCCCTCTCCCCCGCCGCCCATGGACTCGTACTCCCAGCCCAGGACCGCGCGGTAGAACGCCGCGGCGGCCGGAACGTCCGGGACGCCGACGTCGATCCAGCAGGGCGAGCCGGAGGCGAAATCAGTGGTGATCACGGCGATTCCCTTTCGCAGTTCCTGTGTCCTCCCAGCCTGACACCCACCACTGACAACCGCCCCTCGGCCGTGCGAGGGACACCGACCCACAGGGGCATGCGAACGTCGCAGTTGCGAAGCGAGCATGATCCCTGATCTCCTGACCGGCGAAACTCCCCCGACCGGCGACAGGAACCATGACAGACAGTGCCCACCCCGTGACAGCCGACGACGAGCAGCCGCCGTCCGAGGACGACCGCGCCTTCTTCGGACAACCCAAGGGACTGCTGACGCTGTCCGCCCTGGAGGTCTGGGAGCGGTTCTCGTTCCTGGGCATGCAGGCGATCCTGGTCCTGTACTTCGCCGACTCGGTGGCGAACGAGGGCCTCGGCATGGACGCGGGCACCGCCGCGTCCGTGTCGGCGGCCTACGGCACCCTCGTCTACCTGGTCTCCGTCGGGGGCGGCTGGCTCGCCGACCGCATCCTCGGCTCCTACCGGGCGGTCCTGTGGGGCGGCGTCCTCATCGCGCTGGGCCACTACTCCATGGCCGTGCCCACCGCCACCATGACCTGGGTCGGCCTGGGCCTGATCAGCGCCGGCACCGGGCTGCTCAAGCCCAACGTGGCCGCCATGGTCGGCAAGCTGTACCGCACCGACGACGACCGCCGCGACGCGGGCTTCGCGCTGTACTACATGGGCATCAACGTCGGCGCGTTCGCCGGCCCGCTGATCACCGGCTGGCTGGGCGAGCACCAGGGCTGGCACTGGGGCTTCTCGGCCGCCGCCTTCGGCATGACCCTCGGGCTGATCCAGTACATCGCCGGACGGCGGCACCTCGCCGGCCGCAAGCACGCCGCCGAGTTCGCCCTGGCCCCGGCGGCCATGCGGCGGGCCGTGTGGCTGATGACCGCCGGAGCCGTGGCCTTCGCCGTGCTGTGCGGGGTCCTCGCGGGGGTCGGCTGGCTCACCATGGGACGGTTCGTCGACGTCCTCACGCTCGTCTCGGTGGTCGCGCCGGTCGTCTACTTCTGGGTCATGTTCACCAGCCCCAGGGTCACCGCTCAGGAGCGCGGGCGGCTGCGGCCCTACATCGTGCTCTTCCTGGCCTCGGTGGTGTTCAACTTCATCCTCTTCCAGGCGTACTCGACGATGATGCTGCTCGCCTCCACGAACGCGAACACCAGCATCCTCGGGTTCGACTTCCCCTCCAGCTGGTACGCCTCCGCGCTCGGCGCCTTCGAGGTGGCGCTGGCGCCCGTGGTCGCCGCCGTCTGGGTGCGGATGGGCCGCCGGCAGCCGCACGCCTCGAACAAGATCGCGCTCGGTGTGATCCTCGGCGGCCTGTCGTTCCTCCTCATGGTGCTGCCGACCTCGGGTCACGAGGGCACCGACTACCGGATGGCCGCCTGGTGGATCGTCGGCTCCTACCTGCTGCTCGGCCTCGGCGACGTGCTCCTGGAGACCTCGGGCCTGTCGGCCAGCAGCAAGCTCGCGCCGAAGGCCTTCTCCAGCCAGACCATGGCCCTGTGGTTCCTCTCCCTCGCCCTCGCCAACGGCATCCAGGCCCAGGTGGTGAAGATCTACGACGATGTGTCCCACCCCGCGTACTTCGGCGTCAACGGCGCGATCGCCGTCGTCCTCGGCCTGGTCGTCGTCGCGCTCGCACCGTGGCTGCGGCGCACGATGCATCCCGTCCACTGACCACCGGCACCCGCCCCGACCACTGACCCGCCCGGCCCGCCGGAAGGTGTACCTCCCCATGCGCATCCGCACCGACTTCCCCTACGAGACGACCCACGACGACATCCGCATCCCCCTGCCGGACGGCACCCGCCTCTACGCACGCGTGTGGCGGCCGGTCACCGACGAGCCGGTTCCCGCCCTGCTGGAGTACCTGCCGTACCGGCTCAGCGACTGGACCGCGCCCCG
The DNA here is from genome assembly GCF_028473745.1 of Streptomyces sp. M92. Classification (NCBI taxonomy): domain Bacteria; kingdom Bacillati; phylum Actinomycetota; class Actinomycetes; order Kitasatosporales; family Streptomycetaceae; genus Streptomyces; species Streptomyces sp. M92. The sequence goes on from NZ_CP101137.1 coordinate 5,968,802, forward strand.
GGACAGCCAGCGCCACCCCTGGTACGCGGGCCACGGCTACGCCTCCGTCCGCGTCGACGTGCGCGGACACGGCAACAGCGAGGGCCTGCCCGGCGACGAGTACGACGCCACCGAGCTGGCCGACGGCGTCGCGGTCGTCGAGTGGCTGGCCGCGCAGCCCTGGTGCGACGGCAAGGTCGGCATGTTCGGCATCTCCTGGGGCGGCTTCAACTCGCTCCAGATCGCCGCGCTGGCGCCCGAACCCCTCAAGGCCGTCGTCACCGTCTGCTCCGCGGACGACCGGTACGACAACGACGTGCACTACATGGGCGGCTCGGTGCTCGGCGTCGACATGCACGCCTGGGCCTCGACCATGCTCGCCTTCGTCTGCCGTCCGCCGGACCCCGAGTACGCCGGGGAGGAGTGGCGGCAGATGTGGCTGCGGCGGCTGGAGGCGGTCGACCCGTTCATCCACACCTGGCTGTCCCACCAGCTCCGTGACGAGTACTGGAAACACGGCAGCGTCTGTGAGGACTACTCCGCGCTCGACGCCGCCGTCCTCGCCGTCGGCGGCTGGCACGACCCGTACCGCGACACCGTGCTCCGGCTCGTGGAGCACCTGCCCGGCGACCGGGTGCGCGGACTGATCGGCCCCTGGTCGCACCAGTACCCGGACCGCGGACTGCCGCCGGGCCCGGCGATCGGCTTCCTGCAGGAGACACTGCGCTGGTGGGACCAGCACCTCAAGGGCCGGGACACCGGCGTGATGGAGGAGCCGCTGCTCCGTTCCTGGATCAGCGAGTCGCACCGCCCGGCCACCGTCTACCCCGAACTGCCGGGCCGCTGGGTCGGCGACCCCGCCTGGCCCTCCCCGTACACGACCCCCACGCCCCACGCCCTCGGCGGTGACCCGGTCGTCGTGTGTTCGCCCCAGCACACCGGCATCGACGCCGGCCGCTTCTTCCCCTTCGGCAACGACGCCGACCTGCCGCCCGACCAGCGCGAGGAGGACGCCCGCTCGGCGTGCTTCGAGTTCCCCGTCACCGACGGCCCGGTGGAGATCCTCGGCCGCCCGGAGGTGACCCTGCGGCTGCGGATGGACGTGCCGTACGGGCAGGTCGTGGCCCGGCTGTGCGACGTGACGCCGGACGGCTCGTCGACCCTCGTGACCCGCGGCGCGCTCAACCTCGCCGCCCGCGAGGGCCGGGACCGCAACGTGCCCTGGCCGCCCGGGGCGACGGAGACCGTGACCTTCCAGCTCAACGGCATCGGTCACAGCTTCCCCGCCGGGCACCGCATCCGCCTCGCCGTCTCCTCCGCCTACTGGCCGTGGATCTGGCCGCAGGCGGGCTCCGAGAACGGCTTCGTGCTGGAACCGGCCGGGTCGGCACTCGTACTGCCCGTGCGGGACGGCGGGGCCCACCCGGAGGACGCCGGCATCCGTTTCGAGCCGCCCGAGCAGTCCGAGCCGCTGCGCGTCACCGTGCCGGCGGCCGAGGGGGAGGAGCGCCCGGAGCGGCTGGTGGTGCGCGATGTCGCCAAGGGCGAATGGCGGCTGGAGGTCGATCCGCGTTACGGCGGCACCCGCGTGTACCCGGACGGCCTGGAGTTCACCGAGGACGCGCTGGAGACGTACACCGTCCGGGAGGACGACCCGCTGTCGGCGCGGGCCGGGTCCCAGTGGACCGTACGTCTGCGTCGCCCGGAACGTGCCTGGGACGTACGGGTCGAGACCAGGTCGGAGATCACCTGCGACGCCGAGGACTTCGTCACGTCGAACGAGGTGGTGTGCCGCGACGGCGAGGAGATCGTCTTCCGGCGCAGTTGGGACAGGCGCGTCCCGCGGGTCGCCCGCTGACTCCTCGTCGGTACTCTGCCCGGCATGATCAGCTCGTACGAGAGTCTCGACGACGCCGGGGTCGCGGCGGCCGCGGCCGGTGCCGGTGCGGACGTGGTGCGCCGCATGTACGGCCGGCGGCTGTCCCGGACCGACAAGGGCGCGGGGGACTTCGCCACCGCCGCCGACGTGGAGGCCGAGAAGGCGATCGTCGGTGTCATCCGTGCCGCCCGGCCCGGTGACGCGGTGCTCGGCGAGGAGGGCGGGCGGCGAGGTCCCGTCGCCGCCGTACGCGAGTGGCTGGTGGACCCCTTGTGCGGCACGTTGAACTACGCCTCCGGCAGCATGCTGGTGGCCGTCAACGTGGCGCTGCGCCAGGGGGCGGCGGCCGTGGCCGACCCGTTCGGCGGCGAGGTCTTCCGCACGGACGGTGAGAGCGCGTGGGTGCGGCAGGACGAGGCCGACGCACCGCTGGCGCCCACGTCCGCCACCCGGCTGGTCGACGTCAATCTCGACCCGCCGTTTCCGAGCGCGCCCGGGTTCCGGGCGGTGGACCTGCTGGCCCACCCGGGGTTCGCCGAGCGGTTCCGGCCGCGGGTCGTGTCGACGACGCTCGCACTGGCCTGGGTCGCGGCCGGCAGGCGGGCCGCGTACGTCACCGACGGCGGGGACCTGTCCGGCAGCGTGCACTTCGCCGCCGGCATCGCCGTGTGCCGGGCCGCCGGTTGCGTCGTCACCGGCATCGACGGCGGACCGCTCGGCCGGGCGGGCCGCGGGCTCGTCGTGGCCGCCGACGCGGAGACCCACGGGCTGCTGATGTCGATGATCGGGGGCAGCGGCTAGCTGTACTGCCTCGCGAGGTCCTCGCCGGGGGCGTCGCCGTCGGGCGCCGGGTCGGCGTTCTCGCCGAGGAAACCGCCCGACTGGTGCTGCCAGAGCTTGGCGTAGGCGCCGTCGGCGGCGAGCAGTTCGCTGTGGCTGCCCTGCTCGACGACGCGTCCGCGGTCGAGGACGACGAGGCGGTCCATGCCGGCGACGGTGCTGAGCCGGTGGGCGACCACGAGAGCCGTACGTCCGTCCATCAGGCGCCACAGGGCGTCCTGGACGAGCAGCTCGCTCTCCGAGTCGAGCGCGCTGGTCGCCTCGTCGAGCAGCAGGATCGGGGCGTCGCGCAGCAGGGCCCTGGCTAGGGCCACCCGCTGGCGCTGGCCGCCGGACAGCTTCACTCCCCGCTCCCCCACCAGGGTGGCGAAGCCGTCGGGGAGCTGGTCGGCGAACTCCGTGACGTGCGCGGCGGCGGCGGCCGCGTGGATCTCCTCGTCGGTGGCGCCGGGCCGGGCGAAGGCGATGTTGTCCCGCAGGCTGCGGTGGAACATCGCGGGTTCCTGGGGGACGTAGGCGATCAGTGAGCGCAGGTCGGTCTGGCGCAGCCGGCTGATGTCCTGCCCGCCGATCAGGATGCGTCCGGCGTCGATGTCGGCCATCCGCAGCAGGAGCCGGGTGAGGGTGGTCTTGCCGCCGCCGGACCTGCCGACCAGGCCGATCCGCGCACCGCCGGGCACGTCCAGGTCGAGGCCCTCGAAGATCGGCTCGGTGCCCGGGTGCGCGAAGGTGACCGCCTCGAAGCGGACGCCGGTGCCCCGCGGGGCGAGCGGCTCGGGTTCGGTCGCGTCCAGCACGGTGGGTGGATCCAGCAGCAGCTCCGTGAACTGCGCGGCCTCGGTCATCGAGCTTTCCAGGCGGCGGTAGATCTGGTTGAACTCGAACATGATCTGGGTCGCGTTGGAGTAGTAGGTGAAGGCGACCACGATCTCCTCCACACCCTGGCCCGGGCTGCCGAAGGCGATGGCGACGAACAGCCCCAGCACGTTGGTCAGCACGGACATGGGGGCGATCAGGGTGTCGACCCGCAGGTTGCCGAAGTCCCAGGACTTCAGCGTCAGGCGCCGGGAGTCCGCTACGCGGCGGCGGTGCTCGTCGGCCTCCCGGCGCTCGGCCGCGAACGCCCGGATGGTCTCCATGTTGGCGAGGCTGTCGGCGACGTGCCCGGAGACCCTGGCGATCGCCGCCTCACGGTCGTTGACGAGCGCCTGACGGCGACGGATCAGGGGTGCCGCGGCCACGACGGTCAGTACGATCATCAGCAGGAGGCCCGCGACGAGCAGCGGTTCGTAGTGCCACAGCACGACGGCGCCGAAGATCAACGGTACGAGGCTGCCCACGATCCGGTAGGTCACCGTGTCGACGAAGTCCTCGAACCGTTTGCCGAAGCTCAGCACCCGCTTCGTCAGGGAGCCGGCGAAGTTGTCGTGGAAGAAGGAGGCGTCCTTGGCGAGGAGTTCGTCCATGCCGGTGACGTACAGGTGCTCCACGCCGAGGGCCTCCACGCGGTTCAGGCAGTGCTGACCGACCCGCCACACGGCCTCCGCTAGCAGCAGCACCGCACCGAAGCCGAGCACGTAGGGCAGTGCCGAGCCGACCGTGAGACCACCGCCGTCGGCTGCCTGCCCTGCCAGTTTGGCGACCAGCAGGGGCGCCACGTAGCGGATCCCGATGTTGCCCACGGCCGGCAGCAGCAGCGCCGGCAGGGCCGGCCGTCGCAACCGGAGGAGTTCCCTGCCGTAGCGCCGCAGGGCGAGAACAACCGCGCCCCTGCCCGGCGACGTCACGTGTGCGGCTGTCTGCGTCATCACACTCCCGGAGTCCAGACCCGGAAGTCTCCCTACAAGTCCCGCCACCGGTCCAGGCATTTACCCCGGACGGGCGAGAACCGGACATCCGTCGGCGGTCAGGCGAAGGTGTAGCGGGTGTGGCTGAACACCTGGCCGTCGTGCCCGAAGCCGTAGGCCGTGCCGGGCGCCACCGCGAACAGCAGGTCGTTGCCCTCGCGGATGCTGTCGCCGAAGCCGCGGAAGGGCCCCTCCGGCGAGGCGACGCGGTCCCCGTACTGCTCCTCGAACGCGGCGATGACCTCGTCCTGCCGTGCCGGATCCGTCACCCGCTCCGCCGCGCCCTCGACCACGATGTCGAGTCCTTCGGAGAACGTGTTGTTCCCCGTGGTGAGTACGCAATGGGCGTTGCCCGCCAGGTTCTTGGCCTTCTGTTCCCCCGTCCCGGTGCTGAAGTGGAGTGCGCCGTCGTGCCAGGCGGCGATCAGCGGCGTGACGTGGAGGCGGCCGTCCGGTCGGACCGTGGTGATCCAGAAGATCTCGGCGGCGCGCAGTCGCCCCTCGGCCACGGCCCATTCCGTGGCGGTGACGTCCTCCGCGCCCGGACGCGGGTTGAGTGCGGCGCTGTAGCGGGCGTCGAGCTCGGTCTTGGGATGCTTCGGTGCCATACCGGAATCCTCCCCCTCCGCCTCAGGACGCTGGGCGAGGCTCGCCGGTGCGGCCGCGGACCGGGCACCCAACACCGGGCCGCCGGAGGTGAATTCGCTGTCCGGGACCGTCGGCATGCGCGATCATGGCCGGCATGGACGCTCGTTTCGTCGGCATCGCCGACCTGGTCGGAACCGAAGTCCCCTCCGTGGCGGTCGTGGTCGACGTCATGCGCGCGTACACCGTGGCCGCCTGGGCCTTTGCCCGGGGTGCGGAGAGGATCGTCCTCGCCGAGTCGCTGGACGAAGCCCGGGCCCTGAAGGCTCGCCACCCGGACTGGGCGGCCATCAAGGACGGTCCGCCCGAGCCCGGGTTCGACGCCGTCAACTCGCCGGGCCTGCTGCGGTCCGTCGACCTCGCCGGGCGGACCGTCGTGCAGAAGACCACGGCGGGGACGGTCGGCGCCCTCGCGGTCAAGGACGCGTCGCTGGTGCTGTGCGCCGGCTTCGTGGTGGCGGAGGCGACGGCCCGGCTCCTGCGCACTCGCGCGTGCGACCGCGTCACGTTCGTGGTCACCGGCGAGGACGGGCGCGCCGACGAGGACCTGGCGTGCGCCCAGTACATCGCGCGCAGGGCCACCGGCGCGGAGACGGACGCATCCGGGTTCCTGCGCCGGGCCGCCGCCTCCCGGGCCGCCGTCGAGCTGACGACGGGCGTGCGTCAGGGAACCCATCCCGACGACGTCGCGCTCTGCCTCGAACTCGACCGCTTCCCCTTCGCGATGGCGGCGGCCCCGGAAGGCCCGCTCATGGTCCTGCGCCCGTGCGCGGACCCTGTCCCTGCCGACGCGGCCGCGGGCTGATCGCGGCCCGGCCGCGTCGGCGCAGTTCCCGCTCCAGGTGGGCGCGGAAGCCGCCCGGGGCGCGGCCGGTCACGCGCCGGACGGTGTCGGTGACGCGGTCCTCCGCCCCTTCGGCGATCGCCCGGTCCAGGCCGGCCAGCACGGCGGCGAACTCCGGCGGCACCACCGCGGTGAGGCGCTCGGTCATCTCCTCGTGGGTCAGCCGGTGGTGGACCACCGGGCGGCCCGTGACGTCGGTCATGATCGCGGCGATGTCGTCGTGACTGAGCGCCTCCGGTCCGGTCAGGACGAGATCGGTGCAGGGTGCCCGCTCGTCGGTCAGGGCGTGGAAGGCGACGGCCGCGATGTCCTCGGCGTCGACGAAGCCGGTTCGGCCGGCTCCGGTCGCCGTCCGGATGGCGCCGTCCTCGCGGATGCTGCGGGCATGCTCGTGTGTACCGGTGAAGTTCTGCATGAACCACGACGGACGCAGCACCGCCCACTGTTCGAACAGTTCCCGTACCGCCCCGTAGACCTCCCCCACCGCGGGGTCGCCCTCACCGATGGCCGAGGAGCCGAGGAGGACCGCACGGCGGACGCCTTCGGTCCCGGCCCGCCGGAGGAAGGGCAGCACGGTCGCCGCGGGGTCGGCGTCGCCGACGGGCGGTACGAGGTAGAGGCGGTCGACCGTGTCGAGGGCCGCGGGGTGGGTGGCGGGATCGTACCAGTCGAAGGGGACCGGCTCGGCACCGGGGACCGGGGTGGCCCGGCGGCTCGCCGCCCTGACGCGGTGTCCGGCTGCGGTCAGCCGCGCGACCGTACGGCTGCCGGTGGTGCCGGTGGCGCCTATGACCAAGGTGGTGCCGGCGGCGGTCATCGGCCGCTCCGGAAGTCCGCGCCGGGTTCGAGGACGGCGAGCGGGTTCCAGTAGTCGCGGTACGAGGTGAAGCGCCCTCCCTCCACGGTCACGACGGCGATGTACGTCACGTCGAAGGGCTCGCCGGTCCTCACGAGGCGGCCGACGCCGCGCATCTCGACGACGAGGGTCTCCGGCTCGACGGTCCGGTGGACGCGCAGCTCCGGGAAGTCGCGCAGATCGATGTGGTCGGGATAGCCGCGCATGTAGGCGCCGATGGCCTCCTTCCCCTCCAGTCGTCCCGGCCAGCCCTCGGGGGCGAACGGGAACTCCATGACTCCGTCGTCGGCCCACAGGTCGGTCCAGGCGGCGACGTCCTTGTCGAGCAGCAGTCGCAGGCTGTGGCGGTAGAGGTCCGCCGGGGAGGTCGGTGCGGACATGGGTGTCCTCCATCTCGTAGAATCCGGACCATGGGTCCGTTTCGACGACGATACGGACCCCGGGTCCGCTTTGCAAACGAAGGAGCAGCACCATGGCCGAGCGCAGGCCCCGCAAGGACGCCGCCCGCAACCGGGAGGCCGTCCTCGCGGCAGCCGACGCCCTGTTCGCCGGGCGCGACAGCCCGGAGGACGTCACCATGGCCGACGTCGCGGCCGCCGCCGGCGTCGGCAAGGGCACGCTCTTCAGGGCGTTCGGCGACCGGCCGGGGCTGCTCCGCGCGCTGTACGAGAGGCGGCTCGAACCGGTCGGGGAGGCCGTCGAGTCCGGCCCGCCGCCGCTGGGGCCCGCCACTGAGCCGAGGGAGCGGGTGGCCGCCCTGCTCGACGCCGTCCTGTGCTTCAAGTACGACAACCGACGCCTGGCGCTGGCGCTGGAGGACGGCGGGGCGGGCAGCCCATACGGGGCGGAGCACTACGCGCGCTGGCACGCCCTGCTCCGGACGGTACTGGAGCAGATCCCCGGCCTGCCCGACCGCGACTTCACCGCCCACGCCCTGCTCGCCGCGGTCCGGGCCGACCTCGTCGAGCATCTCGCCGGCCAGGAGGACGTGCCGCGGGAGAGGCTGCGCAGGCGACTGGCGGAGTTCACCGGCAGGGTCCTGGCCGTCAGCGACGCCGGCGGGCGTTGAGCCGGGCCGCCCGGCGCGTCAGGTGGTCGCGCTCGGCGAGGCTGGACGCCTTGCGGGCCGCCTCCTCGTACAGCCGTGCCGCCGTCGCCGGGTCGCCGTCGCGTTCGTGGAGGTACGCCGCCACCGCGGCAAAGTCTTCCGCGAGGTTCTCGTGGAGGGGACGGTCCCCGCCTGACCAGTACTGTGACGTCTCATGACCGACTCCGCATCCGAGATCACCGCGGACCTGGTCCGCGAACTGCTGCGCGAGCAGCACCCCGACCTCGCGGACCTGGCCATCCGTGCGGTGGCGGGCGGATGGGACAACCAGCAGTGGCGCCTCGGGGGCGAACTGGCCGTGCGCGTGCCCCGTACGGAGCGTGCACCGGATCTCCAGCGCAAGGAGCGCCGGTGGCTGCCCGTCCTGGCCCCGCGCCTGCCGCTCCCGGTCCCGGAACCGGTGCGGACCGGCGAACCGTCCGCGCGCTTCCCCAAGCCGTGGACCGTCATGACGTGGGTCCCCGGCGAGCCGCTGGACCACAGTCGGATCAGCCGGGGTGACCACGCGGCCGGCAGGCTGGCGGACTTTCTCAGGGCACTGCACGTTCCGGCGCCCGCCGAGGCGCCGGCCGGTAAGGACCGCGGCGCCCATCCCAAGGAGTGCACGGACGGCTTCGACCACTTCTTCGGGGCCGTCGCGCCCGGCGACATCGCCGACGGCCTCCGGGCCGTGTGGGACGACGCCGTCGCCGCCCCCGAGTGGGCGGGCCCGCCGGTGTGGGTGCACGGTGATCTGCATCCCGCGAACGTCGTCGTCTCGGACGGAACCCTCTCGGGCGTGGTCGACTTCGGCGACCTGTTCGCCGGCGATCCGGCGTGGGACCTCGCGGCCGCGTGGGTGGTCCTTCCCGAGGGCGCCGCCGCACGCTTCTTCGACGTGTACGCGAAGGCGGACGCGGGCACGGTCCGGCGCGCCCGCGGGCTGGCCGTCCTCAAGGGCCTCGTCCTCATGCTGATCGGCCGGGACGGGGACCGGGGGCTGCCCGGCGGCAAGCCGGCGTGGGGTCCCGCGGGCCGGGCGGCGCTCGACCGCGTCCTTCGGGGCACCCCGGGGTAGACGCGCCCCGTCGCGGCGGCGCGTACTCGCCGGGCCCGGGGTCAGGCGGGCAGCTTCTCGTCGACGACGAAGGCGATCTCGACGACCTGGCCGGGGAAGGTCAGTTCGGTGACGCCGACGACCGTGCTGACCGGGCGGTGGTCGCCGAAGTACGCCAGATTGCCCGCCGCCGTCGCCGTGGCGTTCTGCCGCAGGTTCACCACGTACAGGGTCTGCGAGACCACCTGGTTCCGGGTGACGCGGAAGTGGTCCAGGACCTTGTCGGCGTTGGCGTACGTCTGGTCGAGCTGCGCGGCGAAGTCGTCCGCGTGGACGAACTCGCCCGCCCGGTCGAGCGAGAGCTGTCCGGAGACGTGTATCAGATCGCGGGACTTGATGGCCTGCGTGTAGCCGAACTCGCTCTCGGCCGGCACACGGTGGTTGAAGACGTTCATGGCAGTCAACGTGCTCACCCTTCGGTTCACTCTCTTGTGGTTACTGAGGAACTGTAGGAAAGTAGGCGCGGACCTGGAAGAACGCACTTTTCGGTGACTGAGGAACCAGATGGTGACCAAACAGCTGCTCAAGGGCTTGCCCGAGGACGCGGACCTGCGGCGCGCCGACTCCCTGGCACGGGAGATCTTCTCGGACGTCGCCAACAAGTGGGCGTTCCTGATCATCGAGGCGCTCGGCGAGCGCACCCTGCGCTTCAGCGAGCTGCGCGACGAAGTGGAGGGCGTCAGCCACAAGATGCTCACGCAGAACCTGCGCATGCTGGAGCGCAACGGCCTGCTGGAGCGGACGGTGTATCCCACGGTGCCGCCACGGGTCGAGTACACGCTCACCGAGCCGGGCCGGGCACTGCGCACCACGGTTGACGCCATGTGCGGCTGGACCCACCAGTACCTCGGCCGCATCGAGGAGGCGCGCCGCAGGTTCGGCGAGTGACGGGGCGCGCCGGAAGCGAGGCGCCGTGTCATGCCTCCGAGACGGCGAACAGGCAGAACGGATGCCCGGAAGGGTCCGCGAGGACATACAGCGGCTCCTCCGGATCGTCGAAACGGTCGAGCAGGAGTTCGGCGCCCAGCGCCTGGGCCCTCAGGCGCTGCCGGGTGAGTTCCCCGGTGACGGGCACCGTGAGATCGAGGTGCGCCTGCATGGGGACGTCGTGCACCGGCCACGTCGTACGGGGAAGCCGGTCCACGAGCTGGAAGGCCAGGCGGTTGGCTCCGTCGGTCGTACGCAGCACGAGCCAGTCGGGCTCCTCGGGCACACCGTCCGCCGGGGGCTCGTCCCCCGGACGGTACGTCAGTCCGAGCAGCTGCCGGTAGAACTCGGCCAGTCGCCGCGGGTCGGTGGTGTCCAGCACGGTCTGCAGCAGCCTGGGGTGCGAGTTCATGGGACCTCCGCGTTCCTCTTCACCTGGCCGGTACCCGTCACCCTGCACGTTCGCCGCCCCGGGGACCAACCCCCACGGACGCCCCGCGACGCCCGCGGGTCGGGGCCGGGACCCGGCCGCGTCCGAGCCTAGGATCGGCGGCGTGGACATTCCCGAGGACCTGATCAGCCTTGAGCGGGCGGCGGAAGAACAGCGCGCGCGGCTCGCCGGACTCGACGGCGAGGAGTTCGAAGCGCAGCAACGGGCCTGGCAGGAGGCCGCCCGGGCGGCACGGGCGGCGATCGCCGATCACGCCGCGGCCGGCGGCCTGCCGGTGGAAGCCGTCGAGAAGGCGGTCCACCGCGCCGTACGGCAGGCGGAGGAGGATCCCGCCGGGTAGCCCGCGCCCCCAGGACGCGCGGGCCCGTACCCGGACTGCCGGTCACCGGGTGCGTGCAGGGACGCGTACTCGATCCGGCGATCTTGTGCAGTTTTCCGGTCGGCGTCATGGAACCCGGACGAGGCCGCACATCTTGCCCGGTCCGGTCCGCCCGCGGCGTGGTACCACCGAGTGTTCCGACTCGAAAGGGCCACGTCACATGGGTATCTTCAGCCGTCGCCAGACCGCCGTCGCCGAGCCGCCGCCGGCCGTGGGGTCCGGTGGGCCCGGTGCGCGGGCCGCGGCGGCCGGCGCCGCGCTCGACCCGGCACTTCGCGCTCTGACCGGACACTGGACCATCGACCGCCCGCACAGCCGGATCGGCTTCTCCGTGCGGCACGCCATGGTCACGACCGTGCGCGGGTCCTTCGCCGACTACGACAGCGCGCTCTACTTCGACGGAGCCAGTCCCGCCGAGTCCCGGGCCGAACTCGTCATCCGGGTCGGGAGCGTCGACACCGGCGTGGAGCAGCGGGACGGGCACCTGGTCGGCAGGGACTTCTTCGACGTGCGCCGCCACCCGGAGATGACGTTCCGCAGCACCTCGACCGTCCACGAAGGCGGGGAGAGCTTCCGCATGACGGGCGACCTCACGATTCGCGGTACGACCAGGTCCGTGGACATCCAACTGGACTACCTCGGCTCGGTCATGGACCCGTTCGGCTACGAGCGTGCGGGCTTCGACGGCACCACCACCATCGACCGCCGCGACTGGGGGCTGGTCTACAACCAGCGGCTCGACGCCGGCGGCAGCATGGTCAGCGAGAAGGTCCGGCTCCAGTTCGACATCTCCGCGATCCGCTCCACCGCACCGGAGCACTCACGGCCGGCATCCGGCATAGAGTTCCCTCGGCACTGACACGGCGTGTGGGGGAGCACATGATGGCTGAGGCGGCCCCGAGGTGGGCATCGACGCTCGACTCCGTGGTGGTGTACGCCCAGGGCGCCCTCTGCCGCCGGCTCGCCCGCGGTGGCATGCCCCGGGGCGGGCGGGTGCGGGTGACCGGTCTGCCGCGCTCGATGGACCCGGGTTCCCTGCGGGTGCGGGTCGTCAGCGCCACCGGGGTACGGGTCACCGGGGCGAGAGCGGCCGTCGAGGCCGAACCGCTCGACAGCCGCCCGGTCGGCGAACTCCGCCGTGAGGTGGAACGGCTCCGCGACGGCCTGGAGGCCGTCCAGGCCCGCCGGAGGCGGCAGCAGGAGCTGATCGACGAGGTGGCGGCCCTGCGCCCGGTGCCGCCGCCCCGCGATGACGAGGCGCCCCACCGTCGCACCCCCGTCGACGCCTGGCTGGACCTCGCCGAGTTCGTGGACGGCCGGCTGACCGTGCTGCACGCTCGCCTGCGCGAGACGGACGAGGAACTGAAGCACGCCGAGCACGAGTGGGAGGTCGCCGCCGACAGGCTCGCCCGGGCCTCCACCGACGCCCCCGCCTCGCGCTCCGAGACCACCGCGTGCGCGGACGTGACCCTCGCGGGCGGCGAGGGCACGGACATCGAGGTCGAGGTGGAGGTGGAGTACGGGGTGCCCGGCGCCGTCTGGGTGCCGGCCTACCGCCTCACCCGCCACCGGGGCGGGAGCGACGGACGGCTGCTGCTGCGGGCGTCGATCGCCCAGCGCACCGGCGAGGACTGGACCGGGGTCCGGGTCTCGCTGGCCACGGCCGACCTGCGGCGGCGCACCGATGTGCCCCGGCTGCGATCGATCCGCATCGGACGCGAGCAGCCCGCTCCCGCGTCGTCGGGTTGGCGTGAGCCCCCGCGCGGACTGCTCGACCTCTTCAGCGGCTACGACGCGGCCGGACCGCCTCCGGGCGCCGGGGGCTCCGCCGTGACCGTCCGTGGCGCGGTGGCGGCCACAGCCGTGTCCGCGTCCGGTCCCGTACCGCCCCCCGCCCCCGCCCCGCCGATGGCGGCTCACGGCTACGGTGCGCCGCCCGGCGCCGTGCCGCCGCCACCCGGCGCGCTGCCGCCACCGCCGGGCGGCATGCCCGCGAGCGCCGAGGGCGTGATGCCGGGCGACCCGGCGCCCGGCGACCCTCAGCCGTACGCCCGTCGCAGAGGCGGAAGCGGCGCGCCCCGTCCCGCGGCTCCCGCGGCGCCCGGCCGGGCCGCGGCACCGTCCGCAGCCGCTCCCCGGGCGGCACCCGCCCCGTCACCGGCCCCGGAGACCGGGCCACCTCGGCCGAGCGGTGCCGAACTCGACTACGCGGCACTGGTGCTCACCGGCCCGGACGGCCAACCGGAGCGCCGCGGACGGCTGTTCCCCGACGCCGCCTCCGACCCGGTGGCGGCCGAACACCGGCGGCGCGCCGAGACCGTCACCGCGCTGCCCCTGCCGGACGACGCCGTACGCCCCCGCGAGTCGGCCGGCTCCTTCGACCACCGCTATGACGCCGCGGCACGCGCCGACGTCCCCTCGGACGGTACGTGGCACACGATCACCGTCGGTGAGGTGGCGGTCGGCCTGCGGACCGAGTACCTGTGCGTCCCGTCGGTGGAACAGGCGGTCTACACGACCCTGGTGCTGTCCAACGCGACCGACCAGGCGCTGTTGGCCGGCCCGCTGGAGGTCTCGGCCGACGGGGACTTCCAGCTGACCACCGCACTGCCCACGCTCGCCCCCGGCGGTGTGCGCCGCGTGGGCCTGGGCGCCGACGAGGCCATCGGGGTCACGCGCCGTACGAGTCTGCTCGAATCGACCTCCGGGCTGCGCAACAACGTGACCGTCCTCGACCACCGCGTGCACGTGGAACTGGCCAACCGCCTCCCGGTACCCGTGACCGTCGAGGTCCGCGAGCGGGTGCCGGTCACCTCCGACGCGGACATCAGGATCGAGGAGAAGGCCGACTGGCAGACGCCCGCCACCGGCACCGACGCCGAGCGGCACGCTCCCGGCACCCGCGTGTGGCGGGTCGAGATCCCGGCCCACGCCGCCTGCGCCCTCGACGGCGGCTACGTCATCCGCATCCCGGCCGGCAAAGCCCTGACCGGCGGCAACCGCAGGAGCTGACCCCGCATGGACACGAGCCCCGCTCCGATCGCCCTCCCCGTCACCGCCGTCACCTGTCTGGAGGACCGGGCGTACGTCGAGCGGACCACCGGGGTCGACCTCGCGGCCGGCACCCAGGTGCTGCGTCTCGGACCGGTCAGTGCCCTGACCGTCGACCACAGCCTGCACGCCGAACTGTCCGCCGACGGCCCGGTGACCGTGCTCGACGCCCGGGTCGTACGCGAGTGGACACCGAGGGCGCCGGGGCCCGCCGACGACGACTCCGCCCTGCGGCACCGGGTGAGAGATCTCGAGGAGGAGCAGCACGCGCTGGGTCGGCGGCGTGAGCGCCTGCACGCCCGCGTCGACCTCCTCGGCCGTCTCGCCGGCGATCTGCTGCGGGAGATCGGCGAGGGCGCGGGTCTCGGTGAGTCCGACACCGCCCGGTGGGCCCGTGAACTGGACCGGGTCGACGCGGAACGCGACACCTGCGGCGAACGACTGCGCGCGGTCGAGTCCCGGCTGACGGCGCTGGCCGCCGAACTCTCCGTCGCCCGGCACGCCTTGGCGGACACGGAGTCGGAACCGTCCGAACTGGTCGGCCGCATCGAAGTGACCGTACGGGCGGGCGACGCGGGTCCGGCCGCGCTGCGCGTGGCCCATCTCGTCCCGTGCGCCCTGTGGCGGCCCGCCTACCGCGCGGTGCTCGACGGGGACTCGCTCACCCTGGACACGGACGCGATGGTCTGGCAGCGCACCGGTGAGGACTGGTCGGACGTACGGCTGACCCTGTCCACGGCCCGCAGCACGCTCGCCACCGAGCCTCCGCGCCTCGCGGAGGACCGGCTGTCCCTCCGGGACCGATCGGCGGCGGAACGCCGCACGGTCCAGGTCGAATGGCGCGAGGAGGAGATCACCGACCTCGGTCCGGCGCCCGTACAAGGCCTGCCGGGAGTCGACGACGGCGGCGAGGTCCGGGTCCTGCGATGCGCCACTTCGGTCTCGGTGCCGTCCGACGGCCGGGCGCACCGGGTGCCGCTCTCCTCCTTCGAGACTCCCACGTCCACGGAGTACGCCTGCTCCCCCGAGCTGTCGCCGCTGGTCGGGCGACTGGTCCGGTTCGACAACCGCTCGGGGCACGCGCTGCTCGCCGGGCCCGTGGACCTCGTCAGCGGCGGCGGCTTCCTCGGTCGTGGCACGCTGGACTTCACCGCTCCCGGTGCCCCGGCCGCCCTCGCCTTCGGCAGCCGCGACGACCACCGGGTCGTGAGGGAAACCGAGGAAACCCGTGAGACCGCCGGTCTCACCCAGCGGAGCGTGCTCACCCGGACCGTCCGCCTGCACCTGTCACGGTTCTCGGGGCCCGGCGAGCGCCATGAGCACGTGGTCGTCGTCCGGGAACGCGTCCCGGTCTCCGAGACGTCGGCGGTGGAGGTGCGCCTGCGCCGGAGTGCCTGCGCTCCCCCGCCCGACGACGTCGACGCGGACGGCGTCGTCCACTGGAACGTCCTCCTGCCTCCCGGAGGCCGGCGCACGCTGGAACTGGTCTACGAGATCTCGTCGAACGCCAAGGTGCACGGGCTCTAGGGGCTTTCGGTCCGTAGCGGTCAGTGCTCCGGCCCGTGCCGGTCCGTGTAGTGGGCGCGGAGCAGATCGGTGCCCCAGTCGTGGCGCAGGTGCCGCCAGACGGAGTGGGCGTGGTTGCCGTCGTCCTGGGTGTTGTCGTATTCGATGAGCAGGTCCGGGGCGCGGACGCAGTAGTAGTGCCGGTCGCCGGGCGCGCGGCCGCCGGCCCAGGCGAACGCCAGGGTGTCCAGGCCGCGCGCCGCCAGGCCGGACCAGCACTGCTCGGCGTAGGCCGCGGGCGCCCGGTCGAGGTAGCGGCGCACCAGGCGGGTGAGGAGCCGCTGCTGATCCGGGGTCATGTCGCCGTGCGGCAGACCGGGCGGCAGCAGGTCCGGGTCGGCGAACGGGTCGTCCCGGGTCAGGATGTCGTCCGGTGGGGCGGCGGCGAAGACCGCTCTCGCGCGCCGGCCGGCGTCCAGGTCCGTGACCAGTTCCCGGGCCAGGTCCTCCTCCGGCCCCAGCAGCCGGCGTCCGGCCTGTGGACCGTCCGCGACACGGGCGGGCTCCGCCCCGACGAAGTGGGGTGTCACGCGGATTCCGGCGGCCGTGACCACCACGTGCACGGCGAGGTGGTGGCCGTTCATCCGCCAGCCCCAGGGGGCGTCCCCGTCCGGGTCCCCCAGCAGCCGCACCCAGTAGCGGTCGGCGGCCCGTGGCACCGGCCATGGCGCGGCGGTGGCGCTCGACCTCGATAGCCCCGCGCGCCAGCGCCGCTCCGGGTGTGCCGTGTGCCGCGGCCAGCAGCGCGTCGACCGCCGCGCGCTGCCGCCCGTCGAGGCCTTCGGTGGACAGCCCGGGGCGCGGGCCGGGCAGGTAGGTCCACTCCCGCAGCTCGGCAGCGTCGAGCCGGCCGGGGCCCGCGCGCAGTTCGCGCACCTGCGCGGGCTCCAGTACGGACAGCAGTGCGCGCGCCGCCTCCCGCAGCTCCGCGGCCGTCGCCTCCGCCGGATGAACGCCCACCGTTTCCCCTTACGCGCGGTGTCCCGTACGGCTGCGCACCCTACCCGTACCCAGTCCCGAGCACGGGATGTACGCGGCCGCCGGCTGCCGGTTCGAGGTCAGTCGCCCCCGCGGTCCCCGGCCCACACCGTGGGGGTCCGGGCCGACCAGGGGTCGGCCTGTTCGAGTTGTCCGGCGAGGCGGAAGAGGCTGTCCTCCCGGCCGTAACCGGCGGCGAACTGCATACCGACCGGCAGCCCCGACGCGGCGTCGGCCGTCACCGGTACGGACATGGCGGGTGTGCCCGCGACGTTGAACACGGCGGTGAACGGCGAGATGTCGAAGAGCCGCCGCAGCCAGCCGAGGCCGTCCAGCCTCCCGGCGCCCTCGGCGTGCGTGCCGAGGGGCACGGGCAGCTCGGGCAGCGTCGGGGTGAGCAGCATGTCGTACCCGGCGAAGTAGCGCGCCAGGGCTCGGGCGACCTTGTTGCGGGTCGTCAGCGCGGTGACGAACTCGGCGGCGGTGACCTCCTGTCCGTAGCGGTAGCTCGCGAGTATGGGCTCCTCCAGGGTCGACGCGTTCACGGACCGGCCCGTCGCGGCGGCCAGCTCGTCGACCGACGCCGTCAGGTTGGCGGTCCACTGACGCGCGTTGGCCACGAGGAAGTCCTCCCAGTCGACGCCCAGGCCGACCTCGGCCTCCTCCACCTCGTGGCCCAGGGACTCGAGCAGGCGCACGGTGCGGGAGAGCGCGTCGGCCACCGGCGCGGTGGTGCGGTGTCCGCCCCACGCCTGGGTGAGGACACCGATCCGCAGCGGCCCCGGGTCACGGACGACTTCCTCCGCGTACGGCCTGGACGGCTCCTGGGCGAAGTAGGGGTCGCCCGGTTCCGGACCGCGGATCTGGTCGAGCAGGACCGCGCTGTCGCGTACCGTGCGGCTGACGCTGCCGTGCACGGCCAGGCCGTTGAAGATCTCGTCGAAGTGCGGGCCCACGGAGACACGGCCGCGGGTCGGCTTCAGGCCGAAAAGGCCGTTGCAGGCGGCGGGGACGCGGATCGAACCGGCTGCGTCGGTGGCGTGCGCCAGCGGGACCACCCCGGCGGCGACGGCCGCGCCCGCGCCGCCGCTGGATCCGCCCGCGCTCCGCTCCGGGTCCCACGGGTTGCGGGTGGCGCCGTACTGCACTGGTTCCGTCGTGTTGCTGTAGGCCATCTCGGGTGTCGCGGTGCGTCCGAGCGTCATGAGGCCGGCGCGGCGCAGGCGCAGCATCAGGGACGAGTCGGAGCGGGCCACGTGGCCGGCCGCCAGGCGGCTGCCCATCTCCATGCGCCGGCCGGCCATGGCGACCCCGATGTCCTTGATCAGGAAAGGAACGCCGGCCAGCGGGGCGCTCCCCGGCTCCGGCAGGTCGTCCGCCGGCCACGTCTCGACCACGGCGTTGATCTCCGGATCGACCGCCCGCACGGCGTCATGTGCGGCCGCTGCCAGTTCGGCGGGGGTGACCTCACCCTTCGCCACCAGTTCCGCGAGGCCTACGGCGTCAAAGCGTACGTACTCGTCGATTCTCACTGTCACTCCAAGACAGGGGGCGGGTAGCGCGGACATCGCGATACCGAGTGGTCCTGGACGATACCGAGCGGTATCGAACGGGACGGAATGGTACCGTAGCAGCCGACGAGGGGCGCGACGCCCCACGGGACCGGACGTCACGGAGCAGACATGGCAACGACCGCCGCAAGGCCGGGCAGGGTGGCGAAACTGCCGCCGCGCGAGCGCATCCTCGACGCGGCGGAGGAGCTCTTCCAGAGCGAGGGGATCCGGCGGGTGGGCGTCCAGGCGATCGCCGAGAAGGCGGAGACCACCAAGATGGCGATCTACCGGCACTTCGAGACCAAGGACGCGCTCGTCGCGGAGTGGCTGCGCATCGTCGCCGCCGAGTACCGGGCGGCCTTCGACCGGGTGGCGGCCGAACACCCCGGCCGCCCCAGGGAGCAGATCCTGGGCCTCGCCCGCTTCATCGCCGAGGGACTGCCCGCGATCTCCTACCGGGGCTGCCCGTTCATCAACTCGCTCGCCGAACTGCCCGACCGCGCCCATCCCGCACGACAGGTCATCGAGGAGCACAAGGCGGACCAGACCCGCAGGATGATCGGCATGTGCGCCGACGCGGGACTGCCCGACCCCGAGCAGGCCGCGGCCGAGATCACCTTCGTACTCGAGGGCGCACAGGTCAGCACGCAGAACGGCAGCATCGACCGGGCGGGCGACCGGCTGATGCGCATCGTCGAGGGGATCGTGGACCGGCACCGCTCCCCGGCCGCCTGAACGTTCGCCGCGCCCACCCGCCGGGCCGCTACTCCCGTACGGGCCGTCGGGCCGGTCGGCGTATGCGGCTCAGACACGAGACGGCGACCACGAACGGCCACAGCGACTGAAGGAACGTCACGACGCGTTCGGCGACACCGGCGTTGCCCTGCCGGTGCATCTCGAACAGGAACCACGCTCCGCCCGCGGCCATCAGCGCGCACACCGCCACCGCCGGCGCGGTTCGCAGAGCCCAGGGAGCGGCCGCCGTACCGTCGACGGCCAGCAGCGGCCACACCGCCAGAAGCGTGAACCCGGCTACCGCCACCGCGCCGTGCCGCAGGGAACCCCCGCTGCTCGGCGCGGGCAGCAGGGCCACGGCCAGCGCGGCCACACCCCCGCCGCCCAGCGCCACACGTCCGGCGGTCGCGGCGGCCCGCAGGCCCCAGGCGGTCAGCAGATGACAGGCGCCCAGAGCGAGGAACGCCGTCGTCATCACCCAGTAGCCCGCGGCCCCGTAGGCGCCCAGCACGCTGATCGTCTGGGTGGCGGGGTCGTACTCTGGCCCTTCGAACAGTGCCGCGCCCGACCAGCCTGCGATCAGCAGGACGGGCGCACACCCGGAAGAGACCAGGACCCATCTGGGGACAACACGCATCAAGCAACCATAAAGCGATCTTCAGACGGCTCGGCAGAGCCCCGCGGGAGCGGCCGGGACCGAGGCGCGGTGAACGGGACGGGTGACGGGACCGGCACCGGCACCGGCACCGGCGGACTGCGACCGGGTTCGCGCGAAGACGACCAGGCGCAGCACCGCGAACCGCGCGACACCGGCGAGCGCGGAGGCGGACAGGTACACGGCCTGGTCGAGCACCGCGCCGGGCGTCGCCACGAGCTGGTACAGGGCAAGCATCGCCATGCTGGTCACCGCGTAGGCGGCCGCGGCGGAACCGGCCGACTGCTTGTGCTGGCGCCAGGTCGCGCGCCGGCCCGCGCCGAAGGTGAAGCGAGCGTGCAGTTCCGTGGCGAGCAGCGTGGAGACCACGGTGATCACGGCGTTGGCCAGGACCCAGGGGACCCACGACGCGAGAGCCGCCACGGCGAAACTCGATGCGAGCCCCACTCCACCACCACAGAGCACGAAACGAGCGAAGGCGGTGAAGGCGCCCGGTGCGACCTGCTTACGATTCTGCGCTGCGTCCATGATCCACCCCCCTCGACGCTTTCCGACGGGGGAAACGCTACGTTGCATTCACGAAGCGGACAACCTATTTATTGCAGAGATCGATCATCTATGCAGGTGGTCGCCTTGGAATCATTGCAATGCGTATCGGTTAACGCAACCGTGCCACACGGCTCGTTGCAATGCTTCCGAAGCGGCCCCTCACCGGGCGCGCAGCCCCCGATCGGCGAAGTCGATCAGCCATTCGAAGCTCTCGTCGACGTCGGCGCTCCACTGGAAGCCGTCCGCGGCCTGCAACGTGGCGAAACCGTGGCACAGGCTGCGGAGCATGCGCAGGGCGTGGTCCACGTCGGCCGGGTCGACCTCGTAGCCCCGCAGGACGGCCATGAACGCGTCGAGGAGTCGCCGTGCCGCGGCGGCCAGCGGGTCGTCGGGGCCGGACGGCTCCTGTCCGATCGTGGCCGCGTACCGGCCGGGGTGCTCCAGCACGAAGGCGCGGAACGCCCGGGCCGCCGCCGCCAGGGCGTCGCGGCCCGCGTACCCCTGGACCGCGCCGCCCACCGCGTCGGCGGCCTCGCCCATCGCCAGGACGGCGATGCGCCGGAGGAGATCCTCCTGCCCGCCCACGTGCTTGTACAGCGACGGGGCGCGCACACCGACCCGCTCCGCCAGCGAACCCATCGTCAGGTTGGCCAGACCGACCTCGTCGGCGAGGGCGGCACCGGCCGCGACCACCGCCGCCGGGTCCAGGCCTGCCCTAGGCACGGGCGGCGTCCGCACGCAGGAAGCCGAGGACGAGCGAGACGACCCGGTCGGGATACTGGTCGTGCGGGTAGTGCCCGGCACCCTCGATCATTTCCAGGCGGCCGAGGCCGGCCGGGAGCGCCTCGACGACCGCCATGCCCTCGGCGTGCGGGTCGGCCCAGTCGGGGTCGAGGGTTCCCATGACGACCAGGACCGGGCAGCGGACGTTGCCGAGCTGGGCTCCGGCGTCCGTCGGGGCGCTGCGCCCCATGGCCCGCATGGCCTTCATCCGGCCCGGCTCGCGCAGCAGGGAGTCGATGCGCCCGAGCCGCCGCGCCCAGTCGGCCGGCCTCACGCCCGGGTAGGCGAGGTCGAGGTACGAGCGCCACAGCGGCAGGCTGCCGAACAGACCCGCGCCGAGCAGCCGCAGCATCCCCTGCCGGAAACGCCTCACCTTCAGGTCGCCGAGGCCGACCGACTGCTTACGGGTGAACGGCGCCAGCTCGACGACCGCGGTGACCAGCGAGGGCTCCCGCGCCGCGGCGACGGTGGCGGCACCGCCGGAGACCGAGTGGCCGACGAGTACGGCCGGGCCGCCGAGGTGGCGGATCACGGCGAGCAGGTCGCCGGCGATGTCGGTGCGGCTCCAGGCCGGCCAGTCGACGCTGGACTCGCCGCAGCCGCGCAGGTCCACCGAGGCCACCCGGTACCCGGCCGCGACCAGCCGCGGGACGACGGCTCGGTAGGCGGCGCGGCTGTCACCCATGCCGTGAGCCAGAACGATCAGAGGGCCGGAGCCCGCCACCTCGTACGCGATCGTCCCGCCGTCGACGGGGAGGTACTCGGTCATGGACGCCTCCGGAGAGCGTTGGCTAATGACATTAGCCAGAAGCTATTGCCATTAGCCTGACCTGTCAACGCCCTCCTCGCCGCCGTACGGCTACCGCCCACTACCCCTGCGTGGCGATCTGGATCAGGTTGCCGCAGCCGTCCTCGAAGACGGCCGCGGTGACCGGGCCCATTTCCACCGGCTCCTGGGTGAAGCGGACACCGTGACCGCGCAGCCGCTCGTACTCGGCCTTGACGTCGTCCACGGCGAACTGGGCGAGCGGGATGCCGTCCGCGACGAGGGCGTCGCGATAGGTGCGCGCGGCCGGGTGGCCGAGGGGCTCCAGGAGGAGCTCCGGGCCCTCGGGGTCCTCGGGCGAGACGACGGTCAGCCACCGGTCCGTCTCCCCCACCGGGACGTCGTGCTTCTTCACGAAGCCGAGGACCTCGGTGTAGAAGCGCAGTGCCGCCGCCTGGTCGTCTACGAAGACGCTGGTCAGATGGATCTTCACGGGGTGCTCTCTTCCGCTTCGGGTGGGTCGGGGTCGGATGCGGGCCAGCGCTCGGCTATCTGCCGGAGCGGGGCCACGTTCAGGTCGTGGAACTTGTAGCGCCCCTCCCGCCTGGTCTCGACGAGCCCGGCACCTTCCAGCACGGCGAGGTGCTGGGAGACCGCCTGGCGGGAGATGCCGAGGTGATGCCTCATGCTCAGCCGCGAGCAGATCTCGAACAGGGTCTGCCCGGACTTCTCCGTGAGCTCGTCCAGGATGATGCGGCGCGTGGGGTCGGCCAGCGCTTTGAAGAGGTCGTCGGCCACCGCTCCAGGATAGGCAAGCTCCCACTTGCCTATCAACTCGGGGCGGCCTCCGAACAGCGGACGTCACACCCTTGACACGTTCACGTCGACCGCTTGTATGGTCTAGTCCAACAGAACTCGTCGCTCCGCTTGCGGAGTTGGGTCCCCCGCGGGCTCACCACCGCACAGCGTGGCGGCGGGTGTGCGTCACCTTCGCGTCTCTCGACCCCACTCAGAGAGGCCGCCTCCGACGTGCGGTCACCCCACACTCCTGACCGTGCGCCCCGGGACGGCCCGAGGTGAAGGAGCTTCACATGCACGCCAGCAGGAAGACCGCCGCCCTGATCGGCGCGGCCCTCGCCCCTGTCATCGCCGTCAGTCTCCCCGCCTCGTCGGCGAGCGCGCACGGCTACATCTCCGACCCGCCCAGCCGCCAGGCCCAGTGCGCGGCCGGCACGGTGTCCTGCGGGGACATCAAGTACGAGCCCCAGAGCGTCGAGGGCCCCAAGGGCCTGACCAGTTGCAGCGGCGGCAACAGCCGCTTCGCCGAACTGGACGACGACAGCAGGGGCTGGACCGTCACCCCGGTGCCGAGAAACACGACGTTCTCGTGGCGGCTCACCGCACAGCACGCCACGAGCACCTGGGAGTACTTCGTGGGCGGGCAGCGGATCGCCGTGTTCGACGACGGCGGCGCCAAGCCCGACGCCGTCGTGAACCACCAGGTCGACTTCGGTGGCCTGTCCGGTCACCAGAAGGTGCTCGCGGTGTGGAACGTGGCCGACACCGACAACGCCTTCTACGCCTGCATCGACGTCAACGTCGGCGGCTGAGCGCGGCCGCGTTCGCCCGGTGCCGAAGGGGGGAAGCCACCCGCCGCGAGCGGGCGCCTTCCCCCCTCGCCGGGGACGCACACGCGCGTAATAGGCTGCGAATCGTCGGCCGTCCGAGCGCCGAGGCGAGGAGTTGGCTATGGGCGCACAGGACGCGCGGGAGACGGCGGAGCGGCTGCGGACCATCGGCGACGAACTGTCGGACCGCTTCTACGAGCGGGCCGACGTCGTGCGGACGCTGGTGGTGACGCTGCTCGCCGGTCAGCACTCACTGGTGCTCGGACCCCCCGGTACGGCCAAGTCGGAACTGGCCCGGGAACTGACGGGCCGGATCGACGGAGCCTCCTACTGGGAGATCCTGCTGTCGAAGTTCACCGCGCCGACGAGGATGTTCGGCCCCATCGACGTCGCCGCGCTGGCCCGGGGCGAGTACCGCCAGGTCTACGACGGCCGCGCCACGACCGCGCACATCGCGTTCATCGACGAGATCTTCAAGTGCTCCACGGCGGCGCTCAACGAGACGCTCGGCTTCCTCAACGAGCGGATCTACCACCCCGAGAACGGCGGCGAACCGATCCGCTGTCCCCTGATCGGAGCGATCACGGCCAGCAACGAGCTGCCCACCGGAGAGGACTCGGCCGCCATCTACGACCGGCTGCTCGTGCGCCTCGAGGTCGGCTACCTGACGGACCCCTCCAACTTCGCCGCGCTGGTCCGCTCCGCCGTCGGCGGGACCGAGGCACCGCCGCGGACCACCATCGAGCTGGCCTCGCTGCAGTACGCCGTGGCCGAGGCCGTCCCGGCCGTCGAGGTCCCCGACGCCGTCGTCGACGCCGTGTGCACGCTGCGGGCCGCGCTGCGCCGCAAGGAACTCGTCGCCTCGGACCGCCGCTGGCGGCAGGCCGTCCGCCTGCTCCAGGCCTCCGCCTACCTCGACGGCCGCCCCGCGGTCACCGACACCGACCTGTCGGTGCTGACACATGTGCTGTGGGACTCCCCCGCCCAGCGTCCGCTCGTCGAGCGGGAGGTGCTGCACCTGGTCAACCCCGACGCCAAGGAGGCCCTCGACCTGGCGGACACCGTCGAGGAACTGGAGGCCCAGCTCGACGCCATGGCCGGCCAGTCCCGCGAGGCGCTGAGCGAGTGGGTCATCAAGAAGGCCCATCACCAGCTCGCCACGACGGGGAAGCGGCTGGAGAAGCTGCGCGCGGAGGCGGCGAGCGCGGGACGCAGCACCGCAGCCATCGACCGGGTCGCCCGTCGCCAACGCGCGGTACGCGCCCGCGTCCTGACCGAGGCCCTCGGTGTGGACGCGAGCACGGTGCAGGCCCAGCTCTGAGTACCGGGGCGGCCGGAAACATGGACGGGACATCGGACGCGGCACCGGACGCGCGCGGCGAGCCGGCGAGCCGGGCCGGGAAGTGGCTGAGCCTTTCGAGTGCCACGGCCGAGCGGCACACCGCCGCCGTGGTCGCGGACCGGTTCGACCTCATGACCTGGCAGGACATGCACGGGCAGTCGGACGGACTGCGCGAGCTGGCCCGGGAACTGGACGACCGCCACGCCCACGCCGCCGACCTGCTGGCCGACACGTTCCAGGCCGCCTACAAGGCACGGCCGCGGTTGCGGCGGCCGGCGGAGATGGACCCCGCCCGGCTGGTCAACCACCAGATCATCACGTCCCTGACGGACTCCCCGGAGTTCGCCGCGCTGCACCGGGAGACGGCCGGTGACGCGTACGCCGCCGCCATGGCCGTACTCGCCCAGGCCGGAGCGCTGCGCCGGATGCTGGAGCACTCCTGGCGTGCCCAGGAACAGGCCGAGCGGGCGAAGCGAAGCCTGCTGGACGCCGAGGAGGCGGCCGCCGCCGTGGCCGACGCCCTCCGGCAGGACGGCCACGAGACCCGCGAGGACGGCACCGACGCCGTGGGACGGACCGCGGAGGCGGCCGAGAGCGCCGAGGACGCCGCGCGCGAGGCCGCCGCCGGTGCCGCACAGGCGCTCGGGGCGGCCGTCCCCGGGATCCGGGCCGCCGCACGCGGCGCCGTGGCCCGGGCCGCCGAGGCCACGCGGAACGAGACGGCGCTGATGCGGGCGTGGGGTGTCGGCCCCGGAGAACTGGAGCGGATGCCCTTCGAGCAGCGGGCCCGGCTCGCCGAGCGGCTGCGGACCGGCCGGCTGGCCCGGTGGGCCGAGCTCATCGGGCGTTTCCGGCAGATGGCCGGCGGTGAGCGAGCCCGCAGGGTGGAGAACGCCACCGGGGAACTGATCGGCGTCACGCTCGGCGACGACCTCTCCCGCGTCCTCCCCTCCGAGCTGGCGGCCCTCGGACTGCCCGAACTGCGGGCGGTGTTCGCCGCCCGCTACGCCGCCGGTGAGCTGATGCTCTACGACAGCCAGGGCGAGCAGGCCACCGGCCGGGGCGCGATCATCGCCTGCGTGGACACCTCGCACTCCATGTACGAGGCGGGGCCCGGCGGCATCACCCGGGAGGCGTGGGCCAAGGCGTGCGCCCTCGCCCTGCTGGACCAGGCCCGCGACGCCGGGCGCGACTTCGTGGGCATCCTGTTCGCCGCCGCCGACAAGCTCCAGGTCTTCCGCTTCCCGGCCGGCCGGCCCGCGCCCGTCACCGAGGTGCTCGACTTCGCGGAGTCCTTCCTCGGCGGCGGCACCAGCTACCAGCGGCCGCTCACGGCGGCCGCCGGACTGCTGGAGGCGGAGTTCGACGACACGGCCCGCGCCCGCGGCGACATCGTGATGCTGACCGACGACGACTGCGGCGTCACCGAGGAGTGGATGCGCGACTGGAACGCCGCCAAGCAGCGGCTCGGTTTCCGGGTTTTCGGCATCGCCGTCGGCACCCCGCGCGTCGCCGAGGCCGACTCGGTCCTCGACACCCTGTGCGACAACCTGCGCGCCGTCGAGGACCTCACCGACGTCCACGCCGCCGCGGACCTCTTCCGCGTCATCTGACCGGTCACGGCGGAGGTTTCCCGCGCCGTGCCGGGGTACCCCGCCGAACCTGGGAGGAGAGAGGAGAGCCGTGTCTGACGACAAGGTCAAGAACGTCTTCGTGGTCGGTCTCGACGAGGCCAACCTTCCGGTGCTCGAGTCCGTGCCGGGTGCCGAATCGCTGCGCTTCCACGGACTGCTGACGGTCGAGGAGCTGCAGGACGGCGAGGTGCGCCTGCCGGCGGTGCTGGAGAAGGCACAGACGGTGCTGGACGAGTTCGACGGGAGCATCGACGCGATCGTCGGCTACTGGGACTTCCCGGTCAGCACCCTCGTCCCGATCCTCGGCGAGAGGTACGGCACCCGGACCACGAGTCTCGAGTCGGTGGTCAAGTGCGAGCACAAGTACTGGAGCCGGCTCGAACAGCGGGAGGTGACGGACCGGCATCCGCGCTTCGGCCGCGTCGACCTGGCGGCGGACCCGCCGCGTCCGCCGGACGGCGTGCGGTTCCCGATGTGGCTCAAGCCCGCGTTGTCCTATTCGTCCGAACTCGCTTTCGGCGTCGGGGACGAGGAGGAGTTCCGCAAGGCCGTCGCGGAGGTGCGCGAGGGCATCTCCCGTGTCGGCCGCCCCTTCGAGCACATCCTCGACCGAGTGGACCTGCCGCCGGAGATGAACGGTGTCGGAGGCCGGGTGTGTCTCGCCGAGGAGGCGTTGTCGGGCGTGCAGGTCGCGGTGGAGGGCTATGTGCACGACGGCGAGGTGGTCGTCTACGGCACGCTCGACTCCATCGACTATCCGGACTCACCGTGCTTCCTGCGCCACCAGTACCCCTCCATGCTGCCCGCGGACGTCGTCGCCCGGCTGCGCGACGTCACCGAGCGGGTGATGCGCCGGATCGGCTTCGACAACGCGACGTTCAGCGTGGAGTACTTCTACGACCCGGGCAGCCAGGACATCAGCCTGCTGGAGATCAACCCGCGCCACTCCCAGTCCCACGCCGAGCTGTTCCAGTACGTGGACGGCGTGCCCAACCACCACGCCATGCTCGCCCTCGCCCTCGGCCGGGACCCGCGCATGCCGCACCGCGAGGGCCGGTACGCGATGGCGGCGAAGTGGTACTACCGCTGGTTCACGGACGGTGTGGTGCGCCACGTGCCCTCCGCCGAGGACGTCGCCCGCGTCGAACGCGAGATACCGGGCGTACGGATCGAGGTCCTGCCCGAGCCGGGCCGACGGCTCTCCGACCTCTCCCAGCAGGACAGTTACAGCTACGAACTCGCGCACATCTTCACCGGCGGCGACGACGAGGCGGACCTGCGCAGGAAGTACGACCAGTGCGTCGCTGCCCTGGGCCTCACCTTCGACGGGCCGCCGGAAGGAGCGCGGAGTTAAGGAGCGCCGACCATGCGTCATGTGACCCACCTGCCGTACACGACCAAGGAAGAGGAACACGTCGTCATCCCGATGTCGGACGGCGTCCGTCTGTCGGCGCGGATCTGGCGGCCCACGTCGTCGGACCACGAACCCGTGCCGGCGGTGCTGGAGTACATCCCGTACCGCAAGCGCGACCTCACCGCCGAACGCGATTCGATCCACCACCCCTACATCGCCGGGCACGGTTACGCCTGTGTCCGCGTCGACCTGCGGGGCACCGGCGAGTCGGAGGGGGTGCTGCGCGACGAGTACCTGGAGATCGAGCAGCGCGACGCCGAGGAGGTGCTGGCCTGGCTCGCCGACCAGCCCTGGTGCGACGGCGGCACGGGGATGATGGGGCTGTCGTGGGGGGCGTTCGCGGCCCTCCAGGTTGCGGCCCGCCGGCCACCGAGCCTCAAGGCGATCGTGATCGCGTCCTTCACCGACGACCGACACGCCGACGACATGCACTACATGGGCGGCGCCATGCTGTCGGACAACCTGGCCGAGGCGGGCACCATGTTCGCCTACGCCACCTGTCCCCCCGACCCGGCCGTGGCCGGCGACAGCTGGCGCGACATGTGGCACGAACGCCTCGAGCACGCGCGCCCCTGGGTCGTGGAGTGGCTGCGCCACCAGCGGCTCGACGACTACTGGCGGCACGCCTCGGTCTCCGGGAACTACGCGGACGTGCGCTGTCCGGTGCTCGCGTCCAGCGGCTGGGCGGACGGCTACTCCAACGCCGTGACCCGGCTGCTCGCCCACCTGGACGTGCCCCGCAAGGGGCTCATCGGCCCTTGGTCGCACAAGTTCCCCCACCTCGGCGAACCGGGGCCCGCCATCGGTTACCTCCAGGAGGTCGTGCGCTGGTGGGACCACTGGCTCAAGGGCGTCGACAACGGCGTGATGGACGGCCCGATGCTGCGGACGTGGATGCAGGACAGCGTCCCGCCGTCCACCTCGTACGAACAGCGGCCGGGACGCTGGGTGGCGGAGCCCGAGTGGCCGTCCCCGCATGTCCGTCCGGTCACGCACCCGCTCACCGGGCGGCGGATCGGGCCCGCCCTCGCAGCGGACGTGGAGGCGGGTCCCGGGGACGGAGGAGAGGACCTGACCGTGCGGTCCCCGTTGTCCGTCGGCCAGTTCGCGGGCAAGTGGGCCTCCTACAACGCGCCGCCCGACCTGCCTTACGACCAGCGCGAGGAGGACGGCGGTTCCCTCGTCTTCGAGACCGAGCCGCTGACCGAGCGGATGGAGATCCTCGGTTCGCCGGCCGTCGACCTCGATCTGACGGCCGACCAGCCGATCGCCATGGTGGCCGCGCGCCTGTCGGACGTCCACCCGGACGGAGCCGCCACCCGGGTCACCTACGGTCTGCTCAACCTCACCCGCCTGGACAGCGCCGAAGAACCCGAGCCGCTGGTGCCCGGCCGCCGCTACCGGGCCAGGGTCCACCTCAACGGAGTGGCACAGAGTTTCCCGCCCGGCCACCGCGTCCGGCTCTCGCTGTCCACGTCCTACTGGCCGCTCGCCTGGCCGCCGCCGAAACCGGCGATGCTCGGCCTCCGCGAGGGCTCCAGCACGCTCACCCTCCCGGTGCGTCCCCCGGAGCAGGCCGACGACAGCCTGGCGGTGCCGTTCGGCGAGCCCGAGGGCACCCCGCCCCTCGCCACCACGACGATCACGCCCCCGGAGGAACGGTGGGACGTGAAGCGGGACCTGGTCGGATACCACGCCGAGCTGGAGACGGTGAAGGACCGGGGCACGGTCCGCTTCGAGGAGATCGGCCTCGACGTCGGCCGCCGCGCGCACGAACGCTACTCCTCCGTCGCCGACGACTTCACGTCCGTGAGCGGTGAGTCCACGTGGACGATGGACTTCAGGCGCGCCGACTGGGATGTGCGCGTGGTCACCCACACCCGTCTCACCTGCGACGAGAGCCGGTTCTTCGTCGACGCCACGCTGGACGGCTACGAGGGCGGCCGACGGGTGTTCTCGCGCACCTGGAACGAGACGGTGCCGCGCGACCTGCTGTAGGACCGGTGGCCCCGGACGGCCGCGACGGTGTGGAATGGCGGGGTGAACTCTCGTACTCCCGGCGCCGAGCGCCCCGAACGCGCCCGCCCCGCCGCCCACAGTCTCACCGGTGTCGGCCTCGCCGTCCTCGATCCCGCCGGCCGGGTCCTGCTCGGCCTCGGCCACGACGGGCGCTGGGAACTCCCGGGCGGCAAGGTCGACGCCGGTGAGGACTTCGAGACGGCCGCCGCCCGGGAACTGGCGGAGGAGACCGGGCTCGTGGCGGACCCGGCGGACGTACGGGTCCTGGCGGTCCTCGTCGACGGCCTGGGCGGGCTGACCCGCGTGACGGCGGCGGCCGTCACCCGGGGCGCTGCCGGGACGCCCCGGGTCACCGAGCCGGACAAAATCGTGCGCTGGGGGTGGTTCGCCCGCCCGGCGGTGCCCTCCGCGCTCTTCGCGCCGTCCGCCTGTGTGCTGGACTGCCTGTGGCCCGAGACGACGCCACGGGGGCCCGCCGGAGTACGGCACTACGGACCGCTCGGCGGCACGGACACCCAAAGCGGCTGAACGGGCCGCTCAGCGCGTCGGGTCCGCCGGGCCGGTCGAACCGAGCACCTTCCTCAGCCGGTCGCAAACGCGCTCCACCTCCGGTGGGTCCGGGAAGCTCCCGGCCCGCCCCATCGCCACCTGCAGCGCCGGCCCGAAGGCGTCGAAGCGGGCCATGTCCGCGCCGCCGACGGGCTGCACGACGAAGTGGATGTGGCCGGGCACTCCCCCGGCGTGCGACCACAGGCACACATAGACCTGCTCCGGGGTCATCACCTCGGTGACGGCGGCGCTGACCCGCCGCAGCAGCGGCCCCAGTTCGCCGGACTCCTCCGCGGTCAGGCCGGCGACGTGCACCACGTGCCGGACGGGCTTGACCACGAGGGTGCCGGCACCGAACGGCCCGACGCAGTGTTCCACCGCCCATGCCCCGGTGCGCAGTACGGTGCCGCCCGGCAACGGGGCTCTGCCCGCCATCAGGTCGCACGCCAGACAGCCGTCGCCCGCACCGGAATCCGTGACCACGCCACTTCCCTCCCCGCACCACCGGACAGGCCGACAACCCTACGCCCTCCCCACACATTGACATGAACGCGCCCTGGCGAGACGCTGAGAGCGCTCTCAGGTTCGGTACGGACCAATCCCCCCCCACACCCGCACGGAGGTCGAGGGTGCTCTCCAGCCTCAAACACCGTCTGCTCGCCGTGGTCTCGGCCGCGGGCCTGGCCGGCGCACTGCTCACGTTCGGCGGCTCGCCGCCCGCGGACGCGGCGGTTCCCGCCACCATCCCCCTGAAGATCACCAACAACTCCGGCCGCGGCGAGCCGGTCCACATCTACAACCTGGGCACCTCGCTGACGACAGGTCAGCAGGGCTGGGCCGACGCGAGCGGCACCTTCCACGCCTGGCCCGCCGGCGGCAATCCCCCCACCCCCGCACCGGACGCGTCCATCCCCGGTCCCGCCGCCGGACAGACCAAGACGATCCGCGTCCCCAAGCTGTCGGGGCGCATCTACTTCTCGTACGGCCAGAAGCTCGACTTCCGCCTCACCACGGGCGGCCTGGTGCAGCCGGCGGTCCAGAACCCGAACGACCCCAACCGCGACATCCTGTTCAACTGGTCCGAGTACACACTCAACGACTCCGGGCTGTGGCTGAACAGCACGCA